>CAWCBD010000001.1:0-105000 GCA_963793665.1 uncultured Paenibacillaceae bacterium
TTTCCGCCAATCTAATATGACCGTCAGTTGACGGTTAAGATTGTCCAGAAATTGACCGATATAATGACCATGTTGTTAATCTGGGAAAGGAAAAGACGTCCCCCTAAATCGTGTTACTGCTCGAACAGTATCACCGGAGACGTCTTCCCAAGACTCATGGTCATTGTATCAAATTACACGTTGGTCCTCAAGGAGTTAGAGACCAGCGTTTTTTGTTAGGTGTGCGGAGAAAGCGATCTGCCCTTGCTGCGATTGCAATCTGTCTGTGAAAGGCAGCCGGAAGCGAGTCTGGTATAAGAGTTGCGGTGAACGAGCAAAGCTCATTATTCGGAGGCTTTACTGTGAGCGGTGCCGCAGCATTCATCACGAGTTGCCAGATCTGCTCATTCCCTACAGACGCTACGATGCTGGCAGCATCGAGAACGTCGTCACGGAGAAGGTTCGAAACGTCGTTGCAGCAGACAACTCTACCATCGCGAGATGGAGAGCTTGGTTTCTGGTCTGGAGCGTGTACGCAGTGGGATGTCTAGCCGCTATCGCTACTCGGTTTAACTTGCCTGTGAGATGCCCGTCCGCTTCCTCTCAGACTGCACACCAAGAAATCGGACGCTATGTGGAAGTAGACGACGGTTGGCTGAGTCGAGCTGCCCGGCGCATCACCAATTCTCTGTTTTGGATACAGACCCGTTCTGCATTCTTGTCCGCACGCTCTTAAGCTACACTCATGCTAAATCCGAAACTAGGAGGCATGAGAAATGAAAGATCAGCAAAAAGCAGAGGACCTGGCCGCACAGCGGGTACAATTGTTGTCTCCCTTACTCGCTTCGGGCTTAGATGCAGCTAAGGCGAGTCAATTAAAGCTGTCCATTTGTGAGCAAACAGGGCTGTCTGAGCGCACCATCCGGCGTTATTTGGCCAACTATCGGGCAGAAGGCTTTAGTGGTCTAAAGCCAAAACCAAAACAAAGAAAGACAGAAACGGATGCCATTCCTGCTCATCTACTCGAACAGGCCATTCTTCTTCGGCGTGAAGTTCCAAGCCGCAGTGTGAGCCAAATCATTCAGATTCTAGAATGGGAAGACAAAGCAAAACCGGGCCAATTGAAACGAAGCACACTGCAGGAGAAGCTGACCGCAAAGGGCTACAGTTCCAGGCAAATGCGAATGTATGCCGGCGGTGGAACAGCAGCTCGCCGCTTCCAGAAGCAGCATCGCAACAGCTTGTGGCAGAGCGACATCAAGTATGGGCCCCATCTGCCCATTGGACCAGGCGGCACGAGCAAACAAACCTATCTCGTCGTGTTCATCGATGATGCAACACGTTTCGTCGTTTCCGCTGCCTTCTACGACACCCTTGAACAAGCTATTGTGGAAGATGCCTTTCGCAAAGCGATCCAGCAATATGGCGCACCCGAGGCCGTTTACTTCGACAACGGCAAGCAGTATCGAACCAAATGGATGGGGCGAACCTGTTCGAAGCTTGGTATTCGCCTGCTGTTTGCTAGACCTTACTCGCCAGAAAGTAAGGGTAAAGTTGAACGCCTAAACGGAGCGATCAGCTCTTTTCTGAATGAAGTTACACTCGAAAAACCGAAAACGCTGGAGGAGCTTAACAATTGGTTTTCGGCATGGCTCAGCGAATGCCATCAGACGAAGAGCCACTCGGCATTAGGCGAAAACAAAAGCCCACAAATGGCTTATCGCGAGGATAGTAAGCTTGTTCGCTTTGTCGATGGCGAAACGCTCGCTAATGCTTTTCTACACAGCGAGAATCGCAAAGTGGATAAGGCCGGCTGCATCAGCTTTATGGGCAAAAAGTATGAGGTGGGTCTCCTCTTCATCGGTCGTACGGTGCAAGTCGTTTACGATCCTGCGGACATCACCGAAGTGACGATCGAGCATGAAGGGTATACGCCTTGGACAGCCAAAGAAATGGTCATAGGAGAGCGAGCTGGAAAACGTCCTGCATTACCTGAATCCATGCAGACAGAACCCGCAGATGCCTCCCGGCTGCTTCGTGGCGCAGAGAAACAGCGCGAGGCTCGCGAAGATAAACAGCTTCAGGCCATCTCTTTCCGTTCCATGCGAAAGGATGGTGAGACGTATGTTTGAGTCTTTTTATGGGCTCAGCCAAACGCCCTTCTCGCGCGCTATTCCAACGGAGGAGCTCTATCCATCGACTTCGCTAGAAGAGACGATCAGCCGTCTGGACTATGCAGCAGAGCGTCAGCTCTTCACGGTGGTAACTGGCGACTGCGGAACAGGTAAAACAACCGCTATTCGCAAATTTACAGCTACCCTGAATCCATCAAAGTTTAAGATTCTCTACCTGTCGGATTCAAAGTTAACGCCTCGTCATTTCTACAAAGGAATGCTGGAGCAACTCGGATGCGAATCGAAGTTTTATCGAGGAGATGCCAAGAGACAGCTTCATCGCGAGATCGAGCTCATGCGAGGGCTTCATGAAATTAAGCCCGTTGTCGTCGTGGATGAAGCGCATCTGCTCGATCGAGAAATGCTAGAGGAGGTCCGTTTTCTCTTAAACTTCAAGATGGATGCCCAGAGCCCTATGGCCCTGATCCTGGTTGGACAGAGTGAACTATGGGATAAACTTCGGCTTCAATCTTATGCCGCAATTCGGCAACGTATCGATTTGCAATGCAAACTGACGCATTACGATCGGGCTGGGGTAGGGGCCTATTTATCTAGGCATATGAGTTATGCAGGTGCAGAACAAGCGCTATTTACAGACGCTGCGATCGATGACATTTACCGCTATTCAAGTGGATCTGCTCGGCTGATCAACAAAGCGTGTACGCAATGCCTCATCTATGGGGCGCATAATAAGCATCGAATCATCGACGATCATATGGTCAAGCATGTCATTGCAGGTGAATTGTCATGAAATCTAGATGGATCGAGTTAACGTATGGCAAGGATGCAGCCTGTTGGATGGTGCATATGGAAGGAAAGGTGTTTCCGATGCATTGCGGAGAATGGATGAACATGCGAATTGGCGACAGAGGGCTTCCATGTCGGCTGGAATTGGATCGGGATTGGTACGTTATATTAGGCCAAACACGATTTTATTTACGTAAGACAGATACGTATTTGGTTGAGATATAATTGAACGGGAAGTGGCTTAGGAGTTAACCACTTCCCCTATTTATACGCTATAGCGGTCACAATACCCGTCAACATTTGGATAGCAGACACCGTCAATATCTGGTCATTTGAGGACGTCAGTAACACTAACGTAGCTCAATAGACATCAGCGAAGGCTCGCCAGCAAGATCGGCAACCTTCGCTCAACGGCAGTTATCGCAGCGACGTGTAAACTTGTGGTTGCAAATGAAACAAGGACTCTCCAAGGGTGGAGGGTCTCCATATTTATGTCTTTGCACAAGCAAAAATAATATGGAAAGAATATTTTATGCAAGGAGGTGTTACACATGGCAGTCATCAGAAGCAGGGATTTTTCAGTATCAGATTTAAAAGATCAGTTACTTCACTTTGATAAAAACTGGAGAAGGTCGTTTTCAAACGGCCGTGCCATCTATGTTGCTACTAAAAACAATGCGGCAATTACCATTAATAATGTAACGGTAAAAGGAAGGTTAATTCCTATAGTCATCCAAAGGTACAAAAAAGGAAGTAGAGTTGTCATGATTGGTATAGCTGTGCATAACCCGCCACACACAAGTCTCCTACTCTCACGATAACGTGCTCAGCATGCAGATCACCTTCCCGTTTCACGATGAGGTGAAAGTTTAGAAATTCACCGGCATGACCCCGTCAGATTATCGCGAACGAGGAACATCAGTTAGGGAGGCATCAATGCCGCTTATATTGGAGGAAGGCTTTCACGGAGACCGCCGCGGCGGTCTCTTTATTTGCGGCTGGAAACCGCGCTGGAATTTGAAAGGGAAATTTATGAGGGAATTATCATTTTTTCACCCCCCTTATATCTTTGGACAGGCCCGATCTTTATATATTGGAGAGGAAAATTTAGTAAGAGAGGAGCCGAAATGAGAAAATTTTCGATTGCAGCCGCCGCGATGATCGCCCTTGCTTCATTACAGTGCACGGGAATCAGCGCAACGACGGCGGAATTTAAAGACGTGCCGGATACAAGCCCCTATTTCGCTTATATTCACGACTTGAAAACGCTTGGCATAACGGACGGCATCGCCGAAGGGGTTTACGGTCCGAAACAGACGCTGACCCGCGCCCAGTTTGCCAAATTCGTCACCGTCGCTTTTCAGCTGAAGGACCAAGGAGGACCGGCGCCCTTCCCGGATATCCGGGATCACTGGGCAGCCGCCTACATACGCGCCGCCTATCAGGCGGGCATCGTTAACGGCACTTCCGATACGACTTTTTCACCGAATGAGCCGGTCAAACGCGAAGAAGCCTCGGTTATGGTTTGGCGGTTTGCCAAGAAACAGGGCCTCACTCCGGGCAGCGCGCTGAATTTCAGTGATAAGCCGGATACCTGGGCGGCAGAAGGAATCAGCGGCATTATTGCTCACGGCTGGTACGATTCGGACGTTACCCAGGATTCCGGCGTGTGGTCGTACCGACCGCAGGATACGATGACCCGCGAGGAAGCAGCCGCCTTAATCGGCCTGTCGATAAAAGAGGTTCCGGGCAGCCTGTCGGCGGCCGCGGCGCCCGTGCCGATGGCGCCGGCACCCGCAGTCCCGCCGCCCTGCACCCCGGCCCCGTGGCACCCGCGCCGTTGGCGCCGGCACCCGCAGCACCCCCGGCCGCCGTGGCGCCCGTACCGTTGGCGCCGGCACCTGTTGCACCACCGGCCGCCGTGGCGCCCGTGCCGATGGCGCCGGCACCCGCAGCTCCCCCGGCCACTGGGGAGGCTATACCTACACCGGTCATGCCGCCCGCGGTTCCGGCGGGCGACGTTACGTCAGGCCTTCCTTCGGGAAGCGTTCCGTACGGAAGCATGGCGATACTGAGCGCCGCCAAACCAGGCGCGACCATCTACTACACGACGGATGGCAGCGATCCCCGGACATCGTCCACCCGCAAGCCGTATACTTCGCCCATTCCGGTACTAGGAGGGCTTCAGTTGAAGACGTGCGCGGTATACCATCCCTCTTCCGATATAACGGAAGTCAGCGGCGTTTCCGTTTACGAGTATGAGGTCGGGTCCGTATCGCCGCCGGGGCCGTCCGTAGGCCTTTACGATCCGCTCGAAAGCTTCAAACTGATGACGAGCCGCACGAATATGTACATCGCTACGGACCATCCCGCTTACTTCGGCAACGATGCGAAACGGATGGCGCGAACGTCGACGGCGCCGGGAAGCATTGTTTACCATATGGAATACGATATCGTTTCTGTGCTCTTTTACAGCTACTTTTTTACCGGAATTGAGCTGGAAAAGAGCAAGATGTTCGCCTCGGCGGACGGAAAAACGTATCAGGAAATACCGGTCAAAACCTATCCGGTCGGCTATCCTTCAGGCGATTGGCAGCAGTACGCCTATGAAGCTTCTTCGCTGCCGGCAGGGATGCGCTATTTGAAAATCGAGCAGCTCGGAGCCGCCAAATCCTGGTCGCCGCAGCTTTCCAGAGTATCGATCAATCGAAGCACCGCTTCCGTCGACGTCAAGTCGACCCGAAACGCCGAATCGCTTCAGGTCGAGCTGTCTTCGGCGACCCAAGGGGCCCGAATCTATTACCGCAAGGACAACGCCCCTGCGTTTCAGCTCTACACCGGGCCGTTCCAGCTTACGGGGTATAGCGTGATCGAAACCTATGCCGTGAAAGACGGCCTGGAACCGAGTCCCATCCTCAAAACCAAGCTAAACGGGAGCAGCGATATTTTGGTCGACAGGTTCGGTCAGATAGTTGCCGCGGATTTTCCGGAGAAGGTGACGAGCGAGCAGGAGCTCGAAGCGGATGCCCAGGCTGATGCTTCCTATTACGGCAGCCTCAAGCCGCCGACGGATCTGGACCGTTACGGGGGACTGGCGGGCAGCGCGGCCAAATACGGCCTGAAAGGCACCGGCTACTTCGCGATTGAGCAGCTCAACGGGCGGAAGGTGATGAAGACGCCAAGCGGCGACATTTTCTTCAGCCTGGGCATGAACGGAATCACCCCCCATGAAACCTATACGATGGTCAAGGGCCGAGAGCAGCAGTTTGAATCGCTCCCTCCCTACGAGGGAACGTACCAGCCGGCTTTCATCTCGGCCGATCACAGCAGTTTCTCGTTCTATATGGCGAATAAATACAGGAAAACGGGGACGTTTCCGACGGAGAGCTCCTTCTATACGGAAGCGGTCGGGCGGCTGAAGAAATGGGGCTTTAACAGCGCGGGGGGCTATTCGCCCGAGAAATTCGGCAATGTGAATCAGTTCCCTTACACGCGAATGCTTCCGCTGGACATAGAATCAGCGAAGCTGGACGGGATTTCGATCTTCGATATTTTCGCGCCTGACGCCGAGGCCAAGATGGATGAGGCGTTTGCAAAAGCGCTGCCGCCGAACAAGAACGACCCGATGCTGATTGGCTATTTCATCGGCAACGAATACGATTTTCACAAATTTTATTCCAACGTGCCGAAGCTGAAGGCCAGCTCCGCCGCCATTAAAGGCCGTCTGGTCAAAATGATGAAGGATAAATACCAGACCATCGATATGTTCAACCGGAACTGGGGCACAAGCTTTACCTCCTTTAACGATCTGCTTGAAGCGGAGCTTCCGGTGAAAACGTCGCAGTCCTGGGCGGATATGGATATGTTTTTCCGGTATTACCTCGATACGTTCTATGGAACGGTTTCGCGGCTGTACCATAAATACGATCCGAACCACCTGCTGCTCGGGGATCGCTGGATCACGACCTCCTTCCACAATGCGAAGTTCCGCGACGTGCTGGCGGAAATCGAAGGAAAATATTCCGACGTGATCAGCATTAACTATTACTCCTATAAAATCGAGGCCGATCTGCTGAATGAAGTCTATACGAAATCGGGCGGCAGACCGATTCTGTTAAGCGAATTCGGCTACGGCACGGCGGAGCAGGGGCTGCAGCCTCTTCTGCCCAATGCGGCCGTGAACCAGTTCCAGAGAGGCATGCGCTACCGCAATTACGTGGAGGGTACCGTGAGTCTCGGCTATGTCGTGGGTGCCCATTGGTTTAATTATGTGGATCAAGCCCCTCTCGGCCGATATTGGCAGGGAACCGGCGAATGGGCGGAACGCTATAATTCGGGCGTCCTCAACGTCACGGACCGTCCGTATAAGTCCTTCCTGTCCGGCGCCATGCAGACGAACTACGACATCTACAAGGTCCTTCTCGGGGAACGGCCGAAGTTCTATTACGATTTCAGCCAAAAATAAGGCGTGATGTCAAGAAAAGGACCTAGCGGAAGATCACCGCTAGGTCTTTTTCTGTGCAGCGCGTTACATATGGTCCTTTTCTGACCGCATTAGACAATCCATGATTCATGTGTCCCCGAGGAGAAGCAGTAGTTGTTCTTCCCTCTTGCCTTCGCTTCATACATGGCCTGATCGGCACGCTGCAGGAGCACCGTTCCCTCCGTTCCATCCTCCGGATAGACAGCAATCCCAATGCTCGCTGACACGGATACCCGTCGTCCATCGATGACGTCCAGCTGCCGGATCGTACGGATAATCGCACGTGCTGTGTCCTCTAATTCCGTGCTGTCATCCGCATTCTCGATCAGCACGACGAATTCATCGCCGGCCCATCTGGCGCTGATACCTTGGTTGCCGACACAGCCCCTCAAGATGACCGCTACCTCCTGCAGCAGACGGTCGCCCATCTCATGACCCAGCGTATCGTTCACCTTCTTGAACCCGTCCAAATCCATGAAGAAGATGGAGCAGGCTGTACCCGTTTGCTGCGCCCGATCCAGTACCAGCTGGATCCTCTCATGGGTGTACCTGCGGTTTGGCAGTCCTGTCAGCTCGTCATAGTTCGCTTTCCGTTCCTCGTCCGTACGATCACCGAAGGTGAATAGATGCCCATGGAGCATATCGCCATCCTCACTCGCGATTGGACTGGCGAAGCACTCGTAATGCCTGGTTTCCCCTTCTGCCAAGTCAAGGGAGACCCGCTCTCTGAAGGGCTGATGCGGCCGCTGCTTGAAGTACGCATTAATCCGTTCCGATAGCGTGCCATACGGCACTTTCATCCCCTCACAATAGGCAGACAGCGATGAGCCGATGGGGAGCTGCCGACCGAACAGCTGTTCAAACCGTCCATTGGCAAGTACCGCCTTCCCTTCGCTATCGCACATCACAATGGCTTCATGGCTGGATTCGAGCATTCGCTCGATAATGTTGTTCTGCTTGGCGATCTTCTGCTCTGCAAGACGACTTTGGGTAAACAGCGACTTGTATTTGCCTTCACTCTCGGTAACTTGACCGTACAGCTCGGTCAACTTTACGTACATCTTGGTGAACTCATAAATCATCCCCGCAAGCACGATATTGGCGAAGATGAACGTATCAAGCTTAGACATGTACCAGCCCAGGCTGAATCGTCCGCCGCCGCACATCACGATCCCGACATCGAGCATCGTGGCAAGGAGCGCGACACAAAGCCAGGAAGCGGTCACGGTACTGCCACGTGTCATGCGATAATAACCGATCAAAGCTGCAAGGCTAAGCAGCAGAATTGGCAAGCAGAATCCGAATAGGAAGAGGGGAGTTATGTGCCCCTTGTCCATGACAATGGGGAGCCTGCGCTCATAGGCTGTCGTGATGTTGGTGAACAGACAGACAAGCAGAATGACCGTCCCGAACACTGCCGCTGTGAGAGTCCGCATCTGACGTACACTTAGCTGCACCTGCTTATCCTTTTTCTCCACAGCCATGTGCAGCAGCATCGCAATGGGAAATCCCGCATGCCAGAGCGCATACAGATATTCAGCAGTCTGATGTCCCGCATGGAACAATCCCCATCGCGAGACGATACCTGGGAAGGTGAGCATGTATACGAGAGTCATAAGGGCTGAGTACAGATAGCCCGCCGCCAGCACAAGAATGGATGGGGCACGGCTGACCCGGAACTGGCTGTATAACACGAACACCGTAATCAGCTCGAAGCAGATGACGGTGGAGAGCAGAGCGGGCTGATAAGATGCACTCATCGGCAGCCGCAAATTCGCCAGCGGAGCCGTCAGCAGCGAGATTATCGCGACGACCGCGCCGACAATGAAGGCGAATCTGCGCTGTGAGCGGTTCGCTTTCATTGTGAATAAGGTATAAGCTGGGATTCCGGAAGCAAGCGGTTTAATCATGTCGACCTCCATCAATGTAAATGTTTCACGTTGACAACATTCGACACAAAGTACAAAATACCTCTACTGCCGACCGCTCTATGTTGAGCGGACGTCGGTAGAGGCAGGTTAAAACCAATGCGAAACTAAAGGACCTTGCTAAGGAAGGCACGGGTTCGTTCATGTTTAGGTGTATCGAATAGTTGGGAAGGTGTCCCTTCTTCGACGATATACCCTCCATCCATAAAGACCACCCGGTCTGCCACTTCGCGAGCGAAACCCATTTCATGCGTAACGACAACCATCGTGATCCCCTCATGGGCTAAATCCTTCATGACCTGCAGAACTTCGCCGACCATCTCGGGGTCCAGCGCCGAAGTCGGTTCATCGAATAGCATCACACGCGGATTCATGGCAAGCGCACGGGCAATTGCTACACGCTGCTGTTGACCGCCAGAGAGGCGCTCAGGGTAGGCATCCCTTTTCTCAGCCAAGCCTACTTTGGTCAACAATCCCATCGCTATTTTCTCGTTTTGCTGCTTATCCAGCTTTTTAATATGTTTCGGGGCAAGCATAATATTCTCAAGCACGGTCAGGTGAGGAAATAAGTTAAAGAGCTGGAAAACCATTCCTACATTTTCGCGCAGTTTATCGATATTTGTGCGGGGTGAAGTTACTTCTACATCGCCGATTACCACTGTTCCGGACGTCACTTCCTCAAGAAGATTCAGGCATCGCAGGAAGGTGCTTTTCCCTGATCCAGAGGGTCCAATAATGCAAACGACTTCCTTCTCGCGGACCGTTGTAGACATATCCTTCAGCACTTCGTTCGAACCAAATTTCTTTTTCAGGTTTTGTACGACGATCATTGGGAAGCATACCTCCTCTCAAGTGCACGGGATAGGCGGGATAAGGCATAGATGATAATAAAGTAGAAAACCCCTACGACTGACCATATCTCAAAAGCACGATAATTCGTAGAAATAATAATTTCCCCGCGCTGTGTCAATTCATTAATTCCAATGACGGACAACAAGG
The DNA here is from genome assembly GCA_963793665.1 of uncultured Paenibacillaceae bacterium. Lineage (GTDB taxonomy): Bacteria > Bacillota > Bacilli > Paenibacillales > Paenibacillaceae > Paenibacillus_Z. The sequence continues at coordinate 10,311 of CAWCBD010000001.1, forward strand.
AAGTATCCTTAATACTTACAATGAATTGGTTAACAAAAGCGGGTACCATCCGCCGAATAGCTTGCGGCAGAATGACCAGCGCATCGTCAGCCATTTGCTTAAGCCCAAGGAGCGCGCCGCTTCCATCTGGCCCTTGTTAATCGAGATAATGCCGCCGCGGAAAATCTCCGATATATACGCGCCTGCATTTAAACTGATTGCAATGATACCCGCGGTCTCTGCCGGTATTCGGATGCCTAAAAAGGCCGGCAAACCAAAATATTCAAAGAAAACCTGCACTAACAGAGGGGTTCCACGAATAATGTCAACATATAGGGTAGCCGCGGACCGGATGAATTTTTTGGAAGAGACACTCATCAAGCCGGTGATTAAACCGATAACGAAAGCAATCGGTAAAGAGATAACAACAATTTTGAGCGTAATTAAGGAGCCCTGCAGCAGCATGGGCAGTGCATCTATAATAGCTTGGAACGAGAACGTCATCGGATCCCCAATCCCTTCTTTTCACAGGAATCATAACCTGAGCTAACCTTTACGCCTCTGACAAAAGAAAGCAGTGGCAAAAGGTTAGCGCTGGTCCTATCTATTTTGCGGAACTTCCCATATAAGAATTAACAATTTCATCGTATTTCCCATTTTCTTTCAGCTTTTTGATGCCATCATTGATTTTGTTCATCAATTCCTCATTGCCTTTATAGACTGCGATGCCATAGTAATCACCGTTCAAACGATCTCCGACGATTTTCAGCTTGGAACCTGGATCCACGGCAATCTTGTAGGAGATAACCGGAAAGTCTTCTAACGTTACATCTGCGTTCTTGTTTACGACTTCCTGATACATGGACGGGCTATCATCAAAATATTTAACTTCCGCACCATATTTTTTACCGTATTCGTCGGCAAGCTTAGCTCCTGAAGTTCCTTTTTTAATAGCAATGACTTTTCCCTTCAAGTCCTCAGGTGTTTTAATCGTCGTATTATCTTCCCGCACGATAAGCGAAAGTCCCGCTTGGTAATACGGATCGGAAAGGTCAACAACCTGTTTGCGTTCGTCCGTAATACTGATGCCAGCTATAGCGCCATCCAATTGCTTTGCTGTGATAGCGGGTATAATTCCTTTAAAGTTCATCGGCTGCAATTCAACCTCGAACCCCTCTTCTTTGGCAATCGCGTTGATTAAATCAATATCTATCCCCACGTACTTGCCGTCTTTTTGAAACTCGAATGGAGGATACGTCGCATCGGTACCAAATTTGTATTTCGTTACTGCCGCTGTCGTTTGATCAGGCTTCGCGGCCTCCGCAGACTTGTTTGCCGGGTCTGAGCTATTTCCACAAGCACTAAGTGTTAAAGCGATAACAGCTGCCAATACGAATGATCCTGCTTTTTTCATATAAGTACCCCTTTTCCTTTGCTGAATTTGGACCGAATGACTCGGGTCCCTTCTTACTTTCAATACTACCTGCCACCCTACAGCAACCTACATGATCCTACAAAAATAATTACATCGAATGAAAATAAAGTTTACATGCAGCGTATTAAAATTCGATATTCGCATTTGTATCCGGTTACATCCTGATTTACCATCTATTTCATGTTAGAATACATAACAATGGTGGAACAAAAAAAGAATCCAAGCCTCCCTATCTGGTTGTTTTCCAGATTGAAAGTTTGGATCCTTAATCTTCTTTTAACTTCTCCAGTGCTTCCATATAGAAGATTTTCAAAAACTTCTTGATGTTCACTTTTCCTTTTTCAGGAGATTGTTCATCATCATCCATGACCTTCATTTTCAAACGAACATCTTGAAAGTCAAAGTAGAGCGGTGCATAATATTCGAACTTAGGGTTGCTATAATCGGTTAAGCCAATGGAAGCCATATTATTTAAAGCTGCCATGATGGTTCTTCGAATCCGCTGTTCGATTGCTTTACTCTCTTTCTCAATATCTTTGCTGTTTTGTTTATAGGTTTGAGCGACAGAATCATATAATTCTTTTAAAGGCGGGAAGCTGGCATCCTGCCGATGCTCGATCGCAACCTCCATTAAGGCAATGATATCTTTGCTGCCGCTCTCGCCAATAATCCCCAGATCCATTAGAATAGGCTTCACGACATCACGAACTTTTCTCTCTTTACGGACCGATGATGATTCCACAATATTCAATTTTGCTAACGATTGCTTGATTTCTGAGACATAACGCTCGTATTTCCACTGGTCATTTACTTTGTTCAGTACATGCTCGACTTCCACCCGGTTAATCGGCTTATGAATAAAAAACTCGATTCCATTTTGATAGGCCTCTCCGACCATATCTTTATTTTCAATCTGCGATATCATAATAAATTTTCCATTAAATCCATGGTCTTTTAATTGTATGATCGTCTCAATGCCATCCTGGTCGGGCATCAATAGATCAATCAGCACGACATCCGGCTTCGATTTGAGGATCATTCGGGTCCCCTCAATCCCGCCTTCCGCCATACCTATCACCTCTCCGACGCCGCATTCATCAATAATATCCTGCAGCATGCGTCTGCTGACTACATCATCATCGACGATAACGATTGAAAGTGCCACCCTGCTCACACCTCACTTTGTAAACTATTTTTGGGGAGACGAACGACAAACCGGGTACCGCTTGCTTCCTCTCTGGAGAACACGTTGATTTTGCCCCCAAACGAATGAACAATGTCGGATACGTGGGAAAGACCAATACCTGTTGCTGCTATTCCCTCTTCATTGAATTTTGTCGTATAACCCGGTTCAAAAATAACATCCTTCTTCTGATCAGGAATCCCTTTGCCGGAGTCGGTCACCGTAATAACAACTTCCTCTTCCTGTTGAGCAGCCTGAATCAGAATCGTTCCCTTATCCTCAATCGCTTCTACAGCATTTGCAACTAGGTTATTTATGATCGTGAGTAGCAGGGACATACTGGGAGAACCTGCAGTCAAAATCCTGTTTTGTTTCAATAATAATCGTTTTCTTCAGCATTTCGCTGTATTCCTGATTTCCTTTTACGACGAAATGCAGAATCTCTGACAGCCCCATGCTGACAACAATTTCACTATCGAATAATTTTAATAATCCCGCCAAAATGCGTTGAGAATCTTTCTTTACTTCGTGGATTTGTTGGGCGATTCCTAGTGTCCGCAGACTGTAGCCCTTCAGGTTGTCTGCCTTTAGTTTCCGATAAAGATCAAAGCTTTCCGCAGTAATACGTTCAATAGTATCCATCGCCTTATTCAAATAAAAGGCTTCTCCATATAAACCGGAGTGGATGTTTAACATCTGCTCCATCCGTTTTTCCTGCTCAGCATGAAGGGACCGCATCTGATTGATCGCGATACTGTTATACAGCCCGATTATAAAATAACTCCGCACAACTGCGATGAACATTAACAATAACCAGTCTTGAAAATGAAAGACATACGTCCCGCTGAGTACCCCGCGCAGGAAGAGCTCCGACTCGTTAGAAACAAAATCGATCACGGCCACGAAGCCGCCTAGCAGAAGGGGTTGAAGCCTGTTCATCCTCTGTTGAATTTTGCTCAGTCCATATGCAAAAACAACATAATATAAGCCCGCTGCCTGCATTGTGCCGCAGGCTCTCCATGACAGTGAACGAATTCATTTGGGTAATCCATTCGCCGGATTGAAAAATAACGCTCAGCATTCCCGTAAGGATTCCTGTTTTCACATAGGGCAGATGCGGCATGAGCAATAAGAAAAACAAAAAGATGCTGACGCCAAGACCAATACGAAAAAAATCATTGCTAAACGGATTAATCTTGAATTCTGCGCCAATAGCCGTAGCTAAGGCAATGATCATCATTTGCAGTTTTTCATTTTTCACTACATTCTGCATCTTCTATTCCCTATACCTTTTTAACAAATTCAGATTTCAACTTCATCGCTCCAAAGCCATCAATCTTACAATCAATATCATGATCACCATCAACCAAACGTATATTTTTTACTTTTGTGCCTATTTTGACGACTAATGAACTTCCTTTAACTTTAAGATCTTTGATTACCGTTACCGTATCACCATCGCTGAGAACATTCCCGTTTGAATCTTTGATCTGTTTATCTCCAGCAATATCGGTTTCTGATTCTAAAGACCACTCATGACTGCATTCCGGACACATCAGTAAACTTCCATCTTCGTACGTGTACTCTGAATGGCATTTTGGGCAATTTGGTAAATCCATCATTTTATTTCCTCCACTCGTTATCGTTAACTCTAATACTATAATGCTTATATTCTGTCATAGTCATCTCCTATTGACAATTATCCGTTTTAACTCCTCCTGATAATATGGATACAGAATGAGAATATTAACATAAATAGCAGCTTCCCCCTCACAGCACCCGATTGGCATATTATCGAGCAAGGTCCCCCGCAAGAGGTGCTTAATAACCCAAAAACCTCGCGGGCCGTGCAATTTCTTAATCATCTAAGCGGACAATCGGAGGAATAGCAAGAAAGTCTTTAACTGGAGCCGGAGCCCTTTCCTATAGGGAGCCGGCTTTTAGCTTTTTTCCGGTGCTAGGACGAAACTTAGGCCACCCTCCGATTTCTAGGGTGGCCTTCATTTAAGGAATACCATTAGCTGCACGAACTATGACTATTCCCCCTTCTGCTGCGATTAGGGATAAGCGTCATTTTTCTTCCCAAGAAGGGGGCTCTGTGCGGTCCTGCTCTGTATGGTCCTGCTCCGGCAGCTGCCCAGGCGGATTCGACTGGGACATCGTCTGGTATTTAACCTCAGGCGGTTCTGGCCGAGTATGGCCATACAGCTCTACAAAGATGAGCTCAATCTCCTCGCCGGTAAGATCACCCCGCTTCAGCAGCTCCCCCGCAATGGCATGGACGAAGTCCGCTTGTTCCCGCACAAGATTCTTCACTTGGTGCATCTGGTCCTTCAGCAGCTTGTTAATCTGCGGCCGGAGTGCGCGGAGGGCTTCGGCCCTTGATCCCACCTCCAGCCAACTGAACAGCTCATCGCCCATACCGACCATACCAAGATAGGCCCCGGCAAGCTGTGTTGCGTGCTGCAAGTCGGAGGTGACACCGTTAAATTTCTTCCCCAGAAACTCTTCTTCCACTGCCCGGGCTGCCAGACTAACTTGGATCTGCGCCAGAATTTCGCTGTCGCTCCGGTTATACCGCTCATGCGTCGGCTTCGTGGCAGCCAGACCGAGCGCTCCGCCCCGGCGGATAATCGTAACTTTCCAGATCCGTTCGTGGGGCTTTAGCAGGTACTGAGCCACCGCATGCCCGGCCTCATGATAAGCGACGTTCCGCTTCTCGTCCTCGTTCATCGAGCGGAGCGGCTGTTTGAGACCCCACTCATAGGTTTCCATGGCGACCCGGAAGTCCTCATAGCCGGCAACCTGAGCGTCCCGCTGATGAGCGATCACGACCGATTCGTTCACGATATGCTTGATCTGCGCAGGACTGTAACCGATTGTGTCCAGCGCCGCCTTCTCCGGGGTTAGAGTAGGGTCACACTTCACCTTCTGGAGGTAGTAGCCAAAGATGTCCACCCGGCCATCATAGTCGGGGGTATCTACCCAGAGCTGCCGATCGAAGCGGCCAGGCCGGAGCAGCGCAGAGTCTAGTACGTCAGGCAAGTTGGTTGCTGCAATTGTCAGCACCGCCTTCCGCTCCGCCTGCTTGCGCCGAAGCCCTATCGAACGGAGCATCTTGGCTATTCGGGAGTTATCAATGTTCGGAGGATCCATCTGCAAGAGCAGCTCGTTGAGCAGTCCAGAGCCGCCGCCCATACCGAGCATTCCTCCTCCTCCACTGCCTCCCTGGCGTTTCATGCCGATGGCATCGATCTCATCGATGAAGATGATACAGGCGCCATACATGCCGGCAAGCTTCCGGGCCTTCTTGTATAGTCCCATCACCTTCAGGTTGCCGACACCGAAGAACATGTTTTGAAAGCTGGGGGCCGAGGCGTAAGCGAAGGGGACCTGTGCTTCATTGGCAATAACTTGGGCCAGGTAGGATTTACCGGTACCGGGAGGCCCGCAGAGCAGCAGTCCCCGGATTACCTCACCGCCCATTTCCTTGAACTCTTTGACGCCCTTAAGCAGAGTAACGATCCGCTTGGCATTCTCAACGATTTCCGGGTTCCCCCGATAATCGTCCCAGGTGGAGCCGGTCTCGCCAGGCAGAATCCAGTACGTCCGTCCCCGGGCCAGGAACCAGAAGAGGGCTGCGAACTGAATGATTATAAACAGGACGGCAAAGAGCAGCTGCAGTAAAATACTGAGAATACTCATCGCGATCGCCCAAGACGTAGGGCCTCCCGTTCCTAACCACCAGCCGATGATGACGAAGGGTACAAGCCAGAGGATCATTCTTCTCCACTTGATCCAATTATAGCTCCTCATGGCTTCACTTCCTTTATAGTTGATTGATCTATTCTATGAGGAAACAACCCAAGTGTTGCCTAGTATTCATGCTGCAGCACCTACTTATTTTGCCCGGCTTATTAGCTAATAAATGGTTCGGATTTTACTAGACCATTAGTGAAAGGGATACAAAAAAACCCGCCACTAAGCGGGTTTGGTTCAATACATGCACTCCATATTTATCCCAAAATTATAAAGATAGTTGGAGCCGAATTTAGCTGCTCCGCGGGTCGTATCAGTCTATGAAAAAGTCTCTTTCGACAAGGTGAAACGGCTGGCGCCGTCCTTTAACAGCGCTGTGCGTTTCATTCCGGAGAAATATCAGCAAAGGATAACGAAATTTTATACTTTCTGGATATTTGAATAAGAAGCCTTCTTGAAGGAAGGCCTTAAGCTTGTTTGTGAAATTTTCGTTTAATGTCCATTGCGTACTTGAGAATGACGCTAATTCCGCCAACGAAATATACGGCCACAAGCGTCCAGTGCGTAGGGTCGATTGGAATCAAGGTTATAATAATGTTCAACGGAAAGACATAGTAGAGGATATCCTTCAAATAGCCTAAAAAAGTGGTATCGAAAGAACCTGCCCAAAATGATCGGATAAATCCAATAAGAAAATCAATGATCATGAGTCCAAATATGGCCCACAGCGTGTAGATCATCCAGCTTGTAAGTGTAAATGTCATTTAACATCACCTACCTTCAACTTTCCTACATCGTATGCCAGTAAATCTGACATGTGAGGAGGTCGAAGCGAAATTTCCTTGTAACCGGGATTATTTGGGATGCCGGCGCTTTTGTATTATACTTTGCTGTATAACCAATTGTATTGGAGCTGAGATATAGCTATGAAAATGGAGATTATTAACCGGTTCATCTCGTACGCGAAGGTTGAAACTCAGTCCGATGACAGCAGCGCCAGCTGCCCCTCAACACCAGGACAGCTAGTGCTGGCCCGTATGCTTGTGGAGGAGCTGAAAGCTATCGGCATGCAAGACATTACGATGGATTCGAATGGCTATGTAATGGCTACCCTTCCGGCCAATACGGACAAAGAAATCCCAACGATCGGTTTTCTTGCCCATATGGATACAGCCACCGATTTTACCGGCGCTGGTGTAAAGCCCCAAATCATAGAACAATATGACGGGCAAGACATCGTCTTGAATGAGGCGCTTCATATCGTCCTGTCACCGAATGATTTTCCGGAGCTGGCGGGCTATAAAGGGCATACGTTGATTACGACTGACGGTACCACTTTGCTTGGCGCCGACGATAAAGCCGGTATTACCGAGATTATGACTGCCATGGCCCATCTTATACGCAATCCAGAACTGAAGCACGGCAAAGTGCGAGTGGCCTTCACCCCGGATGAGGAAATCGGCAGAGGTCCGCATAAGTTCGATGTGGCCGCATTCGATGCTGTTTATGCTTATACCATGGACGGCGGTCCCCTCGGCGAGCTTCAGTATGAGAGCTTTAATGCAGCGGCCGCCCTCATTACGTGCAAGGGCAAAAACGTTCACCCTGGCACAGCCAAAGGTAAAATGGTCAACTCCGCCAAAATCGCCATGGAGCTGCACGGGAGGCTGCCGGCTGATGAAACGCCTGAGCGGACCGAGGGCTACGAAGGCTTTTACCACCTCATCTCCATTCATGGCGATGTCGAGCAAACAGAGCTTCGTTATTTGATCCGCGATCACGACCGTAATCGGTTTAATGAGAGAAAATCTCAGCTGACTGCCATCGTAGAGGAATTGCAGGGCAAGTACGGAGAGAAGCGGATTGAGCTCGAAATCAAAGACCAATACTTCAACATGAAGGAAAAGATCGAGCCTGTCAAAGAGATCGTGGACATCGCCAGACAAGCGCTGGAGAACCTTGGCATTAGGCCGATTATTCAACCGATTCGCGGCGGTACGGACGGCTCTCAGCTGTCCTACATGGGGCTGCCGACACCAAATATATTTACAGGCGGGGAAAATTACCACGGCCGATTCGAGTATGTTTCGGCAGATAATATGGTGCAAGCTGTCAACACGATCATCGAAATCGTTCAGCTGTATGAACAAAGAGCGTAGAAGTGTACTCGGCACCCGAGCACACTGGGATTCACAGAACAGGCTTCCGCATATCACATGCGCGGCGGCCTTTTTCTGATTTTGCTGCTTACTTAACGTTCTACCGCTCTAAAATAGCGATAGATCTTATTTAGTTTATCCTTCTGCCTGCCCCGCGGACTCTCCATACTGCCAAACTCAAAGAATTTCACTTTCTTGATGCCTACGTAATTAAACAACGCTTTGCGCATTAATGTTTTGTGGGCGTTATACAGCCAAAATAACGGATAAAGAGCCGGACCCTTCATCGTAGAAATACAAATCACTGACTTTCCCTTCAAAAGACCCTCTGGCAGCATTCCGCCCGTATCCTTATATGCAAATCCCGAAGCAAACATCTGATCTATATATCCCATAAGCATAGCTGGAGGACGTCCCCACCAAATCGGATATACGAATACAATTTTGTCGGCCCAAATTAGCTGCTCCCTGTATCGAGCGAGAGCCGGATCGGCATGCATATCTCTCCTGCGCTTGGTTTCATTAAAGACCAAGATCGGGTTGAAGCCTTCCTCATATAAATCCAATACCTTTATCTCTTCAATAGCAGCATTCTCCTTACTGCCCAGCAAGACTTCCTGCAAAAAAGCATAACTTAAGCTCCGATGATTCGGATGGGTATAAATAATCAACAACTTCATTTCAAAAGCCCCTTTTACTTGTCATTTGATAAGTAAAGGGTAACACCTTCACTTTTACTTGTCAAATGATAATTGTTTTATGATAACAATTTTGTTATCGTGTCAGTAGAGGTGATCTTGTGAACAAGAAAGCAGTATTCCAGAAATTTGTGGCCTTCACAGCCGCCGTTCATCAAATAACGAATAAGATGACTAGAGATTTGAAATCCGAGACGATTACGCCTGTTCAATATAAGATTCTTGAATATCTTGCATTCAGTCAGCCTGTTACGCTTAGTGAGATCAGTGACTGTATGTATATGTCCATGCCGAACACGAGCCGTGAGCTGCGAAAATTAACTGACAAAGAGTTATGCGAAAAGGTTGCCGATGATCAAGACCGGCGCAAGCAATATTTTCGGCTTTCCGTGAAAGGGGAGGCGATGATGAACGAGGTTTTTCAACGTGTTGAAGCCCGATTTATCAAACGAATCGAACATGTTTCCGAGGAAGAGTTAAAGGAAATCGAACATGCGCTCGATCTGCTTCATCGTAAGCTGTTTTATTGAGGATACTTGCAGGGTCGTCACTCTCTATAGACAAAATAAAGGGCACCTGATTAAGGTACCCTTTCCTCTAGCCAAGCACGATCCGGTCATCTGACAATTGATGACCGCTAATCCGTTCGAATTCAGCAAGCAGCTGCGAGACCGTCAGGCTGCTTTTCCGCTCCTGAGGAATATCCAGTATGATGCGTCCTTTATCCATCATGATCAACCTATTTCCAAGCCTAATCGCCTGCTCCAGCGAGATTCTCTTCGATCGTCATCCGAGGAGCTGTACCCGCCATTGGATCTTGAAACACTCTTCCAATAAAGCGGCTTCTCTGAAATTCCGGAGGTGCCCAATGGCATTGCCTTCAATTCGCACCTCACCGAGGTCTGGCTTCATGACACCGGATATAGCGTTCATCAAAGTCGACTTACCCGCTCCGTTGCTTCCTATGACCGTAACGAAATCCCAGGTTTAAATTGAAGGCTGATATTCATTAAAGCGGCTTTATCATCTGGGTTACTTTTCATTCACCTACTATATAATGTTTTCCAACATTACTCCTCTTTTCTCTCGTGTTTTTTGCCAGTTAGAGATCCATACTAGTCGGCCAAGTGGTATAGCGATCATTTCGGGTTAACGTTGATGTCTGCTATTGAGCCGGGTTGTAGAGTAGCGTCGATTTCAATAGCTTCAGGCTTGGAAATTTATTTAATAAAATCAATTGGTGAGGATAAAGAGATAGCCAAGCCGTTTGAGTTGCTGGTGTTTGAGGTGGATGAATTGGAGTCGTTAGTCGAACATTTACAAACAAATGGTGTAAACGTTGATATCACTTAATGATCTGCAAATCCCAGATGATGTATCGCATAAAGATCGACTCAAAACCCTGATGCGCGTCGTCAACGAGGTCGTAAATGAATCTCTTGCCAGTTTGGCAAATCCACCATTAATAGGAAATGAAATCAAAAAATGGAATGCTGAGCTTCACCGCTCCAGCATTCCATTTATTTTATGCACTAATTCACTTTAACAAATGTGTAATACCAAGTGGATTGACCCCAACCTGCAAGACTTAGATAGGCATCAGTTGATGTTACAGTCCAATGATCATTAATTTTTGCAAACGACTCAAGATAGGAATAATATGCGCCCTGAGGAGACCACCAGTAAACAGAATAATTCAGTGCCCCCTTAATCGTTACTGTATGGTTTAGATACGGACTTTGATTCAGACTTAAATATCCGGGACCATAAGTTTGTAACTTAGTGTATATTAGATTAAATGGATCCTGCACTACCGTTGCTTCATCGTCATCAGAAGAATTTTGTACATTCCACGGACTTCCAACAGCGTCGACGGCAACTTTAAAAATGTTGTTATTATTATTGAAATTCACACCACTTGAAGAGTAGTAAGATGAATTTTTCATGGCATTATAAGCAGTATTCTTTTGGGTCTGGGTTATTGCTGGGGCCTGATAATATTGCATGATTTCCAACGTTGCCACCAAAGCACAATCATTAGTTTCTGTGTATAGACTAGAGTTCTGATCAATCTCAGGAACGTTTAAGGAATATTGCTTATTTAATACAACTCCGTACTGTGAACCGTAATAATGTTGAAGCCATACAACCGGATCCGTGATGTAGTTATTTCTAGAAGTGCCTTCGTTAGCGCCATAGCCTTGAAGAATTGCATCTTCTGAGGGTTTGTCCAGTTTATTCCACTTCTTATTAAGGGCTTTATCCCTTTTAGGCTTCCCTAATTCCTTCAATTTAGCTTTAACTTCGTCTATTCTCTTTCCTTTTTCTTCTCCGTCATTAACGATCCCATTTGCGGAAGAGAAATGTTCAAGACCATCCACATAGACCGCATCACTTTGCGTAAGCGATGCGTCATTAACCGCACCATAAGAATATTGAATTAGGTTTCCGCTGTTGGCATCTACAATGAGATACCCTAGATCAAAAACTAACATGACTTCCGCCAGATTATCATCAATATCCAAGATGGGAACAATTTTTTTAATATCAAGTTTCCCATTTTTAAATAGATCAGCCCATTGGCTATCCTTGTCTGCGATTACACGCAAGACTGTTTCCAGCACCCCGTATGTAACGGCTGTTTTCAGTTGTGCGTAATCATTTACGGATTTAGCCAATCTGCTGGGGATCAATTTTGAAATATCAAATTGGTTACTGACTGCATTGCTTTCAATAGGTGTTGCACCTGCTACGGTAATAGATGATGCTAAAAGAAGTGATGTTGAAATTGCAGCTACCATTAATTTCTTACTCATTCTGGAATTATTATTTCCTAAAAAACGCATTGGCTCACTCCTTTACAGGACTTATGCAGTTCATCCCATCTGATGGAAAATTAAAAATGTCATAGAAACTACTCGCATTCTCTAGAAAACCACTTGACTTTTTTATAGAGCCACAATAATGGCGAAGAATACCTTTTCAACCAGGTATATCTTCTACTTATTGGGTGATGTTTAATGAATTCAAACCTGGAAAAGCCCCGATTTCGTAAGCTTTCGCTTAGTGAATGCGCCGGTGCGCCAATTTTACGTACGCTCTGGGACCACTTTGATTTTTCGTTTCTCTTATCGCAATCTGGCATCGTAAAACGTAACGGGGCACCAGCATGGATGCTATGTTTTCTCTATGTGATCGGACTCACCTCGGGCTGTACGGCGGTGTCCCAAATGGCGGCCTTAGCGGCTAAGGATGCGGTTCTTCGCGAGATGTTTAAGCCTTTTAAATTGGCGCAATACACACTGAGCCGATTATTTACGACATCCTTTGCATGGCGCACCTTTGGAAAAAAACGAGTCGCGCGTCTCCAGCAGGACGAGGACATGCGGTTGCGTGAAGGGGACGTGATCAATCTGGACGATACCCACAGCAACCATCCCTTCGCCAAGTGTTTGCCTTATCTTTGCTGGCTCAAGGACTCCTCCACGAAAGCCTACAGCTGGTGTATGAATCTAGTCGTGTTGCAGGCGGTGTTGCAAAATGGTCTCGAATACCCACTTTACTCCAGCATGTGGCATAAAGTCGATGAAGGCGAACACGGTCTCTCCAAGCTAGATCTTGCTCAGCAAATGCTGCTTATGCTTCGGGAGAGCGTTTCATGCCGTTTATGGATTGCCATGGATCGTTGGTATTTGTGTAAGGATTTCTTTGTCTTCCTCATGGCGCATAACTTTGACTGGGTAACCAAAGCCAAGCGCAACACCGCGCTTTACCGGAAGGTAAACGAGCCAGGCCGACGCGAACGCTACATCCCGGTCTCCGCGCGCCAATTGATTAAAGAGGCCTACAAATCGCTTATGGTTAAAGGTACGACCGGTTTAACAGCGATTTCGCTTGCCGATATCTATATGAAATTGCCCTATCCCACGACCGGACGAAAAGGGCAGCCCACCGTGAAGCAGCGCCTCGTTCCTATTGCTGCCGTTGTTGCCATTCGGTTGAAAGAAGATGAGGAAACGGCTGCGGCTGCGGAGGACGGCGAAGATTCCCTTGCGACGTACAAAGGTGCCTATTTGATCATCAGCAACCGCTACGATGTTCCCAAACAAGCGCTTGCCGTCTACGGCAAACGCTGGCGCATCGAAGTATTTTTCCGATCGGCCAAGCAGGAGCTTGGCTTTGAATCTTGTCATTCCACATCCGAAGCACACCAGCTCGCACACTTGGAATTGTTGTTTGCCACAGAAACGCTGCTTGCTTATGCATTATGGCAAGTAAACAAAGAAAAAACGAGTGATGAGAGCCACACCCACGGCGAAATGGTTCGCGGTCTCTTCCACACTCGTTGCCAGGTTCGCACAAGAAACCACAAGGGTTTAAAGCGAATCTACATTGATTTTGACATAGAGACGCGCTGCTTTGCAAGCCTTATTTCAGCGTACTGGCCACCCCAACTTCTCATGACCTGGTGGCCCGTTTATTCAAGCATAGATTCTCACAATTACCGATTAATCTCATGAACTGCATAAGTCATGTCCTTTAAAGTTTGTTCCTAAAATTTATCAGTTATTCCGTATTATGTCAATTATAAGTTTGTTTAAATTTTTCATTTAACTTCACTATATTTAATTGCAGTGGTGTAGGTTTGTTTTTGAATCACAAATTCTATTCCGACCCCTTCTGCTAGCATTTCTTTTGTAAGAGGACTATGGGTTTTATAGGTTCGTTTAAAAACGGTTTCGTTATTAGCAATCAAATGAAAAGGGGAGTTATTATTTCTGTCATCTGTTTTCAATTGATCCGCTTCAAGACCTACAGATTCTTGCAATTTAATATTCAGGAAAATAATAGATGCTTCAAATGAAACATCGTGATCTGTTAAATTCGATACTGGTATATAAACCTCTAACTCTTTCTCTTTTTCGTGCCATCTTACATAACTTTGTTTTTCCACTGAAATTTGTTTCGCCTCAGATTTTGGATGTGAGCATGCTGAGCAGCAATAGATTAAGACAAGAATAATACTGAACACACGGATATTCATAATATTTCTCCTTTCTCACCTTTCAGGATTTCTCTCATTTGGAAAGTAATAAGTTTTTTAATTTTAACTCAAGCTGATGTCTAATAGCCTAAATTTTCGCTTAAATTTATCGGCTGCAGATGATTTGCTATTAGTGCTCACCTTTTCAAGAGTAGGAGCACAGTGGAATCAATTGTCATTTCCAAAATTGATTTTATAAGAGATTGCATAAAGTCCGGTTTTTACCTTTTTTTTGGTCAATAAAAAATACTTGTGCGCATCCAGCATGGATATCAAGAATCGGATTTTTATTATAACGTTTTTGTTTATGGTTATGATGATGACAAGCAACAATTGCATCTTGCTGGAAATTTTAAAAACGGATATAGTTGTGTGACTTGTAGTTATCAAGAAATGATGTTTGTAAATAACGGCTCAATACCGAAATCAGTGCTTGACGGAATAATCCAAGGTTGAAAATGGAAAAACATCTGCTAATCCTGTATTGTTGAAAGTCCTACCAACCAACAAAAAGGAATAGACAGATGCAGAATCAGAATCAGTATATTAACGAAATGCTCGATTTGCCAGAGCTAAAGATTCATCAGTGTATTGCTCCATAACTTCAAACCCGCCCGCTGTTCCTTGATAGGCAGCAATAGGGATTCCCGCTTGATTCAGTGTCTCCATATCCCGGTAAATGGTCTTCGTTGACACTTCAAAGCGGTCAGCCAGCTCTTTTGCACTGACTCGCCCACGATTGAGCAGCAGAACGGTCATCGCCAGCAAACGATCGATTTTCATGTTGAAACCTCAGCCTTTTTCTTAACTGCTGGGCTGCTGTCGACCGCCAATGAATGAGTTTGACCAGCTGATCGTGGACTATCAAAAAGGAGTATAATGTGCCTAATAATGGAAGAGATAAGAACCACAGGAGCGGTACTTGCATTTGCAGTTTCTTCAAGTAAACCACCTTCTTCACTTAAACTTTTATCATCTTATCATGGAAACAAGCTCCCCTGCACACAGAAGAGCTCCTCCAGCTTTATGAAGCGGAGAAGCTCTTCTTAACAAATTCTTCTAACGGTTAAGGAACCTGACCATCCTCCAGGGCCCTCGTGTT
The DNA here is from genome assembly GCA_963793665.1 of uncultured Paenibacillaceae bacterium. GTDB lineage: Bacteria > Bacillota > Bacilli > Paenibacillales > Paenibacillaceae > Paenibacillus_Z. The sequence goes on from CAWCBD010000001.1 coordinate 25,670, forward strand.
TCATTCTATCCTCTTCCTATGCTTCCCTAACCTTTTTTCCGATCAGTGTTATTTCGGATTCTTCTTCCTCTGCCTGCCCTGCACGTTTAATGAAGAATGAGAGCAGCAGACCGACAATTCCGATTCCAATAATAACAAGATATGCATCATTAATACCTTGAATAGACGCCTCCATGATCATATGCTCCTTCGTCCCTGAGCCGCCTGCGGCGATCGTATCCTGAAGATGACTCTTGGTACTGGTCGTCATAACGGTGATCAGCAAAGAGGTACCTATCGCACCGGCCACCTGCTTGATGGTGTTGGAAATAGCAGTGCCATGCGCATTCAGTCTTGCAGGCAGTTGGTTCAGGCCCGCCGTTGTGATTGGCATCAGAAACATGGCCATTCCGAAGCGTCGCCCTGTGGACATCAGGACTAAATACGTATAGCTGGTGGAATCGGTCAGATTAACGAAGCCGATTGTGGTTGCGATCGTAATAGCCATACCGATAATGGACAGCCACTTCGCTCCAAACCGGTCGAAGAGCCTTCCTGTCACCGGCATCATAATTCCCATCAGAAGCGCACCAGGGAGCATAAGCATTCCGGACTCCAGAGGTGTGTATCCACGCGCATTTTGCAAATACAATGGAAGCAGCATCATATCTGCATACATGACCATCGTAACCGCAATATTAATAACAGTCGTCAGGGAGAACATGCTGTATTTGAACGCCCTGAGATCAAGAAGCGGGCTTTTGGAGGCCAGCTGCCGCCATATAAACAAAGTCAAGGAGACAACTCCTATTGCAAAAGATACAACGACTTCCGCGCTTGACCAGCCCTTGCTTCCAGCACTGCTGAAGCCGTAAAGAAGAGTACCAAACCCGATTGTCGAGAGAATGACACCCCAAATGTCGATTTTAGGATAGATTCGTTCAGCGACATTTTTCAGATAAATAGAGGCGACACCAATAACAATGACGGCAAGCGGAATCATTCCATAAAACATCATACGCCAGGAATAATGCTCAATGACATAACCGGCGATTGTAGGCCCGATAGCAGGGGCAAAAATAATGGCGAAACCGACCATACCCATAGCAGCTCCCCGTTTGTCAGGAGGGTAAATGGTCAGGATGACATTCATTAACAGCGGCATAATAATACCGGCGCCAGCTGCTTGAATCAAGCGGCCCGCTAGCAAAACGTCAAAGCTTGACGCCACTGCCGAAACAATGGTCCCGCCGAGAAAAAGCAACATGGAAGTCTGAAAAAGCTCACGGGTCGTAAATCGCTGCATTAGAAATGCGGTGATCGGAATAAGAACCCCGTTAACCAGCATATAGCCGGTTGTCAGCCATTGAGCCGTAGACGCCGCAATGTTAAAGCTGACCATCAGCTCCGGCAGCGCGACGCCCATAATGGTCTGATTCAAAACAGCGATGAACGCTCCCAGAATCATGACAAACAACAGAGGTCCTTTCTTAATAGAACTGCTGTCAAAAACTAAATTTTTACTCATCATGCTCCATCCCTTCAAATTAATTGAAACTAATAGACAATTTGTTGTATACTATACTTGCTGTAAAGAATTATAATTCATCTCTTTTCTATTTCACAAGCAACAGCTTTTCGAAAAATGTCTATTAGTTTACGGATGAACAGGATCTGTCGTCTATCCGGCAAATAATCTACAGAACAGGCTGCAATTGTCGTACAGAGGTATGGGGAAAGGAAATGAGCGCCATGTCAACACCATCACCACGCAAGGATCCGCGTGTACTTCGCACGCGCCAATTGATTCGAGATGCATTTATTGATTTGCTGCAGGAGATTGATCTTGAGAAAATAACCGTAAATCGTATTGCGGAGCGCGCCACCATTAATCGTGTCACCTTTTATCTTCATTACCGGGATATTCCGGATATGCTGGAGAGGATGGCGGATGATATGGAAAATGAAATTCATGCTATCTTGAAGGAAGATCCATCGAATCAGTCCCGTTCAGACATTGATTGGTCCGTATTGGTTAAAATGCTTGAGCATATCGCGGAAAATTCAAACTTTTACAAGGTGGTGCTCGCTTCAAAACGTATATCGGTCTTTACCGAACGTCTTCTTAATTTGATCGTTGATCTTATTACCCGCACAATCGAGAAACGAGGCGCATCCTCTTCGGCTTCTGGTGTGAGCATTCCGAAAGATATTGCAATTTGGTACGGCTCCTCCGCCTTCATCGGTATAATTGTCTTCTGGCTTCGCAATGATATGCCTTACACGCCGCTTTTTCTTGCCAAGCAGTTTTCCCTGCTCGCTCCAGTTCAATCCAAATTCGAACCGCTCATCGATGCGGAATGACCTCACCAAATGACGACACCCCTTGGTTCCTCCTACTGGAGAGACCAAGGGGTGCTAATGTCCAAGGACAGCCTTCTATTAATTACCTTTTCCCACAAACACCATAAAAGAACATATCGACCATTCCTTCGAGGAAGTTATCCATATCCCCGCTTTTCTGTGCCATTTCCAGTATGGTTTCATACTGATTCATATACAATTGAATAAAGGCTAAGACGTTTTCTATAGAAACGTGCTCCGATATTTCGCCGCTGTCTTTACCCTCCTTAATAATCCGAACGGTTAAAGGGATCGATCTCTCTCTGTATTGCTCTTCGATATAACGGGATAGCTCTTGATCTTCGATCAATAGTTCTTTAATAAGACCAGGCGGGAATTCCTTATAGGATTCTTTCTCCAGAAAGATGATATGCTCGATCTTTTCCTTTAACGAATGTCCTTCATTCATATATTCCTCGAAATCACGGATAACCTTGTCGAAGTAGTTCTTGAACACTTCTCGAAGTAAAGCTTCCTTGCTTCCGAAATAATTATAGATCGTAACCTGTGAAACTTTAGCCATCTTGGAAATATCGGCGATTCGAATCCCCTTAGGGTCCGATGTCCGCAGCATATCCAAGGTGGTTTTCATGATTTTCTCTTTAATCAAGTTGGCCCTTTTCTCAAAACCATTCATCACCGTTCACCCTAACTCCAGAGTCTATTATGCATAATTAATGAACTATCACCATAAATATATTTCACCAAATCATTGACGACGTTGCTTGCTGGGTATATTATAACATATGAAATATAGATGTATAAATATTTCATTTCTTCATTTTGGAGGTGCCGACATGTTAACCGTTGAACATTTAACAAAGCGATTTTCAAACGGAAAAGGAATTTTCGATGTGTCATTTTCGGTGAAGGAAGGCGAAGTTTTCGGCTTTTTGGGACCGAACGGAGCAGGCAAGTCTACAACGATTCGGCATATTATGGGCTTCATGAAACCAGACAAAGGACATGTAAAGATAAATGGACTCGATACCTGGAAGGGGCAAGGGAACGTGCAGAGCTTCACAGGGTATCTGCCTGGTGAAATATCTTTTTTTGACGGGATGACGGGTAAGACGTTCCTGGATTTCATGGCTGACATGCAAGGAGTGAAGGATCTTTCCAAGCGCGCAAGCTTAATCGACCGTCTGCAGTTTGACGTTCATACTCCGATCCGGAAGATGTCCAAAGGCATGAAACAAAAGGTCGGAATCGTTGCTGCCTTTATGCATGACCCTAATGTAATTATTCTAGATGAACCAACATCAGGTCTCGACCCCCTTATGCAGAAGGTGTTTATTGAAATTGTGCTGGAGGAGAAGGCGCGTGGGAAAACGTTTCTAATGTCATCACACAGCTTTGCGGAAATCGAGAGGACTTGTGACCGGGCTGCAATAATTAAGGACGGCGTCCTCATTGCCGTCAAGGATATCCATGAACTGCAGTCCATGCAGCGGAAGCTGTTCGAAGTCATCTTTGAAAACCAAACCGATGCGAAATCATTCATAAACTCTGGTTTGCTTATTGAATCGCACGAGGGGAATAGGGTGAGAGTTGCCGTTCAGGGTAATTACGATAAGTTTGTGCAAGAGACGGCAAAGTACAGCGTGCGCAATATCGATATTTTCACCCAAAATCTCGAGGATATATTCATGAATTACTATGATCGAAAGGGGACGATGTAATGAATGTCACCTTATATAAACAAATGATGAACGTGTACATGAAGAGCTTCATGAACTATGCATTCGGGTCTGCGTTTTATATCATTCTCATGTTTTGGTTATATCCCAGTCTGGCTAAAAACACGAAAGCTATCGATGAGCTGGTTCAATCTATGCCGGAAGGTGTGGGGAAAGCCTTCGGCCTCAACGGATTTGGCAGTGCAGAAGCATTTATCTCGGGGGAATATTACGGGTTAATTTTGGTTCTCATCCTCGCTATCGTATGCGTCCAGTTATCGACTCAGTTAATGGCCAAATTGGTGGATCAAGGCTCCATGGCTTATTTATTGTCCACCCCAACGACACGCGGGAAGATCGCTTTCACACAGGCAAGTGTTTTGACATCGGGACTATTTCTGATTATAGCGGTTACGACCATCGCCGGGTTTGCCGGAAACGCATGGTTTCTGGGACATAATTATGCATTTGATACATCCAAATTCATTCAGATGAATGCTGCTGCGTTCTTGCTCTTCTTTGCTGTCGGCGGCATCTCTTTCTTGGTTTCCTCTCTTTCCAATGACGAGAAGAAGGCGCTTAGCATTTCTGGATTGATCACATTTGGGTTCTTCAGCTTGGATCTATTGGGTAAAATCAGTGAAAAGATCGGTTGGATAAGAAACATCTCCATCTTCTCCTTATATAAGCCCGGTGAAATTGTGAACGGAAATGTTGATTTGGGCGTATCCTCCATGATTCTCTCCGTCATCGGATTGCTTGCATTCAGCCTAGCCATCATTTTGTTCCGAAAACGCGACCTGCCTTTATAACATTCGCATATTCTGTGCAAATGAATAAACCTCCAAGTCCACAAGTGGCTTGGAGGTTTATTGGTTTTCGACTTTCGGATAGCAGTGATACGTTTTTCTTGTGCGTTCCCTATTTATTGGGGGTTGGTCTCTCTCCATCTCTTCTTAAGAGCTATTAGGTCATCTACGAAAAACTTCATTAAATTTGGACGTCTTCTTACTGCTAGCGGATGGTAGGTAAACCCAATGGGAATCTCCTGAAACTCATGCCAGCTCCCTCTTAGTTCCTTGACACTGACATTCTCCTGCAATGGGAATAAAGCGCCCGCCACGACATTTCCGAAACCGAACAATACAAGCGGCTTCTTTTCTTGTAATTGAATCTGCAAATGCGGAGAACACGCCTCTCTAGCCTCCGGCTTATTGTAGGCCCGGATCGGTCTACATTTGAGCAAATAAGTAACATAAACCGAGTCTGTATCTAATCCGGCTTCCCTCATGCCGCGCTGGAGCGTTTCGCGAGTACCGCACAGAAACGAATTTCCCTGCCGATCCTCCCGTGCTCCCGGATTATCCAGAATCATCACAATCGGAGCTTTAGGATTTCCTTCGCCCCAGATTACGCGATCCCTCTGGTTTGATAGTTCACAACGTTCACAACGCTGCACACCCGGCGGCGCTGCTTCTTCGGGCAAGATAACAAATGGGTGCTCCATACTCTGTGTCATCTTAGGTTCCTCCCAAATGCACGTAATCTACCCATTATGCCCGCCCATAACCCATACTATAAAAAAACCTGAGGCAAAGATCAGGTTTTTAACAAGGTTTCGTCCAAACCCATCTTCGTTAATCAAGCAGTTACAAAGTCAGACTGCTCTCGTTTAAAGATGCCATCGTCCCTTTTCGTTTTCCTTTGGCAACGCGCCGGCGAAGAAACAAAACGCCCCCGATTGAGACGAGAAGAACCGGAATTAAACCGACGTACCAAATAGCTTCGAACACTCCGTGATGGACCCATATGTAGACAAACACCGCCAGATATAGCAGCAGATAGCCTAAGCTGATCGCCCTTGACAACGTCAGCTTCGACATCGGGGAATGCTTCTTCGCCTTCAGGCCCAGCATTGCCAAATACTCTGGCATGGGAGTCTCCGCATACGTACGAATGGACATGAAGGGCCACTCTTCCCCGGCCTTCTCGGGCGTCGTCCCTTCCCTAACGCTTTGTCCCTGCAGCTTGCCCATTTCTTGACCGCAAGCACAGTACCCGACGTACATCAGTGTGTAAGCCTCTACCTCGGAGAACGAGTTCAGATCGGTCCTCATCGTCATAGCCAGCGTACGTACCATCGGATCAATGCCGGGGATTTCTTGTTGCATGCCCACAACTGTGTCTTTCGTTCCCTCGATCCGAAGGCCGCGGATGGCGTTCATGAATAGGTCCTGAATGCGAAAGAACGACTCCACGGAATCGACTTCTTCATAAGTCTCTATACTAAGAGGCTTAGACGCATCGCTAAGCAGGACTGACATCCCCTCCTGCCAAAGCAGTTGAATGGCATGTCCGCCAAGGTTGTCCAATACCCCGCCGTCCACTCCATGCACGATACGATCCCCGAATGGGATCATAATGGGATCGAATAGTCCAGGGACGCAAGCCGAGGCCGCTACGGCCTTGGATAGAGGCAGATCGATCATCTCATCGGCGCGAATCGCATGATTGCGCTCATTTTGCTCCCACAGTAAACTGGCTGGATTAGTGGAAATAAACAAAGTCTGTCCATTCTCCAGAATAGAGGTGTTCAGGATCAGCTCCGGCTTACCGTTCCCGGGATTGGCAGGGGGATCCATCAGGTCGGCCAGAGTGGCCTTCTGAAACATAAGATTTCTCATTCCCTGCTCCAGCTTGGAGTCAAGGATGACCGACGGGTTCAGCGCAGGCACAAACTTATGAACAAGTCCCAGCAGCCGCTTCAGGATCGGCTCCGGAATTAAGCGCGAGATGCCGCCGGTGATCACTACGCGATCCCGCAGATCTTCTTGAACAACAGCAAGAAACTCCCGGGTAACCCGCTGCATCAGGTCCCTGTAATCCTGATCGGTCAACGGCCGGTCTTTCCCAAGCTCCTCACAGAGCATCTTATAATAAAAGGCGCCCACAATCGAACCGCCGGAAACGGTAGACAGAGCCGCCACCTTCTTCAACAGCCCTTCATCGGATAGTCTGGCCATCACACCGATATGGAACAAGGATGCCCGGTAACCGCCGCCTGATAATGCTAACCCAATCATTCTTTCACTCTCCCGCACATTCATCTGTAACAACAAAAAGACACCACGGAGGGTGCCTGCTGTTAATCCGTTACCTGGTCGTTCACCGAAGTAGGAAATGCTTCTTCCAGGTTTGATTGATTACCCGGCTTGCTGCTCACTGGTTGTTCCTTTGCTGTTTCCGATTCTTTTTCTTTATCTGGCATCCATTGTCAACCCCTTTATGCATAGATTCGACATATGGGGGAATTATCCTCTTAAAAAATTGACATTTTGCACAAAAATTCGACAATCGCGTAATTTTATTAAACCTTAACACCTGCGTTATAGCAAACAAATACTAGCTAGTTATACTTTTCTAGTAATAATAATTCTAAGTAGGAGGTAATTGACAAATGGGAACGAGTATTTTCAAGAAATTCTCGTGGATAGCACTAGCAGTAATCATGGTACTATCGAATGTGATCAATTTTTTACCAAGCACGGCAGAGGCTGCTAATGGTGATGGTTCCATGACCGTTGCTGAGGCTATTGCCAATAACAGCGGAACTGGGACGGTAGAAGGATACATTGTTGGACATGCTACCGGTTCATTATCGGCAAACTTTCAAGCTCCATTCTCCAATGATTATAACTTCTTAATCGCAGATTCATCGAATGAACAGAACAAAACAAAATTATTGGATGTCCAGCTTACAACCGCATATAGAGCACAATTCGGACTTCAAACCAATCCTGGTATTATCGGAAAAAAAGTAAAAATAACAGGGACTTTTGGCCTTTATAACAGCTTTCCCGGATTAAAATCTCCTACTGCGCTTATATTTATGGATGACTCCACTCCTCCCCCGCAAACCGGCGTCACTTCCATAGCCGATGCGAAAAAAGCCACTAGCACAGTTACCATTGCAGGTGTCGTTACGGCAGATAATAGCGCCATCGGTGGAGGAAGGCTCTCTACGTTTGTGCAGGATAGCACTGGCGGCATCAACATCTTTAGTACCTCCGCAGCCAGTTTCCCTGATTTAAAAGAAGGCGACCAAATTCAAGTAACAGGAACGATTACCTCTTATAAGGATTTAACGGAAATGAGTCCAACCGCAATTACTGTGACCGCTCATAATCAAACAGTCCCTGCGCCTATTCCGGTTTCCTTAGCCGATCTTCAAGATCCGGCAAAAGCAGAGCAGTATGAAGGGCAGCTTGTACATATAACCGGTTATTTCAAGGTTGTTCCTACAACCCCTGCCGGCGGCGGATATAACATTCAAACTGTGGATCAACAATTTAACGGCACTACCGTCCGTGTGATTGACGGCTCTTTGGATATAGCTGCTGTGCAGCAGGATAAATGGTATGAGGTTACAGGTATTTTAGGGCAATACACCACCTATCAGGTCATCCCGCGTAAAGCATCGGATATTGTTCTTTCCGCTAATCAACCGCCATTATATCCGAATGTGCCCGGTGATTTTGAAGCAACCGTCGCCAGGGTCGTAGATGGTGATACCATCGCTTTACAAAGCCCTGTACTGGGTGCTACAAATGTTCGTTTCTTAAACATCGACACTCCGGAATCAGATGCATACATCAATCTTAATGGCGGCGTAAAAACAGCGGCTGATCAAAATCAATTGGATCTTGGTTTAGCGGCCAAGCACTACATGGAAACCCTGCTGCTGCCAGGCGATAAAGTCATCCTAAAGGTTGGAGAAGAAGCGACAGATCACTATGGCCGATTATTGGCTCAAGTTGTTCGCCAGTCTGATAGCCTGAATACGAACCTTGAAATGGTGGATAAAGGTTACGCCGTAACTTACTTCATCTGGCCGATCGGTTCCGTAGACGAATACAATAGGTATCAATCAGCTGTGAAAGCGGCAAAAGATCAAGCATTAGGAATTTGGAATCCGGCTAATCCTTTACAAGAGCTTCCGTTTGTGTTCCGGGCTCGTTTCTCGGGAGAAGGCTTAACACGTCCTGTTGGAGACTCCGATACGAAAATATATGTAGACAAAGAAGATTGGGCTTCTGTTCCGGTAGAGAAACGCATTTTCTTTAACACAGAAGCGGATGCGATTGCTAATGGATACTCCAAAGCAGGGCAAGTTCCAGTCCCTCCCCTGCCAGATGGAACGGGCAAAAAAGTACTTTTTGATAACACGCATGGCCAAACGGCCGGCGCAGCCGACTGGGTTATTGACGGCGGATTTTCCGATTTCGCTGACGGCTTAAAAGCGGACGGATTTTCCGTAGATGCACTTGAACGCTCTATCCCCTATACCTATGGTGAACAAGCCGTAACCTATGATAAGCTTAAAAATTATGACGTTTTCATTATAGGAGAAGCAAACATTCCTTATAAGAAATCCGAACAAGATGCGATGCTTCAATATGTAAAAGATGGCGGCAGCATTTTCTTTATCGCCGATCATTACAACGCAGACCGCAACAAGAACCGTTGGGATGCTTCGGAGGTTATGAATGGTTACCGCCGCGGCGCATGGGACAATCCTGCAAAAGGAATGTCGGCTGAAGAAGCGGCATCCGCAGCCATGCAAGGGGTACAAAGCTCGGATTGGTTAAGCCAAAACTTCGGAATCCGTTTCCGCTACAATGCGCTTGGCGATGTAGATAACTTGACTGATGTTGTAGCATCGGACCAAGCGTTTGGGATTACTGCCGGAGTAAACTCTGTAGCCATGCATGCAGGGTCCACTCTTGCGATTATAGATCCGACGAAATCAAAAGGACTTGTCTATGTACCAACTAGTGTGCCTGCTTGGGCAAATGCCGTAGATAGCGGTATTTACAGCGGAGGAGGGCGTGCGGAAGGGCCGTTCGCAGCCGTATCTAAGCTTGGTGCAGGGAAAGCAGCCTTTATCGGCGATTCCTCCCCTGTAGAAGATGCCACACCGAAATATTTGCGTGAAGATACAGGAACGAAGAAGACCACCTATGACGGCTTTAAAAGCGAAGCCAATGATTCTACTTTCTTAATTCATACCGTTGAATGGCTAGCAAATCATGAAAGCTACACCAGCTTGGATCAGGTGGCAGGATTACAATTAGATCAACCGACCCAGCTTTTGGCAACCGAGGATCCAGCGCAATCGACAGAGCCGCAGGCGGAACCATGGGCTGCTCCTAATGCCGGATACAAGTGGTATGACCCGTCTACTTTTAAAGCAGGCTCTTATGGATCCACTCAGCAGCCTCCGGTTCAAGCGCAATATAAATGGGTTCATCAGAGCACACTGCCAAATGCTCAACCATTCCAAATTCGCGTAACGGCAGACAACCTCTTGCCTGGACAAACCTCACGAATCTAACGGCTTCTATTTACCTCTCAGGAGGAGCCCAGGTAGCCAAGTTTCAAAATGCAGACGGCACTTGGCCAACCAACTATGGATATAGCGCTAGTTTTTCCATTACAGCCGATGCCACAGGCCACGCCTATAAAGATTTAACCGTTCAAATAAACCCGGCAACAACGGGTCCAGCAAGTTTAAGACTGAAAGTAAATGGAAGCAACCAAATCACAGAAACCGTTTCGATAGCCAACGTACCTGCAGAACCATTGCCCAAAGACCATCCGCCTGTTCCAGAGAAAATCTCTATTGCAGATGCTCGCCTTGCGGCAGACAACAGCCTAGTAACGGTCGAAGGCATTATCACTTCAGAGCCGGGAGCATTTGGAGGTCAAGGATTCTATGTGCAAGATCAGACTGCCGGAATTTACGTATTCCAAAGCGCAACGGGTTATCATGCAGGAGATAAGATCTCGATTAGTGCGAAAAAGACGGTTTATAACACGGAGTTGGAATTAACTGATCCTGTTGTTCTCGAAAAAATAGGAACATCCAGCCTGCCGGACGCCATCGTCCAACTGACGTTGAATGATGATAATCAAGGCCGTCTTGTGAAGCTGGAGAACGTTACCATTCAAACCTACAAAACAGCATCGCCAGCTGGTTCCTTCGAATTTGACATCGTGAACGGATCGGGCTCCACGCATGTTCGTGTGGATAGTCGCACAGGAATCAGCTTTGCCGAATTCACCGCTAAATTCCCAGAGGGAAGCCTTGTGCACCTTACAGGCATTTCATCCATCTTTAAAGGAATCTACCAGCTTAAACCGCTTGCAATCGGTGCTGTAGAGCTTGCCGATGTAATTGCTCCAACAACTGCTGTTCATGTGGGCGGCGTTTCTGGAGAGAACAATTACAATACCGAAGATGTGACTCTCACCTTTATTACAGAAGATAATGCAAATGGTGCTGGCGTAGAGAAAACCGAATATCGATTGAACAGTGGCGAGTGGAACATCGTTCAAGGTCCGGTTACGGTTTCTGCAGAAGGAAAAAATACAGTAGAGTTTCGCTCGACGGATAAAGCAAACAATACAGAAAATACGCAAAGTATCGGAATCTGGATTGATAAAACCGCACCAAAGGTTTCCTATCAAGGTTCAGTAGCATTCTATCAAACAGATGATGCTGTTAATCTTGTCGTAACCGCAGCGGACAGCTTCAGCGGTATGAAGGCAATTGGTTACTCATTAGATGGTGTTCCAATCGGTTCCATTGAAATGATTTCACCGCTTGCTTTATCAGCCGGAGACCATGCGCTTGTCGTTTTCGCAGAAGACAATGCAGGAAATAAGGCAATACAACCATAACGTTAACGTCTAAAATGGATATGGATCACCTTGCTGCACTTATCTCCATCGGAGAGAGTAACAACTGGTTTACTAATCATGGTACAGCTCAAAGCCTGCAATCCAAAGTGAAAAATATTCAAAAAGCAAATAAAGATCAAAACCAAATGAATATGTTAGAAGATCTTATCAAGGAAATAACCAAAGACAGCGGTAATCTGATCGATTCTACATTTGCCGAATTCCTTCTAAATGATTTGAAGTATATTCAAGCAGCCGGATTTTAACATTCAACCTGAACCAGCATGGCATCTGCAATTAGCGCAAAAACCGGCCGCGTCTACGCGCAGCCGGTTTTTTGTCGTACCGTTCGGTTATTGTACGTTTGGCTGGAGATATTTATAATTGGATTTATTTGCCGTATAATGATTTTGTATCGTCAGTACAATGCTCAATAACCTTAAAACCAAATTTTTATGACGGGGGTTTATTTATTAATGGGGAATCAGAATGGTTTTATGACAAAGGCAGAAACAATGGATAATCTTATCGCTTCTTACGAAAAAGGGATAAGCAGCACCGAAATTATTGCTATCATTTACCGCGTTTTCAAATTAGATTTAGAAGAACCGACCTTTGATTTACCGGTTCTGCCCAAGACCATAGATGCGTACTTGGAGCATTGCGGGAACGAAGTAACAGGTGCAGAAATTCGCAAAATGATTAATCAAACTTTTGCAATTAATTTAGATGCCCTATCTGCATTAGAAGGGTCCAAAATCTCCTTATACTCCAAAAATCAATGGATGGTTCAGCATGAAAAAGACTTGTTTGAGGTACATACCGGAACCGCAGACATTGATGCAAGAATAATCCCAACCACCTATTTTATTGAACAAACCGGTTCCGGAGAACTGCCCATCGAATTAATAAACGCCTTAATCTCTTTGGGGTATTACTTCGAGGAGAACAATGGAAGCTATTATTACTCCAATCCTACGGGTGAACCTGTGCCAGATGCCTTTAAGGGACAAACCATGATGGCGATAAGGAAAGCGATCCTTCAGTTCTATCCCCATTTATAAGAAAACGATTCATTATTTGCCAAAAGACGATAGAAATTTAACGCGATCACCCATAGGGGGAACATTGTTGTCTATTAAAGCCACCTCTAAAATAGCCGGTCCAGTTGAACCCAATAACCGGTTAATAAGATCTGAATTAATATCCTCCATCCCATTGATTCTAAAACTTGGAATACGCATAGCCGCGGCCATCTCTGCAATATTGACTGCTTCCTGTTCAAAGGATGGATGGGTTCTCTTAAATTGCAGCGAATGTCCGTGGTAGACCATTCCTAAACGTGCATTATTCATGATAATAAACAAAATGGGCAAACCTTTTTCTTTCGCTGTTAATATTTCCATCCCATGCATGAAGAAACAGCCATCACCTGTAATACATACAACAGGGCGTTCGGGTTCAGCTAATTTGGAGCCAATAGCTGAACCAATGCCGGTACCCGTGGCTCCGAAATGGACATTAATATTATAAGAATCGTAATCCAGAACCTTCATGTGATGAATAACATAAGACATAAATTCGCCAATATCAACGGTATATCGAGTGTTGCTTGGCAGTAATTTTTGAATGTTCAGCAGGACATTCTTCGTGTTGTACTCCCCAATTTCCTGAACGGACGGTTCGTCCTCCTCTAAGGCATTCTCTTCAAAGGCAAGGTGGGTACTTCCCCTTGTTAATCCCAAAACTCTTAACTCCTCGATAATCATTAATAAACTCAAATGGATATCGCCTAAAACAGGGACATCGATTTCATATTTTCGATTAAACACCGACTGGTCAAAGTCAAGCTGGACGGTGAGACGGTCTTTTGTAAGATTTTGATTATAATTATTCGTAGCGGTTTCACCCAAGCTCGAACCCACAATCAACAGAGCTTGGCCAGCAGTGCCTTCGTTAATTATGGTTGAGGCCGCTGCATGGCCAGCGAATCCAAAAACGCCTATAAGCAGCGGATGATTCTCTGGAATATATCCTTTTGCCTGCGGGGTTGTGAGGATCGGCCAATTCAGCATTTCTGCCAGCTCGATTAAGGAATAGACGGCACCTCTTACGCCTTGTCCGACAAGAATGCAGCCATCCTTTCTCTGGAATAAAGCTTTTGGCTGCTGTTTGTATCGTTTCAGGGTCAGGAATAATAGGCTTTCTTTCATCCAGAGAAGCGGTATTTCAGGGTGCTTCCGACCTCGGCGTGCTGAACGTCGATTGGGATGGCGACGTGAACAGGACCTGGCACGCCAGATATCGCAATTTGGCTTGCTTTAATAATTTCAGGGAGTAAATCCTTTGCCTTCTTTCACAATAACGCTATATTTTGTAACGGAACGGAACACCGGAACAGCATCCAATTCCTGGGAGGCGTTAAAGCCCATTGTATTTACAGGAACAGCACCAGTCAAAAACAAAACAGGTAAATGTTCGCGCATGGCATTTGCCGCCCCAGTTACGAGGTTTGTTCCTCCCCGGTCCGCTGCAGCCGATACTTACGCTCATCTGACCTGAGTATTTTGCATAGGCTGCTGCCATATAGGAAGCGGCTCCTTCATGCTTGGTTACAGCAGGTTCTATTTCAGGCATTTCGTAAAGCTGCATCAAAAAACGCATTGACGGAGCCTGCCGGAATACCAAAAATATGCTTAATACCGCTGCCTTTTAAAAACTCCAATACTGCACGGGCTGCTTTCATCGTGGAATCCCTCCAGAATTTAGAATTGTCAAATATTCATTATAAAATCTTTCGTTATATCTTCTGCCTTCATCGGTCGACTGAAGTAATAGCCCTGCATCAAATAACAGTCTCGGGCTGATAAAAACTCTACATGCTGTTTAGTTTCAACACCTTCGGCAATGACACTAAGATTCAAATTTTGAGCCAGCGTAATAATGGTGCTTGTAATTGCTGCATTATCATCATCGTTTGTAACATCCTGTAAAAAGGATTTGTCAATTTTCAGCGTATCAATTGGCAAGCTTTTTAAGTAACCCAACGATGAGTACCCTGTCCCAAAATCATCAATAGCAATTTTAATACCCAAGCCTTTTAATTCTTTCATCGTTTTTAACGTTAAGTTCTTTATTCTTAATGATTAAATTTTCCGTAAGCTCTAAATGCAAATACTCCGGAGACAACCCTACTTCACTTAAAACGTTTGTTACCAATGCAAATAAATTGTTTTGTTCAAACTGACGAGCCGACAGATTAACCGACATACTAAATAAGGGGTATCCCTGGTCCTGCCACTTCTTTAATTGTCTGCCATGATCCTCTTTAGAACCCACTCCCCTATAGGTATGATTAAGGCTGTTTCTTCGGCAATCGGAATAAATTGATCTGGAGCTATTAATCCTTTCTTCGGATGATTCCATCTGAGTAATGCCTCTACTCCTACGATCTGATGCGTTATATAGTCGATTTGAGGCTGATAATAGATGACGAGTTCCTTCAAGATCCAAAGCTTTATACAAAGCGTTCTCAAGTTTGACACTTTCGAATGTTCTTGTATCCATGCCTTCACTAAAGAAATGATAACTGTTGCCCGATATTTCTTTTGATTTGTACATGGCCGTATCGGCGTTTTTGATTAGCGTCTCGGTCGTATCCCCGTTATCCGGAAACAGACTAATACCAATACTCGTTTTGATATAGATTTCATTTTCCATTAATTGGAATGGCTCTTTAAATGAATCTATAACAAGATGAACAACCTTCAACACTTCATTTTCGGATTTGATATTTGGCAAATAAATAGTGAATTCATCTCCGCCTTGTCGCGATACCGTCGCACCCTTCGGAACACAGAGACTGAGCCTCTTGGCCACTAGAAGCAATAAATGATCACCACAGCTATGTCCAAGCGAATCATTGATCAGCTTAAATCGATCTAAATCCAAGTATAGAACAGCTAGTTTCTCATTATGTATTTGTGCGTGAGTTATCCCTTGATTAAGTCTGTCTTTCAAGAGAACCCGGTTAGGCAAATCAGTTAAACTATCAAAGTAAGCATGGTATTTTATTTCCGCCTCCATTTGCTTCCTTTGCGTTATATCTTTGAACGTGACAACTTCCCCTACAATCTCGTCGCCTTCCCTTATGGAGGAGATGACATATTCAACTGGAAAGCTAGAATTATCGTTTCGAAAAAATCGATTATCCTCATCATATTGATCCCAATTGCTATCAAAAGCGGTTAAGGCGGCATCATTTTGACTCCCCTGATTATTTCCATTAAAAATAATACTTGCTGGCTTGCCGATCAGTTCACCTTTCGTGCCGTAACCTAACATAGAGGCACCAGCCGGATTACAAAATGTAATATTTCGGTCAAGGTCTAAACCAAAAATCCCTTCCCCCGCCGAGTTGAGAATTAACTCCTTCTCCCGACTAAGCTGCTGCAATTCTGCTATAACTTTTTGAAGCTCATTATTTTTCACCGTTATTTCTGAGGTTCTCTCTTTGATAATAGTCCCTTGCTTCTCCATATATAATAAGTTGGATAAAGTAGAGGCTGTAGCATCCACAATAGATTGTGCAAGCTGCATCGTAGCTATCGAATAGCTGAGATTTCCTTCTTCAAGATTGACAACCGCTATCACGCCTAATACCTCGCCCATTGAGACTAGCGGGAGCATAAGCAGGCCCTTTATACCAAAATTACGGCAAACATCATGGTTAGGCCTTTCATCTGCGAAGACATTCGGAATGAGAATGGCCTTTTTCGTTCTTATGACCTCTTGAAACACTGCGTCATTGCTTTCGTCTCCCCTGATTTTCCCATGCGTATTCATCCAATCTTCTTCTTTCCAGTCGCTATCCTTACTTAACTTCGCCGGTCTGATTTCCCTCTCCGTAATGGGGTCTAATAAATGAACGCCTATATTATAGTTATTCAAAACTTTCCCCAAGTAGAAAAAGCAGCTATCTAGACTTTCATGCAGCGTGGAGCACATCGCCAAATCACGGGTCACATCAAGCAACAGCTGCTTTTCGGCAATAAGATTCTCTTTAAACTTTAAATTATTAGAGTTTTGTATCGCCACAGCTGCCATGTTCACATAAGCCTCGACCGTTTGAATTTCCGATTCGGTCAGGTTCATCGGTGTCCCATAATCAAATAAAAAAACAAGACCGAATAATTCCTGTTCAAATGAAATGGGAAGAACGAGTAATGACTTAATTTTGAACCCTTCTACTGCCCTGGGATCAGGTCGATTATCTTTTGATGTGTCCGCAATATAAACGGTTTTCTTTGTATCAATTACCTCTTTTGCCAGTAAGTCCATATCCGTATCAATGACATGCATATCCAGCGTCCATCCATTAATGAACTGCGGTTTGCCCACGTACCCTTTGAACGTTCCATCCTCCTGCGGCAAATAGATTCCTACTGAATCACATCGGACGATTTCTTCGGATATTGCCGTCGTCACATGCTGCAATACTTCACGTAATTCCAGCTTTGTATTGATCAATTTGGTTAGATGCGCTAGCCGAGAATATCTCATCTGTTCTTTAAACATGACCTGCCCCCCCTTCTACTCTCAAGTTTAATTCCTCAAGATTTAGATTCATATGCAATGGATCGCCGCCAAAGGACGGCGTTAGCCCCGTTTCACCTTGATAAGCGATATTTCAATATCCTACAAAGTTCTACAATTAATATCGATTTCCTTTTATTTACGTGTTTTTTCTTGACAATTCATATTCTATTAACATTTTACAGCCAAATCTACCGTGATGTACTATTATAATGAAATAAATTGTGAAAATGGAGCGTTGTTCATGGATGAAGCCAGGAAAGACGAGATCGGGCACAAATTTCTGTTGAATCATGAAATCGATGAGAAGAGTGCGGCCGGCTTGAGATTCAAGAGCTGATCTTCCTGATTCATTCGGCCAAGCATTTTAAAGAAAAACAGGCATTTCAACGCGAGCATCTTGATTCCAGGCTAAGCCTGTTTGTCAACCTGTTGAAAGAGCGCATTAAAGATGCCGAGGCGCTATACTTTGCCTATGACAAGAGAACCAACTACCCCTATTGCGATGCCGAAGATCGTATTTGGATGTTTTCGAAGGAAGAGTATGCTTTAAACGCGGAAGATTATTTTATGCAGCAACTCCTTCTGCTTGAAATGAAGAAGATTAGCAAGGAAGAGCTTATGCGGACTTTGGCCGAGCTGCATATCCTAGGGTTTTCCGAACTCCTTATCGATAATGGGCAGTATAACTTTGTGCTCAGCAGGGACGACTTGCTGCCTCCGCCGGATTGGAGCGGTACGCCGGAGATTAACATCCCCATAACCAATCCAAAGCTTCAGCATGCAATAATTCGTTTTTTTCAAGCCATGTACTCCAAGACTTACGATGAAGAAAAGAAACCTTTTCTTCAATCGCTGGAGAACCGAATGCTGGGTGAAGTGATTCGAGCGAAATATTTGCTGCCCATGCAATTGCGTGAGCAAGAGCCATCTCCCGAAGAACAAGGCGTGAGGACGTTGAAGGAAGGGACGACGATTCAGTTTGCCGTGTTAGGGGCTGAAGATGATACAGCTTGGCTGCCGGCGTTCACCGACTGGCCGGAGTTCGAGAAAGCCTATGATAAAAATGTATGGAGCAGCAACGTCGTAACCTATGATGACCTGATAGCTTTGTCCGAGAATATGAGCGGCATCGTCATAAACTGCAAGGGTGTCCCGCTGCAGCTTAACGACAACAATAAAAAAATGATAGAAGATTACAGGAAAGAACGCGACAACCCGCGAACGGACTCCGTCGACAAGGTAACCGTTCAAAAGGATACGAAAATATGGCTTGGGGAACCCAAGGAATACCCGGAAAACATGATCGAAGCGGTTAAAGCGTATATGAGGACGCAGAAGCCCATCCGTAAAGCTTATTTACAATTGATGATTGCCCATGCAGAGCAAAGCTTTCTTCTCATCGTAGATGCCGATACGGACCAGGAAACCCTCTTTAACGGGATTGCCGCAGCGGCCAATCCGCATTTGAACGGCATGGTTCTCCATTTGGCCAGCATCGGCGATTGGGCTGAACATATAAAATCCGTTGAACCGTTTTACAAGAAAAAACGCTTTGGCCTTTTTTAAATTTTAAAAAAGAAGTTCTATTACAAACGGTCAGTTTGCTCAGGAAACGGTGCTTGCCCGAAGCCCCTTCCTTATTCTAAAACAAAGAAACCGTTTCTTAGTAAATAGGCGTGCGATCAGCCATTTACGAAAGAAACGGTTTTTGTACATTAGGCGTGAAGGAAGCGGCGGCGTTCCCCTGTCCAGCTTCTCCTTTTCGGATCCGCCATCAGATGCTGAACCCCGCGACTGTCCCAAGTCCGCCTTCTTTTTACCTTATTTATGCATTACTTAATGACGACGTATTCCAAGTTAACCAGCTTGGCGTAGGTTACGATTTGGTCTGTCGTCAGGTTCAAGGAAACAACAGTATGATGGCCGCCGCCATTCTCGATCCAAGCTTTCACTCCATCCTGGAAGTTCGGCTTCACTGTCCATAGGACGCGAGCGACAGGAAGATTAGGAGCTGGAACCGTCGGCTCGAATGCGGAAACCTCGTTGATCAGCAATTTATAATGAGTGCCGAAGTCCGCCATGGATACGACGACGCCTTCGCCGGCTTTGCCGTCGAATACCAGACGCGCCGGATCTTCGCGATCGCCGATTCCGAGCGGGGAAACAATGATTTTCGGCTGGTTGCTTGCCAAGGACGGATCTACCTCTAGCATATGGGATTGCAGGATGGCTTCCTGACCGGCCGCCATTTCGTAGGTGTAATCCTCCATAAAGCCCGTGTTTTGATTACGGCTCATCACTTTCATCAAGCGATCCAGCGCGGCTGTCTTCCAGTCGCCCTCGCCGGCAAAGCCGTAGCCCTGCGCCATCAGACGTTGGACGGCAAGACCAGGAAGCTGTTTCATTCCATGCAAATCTTCGAAGTTCGTCGTGAAGGCATTATAACCTTTCTCGTCGAAGAAACGTTTGAGGGCGATTTCATAGCTTGCTTGGATTCTGACGCTGGCTTCCCAAGCTTCTTTGCTGTTTGTGCCGTAATCGAATTTGTAGAGCTCCGCATACTGGGCCATCAGATCATCGATTTCCTGCTCCGTAACGGCATTCACGTATTGCACAAGGTCGCCGATGCCGAAGTAGTCCACGGTCCATCCGAATTGAATTTGGGCCTCGACCTTGTCCCCTTCCGTTACGCCAACGTTGCGCATGTTGTCGCCGAAACGGGCGACTTTGATGTTGAAGCTTTCGTTATAAGCAACCGCTACGTCCATCCAATCCGCAATTTGCTGCTGCACTTCCGAACGTTCCCAGTAGCCTACGACGATTTTGTTTTGTTTTTTCAAACGGGCATTGATGAAGCCGTATTCGCGGTCGCCGTGAGCGGCTTGGTTCAGGTTCATGAAGTCCATGTCGATCGTTGCCCAAGGAATGCTTTCATTGAACTGGGTTGCCAAGTGAAGCAGAGGCTTCTGCAGCATTTTCGTACCGCGAATCCACATTTTCGCAGGCGAGAACGTATGCATCCACGTGATGACACCCGCCACTTCGTCGCGATAGTTGACCTCTTTCATGATGCTTGTAATTTTATCCGCACTGATCGCCAGGTCCTGCAGGACAAGCGGATAAGGGAGCACACCGCTCTTATTCAAGGCATCCGTCATCGTCTGCGCGTGGGCTTTCACTTCAGCCAGCGCTTCTTCCCCGTACAGATGCTGCGAACCTACGACGAACCAAAACTGTTTAGCTGCTGCATTTAACATATTAATCATCCTCTTTTCTATAGTTAATAATGGGTAAGGCTATTACTTCTGCCCGTAGTAGGCATCTTTCCCGTGCTTCCGAAGATAGTGCTTATCCAAAATGCCTTGAGGCAGTTCTTTGGCAAAATGATTCAATTGCCGCGCGTACAGATTCATCTTGCAAACTTCCTCCAGCACGACGCTGTTCACGACCGCCGACTTCACGTCTTTCCCCCAAGTGAAAGGCGCATGTCCTTGAAGCAGGACGGCCGGGATCGCCATGACATCCAATCCGCGCTTCTCGAACGTTTCGATAATAACGTGACCCGTCTCCGCTTCGTATCCCCGGTCAACCTCCTCTTGGTTCAAGAACCGTGCGCAAGGCACGGCGCCATAGAAGGTGTCCGCATGCGTCGTTCCCATGACGGGTACATCGAGTCCCGCTTGCGCCCAGATGGTTGCCCAGGTCGAGTGCGTATGCACGATGCCGCCGATTTGCGGATAGTGTTTGTACAGCACGGCGTGAGTCGCGGTATCGGAGGATGGTCTCATCTCTCCCTCGACCACCTTACCGTCGAGATCCACAACTACCATGTCGCTCGGTTTCATCTTCTCATAGCTGACTCCGCTCGGTTTAATTACGAACAGGCCGCTTTCCCGGTCGATGGCGCTCGCATTGCCCCAAGTGAATTTCACGAGTCCGTGCTTCGGCAAATCCAGATTCGCTTGGTATACCTCTTCTTTCAGTTGTTCTAACAACATTAGTCCCTCCCGTTCTCTAGCAGATGGTCTACAGCAGCTTGTTCGATAGCAAGTCCTGCTTCGTATCGTTTGATGAATGCCTGGAACCCTTTTACATCCGCCGCATCCGGGGCAATCTTCTGTCCTTCGACATCTTGGAAGACTTTCTGCTCGAGGAAGTCCTCCAGGCTCTCTTCTTGATCCTTGTTGATCATGTATGAGGCCAGAAGCGCCATGCCCCATGCACCGCCTTCGCCGGCCGTGGACATGACCGAGATCGGTACGTTCAGCGCGGCAGCTAAGAGCTTTCTGTCCAACGACAGGGGTTTTGAAGAGTCCGCCGTGAGCCAAGATGCTGTCAATGGCCACCTGTTCGTTTTCGGTCAAAATGTCCATTCCAAGCTTCAACGCTCCGAAAGCCGTGAATAGATGGGTTCTCATGAAATTAGCCAGGTTAAAATTGCTCTCCGGTGAACGCACGAACAACGGCCGGCCTTTCTCGATTCCCGTAATATTCTCGCCCGAGAGATAACCGTAGCTAAGCAAACCTCCGCCATCCGGGTCAGCTTCCAACGCCTTATTCAACAGCACGCTGAACAGCTTGCCGGAATCCACATCGTATCCCATGGCTTCGGAGAATTCACGGAACAATCCCATCCAGGCGTTGAGATCGCTGGAGCAGTTGTTGGCATGCACCATGCCGACCGGACTGCCGTTAGGCGTCGTGACCATATCGATCTCCGGGTAAACCTTGGATAATTCTTTCTCCAGTACAATCATCGCAAAAACAGAAGTGCCCACGGAAATGTTTCCGGTACGCTTTCTGACGCTATTCGTAGCAACCATGCCTGTGCCGGCATCGCCTTCCGGAGGACATAGCGGAATGCCGGACTGCAGATCCCCAGCCGGGTCCAGAATGGCGGCTCCTGCCACCGTTAGCCCGCCAGCTTGCGCGCCGGAGAGAAGCACTTTGGGAAGAAGATCCCCAAGCTTCCACGGATAGCCTTTGGCCGCGATTAATTCATCGAATTGCTTGACCATTGTTGGATGGTAATTATGGGTTGACTCATCTATAGGGAAGATGCCGGAAGCATCTCCGATGCCGATCACTTTATTGCCGGTTAGCAGCCAGTGGATATATCCCGCCAGCGTCGTTACAAAATCAATGCGAGGCACATGCTCCTCTTGGTTTAATATCGCTTGGTACAAATGGGCGATACTCCAGCGCTCGGGGATATTAAATTGGAACAAGTCCGTTAATTCCCTTGCTGCCGCTCCGGTCGTTGCATTGCGCCAAGTCCGAAACGGAACTAGCAGTTCACCCGTGCTGTCGAATGCCATATAACCGTGCATCATAGCGGAAAACCCGATAGAACCGACTGTCTTGAGGGTGACTCCGTAATTCCGTTCCACTTCCTGCTTCATTTCACGATAAGCAGTTTGGAGGCCTGTAATAATATTTTCCTGATTGTACGTCCAATATCCGTCTTTCAGCAGATTCTCCCACTCATAGCTTCCCGATGCGATGGTCTCGAAACGACGATCGACCAGCACCGCTTTGATCCGAGTAGATCCGAATTCGATACCCAGCGAAGTTTCACCCTTGGTTATCGCTTCTTTCAAGTCTACATGATTCATGATCACGTATTTCCCCTCTCTGTTCGTGGGCTGCACAGAAATGAAATCGCTCATACCCGCGATAATTTCGTGATTTAACCCAACAGATTACGATTCGTAAAGATAGCAGCTTCCGACTGAACCGGTCACTCGATGAGACAACCGGAAGATTTCGGTCAAAAGAAGGCGCTTTCCCATACTGACAGCCTTAGTATATTTTCTGTACGTACATTTGTCAATATAGTCTAATAGTTATACTAACATAAGCTGCAATACTATCCCTGGTTGTCTCATCTTAGTGTCTATCTGAGGATAATAATGAAACCTGTACCGTTGAAATCGCAAATATATGCCGCTGCATTTGCATTTCATGCAATTCATGCTAGAATGTGTACGTACAACTTTCCGAACAACGATGAAAGAAGTGGACTGCATGAAGCCAAAGTACCAGATTATCATTGATGATATCAAAAGCTATATTCTCTCGGGAACGTACAAGTCAGGCGAGAAAATCCCTTCAGAGTCCGCTATGCAGGACAGCTATAACGTTAGCCGGCAGACAGTTCGAAAGGCTATTCTGGAGTTATCGAACGAGGGGTTCCTAAGAAGCGAGAAGGGATCTGGCACGTACGTCAGCAGCCAATACCGGTCCAGAGCGGGCGGGAAAGCCATGAACAAAACAATCGGCGTCATTACGACTTATATCTCAGATTACATCTTCCCCTCCATTATTCGCGGCATTGAAAGCCGATTAAATGAAGATAACTATTCCTTGCTGTTAGCAAGTACCAATAATGATATCGCACAGGAAAAAAAGGCGTTAGAAATGATGCTGTCCTACGGCGTGGATGGACTGATTATCGAGCCTACCAGAAGCAATGTATACAACCCCAATATCGCTTACTACCTGTCTTTTAAGGAGCAGGATGTTCCGTTCGCGATGATCAATGCCTACTATGAGGAGCTGGAGGTTCCTTTCTTCTGTCTGGATGACGTACAATCCAGCTATCTCGCAACCCGGGAGCTGATTGCCAAAGGGCATACCCACATTGGCATTATCTCGAAAATGGATGATTTGCAAGGGAAGTTTAGAATGAAGGGCTATATCAAGGCTCTTGGGGAGGCCAAATTACGGTTCCACCCCGAGCATTTGCTTTCTTTCGATACGGAGACGAAGCCGGACCTGTCAGCCAACATTGAAGAGTTTCTGGGCGACAATCGGGATGAATTGACTGCGCTTGTGTGTTACAACGACGAGGTTGGCTTGGAAGTCGTACATGTCTGCAGAAAGCTGGGAATCTCCATTCCGGACGAGCTATCCATCATTGGCCAGGACAATTCATATACCGCCAAAAACGCGAATATCCAACTAACGACGCTGACGCACCCCCAAGAACAAATGGGACGCGACGCAGCGGATTGGGTTATAAAGAATTTACAAGGCAAAAAAGACTTGCCCACCAACACCTACTACCAGCCCGTATTAATTGAAGGCGAAACAGTAAAAGTGATCGAAGTGGAATAGTGTGGTCTGTGTTCTTACTTGCGGTACGGTTTACCGCACTGTCTGTAACGGCAAGGTTAAAGGCTATCAAAGGGCGACCTTTTCCTATTTCGGGGGTCAGTTAATCTGACCGGATCAATTAATTCCCCGATATAGAAAAAGGACGGTCTGCAAGCAACCATTTGCCCGAAGACCGTCCTTCCTTATACAATTGCCTTACCGCTACCGGCTCATCCTATGCCTTAGTTGTTTGTACTGATAATACATCAGGCAGCCTACGCAAAAACCGCAAACAGATAAGAAAGCCGCCGCCGCAAACATGCTGGCTAAGATATAACCAGCCGTATTCATCTGAAAGAGGAAGCAGATCAAAGAAACCGTAAGAAACAACATACCTAGCGTTTGATTAAAGCGCTGCAGCTCTACCGATTGCGTCGGTGATCCTTCCAGCCCGCCGCGGAGGAATGGCTGAACAATGCGGATAAATAAGCTGGCCTTCGTCCCGAAAACTAAACCAACGGCTTGAATGACCCATAATAACAGCAGCAGAATCGGCTGCTGAGTAACGATGGCAAGGAGGATAACTGCAACTACACCCGCTTGATTGCTTTTGACTAAAAATAATGGAACTTCTTTATTCATCCCCATACCCGCCTTCCACTTTGTTAACCTAGCTACACGGCAAAAAAACTATCTATATCAACCTTATGCCGGAAATTCGTATGAACGAATTGATTGTTAGTTGTATCACATATGTAATCCCGCTTCCAGACATGGATATGCTCCGTAATTTCAGAAACAGCATGAACGATATCGTAGGCGACGGTAAACTTGAAAAAAATCTCTCTAGTGTCGACATTTGTATGTATCCCCTGCATTGTTTGCTTAGGTAATAATTTATCATTTTACCTGAAATATTCATAGTGCTACATTAAGAATGCTGTCAGACCAATAACAACAAGGAATTGCAGTTTTTGACGTCTCACTTAAAAAGTGAACAGAAAACATGGAAAAAGAGCCCTTACTTTGGTAGTGTTGATGGTGACGAAACGCACCAAAACTACAAAGGTGTCTCTTCTAGGCATGTTTACAAGAGTACGGCATGATATTAGGGGCATCACACCGACGATTCACGCGGATGATCTCGACTTGGTGGTACTTTTCAGCGTAATCATCTATAGAGCGAAATTGAAAGGCACCCGCATGGGTGCCTTAGCAGTTGGGACAACGTGATGGGCAGGACTTTAAGCTGCAAGTCCCTTGAACGTTATGGGACTGTTTGATAAGTGCTAGAACGGAGCAACAAATTCATTACTCCAATAGAGTGTTCAAATGAGTTTTGTCTAACATGATGCAATCCCCGGAACAGTGAATCCTCGACCACCATCATCTCATTCATGGTTAAACGTATTACCCCGTGAATTACGCCTTTGTATTATATTCTCCAAATCCTTCAAGAACCCATTTACTTGCCTATTATTCTAGATTCACCTGCATTTTATTACATCTATGTTATTGCTACTATTCAACAATACGGTACACTTTACCCTTTGTCAGAGTCCCCAGGACATAAGCGACCCATTCCGAAATATGTTCTTTTCCCCCTAGCAAGAATAGATTCGCATCCCGTCGCCTGATAATTTCCATCTTTGTCGAATATGGAACATAGCCAATTTTAGTGACATACAGTATCGGAAACCGAGGCAAGTTCTTCATCTCTTTCGCTGCCTTCTCCTGTTCCTCAACCGGAATAATCAAAATATTTTTTTCAGGTGATATCCTTGCGTAATGCGCAGCCTGCTCAAATATATTCGCGATCATTTTCATCACCCCACCACATTGTATGCAGAAAAACCAAGAACATCATTTGAATTCTAAAGCATATCTTAAAATACCATGAATTATTTAAGTTAGGTGGAGATGATTTCGATGATTTCAATGTTGGCACATTATGAGATTGCGATAGTGAACAAATTGACGGAAGCGATTTTTCCCGGGGCGATTGAAGCGAGGGTATCCGAATTTATTATCCGGGATATGAAGAGCAATCCTTTTATAGTGAATATTTATAAGGCAGGCTTAGAACAACTGGACCTGTCTGCCAAAGAATTATTCAATAAGAAATTGATAGATCTTAATGATAATGAATGTAACATCTTGTTAATGAAATTCGAAGAAGAACCTTTTTTTATATTCCTCAGAATTCATACGATAGAGGGCATGTTCAGCGATCCTATATACGGAGGAAACTATCAAGCTTATGGTTGGAGATTAATGGGTTTTGCAGGTCCGCGATTTTATCCGCCGGAAACGCTCAAGGAACCTAAGCATCCGACCGTCTACTATTCATTGGCAGGGTTAGCTTATGATGAAAAAGGTTGATTATGATGTGATTATCGTCGGTGCCGGGGCCGCTGGTGGAATTCTTGGAAGGGAATTAAGCGATGCCGGCCTCACAGTTTGTGTGCTGGAACGGGGACCAATGATTGAAACAAAAGATATCTCGATGGATGAACTGCGGTTTCCCATTCGTCAGGACTTGTTATGGCCCCCTCCTGGGATCGGGGGAATGACATGGAGGCGGCATGCCCGCAATAGTACTCAAAAAATGTTTCCGAGAATTACCGGATGGCTGGATGGCTGGGGACCAGGCGGAAGTATGAACCATTGGGCTGGTATCAGTTGGCGGCTTGAACCGAGCGCATTTAAAGCGCTGGATATATGGGGGCAGATTCCAGGCGGTGCCATTGCTAACTGGCCGATAACTTATGAAGAGCTTGAACCTTATTTCACCAAATACGAATACAGGTTCGGTGTCTCAGGTGACGCGGAGCAGATGCCGCATTCCCCGCCAAGATCAAAGCCTTATCCTTTACCGCCAATAGAACAGCAGTATGCCACACTGCACTTCGCTGAAGCAAGCCGATCTCTAGGTTATCAACCGTTTCCCATGCCGGCAGCCATCCTCTCTCGGGACTATGACGGAAGGAAGCGTACCGGTTATTGCGGTTTCTGCCAAAGCTTTGAATGTACAGTAGAAGCCAAATCCAGTACAAGGGTCACCGAGCTCAAAGCAGCAATGAGCAATCCAAATTTTAATTTACTAACGGACCGTTATGTCATCAGGATCACGATGAATAACAAGGAGGGAGTGGATGGTGTCGTCTGCCTGGATTCTACGGGTACCGCACACGAAATTACGGGTAGTATCGTGATTATGGCGGCCAATACCTTATATAACGTATGGCTGCTTTTGATCTCTACCAATCCATATGCTCTAGAAGGAATTGGAAATCGCTACGGCCAAGTAGGCAAGTATTTTCACCACCATCCCCGATTAGGAGTGAATGGCCTGTTTGATCAAGTGATGAATGTACATATTGGTCCTTCAGAAGCAGTAATGGCAATTACGGATTTTACCGAAGACCAATTTGACCATAGCGGTCTTGACTTTGTGATGGGCGGTTATATTTACGGTGCTCATATGGTTGGAACGGCTGGACAGCCTATCGAATTCGCCCAATCCATTAATCTGCCTGAAGGTGTTCCCCGCTGGGGAGCGGGATACAAAGACTTTGTTTCCCATACATTCAGCCGCTATTACGAGGTGCACGCCTTGCTCACGGATCCGCCGATGGAGGGGAACTTCATTGATCTCGACCCCCACGTGAAAAACCGTTACGGATTTCCCGTACCAAGATTAACCTTTGAATGGAGTCCTCAAATAAAGAACATACATCGGTTTTTTTATCCGAAATTAGTTGAAATTCTCAAGGCAGGTGATTCTAGAAAAATATGGGGAGGCCTTGAGGTTCAGCCACCTTGGATGCTGGCCCATCCGAGCGGCGGAACCCGAATGGGAGATGATCCGCAACAATCGGTTACAGATCGTTATGGCAAAGTTCATGGTCTACGTAATTTGTTTATTAGCGGTAATTCCTTATTTCCTACGATGTCTGCTTTCAACATCACGGAAACAATCTGTGCATATGCTTATTGGCAAGCTGACCAGATTAAACAGCAAATAACAAAAGGGAACATAATATTATAATTTGATTTGATTTGATTTCATCCTGAAATATTCATAGAGGAGCCGTTTAGCTTAGGCGGGTAGACCATCCGACCGAAGGAAGGCTTCTCTTCGTCGCGGAAGTAGGCAAGCGAGAAATGATATTCGTTGCAGGATAACCGAGTATTCCCGTTCTAAGTATCTAAAAATGATCCAGTCCTCGCCATTCTCACACCAACATTTTTCGCCGTCACTTATGATACGGTTCACCGCGCTGTCTGTAACGGCAAGTTCAACTGCCTGTCTCTTTGTTATGTTACTTCTACTCTTTGTTCGCATCAGCTACAGGGACTCCGAAATTCGGTGTGCCATCCTTGTTCCAGGTAAACACTTGAGCGCGTGTATGCCGATTCGGATCATTCAACGGATCGCCAATTATTTCTCTGTAATTGCGGGCATGGTAGACAAGCACATCCCGCTTGCCGTCTTCGGTAACCGTAAAGCTGTTGTGTCCCGGTCCGTATTGACTCGTTTCGGGGTTGCTTCGGAAGACAGGTGTTTTGGATTTGCTCCAGGAAGCCGTATCCAGCAAATTACTCGACTCATCAGCCGTAAGCATGCCCATCGCATAGTTTTCATCCGTCGCGCTGGCGGAATAGGTGAGGAAGACCTTGCCGTACCTCTTAAGAGCCGCCGGCCCTTCATTAACCCAGAACCCGATGATTTCCCAAGGAAATTCTGGTTTCGACAGCATAACTTGTGGTCCTTTAATTGTCCACGGATTTTCCATCTCGGCGATATACAGGTTTGAATTTCCATAAATATCCGGATCTTTCTGCGCCCACACTAAATACCGTTTTCCGCGATGCACGAAGGTAGTTGCGTCGATCGAGAACGTCTCCCATTTCGAATGGATACGCCCCTTCTCAACCCAAGTTCCTTCCAATGGGTTCGCCGAAGCGTTCTCCAGCACGTATATGCGGTGATCAAACGGCGCATCCATTCGCGCGGCCGCAAAGTAAATGTACCATTTCCCATCGATATAATGGAGCTCGGGCGCCCATATATTCTTGCTCTTTGGACCGCTTTCCCGCTTGGTCCAGACAACAATAGGCTGCGCTTCGCCGAGGCCCTGTATCGTCTTCGCGCGACGCAGCTCGATACGATCGTATTCGGGAACAGTTCCGCTAAAATAATAATAACCGTCCTTATGTTTATACACCCACGGATCGGCCCGCTGCTTAATGATTGGATTCTTGTATTCCGCTGTTGCTTCTGCCAATGTTGCACGCACGGACCCCTTCTTGCTCTCGACGCCGCATGCCGTCAAAATGAATGCCGTAAGTAAAACGTATATTATCGACCTAACTGTCAACAGCATCTTGCACGCCCACCTTTCGCAGTTCCTTACCTAGCTTCTCCCGTGAGCGTCGTTATTATTATTTTCATTTGGAGCAATAATTTTACATTTGGAAAACTTGCCGTTACTTGTGGTACGGTTCCCCCCGATTAATCTTCACCGCCCGATAGACCTGCTCCACCAGCACCAGCCGCATCAGCTGATGCGGCAGGGTCATGCGCCCGAAGCTCAGCTTCTGCTGGGCGCGCTTCAGCACCGCGGGCGCGAGCCCGTTGCTCCCGCCAATAACAAAAGCCACGTGGCTTCGCCCATACGTGGCTAATCGATCGAGCTGGCCCGCGAGATCCTCGCTCGACCAGAGCTCCCCATCGAGCGCAAGCGCAACGACATGCGCTTCCGGCTTAATCTGCGCGAGCAGCCGCTCACCCTCGCGCTCGCGAACAATGGCTTCCTCGGCTGCGCTCATCGTCTCGGGCGCCCGCTCATCAGCCACCTCCGTGAGCACAAGCTTCACGTAGGGCCCCAGACGCTTCGCGTATTCGGCGATGCCGAGCACGAGATACTTCTCCTTCAGTTTCCCAACTGCCGCAATCTGTATCAGCATCCGCTACACCACCAAATACTCGGCAATATCGTCGCACATATCACAGGTTGCCGGCGCTTCCCATTCGGAGAACTTCGTCGTGATCAAGCTCACGATATCCGGCGCATCCTCATACTCATCCACGAACTTGTCTATCGCTAGCTCTACATGCTGTTTGCATACACAATACATCTCTAATTATCTCCTAACCTGTCCTCATAGTCTGTTAACACTATCATATCATCATCCGGCCAAACACACGAATGGACCAGCCCCTGCAGCCAAGCCCAACAACGAGGCTTACCTGCACAGAGCTGATCCAATTCGCTCCTATCTCTTATTCTTCCATCTAAGCATCCCGCTTAAACATCTTAATCTTTCGACTTCTCTTCCAGCTTGAACGTCACCGTATGCTTCTTGCCATCGCGGTAATAGGTCACATCGATGTTGTCGCCGATTTCTTTCTTCGCATACAGGTATTTGCGCAGATCCATCGTGCTGCCGATCGGCTGCTTATCCAGCTTCACGATGATATCGTTGAATGCAAGACCCGCCTTCTCCGCCGGTCCTGTTGCCTGCAGCACGATAACCCCTTGATGCACATCATCCGGCAGCTTCAAGTCTCCCTGAGGAACCGGCATACCAGCGCCAGCATCCGCAGAATCATTATTATTCGAGGAGCCTGAATTCGAATCCCCTTTATCATTCGCACCCTGGTCGCCGCTTGCGTCATCGCCAGATCCATCCGGGCCCGTAACGCTTCCCGCCGTCTGCTGTTGGGCCAAGTATTGGTCCAGATCCATCGTATATACGCCCAGATAAGGCCGTTTTACTTTGCCGTACTCGAGCAAGCTCTGTACGATCGGCATCGCAATATGCGATGGAATCGCGAAGCCGACGCCTTCCACGCCATAATCGGCAATCTTCATGCTGTTAATCCCGACTACGTTGCCGTCCAGATCAATCAGCGGTCCGCCGCTGTTGCCTTGATTAATAGAAGCATCAATCTGGATGACCTCTTGCTCCCAGTCATAAGTCCCATCCTGGCTAAGCGATACCGGAATAATCCGTTTCAGCTTGCTCACGATGCCCATCGACAAGGAATCACTGAGTCCTAGCGGGTTGCCGATCGCCATGACCCATTGCCCAGCACGAAGATTATCCGACTCACCGAAACTCGCAACCGTGTCGATGCCTTTATCATCAATCTCAAGCACCGCCAAATCCGTAATCTCATCCGTGCCAATAACCTTCGCATCGCGAGTCTCGCCATTACTCAGAACCGCTTTGACAGCAACCGCATCCGCGACTACATGATTATTCGTAATAATATGAGCCTTGCCATCCACCTTTTCGAAAATAAACCCTGAGCCAAGCGCAGCCTCCTGCAGGCCCGATCCATCACCCGCATCAGCGCTACTTGAGCCTTCCGCACCTTCAGGCACAGCCTGTTCATTGATAATGCTAACGACTGCCGGTCTGACCTTGGCCGCTGCCGAAATCGTCTTTTCCAGAGGATCACTGGCTTGCACGGTGCTGACCGGTGCACTTACTGACACGGCTTCAACACCATCTCGGTGAAAGCCGGTAAACATCCCGAACACCAGCATCGCTGCAACTGCGCTTGCGACTGACGATGTCACCGCAATGCGTGTAGAGGACCAGCCTCCTACGCTCTTTCTCCCGAAGGAAACCTGCTTCTCGGCAAGGTTCAAGGCACGGGCACGACGAGATACGCGCGTGGAGTAAAAATCGTCATCGAACAAGCTCATCTATAATCTCTCCTCTTGGGTGCCCTGGGCATCAAGATCATTTTTTTTACAATTCTAGGAATGATATCGGAATATTCGTCTACAATAGTTATAGAGAGTTAATAGAAGAGCATCTGCAAGTTTCTACACTCTAGCCCCATGACTCCAAAGCAGCTTTCCCTGCCACTAACTATAGCATGAAAACAGCCGGTAAAGGGCGCTTCACTGCTGGCAAATCAGTTTATTTTCATATCCAATTCAGGAAAAAAGGAGCACCTGCCAATGACCCGAAAAGCCGCATCTGCAATGGATCATCTGAATCTCGCAGCCAAACTAGCAGATCTCAAAGAGGATCACTATCGAATCCTGCTCACGCTAAGCGCCATGACGGAGCTGCTGATCGATAAAGGCCTTCTCACCCGCGAAGAGCTGGAGCTGAAGAGCGCCGCACTCGACACCGAGCTCGATGAGCTTATCGTCGCTTCACTTCATCCCATGGGGTAGGCCGGTCATGGTACGTATCCCGCAGTGGAAACTCGTCCTTCTTAAAGAAGAAACCATTACTCTCTAATATGCTATTCACCGTTAGCTTGGCCAAATCCATTAAATTATGATCAAGGCTCAAATGAGCCAAATAGACCCGCTTCGTCCGATCCGTCAGCAGCTGGCATAACGCTTCGCCTGCAGCTTCATTAGATAAATGCCCAATATCGCTCAATATCCGGCGTTTAATATTCCACGGATACCGTCCCATGCGCAGCATGCCCACATCATGATTCGACTCCAGCACCAGCACGTCCGAATCCTCAATCATCCGCCTTACCTTATCGCTCACATAACCGAGGTCGGTAGCCAGACTGAGCTTCACGCCATCCTCATCAAAAACATAACCGACCGGCTCAGCCGCATCATGCGATATCGCATAGGACGTCGTCTTCAACGTTCCGAATGAGATATCCTCGCCAGTCTCCATAATGACCCGCTTCTCCGGCGCGATCTGCCCGACATGGCGTTCAAGAGCATCCCAAGTCGCGGCATTCGCATAGATAGGCAGGTTAAATTTTCTGGCAAAAGCACCTAAGCCTTTAATATGATCCGAATGCTCATGCGTCACAACGATAGCATCCACATGATGGCCGGCCACGCCGCGCTCACGCATAAGCTCCTCGATCTTCTTTGCGCTTAATCCTACATCCACCAGCACCGTTGCACTATTGCTCTGTACAATCGTCGCGTTCCCCGTCGACCCGCTGGATAATACCGTAAACCGAAGTCCCATGCTCCCTTAAACCTGCCCTTTCCCCCTGCCCGTAAGCTCTAGCAAACGAGCATTACGAACCTCCACCTTATTCCGTCACGACTTCCGCGCTAATCGCATTCACATAATACACGCTAGGATTGCCGTCCTCAAGCATGACGCGCCATGAAGGTGCAGATACCTGTTTCTCCGAATTCGCAAAATTGGGCCCATGATACCCAAGCTTAATATCTTTGATGACGGCTCCATTTTGCAGGTTCCGTTCAATTAACGTTTTCAAAATCGTTGCTGCAGGCAGCACAGCCTGTGCAGGTGAATCCTGTGCATCGACAAGATCGATGACATCCTGCCGGTAGCCGGTAATTTTCTGATTCTCAAAATACAGCTCCAGCTTCACATCGAAGATTGGCAGCTGCTTCTCCATTCGATAGAGGACGAACGCCTTGTCATAAGCGGAGTCAAAGCTGTACTTGTTAAGCTCCGGAATGGTGGAGCCCAGACCCTTCTGCAGATCTTTTTCATTAAAGACGATTTTGCTTTCTACCGGCTGCTTCAACTTAATGATCCCGCCTTTGCTAAGCTTGAAGGTCAAGTCGCCAAGCTCCGGCGTTTCCGAAGGAATGCTTGTTTCCAGTTTAATGTTCTTCTGTTCCATGAGACGAAGCGTCTCTGCCGGCAGATCATCGACATCCGCGCTTGTGCTAAGCCCTTCCCGGATATTGGACCAGAGCTGGTAGCCAAGTACAAGATTCAGCAATAGAAAAGCAAAAATCAACACACTCTTCGCTCGGCCCCAGTCCATCCGTTCACCCCTGTATCTACATTTTCTCGTTGGTCCCGCTCGGCTTAGCCGCTTGCTCCGTATTCTTCGTCTTGCTGCGCTCACCCTCAGTCGATACAGCCGGACCGCCAGGCTCGCCGGCCTGGGGCTTCATGCCATAAGGCATTGCCTGCAGGAGAACCTGCTGCGACCCATCACGAAGAAGAACAGCCCACACAGGCTCAAATTTTATCGTATCCTTACCCATTGGTGAGGCAAGCAAGGCTGGATATAAGGCCGTCACTTCACTTCTGCGCGGATATTCAGCTAATGTCTTTCTGAGCAGCTCCCCGCCTGGCAGCCAGCGAATTTCCTTTGATTCCGCCTTCTTGTGCAGCGTTAGAAGCGATCGTGCATACTCCGAAACGACCCCCTGCTGCAGCCGAAGCTTCATTTCCCCGAACAAGAAAAGGTCTGCAGACATGATCGGATAGGAGCCATAATACTGCTGGAATCGAACCGTCTGGCTATCTTCATAGGTTCCGGCGTGAATAAACCGGTGAAGCCCGTCCCAACCGCCATGCTGATTAATGAAAGAGATCGCGGCATATACGTTCTCGCTCTCATCATCCTGCAGTTTTTGGCCGGCAACGGGATCGGTATAATTGATCCATTTGCCATTCTGCTCCACCTGCAGGCCGCGCTTGCCATCGGTATAGATCTGCGACCCGCTCCGGTCACTAATCGTTCGCGTCACACCCGGATCGAAGAACAAATTCTTTTGCATCTGCTCTGCTGAATAGCGATCATATCCAACCACCGATTGAAGACCTTCAACAGGTCCAAGAGGCGTATACAGCTCATTGCCAACCAGCTGATACTGCACCTGATATTCCCCATATCCAACATACATCCCAACATCTTGGGAGGTCAGATCCGCTCTTACCGATTCATAGATCGTCAATCCGTCACTGCTGAAGAAATAGGTTCGAACCTCATCGCGGTCGTTATTCTTAAAGATCCAGATCCGGTTAATGACATCGTTCTGGAACTCCGGGTTCGCTTCAAGCTTCAACGCCTTGCTCAGCAGCTCAGCCGGTTCACCCTGTCCAAATCGAAGCTCAAGTCCCAGATCATTATTGCGGACTTCATCCCAATCCACGATTGAAATCTTATCACGCTGAAAGCCTTTGAACTCCCGGCTTTTAATTTTCCCATAAATCAAATTATAGAAATTCGTGCCCGGATAGAGTATGGTGTGCTTCCCTTTTCCTAGATGCAGTACCATATCCTGAGGAAAAATAGTGTTCTCTACTTGTTCTTCCTGCCCCATCGGCTCAGCGCCCTTAATGTAATCCTGCGGCGATGGGGTCGTTGCGCCAAGTCCAGGCATGCTGTAGGCCAGCAAATAGCTTTGGCCCAAGCTAAGGATAACTAGAACCGTTAACAGCCCTGTCTTGAACTTCTCTATCATGTCGGCACACCTCCCGCCTGATTTGCAGGCAGCATGACCGTTACCGTCGTTCCTTCGTTTAATTCGGAATCTAGTGAAATAGAGCCGCCATGGGCTTTTACAATTTCCCGGGCAATAGACAAACCAAGGCCTGTCCCCCCCATATTACGGGAACGCGCCTTATCCACACGATAAAACCGGTCGAAAATCCGGCCCAAATCCTTCTTCGGGATGCCGATTCCGGTGTCCTTCACGCTAATAGCAATGAAGCCCCCGTCCACCTTGCGGGCGGCAATTTCAATCCGCCCGCCATCGAGCGTATACTTAATCGCATTGGATACCAAATTATCAAGCACCTGATCGATTTGGTCACGGTCGAGCCAGATGGAATGAATGCCGTCCGCCACACGAACGCCTGCCCGGATCGCTTTCTTGCGCAGCTGGAAGGAGAAGCGATCCGCCACCTCCTCAAGCATGTCCGGAACATTCGTCTGTTGACGGCGCAAGGTCGCTTGATTGGAGTCAAGACGCGATAGGTGGAGCAGGTCCGTAACGAGCCGAATCATCCGCTCCGTCTCATTGCGGATAACGCCGACGAACCGTGCACCGAGCTCCCGCTCGTCAAGCGCTCCATCATCGAGCGCCTCTGCATAGCTCTTAATTGTCGTAAGCGGCGTACGCAGCTCATGCGATACATTCGCGACAAACTCTCGGCGTGACTGCTCGAGCCGCACTTGCTCCGTTACATCCTGCAGAACCGCTATCGTACCGGTGATTTCCTTATCCCCCCGGTGAATCGGCGTGAACGTAACCCGCAAGAGCTCATCCTCGTCACCGTCCGTCTGTACATGATGAATGACGACCGACGGCTCATGCCCATTCATCAGCGCAGTCAGCTGCCCATGATCCATGCCGAACATTTCCGTTAGCCGGCTGCTCTGGCTCGCATTCAAGCCAAGCATCTCCTGCGCGCGCCGATTCGTAATCATAACGGCTCCGCGTTCATCGGCTGCCACAACGCCATCGCTCATATTGGCGAGAATCGAGGAAATCTTGTCCTTCTCCTCTTCATTGGCCGAGAGCGCATCGCGCAGCCTTATCGTCATATCGTTGAACACTTCGCTAAGCCGGCCGATCTCATCATTCCCGAGAATCGGAACCTGCTGATCGAACCGCCCCTCGGCGACAGCTGCCGCCTGCCTAGTCAGCCCTTTAATCGGACTCGTAATCGTATGCGCGAGCAGAATACCAAGAACGCCCGTTAATCCGAGCGCAATCAGCATCCCGGACATGAAGATCCGGTTAATCCGGTCAACCGTCTGGTACAGCTCCTTCATCGAGGCTTCCATATAGACCGCCCCGACGATTTTACCGCTATAATTAACAGGCTTCGCAATTATCTTCTTGCGCAAGCCATCCTCATCGATGAATTCCTGCTCATTATCAATACCCTGCAGCGCTCGGCTAACCGCAAGCGAGGTATTCT
The DNA here is from genome assembly GCA_963793665.1 of uncultured Paenibacillaceae bacterium. Taxonomy (GTDB): domain Bacteria; phylum Bacillota; class Bacilli; order Paenibacillales; family Paenibacillaceae; genus Paenibacillus_Z. Next base: position 62,830 of record CAWCBD010000001.1, read on the forward strand.
TCTTGCCCACATACGATTGATGGGATTGCAGAGATGTCGCCAGCACCTTGCCGCTAGCGTCCAGCAGCTGAATCTCCGCCTCATTGAGGCTGAACAAACTGCTGACCAGCATGCTTAGATATTCTTCTGTCGTCTGCCCCCCTGCTTGATCCGACTTATTAGGCAGGGTTTGCGCAGCAAACGCAGACAGCAGATTCGCCTGCTCATTCATATTGTTCGTGAATGTCGAAGTAAGCGAGGTCTTCATCGTGCTAATAAAATAAACGCCGATCAGCTGCATGGCAATTAGAATGAGCAGCACATATATAATGATCAGCTTGACTTGGATCGTTCGGAAAAACCTAATCCCGTTCATCCGTAGCCCAAGCCTCCAGATTTCGGATTGCGCATCAAATAACCAAGGCCGCGCCTCGTTAGAATATACTCCGGACGGCTCGGGTCATCCTCGATCTTCTCCCGCAGCCGGCGGATCGTTACATCTACTGTACGCACATCGCCAAAATATTCAAAGCCCCATACGGCCTGCAGCAAATGCTCGCGCGTCATCACCTTCCCGCTATTGCGGGCTAAGTAATAAACCAATTCATACTCGCGATGGGTCAGATCGAGCTGTTCGTTCTCTTTATAAACGACATACATATCGGTATCGATAAACAAATTAAAGATAGCAAGCCCCTGCTTGTCCTCAGCGCCTGCCATCCCGGATCCTGCAGCACCGTTAACCGAGGCCGCGCCAACTCGCCGACTCTGCTTTCTGCCGCCGCAAATGGGCCTTCACCCTCGCAAGCAGCTCGCGCGTACTGAATGGCTTCGTCACATAGTCATCTGCACCTAGCTCAAGTCCAAGCACCTTGTCGATCTCCGTGTCTTTTGCAGTCAGCATAATGATCGGGGTCTGCAGACGGGCTCTCACCTCGCGGCACACATCCATCCCATCCTTAACCGGAAGCATCAAATCAAGCAAAATCAAGTCCGGCAGCTCTTCAAACGCAAGCCGAACCGCCTCACCGCCATCGAAAGCACAAATAACCTGATAGCCTTCTTTTTCCAAATTAAACTTTATAATATCCGCAATCGGCTGTTCATCGTCCACGACTAAAATTTTTCCGTGCATCCTTACACCGCCCGTCATCGCTTGTGCGTACTGCTGCTTCACAAAGCTCAGTAAATCTCCTTCTATTCTACCATAGGATATGTCTTTGTTCCCAATGAAAGTTCCCTCATCTTGAAGATGTTTGAAAGCCCTATATCGTTAAAAAAACACCGCCGCGGCAATTTCCTACCGGGCAGTGCTCGTCTATCTCTTATAGATACTTCATCGGGTTCTGCAGCTCGCCATTCTTGTGAACCTCAAAGTGCAAATGCGTACCGAAGGAGTGGCCGGTATTACCCATCACACCGATGCTGTCTCCTTTTTCAACCGTTTGCCCACTTTTCACGGAAATTTTGCTTAAATGGCCGTAGGTGGTTTCATATCCATTTTTATGATTGATGATGATACAATTTCCCAAACCGTTCTTCGTGCCTGCAAAGGAAATAACTCCATTGTCTGCCGCCAGAATCGTATGGTTGCCGATAAGGTCTATGCCCTTATGCATCCTGCCCCAACGCGTTCCGAATCCGCTCGTTATTCTAGCACCGGCTACCGGCCATGCGAACCTGCCTGTACCTTCGCCGAGAATAACCTTCGTCCCCTTCATGATGATCGCCGGGACGGAATTCTCAAGCACCTGCTCATTGATCAGCTCTTCGCTCATCAGATACCCATTCTGCTTCACCAGCTTGTACACCACTTGCTTCTTGCCGCTCTGGCCCTTGCGAATAACCTTCTGCTCGCCAGCTCGCATATTACTATTCTTCTGGGTAACCGTAATAGGCTCAATGGATATCGTTTCTGTTACGTTCTCCACGGTCTCTACTGTTACCTGCGGCTTCAGTACTGTCAAATCAAGCACGTCGCCAACCTTAATCATATCATCTTGAATCCATGGATTGCGTTCATAAATGACCTGCTTCGAAATATCGAATCGATCCGCGATGCATCCAACGCAGTCGCCTTCCTTAACGGTATACTTCGTCGGTTTGACCGTTCCTTTGACTAACATTAAGTATACTTGGTCCGCATTCATTATGTCGGTTGGTTGTACATTCGAGGTTTCCGTCGTTACCTTCTCTACAATCTTGACTGACTTCAAGGCGGTCTTGGTTTTATCCATCTCTGCGCTTGTTCCGGAGTACGCAAGCGCCATTACTTCGTTAGCGCTCCTCTTCAATGCAGCCTGCGGAGCATATTTGCTCTCGATCCGCTTCATAATCGCATCGGCTGTCGCTTGATCCTTCACAATACCGATCAGCTTGCCGTTAACCTCAAGCTCAACCCCTTTAGCATGAGAACCAAACATCGATTCCAGCTTCTGAAGCGTTGCGCTTGTCTTAGGCTCTGCATTGAAAGCGCTCTTTTGCTCGAATTTGAGCGTACCGGTTTCGAGCTCCATCATAATATTCGGATTGTTCTGCGTTAACTCGGATTGTTTGCGGCTAATAAGCTGGTTCACCTGGTCCTGAGAATTAACTTCCCCTACAAGCTTACCGTTCATATATACTTCGACAAAATCGACGGAATGCGCCTTGACGTATTGATTACCGCTAAATCCGACAACTGCCAGCAGAGCGATTGCTCCTACCGCCAATACAGCCGGCTTCTTGCGCATCAACCGCCCTGTGGTACTGCCGTCTATCTGCTGTTCTACGTTCGCATTCTGTTCTTGCGATCGGTCAGTCCGAAAGGTTTGTCGAATGGAATGAAAACCTTTTCGAAACAGATCCTTGCCTGGAAAAAAGGTCATGATCGTCTCCTTTTCGCGTTCTCGTTGCTTAGTTTGATGTATTCCGACATGTAAATTCTGCAACTATAAGCTCGAGTAATACTGTAACATAACGCGAGATACGGGATCAACCAAATGACCTTTTACCATAGATTAATATTTCTTCAGAATTGCCATCATGCTGTCGTATTCTGTACGATCCAGATATTGCGCGATCAGCTGCTGGACCTGCGTCATTTCGTCAGCCGTTAATCCGCCCTCCATCCAGCCCGAGATTTGCTGCCAAGCTGTCTGTGGAAGCTTCTTCATCATGACATTGAACAGCTCGTCTTTATCCGCGGCACTAAGCTTGCTCTTCGCCTCATTGAGCTGATCGGTGGTCATCGCTACGCCATCCTTCAACGCTTCGTCCGCCCCGCTCCCAGCTGTACCGCTGGATGCATCTGTTTGACCGGTCGTTTCACTGCCGCTAGTACTGCTCTTATCCGCTGGATTGCCCGTATCTTCAGCATTGCCCGCAGATGAATGGGTCCCGCTTGAATCCCCAGAAGCCCCGCTATTCCCCTTCGGTCCCGCGCCTCCGCCAATGTCGCTAAGCGACCCTGACGGAAGATCACCAAAGGCATCGACAGCAACCTGCGATGAGCCCTCATCACTAGTGCCGCTCTCTCCAGCTGCTTCATCCTTATCGCCAGCTTTCTTGCCGTCCGCCGCGGTCCCGTCTGTTTTCAACACAGGATTAGCCCCCCAAATGTTGCCCCAGACGCCATTTAAGGCAAAAGGCTTCTCATCTAGCGGTATATTGAACTGCTTCAGCAGTGTCTCCACATAGCTATTCACAATGTACCCGGCTGTCCATATCGATAAGAAACTAACGATTAATCCTGCAGCGACCGTCTTCGCCAGCCACCCTGTCATTTTCCACATTGCTATCATCATCCTCCACTGAACATACCTTCTCGTTTTCATAGTCGAAAAGATAGCCGTTTGTCGTACCTGCTTTTTACTCCTACTTCTTAGTATTGGCAGCCAGCGGAGGAAGCATTCATTCTACTATTCATTTCTTCGTCTTTTCGGGCAATACCCTTTCGGCGGCATGGCAGCCATCACGCCTGTGCTAACTCCGGCCCAGCATAAAAAGACCCTGCGTATACGGTGACGGGTCACCTGATACGCAAGGTCTATTAGGGACTATGGAATCATCGCGGGCTAGCTGGAGAAATGCTTTTTCACGACGTGATAAGCTAATTTCGGACGGCGGTACCGGTCCACAATTCCTTTGCTGTTCTGCGTTCCGGCTCTCGTTAAGAGCCAGCCTGTCCCCTCCGTTACTCTGCAATCGCAGAACTGCCAGATCAGCATCCCCGAGATAAACGGCCTCGCTAAATATGCGGCCAAGTTTCGTTCTATAATTGCTGCCTGACGCTCCTCCGTACCCTTCACACCAGATGGATCACGTAACCCGTAATAACCATCGGCGCCAAATTCACTCATAATCATCGGCTTGCCTAACCCGCCCAGCTCATCTGCCCACTGTCTGGCCTGATCGCACAGCTCGCCGGGATCCTCGTCCCCATACCAAAGCGGATATAAATTAAACGAAACGACATCCGCCAAATCGAAACAAAGCTCCTTATCCCGGTGGTGACTGGCGAAGCTCAGCAGCCTGGATGAATCCATATCACGAATTTGATTCAGCTGTTTGCTGTACATTTCTCTTCCTTCAACCGTATCACTTGCGCATTCATTAAGAATGGCCCAAATGATGAGGCTGGGGTGATTATAATGATTGACCACCATCTCACGGTTACAGTCTTCACATTGCTGCTGGAAGTTCGGATGCTGCATCTGCTGCAGGCTGAGCCCGCGCGCATGATTTTCCTCCCATACGAAGATGCCCCGTTCATCGCATAAATCGAGAAACCGCTCATCATTCGGATAGTGGCTCGTACGAACCATATTCGCGCCCATATCGATCATTAATTCCATATCCTGAACCATAAGCGGATACGGGATAGCGGCCCCTGTCATCGGATGATCCTCATGACGGTTAAAGCCTTTTAAGATCACATCCTGGTCATTGACTTGAATCCTGCCATTGTGAGCGGATACGGTCCGAAAGCCAACCCGATCGATCAGGTCGTCCTTAGGGCTCAAGCCTCCTTCGGTGAATAATTGAACCTCTAATCGATATAAATGAGGATCTGATGAAGACCATTCCCGAACATTAGGGAACTCTTGTGTTAAAGTAAAACTTCCGGTCTGCCCTGCAGGAACACTCTTCTCCTCCAGATGAAACTGCGTCTCTCCAAGCTCTGCTTTCAGCTGGAAACTCACTTCCCGGCTTCCTATATTCCGCACGTCAACCTTAAGCTGCCCCTGCCACCCATCGTCCGTTTTAATTGGTGTAAAATACATATGTTCGATGAATAAATCAGGTACAAGCTCCATCACAACCGGACGGATAATACCGCCATAGGTGTAATAATCATTAGGCACATGGAGTGAAGAATAATCATTGAATGAATTATCGACAACGACCACAATCTCATGACTGCCAGGCGCCACATTCGGAATAACGGCAGTGAAAGGCGTATACGCATTGTAGTGGTGAGCAACCTTCCCGCCGTCAAAATATACATCTGCCGTGTGACTGACTCCTTTAAAACATAGCCGAACCGATGAATGCGAATCTACCTCTACGATTCTTCGATAGACGCCTTTTCCTTGGTAGGTTAACAATTGCGGGTGCATTTCCCAGCATCCAGGCACTGGAAGCCGATAGTTATAGAAAGCAGGTATTTCATCTTCTGTGCCGATCGGCTGGAAGTCCCAATCTCCTTCTAATTCCTGCCCAATACGCACCTTATTCGTCTCAAATAAACGGATCAACTTAAGCACACTCCCTTGGTATAAAGTTCCTTTTACTATCGTCCGAAAGCGTTTACATTATCGAAGTCACTCTATAGATTGTTTATACTTTACCATGTTAGGAAGACCAATCCTACCCGCAACATTGGATATAAAATCCGTTTTATGCACAAGAAAGAGGACAGCGATATAATCCGCTATCCTCTACTTACACTTATTAATTAAGCTGTAGGTTCCAATTAAATGTAAATCGGCATCACTTGATTCGTTTGTTCACGGTTACGGCCAACGGAGAAGATCGCAATCGGAATACCCGTCAGCTCGGATACGCGCTCCACGTAACGACGCGTATTAACCGGCAGCTCTTCCAATGTTTTCACATCGGTAATATCCTCGCTCCAGCCTGGCATCTCTTCATATACCGCTTCACATTCCGAGATCAGCTTCAGGCTTGCCGGGTAATGCTCGATAATCTCGCCGCGCAGCTTGTAGCCGGTACAAATTTTGACCGTTTCAAGGCCCGACAACACATCCAATGAGTTAAGTGACAAGCCGGTAATTCCACTTACACGGCGGGCATGACGAACAACAACACTGTCGAACCAGCCAACACGGCGTGGACGGCCTGTTACTGTGCCGTACTCATGACCGCGCTCACGGATCCAGTCACCTGTCTCATTGTTAAGCTCCGTCGGGAACGGGCCATCTCCAACACGGGTCGTGTACGCTTTTGCAACGCCGATAACCTGTTGGATCTTGGAAGGGCCAACGCCGGAACCGATACAAACGCCGCCTGCTGTCGGGTTCGAGGATGTTACGTACGGATACGTACCTTGGTCGATATCAAGCATGACGCCTTGAGCACCTTCGAACAGAATCTTCTTGCCGCTGTCAATCGCATCATTCAATACGACGGATGTATCGGTTACATAACGGCGAAGAATCTCCGCATAACCGAGGTAATCAGCAAGGATCGCGTCGCAATCAAGCGGCTCTCCGCCGTATACTTGCTGAATCATTTGGTTCTTCTCCACAACTACGCGGCGAAGCTTGCCTTCGAATTCTTCAGCATCGAGCAGATCCGCTACGCGGATACCGTTACGAGCTGTTTTATCCATATAGCAAGGGCCGATTCCTTTGCGTGTCGTACCGATTTTGTTATCGCCTTTACGTTCTTCTTCCAGGCAATCCAGCACGATATGATAAGGCATGATGATATGTGCACGGTCGCTGATTTTCAAATTCTCGGATGAGAATCCATGCTCATGTATATAGTTAATTTCGTCGATCAAAGCAGATGGATTAATAACCATTCCGTTTCCGATGACGCATACTTTATTTTGATTAAAAATTCCGGAAGGAATCATTGTCAGTTTATACTTTTTGTTGCCGATGAGAATGGTATGGCCAGCATTGTTTCCCCCTTGATAACGGGCTACAACATCTGCACCATCTGCTAGAAAATCGGTAATTTTTCCTTTGCCTTCGTCTCCCCATTGCGTTCCAACTACAACTACCGTTGACATGGATATACCCCCATTACATGTTTTGCGCACAACCAAAATGGCTGCCAATCTCAGGCAGCATTATTAGTTTAGCAGTCCGACTGTTCAAAGTCAACGAAAAACGAACAATTGCATAGTCACTCCTGCAATTGTTCGGAAATAGCCTCTGGACAGGCGCTATATAGCTTATTTTATGAGGCTTGGCCAGGTTCTTGGTGTTGACGGTCCAAGCCCACAAATTTATTAAAGTTCTTCAGGAATGCCAGCTCGACCGTACCAACGGGACCATTCCGCTGCTTGGCGATAATAATCTCGATAATGTTCTTCTTCTCGGATTCCTTGTCATAATAGTCATCCCGGTACAAGAACGCTACGATATCGGCATCTTGCTCGATCGACCCTGATTCCCGAAGGTCAGACATCATCGGACGCTTGTCCTGCCTCTGCTCGACGCCCCGGCTAAGCTGTGACAGTGCGATAACCGGCACTTCAAGCTCACGGGCGATTTGTTTCAATGTACGGGAAATCTCGGATACTTCCTGCTGACGGTTCTCGCCCGCTTTGCCGCGTCCTTGAATGAGCTGCAAATAATCGATCAGTATCATGCCAAGCCCGCGTTCCTTCTTGAGCCGTCTGCATTTGGCGCGAATATCCGACACTGTAATACCCGGCGTATCATCAATGAATATTTGCGCCTCAGATAAAGAACCGATCGCCATCGTTAGTTTTTCCCAATCATCGCCTTCTAAATACCCGGTTCGAAGACGTCCGGCATCGACATTGGACTCCGCGCAGATCATCCGCTGCACCAGCTGCGCAGCGGACATCTCAAGACTAAAGATCGCAACCGTCTCCCGCGCCCGAACGCCAACATTCTGAGCGATATTGAGCGCAAATGCGGTCTTACCAACAGAAGGACGGGCTGCAACGATAATAAGGTCATTTCGCTGAAAGCCCGCCGTCATTTTGTCGAGATCCGTGAATCCAGAGGGAATACCCGTCGTACCGCCCTTCTGGGTGTACAGCAGCTCAACCTTCTCAAATACCTCCATCAATACATCACGAATGGAGATAAAGCCGTTGCTTGAACGGCGGTTGGAGAGCTCCATAATGCGCTGCTCAGCTTCACCTAGCAGAATGCCAACATCATCCTCAGCTGCGTATCCATTCGAAACGATATTGGTAGCTGTCCGGATTAACCGGCGCAGCATCGATTTCTCTTCTACAATTTGCGCGTAATAGTCAACGTTAGCAGCTGTGGGAACGGAATTGGCCAGCTCTGGCTAAATAGCTGACCCCTCCGATTTCCTCCAGCTGATGACGATCCTGCAGATAAGCCGTCAGCGTTACCAAATCGATCGGCTGGCTCGCTTCACCGAGCTCCACCATCGCTTCAAAGATAAGCTGGTGCGCCGGATTATAGAAATCTTCATCGCGCAGCCGTTCCATCGACGTAATTAACGCTTCAGTCTGCAGCAGTATCGCACCCAGCACCGCTTGTTCAGCTTCAATGTTCTGCGGCGGCACACGGTCAAACATCAGCTCATTGCTCATGGGCTCGTAGGGCTCCTTCTTGTACCTTTAGTTTATTCCTCAGCAGCCTGCACTCTCAGCTTCGCTTTCACTTCAGGATGAAGCTTCAGCATCACTTCCGTCACGCCAAGCGTACGGATCGGTTCTTCCAGCTCCAGTTTGCGCTTATCGACTTTATGGCCTTGCGTTTCCAGAGCTTCAGCAATTTGTTTGCTCGTAATCGCACCGAACAGCTTGCCGCCTTCGCCCGCTTTCGTCTTTACGACGATCGTCATCGCTTCAAGGCGTGCTGCAAGTGCCTGCGCATTTTCTTTTTCTTTCTCCTTACGCTTCAGCTCGGAAGCGCTTTGCAGCTCCAAGGTCTTCAGGTTTCCGTCAGATGCCAGCTTTGCAAGCCCTTTAGGGAGCAAGAAATTCCGGACGTACCCCTCGGATACCTCCTTTACCTCACCTTTCTTGCCTTGACCTTTAACATCCTGTAAAAAGATTACTTTCATTCAAATAACCCCTCTTCATTTTCAATTTCCTGCAGCACCTGCTTAAGGCGCTGGGCAACTTCGGTTACGGTACCTTCCTGCTGGGCAGCGGCATTCGTTAGATGGCCGCCTCCGCCCATCCGCTCCATAACGATCTGGACATTCATATGTCCAAGCGAACGAGCGCTAATGCCGATTAAACCATCCGGACGCTCGCCAATAACGAATGATGCAAGGACATCCGTCATATTCAGCAGCGTATCGGCAGACTGGGCAATGAGCAGCTGTGAATACTGCCGCCCCTGCTCCGTTACAGCGATCGCGATATGTTCATAGACAATTTCCGCATGCTTGATAATATCCGCTTTCTTGATGTACTCTTCGAGATCTTCCTTCAGCATCCGTTGAATCAGCATCGAGTCTGCACCATTGCGGCGCAGAAACGAAGCGGCCTCGAACGTACGCGAGCCTGTACGAAGCGAGAAGCTCTTCGTATCGACCGTTATACCTGCGAGCAGCGCTGTCGACTCCCGCATATCAAGCATAATACGATCATGAATATATTGCAGCAGCTCCGTTACAAGCTCACATGTGGATGATGCATAAGGCTCCATATACACAAGAATAGCGTTATTGATAAACTCTTCGCTCCGGCGATGATGATCCACGACAACGATTTTCTCCGTCTGATTCAGCAGCTTCGGTTCTTTGACCATCGACGCTTTATGCGTATCAACGACAACGACAAGCGTTCCAGGGCCAACGATACCGAGCGCATGCTCTGGTGTTACGAAGCGCTTGGCGAACCGGTCATCTTCCTTGAGCATCTCCATCATTTTCTGAATGGCCGGGTTGATGCCCTCCAGGACGATAAAGGCTTCTTTGTTGAACATAATCGCGGCCTTCAATACACCAATAGCTGCACCGACAGAATCCATATCCGGCATCTTATGACCCATTATAACGACATTGTCACTCTCTTTTATGAGATCACGCAGCGCATGGGCGACGACCCTCGCTCTCACTCGCGTCCGCTTCTCTACCGCATTGGACTTGCCGCCATAGAAGGATTGCCGCTGGCCAACCTTGACCGCTGCCTGATCTCCTCCCCGGCCGAGAGCAAAATCAAGACTCGTCTGTGCCCAGTGTCCAAGCTCCATGATGTTCTCAGCACCTGCAGCAAACCCGATACTGAGCGTCATCGGAATCTTATTCTCTCCGGTCATCTCCCGTACTTCATCAAGAATAACGAAGCGTGAGAGCTCCAGCTGCTTCAGTGTCTTCTGGTCCGTAATGACCAGATAGCGGTCTGAGGTTAACCGCTTCAAGTAGACGTGGAATTTGCTCGCCCACTCCGTAATCTCAGCAGTAGCCTTGGACAGCAGAGCAGCGCGCTGCTGGTCATCCATGCCTTGCGTCACTTCCTCGAGATTGTCCATCATGACAATCCCCAGAGCGAGCTTCTCATCCTCGTAACGCTTAGCCAATTGCCAGCGCTGCGTAATGTCGCGGATGTATACGAGCCGCTCATCGAACCGGAACATCAGCTCATACACCGAATTGCCTATAGCTGCCTCGATTGTGCCTTCCCGCTCCTTGGCCTGTGACAGCGTAGGGAATAAGTCGTTTAGCGACTCGCCGACAACTGACTCCTTCTCGAGCATATGAGTAACGAAAGCATTATGCCATTCAACGGTCTTTTCCTCATTGTACAAAATAATGCCGAACGGCAGGTCGCTGATAACCTCACTGCCAGCTTTCTTCACACGGTAAGACAAGGTTCCCAAGTACACCTTCAAATCACGCCGGAAAGCCCGCTCCGCCATAACGGAGTATACTCCGACGGCACCGGATAAAAGCAATCCGAGCAGTCCCAGCAGCCATTCATACGAAGCTAACGTTACGGTCAGCAAAATCATCAGCACGAACGCCCATAAATGGTGCATTCCGTGCCATCGTTTTACGAGAAACTTTGGCATCTACTCACTCGCCCCTGTGATCAAGGTTTCTTAAACGCTTTTCGAATCGGAAATCCTGCATCCAATACGCCAATCAAGCTAAGCGGCGGGAAAACGACCACTAGAGCGGACAAGAGAAATGGTACAGCCCTGTTCCATTTGCGCTGATCTGCAATATAGAAGAAGAAGCCTATTGCCTGAATCGAAAAAGCAAGCCTCATGAGCGGAACCAAGTTCAGCAGCGTAACCGTCAGGAACGAATTACCGTTGTCCGGGGTGGCCATATCGACCACGAGTGCGATTAAATAATAAAAGACGAAAATACGCGGCAGCATCCAATCCTTCGCTGGCTGCAGGCCTGGTACCGATAATTGCATCGACCGAAGAAACGGTCTTGCGATCGCATGCGCGACAACAGCTAACAGGAACGATACCGTAATGAAAGCCATCGGTATGGAATGAATCAGTACCTGAATGTAGCTATCCGTGAACTCAGCCGACAGACTGTTCATTAACAGCCCCTGAGCATTCAGGTTATCGACCATTTGACGAACCGTCCGTCTAATCTCGCTAAGCAGCGACATGTTGAACAATAGATCAAACATGACAAGCTCAAGCAGCATTTCTGCTAGAAAAGTTAAAAGTGTAGCCGTTAGAACCTTACGCGCTGACGTCTTTTTGCGGTATAAATGCCCCATTACGACAGATGGTACTAAGAAGAATAGTCCGACAATAAGGGCCGGCGCTCCAAGCACAGCCGCCGCAATGCCGTATACGACAAGCATATGCAGCATAAAGGCCCGTTTAGAAAGCGTTGTGTACAAAATTACGATGGGCACCATCATTACGAATGCGGTTACCGCATTCAACAATGGAACTGCGATTGACAGCAGCAGCAGGAGCGCTGCGGCACTCCACAAAATAGATTTAAATCCGGCCTTCAAACCGTTCACCTCTTGCTAAGTTACTCTTACTTCGCCTAAGCTTTACTCCCCATTATAACATAAAACACCGGACAACACAGATTAGAGTTGTCCGGTGCCTAGCAGCCTGCCCCTATCATCGACACTTACAACCGCTCTTCTACAGCTGGATCAGTATGATGGGTCAGGCGGTTATTCTACTTATTGGATCGTCCATACATCTCCGTCATTCTCCGCATTCAGACCAATCATCTTCAAGTAAGAAATCGGCACAAATGCGCGCTTACCGATGGATAATACCTCCGTTGCTTGGTCGCCAGCTTTTGCGGTGTAACCCCGATCCAGCATTAATTCCCCTTTGCTTGGTGCTTTGGCCGGGCTTACAGCCGCTGTATCCGAAGCCGATCCACCCTTATCGATGCTGTACGAGTGGGTAACCTTATCCCAGGTAACAGCATACCCATGCTCAGGCAGCGATGCCAAATCAACATAAGTCGCACTGTTATAGCTAAGAAGCGGATAGCTCTTATCCTCCCATTGGAGGCTTCCTGCAGTTTCGGTTACACGGTCAAAATGGCTGCGGATTGGTTCGCCAACCCGAACCTTCTTATTCAGCTTGCCATCATCCAGCGCCACTTTACCGGCAAGCAGCACGTAATTAATGCCTGCAGACATCAGATCCGGATGCTCAACCGTCGAGCGGTCATTAATCGTGTTGTAATCGAATATGACGATGTCCGCATCCATCCCTTTAGCAAGACGAGCCTTCTTCTTAAGTGCAGGTGCCTGCTTCTCCAGCCGCTGTGCAGGCAGCAAGCTAAGCTTCGCGATTCCGTCCATCAAGGACATGACCTTCTGGTCGCGGACATATAAACCGATCGTTCTTGCAAACGTTCCTGAAGCCCTTGGGTGATTGTTGAACCCAGGCTCCAAAATTGCATCACTGCCAATCATGACATAGGGTTCCTTGAAGGCATCGGTAACAGCCTCAGGTGGAATCGCGTATGCAACAGCAAGCTTTCCTTGCTTCTGATACATGGAGAACGTTTCTTTATTCAACCGCTCCGTCGTCCCGGCAATTTGCAAATCATTATAGGAGATCCGAAAACGTTCCTGCCAGCCTGTATCGAAGCGAGCAGAGTTCAGATAAGTACCCCAGTAATCATACGGGTACGTGCATGCTGTAATATCATACCCCTTCGCTCTTGCCTTATCTATGATCGCCAGCGCTTCCTTCATCGAGAAGGTTCCGCCTGTGCTGTTAATATGGTCAATATGAACGGCTGCGCCCGTTTTCTCCGCATAATCAACGAGCTCTTGCGTTCCTTCCAGCTCCGTTCCCGGCTCTTCCATATCGGAGTAACGGCCATGAAAATACACAGGCACGTTATACTCTTCCGCCAGCTCCATAAGCGGTACGATCTCAGCCGCTTCAATGCCAGGCACATATTCGAGGCTAAAAGAAATTCCGAGCGCTCCGTCATTCAATGCTTTCTCCGCCTGCTTCTTCAGCTCGGCAATTTCACTTGCAGTAGCTGCCGCATACCGGCTCAGCTTAAACTGATTACGGGCTTGCGTATAAAAGTAAGACGCGCCAAAATTCACCGGTGTCTGGTTGCGTTCATAATAGCTGTACCATTTGCTTGGTGTAGAAGTACCTCCATGCATCGCTATATTCGACGTCACACCGTCACCGATTTTTTGCCAAACACCTAGCGGATTAGGATCATACGATAAATTATCGATAAATCCAGGGGACACCACTAGCCCCTTCGCATCAATGACTCTCTTTCCTTGCAGCGGCTTGGCGGTTACCACACCAATCGTTCCGCCGCTGATACCGATATTTAAGCCCTCTTGGTCAAGCTTCGTCTCGGGATTAATAACCCGACCTCCCGCAATAACGATATCATACGTCTTGGCAATATCTGCATCGGTAACCCCTGCCTCCAACAGCTGAGCTGGCGTTTGTTGATTGTCGCCTTCACTGCCTGTCTCATCTTCAACTGACTGCCCTGTGTCAGCGGACGTATTATTGCCGCCACTTGCAGATCCGCCTGGGCTTGTCCCTTCGGTTTGCTCCGGCTGTTTGCCAGGAGCCGTGGCATCAGATTCAAATAACGAATACGCTACATATCCGCCTGCAATCAGTACGACAAAGAAACCAATGACCATAAATGCACGTGATGGACCTCTTCTGCTCGGTTTTCTTCCTTGACTCCTGCTCATTTTCCTGCCTCCTGCGATAAAAAGACGCCATCCAGAAGGATGACGCCTTGATGAATCTGTAGATTCTTCTTTCCAACTGTTACCTATATCCTACTATTCTTCAGGCAAGAGCGCAAACAACAGCAGCCTATCCGGCGGCCATTTCCGTATCTACCGAGGCACTGCCGTTTACGATGATTTGCTCACAATAATCAATAATATCACTCCGCCTTACGATGCCGATAAACCGATTCATATCGTCAACAACGGGCACAAAGTTCTGCACTTTCGCTAAGGAAACCAAATCCTCCATGTTCGCATCGATTCGAACGGCCTGATTGTTCAGCCGCATTTGTACATCTGTCAGCTTCACTTTATTGGCCTGCTCGAAGGATACACTTGGATTGTTCTTCATAAACCACAGCAGGTCGCCTTCGGTAAGCGTCCCTGCGTATCCACCCGTCTTATCCAATATGGGTACAGATGTATAACGGTGATGCTCCATACGCTCCAGCGTTTGACGCAGCGTTGCATCAAGCGTCAGCCAAACAACCTCTTGCTTGGGTAATAAGAAAAAAGCAATATTCAAATGTGTTCGCCCACTTTCGTTCTTCTAAGTCCAGAGCAGACTTAAGGAGGCACTAAGTAACGGGCCCCGGCCATAGACCGTTATTATTTGCTCCCAGCTGCTTCCGGTATCGCTGACAGCGATTTGACCGGTCTCTTAACTTTCACTTGGTATTCCACCGGCAATGGCAGTTCGGCCTTTGTTTTTGCCGGATCTAACCATGCCTTAACTAATTGCTGCGTAGCTGCCAAATCTTCCTCATCGGCAAAGTAGTACCAGGCACCGTGTGTCTCTTTACGATGGCCATCTCCTTTAAGGGTATGGCTGTATATCGTTCTGTTGTCTGATTGCAGCATACTTTTCGCCAAATCAATCATATGCTCCGGTGTAAGATCCGTGCTGAAATTCTGACCCATCGTATCGATTAGATCAGGAAACTTGGTCCATTGGCCGACATGAGAAGCTTTGTTCATAATGGCATTCAGAAATACCTGATGACGGCCGGCTCGGCTCGTATCTCCGCCTGCATCTTCCCGGTAGCGCACATAATTGAGCGCATCTGTACCGTTATACAGATCCTGCCCGGCTTTAACGACGAATTTCTCGTGATCAGCATCATCATTAACTAAATCCTCAGTAACCGGCAATGCGATCCCACCCATGGAATCAATGACATCCCGGAAACCTTGGAAGTTTATTGTAGCATAATGATCGATATGCGAGTCAAACAAATTCTCGACGGTTTCAACTGACATTTTCGCACCGCCGAATGCATACGCATGCGTTATTTTGTCTTCCCATTGTTTTCCTGATTTCGTCTCTTTACCGATGATTGCCGTATAGGTGTCCCGCGGAATCGATACCATTAGAATCGCTCCGTCAATGGGCCTAACCACCGTATAAATCATCGTATCCGAGCGGCCGATTTCCTTATCCCGCTGGTCAATGCCAAGCAGCAGCAGCGAGAACGGATTTTCTTTGTTATAGACAACTGGCGTCGGCTCCCGGCCTTCAAGCGGCTTGTACGAGTCCTGAAGCTTGTTCTCCACATGATTGGATAGAAATACATCAAAGCCCCACAGCGCGAGAACGGAGCGATTATAATACCCTGCAATACCTGCAGCAAGAATGAGTCCCACTATGAAGATTAGCCATTTTTTCCTTCGAGATAAACGTGCTGCCGATTGTACCATGATGAAAGAGCCCTCTCCTATACTACTTTTCTAATTAAACGTTTCTCTACTATTTTAAACGATTATCTATAGCCGAAGGTTACAAAAGATTAACGATTTAATGATGACAAATCTGGATGTTCTTAACAAAACAATATTTATCAGGCTGGTTCTGCATATATCTGCTAGAAGTAGAATACATAAAAAGAGAATCTATTTGGAAGGGTGAATTAGGAAATGTCATCATCATCCATCGTTCCGGAACCGTCATCAACCGGTATTGATCCCAAAGTCGCGGGATTACTATGCTATCTGGGGATGTTTATTACCGGGATTCTTTTCTTAGTGATTGAGAAGAAAAGCCGTTTCGTTAAGTTTCATGCTATGCAATCCATCATGGTAACAGTCGTTCTGATCGTTATTAATATTGTGCTCGGCTTTATTCCGATTATCGGTTGGCTGGTTGGGCTTCTATTGTCACCGCTGACATTTGTGCTCTGGATTGCCTTAATGTTACTTGCTTTACAGGGCAAATGGTTCAAGCTGCCCATTATTGGTGATTATGCAGAACAGCAGGCCAACAAGTTCTAACTCACTATTTTACTCAGAAGCCGTCTTTGGCCAAAGATGGCTTTTTGTGTTTCAGACAGCGGTCATTATGACATTGCAGGCTTTTCCATTAAAAAAAGGCAGCCGTTTGGCTGCCCTTCTCTTCATGCAATCTATTCCGTTGTGTAAGGCAGAAGCGCTACTTGACGCGAACGCTTGATGGAGATTGTCAGTAGACGTTGGTACTTCGCGCTAGTTCCTGTTACACGACGTGGCAAGATTTTACCGCGTTCGCTGATAAATTTACGAAGCAGGTCCGTATCTTTATAGTCAATGTGTGTAATTTTATTAGCTGTGAAGAAACATACTTTACGACGCTTGTTACGGCCTTTACGACCGCCGAATTTGCGTTCTGGACGCTCGTCGCCGTTATCTCTTTGCTTAAAGCTCATTGTTCATCCGTCCTTTCGGTTAAAATGGCAAATCATCTTCCGATATGTCGATCGGGCGTCCGTCATCTGAGAACGGATCACGATTGTCGTTTTTCGGTGAGCCTCCTGAACGGTTGCCTCCACCTTGTGAACCACCGCCGTAGTTACCTTGGTTTCCACCTTGGCCACCACTAAAGCCGCCACCACTAGAGCTGCCGCTTCCTTCTTCACGTGAGCCACCGCCATCACGGTTACCGGATTCCAAGAAACGAACGTTATCAGCAATGATTTCCGTCACATAGACGCGCTTGCCTTCGTTGTTCTCATAATTCCGAACCTGGATACGGCCTTCAACAGCTGTCAAACGGCCCTTACGCAAATAGTTCGCACAGGTTTCTGCTAGCTGACGCCAAGTTACGATTGGGATAAAATCCGCTTCTCTTTCACCTTGGCCACCGCTTGTAAACGATCGATCCACCGCGAGCGTAAATTGCGTTACCGCAACGCCTGCAGGGGTATAACGCATTTCAGGGTCCTTCGTTAATCTGCCTATGAGAATAACGCGGTTCAACATCGTTTTCGCCTCCAATCAGACAATCCTTGCGCTTATTACGACTAAGCTACGTCTTTGACGATCAAGAAACGGATAATACCATCCGTAATCTTCATGACGCGGTCAAGTTCAGCTACAACTTCTGGAGTTGCATTAAAATGAACGAGCACATAAATACCGTCACGAATCTTGTTGATCTCATACGCAAGGCGGCGTTTACCCATCACATCATGCTTTGTGACTTCTCCGCCGTTTCCGATGATGCCTTGGAACTTGTCAGTCAGTGCTTGAACTGCTTCTTGTTCCACGTCCGGACGAATAATGTACATTATTTCATATTTGCGCATTTGTTTCACCTCCTCTTGGACTAGCGGCCCCCATCACTGGGAGCAAGGAGCGAGATTTACTCGCATACCACATACCTGAATACTATACCAAATACTATGGGCTTCTGGCAAGTAGTGATTAATTATTTACTGCTCCCTCTTTATTCCGCTCATTATCTCTTCCTCAAAGTTGCACACTAAGCAATGGACTATGCCATGTCCACACATTTCAGGTGCGAAGGAGCTGCAGCCAACTATGGGTGAATGGACTGAATTCAGACCCGGTGATCATGCGCCAAATGAAGGAACGTATATTGAGATTGGTGAAGCATCCTACCACATGGGGATTAATGACCCCAAGAAAGTAACCCTTCATAAGGGAGAACGATTCCCGGAGACGACAAAAAAGGATCGAAAGTGGAAGAGAATGCATTAATCTTCATTCCATGAGGAATAGGAACTGTAGAAGTTGTACATTATAATTTTTGACGGTGTAAAGAGAGGTGTGGTTCCATTGAACCGATTGGAGCAAGAAAACCGCAGAGTGATTGTGTCCACTTAGCATAGAGGCGGAGGGATGTGCCAAAGACTACTGTCTGTAACACACGCACACTGGATCATTCCAGTGAACCGAGGTTTCTTATAAAAGGCTTGTGCTGACTAATTACGTTTCGATAAACCACCGTCGGAAAAGGGCTCGTAAGGGCCCTTTTTTCTTTTGCTTAAATAACGGGCTTCGTGCGCTTCTCACAATAAAAGCAATAAAAAAAACGGTTCAGATTGAACCGTTCCATTGGTCTAAGTATGGCGGAGAGAGTGGGATTCGAACCCACGCACGCTTTGACACGCCTAACTGATTTCGAGTCAGCCCCCTTGGGCCTCTTGGGTACCTCTCCATTGTGTCAGCAAAAATTATTTTATCACGGTGCCTGTCCGATTGCAAGCCTTATCCTCAAATAAGTATTACTTCTGACTCTCACCAGCTTGTTCCTCTTCACCCGCATTTGCACCACTGGACCGAAGCACTTTTTTCATATTTTTCTCAAACTTCGCACGAGGGATTAATACACTATGCTTACAGCCTACACATTTGATCCGAATATCCATACCCATACGAATAATCTCCATTTCATTGGTCCCGCAGGGATGCTGTTTCTTCATCTGAACAATATCTCCGAGCTCAAACTGTTTCCGCTCCATCGCCGCTGCTCCTCTCTTCTCCTGACGCCTCTTTTAGATAAGGATCTGCTCGAACCCCCCTTCAACTTCGCGAAACAATCCTCGAACCTCTACCTGCTCATTTGCAATCACCGTCTTCACCACTTGCAGATCATCTTCCGGAAAATGAATAGAGAGCGCGCAGCCTGCCGTTATGCCTTTCGGGGTTGGACAGATGTCTATATCAATATCCGCATATTCTAATAGCATTTCTGCTCGCAGTGCCTGCTGAGTAGAATCGAAAGCAATCAGCATCGTCCTCCCTCCTTCCTTATGAATATTCATTATTTCCCCGTTCGTTCAAGTATAAAATGGTTGTCCTATCCATATACTAGTAACCAATAGTATTTGACAGCCGTTTCTATGTCCTATGTTGCGAGTAGAGATTGCGGGAGGGGAATCTATGAAACTATCAGGAGTTAAGGATTCATCGCTTAAAGTGCCTTATACGGAACCCAATGTCACCAGCCTGCTTATCAACCGCATATCCTACTTACTCGACAACTTGCCTAAGGACCGCCGAATCGTCGTCGTCTGTGTTGGTACCGACCGTTCTACCGGTGATTCGCTTGGCCCGCTTGTTGGCACCTCACTAAGCAAATACCGCAGCCCCTATTTTGAACTGTATGGGACACTTGAAGAGCCAGTTCATGCCATGAATTTAGATGATACTTTAATCGATATCAATAAATATTACCGTAAACCTTTTGTCATTGGCATCGACGCCTGCCTCGGGCAAACAGCCAGCGTCGGCTGTATTCAAGTCGGTATAGGGCCCGTACGTCCTGGTGCCGGAGTGAATAAGGATCTTCCTCCTGTAGGAGACATCCACATCACTGGAATCGTGAACGTTGGCGGGTTTATGGAATACTTCGTCCTGCAAAATACACGGTTGCATCTCGTTATGCGTATGTCCGATATTATAGCACAGAGTCTGCATGCCGCTATTGCCAGAAGTATTCGTTCCTCTTCTATTTCAATCGCACAGCCTGAATGAGTGCTTCCTGCTCTTCAGGCGTCAGCGGATATTCGGATTGCCCTTGTTTCACCGGCTTCGCATATACAAAGGTCTGATCCCGGCTGTTCAGTCCGCTGAGTACGAGTCCATCTTCCTGATCATCAACAATTGCTAATGAAAAGCTGAGATCGCTGCCGCGGTCAGCAAAGGCATTATAGCGAAGGATGCCAACATTTCCTTTCTTGTTCCTCAATGTTTCGTTAATAGCTTCTACGCTTCCTTTAAGCTTCTCATTGCTTTTTTCCTGTCCGCTTATTCGCTCCTTCATGTCTATGATGACCTGTTCCAAGTCATCAATGCCCGTTCCGCTCATAAATTGGCTATAACTTCGTCCTATCCGCTTTAGCTTGCTCCCAAGCATCAGGTTTCTAATAAAAAGTAAAATAACGGCTGCCACAAGTCCTGCTGTAACCCAATCTGCAGGACGTTGTATAAATTGATCCATTTTAATTCCGCTCCCCTATAAATCCCATTAGCTGTAGTGTTGTTTGATTTCCTTCACGGCATCAATTAGGGTGTCTACTTCAGACTCCGTTGTATAGCAGCCTACGCTTGCCCTTACTGCCCCAGTTTCCAGTGTGCCTGCAGTCCCATGAGCAAGCGGTGTACAGTGGAAGCCTGATCGAACAGCAATTTTATAATGCTGATCCAGAATAAATGAAGTCTCTGACGGATCTGCTCCATCTATTATAAAGGACACTAGTCCTGTTCTGGAACGCCCTAATTCAGGTCCAAGGATCCGAACCCCATTCACAGCACTTAAACCCTCCATTAACCTTTGTGTTAGCATCCATTCTCTAGTATGGATTTTTTGAACTGTCTCATGCAGCACATACTGTAT
This sequence comes from uncultured Paenibacillaceae bacterium, assembly GCA_963793665.1. Taxonomy (GTDB): domain Bacteria; phylum Bacillota; class Bacilli; order Paenibacillales; family Paenibacillaceae; genus Paenibacillus_Z. Next base: position 83,805 of record CAWCBD010000001.1, read on the forward strand.
GCCAGCCTTCAAGCCCGCAATGCCCGGCGTGTTTTGAGTGCCTGCTTCATATCGATCCGGCCTTACCGTCGGTTGTTCAGCGGACTCCGACTGACTGCCCGTACCACCATGCAGGAGCGGCGCCAGCTCCACATTAGGGTGAATGTATAGCCCTCCTGTGCCTTGAGGCCCTAAGAGCCCTTTGTGCCCCGGAAATGCCAGCATATCAATTCCCATGGCTTCTACATCGATATCAATGAGTCCCGCTGTTTGTGCGGCATCTACAAGAAGCTTTACCCCTTTTCTTCGGGTAATCTCTCCTATAGCAGCAATATCAATTATTGAGCCAAGCAGGTTCGAGCTATGATTCACAACTACTAATTTGGTATTGGGCTGGATTGCTTGTTCAACTTGCCTTACATCCATTTCGCCTGACGCATTTAGCTCTACATATGTAACTTCTACCGATGACGTCCGTTTCAAATACTCCAGAGGGCGTCTCACGGAATTATGTTCAGCCGCTGTCGCAATAACATGGTCGCCTGGCTGCACGAGTCCCATAATCGCCATATTAAGAGCCATCGTTGTATTTAATGCAAAAGCGATGTCATTAGGATTATGAACACGGAAAAGCTTCGCAAGCCCTTTCCTTGTATCAAACAGCACTCGACTTGCCCGCACAGCCATCTGATGACTTCCTCTTCCTGGGTTCGCTGCATCCTGTTCCATCGCTCGTACAACTGCTTCTATAACCTCTGGCGGCTTAGGCCAAGAAGTTGCCGCATGATCCAAATAGATAATTGCTTCCGCTTGTGTCATCTGTACAACGCCCCCTTCTCGACTTTTATCACCCTTCATCATCTCACAATTTCACGTGTTCATCCGATGTATGCATGTGGTCAGTAACGTATTTCAGTAATTCTACATCAGTAATGCATTTCACTATCGCATTTCAGTAATCTACATCAGTAACATTGCATTTCACTATCGCATTTCAGTAATCTACATCAGTAACGCATTTCACCTATCGCATTTCAGTAATCTACATCAGTAATGCACATGTTACTATTATACGTCAGTTTCAATAACGCACCTCGACTTATTAGCTTTAGCTTTTGCTTTAGTATCGCCAATCCTTATCCCTTTCCCACGCAAAAAGGGCAACCTTTATCTTCCTAATGATAATAATAGCATACTCGATCGGCATCTATAACGAAGATAACCGTTCAAGTATGCTATAGATGAATCAGCTATGAATAAATGCGTTTTTAGGCAAACTGCTGCAGCAATTCCAGCAGCCTTTCGAGATCTTGCTTGTTATAGTACATGAGTTCAATTTTGCCTTTATCCTTCTGCTGCTTAATCTTCACCGTTGTTTTGAACTGCCCTCTTAATGTTTCTTCGAGCTCTTCAATGTATGGGTCTCGTTTTTTCGATGTTGGTTTCGTTTTTAGCGGAACCTGCTGATCCAGCTTTTGAATGGCTTCTTCTAAATCCCTTACGCTCCATTCATTAGCTATTGCATGTTCAGCCAACTCTTTCTTGCGAACATCATCCTTTACTCCAACCAATGCCCTTGCATGTCCCATCGATAATGTTCCACGTGAAACATTTTCTTTTATTTGATCCGGCAGCGTTAATAACCGGAGAAAGTTTGCAATGTGTGATCTTGATTTTCCAACCTTCATAGAAAGCTCTTCTTGGGTCAAATCGAACTTGTCCATTAAAGCTTGATAAGCAAGCGAAAGCTCAATCGCATTCAGGTCTTCCCGCTGCAGATTTTCAATTAATGCAATTTCCATGACCTGTTGATCAGAGAAGTTTCTGATAACCGCTGGCACTGTATCATTGCCACATAATTGAGATGCACGGAAACGCCGTTCACCTGCAATGATTTCATATCCCTTAAGGACAGTACGAACAATGATTGGTTGAATGACTCCGTGCTGCTTGATCGATTCGGCAAGTTCTCTAATAGCGTCATCATCAAAAGTTTTACGAGGCTGATATGGGTTGGCTCTTAGTTGAGTTAACGGGATTTCCGTAACTTTATCATCTTCATTAACTGAAAGCGATGGAATAAGCGCATCAAGTCCTCTACCTAGCCGCTTGCTCATACATAATCACTTCCTTCGCGAGTTCAAGGTAAACCTCGGCCCCTTTAGATCTAGGATCGTAAGTAATAATCGACTGTCCATGTGAAGGAGCTTCACTTAAACGGACATTACGCGGAATTATCGTTTGATATACTTTTTGTTGGAAGTACTTTTTCACTTCTTCAATGACTTGAATACCTAGGTTCGTACGGGCATCAAACATCGTCAACAGGACACCTTCAATTTGAAGCGATGTATTCAGATGTTTCTGAACTAGTCGAACTGTATTCAGAAGTTGACTTAAACCTTCAAGCGCATAATACTCACATTGAATAGGTATGATAACAGAATCAGAGGCCGTTAGTGAGTTGATCGTTAAAATGCCAAGAGACGGCGGACAATCAATCAGCACATAATCATATTGATTTTTAACCAAAGCAAGAGCCTTCTTCAGACGAAGCTCACGAGAGATCGTCGGAACAAGCTCGATTTCCGCACCAGCAAGCTGAATCGTTGCTGGAATGATATTTAAACCTTCAATATTGGTGGCTACTGTCGCATCTTTGGGATGTACATCATTAATAAGTACATCATATATGCAATAGACTGCATCTGCTTTATTGATACCTATACCGCTCGTCGTATTCCCTTGGGGATCAATATCAACTAGCAGCACTTTCTTGCCTAGCGATGCAAGACAGGCTCCTAAGTTAACGGACGTTGTCGTTTTCCCGACACCGCCCTTCTGGTTCGTAATTGCTATCATTTTGGACAAACCATTCACCTCTACCTAGATAACTTGTTGATGCCGTAAAACTAAAACGAACACCGCGAGTTTAAGACGGTGATCGCCTAGAGCATTTGCTGTATTTGAATACAGAAACGACGAGGCCGTCCTTACCCAAGGACGGCTCATAATTCATTATTCATTAATTATGTTTAGCGTTTTGGAATTTTAATGACAATCTCATAATGGTCCTCGTGATCTTGTTCTATCGTCTTGATTTGTAGTCCCGAGCCAGAAACCATGTCTATCGACTGACGAATAGTGTTTAATGCTAGGCGAACATCCTTCGTAAATGAAATACGTTTTGACTTTGCAGGTGCTGTTGCTTCCTTAAAGAAAGCAACACGTGATTCTGTTTGTTTCACATTCAGTTCTTTCGTCGATAATATCCTCAAGAACCTTTTCCTGCAGTTGTTCGGTATCGAGTGATAGCAATGCTCTGGCATGCCGTTCCGTTATTTTACGCTCCATAAGAGCGTTCTTCACGGTATCGCCAAGACCGAGCAGCCGGATCTTATTTGCAATTGTTGATTGACTCTTTCCGAGCCGCTGCGCTAGACTCTCCTGAGTCAAATTATGAAGGTCAATCAGCTTTTGATAAGCAAAGGCTTCCTCAATCGCTGTTAATCCCTCTCGCTGCAAATTTTCGATGAGTGCAATAGAAGCTGCTTGCGAATCATTAAACTCACGAATAATAGCTGGAATCGTCTCAAGACCAAGCTTCTTAACTGCACGAAAACGACGTTCTCCTGCAATTATTTCAAAGCGGCCATTGCGTACCCGAACGACGATAGGTTGAATAACACCATGCGTCTTAATCGTTTGACTTAATTCGTCAATCCGATCATCATCAAAAACAGTACGTGGCTGGTATGGACTCGGGTCAATCTGGCTTAACGTAAGTTGTTTCACTTCATCTTGATTGCTTTTTTGATCGTTAAGACCAAATAGTCGTGAGAATTGTTCTTTCATCGCGTCAACTACCACCCGATTTCAAAGTGCCGAGGATTGTCGTCTTTATTAATTCGTCGGCTTTAAGTTGATTTCCTGCTTGACTTAAAGATAAAGTGAATTAAAATTCAAAAGAATTGTTTCACGTGGAACATTAGATAAAGACAACAAGCGACTATTCTATAATAACGGCTGCTTTAAAGGAAGCCCCGCTTTTCGAGGGTATTTACTCGGTGTTCCGCCAATCTTCTCAATGAAGATTAAATGTCGATCTGACTGTTCGAATGGTAGCTTCAGATGGTGTGACGATAACCACTTCGCTTTAAGCTCGATCATGCTGCGTTTCGACTCCTTAAGCTCCTCATCGGGATCCGCCCCCTTCATAGCTGCGAACATACCCTGCGGACGAACAAATGGAAGGCAAAGTTCATTTAATGAAGCAAGTCGTGCAACAGCACGTGCTGTTACAAGATCATAATGATCACGATGCTCAGGAAGCCTCGCAATATCCTCAGCACGCCCATGTACACAAGTGACTTGTTCAAGTTCGAGCTGAGAGACGAGATGTTGAAGAAATTGAATTCGTTTATTCAGGGAATCAACAATCGTAACCTGAAGATGCGGAAAACAAATTTTAAGAGGAATGCTTGGAAACCCGGCTCCCGATCCGATATCAGCAATTGTGCCGATAGTGTTCATGTCTTTAACGAAGGAAAGAGAAACGGAGTCGTAAAAATGTTTCTCGTACACCGCCCCTCTTTCCGTAATACCCGTTAAGTTCATTTTTTCATTCCACTCAACTAGTAAGCGATAATACATATCAAATTGTTCAAGTTGCGTTTCCGTGCATGCAATGCCATGTTCATGAAGCAGACGAGAAAACCAACCTTCAGTTTCAATCATATTTTTACCCCCGTGCAGCAACAACCCGATTATAATGCTCCAAATAGACGAGAAGAATCGAAATGTCAGCTGGAGTTACGCCGCCGATTCGTGAAGCCTGACCAATCGATAACGGACGAATGCTGGAAAGCTTTTGCTTTGCTTCGATAGCTAAACTGTGAACGGCATTATAGTCGATATCATCCGGTATCCGTTTTTTCTCCATTTTGCTAAGTCTCTGAACTTGTAGAAGCTGTTTCTCAATGTAACCCGCATATTTAATTTGAATCTCAACCTGCTCCTTCATTTCATCTGTCAATGGCTCAGATAGACGGAGCAACAGCATCCACAAACGCATATGTGATTTCAGGGCGACGCAGCAGAGAAAGCGCATCTATCGTAGTTTGAATAGCTGTTGAGTTGGATTCCGCTAACAAAGCTTGAACCTCTTCATCCGGACGAACTTTAACGGTCTTTAGACGTTCTATCTCCTGTTCAACCAGCTCTTTCTTCCGTAAAAACTTAACCTGTCTAGCTTCAGGAATAAGTCCAATCTCATAGCCTGTAGGAGTTAAACGTAAATCGGCATTATCATGCCGAAGCAGCAGACGGTACTCTGCTCTTGATGTCAGAAGCCGGTAAGGCTCAGATGTTCCTTTTGTTACAAGGTCATCAATAAGAACACCGATATAACCCTGCGAACGATCGATTATAACGGGAGTTTTCCCTTGAACCTTACGTGCTGCATTAATTCCTGCCATCACACCTTGACCAGCAGCTTCCTCATAACCAGAAGTACCATTAATTTGACCTGCCGTAAACAGTCCTGGAAGAAGCTTCGTCTCCAGTGACGGCCACAGCTGCGTTGGAACAACTGCATCATATTCAATGGCATAACCCGTACGCATCATCTCAACTTTTTCCAAACCTGGTATAGAACGAAGGATTTGTAATTGGACATCTTCAGGCATACTTGTTGATAGCCCTTGAACATAATACTCCGACGTACTCTTCCCTTCAGGCTCTAGAAAAATTTGATGCTTCGGTTTATCCGCAAAGCGGACAATTTTATCTTCAATAGAAGGGCAATAACGCGGTCCTGTTCCTTCAATCGCACCGGAGAACATAGGAGCGCGATGCAGATTGTCATTAATAATCCGATGTGTTTCCTCTGATGTATACGTGAGCCAGCATGGCAGCTGCTCATTGTCCGAATACTCCGTATCATAAGAGAAAAATTTAGGTTTCTCGTCGCCTGGTTGGATTTCAGTTTTGCTAAAATCAATCGTATCCCCATGCACACGCGGCGGTGTACCCGTTTTAAACCGAACGAGCTCAAAGCCATGGGACTTCAAACTTGCAGATAACTTAATTGACGGCTGTTGGTTGTTAGGACCGCTCTCATACATCAGCTCACCCATAATAACCTTCCCCCGCAAATAAGTGCCTGTAGTCACTACGACCGAGGCAGCACGATATTCCGCGCCTGTTTTCGTAACTACACCTACACAAACTCCGTCCTCTACAATCAAATCCTCCGCCATACCTTGGCGCAGAGTTAAATGCTCCGTAGCTTCAATGGTTTGTTTCATCAAATGCTGATACATAAATTTATCGGCTTGCGCACGCAATGCATGAACGGCCGGTCCTTTTCCTGTATTAAGCATACGCATTTGAATAAAGGTTTTATCGATATTCCGCCCCATTTCACCGCCAAGTGCATCTATCTCCCGAACGACATGTCCTTTCGCTGGACCGCCAATCGATGGATTACATGGCATAAAAGCGACCATATCCAAATTAATCGTAAGTAATAGCGTCTCACACCCCATACGTGCTGCAGCTAATGCAGCTTCGCAACCGGCATGACCTGCACCTATGACAATGACATCAAATTTCCCTGCTTCATATCCCACTTGCTTATCCCTCCTTGCAACTCATTGCTTATTTATTTATCTCTATTTACCCAAACAAAATTGGGAAAAAATTTGGTCAAGCAGCGATTCAGATACCGAATCTCCTATTAATTCACCCAATAGCTCCCAAGCGGTTCTTACATCTATTTGCACAATATCAATCGGTATGCCCACATCAGTGGCTTCAATCGCATCTGCAAGCGACTGCAGCGTATGTCCAAGGAGAGTAATATGACGAACATTGCTTACATAGGTCATATCCGCAGACTCCAGCTCTCCATTAAAGAACATCCGGCTAATAACGCCCTCTAGCTCATCAAGCCCAGTCTCATGCAGCACAGATAACCGAACGATCGAGTCCGCAGCAAAAACCGACTCTAACTCCGATATTTCGAGTTCTGTTGGCAAATCTGTTTTGTTTAGCAAAATGACGACACGGCGATCACGCAATTGCTCCATGAGAAGGCGATCATCCGGGTGAAGAGGCTCATTCACATTCAAAACGAACAAAATCAAATCCGCTTCCTCAAGTGCAGATCGAGAGCGCTCAACTCCAATTCGTTCAACAACATCGGACGTTTCACGTATACCCGCTGTGTCAAGAAGCCTTAGCGGAATACCGCCAAGAGTAACATACTCTTCAATGACATCACGTGTCGTTCCAGGAATGTCGGTTACAATCGCTTTATTCTCCTGCACCAATGCGTTCAGCAGCGATGATTTTCCTACGTTAGGACGACCTACAATAGCGGTTACGATACCTTCTCTTAATATTTTGCCTTCACGCGCTGTTTTTAACAGTTTATTAATTTCCGTCGACAGCTTCCGTACACCGTTCCTTAATAAAAGCGCTCGTCATATCAGCTACATCATGCTCTGGGTAATCGATATTCACTTCAATATGAGCAAGCAGCTCAATTAATGTATGCCGCAGAGCCTTTACTCGTTTAGAGAGTGCTCCCTCAGCTTGTTTCATTGCAATGGAGAATGCACGATCGGATTTGGAACGTATTAAATCAATTACCGCTTCCGCTTGTGTTAAATCAATTCTGCCGTTAAGAAAAGCTCGCTTCGTGAACTCGCCGGGATCCGCAATCCGCACCGTACCCTCACGCAGAAGAAGCTCAAGTACACGCTTTACAGCAACAACCCCGCCATGCGTGCTAAGCTCCACTACATCCTCAGCCGTAAAGGAACGCGGCCCCCGCATAATCGTTAATATGATCTCTTCAACTGTCTCTCCCGTAATAGGGTCCACAATATGACCATAATGTACGGTATGGGAATCAGCTTCCGTTATATTCGATTTGGAACGAAACAATTTTGCCGACTCACCGACTGCATCCGGTCCACTTACCCGAATAACGGCAATGCCGCCCTCTCCGACAGCTGTCGAGATGGCGGCAATTGTATCATGATTTATCATGTTTTTTATAAGCCTCCAAGGCGCACTTTAAAAAAATGAGCAATGACCACAAAGAGCCATTGCTGAGATTAGGACAGTATGCGGTCGTTATTTAAGTGAGATGACGACACGCCGGTTTGGCTCATCGCCCTTGCTTATGGTTTTAACTTTTGTATGATTTTGCAGCTGCGCATGAATAATCTTGCGCTCCTGCGGTGACATCGGTTCGAGTACAACTTCTTTCTTCGTGCGAATGACATGACCCGCTAACCGGTCAGATAAATCCTCTAAGGTCTTACGCCTGCGTTCACGAAAATCCTCAGCATCGAGAATGATTCGTAGATGACTGTCTGAATAACGGTTGGCCACAATATTGACCAAGTATTGCAATGCGTCCAACGTTTGACCTCGACGTCCAATTAGCATGCCAAGATCGCCGCTTCCGGAAAGTGCGAGTATTAAACCATCCTTCGAATCTTGTCGAGCAATGGTAATGTCAAGCCCCATCGTACGTGCCACTTCAGTAACAAAACGCTCCGTTTCCAATACAGGATCGGCTGTTACCTCTGCTTCAACTACCGCAATCTCAGGTAAGAGCTCCAGCTCTACCTTAGCTTCCTTCGTACCGATTAACCCGAACAACCCTTTCGAAGGCTGTCCGATCACCGTAACGCGGACACGATCAGCGGTCACTTGCAATTCCGTTAAACCCTTACGTACAGCATCTTCGATCGTTTTTCCCGATGCTACGATTTTGGTCATTTTGCAGGTACACTCTCCTTGCCCTTAGAGTTGCGTACGTACAAGAAATAGTTCTGAATAATCGTGTAGATATTACTGAAAATCCAATACAGCGGAAGTGCTGCTGGGAATGAGAGTGCCATTACAAAAATCAGAACAGGGAATATCATCATGATCCCTTGCATAGCAGGCATTGCCTTTTGCTGTGATTGCATCATTTTTGATTGGATAAAGGTCGTTATCGCTGCCAAGATCGGCAGCACATAAGTGTGGTCCTTCTCTCCAAGTTGAAGCCATAAGAATGTATGCTCACGTATATTTTCATTCATATAGATCGAGTTATACAAAGCGATAAAAATTGGCATTTGTACGAGCAGCGGCAAACACCCGGCAAGAGGATTAACCTGATGCTGCTGAAACAGCTTCATTGTTTCTTCCTGCTGCTTCTGAGGGTTATCCTTGTGCTTCTCTTTCAGCTTTGCAAGTTCCGGCTGCAGTGCCTGCATCGCTTTCGAACTGCGATATTGCTTTAATGTAAGAGGAAGAATTAGCGTTCTAACGATAACAACCATCAGAAGGATCGCGATTCCATACTCTCCGCCGAACCATTTCGCAAAATGTTCAAGTGCTAACGAAAAATAATAGACTACATTCCGCTGCCAGAAATTACCGTGTTGCAGCTGATCCATTGAAACAGGGTGCGTAGCTGATGAGCATCCACTCAAAAAAAGCATCACCGCAAGTAAGCCAAATGCAGTAAACCATGTACGTTTCGAAATACGGGACAACATGTAAAACTCCTCTCTGCGCACCATCAAAGCGTCATATCCAAAGGACTGACCGCCAGCAAATTCATTCTCGTAAACTATATCACATTTTATGGCACAAAGAAACAAGCCTCCGGTGCTTGTAAAAGCGATTGCAAGCGTTAACGGGGCTGCTTCAGTAGCCCTGCGCGTTTAAGCACATGAAGCATGCTTTTCTCCAATTCCTGCATCTTCATTCCGACAGCCGGTTTACGAACAATGACGATAAAATCAAGCTGACCCGCAATCCGATCTGTATGCTGCCGAACAATCTCCTTCACAAGCCGGCGCATCCGGTTGCGTACGACAGCGTTACCGATCTTCTTGCTGGCCGAAACACCAAGGCGGAAAGGCTCCGCCTTCATTTGTCGAGACCAGTAAACGACAAATTGGTTATTTGCGAACGATTTGCCATTCCTGTAAATGCGGCTAAAATCTTCGCGGTTGCGTAATCGCAGCTTTCTTTGCACGGCTCATTCTTCTCCCAGACCTGTATGATCTCATTATTCCCGTAAAAATGAAAAAAAGACCACTCGAAGTGGTCTTATACTTACGCACTCAATACTTTTCTTCCACGTTGACGGCGCGCGCTCAGTACTTTACGTCCATTTGCAGAAGCCATACGTTTACGGAAACCATGAACTTTCTTACGTTTGCTTACATTCGGTCTAAATGTCGGTCTCATTTCATTTGCACCTCCTATTTCCTAACTAATGCGCCTTGCGAAAACCTATTTCTCGTCGTTATGCACGATCGTTAATGGTCAGTTTTCTCAAAAAGCGGTAAACAGCTTCGCAGTTCGCGAACTCAACTGCGAACGGTAATCGCGAAAAAACGCCTTTTTCAATTAAACCATGCAACCCCCCAAAAGTCAACCGAAATGGCAAGTAGAGCAGGGTTGTGGATAACCTTGAAAATGTGGAGTAAACGGAATATTTTAATAACATGTGGATATATTTTTCTTGATTTCCCGCTTTATGTCGAACTGGTAACAGGATATAAACAATATCTAGTGTTGTCCATAACTTTTATACACAACCTATAGAATTTGTGGATAAATTACGCGGAATCGTTGAATATCAAGGGTTATTTTGCTATGATAGATTTGTTTTTGGTGTGGATGACTCCGCATGACACTATATATTATCAACAGCCTGTGGATAACAATGTGAACAACATTTCTCCCCTTTTGATAAATTTCATGTGCATATCCTTAGTAATGTGGATTAAAGTAACAATTTTTCTTAATTTTCGACATCCTTTATGCACAGCAGTAGCGTTTTCGGTGAATTTGATAAGGAGTGACAATCTGTGGATAGCCATACGCACGAAATGTGGCAGCAGGTGCTGTCGATCATTCAAACGAAGCTTAGCAAACCTAGTTTTGATACTTGGTTCAAAGCAACTAAAGCTTCTTTTAATGGCGATTCAATGGTTGTTGTGACAGCGCCTACGACTTTTGCTGCCGAATGGCTTGAAAGTCGCTATACAAAACTTGTGCGGACTACGCTGCAAGAATTTATGGGCCGTCAATATGATATTAAATTTGTAATCGAAGAGAATAAACCGCCTGAGCCGATTATTATTCCGCCTCAAACCCTGCCTACCGTACATGTTGGTCCGGAAGAAACGTTCTCGCATATGCTTAATCCCAAATATATGTTCGATAATTTCGTTATCGGGGCTAATAACCGATTTGCCCATGCAGCATCGCTAGCCGTAGCGGAAGCACCTGCCAAAGCGTATAATCCGTTGTTTCTATATGGAGGCGTCGGACTTGGTAAAACGCATTTGATGCACGCAATTGGCCATTATATTTTGGAGCATAATCCTAGCACGCGCGTACTTTATCTATCTTCAGAGAAGTTTACAAATGAATTCATTAATGCCATTCGGGATAATCGAGGGGAGAGCTTCCGTAATAAATATCGGAATATTGACGTTCTTCTCATTGATGATATTCAGTTTTTGGCGGGTAAAGAACAGACGCAGGAAGAGTTTTTCCATACGTTTAATGCCCTTCATGAAGAGCGCAAGCAAATTGTTATTTCCAGTGACCGGCAGCCAAAAGAAATCCCGACGCTTGAGGAAAGATTGCGCTCCAGGTTTGAATGGGGACTTATAACCGATATTCAACCTCCTGACCTAGAAACCCGCATTGCGATTCTAAGAAAGAAGGCCAAAGCCGAGAACCTGGAGATTCCAAATGAGGCAATGGCTTATATCGCCAGTCATATTGATACGAACATTCGGGAGCTAGAAGGTGCACTAATCCGTGTTGTGGCATATTCCTCGCTTATAAACGAAGATATTTCATCACATCTTGCTGCAGAGGCCCTCAAAGATATTATCCCTTCTGGCAGACCGAAAATGATCACCATGCAGGACATCCAGCAAAAGGTTGGAGAGCTGTACGGCCTGAAGCTTGAAGAATTTAAAGCCCGAAAACGAACGAAAGCAGTCGCATTCCCAAGGCAAATGGCCATGTACTTATCTCGAGAGCTAACCGATCATTCGCTTCCCAAAATCGGTGATGCCTTCGGAGGCCGGGATCATACTACAGTCATTCATGCCCACGAGAAAATTACGCAGCAGCTGAAGATCGATTCAGAGCTCTATAAAATTATTCAAACGTTAACCGAAAAAATTAAAAATCACACGTGAACAACCTGTAAGCCTATGCACACGCTATACACATGTGGATAGGCTTACTTTGTCAGTGTTTTATCCACTTATCCACATATTCAGTGCCCCTACTACTACGACTATCTTTAAATACCTAAAGAACATCATCAATATAAGGTGCTGAAATGCGAATTCTGAACCTCTTCGCAAGTCTTGCACATAGGAGTGAACTCATGAAGTTAACAATAAGAAAAGATCAATTAAACGATGCTATCCAACAAGTTTCCAAAGCATCGTCATCACGACCGACAATTCCAATTCTTGGCGGTATCAAAATAGACGTTACCCATCAAGGGATTACATTAACGGCAAGTGATACAGATATCTCCATCCAAAGTTTTATACCAGTCGAGAATGGAGAGTTTGTAATTGCTAAAGTTGAGAAACCCGGCAGCGTTGTGCTTCCTGCTAAGTTTTTCGTCGAGATCGTTAAAAAGCTGCCATCTGATGAAATTGAGATAGAAGTAAAGGAACATCATCAAACCTCGATTCGCTCAGGATCCACGGATATCCAAATGGTCGGCCTTGATCCTGAGGAATTTCCGGTATTGCCAACGATTGAGGAAAGTGAAACGATTTCTATTCCAGGCGATTTGATTAAATCGATGATTCGACAAACGATATTCGCTGCTTCGACTAGTGAGCAGACGCCTATTTTGACCGGAGCTTTATGGAATTTGGCTGAAGGCCAACTAAAATTTGTTGCGACAGACCGTCATCGATTAGCAAGTCGATCCGCGGCTGTGAACGCTGATAATGAGTATCGTTTTTCAAATATCGTTATATCAGGAAAGACGCTTAATGAATTATCTAAGCTTGTACCCGATGATAACAGCCATGTGGAGATCGTAGTTGCGGATAATCAAGTGTTGTTCAAAATGGGTAATATGCTGTTTTATTCCCGCATTCTGGACGGTACCTATCCCGATACTTCTAAGATTATTCCGCAGACGTTCAAAACAGAACTTGTCCTGCACACAAAAAAATTAACAGATGCGATCGATCGTGCCTATTTGATGTCTCGTGAAGAGAAAACGAACATTGTTCGTCTAATTACGCAAGAGGACGGAACGATCGAGATCTCCTCCAGCTCCACTGAGCTTGGAAGAGTAACGGAGCAATTAGAGGTTAAAGAAATGAACGGGGAAGCACTGCGAATCGCATTTAACTCCAAATATATGCTTGATGCCCTTAAAGTTATCGATAGTGAATATTTGTTTATCGGATTTACAGGAGCGATGAGCCCTATCATTATCAAGCCAACCGATCACCCGCATAGCTTGCATCTCATTTTGCCGTATCGGACAACGGGCTAACAGGAGCGATAAACAATGAATGACAACGAAATCGAAATTACGACGGAATATATCCCGCTGGGACAGTTTTTAAAGTTGTCGGGGTGTATCGATACTGGCGGAGCAGCCAAGTTTTTTCTGCAAGAGAAGAAGGTTGTTATAAACGGGGAGCCTGATAATCGTCGTGGCCGAAAACTGTACCCAGGCGATAAAGTTAAGGTTGAAGGATTCGAAGTCTTTACGGTCGTGAAGCGTTAAAGCGCCAAAGGGCTTATTCGCGAGCAATAACCGGGAGGCAGCGGGGTGTACTTAAATTCCATTCAGTTAAATCATTATCGTAATTACGAGCAGCTCGAAATTAAAACGGATAGTCAAGTGAATTTGTTTGTCGGTCCCAATGCACAAGGAAAAACAAATTTGCTTGAGGCTATCTTCGTTCTGGCCCTCACGAAGTCTCATCGAACAAGCAAGGATAAAGAGCTTATCGGCTGGCAGTCCTCGGAAGCACGAATAAGAGGAGAAGTGGATAAGAAGTACGGGGGGCTGACGCTGGATTTGACGTTATCCACGCAAGGTAAGAAAGCGAAGATAAATGGTCTTGAGCAGCGTAAATTGAGTGATTTTGTCGGTGCTTTGAACGTAGTTATGTTCGCGCCCGAAGATTTAGAAATTGTCAAAGGCACGCCGGGCATTCGCAGGCGATTTCTTGATATGGAAATCGGCCAGGTACAGCCCGGTTATTTGTATTCTCTCGGACAGTACGCCAAAGTCCTTATGCAGCGCAATAATTACTTGAAAACAGCCTCACCGGGGAGCACCCAGCAGACCATGATGGACGTATGGAATATGCAGCTTGCCGAGCATGGTGTTAAAATCGTGAAAAAAAGGCAAAACTTTATTCATAAACTACAAAAGTGGGCACAGCACATTCATGCAGGCATAACAGCTGGCGCAGAAGAGTTAACCATCCTGTACCGTCCTTCATTCGAAACAGATGACACAGAAGAAGAATCTGTTTTATTTGAGCAATTTATGATAAAGTTATCACAAGTGAAAGATCAGGAACTCCGCCGAGGGATGACACTTGTCGGTCCCCATCGCGATGATATGGCCTTTTATATAAACGGCAAAGAGGCGTCCGTATACGGTTCTCAAGGTCAGCAGAGAACGACTGCGCTATCGCTGAAGCTAGCAGAGATCGAGCTCATTCATGAGGAAATTGGTGAATATCCGCTTCTGCTGCTCGATGACGTCTTGTCTGAGCTTGATAAGAACCGGCAGACACAATTGATTGAAACCTTTCAAAATAAAGTACAAACGTTTATTACGACAACCGGTCTTGAAAGCGTTAATGTCAGCAAGCTGCAAGATTCTCGTATCTACCATGTGCGAGACGGTCAAGTATCACGTTAAAAGTGAAGGGTGGAAGGCTGCCATGTACATTCATTTGGGTGGAGAAAAAATTATTCGCGCTGCAGAGCTTGTAGCGATTTTTGATATTTCTATCGAGCAATCCTCCAAACTGTCCAAGCAGTTCGTGACGCAAGCACGAAAGCGGAAAGACGTTGAAGTCATAGGAGAAGAAGAAGCGAAATCGATTGTTGTGACGCAGCACAAAATATACTATTCGCCTATATCATCCTCCACGCTTAAGAAACGATCGCATCAATTTGTGACGAATTAGCGGGAAACAAAGGCGATTAGACTAATTGATGTGGCAAGAGCAGTTGAGAGGAGCAGTGAATTCGAGCATGTCGGTAAATCAGCAGCATGGGTATGATGAGAATCAAATTCAAGTACTAGAAGGTCTTGAAGCCGTACGGAAACGTCCGGGTATGTATATCGGTTCTACAAGCACCAAAGGGCTTCACCATTTGGTATGGGAAGTCGTTGATAATAGTATTGATGAAGCGCTCGCAGGGTATTGCGATCGCATTTTAGTAACTATACATGATGATAACAGTATTACTGTCATAGATAACGGACGGGGAATTCCTGTCGGTGAAAATGCGAAGATGAAACGTTCCACCCTTGAAGTCGTAATGACCGTCCTTCATGCCGGGGGTAAGTTTGGCGGAGAAGGCTATAAAGTATCTGGCGGTCTTCACGGAGTAGGTATTTCGGTCGTAAATGCCCTGTCTGAGCAGGTTGTCGTAACCGTCAAACGCGAAGGTAAAGTTTATCAGCAGGAATACCGCCGCGGGGCTCCGCAATATGATGTGAAAGTGGTTGGAGAATCGGACGAAACCGGAACAACTGTCCACTTCAAACCAGACTCTGAAATTTTTACGGAAACACTCATTTATGAATACGAAGTACTTCAAAACCGTATTCGTGAGCTTGCTTTCTTGAATAAGGGCATTGAAATTGTGCTGCTCGATGAACGTACGGGCGCGACCAATACGTATAAATATGAGGGCGGTATTATCGAGTTTGTTAAATACTTGAACCGTAGCCGGGAGTCTTTACATGAGAATCCGATTTACGTAGAAGGTATGAAGGACAGTATATCATGTCGAGGTGGCGCTCCAGTACAATGACAGCTACACGGAGAATATTTATTCCTTTGCCAACAATATCAACACGCATGAAGGCGGCACGCATGAATCAGGATTTAAGAGTGCGCTCACACGGATTATCAACGAGTATTCCCGAAAAATGAATGCCATCAAAGATAACGATTCTAATTTGTCTGGTGATGATGTTCGTGAGGGATTGACAGCGATCATTTCCGTCAAAATTCCCGAACCGCAATTCGAAGGGCAAACCAAAACTAAACTGGGGAACAGTGAAGTTCGCGGTATCGTTGAATCGCTATTCGCAGAGAAACTCATTGAATTTCTTGATGAGAACCCAGCTGTTGCCAAAAAAATCGTTGAAAAAGGCTTGCAAGCAGCTCGTGCGCGTGAGGCTGCACGTAAAGCGCGTGAGCTGACTCGTCGGAAAAGTGCGCTTGAAGTCAGTTCATTACCTGGTAAACTTGCTGACTGTTCATCCAAAGATGCTGCAATCAGTGAAATTTACATCGTAGAAGGTGACTCCGCGGGCGGTTCGGCCAAACAAGGGCGAGATCGTCATTTCCAAGCCATTTTGCCTTTGCGGGGAAAAATACTAAATGTTGAGCGGGCACGTTTGGATCGTATTTTATCCAATACGGAAATTCGAGCCATTATTACAGCGCTTGGAACGGGTATTGCAGATGACTTTGATATTGCCAAAGCGCGTTACCACAAAGTCATTATTATGACCGATGCGGATGTCGATGGTGCACATATTCGTACGCTCCTGCTAACCTTCTTCTTCCGTTACATGCGTAAAATTATTGATGCCGGCTATATTTATATCGCTGAACCGCCGCTCTTCAAAATTGAACGCAACAAAGTGATTCGTTACGCTCAAAGTGAGAAGGAGCGTGACCAAATCATAGCTGAATTTGGAGAAGGCGTTAAAGTTAACGTTCAGCGCTATAAAGGTCTTGGCGAGATGAATGCGACCCAGCTTTGGGAAACAACTATGGATCCTGAAAGCCGTACTATGATGCAGGTAACGATAGATGATGCCATTGAAGCCGATAATATGTTTGAGACATTAATGGGTGATAACGTGGAACCGCGTCGTGATTTTATCCAACAATTCGCTAAGTTTGTTAAGAACTTAGACGTATAGAAGCTATTTGTTATTCAAGTTGAAGCCGCCCGGCCTTTGCCGGACGGCTTTTCTTTATAAACGACCATATAATTTGCAGTAACGGCATATTTTCCGAAAGACCCGCTTATCTTTTAATTTACGGAATATATAAGGGTCAGGTAAGGTATTTACTTCTAAAATCCACGGTTTGAGCGATGTATCGACCGCCACATCCACACCTATTTCTTTAAGCCGCGGATATTTCGACTGCAGTTGTCCTGCAATTGCAACGCCTTGTTTGCGTAATCGTGTTTTGTAATTAGCAATATGAGCATGAGAGAGATGGTCCCCCATTAATTTTTCAATAGACATAGGTGTACCGCCACTGTGATAGTTTGTTACAATTTTGCGGGGATGGCTGAGCCGTCCGATAATTCCTGTCGTCTCCCATTCATTCGCATCGTTTTTTTGGACCATGACTCTAAGGTCGAATCGGCGACGGGAATACGTTAAGAGATAGATCCCACGCTGGATTAGATAAGGGCGAGTTGAAATGATCTTCTGCAGCGGAATAATCATTTTCTTGAATGAGGAAAAGCTTCTCTTTTTCGTCTTTAATTGAAATGTATAAACCCCGTTCGTTTGCTTCTCAACTCGGATAACGCCCGTGCCGAATGTACCATGGTCAGGCTTTACATACACCATTCCATACTCATTTAGCATTTCGTTTAATGCATCAGGACTCCATTCTGCTGTTTTTGGTATTTGATCCCGAATCTCTTCGGATTTTAACAAAACATTTGTTTTTGCCCACTTACTTCTAACACGTTGTATGGTCAAAGAAGCTCCGCCTTTCGAATTCGATAGTTGCAATTCCGAGGAATAAAAGCATGCAGGAGACAGAGGTGAAAAACGATGTTATAATAAGGATAATGCCTACTTTTGCGTTATTCTTCGTTTATTGTTGCACAGCATGCTTTTAACGGCGTATTCTTGTTTAGTTTATGGCGATGCAGCTAAAGCGGGCAGGGCGAACACCTACCTCTTCCAGATTGATCAAGAAATATACAAGATTATGTACTGGAAGGTTTAACAAAGGCATTAATGTGCAAAAACTATAATAAAAGAATTTCCAACATTTGTTACACAGGGAATGCTATCGAAGTACGTTTTCTTCGAAAATTTTAGGAGGTCAACAATGGCGGAAGAACAACATTCGCAAGTACGAGATCGCGACATCGGCGTCGAGATGCGAGAATCGTTTATGAGTTATGCGATGAGCATTATCGTAAGCCGTGCACTCCCAGACGTAAGAGACGGACTAAAGCCGGTGCACCGCCGCATTTTATTTGCGATGTCGGAACTAGGCATGTCTTCGGACAAGCCGTATAAAAAATCCGCAAGGATTGTTGGCGAAGTCATCGGTAAGTATCATCCGCATGGTGATTCTGCTGTCTATGAAACAATGGTCCGTATGGCGCAGGATTTCTCGCTCCGTTACATGTTAATCGATGGCCATGGGAATTTTGGCTCGATTGATGGAGATTTCGCAGCCGCAATGCGGTATACCGAAGCACGTCTGTCTAAGATAGCGATGGAGATGCTCCGTGATATAAATAAAGAAACAGTTGACTTTGCTCCCAACTATGATGGGGAAGAGCATGAGCCAACCGTTTTGCCAGCACGCTTCCCGAACTTATTGGTTAACGGATTGACTGGTATTGCGGTAGGGATGGCAACTAACATTCCACCACATAACCTTGGCGAGGTCATCGATGGCGTCCAAGCACTGATTCGCAATCCGGATATCACTCCGATTGAATTGATGGATTATATAAAGGGACCTGACTTCCCTACAGCTGGGTTTGTAATGGGACGCGAAGGCATTCGCCAAGCCTATACGACTGGACGCGGATCTGTAACGATGCGTGCACGAGCAACGATTGAGGAAAATGGCGGAAAAGCGCGCATCATCGTGCATGAACTGCCATACCAGGTCAATAAAGCACGTCTAGTTGAGAAAATTGCCGAACTCGTACGCGAGAAGAAAATTGAAGGCATTACAGATCTTCGAGACGAGTCTGACCGCAATGGTATGCGTGTCGTTATTGAGCTGCGCCGCGATATTACACCAAGTGTCGTATTGAATAATCTATATAAGCAAACTCAAATGCAGATGAACTTTAGCTATAATATGCTAGCTCTTGTTAATGGCGAACCGCGTGTTCTTAACATTAGAGATATTCTGTATTACTATCTGCAGCATCAGATTGAAGTTATACGTCGCCGTACTGAATTCGATCTCAAAAAAGCAGAAGCCCGTGCACATATTCTCGAAGGTTTGCGTATCGCGCTTGATAATTTGGATGAGGTTATTAAGTTAATTCGAGCCTCACAAACCGCTGAGATAGCACGTGATGGACTAATCTCGAGATTTAATCTTACTTATGACCAAGCGCAAGCTATTTTGGACATGCGTCTGCAAAGACTTACTGGACTCGAGCGCGATAAGATTGAAGCTGAGTACGCTGAATTACAAAAGAAAATTGCTGAATTCAGAGCTATTTTGGCTGATGAGCAGCTTGTTCTCCAAATCATCAGTGAAGAGCTCGAGGATGTTAAAGTAAGATTTGGTGATGAGCGCCGTACTGAACTGATGGCAAGCGACGAAGAAATTCTAGATGAAGACCTTATTCCACGTGAGGATGTCGTCATTTCGGTTACGCATTCCGGCTATGTGAAACGTCTGCCTGTTACAACCTATCGCAGCCAGAAGCGCGGAGGTAGAGGTGTAATCGGAATGGATACGAAGGATAACGATTTTGTCGAGCATCTTTTCGTATCTAATACGCATCATTTCCTTCTGTTCTTTACGAATAAAGGCAAGGTGTACCGGTTGAAGGCTTATGAGATTCCAGATTTGAGCCGGACTGCAAGGGGGACACCAATTATTAACCTTCTCCAGATTGAACAGGGGGAAACAGTTAATGCGGTTATTCCAGTAGAGTCATTTGAACCGGACCGCTTCCTGTTCTTTGCTACTAAACAAGGGGTTGTGAAGAAAACGCCTCTTGATGATTATTCTAACATTCGAAAAATCGGTCTAATTGCAATTAACCTTCGCGAGGATGATGAGTTAATTGGCGTTAAGCTGACGGATGGCAAACAGGAAATCATTATGGGCACAAGCCAAGGAATGTCCATTCGATTCCCTGAGCAGGACGTACGTCCAATGGGCCGTTCGGCAACAGGAGTTAGAGGAATCAATAGTGATGATGATGATTTTGTTATTGATATGGACGTTGTCGTTCCGGAGAATGAAGTGCTTATCGTTACGTCCAAAGGTTATGGTAAACGGACACCGATCAGTGAATATCGGATACAGACTCGCGGCGGTAAAGGAATTAAGACGCTCAATGTCACAGAGAAGAATGGACCAATTGTCGGTCTTAAAGTTGTTCAAAACGATGAGGATCTGATGATTATGACATCTTCAGGTACAATGATTCGTATGAGCATGGATGGGATCTCAACAATGGGCCGTAATACTCAGGGTGTGAAGTTGATTCATATCCGTGAGGATGATTCTGTTGCGACTGTTACACGCGTTGCGCGGAGTGACGAACAGGAAATTACTGAAGAGCTTGAAGATGGTGTTGAAGCAGAGGAAACATCTGCGGAAACAGGTGAAACCCAAGAAGAGTAATTGATTCACCGTAAATAGGTGGGGGAGAGAAAAATGGCAACGGTAGCGGTTTCGCAAGTTAAGCTCGGGGATAAGATTGTACAAGATGTCTTAACTCCTCTTGGCAGTGTTCTTTTTCATAAGGGAAAAGTCATAACTCCTCGGGAGCTTGAAATCCTTCAAGCATTTTTAGTCCCTACCGTCGTCGTTGGTTCGCCAGGAGCTAAAAAAGAAGAAGAAACAGCCGGTGATACGCAGGAACAAGCTAAAGACGCACCTAAATCTCCTTTCATGGATCAATATGACCGTACAGTTACAATGCTAAGAACGGTTTCTAATCA
>CAWCBD010000001.1:110000-185000 GCA_963793665.1 uncultured Paenibacillaceae bacterium
TCTGTGCGAAGCCGTAAGGCGAAGTATACGGGCTGACGCCTGCCCGGTGCTGGAAGGTTAAGGGGAGTGGTTAGCCGCAAGGCGAAGCTATGAACTGAAGCCCCAGTAAACGGCGGCCGTAACTATAACGGTCCTAAGGTAGCGAAATTCCTTGTCAGGTAAATTCTGACCCGCACGAATGGCGTAACGACTTGGGCGCTGTCTCAACGAGAGATCCGGTGAAATTTTAATACCTGTGAAGATGCAGGTTACCCGCGACAAGACGGAAAGACCCCATGGAGCTTTACTGCAGCTTGATATTGGACTTTGGTACGATCTGTACAGGATAGGTGGGAGCCTTGGAAGCCGGAGCGCCAGCTTCGGTGGAGGCACCGTTGGGATACCACCCTGATCGTATCGGAGTTCTAACCTGGTACCGTGATCCGGTACAGGGACCGTGTCAGGTGGGCAGTTTGACTGGGGCGGTCGCCTCCTAAAGAGTAACGGAGGCGCCCAAAGGTTCCCTCAGAATGGTTGGAAATCATTCGTAGCGTGCAAAGGCATAAGGGAGCTTGACTGCGAGACCTACAAGTCGAGCAGGGACGAAAGTCGGGCTTAGTGATCCGGTGGTACCGCATGGAAGGGCCATCGCTCAACGGATAAAAGCTACCCTGGGGATAACAGGCTTATCTCCCCCAAGAGTCCACATCGACGGGGAGGTTTGGCACCTCGATGTCGGCTCATCGCATCCTGGGGCTGAAGTAGGTCCCAAGGGTTGGGCTGTTCGCCCATTAAAGCGGTACGCGAGCTGGGTTCAGAACGTCGTGAGACAGTTCGGTCCCTATCTGTCGTGGGCGTAGGAAATTTGCGAGGAGCTGTCCTTAGTACGAGAGGACCGGGATGGACGCACCGCTGGTGTACCAGTTGTTCCGCCAGGAGCACCGCTGGGTAGCTACGTGCGGACGGGATAAGCGCTGAAAGCATCTAAGCGCGAAGCCCCCCTCAAGATGAGATTTCCCAATTCGTAAGACCCCTGGAAGACGACCAGGTTGATAGGTTCGAGGTGGAAGTGCAGCAATGCATGGAGCTGACGAATACTAATCGGTCGAGGGCTTATCCTACGCATCTCATCCAAGGATGAGTGCAAGGCTTCGGAACCTGCGTTAAACAAGTTTACTCAGCTAATGAAACCAATCGCAAAAGTTCGTATCCAGTTTTCAAGGCGTAATGCTTTGAGCACCGATACTTGGGGCAGCTCAAGATCACGTTTGGTGGCGATGGCGAAGGGGATCCACGCGTTCCCATCTCGAACACGACCGTTAAGCCCTTCAGCGCCGATGGTACTTGGACCGCAGGGTCCTGGGAGAGTAGGACGTCGCCAAGCACGAACAACCGACCGCATTTATGCGGTCGGTTTTTTGTTGTTTGTATAAATGGTTTTGTGGAAGAGAGATGGCAATACAATAAGCATGCCGCCTCTCACAAGAAAAGGGATAATTAGCGATGGTAGTAAGTTATTTCTTTTGATTGAATACGAACAACGCCATTATGTCGTAATTTACGAAGCTGTCTTAGGATGATTAATCGAGGAGCCAGAAACCAGAAATGCCAGCTGATCAAGCTAATCATTTGCGCTTCATTGGCCCAAGGGTAGAAAATTCCGATTGTACATAGCCCAAGCCAGAACAGATGACGATGAAGGCGTTTATATAGTGAAAGTTCAATATGAGCGATTGGTATATATCCAATCCATGGAGGAGAGATTCTCCAACCAAAGCGACGACTATCGGGTTCATCAACACGGAGCAGAGTTAGCCGTATAATGATAAAATGAATCATTTGCGTACAGACAATGCCAATGACAAGAGCTATAGCTCCTTCAAGCTGATACATGAGCAGTTGGAAAAGCGTTAGAATAACAATAATAAATAGATGGCTCCATAGATGTTCTTTTCGTATCGTGATTTTACGAATCAATTGGTACTGATATATAGTTGCCTTCTCTTGTTCGGCAAGTTTGCCTCTCATCTCTTTCAACATCCTTTCAAAACCTACTACGACAATATCGGATAATAGCATTCATTTATGAAGACCAGCCAAAGGAAACAAGTACAAGCGCAGTATTCACCAATTGAATGACTGCTACATAGTATGTATGGCTATTTGAAATGGGCTATGAAACAAGTATATGTTGCTAGACTATGTGGCATAATAGAAGCAATGAGTATGGATTGATTTGAAATGAGGTGGATTGTATGACAGAAGAGAAAGTTACTAAATCTTGCATTATCTGTGGTCACGACAAGCTGGAAGGTATTCGAATTGTAGATGAATTTATTTGTGAGGCTTGTGAGCTTGAAATGGTCCGTACGGAAGTACAGGATGCCAAATACCCATTTTTTATTCACCAACTAAAGAGAATATGGATTCAAAAAAATGCCTGAGGTAGTTTATTCTTATAAGCATGGTTTCAAATAATAAATCCTTCGTTATCTCGATACGCAGCAATGTCCGAGACAAAGGGGGATTTATTTTTGTTTACGAGTACATTATAATTTGGCTGATATGTTGGGATTAAGAAAGAAGGTTCTCGGAGGGAATAATCTTGGATATAAACGAAGCTGGCCTAGCCACTTATGCGCCTTTATATGAAGCACTAATTGAACTATCTCGATCAAAACCTGTCAGCTTTCATGTTCCTGGCCATAAATATGGGCAAACGCTGCAGAGATTGCCAAAGAACTTATCACAGTATGCGCAATCATATCAATCCATTATGGATATTGATATGACGGAGCTGGCGGGCACTGATGATTTGCATGCACCAACAGGTGTTATTGCTAAGGCGCAGGAGTTAGCTGCAAGAAGCTTTGGCGCTGAAGAAACATTTTTCCTTGTGGGTGGAAGTACAGCAGGCAATTTAGCTATGATATTGGCAGTATGTGAACCTGGTCAGCAAATTATCGTACAACGAAATGCACATAAATCGGTTTTGAATGGGTTAGCTCTCGCAGGCGCACAAGCTATTTTTATTATGCCGCAGACAGATCCCATTAGTGGTCTTGAGGTTGTACCTGAATTATCAGTGGTCGAAGAAGCCCTTATGCAATACCCGGATGCAAAAGGGGTATTCCTAACCAACCCCAGCTACTATGGCTTAAGTGTTGATTTGGAGACCTACGCGTCACTTATACATCGTTATAAGAAGCTGTTACTTGTTGATGAAGCCCATGGCGCACATTATGGGTTACATCCGGATTTTCCGACCTCCGCTCTGCGAGCTGGCGCCGATGCAGTTGTGCAATCAACGCATAAAACATTGTCGGCTCTCACTATGGGAGCAATGCTGCATATTCAAGGGGAGAAAATAGATCGTGATGCTCTGCAGCATGCACTTAGAATGATTCAAAGCTCTAGCCCCTCTTATCCCATTATGGCATCTCTTGATATTACCCGGGCAATGGTAGATGCGATGAATGAAAGCATGTTTGATGATGGATTGAAAGCAGCTGCTTTATTTAAACAATGGGTAAGGAAAGAGTCGGACGTATTCGAAATTGTAGAGAATTGGCATGATCCAATGCTTCAAATTAGGATGGATCCACTAAGAGCGGTTTTGAAGGATATAACAGGGACTTATACAGGTTTTGAATTATTGGAGCGCTTACAGGAATACGGCTGCTGGGCGGAGATGGCTGATTCTACGTATGTTGTCCTTTTGTTCGGTTTAGCGGCCTTAGAGGAAGACACAGAGCGTTTAAAAGAGGCGTTATCCGGTATAGCAGCGAGTATTCCAGCACATAACGGTAAACAAGGAGCAGCTCCCATTCAATTGAGCGATCAGGTAAGCCGGATATCTGAACCCGTTCTTATTTCTAGGCGGCCATTAAATAAGTCGCTGGTGGAAATGATAAACTTATCTGAAGCAATCGGAAGGAAAGCAGCAGAGGCTGTGATTCCTTATCCCCCGGGAATTCCAATCGTATACGCTGGGGAAGTCATTTCCTCACAAATGACAGCATTCATTGGAATTTTGTCGAATCAGCGGGCAAAATTTCAGGGTGCAGCGGATTCGACAATGCGCACAATTGCAGTAATTAAGGAATAGCTTGTCGTTTACGCAAATGATTGGCTTTGTTATAGTAAGTGTATAAACATGACAGAGGAGCACACGGTTTGAAAAAAGGTTGGTTTCTAACGATTGAAGGCGGCGAAGGTGCAGGTAAAACAACACTTATAGAGGAGCTTTCATGCTCATTAACTGCGCAGGGCTATCAAGTGTTAACGACAAGGGAACCAGGCGGTATCCCAATTGCAGAGCAAATTCGCGGCGTTATATTAGATAAACGGAATACGATGATGGATGCTAGAACAGAAGCGCTTCTGTATGCGGCTGCAAGGCGGCAGCATTTAATAGAGAAAGTGATTCCGGCAATAAAGGATGGAAAGTTAGTCATTTGTGATCGCTTTGTCGACAGCAGTCTTGCCTATCAAGGTTACGCCCGCGGCCTAGGGATGGATGCTGTTCGATCCATTAATGAATTTGCTATAGATGGAATAATGCCTGATTTGACATTATGGATGGATATTTCACCAGAAACGGGTCTTTCTCGAATTCATCAAGGGGATGATAGAGAAATCAATCGGCTGGACCTAGAAGGGCTCTCTTTTCACAAGCTTGTTCGTGAGGGATATGTCGAATTAATGAAACGCGAACCGGATCGAATCGTTAGAATAGATGCCGAAAGAGAACCCGCTATCGTATTAAATGATGCAATTGTAGTAATAAATCAGCGAATTAAAGGATTACCTGCAAGTGATGTCAAAATATTATAGGTATGTTTTTATACTTATAAAGTCGTTTACTTCGTAAAACTTTAAGGAGGGATATCGATGAAATTAGTTGTCGCGATCGTTCAGGATAAGGATAGTAATCGTTTATCAAATGCGCTTGTCCGCGAAGGGTTTAGAGCTACCAAATTAGCTAGTACCGGTGGATTTTTGCGTGCGGGTAATACGACATTTATGATAGGTATTGAAGATGAGCGCGTCCATGAAGTGATGCAGGTCATCCGGGCTAATTGCAAGGTGCGGGATCAGCTTGTTTCGCCGGTATCCCCAATGGGAAGTACGACGGATGCTTATATACCTTTCCCGGTTGAAGTTCAGGTGGGCGGTGCAGCGGTATTCGTTGTTCCAGTTGAACGCTTTGAACATTTCTGATTGGGTGTGAACAATAATGAAGATTAATCCTGGTTGGCGTCCTCTTGGTCAGGACCGGACACGGGCCGACCAAGGCTCAAAACAGGTGCAGCAGCGGAATTTCGCCGATATTATGCAGCATCAGGATGAACAGCAATCGATGGAACAGCTTCAAAGGAAGCTGCAGGATATTCATACACAAGGAGAGCGGCTTTCACGCTCAATGACAGTACGTGAATTAAAACTTTACCGGCAGATGGTGAAACAATTTCTTGAGGATACAGTCAAGCGCGGCATAGGGATGAAAGAAACACGCGGTTTTGACCGCCGCGGCCGGACGAAACGTTATAAGCTTCTCGACGAGATTGATTCGGCGCTTGTGGCTATGGGCGAAGAGCTTCTAGGCACGGAAGAAGGACGCCTTGAGCTCCTACAGAAAATTGGTGACATTCGTGGGATTCTGATCAACTTGTTTTTCTAACGATGGTCGGCGGCGGAGTACGAAAGGATAAGACAGTCATGAGTATTGCACAACTTCCTGGACAGCAAAAGGCGAAACGTATATTACAGCATGCGCTTAGCAGCGGTAAGGTGTCTCATGCCTATTTGTTCACTGGTCCGCCAGGCAGCGGCAGAATGGCGATGGCTAATGCTTTTGCCAAAGCATTGTTTTGCACTGGAGGATCTGATGATGCCTGTGGGCAATGCCTGGAATGCCGTAAATTCGATCATGGCAATCAACCGGATCTGCATATCGTAGAGCCGGAAGGAGCCTCGATCAAAATTGACCAAATTCGGGAGCTTCAAAGAGAGCTCTCTTATAAAAATATAGGCTCGGAAAGAAAGATCTACATTATTGGGCGTGTAGAGACCATGACGCTTCAAGCAGCGAATAGTTTACTAAAGTTTCTGGAAGAGCCGCAATCGCCCGTTGTTGCAATATTGCTTACTGAGAATGGACAGGCGGTGCTGCCTACTATCCGTTCAAGAACGCAGTGGGTGCCATTTATGCCGCTCATCCCTCATGATATGCTGCAGTTGCTCTCACAGGAGGGTGTGCCGCAGCTGCTTGCCCGTGCTGCTGTTCATTTAGCATCCGGCCTAGATGCATGCAGGGATATCATCCAGCAGAATGGGTTTGCAGAAATGAGAAACGTAGTGATACAATTAGGAAAGGACAGTCTGACCCGATTCACCGCGGGGATGATATCTGCCCAACAGCACGTATTTAAGACCGAGCTTGGAGAACAGCCTCAGCTGCTGTTATCGTTGCTCGTTTTATGGTATAAAGATATGATTCATTTTCAATCGGGAAGACATGAAGCACTCGTTTTTATAGATCAGATTGATTGGATCAGTAAACATGCATTTGGACGCTCGGCAGATGGCTACGTGAAATGCATGGAGTATGCACTCGAAGCAGGAAAACGAATACGCGCCCATGTATCGCCACAATTGGCGGTTGAGCAGATGCTAATCCGTATACAGGAGGTGTGATTTGATTGTACAACGTTGTTGGTGTTCGCTTTAAGAAGGCGGGCAAAATTTATTACTTCGATCCCGTTGAGTTTCCTATCGATAAAGAGCAGCATGTTATCGTAGAAACAGCAAGAGGAATTGAATACGGAAAAGTAGTGGTCGGACAAAAGCAAGTCGGTGAATCGGATGTCGTCCTGCCTCTTAAGAAAGTGATTCGAATAGCTGGAGATAATGACGCGAAAATCGTCGATGAGAATAAATCCGCAGCGCGGAATGCTTTTGCTACATGCTTGGAGAAGATAAAAGACCATCAACTGAAAATGAAGCTGGTCGATGTCGAATTTACGTTTGATCGTAATAAGATTATTTTCTACTTTACTGCAGAAGGCCGAGTAGATTTTCGAGAATTAGTTAAGGATCTGGCCAGCGTTTTCCGAACGCGAATCGAGCTTAGGCAAATCGGCGTTCGTGATGAGGCAAAAATGCTTGGAGGTATTGGTCCTTGCGGTCGTGTGCTCTGCTGTTCCTCTTGGCTGGGGGATTTTGAACCGGTATCGATCAAAATGGCCAAAGATCAGAACTTATCGCTTAATCCAACGAAAATTTCCGGTTTGTGCGGCAGATTAATGTGCTGTTTGAAATTTGAGCACGATAATTATGAGAGCGTACGAGAAGAATTACCGGCGATTGGTAAAGTGGTCATTACCTCCTATGGGGAAGGCAAAGTGACTGGAATAAACGCAGGCAGTAAATCCGTATTTGTACAGCTTTTTGAGGGCGGGAAGCCAAAGGAACTGCCGCTTGACGACGTTGTCATTAAGTAATTATCATCTGTTTGTCCGAAGCCGTATCGTCTTTGGGGTGAAAACTTGAGTAAAAGAGACATTTTTAGTCAAATCAGCGATTTAGAACTAAGCGCAGGCAATTTGCATAGCGAGCTTGGAACACTTAAGCAAAGAATAAAGACTCTTCTTGAAGAGAATAAGCGGTTAAGCATAGAAAATCAGCAGCTTCGCAAAGTACTGAAACGGGAAACGGCTGTGCCGAATCAGAAAGCTGAATCACAGAATAAGAATGATTCAGTCAACCAAGCACCGTTGGAAACTCCGCAGCTATCAGCGGATCAGGCTGCAGTTGGTGAAGGTTATGATAACCTGGCTCGCTTATATCATGAAGGGTTTCATATCTGTAATTTATATTATGGACATTTGAGAACGGAAGGCGATTGCCTATTCTGCCTCTCCTTTCTGAATAAAGATTAAACAACAAGACCCGAGATGGGTCTTGTTTGTTTTTCTGTAAGAGATGGGTCTTGTTTGATTCTCGGTCGGCCAAGGAACTGCGTAACCAAGCAGTTACCTTGAATGTATGCCGGTCATTCGTTTATGCTGTAGGGAATAAACCATATAAGGATTAGACTCTAAGGATGTGAGGTTGAACAGGTGTCAAAAAAGGTTAATTTACTACCAAATGAACGATTGGATGACTTATTAACGTATAATCTCCACATTATACAAAGCAGAGAAGTATTCAGCTTCTCTATGGATGCGGTATTATTAGCGCGCTTCGCGGGTCTTCCCCCGCGTGGGAGGGTGCTTGATTTATGTACAGGCAATGGAGTCATACCTATTCTCATGACAACACGCACGAAAGCTATCGTTGATGGCGTTGAAATACAACCGCGTTTAGCCGACATGGCACGCCGCAGCGTAGAGGCCAATGAGCTGGAGGAACAAGTTCATATCTATGAAGGGGATCTTCGCAGCTTTCATGAGCAAGTTGGGCGTGGGATCTATGACGCTGTTACGGTTAATCCGCCTTATATGCCGGCAGGATCTGGTGACCAGAATGAGAATGAGCATTTTGCAATGGCTAGACATGAACGAAATGGCAGCTTGGATGATATTGTAGCAGCTTGTTCAAGGTTAGTCCGGACAGGTGGGCGGGTCTCCATGGTTCATCGGCCCTCAAGACTGATTGAAATTATGGAATCGCTGCGCAGATGGAAGCTGGAGCCAAAACGAATTCGGTTTGTACATCCGCATGCTGAGGCTGAAGCTAACATGGTTTTAATTGAAGCAGCAAGAGATGGTAAGCCAGAGGTGCGGCTGCTGCCACCATTGATTGTCTATAATGAACAAAGACAATACAATGAAGAGTTAATGAACATGTACTACGGAGATAAACGCCCGGAAATGAGGGAAACATCATCATGAACGTTCAACAGAGCTTCAAGTCATCCACCGCAGGGGAAGGAATGAACAACAGCGGTACGTTATATTTGGTCGGCACACCAATCGGCAATTTAGAGGACATGACCTTCCGGGCGGTTCGTACTTTAAAGGAAGTCGATCTAATTGCTGCTGAGGATACCCGTCAAACGCGCAAGCTGCTTACTCATTATGAGATATCGACACGGCTTGTAAGTTATCATGAGCATAATAAAGAGGCAAGCGGTAATGAGCTGCTTCGACTGCTTGAGGAAGGTCAGTCGATTGCGTTAGTAAGTGATGCTGGATTGCCAGCAATATCAGACCCTGGAGCTGATTTGGTCGCTGATGCAGTTAAGAGATCGATAGCGGTTGTCCCAATTCCGGGGGCAAATGCCGCATTATCAGCGCTTATCGTATCGGGCCTTCCTACCGATCGTTTTTTGTTTGTTGGATTTCCGCCTCGTGATCGTAAGCCATTAACGGCTTGGCTGGATCGTTTGTATAAAGAGAACGCCACGATAATTTGTTATGAGTCGCCGCATAGAGTAGCGAAGACGTTAGCCGCTATGCTTGAGCAGTGGGGAGATCGGCCAATTGCTATGGTACGAGAGCTGACCAAGCGTCATGAGGAAGTTGCCAGGGGCCTCATATCAGAATGTCAGGATTGGCTTAAAGAGCATCCGCCGCTTGGTGAATATTGTCTCGTTATTTCGGGAATTAGTGCAGAGGAAGAGAAGGAGCTTCAGGATAAAGACATCCCATGGTGGGCAGAGCTGGAGCTTGAAGAACATGTCAATCGACATGAGCTGGAGACAGGAGACCGCAAAGAGGCGATTAAACGCGCTGCATTAGATAGAGGGCTGTCGAAGCGGGATGTATATAATGAAATTATGAGGAAGTAAATAGACAAAAAAAGGCCTTCCTGACAGGTTCTAGATCAGGAAGGCAACAAGGAGTATATAAAAGGTTAGAATTAGTATAGTTGGTAAATTTATTATAACCTAATTATTCCGATTTGTCTCTTATTTTGTTACAGGAGTTGGCATTTCGGACAAACAAGCGTTACAAACGATTTTACCTTTGAAGTAAACAACGTTCTCAGCATTGCCGCAGAAGATACAAGCAGGCTCGTATTTCTTCAGCATGATGCGCTCTCCGTCCACGTAAATCTCTAGCGCATCCTTCTCGCCAATACCTAACGTACGGCGTAATTCAATTGGAATGACAACCCGTCCCAGTTCGTCTACTTTCCGTACAATACCTGTTGATTTCATCATGATTTATCAGTTCCCCTCTCATATTATGAATTCGTCAAAATTCGACAAAGTTCTATCATTTCTAGTCTCTATAGTACCAACGTTTCCCATAAGTGTCAACCTAGATTTGTAAGTATAAAACATCATTTTGGACTTTACTTGCTAGTAAGATAAGGGATCGTACATATTATATATCGTACAACAACCGTATGATTTTGGAAATGAATTAACGACACAATTCGACAAGATGTCGACAATTATTGTCGAATTATTGAACGAAGGGGGATTAATAGATGGCGAATCAGCATTTACTGAAGAAGAGAAGGTTTTCAAAGACCCTGTTCATAAGTATATTTATGTGCAGGACCAAATGATCTGGGATCTCATTGATACGAAAGAATTTCAACGTCTTCGGCGGATTCGGCAGTTAGGCACATCCTACTTAACTTTCCACGGTGCGGAGCATAGTCGCTTCTCTCATTCATTAGGTGTATATGAGATTACTCGAAAAATCATTTCACAGTTTGAACGAGGAGGTTATACCGATTGGCCGAGGGAAGAGAAAATGGTCACTCTATGTGCAGCGCTGCTTCATGATGTGGGCCACGGCCCATTTTCACATTCTATAGAAGAGGTTTTTGATACGAATCACGAAGATTGGACATGCCGTATTCTATTGGAACATACGGAAATCAATCAAGTCCTTCACAATTACGATCCTTCGTACCCTGAACGCATAGCAGCGGTTATTCGCAAGACCTACGATAAGCCGATCGTCATCAGTCTTGTTTCCAGTCAAATGGATGCTGACCGTATGGATTACTTGCTGCGGGACGCTTACTATACGGGTGTTAATTATGGAACGTTCGATCTGGACCGTATCCTGCGGGTGTTAAGACCGCATCAAGGAAGTATTGTGGTGAAAGAAAGCGGCATGCACGCAGTTGAAGATTATTTAATGTCCCGCTATCAAATGTATTGGCAGGTTTATTTTCACCCGGTAACCAGAAGCTCAGAGATCATACTAAGACAAATATTTCGCAGAGCAAAAGAGCTTTACGGGGGTAGCTATACATTTAACTGGATGATTCAGCCTCTTCAAGATTTGCTTGGAGGAACATTAGATGTCAAATCTTATCTCTTGCTCGATGAAGCCCTTGCACAGACAGCATTCTCGCAATGGGTGAACGAACCCGATGAATTATTGTCTGACCTTTGTGATCGATTTCTAAGTCGCAGATTGTATAAATATATAACCTTGAATGAAGCCGAGGAAGGTCTTTGGGATGAGATTAGCGACCAGTTTCTCTCTATTGGCCTGCATCCCGATTATCATCTGGAAATCGACTTTCCTTATGATTTGCCTTATGATGTATACCGGTCAGGTTCTCCTGCCTCTGCTCATGGAAAAGAGGAGAAGCCGCCAATCCTGCTGCTCGATAAGGAATATCAGCTGTCCGAAATATCCGAGAAATCTGATATTATTCGTTCCATTACAGGCCTTCATCAGGGCAAATACCATTTGTATTACCCCGAGGAGCCATTGATTGAATCAGCGCATAAGCTGAAGCCGCATATCCGCGAATTATTTGGTTTATTGTAGAAAGGAGGTTGGTCTTACTGATGTTAATCGACACTCATACGCATTTAGATGCGCATCAATTCGACGAAGACCGTGCAGAAGTTATCGAAAGAGCGCGAACTGCCGGTGTACATAAGCTTATTAATATCGGCTTTAACCGAGAAACGATACCGACAACAATGGCACTTGGCCGAACAATATGATTTCATTTATGCGGTTGTTGGTTGGCATCCTGTTGACAGCATCAATATGCTTCCCGGAGATTTGGATTGGATTGCTTCCCTATGCGATCATTCCAAAGTGGTTGCTATTGGTGAGATTGGGCTGGATTATCATTGGGATACGTCCCCTAAAGATGTACAGCAGCGTGTATTTCGGGAACAGATCCAGCTGGCCCGGCAGAAGAAAAAGCCCATCGTCATTCATAACAGGGATGCACACGAGGATGTTGTCCGCATATTAAAAGAGGAAGATGCGAAAGATGTCGGCGGCGTCATGCATTGTTACTCTGGAAGCTGGGAGACAGCTAAGAGATGCTTGGACATGAACTTCTATATTTCTTTTGGCGGACCGGTCACGTTTAAAAATGCCAGGGTACCCAAGGAAGTGCTTGCAAACGTTCCGCTTGATCGTCTTCTAATTGAGACAGATGCACCTTATTTAGCCCCTCATCCGCATCGCGGAAAACGAAATGAATCTGCTTTCGTCCGTCTTGTAGCAGAAACGGCAGCTGAAATTACGGGCAGATCTGTGGACGAAATTGCGAAAATAACGACCGAAAATGCAATGAAATGTTTTGGTATACGATGAAAAAGGCTGTGAAAGCAAGTATTTGGGACTATTCAGGTGAAAAAACTAATCTTTAATCAATAAATTGCTGGTTTTTAACGTGATTTTCCTTAAAATTCGTTAAAATCGTCATTAATCGCTTCTTTACAATTTAGAGCAAAAGACGGTATCATTCAACTCAGAGCTTAAAAAGCAAGTATACCTTTTCCTAATAAACGCTTAATCTCCGTGATCCGGAGAGCGGGGGAACCAAATATTGAAACAGTTTGTATCCATACATACTGGAGTAGACATTGAATTCTTCTTGGGGTGAATTTCGCGAAGACACAGGGGCTTCATTATTGTGTCTGGACGAATAGGGCGACTCTCTTTGCCCGAATCCGACAGCTAACCTCGTAAGCGTAAATAAGAGAGATCTTCCTCGTGTATTTAATCCATGCTGCCTGATTTTATGGGAAGCCACGAAACAGATCCTCTGTCGTCGGCTTCTTTTTGTTTGAATAATGCGTAAACTGACGACATAGGGTGTATCATGGAGGAGGACACGAGAGGAACTAGGACTGCGTGCATGCACGCAAAATTCTATAGTCGCGTCTAGGGTCTTATGTAACACTATGGCGGCGGGGCTATGTAGGGAGGATTGAAGAAGTGGGAGCACTCCAGCTTAAGGACACCCATGGTAAACGATCATCCAGCATGTCTTTCGCATTGCGATGGAAGCATGAGAACGTGCGTTTAATTGTACTAAGCGCTCTGATCTCAATCGCTATGACTTTCATGTTTCTGGTGTTGTTGTACGGAACGGCTGACAAGCACGTCTCCGTAGTAGTGAACGGACAAGAAACCATTGTTTCGACAAAGCAATGGGTCCTTCAACGCCTACTGGATGAACAAGCCATCACGATTGGAACTTATGATAAAGTTTCGATGCCGCTTAACAGCGGTGTCAAAGACGGTGACCGCATAATCATTAATCATGCGATACCTCTTGTAGTGAAGGCAGACGGCAAGGAAAGAACGTTGTACACGACAGAAAGAACGGTACAGGCGGCGATCGATCAAGCTAATATATCGATACGCAGTC
This sequence comes from uncultured Paenibacillaceae bacterium, assembly GCA_963793665.1. Lineage (GTDB taxonomy): Bacteria > Bacillota > Bacilli > Paenibacillales > Paenibacillaceae > Paenibacillus_Z. The sequence goes on from CAWCBD010000001.1 coordinate 123,585, forward strand.
AAGACAAAGTAATGCCTCCGCTGGACACGATTATCAAACCGGATATGAAGATTTCCGTTACCCGAATCGATAAGAAGTATTCAGAGAATGCATTCAAAGTTCCCTTCTCGATTGTGAAGAAGGAAGACCCTAAGCTCGCTAAGGGTAAGGAAAAGCTGGTGCAAACCGGCAAAGAAGGAACGGTTATCAAAAGGTTTGAAAATGTGTTTGCAGATGGTGTTCTTGTTTCGCAGTCGATGGTCACCAAACTAACCCAATCGGCCTCCGTTGATCAAGTCATTGCGGTAGGAACAATGAAGGAAGAACCTAAGGTTACGGTTCTGTCGGCGAAGACGCCAACGGTTACGACACTCAGTAAAAGAGGCGTGAAATTCAGCGCTAAGAAAATTATCAAGAACGTCACGCTGACGGCTTATTCAGCTGGCGTAGCATCTACTGGCAAGAGCAAAAGCCATCCAGAATACGGTATAACGGCATCGGGCTCGCGCGTTCAAGAAGGGCGGACGGTTGCGGTTGATCCGAAGATCATACCGATTGGCTGGTGGGTGTATATTGAAGGAATAGGCTTCCGTCGTGCGGAAGATACGGGAAGTGCGATCAAAGGTAATAAAATTGATGTTTATTTCGATAATGAATCATACGCTAATCAATTCGGATTGAAGCGGGGATATACCGTCTACGTGCTTGGTCCTAAGAAACCGGAATCACTGTAGCTGATATGCTGTGATTTATTCATATCGTATTTTAAACGTAAATATGCCATCATAAGAAGAGGCGATGCCTCTTCTTTTTGTATGTTTGTCTGAAGGGAATGAATGGACTCCCATGATCAAAGAAATCATTGTGGTAGAGGGCAAGGATGATACGGTCGCCATCAAACGCGCAGTCGAGGCAGAGACGATAGAGACCGGCGGCTCAGCGATCGGTCAAGCTGTCTTACGGCGGGTGGAGCTCGCTCAGCAGCGGCGCGGTGTCATTATTTTCACAGATCCTGACCATGCGGGTGAACGTATTCGAAAAATTGTAGCACAGCGAGTCCCAGGCTGTAAGCATGCTTTTCTTCCTCAAGAGGATGCGCTTTATAAAGGTGATATAGGTGTGGAGAATGCTTCCCCTGAGGCGATCCGGAAGGCGCTTGCCAATGTGCGTACCGAGGTCATAGAGGGCGATGCTGCTGATGCTGAAATTACAGGTGAGGATCTCATGCGAGCGGGGTTGCTCGTTCATCCCAGTGCGGCGGACAGGCGTCTGCGCATGGGGAACCTGCTGGGGATCGGTTACGCGAATGGTAAACAGTTTTTTAAGCGATGCTCCATGTTCCGCATTACGCGAATGGAATTCGATCTGGCGCTTGAGCAGATGGAGCGGGAGAACGAAGGAGGCAGTCAATGAGTGACGGGCTAAAGGTGCATGCCAATGTGGCGACACCTAAACAAACGAACGATATTATTAAGAAATACGGATTCAAGTTCAAGAAGAGCCTTGGCCAGAACTTCCTGATTGATCAAAATATATTGAAAAATATCGTAGCCGCAGCCGAGCTCGATGAAACGAAAGGTGCACTTGAGATTGGACCTGGTATTGGGGCGCTTACCCAGGAGCTGGCTCAGGCGGCGGGCCGAGTGACAGCCGTTGAAATCGATAACCGGCTCATTCCCATTCTGCGAGAGGTGCTCTCTGGCGTGCCTAATGTTCATGTTGAACACGGGGATGTGCTTAAGCTTAATCTCAAAGAGCTGATCGAGAACCAATTTAAAGGGTTGACTGGCGTGAGTGTGGTAGCCAATCTGCCTTATTACGTTACGACTCCGATCTTAATGAAGCTTCTGGAAGAGAAGCTCCCCCTTGAGCATATCGTTGTCATGATTCAAAAGGAAGTGGCACAGCGGATGGCAGCGAAGCCAGGGGGCAAGGAATACGGCAGCTTGAGCGTTGCGGTTCAGTACTACTGCATCCCTGAGCTTGTGTGTATCGTTCCACATACCGTATTTATTCCCCAGCCGAATGTAGACTCCGCAGTCATTAAGCTGTCTCTGAGAAATAAGCCCGCTGTAGATGTGCAGGATGAGGGTCATTTCTTCCGTACGGTTCAGGCTTGCTTTGCGCAGCGCCGAAAGACGATTGCTAATAACCTGACGTCATACGTGGGGAAAATCCATCGAGAGCGCCTCGGACCGCTGTTAGAAGGATGTGGCATAGATCCGTCTAGACGCGGCGAGACGCTTTCCTTAGAGGAGTTTGCGTCGCTTAGCCGTGCTTTAATAGATGCTGGCCTTCCCGGACAGTTAGAAGCATAAGAAATGTGATAATGCAGCTGTTTGAAGTGCTAACACGGTTTTGATCCGTGCTGGCCTTGAACAGCTTTTTCTATTTTATTTCTAAAACGCACCAACGGCCCTGTCCGCCCATAGGATAGACGAAGAGGTGATTTGCCCATGAAGCAAGGGGACCTGGTCGTCCGCAAATCGTATGGCGGGGACGTCCTTTTTCGTGTTGCAACGATGAATCAACAATCAGCTATACTTAAGGGCACGGACTACCGGCTGCTTGCAGACGCTCCGATTCCTGACTTGTCGGTCGTTCCTGACCCTGAATTTACAGGCGCAGCAAGGCAGGTTCGAATTAAGGTAAACGAGTCTATGCAGAGGATACAGGAACAGCGAGATAAACAGGTGCAGCATAACGAGAGTCAACTGCGGAGGGCAATGAACCAAAGCCAGCCGTACTTTGAAGTGCCAGGTAAAGTACTCCATCTAGATGGAGACGGTAATTATATGAAGAAAAGTATGCAGCTGTATACACAGATGAGAGTTCCCGCCCATGGAATTCATATCCATGAATCTCAAATGGCTGACGCGGTATACCGTCTGCTGCCGCAAATTAAGCCAGATATCATCGTCATTACAGGCCATGACGGTGTTCTGAAAACGAGAGACGAAAACAATTTGCAAAGCTTATCGAGCTATAAGAATTCCCAGAACTTCGTCAATGCCGTGCATGTGGCCCGTGAATACGAGAAAAGCCGGGATGGCCTGATCATTGTTGCTGGTGCCTGTCAGTCGCATTATGAAGCGCTCCTGAAGTCCGGCGCGAATTTCGCCAGTTCTCCGGGCCGCGTGCTGATTCATGCCTTAGATCCTGTTTATGTTGCGATTAAAGCGAGCTACACATCGATTCGGGAGACCATAAACCTAGCGGATGTCATTCATGGCACCATTAGCGGGATAGACGGGGTTGGTGGAATAGAAACTTTAGGAATGTACCGCGTGGGTCTGCCTAAACCGAAAACGTTAACTGGAGTGAAGTCAACCATATAATATGCCTCGTCCAGCATATATTATTCACAGATCTGTGAAAAATAGGATTTTGATTATTGACAATCCGTTTACTTCGCTGTTATAATTATAATTTTTTGACAAACCACTTCCTTTTGGTTATAATGGACAAAGAAAGAGGTGGTAGTAGACAATGGCAAAAAATGCGCTATTGGAGATCAAACGCAGTTTGGAAGCCCATGTCGGCGCCAAAATACGTCTTCGGGCAAATGGTGGTCGAAGAAAAACCATCGAAAGAACCGGAGTGTTAGAAGAAATCTACCCTTCTGTATTTATTGTCAAGCTTGATCAGGAACAGCATGCGTTTAAACGGGTCTCCTACAGCTACGCGGATATTTTAACCGAGTCGGTGGAAGTAACTGTTGATAGCGATGATGGTCAAGTGCGCATTACGTATATGCAATAACAGCAAGTTTAACTTACACGTCACAAGCATGGATCATTAGATCCATGCTTTTTTTCAATTGCGCCCAGCAGAGCGCTATATCCAGGATGATAAATGACAAAGATTAGATTTATCCAGATGCATGAACGTTGGGCAAGAGCCGCATACTATGTTTAACTTATGGTCCCGAAGGAGGTTCCAATTCATGAGCAGACGCCGAAATGTTATGAGTGAGCAATTAAAGAATGAGTTAGCTAAGGATTTAGGGATTTATGACACTGTTCAGCGTGAAGGCTGGGGCGGTATTAAGGCGAAGGATGCCGGCAATATGGTTAAAAGAGCGATTCAGATGGCTGAGCAGGCAGCTGCTAAGCAGTTCGAGCAGGCACAACCGCCTGCGCAAACACAATTTCAAGATCTTCAACAACCGCAGCAACCAGCACAAACACAATTCAGTTCAATGACAGCAGCACAGCCGGTACAACAACCGACTGCTTACAGAACGCAAGGCCAACCTTTATCAGGGCAAACAACAGCTTCAGCGGTTCCTCCCTATATGCAGCCAGCAGCGCAGTCGCAACCACCTGTTCAATACCGGCAATAGCGGTCGTATTCTTATCATAAACGTATAACCAAGGCTTAGAAGCTAAGATGACGAGACCGATTTAATCGGCAGCTCAAAGGTCATCTTAGCTTTTCTTATAGCCTTTTGTTATAATATGTGAAGTTTAATGATAACGAGCGGGTGAATCGGATATGAAAGTCTATGAAAAAGCGCCAGCGAAAATCAATTTGCTGCTCGACGTCATACGCAAACGCGAAGACGGTTTTCATGAAGTAGAAATGATTATGACTATGGTTGATTTAGCTGACCGTCTTGAGATGGAGGAACTGCCTCGAGACACCATTATTATATCTAGTCAGGCGGGCTATATCCCGCTCGATGAGAAAAACTTAGCCTTTCAAGCGGCTAGGCTTATTAAAGACCGGTATGATGTTCGAAAAGGAGTCTATATTCATCTGGATAAGAAGATTCCCGTTGCTGCAGGGTTAGCAGGCGGCAGCAGTGACGCAGCAGCTGCATTGCGCGGGTTGAACCGATTGTGGGGACTTCATATTCCGGAGGACGAGCTATGTACGTTAGGAGCGGAACTCGGCTCTGATGTACCGTTTTGCGTTACAGGGGGAACCGCTATAGCGCGGGGCAGAGGCGAGAAGCTGGAGCATATCAGTAACCCTCCGCAGTGCTGGGTTGTATTGGCCAAGCCGCCGATTAACGTATCGACTGCAGATGTATATGGGAAGCTGCGTGCGGCGGAGCTGAAATCCCACCCTTCAACAGCTGCTATGGTTTCGGCTATATCACGCGGTTCCTTCTCTGGAATATGTGACCATCTCGGAAATGTGTTAGAGTCGGTTACACTTTCGCTGTATCCAGAGGTGCTGCAGTTAAAGGAAAGCATGCAGCGTTTAGGAGCGGATGGTGTGTTGATGTCAGGCAGCGGTCCTACTGTTTTTGGTCTTGTCAACAAGGAAGCGAAAGTTTCTCGTATCTATAACGGGCTGCGTGGTTTTTGCAAAGAAGTGTATGTGGTAAGAATGCTTACATGAATCGGACCTTTTCCTTGATTAAATCCGTATAAAAATGATATATTGTCTATATATTATTCGGATTTAGCTGGGGGGAGTATGACGTGAAGAAGTTGAAACGAAGCGCAAGGTTAGTAGAAATGACACAATACCTACTTACACGCCCCCATACGTTAATTTCTCTAACAGCATTTGCTGACCGTTATCAATCTGCAAAGTCATCCATTAGTGAAGATTTGGCGATTATCAAAGAAGTGTTCGAGGAAGAAGGACTCGGTGAACTGAATACTTTAGCTGGTGCGGCTGGCGGGGTTAAATATACACCCAAAATGGGTAGAGCTGAAGCACTAATGAATATGAATCATATATGCCGTCAACTAGAGCAGCCTGAAAGGGTTCTTCCTGGCGGCTATTTGTATATGACCGATATGCTTGGACAACCGGGTCTGCTTGCCGATGTGGGACGTATGTTTGCGACTGCATTTGCTACGGCTGATATCGATGTCATCATGACGGTGGAGACGAAGGGAATCCCTCTTGCTTATGCAACAGCATCATGCATGAACCTGCCGGTTGTTATCGTTCGTCGCGATAATAAAGTAACGGAGGGTTCGGCAGTCAGCATTAACTATGTGTCCGGTTCGAACAAACGGATCCAAACGATGTCTCTTGCCAGACGTGCTCTTAAAGAGCATTCGCGTGTGCTCATCATAGATGACTTTATGAAAGCTGGCGGTACCATCCAAGGCATGATGGATTTGCTCTTTGAGTTTAACGCAAAAGTGGCTGGTGTTGGCGTATTCGTAGAATCCGGCGAGCTTGGAACTGAAGAGCGGCTGCTGGAGGATTATGTTTCACTGGCGAAGTTGACTGCGGTTGATTTGAAAACGAAGCATACGACGATCGTGCCCGGAAATTATTTTGATAGATAAGGCGAAGCCTCGCAAAAACTAGGATTATGCTTACGAAGCGAGTTTTTGCTTAGTGCCTCCATAATCTTGGAGGCGATAGGCGGAGCCCGCAAAAACTAGGATTATGCTTACGAAGCGAGTTTTTGCTTAGTGCCTCCATAATCTTGGAGGCATTAGGCGGAGCCTCGCAAAAACTTTTAGGAGCGACCAAAATGAAACTACAACCCCAAATCATTGCTACAGATAAAGCACCGGCAGCAATCGGGCCTTATTCGCAAGCCATTAAGCTTGGTCATTTATTGTTTACATCCGGTCAAATTCCACTTAATGAAAGTGGAGAATTGGTTGAAGGCGGCATTGAAGAGCAAACGCATCAGGTTTTCAAGAACCTGAAGGCTGTGCTTGCAGAGGCTGGCGCAACGTTGGCCGACGTGGCTAAAGCAACAGTCTTCATCAAAGATATGAACCAATTTGCAGCGCTTAATGCCATCTATGCAACCTACTTCGGAGATCATAAGCCAGCACGTTCAACTGTAGAAGTGGCGCGGCTTCCGAAAGATGTCCTTGTCGAAATTGAGCTTATCGTATCGATATAAGTCGAATAAAATCGAATAGTTTTCGATTTAAAAATTTATTTTCATTAATGATATATATTTTCCAAAATCATGAAGGAATTTGCTTTGGAATGTGGAATTATACACCAAGTCTTCGATAGGCAAAGGTGGTGAACACAGATGCAAATTACCGATGTTAGACTCCGCCGTGTAAATTCTGAAGGTCGCATGAAGGCTATCGCTTCCATTACCATTGACAATGAGTTTGTCGTTCACGATATTCGAGTGATCGACGGCAACAATGGAATGTTTGTAGCAATGCCAAGTAAGCGGACTCCAGATGGAGAATTCCGCGATATCGCTCATCCGATTTCTTCAACTACCCGTGAGAAGATCCAAGCTGCCGTACTCGCCGAGTATGAGCGCGCAGCCACGGAGGAAGAAGTTATCGAAGAAGGAGCTTAATTTGACGATATTGGGGAGTTCATGAATCGGGATTAGTTAACGTAGACATGTCCATATCTGGATTCATGAAGAGAAGGGAGCCACCTGGCTCTCTTTTCTTTTATTCATGAATAAGCTATATTCAGTAGAGAATTTATAAGATCTCATGTTTAATCTAGGAGGAAAAGACATTGAAGGTTATGGCAATTGTGCTTGCAGCCGGCCAAGGCAAGCGAATGAAATCCAAATTATATAAAGTTCTTCATTCGGTATGCGGTAAGCCGATGGTAGGGCATGTCTTGCAAACGGTAAAAGAAGCATCCTGTGAACGGACGGTTGTTGTCGTTGGGCATGGTGCAGAAGCGGTGCAGTCCTTTATCGGAAATGGTGCTGAATTCGTTCTTCAGGAACAGCAGCTGGGGACAGGGCATGCGGTACAGCAGGTCGAACCATTGTTAGGTGAAGAAACAGGTACGACTGTTATCTTGTATGGAGACACGCCGCTTGTGACAGCGGAAACCATTCAAGCGCTGCTGGAGCTGCATACAACCGAGAAGCTGGCAGCGACAGTTCTTACAGCGATTGTCCCTAATCCGCAAGGATTAGGCCGAATCATCCGCGATGAAGCGGGACAAGTGCTGCGCATCATTGAGCAGAAGGATTGCACGCTAGAGCAGGCAGCGATCACGGAAATCAATACAGGCATGTACTGCTTCGATAACCGCAAGTTATTCGAAGCCTTAAAGCAAGTCACGAACAATAACGCACAGGGCGAATATTATTTGACTGATGTTATGGAGATATTGAAAAAATCAGGCGAAGCGATCGGTGCGTACTGTGCGCCAGATTTCGCTGAAGGCATCGGTGTTAATGATCGCGTAGGGCTCGCGGAAGCGGAGCAGCTTATGCGTGCGCGAATCGTCCGGAAACACCAGCTTAATGGGGTTACGGTCATTGATCCAACCGCCACGTATATCGAGGCCGACGTTAGGATTGGGGCCGATACCATTCTTTATCCGGGAACGGTCCTTCGTGGAAGTACAGTTATTGGCGAGGACTGCATCATAGGACCACAGGCTGATATTGCGGACACGATAATCGGCAACCGTGTAGTGGTTAAGCATTCCGTAACCGACGATTCCATCATCGGGGACGAGAGCGCTGTAGGTCCCTACGCGAACCTTCGTCCAGGCTCTAAGCTTGGTGTCGGCTGTAAGATCGGTGATTTCGTTGAATTGAAGAATACCGAGATTGGTGATGGCAGCAAAGTTTCTCATCTTAGCTATGTGGGCGACGCTAAGGTAGGGAAGGATGTTAATATTGGCTGCGGCGCCATTACAGTGAACTATGACGGTTATAATAAGTCGATAACAGAGATTGGGGACCATGCTTTTGTCGGAAGCAATGTTAATTTAATTGCGCCGGTAAAAATCGGAGAAGGCGCATATGTAGTAGCGGGTTCGACCATCACGCATGACGTGGCCGCCAATGAGCTGGCTATTGCAAGGGAGCGTCAAGTTAATAAGCCTGGCTATGCAGAGAAGCTGCGCTCCAGGGCGAGGGCAAAGAAAGAAAGACAAAAGAACGAGTAGAAGTGTGAGACGGGGTTTTCGGTCAGAGTTATGGACCGGGGCCCCGTCTTTCGTTTAATAACTCCCTGTATTGGGTATGAATATATGGAACTCGATTGTATGTTAACGCTTCGGATGCGAGTTTTAGCATTACAGCATCGCTTGCAAAAACGTGAAGGAGGAATCCATGATGGCGATACTTTTCAAAGCAGAGGAACGAACGGCAGGTACACGGGGAGAGCTGAAGAAGCTGCGGCAGCAAGGAATAATTCCGGGAGTCGTATACGGAGCAAAGCTAAGCAATCCGATTAACATTTCAGTAAGCGAGAAGGAATTAATGGCGCTTCTACGATCTCATCCGCATGCGCTGCTCGATTTGGAAGTACCCGGAGCTGGTAAACAGCCGGCAATGCTCACAGAAGTACAGCGAGATTCTCTGTCACGAGATGTGCTCCATATTGATTTTCATCAAATTAATTTGAATGAAGCGATTAAAGCACTGGTACGAATAGAACTTACAGGCGATTCGCAAGGTGTAAGGGAAGGCGGCATTCTGCAAGCAATGATTCATGAGCTTGAGGTGAACTGCCTGCCAAGTCAAATTCCGGATGTGCTTGAAGTCGATGTATCCAATCTGCAGGTCGGTGAAAACCTGCTCATTAGCGATATCAAGCTTCCAAATGGCGTGACGACTCGGTTAGACGCTGATCAAGTTGTCGTAACCATTCTGGCGCCGCAGAAAGAGCTTACGGAGGCTGAGGCTGCTGATCAGGCGGCTGAGGCAGTGGAAGCAAAAGAGAAGTCGCATGAGGCGAAGCTGGAAGTGCATACTTCTGTATAAGGAACAAGAAGGGCTGCCCAGGAGCAGCCCTTTTACTTTTTTTCAATATCCGGGCCGGGAAACAAAGGTAAATAGGCTTCGGTTGTAGAACACATTATTTATCTTGATATACTTTTTACAGAATTGTTCGACGAAGCCGATATCACTATGTTCGCTCCCCCAATAGATCTGAATAGGTACACCATGATCGTAATGATCCTTAAAGTGAAAATCATCGAAAATCAATTGCCCGTTTGCGTACATCGAAACTCTCCTTTACGTACGAAGTTTGGCACACCGCCGACTCTATACATATGACAATCTGGAATGAAGATTCGTTGCATAGCAATATTTTTTATTTTGTATAAAATAAAGGATATAATAAAAGCCACCAAGCTGCTGCCAGCCAGCAGGGCAATATAAATTTAGGAGCTGACCTGCAGCATGAAGTGGATTGTCGGACTAGGCAACCCCGGCACGGCTTACCAAGGAACGCGTCACAATGTGGGATTTATGGCAGTTGATGCGCTTGCGAAGCGATGGGGGATAAGTGTCACACAAAGTAAGTGCAAGGCCCTACTTGGTGAAGGGAATGCAGGAGGAACGAAGGTAGCGCTGCTCAAACCGATGACTTATATGAATTTATCCGGGGAGACCGTACGAGGATATATGGATTATTTTAAAGCAGATCTAGAGGATGCAATCATTGTCTATGATGATTTGGATACAGAGGTCGGCAAAATCCGTCTTCGCTACCAAGGCAGCTCAGGCGGTCACAATGGCATCAAATCTATTATTCAGCATACCGGGACGCAGCAATTCAACCGTGTGCGCATGGGGATTTCCAGACCGAAGCCGGGCATGAACATCGCTGACTATGTGTTGTCAAACTTCCCGAAAGCTGATCTTGACCTGTTATCGGCTATGGTGGAGGAGACTTGCGATGCCATCGAGTTTGCTCTGAAGAATCCTTTTGAACAAACAATGGCGAAGTTTAATCGTTAAATTTGAGACTTGCGGGCATACTAAGGGTATAACAAACTCTTAGGAGGCATACATATGGCTGTAAATTACATTTGCCGGCATTGTAAGTCAGCAATGGGATCGATCGATAGTGCGCATATCACCGAATTACAGCTCGGATTCCATTCCTTGACCCTTGAAGAACGCAGCGATATAATAGCGTATAATCCAAATGGAGACATTACTGTTAAAGTCGTTTGCGACTACTGCAGTGAAGCGATTGAAAATAACCCCGAGCTTCTGCTTGTATCCAGTCCTTTGCAATAGAAGGATGAGTGTTGAATAGCAAGAGAGAGCCTAGGCGCACGGCCGAGGCTCCTTTTTTGACGACTTCGATCAAAGCCGTCACAAGGATATTCCGTGCTGTGGAATGAAACGAGGTGCCTGTGCATTGAAAGCATTACTAGAGGCTTACGCCGCAGATATGGACTACCAATCCATCGTATCTGGTATTAGAAAAGGAATGCGTGAGCAGTTGATCTCTGGGCTAGCCGGTTCATCTCGTCAAGTGATGATTGCCGCGCTCAAGCGAGAGCTGGAGCAGCCGATTTTGGTCGTCACCCATAACATGTTCGCAGCGCAGAAGATCGCTGAGGACTTGGTGGAATGCTTATCGCCGGATGAAGTGCTGCTTTATCCAGCCAATGAATTAGTTGCCGCGGAAGCGGCTATATCAAGCCCGGAAATTCTGGCGCAGCGGATGGATGTGCTTATCCGATTATCGCAAGGCTATCGCGGGATTGTTGTTGTGCCTTTTTCCGGTGTCCGGCGCTACCTGCCTCTAAGCGAGGTCATGGCTTCGTCACGCATCGAACTGCGTGTAGGCCAATCGCTGGCATTGGAAGCGTTTTTACGCCAAATGGTTGAGCTTGGCTATGTGCGTGTTGAGAAGGTAGAAGGAAAAGGGGAAATGAGCGTCCGCGGCGGCATCGTTGATCTCTATCCGCTTACCTCTATCCATCCCTATCGTATCGAATGGTTTGATGATGAGATTGATTCGATCCGTACGTTCGATCCGGCAGACCAACGTTCGCTGGAGAAGCTGGAGAGCTACATCGTTCCGCCTTGCCAAGAGCTGACGGCGGATAAGACCCGGTTTGAGAATGCCGCGCAGCAAGCAGCGGACCGTTTGGAGCAGCAGCTGCAGAAGATGACGGACCGCGTGGCCAAAGACAAGCTGAGATCCGAAATCGGCCAAGAGATCGATAAACTCCGCGATCATCAGTATTTTCCTGAAATCTATAAATATATTTCACTGCTCTACCCAGAGCGTCAGACGCTCTTCGATTATTTACCGAAGGATACGCTGCTCATTTATGATGAACCGACCCGGCTTATTGAGACAGGCCGTCAATTGGAGCGGGATGAAGTCGAGTGGGCGACACATTTGCTGTCAGGCGGTAAGGCATTGCCAAGCCTGCCAATCGCCAGGCCTTCGGATGAGGTGCTCTACACTCGTCCATTCCCGACATTATTCCTGTCGCTCTTCCTAAGGCAGATTCCGCATACGCAGCCTCAGAATATTCTTAATGTCGTATGCCGATCGATGCAGAATTTTCATGGGCAGATGAACGTGCTGAAGACGGAGATGGACAGGTGGCGTAAGGCTGGCGAGACGGTCATGATGATGGCGGGCAGCGCGGAGCGAATGGATCGGATGCGCCGCGTGCTTGATGATTATGGAATAGAGCCGCCGATGCTGATTGAGGGCAACCTGCAAACTGGATTTGAACTGCCTTCTATCCACCTGATTGTTATAACAGAAGGCGAGATGTTCTCGCAGAAGCAGCGTAAAGCGCGCCGGGTTGATAAGAAAATAGAGAATGCAGAGCGGATAAAAAGCTACACCGAGCTAAAGGTCGGCGACTTTGTTGTGCATCAAAACCACGGCATCGGTAAATATATCGGGATTGGCACCCTTGAAATTGCGGGCATCCATAAGGATTATATTCATATCGTGTACGCGGGCGGCGATAAGCTCTCCGTTCCAATTGAGCAAATCGACATGATTCAGAAATATGTCGGCCAAGAGGAGAAAGAGCCCAAGGTTTATAAGCTCGGCGGCAGTGAATGGACGCGCGTGAAGAGCAAGGCTCAAGCTTCGGTTAAAGATATTGCCGATGACCTTATTAAGCTGTACGCGGAGCGTCAAGCTACGACTGGCTTTGCATTCGGGCCGGATACAACTTATCAGCAGGATTTTGAAGCGATGTTTCCTTATGACGAGACGCGGGATCAGCTGCGGGCAATTGAGGAAATCAAGAAGGATATGCAGACCCAGCGGCCAATGGATCGTCTGCTATGCGGTGATGTAGGCTACGGGAAGACGGAGGTCGCTGTTCGTGCTGCGTTCAAGTCTGCCATCGAAGGTAAACAGGTGGCGATTCTCGTCCCGACAACGATTCTAGCACAGCAGCATTATGAGACGCTCCGTGAGCGATTCTCAGGTTTCCCTTTTAACGTTCAGGTGTTAAGCCGATTCCGTTCGAAGAAGGAACAGAGTGACACGATGAAGGGCATCAAAGCCGGAACTGTCGATGTCGTTATCGGCACGCATCGTTTGTTATCACAGGATATTGTTTTTAAAGACTTAGGTCTGCTGATTGTTGATGAAGAGCAGCGATTCGGTGTCTCCCATAAAGAGAAGCTGAAGCGGCTGAAAACCAATGTAGATGTACTCACACTGACTGCAACCCCAATCCCTCGGACGCTGCATATGTCAATGCTGGGTGTTCGGGACTTGTCTGTTATCGAGACGCCGCCGGAGAACCGGTTCCCTGTCCAAACGTACGTCGTCGAGTATAGTCCGTCGCTTGTCCGTGAGTCGATTGAGCGGGAGCTTGCCCGGGGCGGCCAAGTTTATTACCTCTATAATCGCGTCCAGGGCATTCATCAAATGGCCGAGCAAATTAATGCACTGGTACCGGATGCGAAGGTTGCGGTTGGTCATGGCCAAATGTCCGAGCAGGAGCTGGAGAAGACGATTCTCGATTTCCTGGACGGAGAATCCGACGTGCTTGTCAGTACGAGTATTATAGAGACAGGTGTTGACATTCCCAATGTCAACACGCTTATCGTGCATGATGCGGATAAAATGGGACTCTCACAGCTGTATCAGCTGCGCGGCCGGGTGGGACGTTCCAACCGGATTGCCTATGCTTATTTCACGTATCAGCGGGATAAAGTATTGACAGAGGTGGCCGAGAAACGGCTGCAGTCGATAAAAGAGTTCACAGAGCTCGGCTCTGGTTTCAAAATCGCAATGCGCGATTTATCCATACGCGGGGCGGGGAATCTTCTTGGCGCCGAGCAGCATGGCTTCATTGCATCGGTCGGCTTTGATTTGTACTCGCAAATGCTGGCGGATGAAATTGCCAAACGGAAAGCCGAAATGGATGGGGTACCGGTCGAAACGGTGAAAGAAATAAGTACCGTAATAGACATGAGTATTGATGCGTACTTGCCCTCTGCGTATATTTACGATAGCATACAGAAGATAGAGATCTACAAAAAAGTGGCAGCTCTGCACTCCTTTGAGGAAGCGGATGACTTACGCGAGGAGCTGGTTGACCGTTTTGGAGATTTGCCGCAATCCGTCGATAATCTGCTTTCCGTAGCACGCCTTAAAGTATTTGGCGCGGTATGCGGCATCGAGCAAATAAGCGGAAAAGGTGACGATATCACCTTGCGGTTCGCAGAACGGGAAAAACAGCGCTTTGACAGCAAGAAAGTGGATCAGCTCTGCCTGCAATTGGAGAACAGATTCAAGCGCTCGACCGGCCAGGAGCCGTATCCTCTTGTACAATTAAGAGGAAAAGGACTTGTGATGGAACAGAAGCTTGAGCTGCTAGAACGCTTTTTAACCCATTACAAAGAGACCATTCAATCGAAAGGGGAACTACAGGATGTTGCGCACTAGTTACGGGAAGAAAAGCATTCTGCTTATGCTTGCAGCGATACTCACCGTTGTATTGCTGGCAGGATGCGGTAAGAGCAAGGAAGAAATAGCATTAGCTCCTGGAGCAGGAGTAGGCAAAGTAGTCGCCACATATAAAGAAGGCGCAGTAACAGAAGGTGAGTTTAAGGAATATACGACGTTTTACAGTGTTTTCATGAATCAGCAAGCGGAAATGTATTTGAGCATTCCGCAGTTGAAAGAACAAGTGCTGCGCCAATACATTGCATACAAAATATTATTTTCAAGAATTACAGATACAGCTGTGAAAGATAAAGTTAAAACGGAAGCGGATAAGTTCTACGATCAATTTAAAACAAATGCGATCGATAAACAGCCTGATCTGAAAAAGAAGCTGGCCGATGGCGGTCTTGATGAGGCTGGAATCAAATATTTCTACACGCTTCTTACTGTCATTCAGCAGGATCAAGAGAGTAAAGTGACGGATGCAGAAGTCAAGAAACAATACGATACAACAAAAGACGATTTTAACGTGATCAGCGTTCGCCATATTCTAATCGGAACGGTTGATCCGACAACAGGTGCGGAGAAGCGTAAAGATGAAGAAGCGCTCAAAATTGCAAAAGAAGTGAAACAGAAGCTCGATGCAGGCGGCGACTGGAAAGCACTTGCCAAACAGTACTCCGATGATACAGGTTCCAAAGATAACGGGGGCTTGTATGAGAACCAGCAAGCAAAAGCTTGGGTTGCCGAGTTCAAAGATGCAGCTAATAAGCAAGAAGTGGGCAAGGTCGGGGATCCGGTCAAATCTTCCTACGGTTATCATGTTATGAAGGTAGAGAAACGTACGCCAACAGCATTTGACAAGCTGACGGCGGATGATCTTACCGGGCTTAAACAAGCGGTTGCTGCTGCTGCAATGAATGATTTTATGACCAAAGATCTGCCGGGTCTAATTACGAAAATTTCTTTGCCTGAGGCTGCTCCAACAGACAAAACAGGCACAGGTAAAACAAATGACACAGCCAAAACAAATGACACAACCAAAACAAAGTAAAATGATTTAAGGGACAAGCTCAGCCTATGGTGGTTGAGCTTGTTTTTCTAGGAGGAATCATAATGAAGCAGCAATTACATTGGTTCATACACGCGAGGAGGCCGGAGAGGTCTCTTTTTTTGACTTTCAATATGTAACATACATGTTATATTTATATTGAATGAAGGGTCTAAGTGCTTTGATAGGACATGATTTTGCACTGTTTTTATGCCCATATAACTTATATATAACACTATATATTACATAAATTTTGCTAAATGAGCATCAAAATCGCCATGAAATGGGTCGATCAGAAGTTTTAATGTTAACTATGTTGACACAAGATGGAATGCGAACCTATAATGAATTCACGAACGATGGAAGTATGCTCCAAGCAATCGTTCGGAATAGAGAAAAAAATAGGTTGGGGAGTGGAAGAATGAAGAAGAAGGTTTGGAAAAGTGCGGTTTTCCTATCAGTTGCGCTATGTTTGGTTCTAGCAGGTTGCGGAAAGAACAACGAAGCAGCAACTACCAATGCCAAATCGGACGGTGCGGCTGCGGCCGGAGGAGAAATCAAAGTCGGTATTCTTCATTCTCTTAGTGGAACAATGGCAATCAGTGAAGTATCAGTGAAAGACTCAGAAATGATGGCTATCGATGAAATTAACGCCAAGGGGGGCGTGCTGGGGAAGAAAATCGTACCTGTCGTTGAAGACGGTGCTTCCGACTGGCCGACCTTCGCAGAGAAAGCGCGGAAGCTCATCTCCGAGGATAAGGTAGCTACTGTATTCGGAGGATGGACATCTTCAAGCCGTAAAGCGATGCTGCCGGTCTTCGAAGAGCTTAATGGCCTTCTCTGGTATCCGGTACAATACGAGGGACTTGAATCCTCGCCAAACATTTTTTACACAGGGGCTACAACCAATCAGCAAATCGTACCGGCGGTCACATGGCTGCTCAAGAACAAAGGTAAGAAATTCTACTTACTTGGTTCCGATTACGTGTTCCCGCGCACAGCGAACAAGATCATTAAGGAGCAGCTGAAGGTCGAAGGAGGCGAGCTCTCAGGTGAAGAGTACACGCCGCTTGGCCATACAGACTATGCGACTATCATAAGCAAGATTAAAGAAGCGAAGCCAGAGGTTGTGTTTAATACATTGAACGGCGACAGTAACGTTGCATTTTTCAAGCAATTGAAAGATGCAGGCATTACCTCGAAGGATCTGACTGTATTGTCTGTATCTGTGGCGGAGGAAGAAATCCGCAGTATCGGTGTAGATGTTCTTGCGGGATCGCTGGCATCATGGAACTACTATCAAACGACGGATACACCAGCTAACAAAACCTTCGTTGCGGACTACAAGAAGAAATACGGGGAAGACCGCGTAACGGCAGATCCGATCGAAGCGGGTTATGATGCGGTTTACTTATGGGCGGCAGCGGTAGAGAAAGCAGGCTCCGTCGATGTAGATAAAGTTAAAGCGGCGGCTAAAGGTCTGGAGTGGGATGCGCCAGAGGGTAAAATCAAAATTGACGGCGACAACCAGCATATCTACAAAACGGTCCGTATTGGTGAAGTGCAGGCGGACGGCCAGTTCAAAGAGGTTTGGAATTCCGGCGAGCCGGTAAAACCGGATCCGTATCTAAAAGGCTATGACTGGGCAGCGAGCCTAAGCTCAGGAGGCTAAAGCAAGCATCGTTCCACGATTCATAACAAAGATGCAGCAGGGGAAGTATTCGTCGGCGGATCATGTCGGATACTTCCCTTGTTGTACAAATAGCTTGAACGCCAGGGGTGAAATCATGGATGTTATCGTGCTTCAGCTGTTTAACGGAATAAGCATCAGCTCTATTCTCTTGTTAATCGCGCTTGGGCTGGCCATTACATTTGGCCTGATGAAAGTCATTAACATGGCGCATGGGGAGCTTATTATGATCGGTGCGTATACGGCTTATGTCGTTCAGAATATGTTTACCTCTTATTTCCCGCATGCTGTATTTGGTCTGTACTTCCTGCTGGCTATTCCAGTTAGCTTCGTCGTTGCTTTTGCCTTCGGGATGGTTTTAGAAATGAGTCTCATCCGCTTCCTGTATGGCAGACCGCTCGATAGCCTGCTGGCTACATGGGGGATCGGACTGATGCTTCAGCAGCTCGCAAGGTCGATATTCGGCGCTCAGAACGTTGGGGTTACGAGCCCGGAATGGCTGAACGGCGGGATGACGATTATGGGCGACGTGGTGCTGCCATATAAACGAATTTTTATTATTGGACTGGTGCTCGTTTGTTTGTTCGTCATGTATCTGTATATTTACCGCAGTCATTCGGGGCGCAGGATGAGAGCGGTTATGCAAAATCGTGAAATGGCTGCGTGTCTTGGGATATCGACGCGCCGCGTAGATGCCATGACATTCGCAATTGGCTCCGGCATTGCCGGCATTGCGGGCTGTGCGCTCACCTTGATCGGTCCGATTGGCCCATCGATAGGCACTTATTATATTGTGGATGCCTTCATGGTAGTTGTGCTCGGCGGTGTCGGTAAATTAGTAGGTACCGTATTTGGTGCTTTGGGAATCGGAATGTCGAATACACTGTTTGAATATTGGACGAATGCATCGCTTGGCAAGGTGCTCGTGTTTATCTGTATCGTGGCGTTCTTGCAGTGGAAGCCGATGGGCTTTGTCGCTATGCGGACGCGTTCATTGGATTAGCTGGCATAGGAAGGTGGGAAAATAATGCAACTGCAACTACGAAAAATGTCTTCCCAGCGGCTATGGCTGCTGGCGGGATATACGGCTGCCGCGGTGATTTTATTCTGCGCTCCGCTAGTGTTGAGCGATTTTCGGCTCAATTTGCTTGCTAAATTTCTAGCGTATGCCATCGTTGCCTTAGGGCTTGATTTGATATGGGGGTATACCGGCATTCTCAGCTTGGGGCACGGGGTATTCTTCGGTATTGGCGGATATGCCATGGCGATGTATTTGAAAATGCAGGCCAGCGGCGGCAAGCTGCCAGACTTTATGGATTGGAGCGGTTTAACCGCAATGCCGTGGTTCTGGAGGCCCTTTGACAATTTCGGCTTCGCGGTCGCCGCAGGCTTGCTGCTGCCGGCGCTGCTTGCGCTTTTTCTCGGATACTTCACCTTCCGCAACCGGATACGAGGCGTTTATTTTACGATATTGACGCAAGCTTTAGTTATCATTACAGTCACTTTATTCGTTGGACAGCAGGCGTACACCGGCGGTACGAACGGATTAACGGGCTACGGCAAGCTGTTTGGCTACTCGCTTGCCAATCCGGATACGAAGCGGGGCTTGTACTTCATAACGGTCATTATTCTTATTGCCGCTTATATGCTCTGCCGGTTTCTGGTCAAAAGCCGATTTGGCAAAGTGCTGCGTGCCATACGCGATGGCGAGAACCGGGTGAGGTTCATCGGCTACAATCCGGCGGTCTATCAGATGGTGGCCTTCAGTATCTCTGCGGGTCTCGCCGGTCTTGCGGGCATGCTGTTCGTCCTGCATGTCGGCATTATATCTCCGTCTATGATGGGGATCGTACCGTCCATTGAGATGGTGCTGTGGGTAGCGATTGGAGGAAGAGGGACGTTATTCGGAGCCGCGCTTGGAGCCATACTGCTTAACTCGGCGAAGAGTGCCTTCAGTGAGTCGTACCCGAATATATGGCTGTTCTTTATGGGTGCGCTGTTCGTTGTTGTCGTTGTCTTCTTACCGAAGGGGGCGGCAGGTTTGTTTGGACAATTCAAGCGACTCGGAAGGAGGAAGGCGGCAGATGAAGGAGATGGCGGAGTCCGTTATCCTGCAGTGTAGTGAGGTGACCGTTGATTTTGACGGGTTCAAGGCGGTGCAGGGGATGAATTTCAAGCTGGAAAAAGGTGAGCTGCGGTTTCTTATTGGTCCTAATGGCGCGGGCAAAACAACGATGCTCGATGTGATCTGCGGGAAAGTAAAGCCGGCCGCAGGCAAGGTGATGTTCGGTGGGTCCGTCGATATTACACGGAAGAAGGAGCATCAAATTGCTGAGCTTGGCATCGGCCGCAAGTTTCAGACACCTTCGATCTTCGCATCCCTTACGGTGGTTGAGAATCTTGAAATTGCCATGAAGCAGCACCGGGGAGTGTTTGCTGCGATGCGTGCCAAGATGAGAGCCGAGGATCACGAGCGGATCGAAGCTCAGCTGAGTATGATTGGTCTTGAGAATAAAGGGGATTGGCGAGCGGGCGGATTATCGCATGGCGAGAAGCAGTGGCTGGAGATCGGCATGATGCTGCTGCAGGAGCCGGAAATTCTGCTGCTTGATGAGCCGGTAGCCGGTATGACAGATAATGAGACGGAGAAAACAGGCGAGCTGCTGCAGGAAATTAGGCTGACGCAATCGATTGTTGTCGTTGAGCATGATATGGAATTTGTACGCAGCTTTGCGAGTAAAGTAACCGTTATGCACGAGGGCAAGCTGCTTAAGGAAGGCTCCATGGAGGAAGTTCAGCGCGATGATCGCGTAGCGGAAGTGTATCTGGGCAAAAGGCGGGATGTCGATGCTAGCCGTTCAACAGCTTGAAGCGGGTTATGGAGAGAGCGTCATCCTGCGCAGCGTGACGCTTAAGGTAAAGCCGGGGCAGGTCGTATGCCTGCTGGGGCGCAATGGTGTTGGGAAGACGACGCTGATGAAGAGCATCATGGGCGTGCTCAAAGCACGCAGAGGCTCGATTTCCTACAATGGCGCGGATATCACCAAGCGTGCGCCTGGCGAGCGGGCGAAGCAGGGGATTGGCTATGTGCCGCAGGGCAGAGAGATTTTTCCTCAGCTCACCGTATTTGAGAATGTTCTCCTTGGACTTGAAGCGTCCAAGGAGAAGAAACGGACGATACCGGAGTCGGCGATCGCGAAATTCCCTGTGCTGCCAACGATGTACGGCCGGCGCGGAGGCGATCTGAGCGGCGGACAGCAGCAGCAGCTTGCTTTTGCCAGAGCGCTGGCCTCGGAACCGGAAATGCTGCTGCTTGACGAGCCATGCGAGGGGATCCAGCCATCCATCGTTGATGATATCCGGGATGTGATCCGGTCGATTAAGGCGGATGGGAAGACAGCGATTCTGCTTGCGGAGCAGAGCTTTGGAGTTCGTGAAAAGCGTTGGCGATTACTTCTATATCCTTGAGAAGGGCGCGATTGCTTGGGAAGGACAGCTGGCTGATTTGAATGATGCGGTCATCAGAAATTATTTAACGGTTTAACTTTATGTTATAAAACCTAACATTATCATTGACAGGGAATGGGCTAACCTCTTACAATACAAATAGATGTTAGATTGGTTGACGAACAAATGCAAACACAACTGGATATAGGTTCTCAGCTCATATAGGGAGAACAAAAAGCTGTCTAGGGTTCCGTGATACAGACGAGTGAGCACTCTCATTCTACGATCAGGCTGGTCCAAGAGGCGGCGTATGGCAGAGATGCTCACATGAAGATGGAGCGGGTAAACCATATAACACGGAAGGACAAAAGCCTGGGAGATATCTCCCAAGGCTCAGGCTGTCGAGAAACCTCGACAGCCATTTTTATCTTCATTTATTTTAATGCATTACCGCGTTAATGTGATATAATATACTTATCATGTTGAGGATGGTGATTAAATGCTTCGAAGTAATAAAGATAAACAAACCACCTTTGAATTTGTCTCCCTCGAAAGCCTTGTGCCACAGGACCACATGCTTCGAAAGGTAGATCAATATATCGATTTCTCCTTCATTCTTGAAAAAGTTCGCCCTCTGTACTGCGAAGATAATGGGCGTCCTGCTATAGATCCCCTGGTCTTATTTAAGATGGTTTTCCTTGGTTACTTTTATGGGATTCGCTCTGAACGTCGTTTGGAGCAAGAAATTCAAACGAATGTCGCTTATCGTTGGTTTCTTGGGCTGGGGTTAACGGACCGCGTTCCGGATCATTCCACAATTAGTTGGAATCGTCGTAAACGTTTTGTAGATACGACCATTTTTCAGGACATTTTCGATGAAATCGTCCTGCAAGCGATCCAACATCGTATGGTTGGTGGGCGCGTGCTAATTTCGGATTCGACCCACTTAAAAGCTAATGCGAATAAAAAGAAATTCACGCGCGAAGAAGTTTTGCAAAACACCAAAAGCTACCTGGAAGAACTTAATGCAGCCGTTAAGCAGGAGCGAAAAGAACGAGGAAAAAAGAACTAAAACCCAAAGAGGAGGTGGAAGAAAAGAAAGAAATAAAACGAAGTACAACAGACCCAGACAGCGGTTATATGGTGCGAGACGGGAAACCGGAAGGCTTCTTTTACCTCGATCACCGGACGGTCGATCTTAAATACAATGTGATCACGGATGTGCATGTAACACCTGGCAATGTTCATGATTCATTGCCGTATGTGGAACGACTCGAACGGCAAGCAGAGCGATTTGAATTTAAGGTAGAAGCAGTAGCATTGGATGCAGGTTACTTAACCACCCCGATTTGTAAGAAGCTTAAAGAGAAAAAGATCTTTGCCGTTATTGGCCACCGCCGGTTTCATCCGACACAAGGATTGTTTGCCAAGTGGAAATTTAAATATGATGCTCAAAACGATGTGTATCGCTGCCCGAACAGCCAAACCCTTACCTACCGAACGACAGACCGTAACGGTTACCATCATTATGCTTCAGATGCGGAGGTATGCAAAAGCTGCCCCATGCTCGAACAGTGCACCCGTTCTAAAAACCACCGAAAAGTGATTACACGACATGTGTGGGAAGATAGCAAAGAATGGGTGCGTGAAAACCGATTAACCCCTTCAGGTAAAAAGCTGTACAAGAAGAGAAAAGAAACGATTGAGCGAAGTTTCGCGGATGCTAAAGAGCTCCACGGGCTTCGCTATTGCCGGTTACGGGGACTAAAGAATGTAACCGAGCAGGCGCTGATGACAGCAGCCGTTCAAAACATGAAAAAGATCGCCATGCACCTCAGTAAGAGAGGGTAAGGAGAATTCTACGTCAATAACTATCATATATTGGTCTATAAACCATAGGACAACTAGAAACAAAAAAGAAAGCCCTAAAACCATAGGCTTTCTCGACAAGCTGAGCCTGGGAGATATCTCCCAAGGCTTTTTCTTTTATAAAACTATAGGAAAGTTTAAGTTTTGGCTTTTACTTTCTCTATAGTTCTAAAGGGAAGAAACTAACTTCGCCACATAAGGACGGCGATAGCCGTTTTTCTTGTCATGAAACCAAGGGAGCGGGAGAGAGATGAAAACAATGAAACGTACAGTCACTCTATTACTTGCAGCAGTTATGATTGCAGTACTTGCTGGGTGCGGAGGTTCAAAGGAAGCGTCCAGCAGCTCCGATGAACCGATAACGATCGCTCTTAGTCCATGGCCGGGTTGGTTTTTCTGGTACTTAGTGGATGAAAAGGGCTTCTTCGAGAAGCATGATGTTAAAGTAGATCTCAAATGGTTCCCTGTATACAGTGATTCTCTCCAAGCCTTGGCAACAGGCAAAGTCGATGCCAACAGCCAAACCCTAAGCGACACGCTCGCTCCTGCCTCCAAAGGAATCGGTCTTAAAGCGGTTCTTGTGAATGACAACTCATTCGGCGGCGATGCAATCGTCAGTAAACCGGATATTCAATCGATTAAAGATCTGAAAGGCAAAACGGTAGCGACAGAGCTCGGAACCGTCGATCACCTCCTGCTGCTGACCGCGCTCGACAAGAACGGCATGAACGAGAACGATATCAATTACGTCAATATGACAGTTAATGATGCAGGCCCGGCATTCATCTCAGGCAAAACGGATGCATCGGTCCTATGGGAGCCATTCCAGACGAAAGCGGTCAAGGAAGGCAAGGGCAAGGTGCTCTTCTCCTCGAAAGATACGCCAGGACTTATTCCGGATTTGCTCGTATTCCGTGATGACGTGGTGAAAAACCGTGCGGCTGACATTCAAAAAATCGTGGATGCCTGGTTTGATGCTCTAGCGTACTTCAAGACACATCAGGATGAAGCGATCGAGCTGATGGCGAAGAAGGCCGAGACGACGCCTGAAGACTTCAAGCTTGGTCTGGACAGCATTAAGCTCTTTACCGCTGCGGACAACGTGGAAGCGTTCGGCAAACGCGATGATTACACGTCGCTCGCTTATACGGCGGAGAAAACAGCTGATTTCTTAAAAAAGCTGGACATGGTGGATGAGATTAAAGATTTCTCTGTACTGTTCGACTCGCAATTTATTGAAAAAGCTGCCAAGGAGTGATGAAGGATGAACGCGCCAAAACGCCGAAAACCGCATCGAATGCAAATATTCAAGGAGATCGGCGGGAGGTCGTTCGCCCTTACATCGGGCTTCTCGTTTATACTGCTTCTTCTGGTTTGGTCTTTGCTCAGCTACACCAAAGCCGTGAATCCCGTCTTTCTGCCAACGCCGCATAAGGTGCTCTTCGAAATGGTTCATTTGCTCAGCACAGGAGCCTACTGGCATCATATCGGCATCAGCTTGTTCCGGGTCTCGGCGGGCTTCATGCTGGCTTGTGTCATCGGTATACCGATCGGTATTTTTGCCGGCACGTTCAAGTTCGGTGAAGCGATCGTAGAGCCGCCGATGGAATTTATCCGTTATATGCCGGCAGTGGCCTTCATTCCGCTTATTATGGTGTGGGCGGGGATTGGCGAGTGGGCGAAAATATTATTGATTTTCATCGGCTGCTTCTTCCAGCTCGTACTGATGGTTGCCGATAATACGCGGCGCGTCTCCCATGATCTGCTTCAGGCGTCCTTTACACTTGGGGCAGGTCGCTGGAAAGCGATCGAGACCGTACTCATTCCGGCTATCATGCCGCAGCTCATGAACACGATGAGGCTCATTCTCGGCTGGGCGTGGACGTACTTGGTCGTTGCGGAGCTGGTTGCGGTTAACAGCGGGCTTGGATTTGCCATTATGAAGGCACAGCGGTTCCTGAACACGGATCAAATCTTTGTCGGTATCATCGTTATTGGCTTGCTCGGCCTTATTAGCGACCGGATCTTCGCCTTCTTGAACCGTCGTTTGTATCCTTGGGCGTAATCTTAGGAGGTGTAAGGAATGGAAACGATAAAAGAGAATGTACAGGCTGCCGGAAGTGAACGGGTCAATGAGGGTGAAGGCGAAACTCATAAGGGAAGTCAAAAGTACTCTTCATCTCCGAAAGGAGAGATTGGGATTCATCATCTGCAGAAGGTTTATGTATCGAAGAAATCCCGGTTTGAAGCATTGAAGAATATCGATCTATCTATCGGGACCAATGAATTTGTAACGATTGTCGGCCCTTCGGGCTGCGGCAAATCGACGCTTCTGCGTATTGTTGCTGGGCTGGATGAGCTTACGGGCGGGTCGGTTACCGTCGATGGTGAAGAGGTCATTGGCCCAGGTGCAGATCGGGGGATGGTATTCCAGGGCTACACCTTATTTCCGTGGCTAACCGTTCGCGAGAACATTGAGTATGGTCCAAAGCTGAAGGGTATACCGACGCTTGAGCGAAGGGCGATCAGCAATTACTTCTTGAAGGTGATCAAGCTGGAATCATTTGATAAAGCTTATCCCAAACAGCTGTCAGGCGGGATGAAGCAGCGCGTCGCGATCGCCAGAGCGCTTGCCAATCGGCCGAAAGTGCTGCTGATGGATGAACCATTCGGTGCGCTCGACGCGCAAACGAAGCTGGAGATGCAAGAGATGCTGCTTGAGGTGTGGGAGAAAGAGAAGACGACCGTCCTCTTCATTACGCATGACATTGATGAAGCGATCTTCTTATCGCAGCGCATAGTCGTCATGGGCGCAAACCCGGGACGTATTCTAAAGACCTTTACGGTTAAGCTGCCAGCGCAGCGATCGCCTGAGGTTCGGGAGCATCCGGAATTTCTTGCATTGAAGCGGGAGCTGGGCCAGCTGCTAAAGCATGAGTAAAGCATCTAACCGACGGAATATCATAGCAGGAACGTGAATGGAAACGCAGCGTCGTGCCGCTTCTTATGAAGCAGCACGATGCTTTTGTTTTATTCAGGTAAGGGATAACGGGGTATGCAGGGCAACCAATTATGGGAATTGACTCCAACAGCGGAGAAACAAGGCTAGAAGCTATTTACACCTTGCATAAGAAATTGGGAGTGGATGAATACTATGGGCAGATTCGCAATCACCATTTCTCAAGGATTCGCTCCTCTTGAAATATCAATAAGCGAGGGAAGAAACTTATATCGCCCCAAAGAACGGCGCCAGCCGTTTCTTCTTGAGCGATAGAGAAGCAGCCTGCATCCAGTCCAATTCAAAACCTTCAAGGAAAGTGGGGCAACTAGAACATGAAAGCAACTGGAATTGTTCGTCGCATTGATGATCTTGGCAGGGTCGTCATACCAAAGGAAATCCGCCGAACGCTGCGTATACGCGAGGGCGACCCGCTCGAAATATTCGTCGATCGTGACGGTGAAGTTATTCTGAAGAAATATTCCCCGATTGGGGAGCTCGGCGACTTTGCCAAGGAATATGCCGAGTCACTTTCCGAAAGCACCAATCACATTACGATGATAACGGATCGGGATAATATTATCGCGATCGCGGGAGCACCGAAAAAGGAATATTTGGAGAAACAGATTGGATCGATGCTTGAAAGCTGTATGGAAAACCGGAAAACAGTCAACGAAGCTGGCGGCGGATCATTCGAGGTTATTAAAGACATTAGCGAGAACTTCACATCTTTCGTGGCTGCCCCAATTATAGCCGGTGGAGATCCGATTGGAACTGTCGTATTGCTTAGTAAAGATGAGTCGGTTAAGATGGCGCAGATGGAAATCAAAATGGCAGAAACGGCAGCCGGATTTCTAGCCAAGCAAATGGAACAATAGCAAAAGAGCAGGCTTCCTTGAAGAGGGCGATCTTCATGGAAGCTTTTTTCTTGATATATATTTCTCCGGAACGAACCGCGCTCCGCCGTCAAAGGACGCCGAGAATGAAGTCATGGCGACAAGTCGTTCACAGCCTTTCACTTTCAGGTATAATAAGGGAAGTTGAAGAAGCAGGGCAGGTGCACGCTTGGAGAGTGAAGCTTGAAGATACAGGCATAAAAAGCCGCGGGAATAGATCGGTTGTATGGAGAGGGGCCGCCCTAATGGGGGTGGCCATGCTGATGAGCAAGGTCATCGGAACACTGCAGAAAATTCCGCTGCAAAATGTTGCGGGCGACCGGGTGTTCGGCATTTATAATGCCGTTTATCCGTTCTATCAGCTGCTTCTCGTTATGGTTACGGCAGGATTTCCGGTTGCCGTTTCGCTGTTGGTCGCCCAGCACGAAGCTGTCGGTGACCGCATGGGAGCCAGGCATGTGCTGAAGGCGAGCGTGCTTCTGCTTGCAGTCAGCGGCTTGGCCGGATTTGCTTTTATGTGGTTTGGGGCAGATCGAATCGCGGTATGGATTGGCGATCCCAGCACAGGACAAGCCATTAAGGCGGCATCGCTAGCATTGTGGTTCACGCCAGTTATGGCAGCGCTGCGCGGCTATTATCAAGGGCGGGGGAAAATGCTGCCCTCTGCGGTCTCTCAGCTATCCGAGCAGCTCGTCCGCGTTGCGGCCATGATAACGCTGCTGTGGATGGGCTGGCATTCTGGCTGGTCCGATGCATCGCTTGCTGCAGGAGCTACCTCGGGCTCGGCATTCGGCGGGGCCGCTGGGCTTGCAGTTATGGTGATCTATGGGCTGCACGAGCGCAGAGCTGCGATAGAACCGACCGTTTCGGTTCTAGGAAAGTCTAGTGGCATAGTGATTTGGCAGCAGGTTCGCAGGCTCTCCCTTCTTGCCATACCTGTCACACTTGGGGCGCTGGCTGTACCCGCTTTGAGCGTGGTGGATGCTTTTACCGTACCACGGCTGCTGCAAAAATCAGGTATGGAAGCAGCCGATGCGATGTCGCTCTTCGGGTTATACGGCCGCGGCCAGCCGCTTGTGCAGCTGGTCGTGATGGTTGCGGGCGCGATGGGAGCGGCGCTCGTTCCGGCGCTTGCGGCAGCCCGGGCGCGAAAAGACGCGGGAGCGGTGAAGCAGCAGGCAGCCTTGGCGATGCGGGCCGCTTGGGCGGTTGGCGCGGCCGCTGCTTTAGGGCTCGCGGTACTCGCGACGCCCATCAATGTTATGCTGTACGCGGACGATGCGGGCTCGCGGACGTTTGCCCTTGTCGGCTTGACGGCGCTTGCGGGAACCGTCAATGCCGTTGCGGCGGCGGCGCTGCAGGGGCTGGGCAAGGTTCGCGCCCCTGCGCTGGTTATGCTGGCGGCCGCGGTGCTCAAGGCCGCGTTCAACGCCGCGCTTGTGCCGGCGCTGGGCACGGCCGGCGCCGCCTGGGCCGGCATCGCCGCGCTCACGGCGGCCGCCCTGCTGAGCGCGGGCGCCGTGCGCCGCGCCGCTGGCGCGGCCATGCCCGCGCGCGGCGCCGCGGGCATTGGACTTGCGCTCGCGTGCATGGCCGCGGCGCTCGTCCTGGCCGAGCGCGGCGCTGCTGCGCTGCTCGGCCCGGCGCTGCCGCCAAGGGCTGCGGCCGCCGCGCTCGCGCTCGGCGGCGTCGCCCTTGGCGGAGCCGTGTTCGCCGCCGCCATGCTGCGCTGCGGCGGCATCACCGCGCGCGAACTGCGCGCACTGCCGGGCGGCGAAGCGATAGCCGCCCGATTGCAAGGCTGGCGCCTCCTGCCAAGAGGCGCAGGCCGGCATGGAGACAGCTCTTAATAATCTCTGAAACCAATCATTTCTCCACCGTAACCGCAAAGGCGATTAAGGTAACCCAGAGGAGGGTACATAGATGAAGAAACCAACCATTACGGTCGTCGGTCTCGGAACCGGGAATGCCGATCAGTTAACGCTGGGGATCTGGCGCAAGCTTCAGTCCGCTGCCCATCGCTATGTCAGAACGGACGATCATCCGATGATGCAGCTTTTCCGGGAAAATGATATGAGCTACAGCTCCTTTGACAGCTTATATGAACAGCTGGATTCCTTCCCGGACGTTTACGAAGCGATAGCTGCAGCTTTGATTAAAGAAGCGCTGCAGCTCGCAGCAGCTGCAGATGCGCCCGATGTTGACGCAATCAAGGCTGCTTCGACACCTGCGGCTAGCGCACTCAGCGCCAGCGGATCAGACAATGAAATCATTTACGCGGTTCCCGGCCATCCAATGGTCGCTGAACGCACCGTCCAGCTGCTGCGCGAGCGCTGCCCGAACGAGGGCATTACGCTGACGATCTTAGGCGGAGAGAGCTTCCTCGATCAAGCCTTCACGCGTCTGGGGTTTGACCCGATCGAGGGGTTCCAGCTGCTTGATGCTGGGGATTTGAAGGCTTCACTGCTGCGCCCGGAGCTGCATACGATCATTGGTCAAGTCTATGATGAATATACAGCATCTGACGTGAAGCTGACGCTGATGGAACGGCTGCCGGATGATCATATCGTTATTGTGGGACATGCCCTAGGCGTTGTTGGTCAGGAGCAGATACTATCCGTGCCGCTCTACGAGCTGGACCGTACCCCTGGCTTTGGCAATCTATCGCTGATCTGGCTGCCGCGCTCAACCGATGAAACGCTGCGCAGCCGCTCCTTTGAGCGGCTTCATGAAATTGTTGCGATATTGCGCAGCCCCGAGGGATGCCCATGGGATCGTGAACAGACCCATCTATCGCTACGTAAAAATTTCATCGAAGAAACCTATGAGGCGATCGAAGCGATTGATAATGATGATCCGGACGGCATGCGGGAAGAGTTTGGCGATGTCATTCTGCAGGTCATGCTGCACAGCCAAATCGAAGAGGAAGTCGGCTCCTTCACCGTGTATGATGTCATTCAGTCTTTGAATGAGAAGCTGATTTTCCGCCATCCGCATGTATTTGGCGACCTTGGGGCGAACAATTCGCAGGAGGCTCTCCAGAACTGGGAGCAGATGAAAGCGGAGGAGAAGCGGCGCAAGGGCATAGACCCGGCAAAAGCGTCCCAGCTGGACGGAATTCCGCCCGATCTTCCTGCGCTTATGAAAGCTTATAAAATCCAGAAGAAAGCGGCCAAAGTCGGTTTCGATTGGGATGACATTACCCCGGTGCTGGACAAGATTGAAGAGGAGCTGGGTGAGCTTCGCGAGGCAATAGCCACCAAGGACACAGAAGAGCAGGCTGCCGAGCTTGGAGACCTTCTTTTTGCCACCGTTAATGCGTCAAGGTTTATTCATGCCGATCCGGAAGAAGCGCTCGCGCGTACAAATCTCAAATTTAAAAAACGTTTTGCGTATATTGAGGAGCAGCTCCGTATAAGCGGGCGAACCTTTGACCAAACTGATTTAACAGAGATGGATAAATTTTGGGAGGAAGCTAAGCGGTTTTCCTAGAAAATAAAAATCTAGTTCCTGATTTCCCTACTCATTTTCGCCAAAATTCGTCTATTTCTCCTATCAATCGCAAAATTTTTTTACATGAAGCAGGATTTATTTAGCAGTAAGCAGAATAGTAAATCGATATTGGAAATCTAGGAGGCAAAGTTAATCATGAACAAAACAGACTTGATAAACAACATTGCAACAAAAAGCGGTTTGACTAAACGTGATGTAGAATCTGTGCTTAACGGATTTTTAGGAGAAGTTACTGAAGCTCTTGCAGGCGGAGATAAAGTTCAGCTTATCGGTTTCGGTACTTTCGAAACTCGCAAACGTTCCGGTCGTACAGGCCGAAACCCGCAAACAGGTAACCCGATCGTAATCGCGGAATCCAAAGTTCCTGCATTTAAAGCCGGCAATAAATTGAAAGACGCAATCAAGTAGTCGTGCGTCTGGATAAGTTTCTCAAAGTATCACGGTTGATCAAGCGGCGCACCGTCGCTAAGGATGTGTCCGATCAAGGACGCGTCTGGATCAACTCTCGCGAAGCGAAAGCGAGCAGCACCGTCAAAGCCGGCGACGAGCTCATGATTCAATACGGCCAGAAGGTAGTCACCGTCCGCATCGAGCGGATTGCGGAGACAACCAAGAAGGACGAGGCGAGCGGGATGTATACTTTGCTGAAGGAAGAATCGCGCCAACCGGAGAATAAGCTGGATTGGCAGCAATAAAAAATGGCCTGACAGATCATTCATTGATCAGTCAGGCCATTTTTTTTGAAAAGATAAGAAAGTTAAATTTCCACTATACTTTGCTTATATTTCTCCGGAATGAAGCGCGCTCCGCCGCCAAAGGACGGCGCTGAGCCGTTTCACCTTGATCTTCTATGTTTAAAAGAACAAGATAGCTAATCCGATAACTGCAAAGATAGGACCCCAATACTCCATACGGATAAACAACAAGCTGTGCTGGGCGCCCATTTTGTATGGCTCACCCGTCGCAGCATCAATTAGTACGATATGATCTGTTCGGTTATGCAGATAGTTACCCAAAAACCAAATAATGATGCCTGACAGAAGAACCGCAATCGATAACGGCCAGTTATGCTCATCGGTATCGACGCCGACAAGTCTTGATAAGTAGCCTACAAAAGCAATGAATACAGCGACAATAAAAACATTAAGGATTCCGAACCCTTTCCAAACAACCATCTGCTAACTCCTCCAGTTTGCATATGTTTTCATCGCTAGAATGTCTAAGCCCGTTTCTTACCCTGATACTGCCCTTGCCCTCCTTCATCAGACAAAACAAGGCCGCACTCCAATAAGGATGCGGCCTAATGTTTATTCGCATCACTTCGGCGGTCTGGCAATCCACGTAGGACCCATGACTTTGCGTCCCCACCTTACGATGGGTTTGCCGTTTATCGGTAATTGCAATCTATGTAGGTAGAAAGTCGAACAGGTCTATTGTACTAAGTTTGACCAGTAGTGGCAATATATTCTTTGTTCTAAACCCTGTCCAAGGCCCATACGCTAGTCTAAGAGAAACCAGAGGCCAGATTATTCCTTAGGAGGACAAACTATGATCGACCAAGGGAAGGGACAGAAGCGGCAGGAAGTCAAAATGTTGAATCGCAAGGTGCTCGAGATAACCGGGGTGATGAATGTAGAAAGCTTTGACAATGAAGAGTTTCTGCTCGAGACTGAGCTTGGCTTCTTAGCGATCCGCGGGCAAAATTTGCACATGAAGCATCTAAGCCTGGAGCAGGGGCTGGTTGCTATTGAAGGACTCGTCCATTCGCTCGCCTACCTGGACGGGAATACGGCCGCAAAGTCGAAGGGCTTATTCGGGAAGTTGTTTAAGTGAGTCTAAGTGTGCAATGGTGGACGATGATGACGATGATGCTGTCAGGCATCGGCATGGGGATCGTATTCGATGGCTATCGCGTCGTATCGGACGAGCTCCGGATCAGCCGTTGGTGGATTCCGGTGTTCGATCTTCTCTATTGGATCGCCGCCACAATTGCCGTGTTTCAAGTATTGTCCGCAAGCAACGAGGGCGAGGTGCGGGCATACATCTTTCTAGGACTGCTGCTTGGTATCGGCTTTTATTATTGGTTGTTCAGCAGAATCGTAGTTGCGATTGTTCATGGAATTATCCGTGCCATTCGAGCAATTATTCAATTTGTTATCCGTATGTTCGTTATATTCATTATCCGTCCGCTGCAGCTGCTCTATAAACTTATTAAACTGATTTTCGCTTTTTTGCTAGCATTTACTATGTTCCTGATAAAAGTTGTGATACAATTGTTTCGTCCTCTTTGGCTTCTGGTTAAGTGGATATTATCCCCTCTTACTCATCCGATCGGAAGATGGGCTGTCAGCTGGGGCAAGCCCTTAATGCAAAGGCTGCGTATACGCGAGAGGTACGAAGCGGTGAAGCAGCAATCAACAAGGCTCTGGCATCGCATAAGGAACCGGAAGAAGGACAACGTGGATTAATCATTTATACGTCAGGAGGTCTGTGGAATGAAGACGTCAACGGAATCGAATCAGACAGCTGCATACGCGGGAACGAAGCGGCGGCTCAAGCTTTGGTTTATTGTCGTCGCTCTATTCATGGGCTGGGCGTTATATACGTTATTTTCGCAGCTGGATCGACAAGGACAAGCAGAGCTTAAACTTGCTGATGCCCAGCAGAAGATTGCACAGGCAACAAAGCAGATGGAGGATCTTAAGCAGCAGGTCGCCCGTCTGAATGACAAAGAATATATTGGTCAATTAGCTACGAAAGAGCTAGGTATGGTACAGAAAGGCGAGACGCAAATTCAAGTCGTTGATTAGCTCTCAAATCGGGTTGTCCGCCTGTTGCCTTGCATCTCTCATTCGGTTATAATCACGTTAGTAACAGCATTTTTAGCGACTCAACGTCATATTTTTTGATATGCAGCTTTATTTCGAAGCTAACAGCTTCGCATAACGGTTAGGGAGGAACATTTTTACCTATGGCAATTGAAGTGGGCGCTAAGTTAGAGGGCAAAGTGACAGGTATTACGCATTTCGGAGCATTCGTCGATTTGTCGGGGGGTGTCACAGGGCTCGTTCACATCTCAGAAATTGCCGATAATTACGTCAAGGATGTTAAAGACCATCTGAAACTGGAAGATGTCGTTACAGTGAAGGTCATTAATGTAGACAAAGACGGGAAAATCGGACTTTCGATTAAACAGGCAATTGACCGGCCGGAAGGTTCTGCACCTCCAGCGCGTGAGCGCAGCGGAGATCGCGGACCGGGTGGCGGAGGATTTAACCGTACAGGCAGCGGGCCAAGCGGCGGAGGCGGTGGCTTCAATCGTCCTAGTGGAGATCGTGGACCAGGCGGAGGCGGCGGAGGTTTTAATCGTGCAGGCGGCGGAGGCGGCGGTGGACGTCCTTTCAACAAGGCTGGCGGCGGTAAACCTGCTTACGGTAAACCAACATTCGAGGATAAAGTTTCTCGTTTCTTGAAGGATAGTGAAGAACGCGCATCTTCGATTAAGAAGAATACGGAATCCAAACGTGGTGGACGTGGAGCGAAGCGCGTTTAAGTATAGGAATGCTTGGTAACCGATATTTTACATCGATTACATGAAGAAGGGTATTTTATTCGTCAGAACGACTGACGGATAGAATACCCTTTTTTGCAATATAGCCTCAGGTCTCTGCTTTCTACAGTAGCGACTCACATCCCTTCACTAATTTGAGTACCAATTTTACCATATGCTTCGAAAAACCAGACTGGCTATGCACCAATACCCGGATTTATACCTCGGCTTACAAAAAATACTTTCCCCTTGTTCTCCACCATCCCGACAGGTTCGGACGGCGTTTCACCTCTTGGTTGTTGAAAGCCGATCACGTATTTTGTTGAACGGTCGACTGGAAGACGAAGCCAGTTCATGCTCAAAGCTAGACTGCCTCTAGGTTGCCGCAGCAGTGACGGTGAAACGGCAGGGATGGTGATTTTGTCGGAAAAAACTTTTTGCATGACAACGCTTTCTGACAAACTTTCTATAAAGCAGCTTCTATACTGAGAGAACAATAAATCGGTAAAGGTGGTGCCTTGATTGATGGCGGACAAGCGTAACGTGGTGATGTTTCCAGGTGTACAACGGACAAGCTTTGTGCAAGCAGCAGTTCAAAAGGGATTGAACTGGTCAGGTGTAAGGCATATGGTTCAGCTATTCTCCACAAGAAAATGGACATTCGTATTAATGACAGTAGGATTCCTGCTCGGCCGCGCTGTTATATTGGAGTCGCTCACACCGTTTGCGGTTGCTTATTTTGCAGTGATCTATTTTTTAAGGCGTGATGCCTATGGTTCGGTCGCGCTCTCTATCATTGCCGGCAGCTTCTTCGCGGTTACACCGGAACCGATGTGGATTGCGATGGAGCTTGCGGTTGTGTTCCTGCTCTTCAAGGGGCTTGAGGCTTATGAACGGGCAGAGCTCTCTTACGCACCGATACTCGTATTTGTAGCTGCCTTGCTTGTGCGATTATTTGGCGTCGTCATCGCCGATACGCTTAGCTGGTATGAGTTTATGATGGTAACGGTTGAAGCGGCGCTTAGTTTTGTTCTGACGCTTGTCTTTATCCAAGCCATTCCGATCTTAACGATGACGCAGGAAGACGTCGTCTTTAAAGAATGAGGAAATCATTTGCTTAATGATTTTGCTGGCCTCGGTCATGACAGGCGCGGTTGGATGGACGCTGTACGGCTTATCTGCGGAACATATCATGTCTCGTTATATGCTGCTCCTATTCGCACTAGTCGGTGGAGCGCCGCTTGGTGCATCCGTTGGTGTCGTAGCCGGATTGATTCTCAGCCTGGCTGATATGAATGCCATTATGCAGATGAGCTTATTGGCGTTTGCGGGGCTGCTTGCCGGGTTATTGCGAGAAGGCGGCAAAATGGCAGTAGCATTCGGCATGCTGCTCGGCTCCTCTATTCTCTCGATCTATCTGGGTAACCAGGCCGATGTTATGACATCCACCTGGGAATCGGTCGCGGCGGCTGTCCTCTTACTTCTTACCCCTCGTTTGATAATTCGTACGATATCCAAATATGTGCCTGGCACGCAGGAGCATGTCAAGACACAGCATGAGTATGCAAAGCGGGTGAGAGATGTAACCGCTCAGCGGGTATCACAGTTTTCGGAAGTGTTCCGGCAGCTCTCACGCAGCTTTGGACAAATTGGAGGCGATAATGAAGCACTGAGGCGTGAAGAAACAGTCGGCCATTTCATGAATGCGGCCGCGGAGAAGACCTGCAGCTCTTGTCATCGCAAGGAAATGTGTTGGGAGGGGAAATTTTATGACACGTACAAAATGATGACAAACATGATGACGACGGTAGAGGATGGACGGCGCATCGGGCCTAAGGAGATGCCCAAAGAATGGAGCGTCCACTGTATCCGGTCGCATCAGGTGCTAACGGTTATGCAGCAGCAGTATGAAATGTACCAACATGATCAGCGGTGGCGGAAGCAGCTGAATGACTCTAGGACACTGGTCGCTGATCAGCTGTCTGGCGTATCGCAGGTGATGGAGGATTTGGCCCGTGAGATTCAACGGGAAGGGCAGCAGCTGCATTTACAGGAAGAACAGATCCGAGAGGCGCTCGAAGGGCTCGGTTTATCCATACATGGCATTGATGTTGTTAATCTGGAGGAGGGGAATGTGGAATTGGAGGTGTATCATACCTTTACTAGAGGGTATGATGAATGCCGCAAAATTATAGCCCCGCTGCTTTCAGATATTCTAGGAGAGCCTATCGCGGTTATGTCCGAGCAGTTTTCCGATAAACCCGGTGAACCGGCGCTAGTCGTGTTCGGTTCAGCTAAGGCCTACGAGGTAGAAACGGGTGTTGCCGGGGTTGCAAAGGGAGGCGACCTGCTGTCGGGAGACAGCTTCAGCACGGTCGAGCTTGGCAATGGCAAATTTGCTGTCGCGATTAGTGATGGCATGGGCAACGGGGAGCGGGCCAAGCAGGAAAGCAGCACAGCGCTCACGATTTTGCAGCAATTGCTGCAGTCGGGCATGGATGAGAAGCTGGCCATTAAGTCAGTTAACTCCGTACTGCTGCTCCGGTCATCCGATGAAATATTCGCGACTGTGGACGTAGCCCTTATCGACATGTATACGGCGAAGACGACTTTTATGAAGATCGGATCTACGCCAAGCTTTATTAAACGTGGTAATGAAGTCATTCTCGTTACAGCGAATAATTTGCCGGTTGGCATTTTGCAGGACATTGATGTCGATCTCATCCGCGTGCAGCTGCAGCCGGGAGATACGCTCATCATGATGACTGATGGGATCTATGATGCGCCGGGCCATGCGGTCAATAAGGAGATGTGGATGAAACGGGTCATCCAAGAAATTCGGACCGATAACCCGCAAGAGATCGCCGACTCGCTGCTCGATACAGTCGTGCGTTACCATAAAGGCGATATCGTTGATGATATGACGGTTGTCGTTGCAAGAGTGGACAAGCATCAGCCGGAGTGGGCGACATTCCGCTGGCCGGGCTTGACCAAAGTCGAACGACCAAGGACGGTGAGCTAAGCGATGCGAATTCGGCAACGGCCAAGAGAGCCTGAGTTATCGAAGTAGGAGCAAATAACAAAAAGTCTGCCAGACTTGCTGGCAGACTTTTTTATAGTGATCAGCCCGTCGCAGAGCGGCTTTCTTTATTTGCCTGCAGGCAGCAATCCGCCTAATAGCTGGGCTATGCCGGTATTGCGGGCAACGGTGGAGTTATTCAAGAACAGAACATCGGTGATTTGCTGCTTTTTTATGAAATCAGTAAGAGATCCTTTGTAATACCTTGGATCGACTATGTATACGTTCTCGAAATGAGGCAGCAGGAATGGGATAAACGAGTTAGCGTAAGAGTCTTTGATGACTGCGATTCGTTTCCCGTTCTTATTCGCTGTCGTAATTTCTCCCCACGGATAATCCCCATCAAGGAATACCGCATAGAACCCGTTCCCTTTCTTCGCATAAGCAGGATCAACAACGTTGCGTTTAAGCGCCTTGTTGGTTGAGGAATACGCGAAATACTCATAATTAGTGAATGGCCTGTAATACGCGATTGAATCGGGATGAGCCTTCAGGTTATCGCTAAGCGTTGCTTTGTAGGCTGTCCCGAGATAGCCCTCAATGGTTCCGTTCTTATACTTGCTTAGCGGAATAGCCTGCTCGCCGATCGCTTTCATGAAGCTGGTATAGGCATAATAAGCGCCCAGTGCCGTCCAGTGATGGTCAGTCCGGAAATATATATATTCTTCACGATGCTGGTCAAGCGCGCTATAAGCATCGACTCGGCCGATTGATGGTTCAAGCTGTTGATTAATATGGGCAAAAGCGTCTTTTTGCGAGTATGACATCGCCTGATACTTCTCATTATTGATGAACGCAATAGAAGTCGGGCGCAAGCAGCGAATATACGTGAATCTTGGGATCTATCGCATTCTTGAATTGATTGAGCACCTTGGCATATTCATCAGCTGCCGGAGCAGAATAGGCGAACAGGGTTAGAGCCTGATCCTTCAAGATTAGATATTTGGTGGCATTCACATTGCTAAGATCCGTTCGCTCGTTGGTTTTGGTGCCGCTGGTGCCAGCCGTGTCCGACTTGTCCGCGCTGGACTCTGACTTCCCGTTCAAGCTGACAGCCATATTATCTCCGCCCTCTTGCACGAAGATTGACGCGCCTTCCTCGTCGGGAAAGCCTTTGAGCGCCTTCAAATCGGCACCTACCTTGACTAGCGACGTCCGATTCGTGAAATTATCAGAGAAATAGTTATCATATTCCCGTGTAAAGTCCCCGTCAAATAACCGCTCCGTTGTGAAGACGGGCGATTGCTGAATGGTCCGCTGCTCGAGCTCGGAGACGCTTTGTGATTGGGGGCGAAGCAGATTGATTGCAGCTACCCCGAATATAAAAATGAGGAAAAGAGTGAGATTTAGCTTTGCTTGTAGGTTCATGCGGGCCTCCTCGTTAAAACCGGTAATAAAGAAACGGATTATACGTGCTGCCGATCAATAGAATGGTAGCCACAATGAGAATGACCAGATTAATGATGGGGACAGCAAACGTCGCAATGTTTAGTTTAAGCTTTTCATTTGAAGCTAATAGGCGGTTGAATGACCATTTGAACAGCGGTGTTGAAGCAATAATCGCAACGAGGAACAGGATCAGATTTTCTTTAAAATAAAGCTGGACCTCTGTCGTGATGAATGCTTCGTTCCCCAGATGGAACATCGATCGAAAGGCTCTGATCGCAGCCGATAGATCGGTAAAGTAAAACCACACCCAGCCAATGAGCATAGCCAGCGTCGAATAGAGATGAGCGACGAAGGCAGGCAGCCGCTCCAGCCATTTTCCGATAAATAAACGCTCTAAGTAGATGAGTAGACCGAAGTAAAGGCCCCATATAATAAAGTTCCAGCTGGCGCCATGCCAGAAGCCGGTCAGAAACCAAACGATAAATAGGTTACGGAGATAGAACCTTTGATTGCCGCCCAGCGGAATATAGACGTAATCGCGGAAGAATCCGCCTAGCGACATGTTCCAGCGCCGCCAGAACTCGCCGGCTGATTTTGATATGTAGGGATAGTTGAAGTTTTCCCGCAGATTGAAACCGAACATTTTGCCAAGGCCGATAGCCATATCCGAGTAACCGGAGAAATCAAAATAGATTTGCAGCGCAAAGAGTGCAATGCCAAACCATGTACCGAGCATGGAGGGTGTTCCTGCGCTTGGTCCGAGCAGGTTGCCGACACTCTCACCCAGCAAATTGGCGATAACAACCTTTTTGCCTAGACCGATCATGAACCTTGTAATCCCTTCGCTAAAGCCGGACAGGGTAACGTTCGGGTTCTCGATTTGATGCTGAATATCGGTATACCGGATAATGGGACCCGCAACGAGATGGGGGAAGAATGATACATAGAGCAGCAGCTTCTTGGGTGATCTTGGGGCTGTAATTCTGCCTTTATAGACATCCGTTAAGTAACAAATGATTTCGAAAGTAAAGAATGAGATACCGATTGGCAGCGTCACTTCGGGATGAGGCAGCTGGATTGGCAGCAAGGAATGAATCGTGTCGACAAGGAACCCGGAATATTTGAAAAATCCTAATATCCCGATATTTATCGCGACGGCGACAATGAACTGCGCTTTAGCCAGCCATGTCCCGCGATATTTCTCAATACCCAGTGCGAATAAATAACCGATTACCGAAGCAAGTATCAATAGAATAATCCAAACAGGCTCTCCCCAAGCGTAGAAGGCGAAGGAGAACAGAATGAGTATCCAGTTCCGGTAACTCGTGTTGCGAAAGGCAAAGTACGCAAGCAGAAGTATGGGTAAGAACAGATAAAGAAAAAACAAACTCGAGAACACCATCTATTCTGAACCTCTCTTTCTCTTTTATAGCTTTAAAAAATATAACACAGGCGTCCTACCGAATCAAAGCTGATGGTAATAATTGCGGATAAAGTTAATAGCGATAAACCCGCCAAATATGTGGAGTTGCAGCTGCAGTGACGGTTAAACCCTCTCGATAATGGGAACGATGGTAGATAAACTACTAGCGGTAGATTCCGTAATGTTGGAGGAATGGTTGGATGAAGCAGATTCTATTAATAACGGATGGCTGCTCGAATGTCGGGGTAAGTCCTGTCGTTGCGGCGGCTCAAGCGTATGCGGAAGGGATAACAGTTAATGTAGTCGGGGTTATCGACCAGGGGGATCTTGGTGAATTCGGCTCGGCCGAAATTGAGGAAATTGCCCGTGCGGGCGGCGGGCTTAGCCGGCTATCGCATACGCGCCAGCTATCGCATACGGTTCAGATGCTCACGCGCAAAACCGTCGTTCAGACGATTCAGCATGCGGTACAGCGGGAGCTGAAGCAGGTGCTCGGCGCCTCGTCTATTGAGGAGCTCCCCCGGAGAAGCGCAGCGACGTGGTGCGGGTGATCGATGATCTCAGCGAGTCCAGCAAGCTGCGCGTTGCGCTGCTGATTGATGCGAGCGCCAGTATGAAGCCCAAGCTTCAGGCTGTAGACGAAGCAATTCGGGATTTAGCATTGAGTCTGCAATCGAGGCAGGGAAGCAGTGAAATTGCCGTGTTTCATTTTCCCGGCTCTGCCTATGGGGATGATTGCAAGTTGGATATGGATTGGACGACCAACATTAGCGGGGTGGCGAGCTTCTTCCCAAGGTTGCAGATGCGGGGGACAACGCCAACGGGCCCTGCACTCATGCATGTCATTGATTTTTATCGAAAAGCCGATTATGGTAATAGGAAGAATGATGAAACGGGCGGGATGATGAGTGACTACGTCGTTTGAGTGGAGCCCCTCCCGCGGTACGGTCGTAAGGGGCAAATGGAAGCAGGGA
The DNA here is from genome assembly GCA_963793665.1 of uncultured Paenibacillaceae bacterium. Classification (GTDB taxonomy): domain Bacteria; phylum Bacillota; class Bacilli; order Paenibacillales; family Paenibacillaceae; genus Paenibacillus_Z. The sequence goes on from CAWCBD010000001.1 coordinate 164,016, forward strand.
AGTTACCGCGTAGAGCGGCTTCTGGGCGAAGGCGCTAACGGCAAAGTATTCCTCGTGGAGCGGGAGCGAAATTGGTATGCCTTGAAAATCGGCGCCGATGCGGTTGACCTGCAATCGGAAGTGAACGTACTGCAGAGCATCGCAAAGCAAAAAGGCCGTTTGGGAGCGGCTTCTTTCCTTGTAGATGTGGATGACTTACACGCCTCCGACGGTAAGGATTACCCTTTTTATGTGATGAAGTATGTCCGGGGCATAACCTTATCCGACTACCTGGCGAAGGAAGGCAGCGATTGGTTTCCGGTCGTAGGCTACAGCTTGCTGGTCCGGTTGTCTGAGCTTCATGATGCAGGCTGGACCTTTGGCGATCTCAAAATTGAAAATGTACTGGTAGCCAATTATGGCAGAGTGGAGCTGGTCGATTATGGCGGGGTAACTGCCTTTGGCAAAGGCGTCCGGCAATTTACCGAGATCTATGACCGCGGCTATTGGAATGCAGGAACACGTACGGCGGATGCAGGCTATGACCTGTTTTCTTTCGCCGTTCTTTGCATACAATTACATGAGAGCCGCAGGCTTTCCCAGCTGACAAGCACTCTTCTTCCGCAAAATCGCATGCCGGATGAGCTCTTGAAGCTGGCTTATGCCAGTCCATCTCTTAAGCCTTTGCATAGCTGGCTGCGCATGTCGCTGCTTGGTGAATTCAAGAATGCACGAGCCGCGGCCTCAGCCTGGCAGCAGTGGATGCATCGTCCGGGCAATAGGCGTAAATCCGCCCCTGCCCCGCGCTGGATGAAGGGACTATTCATCGCTTCAGCTTTACTGCTTGCGACAACGGTATATTGGCTGCTCCGGACAGGGCAGTGATTCGTTCGGCATCCGAGGGCATAGCCAAACAAAAACTTAAGCATATGCTTCCGAAGCGAGTTTTTGTTTACTCCTGCCGAGTAACTCGGCATCCGGGGCACAGCCACACAAAAACTTAAGCATATGCTTCCGAAGTGAGTTTTTGTTTACTCCTGCCGAGTAACTCGGCATCTGGGGCACAGCCACACAAAAACTTTTAGGAGGGACGAGACGTGGATGATTGGCTGGTTGAGTTGACTCAATTAGCGGAGCAAGAGGGGTTATGGTCGGCTGGTGATACAATAGTTGTTGCCATCTCCGGCGGGCCTGATTCAACGGCGCTTCTTCACCTGCTCGTGCGCCTTGCTCCCTCTCAGCGGCTTAGGCTTGTTGCGGCGCATGTCAATCATGGCTTCCGCCCAGAGGAGTCGGCAAGAGAAGCTGAAGCAGTAAGACAGCTGGCCTCTGAGCTTAGCGTTGAGTTTGAATACACCTTGATTGATATGCCCGCTTATATAGAAGAAACAAAAATGAACGCCCAGGCTGCAGCGCGCGAAAAGCGGTATTCTTTTCTCTTTGATGTGGCCAAGAGGCATGGTGCTTCATGTATTGCGCTCGGTCATCATGCAGATGATCAAGCGGAAACTGTACTCATGCGGATCATCCGCGGGACGAGCCCATCAGGGCTCTCAGGCATTGCAATGAAGCGTACGGAAAAAAACCTGGAACTTATTCGTCCTCTTTTACGTAGAAACAAGGCAGACATCCTGCATTACTGTGAGCAATGGGGGATCTCGTTCAGCGAAGATAGCAGCAATGGCAAACGGACCTATTTACGCAATACGATCCGCCTGGACGTCCTGCCTTATCTGTCGACATTCAACCCGCAGCTATCTCAATCTCTTGTCAGGCTGGCCGAACTTGCGAGCGCTGAGGATGACTGGATGGAGCAAGAAACACGGGTAGCGTTTGGACGCGATATTACGCTCGTCTCCGAAGGATGCTATATAACCCGCAAAGCGCTGCTTGACCTGCATGTCGCTTTACAAAGGAGATTGATTAAACTAATATTAACTTGTATTGGAATGGAAACGGAAACCATCTCTTTCGACAGCGTAGAAACGGTTCGGCTCGCAGCTCACGATAGTGCGGCATCGACGTGGAGCTTAGATGCGGGAAGCGGGATTAGATTCGTTCGTGAATACGACAAATTATGCTTTTTCCGTTCTGCTAAGGTGGGCGGTTCGACATCCTCAGAAGCCGGATATAATTATGTCGTTACGGAAGGTATTATGCGCCTTCTAGTGCCGGAGGCGGAAGCCGAATTGTTATTTGAGGGTTTGCCGCACACTCGTGCGAACAGACCAAGAAATAAGCAAGAAGCACTCTTTGATGCGGATAAATTAGCTTTTCCGTTAGCGGTTCGAAATCGTCGCCCTGGTGACCGAATGCAGGTGCTTGGTTTAAATGGCACCAAAAAAGTACAAGATATGTTCGTTGACGATCGAATCGCCCCCTCAAGGCGTGAGAGGATGCCGATTCTTGTTGACGCCGCAGACCATATCCTTTGGATTCCTGGGGTTAGAAGATCGGAATATGCACAAATTAATGGATCTACCGAGCATATTTTGCGGGTTAGAGCATTATTTACGGCAGCGGACGATTTTGACTGAATAAGATGCACTGATCCATTCATAGTATAGGCAAGAAGAAATTGCTGATGCTTGTATAGGGCACGGTTCATTTTCTTCAACATTTTGGGAGGGCAAGGCATTGCTGAGTGACATTCAAGAAGTGCTTTATGATGCAAGCCAGATTCAGCAGAAAGTAAAGGAACTTGGCCAAACCATCAGCAGCGAGTTTGAAGGGCGCAATCCGCTCGTGATCTGCGTTCTGAAAGGCGCTTTTATCTTCATGGCTGATTTGGTTAAAGAAATTACCATTCCGCTCGAAATTGACTTTATGGCGGTATCCAGTTACGGGCAGTCTACGAAGACTTCTGGCGTGGTCAAAATCATGAAGGATCTGGACGCACCGGTTCAGGGCCGGGATATTTTGATCGTAGAAGACATCATTGACAGCGGACTTACGCTTAGTTATTTAATTGACGTGCTGGAGCGGCGCAATGCCAAATCGGTTACACTCGTAACTCTGTTTGACAAACCGGCAGGCCGTAAAGTGGAACTTGAGGCTGATTATAAAGGGTTTGTTCTACCGGATGCGTTCGTCGTTGGCTATGGGCTTGATTATGCGGAGCAATACCGCAATTTACCGTTCATCGGTATTTTGAAGCCTGAAGTATACGAGAAATAATGAACAATACGATTCACCCTTCATGGCTTCGCACAGATATTGTGATGGAAAGTCATGCTATGGTAAAATATTTAAGCGTCTTGAGAGGAGGTAGGAGATGAATCGAATCATCCGGAATACTGGGTTTTATTTAATTATTTTTTTGGTGACTGTCGGTATCTTCCAATTTATCAGCAGCCAGAACGATACCACCGTTGAAATTCGATATGATCAGTTGAGGCAGGAGCTAATTAACAATAACGTCAAAGAGCTTACGCTTCAGTTCGACGGCTACTCCTATTTGGCAAGTGGTGAATATATAAAGAAACCGGCTAAGGCCGATACAAACAAGTTTTACGCGCACACAAACATTGAGGAGTTTGCCCTCAAGGAAATTAGCGATGCGCAAGCTAAAAACGGCTTCCATCTTGATTATAAGCCGATGGAGGGCCAAAGCATTTGGCTGACCTTCTTAACTTCAATTATTCCTTTCGTTATTATCTTCATCCTGTTCTTCTTCCTTATTAATCAAGCGCAAGGCGGCGGCGGCAAAGTAATGAACTTTGGCAAAAGCCGCGCTCGCTTGTATAACGAAGAAAAGAAACGCGTTACGTTTGAGGACGTTGCGGGTGCAGATGAAGAGAAGCAAGAGCTTGTCGAGGTTGTTGAGTTCTTGAAGGATCCGCGCAAATTCGCGGCAGTTGGGGCTCGCATTCCTAAAGGGGTTCTCCTTAATGGGCCTCCAGGTACAGGTAAAACCTTGCTTGCACGTGCGGTTGCAGGTGAAGCAGGCGTGCCATTCTTCAGCATCTCCGGTTCGGATTTCGTCGAAATGTTCGTCGGTGTCGGTGCATCCCGTGTTCGTGACTTGTTCGAGAACGCGAAGAAAAACGCACCTTGTATCATCTTTATCGATGAGATCGACGCAGTTGGTCGCCAACGCGGCGCCGGTCTTGGCGGCGGTCATGACGAGCGTGAGCAAACACTCAATCAATTGCTCGTCGAAATGGACGGCTTTGGCGCGAACGAAGGTATTATTATCGTTGCTGCAACGAACCGCCCTGATATTCTAGATCCTGCTCTTCTTCGTCCAGGCCGTTTTGACCGTCAAATTACGGTTGACCGTCCAGATGTAAAAGGCCGCGAAGCTGTACTTAAAGTACATTCCCGCAATAAGCCGCTGGCCAAGGACGTAAAGCTTGAGATTATCGCGAAACGAACAACAGGCTTTACTGGTGCTGACCTTGAGAACCTTCTTAATGAAGCAGCGCTTCTTGCAGCGCGCCGCAATAAGAAAGATATCGCTATGGTCGAAATGGATGAAGCCATTGACCGTGTTATCATAGGTACAGAGAAACGCAGCCGTGTTATCAGTGACCGTGAGAAGCGTATCGTTGCTTACCATGAAGCTGGGCATACGATCGTGGGCTATTTCCTGGAGCATGCAGATATGGTGCATAAAGTTACCATTATCCCGCGTGGACGTGCAGGCGGATATGTCATCATGCTTCCAAAAGACGGAGATCGCATGCTGAACACGAAGCAAGAGCTGCTAGATAAAGTTACAGGCTTGCTCGGCGGACGCGTCGCGGAAGAATTGTTCATAGGTGAAATCGGTACAGGCGCTTACAGCGACTTTAAACAAGCGACAAGTATCGTACGCGCTATGATTATGGAATACGGAATGAGCGAGAAGCTCGGACCGATGCAGTTCGGCAGCTCCCAAGGCCAAGTATTCCTTGGCCGGGATATTGGACACGAGCAGAACTACTCCGATTCCATCGCTTATGAAATTGACCAGGAAATGCAAAACTTTATTCAGAGCTCTTATGAGCGAGCTAAGAAATTGCTTAATGAGAAGAGCAGAGAAGTTCACTTGATTGCACAAACCCTGCTTACCGAAGAGACGCTGGAAATTGAGCAAATTAAGCGACTCATCGAAACCGGAACGCTTGATGGCAGCGGTGAGGGTGAACCATCTAGTTTAAGTAAGGAATCAACAGCGGAACCGATTATTGATACGATTGGCGGCGTAAAAGTACGCATTCAATCGAAGGAAGCGGGAGATATTATCCCACCTTCTAACGATAATAACGACGACGAACCCAATAATAAGTAAGATGGTTTCAAGGCTGTCCTTGAGCAGGTAACTGCTCGGGCAGCCTTTCTTTAACGAAAGGGACCTAAAAGGGCTTAAAGGGGCCGTAATTTGCGACTCATTAAGCTATCCTGCAAGGTTCCTTTCCATCCATCCCTCAGATGGTCTAAAACGGCTTGTTTTGTTGGTTGACAGTCTTCGGCACCTTGTGTAAATTAAATGTTAATCATGTGTTATCGGACTCCTTGTTCATCTGGGCCGATTGACAAGTGATTGCCAAGGTGAATGATTCGTTGATTAACAGGGGTATCCTAAACATTAATTCAGAAATGAATAAGCAAGGCTGCGATGAAGCCAGTAAATACGGACCCATTATGTATAGGTTTGTGCTTCTGTTCACAAAGTCAGCTAAAAGAGGAGAATATATCATGGAAGCATTGGCTCTCGAACGCAAGGCGGAACAAAACCGCGAGCTGCGGGAACGTTTAATGCAGCTGAAGAAAGAGCGTAACGCTATTATATTAGCTCATTATTATCAACGCGATGAAGTACAGGAAGTGGCTGATTTTCGCGGGGATTCTTTCCTCCTTGCACAGAAGGCTGCACAGACGGATGCGGATGTTATCGTGTTTTGCGGCGTTCATTTCATGGGCGAGAGTGCGAAGATTTTAGCTCCGAATAAAACGGTTATTATCCCGGATGAGCGTGCTGGTTGCCCGATGGCCGATATGGTTAACGTAGACGGCTTGCGCAAGCTCAAAGCACAGCATCCCAATGCTAAAGTGGTTACGTATATCAATTCTTCGGCTGAAATTAAAGCGGAAACCGATATTTGCTGTACATCTGCCAATGCGGTACGCGTCGTTAATTCTGTTGATTCGGATGAGATTATTTGGGTACCGGACAAAAACTTAGGTCATTACGTGCAGCAGAATACCGATAAGAAGATGATTATCTGGGAAGGTTACTGCAACACGCATGACATGCTGACCGTCAAAGATGTGGAGGAGATGAAAGCTAAGTATCCGAATGCGCAATTTGTCGTACATCCCGAATGTCGTCCTGAGGTTGTCGAACTTGGCGACTTTGTAGGCAGCACAACAGCCATTATCAAATATTGCAGGGAATCCGATTGCAAGGAGTTTATCGTAGGTACAGAGGATGGAACAGGCTATCAGCTTAGACTTGACAGCCCGGATAAAACGTTCCATTTTGCAACTAAATACTTGGTCTGTCCGAACATGAAGGTGAACAACCTGAAGAAGCTTGTTAAATGTTTGGAAACGATGCAGCCGCAGATTTATGTGCCGGAGCAGGTTGCTGATCAAGCCCGTTTGTCCTTGGAGCGCATGTTACAAGTGAAGTAGCATGCGCTACTCTCTTTCCGTGGAAAGGAAAGTCATAAGATGATACCTCGATATTTAGTAGACGCCGCATTAGAGAACCTACCTGTTGTTGATAAAGATGTCATTGTTATCGGGGCCGGCATCGCCGGTCTTTTTACCGCCATCAAAGCGAGTGCTACCAATGATGTGCTGATGATTACAAAAAAATCACTGCTTGATAGCAATACCCGTTATGCACAGGGTGGGATCGCTGCTGTTATTTCAGAGGATGATTCCCCTGAATACCATCGCCAAGATACACTCATTGCAGGTGCGGGTCTTTGTTCGAATGAGGCTGTTGACGTACTTGTTCATGAAGGACCAAAGGGCGTTGAAGATCTCGTGAAAATGGGCACGAAGTTTGACCAGGAGAACGGTGAGTTTGCGCTGACAAAGGAAGGCGCTCATAGCCAGCGTCGTATTTTGCATGCGAATGGAGACGCTACCGGATTTGAAATTGTCCGTGCGTTGTCGGTGAAGGCTGTGGAGAATCCGCGTATTGAGGTGTGGGACGATCATTTTGTTATCGATCTTATTACCGAGAACGGGGAGTGTATCGGTGCACTCGTGCAGAAGCCGGATGGGCAGCGTGTCTATGTTCGCGGAAAAGCGACGATCCTTTGTTCAGGCGGCGCAGGCCAGCTCTATCGGTATACGACCAACCCTGAAGTTGCTACCGGGGATGGAATTGCGATGGCTTATCGGGCTGGTGCATACATACAGGATGTGGAGTTTGTTCAATTCCATCCGACCTCACTTTGTTACCCGGGCGCTCCAAGATTTCTGATTTCTGAAGCGGTACGGGGCGAAGGCGCAATTTTGCGCAACATTAAGGGTGAACGCTTTATGGAGAAATATCATGAGCAGCTTGAGCTTGCGCCACGGGATATTGTCGCTCGGGCGATCGTAAGCGAAATGGAGGCGACCCGGTCAACGTTTGTTTATATTGACGTTACCCATGAGTCTGCTGACATGGTTAAGCATCGTTTCCCGAATATTTACGAATTCTGCTTAACCTACGGATTAGACCTGACGACGGATTGGATTCCGGTTGCACCGGCAGCGCATTATATGATGGGTGGAGTCAAGACGGATCTGCATGGTGAAACAAACATTGCCCGTCTGTTTGCCTGTGGGGAATGCTCCTCTACCGGCGTTCACGGTGCCAACCGCCTGGCAAGCAACTCCCTATCCGAGGCGATCGTATTCGGACGCCGCATCGTTGAGCGAATTAATACATTGGAGCAAGTGGCATCCCTTTCGGGAATACCGACTCTCGATACGATGGAACGCAGCGGCCCGCCGATGCAGGCTGTAGTGGAGAAGCGTCTGAAGCTTCAGAAAATCATGGTTCGTTATGCCGGGCTTCGGCGAGATGGTCAGGGACTGAACAAAGGGCTTGAAGAATTGAAGCGCCAGCTGCCTATTTTCCATTCTGTGCTGACGAAGCGTGAGGAATTCGAGTTTGCCAACTTGCTGACCTGCGCCCTGCTAACCAGTGAGGCTGCACTCCTTCGTGAGGAAAGCCGCGGCGCACATTACCGGGAGGATTTCCCGGATCGGGATGATTTGGTATGGCGTAAACATTCTGTCCTTCATCGTGAGGACGGCGCAGCAGAGGAGCGAATTCATCATGGCTAAAACTACCCTGGCCGCGGTTGGCGGTAATGCAGAAATGCTGCGAGAACAGATTCGGGCATGGCTGGCGGAAGACATAGGCACCGGCGATGTGACGAGCTGGGCAACGATTGAGGCAGGAAGCCGTTCGAAAGCGGTTATTCATATGAAAGAGAGCGGTATAATTGCCGGGATGCCGATTGCAGAGCTTGTTTTCGAAGTAGTCGATCCCTCCCTTGCCTTCCGGGCGCTTGTCAGCAGATGGAGATGCGGTAGATAAGGGAACTGTAATTGCTGAGGTGGAAGGAAGCACGCATAGTTTACTTACGGGTGAGCGCTTGGCGCTCAATTTGCTGCAGCGGTTATCTGGCATTGCAACGAAGACAAACGCATATGTTCTCGCTCTCGAAGGCCTTCCCGCGCGGCTTGTCGATACGCGCAAAACGACGCCGGGACACCGGCTGCTTGAGAAGTATGCGGTACGTGTCGGCGGCGGGTCGAACCACCGGTTCGGGCTCTATGATGCGGTAATGATCAAGGATAACCATATTAAGGGCGCTGGCGGGATTACGGCGGCCGTACAAGCAGCACGCAAGGTTATTCCGCATACGATGAAGATTGAAGTGGAGACCGAGTCGCTTATCCAAGTGGAAGAAGCTCTTGCCTGTATGGCGGATATTATCATGCTCGATAATATGTCATATGAACTTATGAAAGAAGCTGTGAACCGGATCAAGTCCCGTTCGCCTCATGTCATTGTGGAGGCTTCCGGCGGGGTTAAGTTAGATACAGTTCATGCTATCGCAGCGTGCGGAGTGGATGTTATCTCCGTCGGCGGATTGACCTACTCCTTCCAAGCGCTTGATATCAGTCTGGATCTCAATGAGAAGAAGGGGGGGCCGGCTGCGTGATCTTAGTAGTTGATGTGGGGAATACGAATATTGTGCTGGGTATATACGAAGGCAAGACATTGCTTCACCATTGGCGTCTAAGTACGAACCGGTCCGCAACTGCAGATGAATACGGGATTATGATTCATAATCTGTTTCATTATGCCGGGGTGAAGCTGGATCAGATGGACGGCGTCATTATCTCCTCCGTCGTTCCGCCTCTAATGCGAACATTGGAACAACTGTGTCACAAATATTTGCACAAGGTTCCGATTATTGTCGGTCCAGGCGTGAAAACAGGACTCAATATCCGTTACGAGAATCCACGCGAAGTGGGTGCTGACCGGATCGTTAACTCCGTTGCGGGTATTGAGAAATACGGAACACCGCTCATTGTTGTTGATTTTGGTACAGCGACTACTTTTGATTATATTGATGCAGATGGAAACTATTTAGGCGGAGCTATCGTTCCGGGTATCGGAATATCCACGGAGGCTCTTTATCAAAGAGCGGCTAAGCTCCCGCGAATAGAGCTGGTCAGGCCTAAGAGCGTCGTTGGCCGCAACCCGGTTACTTCTATGCAGGCAGGCATTATTTTTGGCTATGCGGGTCAGGTGGACGGCATTGTTCAGCGAATCCGTAAAGAGTTTAATGTAATGCCTCGGGTTATCGCTACTGGAGGACTGGCGGAGCTTATCTCTGCAGAATCCGAGACGGTAGAGGCAGTCGACCCATTGCTGACGCTTGACGGTCTAAGAATTATTTATGAACGGAACCAGGACTGATAACAGGCAAGGAGGAATTTAGATTGCAGCAGGATCAAACAAAAGATTATTTAGTACGAGGTACTGCATGGGATGGCAAGCTGCGTGTGTTTGCTGTTACGACGACCGGGCTAGTTAACGAGCTTCGCGAACGACACAATACGATGCCGACGACAACAGCCGCTCTTGGCCGTACAGCGACTGCTGGTGCAATGATGGGTGCGATGCTGAAGGGTGAGGAGAAACTTACCATTCAAGGTAAAAGGAGACGGTCCTGTCGGTCAAATCGTTGTTGATGCCAATGCTCACGGAGAAGTTCGCGGCTACGCGGAATATCCGCAAACCCAACTGGCAAGTAATGCGCTCGGCAAGCTGGACGTAGCGGGCGCAGTTGGCCGCACGGGCTACATCCACATTATTAAGGACCTTGGGCTAAAGGAACCTTACCGTGGTAGTATTCCGATCGTTTCAGGCGAGCTGGCGGAGGATTTTACATATTATTTTGCAAAATCGGAACAAACGCCTTCCGTTGTAGGATTAAGCGTGCTTGTTGACGAATATGGTAAAGTGCTTAATGCCGGAGGCTTCATCGTTCAATTGATGCCGGGAATTTCAGAAGAGGAGATTGCAAAGCTTGAACAGGCAGTAACTGCACTGCCGCCGATCTCGTCTCTTCTAGACCAAGGGGAGACACCAGAAGGACTTCTTCGCTGGGTTGTCGGTGATGAAATTCAGCTGCTCGATACATTGGATATCGCTTTCTCTTGCAATTGTTCCACGGAGCGGGTGGAGAGAACGCTCATCAGCATGGGTGCGCATGAACTTAAACAATTAATTGAAGAAGACGGACAAGCTGAAGTCGTGTGCCATTTCTGCAACGAGAAGTATGTATTTGACCGGCCGCAGCTAGAAGTGCTGCTCGATCAGGCAAAGTCGTAACCGATTCAATAGTCGGAGGCCGAGCGTAATGAAGAAAGACCAGGTATTGAAGAGCGTCGTGCTGCTTCAAGCCTTATGTATGATCGTTCTCGCGGTTGTAGTGGTTACCCGCGTACTTTCGCCGCCGGTTCCTGTGAGTCCAAAGGATAATGACCCTCAGGATGGCGCAGACCCCTCTCAAGTTGAGGAGAAAATTGCAGCTACGGTGGGAACCGAACAAATAACGAACGCAGAACTAGAAGAGAAGCTTAACGGGCAATATAGGGACAGCATGCTGCGGACGTTGATGGTGCGTGCGGCGATCCGACTTGAAGCTCGCGAATACAATCTGCATGTATCTGCCGATGAGCTAAGCGAAGAACTGAACGTGATGATGGCGGGTTATGAGGATAAAGACCACTATTACATTACGATGAAAGAACAGCTGGGCTTAACTCCTGAGGCCATTCGTCAAGATACCGAGTACCGGCTGCTGCTTGAGAAAATCGCAATTCGTCCGATCGAAGTAACTGAGGCCGATGTTGATTCTTATATCTTAGAGAATAAGGATCAATTTGCGCCGCAAACCGAAATCCGGCTTGCTTGGATTGTGATGGATACGAAGAAGGAGGCCGAGGATATCCTTCATAAGCTTGAAGAAGGAGAAGACTTTGCGCTCATGGCCAAGATGTACTCCAAGGATGAGGAAACCGCCAGTACCGGTGGTGACTTAGGCTTGATAGATCTGAAGGACGAATATTTGGATCCGAATATACTCGAAGCAGCAGCGAATTTAACGATCGGAGAATCAGCGGGACCAATTCCCATAGATACTGGCCAAGCTATTATTCGGCTGCTGGAGAAGCATACGACAGAGGCGCTTGATAAGCGGAGTATTCGCGATACGGCGCGTAAACAATTGGCTTTAACACGGGCAAATTCACTTCACGATGTTGAGGATGAACTGCTCGCTAAATATAACGCGACAACGATGCCAAAGTAAAACTATCTATTGACAACTGCTGGGTACGATTGATAAGATGTAGGTAAAACCAACTGAATTAGTCGGAATAGGGAGGACTACTTTTCATGGCTAGAATTGTACAAAGCGTAACAGATCTTATCGGAGATACACCGCTTGTCCGTTTAAACCGTCTCGTGCCGGAAGATAGTGCTGAGATTTATGTGAAGCTTGAGTATCAAAATCCAGGTGCAAGCGTTAAAGACCGGATTGCAATTAGTATGATCGAAGTAGCAGAGCAGCAAGGAATCCTTAAACCAGGCGACACCATCGTTGAGCCTACTAGCGGTAACACAGGAATCGGATTAGCTATGGTTGCTGCTGCTAAAGGCTACAAAGCTATTCTTGTAATGCCTGAGACAATGAGTATTGAACGTCGTAACCTTCTTCGCGCGTACGGAGCAGATCTAGTTCTCACACCGGGATCGGAAGGTATGAACGGTGCGGTTCGTCGTGCGGAAGAGCTTCAAGCAGAAAATCCTAGCTACTTTATTCCACAGCAGTTCAAGAACCAAGCGAACGTTAAAATCCACCGTGAAACAACAGGCCCAGAAATCGTTGAAGCGATTAACTCGCTTGATGGTAAATTGGATGCCTTCGTTGCTGGAATCGGAACTGGCGGCACCATTTCCGGAGCAGGTGAGGTTCTGAAGAAGAACTTCCCAGGAATCCGGATCGTTGCCGTAGAACCAGCAGGATCACCGCTTCTCTCCGGCGGTAACCCAGGCGGACATAAAATTCAAGGTATCGGCGCTAACTTCATTCCGGAAATTCTGAATCGTGAAATATACGATCAAGTGATTACAATTGAGAATGAAGAAGCATTCGAAACCGCTCGCCGCGCAGCGAAAGAAGAAGGCATTCTTTGCGGTATTTCTTCAGGCGCAGCGATCTATGCAGCGCTTAAAGTTGCCAAGGAACTTGGTAAAGGCAAACGCGTTATCGCTATCGTTCCTTCGAATGGCGAGCGCTACCTGTCCACACCGCTGTTTAACTTCGAGAACTAATCTACAACACGAGCAGCAGAGGATCTCCTTTAATGAGGAGGTCCTTTTTTCGCTGCATCCATCCTCAGTCGTCTCTTTTCTTTTTGCTTGTAATTCGGTATACTAACTTGCAAACAAGAAGCCGATAAATGCAGGAAACGGTTATAGAGTGGAGGCTGGCTTATGAATAGGATAGCCTTTAAAGAATGGCTGACTTGGCGGGAGCAAGGGTTTAATTTACTACCCGTATTATATAAACGCACCTTAACTAATGGAGAAGATCGTCCATCCTCGTGGGAGTCTGCGTGGAAGGCTGCTTCAGCGTATGCATTCGTGCTGGAGAGCGGCAAGGATGGGAGGTACACGTATCTAGGGCTGCACCCATCGTCTGTCATTCGTGGCAAAGGAATGATAGCTGAGGCTGTGGATAGCGACAATGGCCGTGTAACATCATATGATGAAAGGCCGCTAGAAGCCGTTCGGAGCTGGATGAGCGGTTTCAAGGCACCGCGTTTGCCGGATAGTCCCAAATGGACAGGGGGATGCGTAGGGTTCTGGAGCTACGACGTGATCCGCACTATCGAACGTATCCCTAATCAGGCTGCAGATGATTTGGGTCTGCCCGATTATTTATTTCTTCGTATGGACGAGCTATGGATCATTGATCATCAGGAGAACACACTCTACTGTGTGAGACATTCCTTCATAAAGGATGGGTCTTCGGAGGGCCAGCTTCTCGCTCAATATGAAGAAGCAAGCGCTAAGGCGGAACGGATGTCTCAACTTTGGGCAGAGCTGAATCAAGGATTATCGGGGATTCAGTCAGATAACGTACGGAATGCTCGTGTTGATTTTATGGAGAGCGGCTCTCTTCACATTGATGTTGAAGCTATCGGGGGTATCGTCTCTCCATTTCAGAAAGAGGCTTATCAATCAGCCGTTGAACGGATTAAGGGCTATATTGCTCAGGGGGATGTCTTCCAGGTCAATCTTTCCATGAGACAAAGCCGCAGCATTACAACCTCCTCGGAGGAGCTGTATGAATGGCTGAGGCTGGTGAATCCATCGCCGTATATGGGTTTCTTGCGCTGTCCAGACTTTCAGCTGGTTTCGGCATCACCTGAGCTTCTCGTCGAGCTTCAAGATGGCAAGCTGGCAACTAGACCGATTGCCGGTACAAGAAGACGCGGCCGTACAGAAGAAGAAGACAGGCTGATGGCGGAAGAACTGCTCGGAAGCGAGAAGGAGCGGGCTGAGCATATTATGCTGGTCGATCTTGAACGTAATGATCTCGGCCGAATTTCGGCCTATGGATCGGTACATGTCGAGGAGCTCATGGTCATTGAGTATTACAGTCATGTCATGCATCTGGTTTCCCAAGTGGAAGGGATTCTTGCGCCCGGAAAAGATGCTTATGACATTATCGCAGCAACTTTCCCCGGAGGTACGATAACCGGAGCGCCGAAAATTCGTACGATGGAAATCATCGAAGAGCTAGAGCCTGTAAGGCGCGGGCCCTATACCGGGATCGATGGGATGGATTGACTACAACGGCGATATGGAATTTAATATAATCATAAGAACCATGACTGTGATGGATAATCACGTGCATATTCAGGCTGGAGCGGGAATCGTCATTGACTCTGAGCCAGAGCGTGAATATAATGAATCCCTTAACAAAGCTAAAGCGTTATGGAAATCGATTCAATACAGCGAACAATGGGCATATGCCAAGCACTAATTAAAGCCGCTATGTTCATTAATTGAACCATAAAGACGAAGCATGTCCAGCATTTAATGACATCCCGTTCATGTTAATACTATTTTTTCCAAGGGGGAAACGAATATGATATTGGTTATTGATAATTACGATTCATTTACGTATAACTTGGTTCAATATCTGGGTGAGCTGGGTGAGGAAATTGTGGTCAAAAGAAATGACGAGATCGATCTGGAGGGCATTGCTGCGCTAGCACCCGATCATATTCTTATCTCGCCAGGACCTTGCAGTCCGAATGAAGCTGGCATCAGCCTTGCGCTCATTGAACGATTCAAAGGGGTTATTCCCATTTTTGGCGTATGCCTTGGCCATCAATCGATTGGACAGGCATTCGGCGGGGATGTCGTTCGCGCTGAGAAGCTGATGCATGGCAAAACTTCAGCCATTATCCATGATGGACGCTCCATTTTCGAAGGTATACCGTCCCCCTTTACAGCAACACGGTACCATTCCCTCATTGTAAAGCGTGAGACATTGCCGGATTGCCTAGAGATTACAGCAGAAACGACAGATGGTGAAATTATGGGACTTCGGCACAAGGAATATTTGATCGAGGGTGTGCAATTTCATCCGGAATCGATTATTACGGAGAATGGACTTTCCATGCTCCGCAATTTTCTTAGCTTGCGGGCTGAGTCAGCACGATGAATATTGGCTGGAACGGAGCAGTCAAGTCAGAGGGGGAGGCCGTGATCTCGGTTTATGATCACGGTTTTTTGTATGGGATGGGTTTATTTGAAACCTTTCGCACTTATGAGGGGAAGCCGTATTTATTGGAACGTCATTTGAAACGGCTCGCTGAAGGCTGCCGTTCTATCGGCATCCAATATGTCCCGGATATAGAGCAATTCCGTTCTTGGCTGAATGCCTTGATGGAGAGTAATCACCTGTCGGAAGCCTATGTCAGATTAACCGTGACAGCAGGCGAAGAAGAGCTGGGGCTTCCATCAGGGGATTACAGGAAGCCGAATCAACTGCTTCTTGTGAAGCCTCTTCCCGATTCCAAGTGCACAGCTTTACGAAGACGGTCGACAGCTTGCACTGCTGAATACCCGGCGTAATACCCCAGAGGGTGATATTCGTCTAAAATCACTCCACTACATGAATAATATAGTTGCAAAGAGGGAATTACTGCAACTCGGTGCCGCTCCAGGATCTGAAGGACTGATGCTGACCCAAGAAGGCTGGGTGGCTGAAGGGATCGTCAGCAACTTATTTTTTGCCCGGGAGGGAGTGATTTACACCCCTTCCATTGATACAGGCATTTTGCCTGGTGTAACAAGAGGCCGTGTTATTGAGCTCATTCGAGCTGCGGGCCACTCCATCATTGAAGGATTATTTACCTGGAATGAGCTGCTTCGTGCAGATGAAGTATGGATAACTAATTCCATTCAAGAGCTGGTACCGATAACAGCATTGCGCAATTTAAGCGGATATGCAGTTGTTCCTGGGGATGGCAAAGCGGGCATAATTTTCAGGCAGCTGCTGTCTGCTTACCAGGAGCTTGCTAGAGGTGGCCACGACTTTTAAGTCTACAGGCATGCATAAACGGTTATGAAAGGAAGGCCAACCAACGCGATGAAACCTTTAATTGAAACAAACCGGCAATGGCCCTATCAGAGAAGCTACGTTTTTCCCGAAGGGGTTAAGCTTGAACTAGGCACGCGTACATTAATTATGGGGATATTGAACACTACACCGGATTCATTCTCTGACGGCGGCCGGTATGATGATATCGAAGCAGCAGTGAAACACGCGCAGACAATGGCTGAAGATGGCGCTGATATTATTGATATCGGCGGTGAATCGACAAGACCTGGCAGTGATTCCGTTTCATTGGAAGAGGAATTATCTCGAGTATTGCCGACTATTAAGGCCATCCGCAAGGCATTACCTGCTATGCCGCTGTCCATCGATACCTACAAAGCAGAAACCGCACGGCAGGCGCTTGAAGCGGGTGCTCAGATGATTAATGATATTTGGGGTTTAAAGGGTGATCCTCGAATGGCCGCAGTGGCTGCTGAATATGGCTGCCCTGTTATTATTAGCCACAACCGTCATGCTCGTGACTACAACGATCTCGTGCCCGATGTGATCGAAGATTTGCAAGGAAGTATTGTACTGGCCCATCAGGCAGGTGTTGAAGATTCAGCCATCTGGCTGGATCCCGGAATTGGCTTCGCCAAAAACTATGAAGAGAACTTACGCATGATGCGGAACCTCGATCAGCTCTCTGCACTTGGGTATCCGGTTTTACTCGGCATATCCAGGAAACGATTCATCCAACATACACTGCAGCTCACGGCGGACGAAGTTGCGTTTGGAACAGCTGCAATGAATACGCTTGGCATTGCGCAGGGGTGTCAGATCATACGCGTCCATGATGTGCGCGATATGAAGCGAAATGCAAAGATGGCCGACGCAATCGTTTATCAGAAGGACGCACGAAGGTAAGGGAGGCATAACAATGGATAAAATGACGCTAAAAGGGATGCGATTTTTTGGGTATCATGGCGTATTTCCAGAGGAAAATAAATTAGGCCAACAATATATCGTCGGATTGGAGCTCAAGCTCGATCTATCGGATGCCGCTCAGACGGATGATCTTGCCTACACAGTGAACTACGCGGAAATTCACGCCTTGGTGAAGATAATCGTTGAAGGGCCGCCTTTTAAATTAATTGAAGCTTTAGCTGGTCACATTGCATCAAGAGTGCTCGACGCTTATACTAGTGTAAATGAAGTGACGGTCTTCGTAACCAAGCCCAACCCGCCGTTCGATATTCATTTTGACGGTGTAACCGTGGAACTTAACAGAAAGCGGGATGGACATGGACAACAGTAAGAATCCGCTTCAGAGCGGGGCCGAACGCCAGACCCCTATAGGAGCTGCCGAAGCTTATATCGCACTCGGTTCTAATGTGGGCGACCGTAACAGGCTGCTGCGCGAGGCGCTTCTTTTGATTGACAGTCATTCAGCCATCAACGTCATTCGCGTATCTGGCATTTATGAGACCGATCCGGTTGGCTATACGGACCAGCCTGCTTTTCTTAATATGACGGCAGCACTCCTTACGACGCTTGCGCCGATTGAACTTTTACATGTATTACTTGAAATTGAGAAACAGCTCGGTAGAACACGCGACATTCGGTGGGGACCGCGTACGATGGACCTCGATCTATTGCTGATGGAAGATGTACAGCTTGATACGGAGGAGCTTACACTTCCCCATCCCCGTATGATGGAGCGGGCTTTCGTGCTGGTACCGCTCCGTGATGTGCTTTCTAACGGACATCCACTCCAAGAGAAGGTCAATCAAATCGCAGTTCGAGCTTTACAGGATGGAGGGGAAGGCATCACGTTATGGAATACGATCATTTGGCGGGGCGCGTCCGCGCATTCCGAAAGCTAAAAGGATTTACACAGCATGAACTGGCAGCTAAATTAGGTGTATCGGTTGCTGTCCTCGGCTCGCTGGAGCGGGGAACTCGTAAACCAGATCCTAAGCTGCTGGAGCGTATTTCGGAAACATTGCAAATTAGCTATGAAGAACTAACGGCGGAGAAGAGCCAGTGAAGTGACGTAAATTCAGAAGGGAGCGGAGACGTCCATGCTCAAAATCGGAAACATCGAGATGAAAAATAAAGTCGTGCTGGCGCCGATGGCAGGTGTGTGCAACCCGGCTTTTCGACTGATAGCCAAAGAATTCGGAACAGGCCTCGTTTGCGCCGAGATGGTAAGTGATAAAGCGATCCTGCACGGTAATAAGAGAACACTGGAAATGCTCTACGTAGACGATCGGGAGAAACCGCTAAGCCTGCAAATTTTCGGTGGTGACCGGGAGTCGCTTGTCGAAGCGGCGAAAGTTGTCGATAAACAGACCAATGCGGATATTATCGATATTAATATGGGCTGCCCAGTACCGAAAGTTACAAAATGTGATGCTGGCGCACGTTGGCTGCTCGATCCCGACAAAATCTACGAAATGGTATCTGCCGTTGTCGATGCCGTCGACAAACCAGTCACCGTGAAGATGCGTATCGGCTGGGACAGCGAGCATGTGTTTGCCGTTCAGAATGCGCAAGCCGTCGAACGTGCAGGCGGCAAAGCTGTCAGCGTACATGGCCGAACACGGGAGCAGCTGTATACGGGTAAAGCGAATTGGGATATTATAAGGGATGTTAAACAAGCGGTAACGATTCCTGTTATTGGGAATGGTGATGTCTTTTCTCCTGAAGACGCCAAACGCTTGCTTGATCATACAGGCTGCGACGGGGTCATGATTGGCCGCGGTGCACTAGGCAATCCCTGGATGCTTTATCGAACCATTCAGTATCTGACAAATGGCCAGCTCCTTGCTGATCCGACTCCTCGTGAGAAAATGGAGATAGCCATTGTCCATATGGACCGGCTTGTCAGCCTTAAAGGAGAGTCAGTCGCAGTACGCGAGATGCGGAAGCATTTGGCTTGGTATTTGAAGGGAATTCCAGGTGCTGCACGTGTTAAGGACGTTATTATGGAAGAGACATCAAGAGACAAGATGGTTCAGATCTTGGGACAATACATCGAGTCGCTGGGCGAAGAGAGCGAGAAACCAGCTACTTCCATGGATTCAGCTGCGGACGAAGTGGTTTATAATTGATTGCTTCGTGTAAGAATATGGCTAGAGGTTCATTTTACGGCGTCCAATTTTTCCTGAATTAAGTTCCATCTGGCTTTCGTTGACATATGGGGTAAATTTGAATATAATTCTTCAATAACAAACGTCCGCCTGGTATAATAAGCAAATTGATCTATCCCCCGTGCGGTGTCATCAAGGGTATGGAGTGTAATATATTAAGTAACAGTGAAATTCATACACGGTATGAAAAAATGCCACTCGACAGGAGAATGGGTAACATGAGCGATAAAGAGATCATTCTGACGCAGGACGGGCTTAAGAAGCTGGAAGATGAGCTGGAGAACTTAAAGTCAGTCAAGAGGCGTGAAGTTGCCGAGCGGATCAAAGTTGCCATTGGCTATGGCGATATTAGTGAAAACTCAGAGTACGAAGATGCGAAGAATGAACAAGCGTTTATTGAAGGACGTGTCATCACCCTTGAGAAAATGCTTCGAAACGCACGTATCATCAACAATGACGATATCAATATTGATTCTGTAAGTATCGGTTCACTTGTAACCGTTGAAGATATGGAGTTTGGGGATACGGTGGAGTATGCAATCGTGGGCTCAGCAGAATCGGATCCGCTAAATAACAAAATTTCTAATGAGAGCCCGGTTGGCCGAGCAATTCTTGGTAAGAACAAAGGAACAGTAGTTGAAGTAAACGTTCCAGCGGGCATTATTCAATATAAAATAGTTGATATCAAGAAGTGGTAACCCACGAAAAGACGGCAAGATCAGAAAAGTATAGTGCGAATCCTATACTTTCTGTTTTGAGAAAAGCTTCCTTCGGAAGCTTTTTTCAACATTTAGGACAAAGTAGCCCTTTCCCAAACAGTTAGGATAGGGATAAGCCGCTTGTCGGAATAACAAGGAGATGAATGGTAGTGGAGCATCAAACACAGGATCAGGAACAAGAGCTAAGTGAGCTTTTACAAATTCGCAGAGATAAGCTAGACGAGCTTCGGGAGCTTGGTATCGACCCTTTCGGCGGTAAATTCGAGCGTACGCATCAAGCCAAAGGGATCGCAGATGCTTATGATAATGAGAGTAAAGAAGATTTGGAGACCAAAGGCATCGAGGTTCGTTTAGCAGGACGGATCATGCAAAAACGCGGTATGGGTAAAGCGGGATTCGCGCATATTCAAGATTTGAGCGGCAAAATTCAGATCTACGCACGTAAAGATACCGTCGCAGAAGTGGAGTATCAAGCCTTTGAATTGCTCGATATCGGTGATATCATCGGTGTTTATGGCGTTGTATTTAAGACGAATACTGGTGAAATTTCTGTTAAAGCGAAAGAAATCACAGTTCTCTCTAAATCACTGCTTCCATTGCCGGATAAATTTCATGGTCTCAAAGACGTAGAGCTGCGCTACCGTCAGCGCTATGTCGACTTAATTGTTAGCCCAGAAGTACAGCAGACGTTTATAACGCGTTCACGTATTATTCAATCGATGCGCCGTTACCTGGATTCACTTGGCTATTTGGAAGTAGAAACGCCAACACTGCATTCAATCGCCGGCGGGGCATCGGCACGTCCTTTTATTACTCATCATAATGCACTGGACATGCAGCTTTACATGCGTATCGCTATTGAGCTTCATCTCAAACGACTCATTGTCGGCGGAATGGAGAAAGTGTACGAAATCGGCCGCGTTTACCGTAACGAAGGAATCTCCACAAGGCATAACCCTGAATTTACGATGATTGAGCTTTATGAGGCTT
>CAWCBD010000001.1:190000-377091 GCA_963793665.1 uncultured Paenibacillaceae bacterium
CAAGCGACTGTTTAGCAAAAACACAGGTCTGTGCGAAGCCGTAAGGCGAAGTATACGGGCTGACGCCTGCCCGGTGCTGGAAGGTTAAGGGGAGTGGTTAGCCGCAAGGCGAAGCTATGAACTGAAGCCCCAGTAAACGGCGGCCGTAACTATAACGGTCCTAAGGTAGCGAAATTCCTTGTCAGGTAAATTCTGACCCGCACGAATGGCGTAACGACTTGGGCGCTGTCTCAACGAGAGATCCGGTGAAATTTTAATACCTGTGAAGATGCAGGTTACCCGCGACAAGACGGAAAGACCCCATGGAGCTTTACTGCAGCTTGATATTGGACTTTGGTACGATCTGTACAGGATAGGTGGGAGCCTTGGAAGCCGGAGCGCCAGCTTCGGTGGAGGCACCGTTGGGATACCACCCTGATCGTATCGGAGTTCTAACCTGGTACCGTAATCCGGTACAGGGACCGTGTCAGGTGGGCAGTTTGACTGGGGCGGTCGCCTCCTAAAGAGTAACGGAGGCGCCCAAAGGTTCCCTCAGAATGGTTGGAAATCATTCGTAGCGTGCAAAGGCATAAGGGAGCTTGACTGCGAGACCTACAAGTCGAGCAGGGACGAAAGTCGGGCTTAGTGATCCGGTGGTACCGCATGGAAGGGCCATCGCTCAACGGATAAAAGCTACCCTGGGGATAACAGGCTTATCTCCCCCAAGAGTCCACATCGACGGGGAGGTTTGGCACCTCGATGTCGGCTCATCGCATCCTGGGGCTGAAGTAGGTCCCAAGGGTTGGGCTGTTCGCCCATTAAAGCGGTACGCGAGCTGGGTTCAGAACGTCGTGAGACAGTTCGGTCCCTATCTGTCGTGGGCGTAGGAAATTTGCGAGGAGCTGTCCTTAGTACGAGAGGACCGGGATGGACGCACCGCTGGTGTACCAGTTGTTCCGCCAGGAGCACCGCTGGGTAGCTACGTGCGGACGGGATAAGCGCTGAAAGCATCTAAGCGCGAAGCCCCCCTCAAGATGAGATTTCCCAATTCGTAAGACCCCTGGAAGACGACCAGGTTGATAGGTTCGAGGTGGAAGTGCAGCAATGCATGCAGCTGACGAATACTAATCGGTCGAGGGCTTATCCTACGCATCTCATCCAAGGATGAGTGCAAGGCTTCGGAACCTGCGTTAAACCGTTTACTCAGCTAATGAAACCAATCGCAAAAGTTCGTATCCAGTTTTCAAGGCGTAATGCTTTGAGCACCGATACTTGGGGCAGCTCAAGATCACGTTTGGTGGCGATGGCGAAGGGGACCCACGCGTTCCCATCTCGAACACGACCGTTAAGCCCTTCAGCGCCGATGGTACTTGGACCGCAGGGTCCTGGGAGAGTAGGACGTCGCCAAGCACGAACAACCGACCGCATTTATGCGGTCGGTTTTTTGTTGTATTCTTTGATGTAATTTGATATTTGTTATTTTCTATTGATGTTCCCTTATTAAGATTGATTGCTTTAGAAGAGATTTTTGATCATAACCAAGAAAAACCAATACTGGTGGCATCTCCTTCACAACAGAGTACAGTGCAAGGCTCATACTACTGAGGAGTCTTTAGGAACCGGTGAAGGGGGATGCATCCATTGTTAGTGTTTAGAGTATGGATAATAGCTTTAACAATATGCGGTCTTATTGGAAGTGCAGGCTGTGGCTCCAAGGAGGAGCCTAATAATGGAGTTCCATTAAAATCCGAGATTCCTGGGCTTCCTGGTATAACAATGAAACAAATATCTGTAAATCACTCAGCAAAGAGTATCTATATTCGCCATAAAGCAAATAAGTCATCAGGTCCTACCAAAACTCAATCATTGACTCATTCTGCAAGTAATGACCCTGATAAGCGTATTAGAGGGATTTATGTGTCAGGATGGGTTGCAGGAAATGTAAAACGGATCAATCAACTCATTGAACTGATCGATCAAACCGATTTGAACGCAATGGTCATTGATGTAAAGAATGATTATGGGAAATTAACCTACCGGTCCAAATTGCCACAGATTAAATCCATCGGTGCTGACAGTAAACCAGTAATATCCAATGTTCGCCAGCTGCTCAGGAAATTAAAGAGGAATAACATTTATGTTATTGGACGCATCGTGACGTTTAAAGATCCATTATTCGCTCACAAATACCCGACTATGGCTTTGCAGGCACGCAGTGGCGGGGTTTGGCATGATTCTCATGGACATTCCTGGTTAAATCCATATCAGCCTGCAGTGCGTTCTTATAATCAGTCCATAGCCGCTGAGGCTGCTGCTATCGGTTTTGATGAGATTCAGTTCGATTATGTACGTTTTCCGGATAACGAGGTGATGGTCGATAAAGAAGTTCACTACAGTCTGCGCAACAATAAAACAAAACAACAAATAATCAGCCAATTCCTTCGTGAGTCCAGAGCACTGATTCATAAAACAGGTGCTAAGGTGTCTGCTGATGTGTTTGGGCTGGTGACTTCTTCTAAAGACGACATGGGAATCGGTCAATCATGGAATGATATCGCAAGCTCGGTTGATGTTATCTCACCTATGACTTACCCCTCACACTACTCAACAGGTATATATGGAGTTAAGCAGCCGGATCTTGCTCCTGCAGCCATAATTGGGCATGCAATGAAGGATGCACAGAAACATAATGGTTACATCAGAAGAAAAGGTAAACGGCCAGCTGATATTCGTCCATGGCTGCAAAGCTTTACAGCTACATGGTTACATCCACACCAGCGGTATAATACGGAGCAGGTACACAAGCAAATTGAGGCTGCAAAGGCGCAAGGGGTTAAACAATTTTTGCTATGGAGCCCAAATTGTAAATATGATTATCGTTCGTAAATTCGGCAAAATTCGCCGTGTCACGTAATCTTGACAGCCCCCAACCCCTCTGCTAATATTGCAATAATATACGCCAAAGGAATCGAAGCTTTCGTATTAAAGGCTGGATTTTCGTTTGTAAATAGGATGAAGGAGGAATTTTACGGTGTGGGAAAATAAATTTG
Organism: uncultured Paenibacillaceae bacterium; assembly: GCA_963793665.1. Taxonomy (GTDB): domain Bacteria; phylum Bacillota; class Bacilli; order Paenibacillales; family Paenibacillaceae; genus Paenibacillus_Z. The sequence goes on from CAWCBD010000001.1 coordinate 193,030, forward strand.
CCAAAGAAGGATTAACCTTTGATGACGTACTGCTCGTACCCCGCAAATCGGAAGTACTGCCGCGTGAAGTTGACGTATCTGTCACTCTTAGCGCAAACGTGAAACTGAACATTCCACTTATGAGTGCTGGAATGGATACGGTCACCGAAGCAGCACTAGCGATTGCGATGGCACGTGAAGGCGGAATCGGGATTATTCATAAAAATATGTCGATTGCTCAGCAAGCGCAAGAGGTTGATCGTGTGAAGCGGTCAGAGAGCGGTGTTATTACGAATCCGTTCTCGCTGACTCGCGATCATCATGTATATGATGCCGAAGAGCTGATGGGTAAATATCGGATCTCAGGGGTTCCAGTTGTGGATGAGAATCAGAAGCTGGTCGGAATCATAACGAATCGTGATTTGCGCTTTATTCATGATTATTCGATGAAAATCAGCGATGTTATGACACATGAAAATTTAGTTACTGCACCGGTTGGAACAACGCTGCAGGAGGCAGAGGTACTCCTTCAGAAGCATAAGATTGAGAAGCTTCCGCTTGTTGACGATTCAAACACGCTTAAAGGACTCATCACCATTAAAGATATTGAGAAAGCGATTCAGTTCCCTCATGCGGCTAAGGATCCTCAAGGACGCCTGCTCTGCGGGGCAGCTGTAGGTATTGCTAAAGATACGCCAGAACGTGCGGAGGCGCTTGTTCATTCAGGTGTAGACGTACTGGTCATTGATACGGCTCATGGGCATCAGAAGAATGTTATTGAAATGGTTCGAAAGCTTCATGGGCTGTATCCGGATCTGACCATTGTTGCGGGGAATGTCGCAACTGGCGAGGGTACGCGTGAGCTTATAGAAGCAGGCGCATCGGTAGTCAAAGTTGGGATGGGACCAGGTTCGATCTGTACAACGCGTATTATTGCGGGTATTGGTGTTCCTCAAATTACAGCTATTTATGACTGTGCGAACGTAGCGCGTGAATATAATGTACCCATTATTGCAGATGGCGGCATTAAGTACTCCGGTGATATCACTAAAGCGATCGCGGCAGGTGCCAGTGCAATTATGATCGGAAGCCTATTTGCAGGAACAGAAGAAAGCCCAGGTGAATCGGAAATTTATCAGGGCCGCCGGTTTAAAGTTTATCGCGGTATGGGTTCAATCGGAGCGATGAAAGAAGGAAGTAAGGATCGTTATTTCCAAGAGAACGAGAACAAGCTCGTTCCTGAAGGAATTGAGGGTCGTTTGCCATATAAAGGACCACTTGCGGATACCGTTCATCAGTTGATCGGCGGTCTGCGGTCAGGTATGGGATACTGTGGAGCTCAAAATATTGATCAATTGAAAAACGATACACAGTTTGTCCGCATTACCGGTGCTGGTCTTCGTGAGAGCCACCCGCATGACGTTCAGATTACGAAAGAAGCGCCAAACTATTCATTATAAGTGTTCTGCAAAGTTTGTATCAATAAGCAGATTAGATAGAAGGCAGTAGATCTTTTGCATAAGAATGGCAAGTAGGATTGAAGTAGACTTCCAGCATGTAGATCATAAAAGCAGGGATAAGGTGGTAATTCACCTTTTTCCCTGCTTTTATTTTTTTATACCTGTTTGATATGTTACAATAAACGCTAGATAAACCTAGATACCATGGGAGCAAAAGGAGAGAATATGTTGAAACGGAACAAAAAACCGGTACGATTATTTCCGGTCATTTCCACACTATTGGTCGGAATGCTGTTAGCGATTGTAATTGGCCAGACAGCGGCTTTTGCTGCTAAAACAGGGAACTCATCTTTTCCAGCTAATTCATTAGGGCTTGAAGTAAAAGCAGCGATGCTTATTGATGCGGATACGGGTCAAGTACTCTATCAGGTAAATCCAGATGAGGCTCGTCCACCAGCAAGTATGACGAAGATGATGACAGAATTTATCGTTCTTGAGGAAATTGCGGCAAAACGATTAAAGTGGGATGATATTGTAACGGTAACCGATGAAGCAGCATCAACACCAGCCGATGGTTCTCAAATTTATTTGGCCGCTGGTGATAAGCATACGGTAAAGGACTTATATATTGCTATGGCAGTAGGCTCCGCCAATGATGCAACAATTGCATTAGCAGATCAGGTTGGTGGTACAGAGCAAGGCTTTGTACAGAAAATGAATGAAACCGCAAAATCGCTTGGTTTAAAGTCGGCTAATTTTACTAGTGCAACTGGACTCAGCGAGACAACTGTCATATCAGCTGCTGATCTGGCCAAATTCGCCAGTATATTGCTGAAGAAGCATCCGGAGTTTTTGGACTATTCCAAGCTTCCATCTTATAAATTCCGTGCTCGCGATAAAGATCCAATGGTGAACTGGAACTGGATGCTTGCATCGAATAAGGCAATCCCTTCATTGAAGCAATTTGCTTATGATGGCGTTGACGGCATGAAAACCGGCTATATTAGTGCAGCAGGTTATTGTTTCACCTCGACGGCTAAACGCGGCAACATGCGTTTAATATCGGTTGTTATGGGTGCCGAGACGATTTACAAACGATTCACAGAAACTACGAAGCTGCTTGATTATGGATTCAACAATTTTGAGCAGAAGACTGTTATCGCACCGAAATCCGTGGTAGAAAAAGCGGAGAAGGTTAAAATAAAGAAAGGTGTTTCGAAAGAAGTGCCAATCATGACAGCTTCTGACGTTACATTCCTTGTAAAAAAGGGTTCAACGCCTGAGATTACTCAATCCAAAGTAACATTGAAAACTGAGGATGAGCTTGTCGCTCCGATTGCCAATGGGCAAGAGGTGGGAACGGTCACTTACACATACAAAGATGCGGAAACAGGCAAATCCATTGATAAAACAGTTAAACTGATTACTTCCGAGGAAGTGGAAAAGGGAAGCTGGTGGAGGCTGCTGTTCCGCGCAATCGGCAGTTTCTTTGGCAGCTTGTTTAGAGGGATCGTTGATTTATTTTAAAAATCGGAACCTATAGGTTCCTGATTTCAACCTTTTCTGATATGTCTAATGGAAGAAACTTGCTTCTTCGCCGTCAAGGACGGCGTGAGCCGTTTCTTCTTGATGGATTGGATATACAAGCATTCTGCTATGAATTGATGGTTGTCGATTAGTTCGGGATGCTGTAAAATATTTGGTTAGAGCTAGTTCGGATGTGCGGAATAGTAAAACTAACGCAAGAACTAACATTATGCTTATGAAGCGAGTTGTTGTCTGCTAATGCTTTTCAAGAGGAATAGCGGCATACTTGTAAAAACCTTTAGGAGGGCTTTTCGATCATGGAAACAGGAACTTCGCGTGTAAAACGCGGTATGGCTGAAATGCAAAAGGGCGGCGTCATTATGGACGTTATGAACGCCGAGCAAGCAAAAATTGCTGAAGCAGCAGGTGCAACAGCAGTAATGGCGCTGGAGCGCGTACCTTCTGATATTCGTGCAGCAGGCGGCGTTGCCCGTATGGCTGACCCGACTATTCTTGAAGAAGTTATGAAAGTCGTTTCGATTCCGGTTATGGCGAAAGCACGTATTGGCCATTTTGTAGAAGCCAAAGTGCTGGAAGCGCTTGGTGCGGATTACATTGATGAGAGTGAAGTACTTACACCAGCAGATGAAGTGTTCCATATCGACAAACGTGATTTTACAGTTCCATTCGTATGCGGAGCAAAAGATCTTGGAGAAGCGCTTCGCCGTATTCAAGAAGGCGCAGCAATGATGCGTACGAAAGGTGAACCAGGAACAGGAAACATTGTTGAAGCAGTACGTCATATGCGTCTTATTCATGGTCAAATCCGCCAAGTGCAAAATCTTTCGAAGGATGAGCTGTATCATGAAGCAAAAACTCTTGGTGTGAATTACGAGCTGCTGCTTAATGTTCACGAAACAGGTAAGCTTCCTGTCGTTAACTTTGCAGCAGGCGGTATCGCAACACCTTCCGATGCAGCTTTTATGATGCATCTTGGCGCTGATGGTGTATTTGTAGGATCAGGTATTTTCAAATCGGACAACCCTGAGAAATTTGGCCGTGCAATCGTTGAAGCAACGACGCATTACCAAGATTATAAATTGATTGCGGAAGTATCGAAGAACCTGGGTGCTCCAATGAAGGGCATTGAAATTTCTAAGCTTTCTGCTGCAGAACGTATGCAGGATCGCGGTTTGTAAGTTACCAAAGCAAGGTTAGGTCAGAAAGAGGCGACATCGATGAAGATAGGCGTACTGGCACTGCAAGGTGCCGTTGCAGAGCATATGCGGAGTATTCAGGCGGCTGGCGGTGGAGCCTGTCGCTGTTAAGCGGATAGAACAGCTCGCCGAGCTGAGCGGCCTTATTATTCCTGGCGGAGAGAGCACGACGATCGGTAAGCTGATGCGTAAGTATGGTTTTATTGATGCCATTCGTGAATTCTCCAGTCAGGGTAAGCCGATATTCGGAACTTGTGCGGGTCTTATCGTCCTTGCTGAGCGAATTGAAGGCCAAGAAGAGGCCCATTTGGGATTGATGGATATGACTGTGGCGCGTAATGCTTTTGGCCGGCAGCAGGAAAGCTTCGAGACGGACTTGCCTGTCAAGGGCATTGATGAGCCGATACGTGCCGTATTTATACGTGCTCCGCTTATTACAGAGGTATGCTCCAAGTGTAGAGGTGCTATCCACCTACAAGGATGAGATCGTGACCGCAAGACAAGGTCATTTACTGGCGTCTTCCTACCATCCGGAACTTACAGATGATTATCGTCTGCATGCTTATTTCGTTGAGATGGCGAAGGAAGCGGCTGTATCTAAAGAATAACAGCAAAAAGACTGCGATTATGCAGTCTTTTTGCCAATAGAAAATGATTATTTTGCTGGTATTAGAGAGGGGCTGCTTTTTCGTGTTGGATGTAAAAATATTGAGAAATGATTTTGGGCAAGTGGAGCAAGCTCTTCGTAATCGAGGCAAGTCGCTTGATCTCATTGCAGATTTCCCTGTACTCGACAGCAAGTGGCGTGATCTGCTGCAGGAGAGCGAAAGCTTGAAAAATCGGCGGAACACAGTTTCACAAGAAGTAGCTAAGCTTAAGAAGACCGGTGGAGATGCTGAAGCGTTAATCGTTGAAATGCGTGAAGTAGGCGACCGAATAAAGGAGCTTGATGATGAGATTCGTGTTGTCGAGGTAGAAATTAGATGAGCTAACCCTGTCGATTCCTAACATTCCGAGCGGGAGTGTACCTGTAGGAGCTTCTGAAGCAGACAATGTGGAGATTACGACGAGTTGGTGAAGTGCCGAGTGCTTGCGTTTGAACCAAAAGCACATTGGGAAATTGCACAGGAGCTCGGCATTTTGGATTTTGAACGAGCGGCCAAGGTACTGGTTCACGGTTTGCATTTTACCGAGGTCTGGGCGCACGTCTTGAGCGTGCGCTAATTAACTTCATGATGGATCTACATAGCGATGAGCATGGTTATGAGGAGATTCTGCCTCCGTATATTGTTAATCGCGATAGCTTGGTCGGGACTGGTCAGCTGCCCAAGTTTGAAGAAGATCTCTTCAAGCTGGAAGGATCAGATTATTATTTGATTCCAACAGCGGAAGTTCCAGTTACCAACTTTCACCGGGATGAAATTCTTTCTGCCGAGGAGCTGCCGCAATACTTTGTTGCTTATAGTGCATGTTTCCGTTCTGAGGCAGGATCTGCCGGCCGTGATACGCGAGGATTAATTCGCCAGCATCAATTTAATAAGATTGAACTGGTGAAGCTGTGTAAGCCAGAGGACTCCTATGAGGAGCTGGAGAAGCTCACTCAGAACGCGGAGAAGGTGCTTCAGCTTCTTGATCTGCCATACCGTGTACTGACACTTTGTACAGGAGATATGGGCTTTACATCAGCTAAGACCTACGACCTCGAAGTATGGCTGCCAAGCGGCGGTACGTACCGTGAAATCTCTTCTTGCTCCAACTTTGAGGACTTTCAAGCGCGCCGGGCGAATATCCGTTACCGTGCAGAAGCAAAGGGCAAACCGGAGTTTGTTCATACTTTGAATGGTTCTGGCCTCGCGGTGGGACGAACAGTTGCCGCAATTCTTGAGAATTACCAGCAGGCTGATGGTACGGTTATTATTCCTGAAGTGCTGCGCCCGTATATGGGCGGAATCGATCGTATCAGCTAACATCTAAAAAAAATTCGATATGCGAAGAAAATGTAGTTGCATATCCTGTACTACTTGTGGTATGATATCTCTTGTCTTCTTTAACAAGGAGTCACTTGATTGATCATGGAGAGGTACCGAAGTGGTCATAACGGGGCGGTCTTGAAAACCGTTAGGGCGCAAGCTCCACGTGGGTTCGAATCCCACCCTCTCCGCCATATTATTTAAAATTTTCAGCGCCTAAGCTAATCCTAGCTTGGGCGCTTTTTGCATCTTGTGGGACCGCATAAAATAGCCGCCAGTGCCGCATATTATCGGCATGGAGGTGGTAAGCGATGAGTAAACATGATGAACTCCGCATCGATCAGCAACAGCTAGCCGAAGCTTGGCAGCGGACTTTGCCAGATACGGTGAATGAAAGAGACCGCGCGATTGTTGTACCAGACGAGGGCGATTCTAAAGCGCTTCGAATCACCATTAATTCAGCAGGTCATCAAGCATATAGCTTCGATTTCAGGGTTGAGTATGTCGATAGCCGTGAGATTAAGACAACTTTAATTGACGTGGAAAAGGATGGACGCTCTGTGGATGAAAGAACCGAAATCATCCAACAGCTTGTTCAGGACTACACCAAGCATATACATGAGTGTGCGCAGGCGCTTCATGGGCTTACGCACGCATAAACCCACCTTGTGTCATGAGGGAAAGGCTGGCGAATAACAGTGACTAAGAATAAGAGCAATGTGGATAAGAACTTAAGCAATATCGTTGAAGATCTGGATAAAAGCCCGGTAAACAGTCATCAAGCCCAGCAGCTGCAGCAGGATACCAACGATCGGCGCCATCAGGATTTACTTAACCATGATGAACCGACGGATAGAGGTATCAATACGACTAACGGATAGAAATAGGAACGCAACTAATTAATTGCAGTAATTGCCTACTTCATATCGATCTAGGAGGAAACAAATATGGTCAAAGCAGATAGCTATATCGTGCCAAACCCGGATGAGCAGAGAAAACATCAGAACCGGCCCAAATCCGGACAACAAGAGCCGTTATCTGGCTCCAAGAAAACGAAACAACAAAATCATTCGAGACATAATAACAATCCGGAAGGCTGATTATTCCTAATACAGAACAATAGTCCCCTGAATCCAGCATATAACTGGAGGACGGGGGCTTTTTGCATTTTGACTGCAGGAATTGGTTTGGATTTATACCCTTCCTCAATTGCGTAATATACGTTAGAATGGAAGATGCTAAAAAAATTTAGGGGGAAATTGTATGAAATTTCTAAAATCTGGTATGATAGCTGCATTGTCGCTCCTTGTCGTATTTACGACTAGCTGCAGCACGTCCAAGCCGCCAAAAGAAGCAATGGTATCCGCATTAGTTAAATTACAAGAAGCAAAATCGTTGAAGTTTACAGGGGATTTTGCATTTGATGATATTGTAATTCCACAAAGTACATTAAACGATGAGTCAGCCTCTGCGGTGACGACCACGATTATTCCATTACTAAAGGGCGCTTCTATTAAAATCCATGGCGCGATGCAGCAGGAGCCGCAGCGTGCAGAGTTCGTTATGGATATTGCTTTTGGCAGCGAAGATATGAAATTTAATCTTTCCGTGCCGTTTATCATTACAAAAGACAAAGTGTGGCTGAAGGTTCCGCAAATTCCAGGTGTCCCTCTTCCAGAGACGATTGCTGGAAAATTCGTTGAAATCGACATCAACAAATTGAAGGAAGAACAAAAGGATACGACTACGCTTCTGAATGCTGAATCAGCGAAGAAATTAGGTCAGGATATGTTAAAAACGGTGCTTGATAATTTTGATGAAAAAACGTACTTCTCTGAACCTAAAGCAGAAGATGTCAAGGGGTTGCCAGAGGGCTATAAAGGAGATAAATTTGTTCGCTTCTCCATTAATCAACAAAATTTTGATCAGTCGATAACGACAGTTATTGATAAGGTTGCTCCGCAGATCATTGATTTACTCTTGAAGAATGAGGATTACCTGAAGGCGCTGCAGCTGAAGAAAGAAGATCTTGAAGCGGCTAAGAAGGATTTGGCGGATAAGAAAGAAGGCGAGACACAAGCAGCAGTCGATGAACTGAAAAAGAATCTCAAAATCAACGAGTTATCGATTACGGGCGGTATAGAAGATGATTACATGACTTATCAAGATATGCGGGTGAATCTTGATATGACAGATCCTAAAAATCCGATGAAACTTGCTGCTCATTTCTCAATGAGCTTTACGGATATTAACAATCCGGTGAAATTTGAGTATGAGCTCCCTAAGGATGCTGTTCCTGTAGAACAGCTGCAGGATATATTCGGGCTGTCTAGCGGACATTAATTTCTTAATCGGGTCATCACATAGGAGAGTGCAAACCACTGAATTTGGCGGTTTGCGCTTTTTTTATTAAATTATTACGCTTTTTGCAAAAAAATAGCTATTAAAGGTACATTACCAATATATACAAATCCGTGGACTTTTTGTATATTTATAATAGCAGTCGATAACTGTCTGATTAAAAGGAGTACGTCAACATGCATTATATACCTTTCGTCCTTTTGTCTGCTCCTGAATACATTGCTGTTTTGCTTTTAACTTTCTCTATCTTTCGTATTCGAATCTCGGGATTTTACCCTCACATTATATTAATTGCTATTATGCTTGGTAATGTTTCTTATGCCACCAGGTCTGATCCAACATTATCTTCCTGGTCCCCTGCGATCCAGACTATCCTGTTCGTCGTATTTGTATGGCTTTTGTTTCGGATTCCGATCTTCTATGCCGCTATATTGACAACTGCAGGATACGCCATCTACACCATTATTCAGCTCTTATTTCTAGTTATCTATCAGCAGTTCGGGTGGATTACGTTCAACGACGTCAACAGCAGCGATTTGAAGGGTTATATTCTTCCTCTTAGCTCTGTTATTGTTACCTTCATTCTGATAGCGATGATGAAGAAGAAGAACTTTTCTATGGATTGGATTCCTAACAGTCACCGAGTAAGAATTGCGCTGAACCGGGAAAATGCTTTTTTTCTTATAATGACGATTGCTACATTCATTATCTCTACGTTACTTTTATACTGGCGCTCAGGTGAGATCACTGTATTCTATGTCATGATTGCAATCATACTCTCAGCTGTTCTGGCTTGCTTTATATATTTCTCTATAAAGAAGGATGAAGCAAATGATTGAGCGATTAGCTGCGAGGATGGCCAATTCCATTTACACGCATGCCGAGGATTCGGCTGCTAGTGTACCGGTACTTAAGTATGCACTTATCATTATCATGGACTTTCTATTGGTAACCTCCTTATCGTTGGTACTTGGAGCAATTACGGGCAAGCTGCCCGAAACGGCATTAGGTATGTTATGCTTCCTTGTATTGCGAGCCATATCAGGCGGATATCATCTCAACACTTCACTGGGCTGCGTTATTTTATCAACGAGTATTTCCGTGCTTATTCCACATATACCGCTGACATCTACTGCGGCAAACATCATCGCTTCAACGAGTGTCATACTTTTCATCATCTTTGCTCCTGCGAATCTACAAAATCAATCGAGAATTCCATCCCGCTTATATCCAACACTTAAAGTGGTTTCATCAGTCATTGTTATTAGCAGCTTCTTCATTAAGTCAGATGTCATAACAATGGCCGTTTTCATACAAGCTTTATCTCTCATTCACTATACGAAGAGAAAGGAGGTAAACCAAAATGACTAGAAAAATCGCTAAATTGGCTACGATTGCTCTTGGACTTGTTGCTTTAGCTAGTGTCTCGACTGCTTCATATTTATGGTGGCACAATCCTGTTCCGGCTGAATTACTGAAAAAGTAGTATTGCCGAGTATGGGGTGTGAGAATTGAAACTGCCTGCGTTCAAAAAAAACTCCAATGGTGATGAAGTTACCTGGGTTGACATACATAAGGATTTATTAATCATGACGATAGACTCAGGCGACTTAGTCATCGAGACACGGGAAGGCACGTACATCCTTCCTGGATCTCTTGATGATTGGGCAAGAGTGTTGGAGCCCTACGGCTATGAGAAGTCAGATCGCAACTGTGTTATTAAGCTGGACCAGATCATTGACCATGATGAGAAGAGTCGACTCGTATTTTTTGAGGATGTTCAAGATAACTTACGTATATCTGCAACAGTCTCAAACTCAAAGTGGGAGAAAATTAAACATTTTCTAATGCGAAAAAGACAGAATGATTAATGGGAGTGCAATCTCTATTAATCACTCTGTCTTCTTGCATACTGGGGATAATAAAAAAGATTACGACATGGAATAGTGCTTCATGCATAGGATAAATCTCCTATATCTCAAAAGCAGCCGGGAATAATTTTATATGTAAATAAATGGTTACTAGTGATAAAGAAGGTCGTATACCCTAAGCTCGAAAACATAAAAACCTTCTGTGTATAAACAGAAGGTTCAAAAAGGTCATTAGTATTGGCGCGCCCGATACGATTCGAACGTACGACCTGCAGTTTAGGAAACTGTCGCTCTATCCTGCTGAGCTACGGGCGCGTGGCAAGGATAATAATAGCATGAAGTTATTCGCTCTTGCAAGGGTGTTAAAAATCACAAAGCTGCACCTAAATAGGTTAGGCCTAAAGAAGTGCAATCTGTTGAATAATGTCGAAAACTTCTTGAAAAAAAAGTCTTTTCATCGACATGTTTTTACAAAATTCATTATCTATATATCATATAATTAAATTGTTACTAACTGTAACTTTAGATGCGATAGGAGCGATAACGAAGCGTCATGAAGGACAAAATTATGCTGCTCGATGAATTACATGCGCTACGTTTAAAGCTCTTAGAAGCAGCTGAAGCGCGGGGAAGCTTGACCGATCCCGAAGTACTCGCTATCAGTGAAGCAGCGGATCAGCTTATTATAACCCTACAGAACATCCAGAAGAAAGAATTGCTGCGCTAAGGGGCTCGTCGATCGCTTCATACTTCTTTATGTGAAGAACGTCCTCTCAGGCGACGGAAAAATTGCGTCAGCAGCGCAGCGCATTCCTCTTGCAATAGGCCGCTAACAAGTTCAGTCTCATGATTGAAGCGGGGCTCTTGTAATAAATTCATTAGTGTGCCGGCACATCCTGCTTTAGGATCTGTGGTGCCGTAGATAACCTTCTGTATACGGCCTTGGACAAGTGCTCCCGCACACATTGGACAAGGCTCGAGTGTGACATACAGGGTACAGTCTAACAGACGCCATGCTCCTAGCCGGCTGCTCGCCTCACGAATCGCGATCATCTCAGCATGTGCAGTTGGATCAAATGAAGTCTCTCTTAAGTTATGCCCCCGCCCGATAACCTCCCCATTCTTTACAATAACCGCGCCAATTGGAACCTCCCCCAGCTGTTCGGCTTTCTTTGCTTCTATTATAGCTTCACGCATCCACTCATAATCGGAATCTTGAAAGTAATAGTTATCCATAATGATAGACAGCTCCATTCGGTTAATCATTCAAGAAAGGTGGCAATCGACATAAAACGACTGTCGATATTAATCGAACTATGCCACGAACAAGTATTCGTTGTTAACAGCATGTGTACAAGTATGTGTATAAGTGCCTTGTTGTTCACAAGTTTATACACATATTAGATGAATAAATTGTGGATATGGGGAAAATCTGTGGATAACATTTGAAATTATATGAGAAACCTATATAGTTAGAAAACCAATACAAAAATAAACATTAAAAAAGGAATGATGGGCAACAGCTTTCATTTAATGACATTTATGGTATGATCCAATTAGATGTCCACAAGTTGCGTGAAGGGTGTGTCGCATATTGTCGGTCAAGACGAAGTTATCCTTTATGATTTCCTTTATTGTATTTATACTACTCGTTCTTAACGTGATATTGAACGAATGTTCGACACGGCTCAACCTGAGGGCTGATATAGAGAAGGATATGGTGCAAATTAGTCAATTAATTGCGTCCTCTGTTACTCAGTATTCCACAGAAGAGGACCTTCTGCAAACCGCTGTTAATGAACGATTGCAGCGCGCGTCGATAGCTGTTTCTATGAAGCTTAACGGGAAGCTCGATTCAGTTGCGATATCACAGCTGGGCGAGACCGCCAAAGAGGTTGGAGTTACCCACATCTCCTTGTTAACTGCTGACGGAAGCGGCGGCTACAGAACTTTGTATTCCTCGAATTCCTCTGAGATCGGGAAAATAAAGCAAAGAGATCATCAATCGGACTATTTCTTGCCGGACTCGCAAAAGCTAGCAGCTTCCAATCACGGTTTTATTGGAAAATGGAGTTTTTACAAGGATCCCAAACAAAATATTATCGTTAGTTGTTACATAGACAATACGAATAGGCTAACAAATCGATTAAAGAATGATGGCTCGTCTTCTTTCTTCTCATACTTCAGTGTAAATAACCCGACATTGCTTGAAATTAGCGGGTTTAATCCGTTGATGTTCGGCAAAGAGCCTATAACGAGCATACCTGCGGTCGCTGCGACAGATCAACTGCATGAGCGGCCCGTAGCCTTTGGCAGCTATACATACCCGGAAGAAGGGTTGGATGCGAAGAGTGTAGCGGAAGCGGCAGCAGGGACAGCCGTATTCCGCTACACGATAGTTAATCATCGATCCATTATAAAGAGCTTTGTTCCCATTGATGGGGAAGTGCCGTATGTCATTGGACTTGTATTTGACAGGCAGCCTTTAATAAATCAAATGAACGAGCAGCGCAATAAACAGATTTATATCTCTATGATCTTGCTGGTTATCGTTGTGTTCTGCAGCTATTGGCTCTCAGATATATTACTGCGCCCTGTGCGTTCCATATTGTGGAAGGTCAATGAGGTTTCGTTTGGGAGATTCGATAATTCGATCGTCGTCACGCGGAAGGATGAGTTGGGTCAGCTGGCGCAGCGAGTAAATGCGATGTCCAAAAATCTAGGCATCTATATGACGAAGCTTAAGCTGGCTTTTGAAGAGAACCGCTCGATGAAGGAGTACTTGGAATCTTTCATTAACCATACGACAGATGCCATCCATGTTGTGGATCTTGAGGGCCGAATTACACAGGTCAATCATGCGTTCGAACAGTTATTCAGCTATAGCTCGGAGGAGGCAATTGGGCAAGCGCTGCCGCTGGTGCCGGAGCAGCTGCATACAGAAGAACAGCAAACAATGGAACAGCTTAAGTCAGGCAGGAGGCTAAAAGCTCGAGAAACGGTGCGTGTAACGAAGCGGGGCGAGTTAATATCGGTGAGTGTCACGACTTCACCCATCCGAGATAAGCATGGGGCGATCCGGGCCATAGCCAGCATTACACGTGACATGACAAGCCGCAATAAAATGGAGGAGCTGCTCCGCAGGTCAGAGAAGCTGACTACAGTCGGGCAGCTGGCAGCCGGTGTAGCGCATGAGATTCGGAATCCGCTCACTACCCTTCGCGGCTTTCTCCAACTGCAATTAGAGACATCCAAGCTCAATACCAAGCATATTGACATTATGCTCTCGGAGCTCGATCGTATAAATTTAATCGTAGGTGAATTTCTTATCTTGGCTAAGCCGCAGGCAACACGGTTTGAAGATAAGGATATTCGGTTTATTCTCGGTGATGTTATCTCCCTGCTTGATAGCCAGGCGCATCTGTGCAATATTGTGTTTGACCCGTTATTTTGTAAAGAGGACTGCAGTATTTCTTGTGAAGAGAACCAGTTGAAGCAAGTGTTCATCAATGTGCTCAAAAATGCCATTGAAGCGATGCCGAAGGGTGGACAGATCAGGGTCGAGGTAGCCCGCAATGAGGATAAGGAAGTTTGTGTCACGATAATAGATGAGGGTATCGGCATTCCGGATGAGATGATTTCAAAGCTGGGAGACCCTTTTTTCACCGATAAGGATACAGGCACCGGGCTTGGAATTATGGTCAGCCAGCGGATCATTCAAAGCCACCAAGGGACGATAGATATCAAAAGCGTGGTCAACATCGGGACCACGGTAACAATTACACTCCCGCTAAATAGATAAGAGTAGAAGGACGAGCGATGATCGTATAAATCATGTACAATAGATCCGAAGGGGACGGCAGTGAGAACATGAATCCAGTATCGAGAGCTGCGGGTTCTCATGCCTTATATGGGGCAAGGCGGTTTAGTGCCGATGGCGAAAATGAACGGCCTGCGAGCAGCTGCCTTCACAGCTGGCTTGCTTAAGGAAAGACAGGACCTCTCGCGAATCGATGAAAATCATGAAATCACCGCTGAGGCGGTGCAACATACGGGAAACAGTGCGGGGTGAGTGGAGCTTTGAGAATCAATAAATTTATTAGTGAAACCGGGTTTTGCTCAAGACGAGAAGCAGATAAGCTTGTAGAGTCGGGGCGTATCACAATCAATGGCAAGCTGGCGGAACTGGGCAGCCAAGCTGAACTTGGTGATGACGTGCGTGTCGATAATGTAAGAATTGGCAAGCAAAAGGAGCATGTCTACATAGCGCTTAACAAGCCAGTTGGTATAACGAGCACGACTGAAGCGCAGATTGAAGGCAATATCGTTGACTACGTCAATCATCCAGAACGGATATTTCCTATTGGGAGATTAGACAAGGATTCCGAAGGGCTTATCCTGCTGACCAATGACGGGGATATCGTGAATCGGATTTTACGCGCGGAGGGCAAGCATGAGAAGGAGTATATTGTAACAGTCGATCGGCCTATCACTCCGAGATTTCTGAAGGCACTCAGTGAAGGGGTTCGTATTCTGGGCAGCATGACATTGCCATGCAAAGTAGTGAAGGAAGCCGACCGCGTATTTAGGATTATTTTGACGGAGGGCAAGAACAGGCAAATCCGCCGGATGTGCTCCACATTCGGCTACAATGTAAGGCGGCTTCGCCGTGTGCGGATCATGAATATTCACCTAGGTACGCTGGGTAATGGGAAATGGCGGGACTTGTCGACTAATGAACTCACGGAGCTGTTTGATTTGCTGGATAGCCAATAAATATACCTGATGGTTATAACCATCTTTTCCCGGGAAATAATAAAAACCAACGCCAGCCGACAAAATCATCGGAGGACGTTGGTTTTTTAGGATAAGAAGGTATTATGATTTCGGGATTGCCGGGACATTCTGTGCTTAATTAGGATTCGTGTATTTACGAATAATCGAAACCTCTACACGACGGTTTTTGGAGCGGCCGAGGTTGGTTGAGTTGTCACTAACCGGGCGATATTCACCATAACCGATGGCGCTGAATAACCTAGGATCAAGCTTCTTGGTTGAAAGCAAAACATCCATGAATCGAATCGCACGTGAAGAGCTGAGGTCCCAGTTGGATTCAAATTCAGAGGTAGAGATCGGCTGATTATCGGTATGGCCTGAAACTATAATCTCGTAGCCTGGATACTTATGCAGCATCGTTGCGATAGAGATGGCAAGCGAGCGAGCTTCCGGCTTGACCTTCGCGCTTCCTGATGGGAAGAGTGCATTGTCACTAATCGTGATCATGAGCTGGGATTGGTTCAGCTTCGTTTCCAGCTGCGTCGTTAAGCCGCTCTTCTGGATGTATTGGTCAAGCTGTTTCTTTAGTTTCTCCAAATCCTCTTGCTCTTGTTTCATGGCAGCTTCACGCTGCTCTTTAGTAAGATCAGAATCAGATGAAGAATTACGTTGATCTTCCCGTTCTTTGGTCATCTCTTCGCCTTTGGATACTACAGTCGTGTTATCGAGAACGCCAACGCCGCTGTTGAGAGCAGAGTTAAAGGCTTTACTCATTTCATCGAACTTCTTCACATCGGTCGTGCTCATGGAATATAAAACGATAAATAGGGCTAGGAGGAGAGTCAGCAAGTCTGCGTAAGGGATTAGCCACGTTTCATCGGCATGTTCTTCGTGGTGCTCAGCTCTATGCTTTTTGCTCAATACCCTCAGCCGCCTTCTCGTTTATTCTAAAACGTTCTGTCGGGGTAAGGAATACGGACAGCTTCTGGTTGATTGCAATTGTAGAAACACCAGATTGAATAGAGAGCAGCCCTTCCACCATCATGAGACGGAGTTCAATCTCGCGTTTGGATAGCCGTTTGAGTTTGTTCGAGATTGGATGCCACAATACGTATCCGGTAAAGATACCGAGCAGTGTTGCAACGAATGCCGCACCGATAGCATGTGCGAGCTTCTCCATGTCACTCATGTCGGCAAGTGCCGCGATCAGACCAATAACGGCCCCTAGTACCCCGAGCGTTGGAGCGTACATGCCCGCTTGGGAGAAAATGAGTGCGCCAGCACGGTGGCGTTCTTCTGTAGCAGAGATATCCTCGAGCAGTACGTCACGCACGAAGTCGTGGTCGTTGCCGTCAATAATCATCCGCATACCGGTGCGGAGGAATGGATCTTGAATGTCATCTACGTTAGTTTCAAGTGCAAGAAGGCCTTCGCGGCGAGTAATTGTAGCCCACTCCATGAACATCTTGATTAAATCCTCACGAGGCAGAAGAGCCTGTGCGACGAAAATCATTTTGATGAGCTGGGGAAATTTCTTCAACTCTGCCATTGGGAAGCCAATAAAGAGTGATGCTGCAGTACCAATGATGATGATGGTGAACGCTGCAGGGTTAAGAAGATTGCTGATCGGAGCTCCTTTTAACGTCATGCCGAGAAGTACGGCTACGAGTCCAAGTCCAATGCCAATAATAGTAGATTTTTCCATGACACACCTCGTCTAAAAGTTTGATTTTGCGAACATGAACGGTTAATCCGTACCCAGCCGCAAAGTTGTAAAATGTCGAGGACAGACTGATGTGTCTGACTGACAAAATAAATAGAATTTCGGGCGGACCTCTATATTTATTATCGTCAGAAAAGACGTGTAGATTAGAGCAGATTGTATGTTTTGGCGGTAAACAATTAATTTTAAGGCAATTTCGTGTAAAATACAGATTATAAGGTTGATTTTGCCAAGAAGGGCTGGGACTAGTGTGGGAGTAAAGCATGGAAGAGAGTATGAAGAGATTATTAGCGATCTGGCGGATGCAATCGGTTCCATTAGCGATGCCTATGTATTTTTTGAGATGGAACCGGAAGACTGGGCTGAATTGGATGAGGAGCAGTGCAAGGGGCTGATGGAGGTGCTTGCCGATGATGTGTTCTATGCACTTGGAGAAGAATCGGCGATTGCAGTTGGATCGGGTACGGTCACGTATCGGCCAAAGCATCACTGTATAGAAGTGTCCGTGGATACGATTGAAAGCCGGATTGTCCGTCTTATCTAATATAAGCCAACAAGGGGGGAATGGTTATGAGCCGACTGGAAAAGCTGACGCTAGCGGAAGCGGACGAAGCGATAACAGCCATCGAAGGGTGGGTGCGTGATGACGAGAAATGGATGCAGGGCAGTTACCGGTTCGCGGCGTTTTTGGATGCCATTGCTTTTGTAGGGCGGGTGGCTGAGGCTGCAGAGGAGATAAACCACCATCCGTTCATTAGTATTGATTATAAAAAGGTTACACTGAGGCTGACGACATGGAACGCTGGCGGGCTGACCGAGCTTGATATGAAGTCGGCACAGCGCTACAACGATATCTATCGCTCTTACAAGGGTTAATCATGTTTTCATTAATATCTTTACAACTATTCGACACTATTCTACAATAAGTGATAGCAGCAATGTTACTAAATCTAACATCAAACTATCACGAGGAGCTTGGCTATGAAAGAAGCATATCAGGTGGCAGGTTCCTTGCAGGAAGACTGGGATAGTCGGCTTATTCCCCATTATCAGCCGATCATTGCGCTCGATACGAGGCGTATAATGGGGTATGAAGCACTAGGTCGTATTCGGACAAGCCAAGGTGTGCGGAGTCTAGGGCCTTTCTTTGGAGATAAAACCGTACCGATGTCGGAACAGATTCGGGTGGACCGGCTGCTGCGTGAGCAGGCGCTGATGAAGTTCGCGGGGGATAGCTATAGGAGCGAGCAAGGCAAGCTATTTATCAATTTAAAGCCGTCCTGGATCTATCAAACCTTTATAGAAACCGGCGAGCTGCCTACCCTTCGGTTGCTCGATAAATATCATATAGATCCGCGCAGCATTGTGATCGAAATAACGGAGGAATCATTCCTCGGACCGATGGAACAGCTTCGTTCTGTCGTTGATGTGTACCGAGAGCAGGGCTGTTTAATCGCGATTGATGATGTGGGCAGCGGGTTTAGTAATATGGACCGGATTGCACAGATACAGCCGCATATCCTCAAAATTGATATACATATGCTTCAGAAAAGTGAACGACACAGCGGTTATTATGGCGTTCTCCGTTCATTCTCCGCACTTGCCGAGCAGATTGGCGCTTCCTTGCTTGTGGAAGGGGTCGAAACGGAGCAGGACTTGGGGCGGGCGATTGAGATCGGGGCCAGATATGTACAAGGTTACTTATTTGCGCCAGCGGAGCAGGAGTTTCGGCCAGCGTCATCTTTTTCCAGCCTTATTGAAGAGGGGCTTGAGAAACGCCGTTCGCGCATCATCCAGGCGGAACGATATTGGAGTGCGGAAGCCGAGAAGCTGCGCAAAATAGTGGATGCTGCTTGGCAGGATGACTACTTTGATTCCGATCTATCTCAGGTCGGGGATACCTTTATCGAACAGCTGCTGCCGGTGCTCGAGCCTTCTTGCATCCGGGTGTATATGTGCGGTGAGGATGGGATTCAGCATTCCGCCAATTATCGACGCGATGAAGGGTCGGTGTGGAGCAGGGAACATTCATTCCGAGGCCATAATTGGAGCTGGCGGCCTTATTTTATCCCGATTTCGGTGGAGATCGGGCGGAAAAAGCGTGCGATGGTGTCGCGTACCTATACGGATTTGGACGGGTTTGACCGTATTCGGACGATTTCGGTACCTGTCGGAAAGAATGGGATTTTATTTCTGGATTTGATTGATCCAGAGGGTGAACGGTAAAGCGAGCAGCTGGAGAGATACATAGAGGAACGATGAAAGCCCGACTTTACGCATAGATGCGTTGAGGAGGGCTTTTTTGAAATATAGAAAGTATAAATTTTTACTATACTTTGCTTATATTTCTCCGGAATGAACCGCGCTCCGCCGCCAAAGGACGGTGCTAGCCGTTTCACCTTGTGTGATGCTGGTTATATTGGTGAGTGATTGTGTGGTGGTTAAAGAGCTATTGCGATTCAGCTTCGCTATGAGGTACATAGGTCATACAGTGAACGTCCACCAGACCATCGGCCGTTCGTCTTGGATAAGTGTCCGTGATGACAAAGTTTGCCCGTTCATAGGTGCGAATGGCGCGAAGGTTCCACACGTGGACCTCCAGGTCGATTTCATCGTTTGGCGCACGATGGCGTGCTTCTGCTGTAATGGCTTGAACAAAAGGCAGGCCTAGTCCTTGTCCGCATAAGTCCGGACGAAGTCCGAGTCCGATTCGAGTGACGCCGAGTAACGGGAAAAATTGAGCAAAGCCGCTAAAGGTTCCTTTGCCGTCTAGGGCGGCGGCATATTGCTGATTTCGGATATAAGCGTCGCCAAATTCGATGCCGAGCTGCTGCATGATTTCCCAGGATGACCAGTTATAGAAATCGAAGGGTGAAGGATAGCGCCAAGTGCATAACGCTTCAGCCAGCTGTGAGGAAAGCTCTGTAAGAATAAATGGATTCGCGCTGGCAGCATGCGGGACGGTCATTCGGGTGTTGCCTCCTCAGGGGGGTCGCGATGATGTTAAGGAATGTGACTATATGTAATATAGACAATCTAACGGGTAAGAGCAAGCAAGGTGCTTTTAGCAGGTGGGCCGTCATGGTAGAATGAGGGAATATGAGAGTTAACTCCATGACTGAAAGGGGAATTTGAGGATGAGTATACAGCTATATGTATCGCCGCAATGGTTAGTTGAACGCCAGAATGATTCGGATTACCCGCTGCGTATCGTGGATTGCCGGTTCTTGCTCAGTGATCCATCGGCTGGCGAGAAAGCTTATGAAAGCGGACATATTGAGGGTGCGGTTTATTTGGACTTGGAGCGGGATTTGTCTGCTCCTCTGCGGGAGGACCGGAGGGGAGGTCGGCATCCATTGCCTGAGCCGGCTGTATTGGCTGAAGCTCTGGGGCAAGCCGGCATCAGCAGCGGCACGCATGTGGTTGCTTACGATGACCAGGGCGGTGCAATGGCGGCCCGTCTGGTATGGTTATTGCGCTGGCTCGGACATGATGGAGGCGCTTCGATTCTAGATGGCGGGTTCGTCGCATGGCAAGCAGCTGGGAACCTTGTAAGTCGTTCGAAGTCGGAGATTGTCCCTGGCGAATTTGTTGCGCGTGTGCGTGAGGATCTAGTTGTCCATGCAGCAGATGTACGCAGCCGTCTTGGCACAAGCGGCGTAGTCTTGGTAGACTCGCGTGAGGCGCCGCGTTACCGCGGAGAGGTAGAGCCGATTGATCCTGCAGCCGGTCATATTCCCGGTGCAATTAACCGCTTCTGGAAGGATGGCCTGGGGCCGGATGGCAAATGGCTCTCTGATGAGGCGCAGCTGGCGCGCTTTGAAGGGATTTCGCAGGACGATGAAATTATCGTCTATTGCGGGTCAGGTGTAACTGCATGCCCGAATGTGTTTGCGCTGGAAGCCGCAGGATTTCGGAATGTGAAGTTGTATGCAGGGAGCTGGAGTGACTGGATTAGCTATGAGGGGAATCCGGTTGCGGTGGGGGAAGAAGAGAAGGAATAAGACAATTAGTAGTTTGTTAATTACGAATACAGAGCATGGCGGGATGAACGCCGTAGCTCTGTATTTTTATTATTGAAGGCAACAAGGAATCAGCGTTTAGCTTATGGAAGCTGTCCGAGGAGGAGTCAACAACAAATCAAAATTAGAACGTGTCGATTCTAGACATTCAAGCTAAATATATCGAATAACAATCCGACATTTAAATAAATAATTTCCTTAAACGGCACTTTTTCTCGACGTTAAGTGTTATAGGGAGTATAAGACATAAGGAGGTGTTGACATCGGCGCAAGATACTCTTGATCCAAAAGAACTGGAATTGCTGATCAGCACAATTCAACAAGGAAATTCAAGACAGTATTCACTGATTGTTAAAGCATTTCAGCAGCCCATTTACCGCTATTGCTATCGTTTGCTTGCTAACAAGCAGGATGCGGAGGACGCAGTACAGGATATATTGGTAAAGGCCTACCAGTCTCTCCACCAGTACAAGAGGGCAGAGCACTTCTCAGCCTGGCTCTATCGAATTGCTTATCATTATTGCCTGAACCTGCTTCGGAAGCGCCGTGTACATAAGCAGGTGATGCGAATAATCAGATTGGAGACCTTGTCCGCAAGCCCTGAACAGGAGTTGGATAACCGGTTGTACAAGCCTTCATTAGCAGCAGCCTTGTCACAGTTGTCGCTGGAGGAAAGAAATATGCTCATTTTGCGAGTTTTTGAGGAGCAAACCTATGCCGAGATGAGCGAGATATTGAAGATTAAACCCAATGCACTTATTAAGAGGATGAAACGGATTAAACAGAAGGTACAGAAAGTCATGAATTCAGAGGAGGAGATCGATTGGAGAAATCAGAAATTTCCCATGAATACCAAGATATAAGACTTGCCACAGATAAAGGGAGTATTCCTGAGATAGACATATTGGAACAGGTGATGGGACGAATAACCGAGCTAGGGGATTTCCGTCGTCCATTCTTGAGAGGGGCAATGAGAAGTACAACAGCGATGGGAAGTGTATTTGTTCTAATTCTAATGATCTCCTTGACGGCTTATGCTGCATCAGAATATATACAGATTCGTAATAAAGCCGGTACGGTCAAGGTACAGTATGTTGCGCCGAGCGAGGCGGAGGCAGGCTTGGCAACATTTTATAATAAATACGCAAAACAAGCTCAGGATTTTGCCAAGCCAGGTGAATTAATTGCTTATTATGTAAAAGATAAAAGAGTTTCGGGCAGCTCGGAGGCAACCTTACAATTTGAATATAAAGAGAATCGAATACATTCCTATTCTGATTTTTCCGAGGAGATTAAACGTACGGGGGCGCCTAAACTCCCTAAAGTCGCCAATGGATATACTTTTGAGTATGGTATCGTTAGTCCAGATTTTCCGACAACTGATGCAGATAAAAGCGGTTCCTTCTATCAGAAAACGCTTAGTGAGCTTACTACCATGGCGTCCAAGGCTGCTAATGGAGAGAAAATGTTCATGATGGCAGTTCCATGGTCTAAGCCGATATTTGTAAGCGGAACATATTCAAAGGGCAGAGCTCATATAGGAATTTCCGTAAATCTTATGCATGGCGGGAAAATGTATGTGAAGCAGGAGCAAGATAATAAGGTGGACAAAATTAAGGTAGCTGGGACCGAAGTTATCTATAACAGCGTAAATAAAGAAAGCGTCAGTTATCAATATCTAAATTGGTATAACGAAAAGCAGGATGCCTATTATACTCTCACAAGTTATGGGGACAAAATATTGACCAAGGAGCAGTTTTTGCAGGTGGCTAGTGAAGTGCTAGAGTAAGAGTGAATTGGTGGGAAGTAATTCGATTTTATTTCAAGGCATAGCAGTGAAGTTATCCTGTACAGATCCCATAAGTGTTCCAAGTATCGGCTATTGTGATGGTTCCGGCGTGCATGACCCAAAAAAATCTAAGGGGCGGTTCTATGGGTTTAGAGTTCTTGGTTCATAATAATACAAGTTTACCTATAGAGAACAAAATGGATCAACTCTATGCTTGTCTCCAAAGAATCTATGATAAAGCTGCGGTAGAGTTTGTAACGATTACATGTGACAATTTAGGGTATAAAACACCAAATTTCACAACAGCGGGCATCTTTCATCTGCATGGTTTTGTAATGAATAAGAATGAGCAGCTGCCATGGTCCATCATTTTAAAAGTTATTAAACCCGATAGCGCAGAGAAAGAAGAACCTCTGCATCACAATTACTGGCGCCGGGAAGCATTCATTTTTGAATCAAAGCTATTAGATGATCTTCCAGATTCAATTCAAGCTGCAAAGAGTTATCTTATTGAAGAGCAGCAGGACGGTACCATATGGTTGTGGATGGAACGGATCAAAGGACAGTATGCGGACTCTCAGGAGCAGTTTGACTTTATCGCTCGTCAGCTAGGCCGTTTTAATGGGGCTTATCTAATGGGAAAAGAAATACCTAAACAGGAATGGATATGCAGAAGCTGGTTAAAGTCATGGACAACAGCAAGCCGAATGTATGCGCCAAGTCCAGAAGACTACTTACACCGTTTACATAGGGATAAGGTGCGAAGCATATGGCCATGGTTTCAAGGTTTCAATAATCAAATTGAAAACAACTTATCTTCTCTCGAACGTTTGCCGCGTGTGGTAGCACATCAAGACTTGAGCCAAATGAATATGCTGCTAGTTAAAAATGATTTAGAGCCCGATCGATTAGTGTTAATAGACTGGCAATTCATGAGTATATCAGGTGTCGGGGAAGACCTTGCCAAGATGTTTGGTGTGAACATGAGCCTTGGTATTATCCTGCCTGAGCGATATGGAGCTTTTCAAAATTCTTTATTTAACGCCTACATCGCGGGATTAAAGGATATGGGATGGCAGGGTGATGAAGGACAGGCTAGATATGGTTACTGTATAGGCACTGCTTTACGAAGCATATGGGAAGTACCCAAGTACATTTCATTGGTTGCTCAACTAGAGGGCGATCCCCAAAACAAAAATCTTCAAGACAGCGTTGCTCAGCTTGAGCAAATTATCAAGGTCCATATGGATATGGCGCTAGAAGCCGATACGTTGAAGGTACTCATAACTTAAATGTACGACGCCCGTGAGTGAGAAGGCCAATAAATGGTGCTTCGGGAGCCAAGAGTAAGTCGAGACAGGCTTCAAAATGGCAATTAGTGATCTTTCCGAATATGCATCGGGGACGAAGAAGGCCGGGATGCTCCTCACATGAGGTGTCCCGGCCTAAACTGTCTATACCGCTTAATTCATACATCAGTAATTCGAAGAAAATAGTTGCAATAACATCCTATCTCGCATATACTGCAATTAGTTGCAATAACATCCTATCTAAGGCGGTGTGAAAATGGAAGCGGATTGGACCCAGGAATCAAAGGATGCTGGTGCGGTGGAATCGCACGGTAAATACATTTCAGCCATTTATCGCCATATGCAGATTCTGATCGCTGCCGAATTGGCCCCTTTTCGAATCGGGAGCGGGCAGTATATTTTTCTGATGGCTATCGCGGGTCAAGAGCAGATCACGCAGAAGGCGCTGAGCGAGGAGCTGCTCATTGATAAAACGACAACCGCGAAGGCGATCGCGAAGCTTGAGGCCGAAGGCTACGTGCGAAGGGAAGCGGATCCCGCGGATAAGCGCTTCCAGCTGCTCTATTTGACGGAAGCGGGCCAGGGCGGTGGTACCGAAGGTTCAAGAAGCATTGAACCGCGTCAAGAACATTGCCCGAAAAGGCATTACCGACGAGGAGTATATGCTCATGCTCGACCTTCTGAAGAAGGTGCTTCGCAATGTGAGCCAGTAGGATGGAAACGTTGAGTGTTGGGTGTCCATCTGTGTTTGATAACCAAGGAAGGCATTACCCATGCAAGTACAATTAGTGTTCCAAATATGAATGCATGACACTAAGGAGGCTGGAATCATGATCATGGCATGTCCGTTTATCGTGGTGGAAAATTGTAAAGAGGAGCTTAAGTACTACCAGGACGTTCTGGGCGGCGAGATTCAGATTTTGAGAAAACAGGGGGACGAGGTCTTCAATGCGGATTTGAATCTAGGGGGCGTTACGATCAAGTTTGCCGATGCGTTAGCAGCGAAACCGTTATTGAAAGGCGATTATGTAAGGGTCTTTTTAAAGATCGAAACGGAAGAAGGGTTTCGCAGCGTATACGGACAGTTTGCAGCTGGCGGCCATATTAATACGGAAGCTTACGAGGCCCCGTTCAACGGATTGCTGGCCATTGTCACGGACCGAAACGGAGTTTGCTGGGTGCTTTCCTATTACCGGGACTAGTTGAAGGCTGGACTTGATCGCAATAAAATAGGGGCGATAACCATCTATTCCGGGTGGTTGCCGGCCCTGTTTTGATAGCCCTCTAATGGTTTATCCTTATGATGGACAAATTCGAAACACTATAAATACTATGAATATATCACTGAAATAGGGGGTAGAAACTTTGACTGATTTATGATAATTTATACTAAAATGATACAAAATGTTTCAATTCCGCCTTCAGCAACATCTACTCCCAACATCTTGGATAACCTCACCTGCAATTCTCCACACAGATTGACCAATGACCTCTTATTATTTTCTAAATTAGCTATGACTTGAAATCTGATTAACTCGCAGTAGATGTAATCGCTTTCAATTTTCGCGTGCGTAAAATACGCGAAATGAAGGATATTCGTTTTCAAAAAATACTGTACGAGGAGAGATAGGATGATTAACCAAGTTATCCAAATGATTAGTGAAATAAAAAATGATCCCGCATTGCTTGAAAAACTGAATGGACAGTCGGACATTATCGAGGAGACGGGAATGGACTCTTTACAATTAATTAATTTTATCCTCAAGGTAGAAGATGAGTTTGAAGTGGAAATTGACTTCGATGAATTTGACTTGTCTCATTTGGGTTCAATTGATAAATTCCTTCACTTTATTGATCAAAGAAAGTGAGGGATGTGATAAGTGGATGGTATCAAAAAACGAGTTTATTGCGCTACGTTTGACGCAGAGCAGTATTGGCGTGATGCACAACTTTCAAAATTGCCTTTTTTCCCCGATCGGGATGCGCAGAGAATTGTATCGGCTATGGATGAACTGATGTTTTTATTTTGCCAGCCAGGTGATGCCGTCATAACTAGAAAGCCATTCAATCCCGTTCATGAACACTATTTGCAATCAATTGGCTTCGATTTTGAAAGAAATGAATGTGACCTTGATCCAAAGAATGAACAAGACAAGTGTGTGTTTCAATTGTTATTTGAGTCGGAAGACCGATCACGAATGAAGCCGTTATTAAGCGATCAGGCGATACTTGAACCTTTTGCAGTTTTACCGTACGTGGCTAATGTATGTGAAAGCTACAACCTGCAATGTTTATCGCCAGGGATTGAAATTGGTACAAAAGGTGAATTCAAAGTTTTACTCGCATGAGATGAAGGATCGACTGAATATTCGTAATGTAGGCCTAGTTGTTCACAGCAGTGAAGAACTGCAGCTCATGGGCCAGAAGCTGCTGAGTACGGGAGATTTTTTGATTAAAGATTTGTTTGGCGTCTCTGGGAAAGGTAATTTGCTTATTCCGTCGATTCAGATATTGGAGCGAATCGTTTCCTATATCGCTTCTCAGGAGCAGAAGGGCAAAACCACTCAGTTTATTCTTGAACCTTTACTTAACAAGAAGGAAGATTTTTCATGCCAATTCTACATAAGTGCCGATGGAGTCATAACTATTCTAGCAGTGAATAAGTTATTGAATGTTGACTTTGCCTATACGGAATCATGTACGCCAGATCAACCATTTATGCAGGTTCTTGAAGAAGGAAATTACTTCACGCTGATGGAGAAAGTAGCAAATGAGTTGTTTAAAGACGGCTATTACGGCCATGTCTGTGTGGATTCGATGATTTTGGAGGATGGAGAAATAATTCCATTAATCGAGATAAACGCGAGGAAATCGATGAGTTTGATTAAGCATCAAGTGGATCGATATCTTCAACGCCACGAATTAAAGGGCAATTTAAGCTTTTTGTCCGTATCGAATGAGGATCCGAATTTCAGTTATGAACAGCTGCTGAACACGTTGGAAAAGGAAGGCCTGTTATATTCCTTGCGAACTAGAAAAGGGATTTTCCCTTTGAGCGCCAACACGCTGGAAATAAATAAGCAGATCAAGAAGGCAGCAAAAGGAAGACTCTATTATTCGCTTGTAAGTAAGGATGAGGAAGAGAAAAAAATGTTAAATGAACAAGTACGCAGCTGCTTTTCTATGCATGCTTACAAAATTTACAATTAGGAGGTCATATGCTGAGCAATCGCAAAGTAACCATCCTATGTTCCGGATTTGGTTTGGGATTCTACATCCCTGGATTAATTCTGGATTATCAATTAAATAACCGAGAGGTTGCAACCGAGGTTGTTGTGTTCGAAAATTTTATCGAGAAAGATAAAAAAGATAAGATTCATGACAGCCGTCAAACGTACCATGCTAATTTTAAAGTGGCGCTGTTGTCTGCAAGAATTCCAAATGATATCCGCAATAGTTTAGCGATCAATCAGATTGCTGATTTAATTGAGCAATGGAAACAGGAGAAGCGGCAGGATTTTATTGTCCTATCCGGTCATTGGGTTTATATCTTAGATATGTTAAGAGAACAAGTGGAATATCCATTAAATGTCCATCTCCTCTACGTTGACTCTGATCGCTCCCCTTCTTGGAGCAGTTTAATGAAATTCAATCCTGATTATGTCCACCATTACCGTGAAATATGGCTTTACGATTCCATAGCGCAATCGATTAATTATCGAATAAACGTTACGGAAGAACCAATTATTCCTTATGGAGAACGGTCCGAGCGATTTGTTATTCATGGTGGAGGATGGGGGATGGGAACGTACCAAAGTAAGATCCCTGAATTAGAGAATCAAGGTATTCATTTGGATATTGTTGCTTACGATCACAGCGAAACGGAAGCTTCCAATCCGAACCATCGGTTTTACATGAACGATCCTTCCTGGAGTGCGTGGGATAAAGGGGTCAATGGCAAGCATCAGCTGCCGCCTTTTAGCGAAATGAAACGTGATGTAGTCCCGGAATTTACGAATAAGCTCCAGAATCATAAATTATATGATGTGCTGAAAGGGGCGAAAGGAATAATTAGCAAGCCCGGTGCGGGGACATTAATGGATTCACTTTCTTCGGCAACGCCAATCATTATTCTAGAGTCATTCGGAAAACATGAACAAAAAAACGCTGAACTGTGGTTGTCGTATGGTCTTGGCATTCTGTATGAGGATTGGGAAAAAAGCGGGTATTCCTTGGACGAATTAGAAGTTATCCATCATAGGCTCCTTCAACAAAAAGAATCTTGCACAAATTATGTAGATTATTTTATGGAGGGGATTTATGGATAGTTCAACCAATTTACCCAAATGGATTTGGCTGCAGGTGATTGAAAGCTGTAATCTTCGCTGTAAGATGTGTTACGAATGGGGTGAAAGCGGCGCCTATAAAGAAAAACCTGAGCTTAAGCAGCTGGAATTGTCTGCAATTAAGCAAATTATTGAAGACTGTAAGTCCGCTAAACCACACTATGATTTATTCGGCGGAGAGCCCTTGTTGTATCCATGGATCAAGGAAGTACTAGCTGCGATTAAAGAAAGTGGAAGTACGGTTTCATTTCCGACTAATGGCACCCTTCTTGCCAAGCATGCGGCAATGATTGTTGAAGCTCAGCCCATTCGGCTGTGGGTCTCCTTAGATGGACCGGAAGAAATCAATGATTCACAAAGAGGTAAGGGTGTCTTTCAAAAAGCAATGGATGGCATAGATAAATTATTCGAAGTAAGGGAAGCGAGTGGAACTAAGAAGCCGCAAATCGGTATTGCCTTAACAGTTACACCGATAAATTACAGGTACTTAGAGAAGTTTTTCTTTGAAAGCATTGATTTAAATAAAATCGATTACTTCAGTATGGAGCTTCAGGCTTTTATTACCGAGGAGATGCATGAGCAATATACTCATTTCATTAGCGATAAGTTTGGTGTAGGCGAGGCGCCGATGGCGCAGGGGTTTGTAAGGAAACTAACGGAATTCGATGAGATCGATTATGCGGAATTAGAGCGGCAGTTAACGCGAATCATTGAATATTGCGCGCGGAATCATATTTATTTAAACCATTACCCCAAAGATGTGAGCGCCGAGAATCTGAGAAAATATTTCAGTGCAAATGCACGGAGTATGTCGACGGTGAAGACGAGATGCATCTACCCATGGTTTAGTACGGAAGTGAATGCCAGAGGCGATGTTACCTCCTGCCATGCTTATTATGATTTATCGCTAGGCAACATTTATGAACAGAGCCTGCTGGAAATTTGGACCGGGGCCAAATATAAGGAATATCGAAAATATTTAAAGAAAAACTTGCTGCCTATCTGCACAGGATGCTGTCTATTTTATAACGATGAGAGCTTAACTAATTTAGGATAGGAAGGTGAATTTATGCAGCCTAAAAGCAGAGTGGAAATGGATGAAGCCAAGTTTAAACTGCTGAAAAGAACCATTAAAAATGTAGCTATGCCATACAGGGAAAAAAATAAAAGCGAGGACTCCAAATATAAAACGGAGCTGCCTCAATCCATTGGGATTAAACTAACGAATCGGTGTAATTTGCGTTGTATTCATTGTTTTCAGTGGAATGATGATGGGTATCACCACAATATGGAGCTTGTTGAACAGAATAGAGATTTGGATATCCGGATTTTCAAGAAAATTCTCGATGAAACAAAAAGCGCTAAATCCAGACTGTATCTTTGGGGCGGCGAACCCCTCTTTCATAAGCAGTTTGGAGAAATTGCAGATATGATGGCAGAGGACCCTCGAGAAACGGTCATTTGTACGAATGCGCTGTTAATTGACAAACATATTGATAAAATTATAAAAATTTCCGAAAATTTAGATTTGCTTATCGCCGTGGAAGGTTTTGAAAAAGAACATGACATTATTCGCGGGAAAGGGACTTTCAAGAAGACCATGGATCAAATCGATCATCTATTGAAATTAAGAGAAGAGGGTGTTTATAAGGGAAGAATTTCAATCCATACCGTAATCAACGAAAACTTGGTGGATCATATGTATGATTTGCTTGAGTTTTTTGAGAAAAAAGGGATTGATTTGGTCATTCTCTGTTTTCCATGGTACATCTCTAAGGAAACATCCTCTGCCATGGATCGATATTTTATAGAACATTTCTCTTGGTTAAAAAAGCTGGATGAAAAAAACATCAGCAGCTGGCATGCCTTTAAATATCAATTTAATCCAGACAAGTTAGGTGATTTAACCAGTGAACTGAAAAGAATTAATGAACGGCTGTGGAACATCCGAGTGAGATATCAACCAGGACTTGATTTTGATGAAATAGAGGAGTTCATTCACGGAGATGAAATGACGAGCCGCTGCGGTACGAATTGTTTGGCGTTGTCCACACGCATGGATATCGCTCCGGACGGACAGGTCATGGCATGTAAGTTCTTCTCGGAATTTTCTCCAGGGAGCTTGAACGAAAGCGGCTTGAAGGAAGTATGGGATTCCGAAGCTTACGATAAAATCCGCGATATCATTAATAATGGCGGACTAACACCTGCCTGTTCCAAGTGCAGTGTTCTTTATCTGCATGGTATATAAAACTATCAAGCAAGCATGGAGTGTCATTTTTTCCTGAGGTGCTGTCCGGGAGGAAACAGAACCTCCCATTATCAGACTCATTGGAACGAAAGAAAAGCTCAAACAGCAGTTTGCAATAGTAGTGGGTGGGCCAAAAAAATCAGCTTTGGTGGGATCGGGGATGATAGGTATGAGAAACCAGTCCATTTTTGAGGATGATATGAAGTACATATTCGATCAATTCCCAAGTCATCATTTGTTTGCGGACAAAACCATCGTGATAACAGGATGCGCAGGGTTTCTGGGGTTTTATTTAACGAATTATTTTGTATCCTTGAATCAATATGGCATGCAGGTTCAAAAGCTTATCCTGGTCGATAATTTTATATTAGGCAAGCCGGAGTGGCTGGAGACATTAGCGCAAGAATATGAAAATATTCACTTATATTCCTTCGATATCGCTAAGGATTCTATAAGCGATATGCCGGGTTTTCAGAAGGTCGACTATTTTATACATATGGCTTCGATTGCCTCGCCTACCTTTTATCGACAATACCCGATTGAAACGATTGAGGCCAATGTTTTGGGTTTGAAACAGATATTAGATTACTATTGTACACATCCATTGAAGGGCCTGTTGTTTTTCTCAAGCAGTGAAATTTACGGGGAGCCATTCCCGGAGTTTATACCGACGTCTGAAGATTATCGCGGCAACGTTGCAACAATCGGCCCAAGAGCTTGTTATGACGAGTCCAAACGAATGTGTGAAACTTTAT
Source organism: uncultured Paenibacillaceae bacterium (assembly GCA_963793665.1). Lineage (GTDB taxonomy): Bacteria > Bacillota > Bacilli > Paenibacillales > Paenibacillaceae > Paenibacillus_Z. The sequence goes on from CAWCBD010000001.1 coordinate 224,387, forward strand.
GCTATGTATATGCGAATAAATTTGATATGCCCATTCGAATCGTAAGGCCGTTTAACAACTATGGTCCGGGAATGAGGCTGGGAGACAAACGGATACCGGCGGATTTAGCAGGCGCAATCATTCGTAACGAAGATATTATTATTCATTCGGACGGAACGCCTACCAGAACGTTCTGCTATATTACCGATGCCATAATCGGGTATTTACAGGTGTTGGTTCATTCTACATTCGATTACTTTAACATCGGTATGGATAAACCGGAAATCACAATGAACGAGCTGGCAGCTATTTATCGTCAAGCAGGTGAGGAAATTTGGGGTTATACGGGCGAAATAAAGTTCGTGGAATCCGATGATCACCATTATTTGATAGACAGCCCCGCACGACGCTGCCCGGATATATCCAAAGCAAAACGGATGTTAAACTTCAATCCATCGATTGAAGTTTATGAAGGGGTACGTAAATTTCTGCAGCATCTGAAGGAGGAGAGAACTCCATCGTGATCGCTGTCATTGGTCTTGGCTTTGTTGGGCTGACTACTGCGCTCGGACTCGCAGATAAAACCGGTCATAAGGTGTATGGGTATGATAGGGACAAGGCGAAGCGGAAACAGCTGCAAGATGGCGATATTCCCTTCTTTGAACCCTATTTGCAGGACAAATTAAAATTACATACGGGCACGAAATTTTTCATTTCAGAAGATCTAAAAGAAACGATCGATCGTGCTCAGATTATCTTTTATTGCATTGGAACACCGAGTGACGATACAGGGAAAACGGATCTTAATCCGTTAATTAATGCAGTGTGCGATTCATTGCAATATATCGATGGATCAAGCTATAAAACATTGGTCATTAAGTCCACAGTTCCCCCGACAACAACAGATCGTCATATGATCGATTTAATCGAAAAAAAAGGATTTACCATCGGCAAGCAAATTGGTTTAGCGAATAATCCGGAGTTTCTAAGAGAAGGGATGGCTTGGCTTGATTTTGTAGAACCCGATCGGATTATAGTAGGGGTAAGTGATCCGCAGAGTGGCCAAATTATGGAACAATTATATGCTGGTTTTCATGTCCCGATTCATAAAGTTACGTTTATTAATGCGGAATTTATCAAATATATGTCTAATAGTTTGTTGGCAACGATGATAAGTTTCGCAAACGAAATGTCGATGATCGCGGGTGCCGTCAAAGATATTGATATTAAACAGGCTTTTCAAATTGTTAAAACAGACAAGAGATGGATAGGAAGTCCGGCGCCCATGGCAGGTTATGTTTATCCAGGATGCGGCTTTGGCGGGTATTGTCTCCCCAAAGATATCGATTCTTTGATACATACTGCCGAGGAGAACGGATATGCGCCGACACTGCTAAAAGAAGTCGTCCATGTTAATGCGAAGGTAAAAAGGTTTATTGTCGATCAAGTAGAACAACAGGTAGAGAAAGAGGGAACATTAGGTATACTAGGGCTTTCTTTTAAGCCCGAAAGCGATGATGTGCGGGGCGCTGCATCAAAGGATATTATCGAGCAGTTACTTGCTAAGGGCTATAATCAAATTATCGCCTATGACCCCAAAGCGAATCACAGCTTTCAAGCCAGTTACAGCTTGCCTATTGCGTATGCGGAGCAATTGCAGGATGTGTTGGATCAGTGTGATGCGATCGTTTTATTAACCGCGTGGGACGAATTTAAAGATTTGAGAAGCAAAGCGGGTAACAAAAAAATTATTGACGGCAGATATTTTTTATCGTAAAAATAATGTCATGATAAGGCGGTATTGAAATGAAAGCACCTTATAATCCATTCGCTATCGGATTCGTCAAATTGTCTTATCTAATCTTCTTTGTGCTCTTATATCCTATTTACTTTGTGGTAAAGGTTGATTTTAAGAGAAAAGTCAAAAAAAATCCTCTTTATAGAAGTAAGTTTGTTCAATTGAATGAAAAATACCCGATTCTCTATGATATGATGATTTATTTTGTGAATTTCCCACTCCATAGCGGGGTATATAAGTTGTTTCCTGATGAAATTAAGGGAGATGTATTACAGGTCGGCTGCGGTACGGGGCTGCTGAATACGTACTTCAAAAAAAGAAAAAAGCAGATCAATTTTGTTAATTTAGATTCCAATATTAATGCCTTGCAATATGGCAAAAGGAAAAAACGCTATGATAGCTACCTTCATTCTAGCATTGAAAAAGTAGCGCTTCCTGATAAAAGCTTTGATTATATTCTCTTTTCAAGATGTTTTCATCATGTGCGGGGCACGAAAAAAACATTTAGGGAATGCGCAAGATTGATTCGAGATCAAGGGAAAATAATCATCCTAGATCTTGTTTCTTTGCCCGAAGCCGAAGAGGGACCCGTTCATGAAGCTTATATGGCCAATTCTACGATGGACGGTGTCATATGGAGATATACAACGAAATCTTTCCTAGAACACATCAAGCGACATTTGCCTCCTGATTTACAAGTAACCGAATCATATACAGATCGACAGTTAATTACCACGAACTATGGCTTCAAATACCCCATGACAGACGCGCTGGTCATAATCGAGAAAAGAAGGATGGGAAATGAATGATGATGAGAACTCTTCCTATCATGTAACCAGCAACTTGAAAGGTGTGATCCCATTTGACAAAAGTCGTCCTGTTTGCTGGCGGATTCGGTACTCGATTAGGTGAAGAAACGGTTGTCAAGCCGAAGCCAATGGTCGAAATTGGAGGCATCCCGATTTTATGCCATATTATTAATGGTTATAATGCTTACGGATTTAAAGAGTTTATCGTTGCGCTAGGGTATAAGTCAGAGGTTATTAAGCAGTATTTTTTGAATTACACGTACTTGCAAAATGATTTTTCTATTGATATGTCGAGGTCGGCTGTTGAAGTGACGAAGCGTAAAAAGAATGATTGGAACGTTCATCTTATTGATACGGGTTTACACAGCATGACTGGCGGACGATTGCACCGATTGAGAGATCATCTGAGGAATGATACCTTTATGGCCACCTACGGGGACGGGGTAAGTGATATCGATTTGAGGCAGCTATTGAAATTTCATAAATCACATGGCAAGCTGGCTACCGTTACGATTGTTCGGCCTAAAGCAAGATTCGGCACGGTTGACTTGGAAGGGGAGCAGGTCGTCAAGTTTAAGGAGAAGCTGGAGACAGAGAGCTGGATTAACGGAGGATTTTTTGTCTTTGAGCCTGGTGTGCTTGATTATGTGAGCAGGGACGAAGAAGTGCTGGAGAGGGATGTACTGACCCGTTTAGCGGATCACGGGCAATTAATGTCCTACCAGCATGGCGGATTTTGGGAGTGTATGGATACGGTGAGAGATAAGCATTATTTGGAGAATTTGTGGATCTCTGATCATGCTCCGTGGAAAATATGGAACGAAGATTAATCCCCTCTGGGTATACATAAAAAAGGCCGGCAGAGCCACTCTTCCGAGCAGCTGCCGGCCAATTTGGTGTACGATAAACCGCATCTCACCTTTTCATTTATTGCATAGTTATGACCACATTCCCCATTTTACGTCCTGTCTCCACGTACCTGTGAGCCTCGGCAATCTGTTCCATTGGATAGCGTCTATCGATGACTGATTTTATCTTCCCCGCCTCAAAAAGCTCCTTGAGGAAGACTAGATTTTCTTTATTCTGCTTTAACCCTGAAGCCGTAAATATTGCTTTCTTACTGCCGAACTTTGAAGTCCATAACATTTGAAGCATAGTGCCCAGCGCAGGGACAGTGGAGAGATAGATCCCTCTTTGCTTTAGTGAGCCTTTACATTGTGAAAACGAACGCTTGCCTATCGCGTCGAAAATAATGTCATAGGTTTGACCGCCTTGGGTAAAGTCCTCCTTGGTATAATCAATGACCTTATCGGCTCCCAGAGATTTCACCAACTCTACATTTTTGGTGCTGCATACTCCAGTCACTTCTGCACCGAAGGTTTTGGCAAGCTGTACCGCATAAGCACCTACTGCGCCTGAAGCGCCATTGATAAGAACCTTTTGCCCGTGTTGAATCTTCGCAGCATCTCTGAGGAAAATCAAGGAAGTTAATGCCCCGTCGCAGATTGCTACCGCCTCGTCATAGGTCGCATTGGCTGGTTTTATAAACACCGGTTTGTCTTCGGGCAAACACATGTACTCGGCATAAGTACCAAAGCTATTCGGACTTATACCAAAGACCTGGTCCCCTTTCTTAAATAACTTTACATCTTTGCCTACTGAATCAATTTCCCCAGCCAGCTCAACCCCTAATATCGTATATTTGGGCCTTCTGAGACCATAAATAAATCTGATCATAAAGGGGTCTGCCTTTCGAAAGGCGCAGTCCGAAGGTGTAACTGCTGCTGCATGTATTCTTATCCGTACTTCATTGTTCTTGGGAGTAGGTTTTTCAACTTCTTTAAGCTGAAGCACTTCCGGCGTTCCATAATTTGCACACACGATCGCTTTTATAACAATTCCTCCTTATTTTCGATAAAGAATACTTCTTCCAACGGTGTGTTGAAGACAAGAGCGATGCGAAAAGCCAGTTCCAGAGAAGGGGAGTATTTTCCTTGTTCGAGGGCTACGATGGTTTGTCGTGTCACGCCCGCTTTTTCTGCCAATTGTTGTTGGGTCATTTCATTATGGTTAAAACGTAATTTCCGAATGTTATTGCTAATAAGAAATTTGCCCATCTTAGACTCCTTTCCGATAAAGGTAGAGCTGTGTGACAGTTCCAACCAGCTCTGATACAAACCCTGAGAGAATAAGAATGATGAACATCGCAGAGTGCGGCATATCCATGACCAGCGACCCCATCGCCAGCAGAAAACCAAGAGTAAACACATAATGAGAATTTTTTGTGGCTTTCAATTCAATTAATTTGTCTAGTTCATCGGCGAATGAAGGTTCAACTTCTTTAGTCGTTATTCTGTAGATGATATTGAATACAATGGTAATGATGATTTTCGCTGCGATTGACACAGGGATTAAGATCAAGATGACGGTCCCCCAAAAGCGGTAGGTATCTGTCGAATCGATGCTCCCTGCTTCGTACTTTTGATACACATACAAACAATAAAATCCAAAAATCAGTAAGGTGCTGATTAAAGACACGACATTTCTTTTCTCTTGATAGGACATGGTTGGCTCCTCCTGTACGTTAACCTTTACTTTCCAGTAAAGTATTATGTACATAATGTAACTTATAACATACATATTGTCAATTGGTCATTACACTAAAAGGAGCTGGAAATACTAAATCCTCTGCTGGATTCAGTAGCTTGATGGCGTCTCGGCCACGAATTTGGCATATAGATGCGACGAACTCACTGCAAGTCGTGCTTTCTTGATTAAATAGAAGAACGCAGATAGGTAATATATTGCTTCAAAAAAATAGCGCTTACCTATTGCAGGATGGCGGCTTGCTATGTATTATTAATAAATGTACTAATAATAATACAAACATTAATGATTGAAATGGAGGATACAGCATGAGTCTACAAGAACAGCCTGCAATTCAGCAGGAATACCGCAATCCGGTCGTTCTGCAGCGGGCAGACCCGTGGGTTTATAAGCATAGCGACGGTTACTATTATTTTACTGCTTCAGTTCCGGAATTCGATCGGATAGAACTAAGAAGATCCCTTACCATTCAGGGGTTGGCGGAAGCAGAGACGGTTATCTGTTGGCGGAAGTATGATATAGGGCCGATGAGCAAGAATATTTGGGCACCGGAAATTCATTACATCGATGATAAGTGGTACATTTATTTTGCCGCTGCCAGAGCGGACGAGACAAGCGATGGAATGTTTGATCATCGTATGTTCGTCCTTGAGAACGCCTCAGCGAATCCGCTGGAGGGTGAGTGGATTGAGAAAGGGCAGCTTATCGTCGATTGGGAGTCTTTTTCATTGGATGCAACGACGTTTGAGCACCGCGGTGTACGATATCTGGTATGGGCTCAGAAAGACCCCGCCATCTATGGCAATTCAAATTTGTACATGGCGCCCCTTGCCAGCCCTTGGACAATTGAAGGACCTCAAGTTTGTCTAACTCAGCCGGATTACGAGTGGGAGAAAATCGGGTATCTTGTTAATGAGGGAGCGGCTGTCATCATACGCAATGGGCGGGTATTCATTAGTTACTCGGCGAGCGCGACGGACCATCACTATTGCATGGGCTTGCTGTGGGCTGATGAAAATAGCGATTTGATGGACCCTGCGAATTGGCACAAATCACCTGTTCCTGTATTTGGGACAGATGAGGAATCAGGACAATACGGACCTGGGCATAATAGCTTCACAATAGGGGAAGATGGGGAGACGGACATTCTCATTTACCATGCCCGCAATTATAAGGAAATCGAAGGCGACCCGCTGTACGATCCAAACCGTCACATGCGTGCGCAGGTTATTCGTTGGGATGCAGATGGCATGCCGGTGTTTGGTAAGCCTGTACCGGATGCGCTTTAATAAAATTAGCGTTTATATTAATATTCATTTATTTACATTGACAATGTAAGCCCGATGTTCGATACAGCAAACATGAATAATGAACATGAGTGGCATATCAGTAATGTGCATGATCCTTCTATTCTAAAAGAAGGGGATACGTATTATTTGTATTCTACTGACGTCAAGGTCAGCGGCCCAGCTAAAGCTGGCATCATGGTGCGCAAATCAAAGGATCTTATCCACTGGGATTGGGTCGGTTATGCTTTGGACGGCGTTCCGAAGGAGGCTGCGGCCTGGACCGGCGCGACTAACCTATGGGCGCCAGACATCAAAAAAATCGGTGACATCTTCTACCTGTATTATGCGGCATCTAATTTTGGTTCAAACCGTTCTTTCATCGGGGTCGAGACTTCAGCTTCTCCCGAAGGCCCCTGGACAGACCAAGGCGTAGTCATCCAGACAGGTGAAGGCGACGAGCCGAACGCTATTGATCCAAACATCGTTACAGACTCGGATGGCAGCTTGTGGTTTGTTTACGGATCATTCTTTGGCGGAATTTATACCGCGCCGCTCGATCCGGCAACAGGCAAGCTGAAGGAGCAGGGCTTCGGTACGAAAATTGCTGCGCGTGATTCCAGGACGGAAGCGGGAGCGGTTGAAGCCCCTTACATCATCTATGACCCTAATTTCAAAAAGTACTACTTGTTCGTTTCGTTCGATTCCTTATCGCAGGATTACAACGTCCGCGTCGGCCGTTCGGAGTCCATAACAGGGCCGTACTTGGACATGAATGGAAACAGCCTGCTCGATACCGCTTATCAGCCGCAGTTCGAAGTCGGCAATAAGCTAATCGGCGGCTACCGGTTCGACGAAGGCGAGGGCTGGGTTGCACCAGGGCATAATTCGGTCTTGCAAACCGGAGATGCGACCTATCTGATCCACCATGCCCGTCCCGAATCGGATCCGAACTGGATGTACCTGCATGTCCGCAAGATGTTATGGACCAAGGACGGGTGGCCGGTCGTATCGCCGGAACGGTTCGCAGGTGAACAGGTACAGAAGCTCCCCGAATCCGTGCTGCCGGGAGATTGGGAGACTGTGGTGCAGGAGAAATATATCGATGGACAAGTAACTTCCGAGCGGATGACACTGCAGGCCGAAGGGAAGCTGGATCTTTCGGATGGGCAAGGTAAATGGACGTTCGATGGGGATCATACGGTCACGCTGGATTGGCCCGCCGTGAATGGCAAGCCTGCGCAGACAATCGATGTTCAGGTTCTGGCATCATGGGATTGGGAGCTTGGCAAGCAGACACTTATTTTCACAGGACTTAACACTAAAGGTGAGTCCGTATGGGGTAAGAAGCTTACAAGCAAATAGGTGGACATACAAGAAGCCCTGCGATCCGAAAGGATCGCAGGGCTTCTGACTTTATTCCGTTATCTCATTGGTATTCTGTCTCTCGTAATAGAGTTTGAAGACGATATCTTGGTTATAATTGCCGAACCCGGAACCGAATAGTGTGAACCCGCCAACGTTCGCGGCATCCTGTTCCACGGCGATGCGGAACGTCCACTGCTTCTGGGTAATTTGCAGGTCGTTTAGCGTGACATTCGAAATCCGGTTCCCGTCGATGAAGGTACCATCGCCATTGATCTTCAGTACTTTGAGTAAGCCGTACTGGTTGATCTCGCCCCACCACCAATCGGGTGTATACCTTCCACGCTGGCCGCCGCCGAAGTCACCGGGACTCGTCCAAGTGCCAAGTGTATTTCCGTTGAGGGAGAACGTGATGTCTGAAGGCCAATTGTCGTTGGCAAAAGGTGCTTCCGACGAGATCTCCATAGAAATCTCCAGCTCTATTGGTTCTTCGTTCTTCATCAAATAATTAGGCAATCTGTATTCAATGAAGCCTTGTCCGAACCATAGAATCTTCGCGTTGACTCTTTCCGGCTCCAAGAAGCACCGGGGTTCATCAAACGTCCCGATAACTTTGACGGTCGACGCAAGTCCGCATGTCGGTGTGATCTCGAAGTCCGTATAGTGTCCGGCAGACACCTCCGTAACATGACATTCCCGTGCGACCGAATCAATTTTGGGCGGGAATGCGATCTCTATGCTGTCGGTTACCAGCGTGCAGATCTTCCTCGCGCCTCCTTTGCCGGGCTGCATGGCAGTCTTGATGATGCTGGCTCTCTCCAACTTCTTGACGTGCATCGTCATGATGGCGCTGCTGAGATGCATCGCTTCCGCCAATTCTTTGACATTCATTGATTTCTTGGACAGCAATCGGATCATCTCGATCCGTACATTGCTTGCCAGAGCTTCATAGACCGGCAGTGAGTGCTGCGAAATATCGATTTTCATAATGTTCCACCCTGATTTATATTCTTATAATTAATATACATGAATGTTAACGAGGGGACAATGATCTAAAGTGCGATTGTGAGGGAATCTATTCGGATTCAGAAGGGGATAGGCGAGAGTCTAGATGGATCGAAATACACGCACAGCACTATATGGATTGCTATGATCCGCAGACTGACGCTAGAAGCTAAATAAAATCGTACCAAGTGGGAAGCCTGCCGAATTCGGTATGGCTTCTTTTTGTGCGATCAGATTCGGCCGTTATTTTGTATTATTATCGCGATCTAACCGCGGTAGATTTTTACGAAATAATGTATAAATTCATGAAAAGAGTCAAGGACTTCAACGATGTAAGAAAGACCATTTTATGTTAATGTAATCGGGAACGCTATTTAATAAGAACGAGCATTGTATACTAACTAACATGAGAAAAAGACATCAGCGAATGACGAATTTGCCAAACAGTTAGAATAATAAGAAGAAATTAGAGGTGTTTAATGCATAAAATAGCGGTAATCGGTACGGGATATGTCGGATTAGTCACTGGAACTTGCTTAGCCGACTTTGGAATGGATACGGTTTGCGTGGATATGAACGAAGAAAAAATCAATAACCTCAAAAAAGGCGAAGATACCGATCTACGAACCGGGATTAACGGAAATGGTCATTCGCAATGTACAATACAAACGACTACATTTTACAACCAACATGGCAGAAGCCGTGAATAATGCGGAGGCTATTTTCATTGCGGTTGGTACACCTCCCCAAGAAGACGGAAGCGCCGATATGAAATATGTTATGACGGTTGCAGAGCAAATCGCTACCCATATGAACGGGTACAAACTAGTCATCAACAAAAGTACGGTTCCTGTCGGTACGGGGCAGAGAGTGAAAATAGCTATTGCCCAGAAACTAAAGGAATTAGGGAAGGACATTGATTTTGATGTCGTATCGAACCCCGAGTTTCTGCGTGAAGGTACGGCGATCTATGACTTTACTCACCCAGACAAGGTTGTAATTGGTGCTGAAACGGAGAAAGCAAAAGAGATCATGAAGAACGTGTATCGTGTCCTCTATCTCAATGAAACTCCCTTCATCTATACGAATATCGAAAGCGCAGAAATGATTAAATACGCAAATAACGCATTCCTTGCAATGAAAATATCGTTTATTAATGAAGTTGCCAATTTATGCGAAAAAGTAGGGGCGAGCGTACAGCAGGTAGCGAACGCCATTGGTAAAGACGGCCGAATCGGCTCGAAATTCCTTCACCCTGGCCCTGGATATGGGGGCAGCTGTTTCCCTAAAGATACGCATGCACTGGCTCATATCGGCAGGGAGTATGACTCGCCTATGCAATTAGTTGAAGCTACAATAAGAGTTAATGACATCCAAAAGTTGAAAATGGTTCAGAAAATAGAAGAAGCTATCGTAGAGCTTGAAGGGAAAAAATTAGCCGTCCTGGGGCTAACCTTTAAACCCAAAACGGACGACATGCGGGATGCTCCATCCCTAACGATCATTAGAGAGCTTGCTAAAAAAGGCGTTACCTTAAACGTGTATGATCCGATAGGGATGCACGAGGCGAAGGCATGTACTTACTGATGTGGAGTCCATCCGTTATTGTATGGATGAATACGAGGCTATTGAAGATTGTGACGGTGTTATTATTGTAACGGAGTGGCATCAATTTAGAAACTTGGACTTGGAACGATTGAAAAGCGGCTTAAAAGCTCCATTTTTCTTTGATTTTAGAAATATCTATGATAAGCAGCGGATGATTCAGCTTGGCTTTTATTATTTTGGTGTTGGTGTCTCTTAAACCAACTGTTTAAGCTCTTATTGTTATTCCTGGACCCGTATCGCTTTGCTAAACGACAAGCTATTGAGATTTGGGTAGAGAAAAGGGTTGACAGGATATAGAACGATGGTTATATTATAACCATAGGTTACTAACCGTTGGTTACAGAGTGGCATGATAAAGAGTTATTATGAGAAGTGAGGTTGTTGAAATGAGCCCAATGCAAGAAAGATCCACAGTTCCTGCTTCGCTCTGGAGACGTATGGTTTCGAGTAAGGGTTTAAAGATTACACTGGGTATCCTCCTATCCTTAGTCGTATTCCTCTATCTAATCCTTCCCTTTGTGCTTGACCGGCTAGATGGGACAATAACGCCGACAGGCAAGCTTCCAAACAGTCTTGCGGCGAGCGGTGAACAGGCGCTTCCGACCCAGTACTTGCAGCGGCCTGATGGAATAATCGCCTATGATGACAGCGCAACGTCGGGCCCGCTTGTTATCTGTGTACCATCAATGGGTGATTTACGCCAGGAATACCGCTTTCTCGCACCGCAATTGGCCGCTGCTGGCTATCGTGTCGTGACTATGGATGTGCGCGGGCATGGGGAATCGAGTGTTGGCTGGTCTGATTACTCTGCAGCGGCTGTTGGATCTGATATCGTCGCACTCGCTAAGAACCTAAATGCGGGCTCAGCCTTTGTTATCGGTACATCCATGGCAGGAGGCTCGGCCGTATGGGCCGCAGCCGAAGCGCCGGAGCTCATCGTTGGTCAGGTGCTTATTGATACTTTTGCTCGCGACCATTCTTCATCATTTATGGATGACCTCACCATTCGTTTGAGCTTTGCCGGACCTTGGGGACAATCGATATGGAGTATGTATTACAAATCATTGTATCCTACAGCACCGCCTTCTGATCTTTCGGCTTATGGAGGCATTGTGAAAGCAAATATGCGTGAATCCGGCCGCTTCTCCGCTCTGAAGAAGATGATTGCGGCATCCAAAGCTGATATCGAGGCTAGACTAGACGATGTGAAGTCGCCTTCGTTTATAGTGATGGGGACGAAGGATCCTGATTTTGAGGAACCAGAGGCGGAGGCGAAGTGGCTGAAGGAGCAATTGCATGGTGAGCTGCTCCTTGTTGACGGAGCGGGGCACTACCCGCATGCAGAGATGCCGGCAAAGGTAGGACCAGCTATTATAACCTTTCTTAACGAGCATCGTGCAGACAGCAAATAATTAAGAAAATAGGCCGGTACCCCACCTAATGGGTATCCGGCCGCTATTGTTATATAGGGATTATGCAATTATCTCTGCCATATTCAGAATAACAGGACAATGGTCGCTGCCCATGATCTGGTGATCAATTTGTGCATCGGACAATAACGGGCTCAGTCTGGAGGAGGCGAGAAAATAGTCAATTCTCCATCCGACGTTCCGCTCTCTAACTTTGGGCATGTAGGACCACCAGCTATAAGCATCTGTCTGCTCCGGATAGAAATGCCGGAAAGTATCAATAAACCCGGCATCCAGCAGCTCCGTCATCTTGCCGCGTTCTTCAACAGTAAAGCCAGAATTCCCATTATTGGGTTTAGGATGCTTCAGATCGATCTCTTGATGGGCGACATTCAAATCACCGCAAATAATAACGGGCTTCTGCGCATCCAACTGCAGAAGATAGCTTCTGAACCGGTCTTCCCATTCCAGTCTAAGCGCCAAGCGGGACAGATCGCGCCTTGCATTGGGCGTATATACATTGACCAGATAGAAGGAATCAAACTCAAGGGTGATCACCCGTCCCTCAGGCTCAGAATCCTCTTCCAGACCATACCGTACTGAAATTGGTTTGATTCTAGTAAACACAGCTGTCCCCGAATAGCCTTTCTTAATCGCGTAATTCCAATACTGCGAATATTCCCCGCCGTGGTCCAGATTGATCTGGCCTTCCTGCAGCTTCGTTTCTTGAATACAGAATATATCGGCATTCGTTTCTTTAAAGTAGTCGTTAAAGCCTTTATTTACACAAGCCCTTAGACCATTAACATTCCACGATACTAGTTTCATATGAGTTGTCTCCTCTGCATGACGCGCGTGATACTCGGACAATCATTTTTAATTGTACTATAAAAAGGGCCAAAGATAGAAAGAAACGAAAAATAGGACCATCCACTTTATTGGTGACAGACTAGATGTCACTAATCCTATGCTATACTCTGGCTACAAGTGTGAATGGGGGTCAGTGCATCATGAAGCGTATGGACAGGCTGTTTGCTATTCTTATGGCTCTTCAGCAGCGGCAGGAAACCGCGCAATCGCTAGCGGACAAGTTTGAAGTGTCCAAGCGAACTATTTTACGAGATATGCAGTCACTCTCGGAGATCGGCATTCCTTTGTATGCCACAACAGGGCCAAGCGGGGGCTTTCGCATTATGGAGGGGTTTCATCTTGCCCCCTTACAGCTGAATCCCAGAGAAATTCTAACCATTTTGTTTGCCCTTCAGTCCATGACACAGCTGCAAGAAACCCCATTCAATCAGGAGCGCTGGACCGTACTCGATAAGATTCAAAAAATTCTCCCCGAGGATGCCATTCGTCAAATCGAACCACTGTTAAGCAAAATAGAGATCGCAGTACCGAAGCGTAATTATACAGCACCGCTTCTGAGTGAGCTTCTTACGTATACTTCAGAAGTCAGATGGCTAAATGTCTTCTATAGATCGGAGCATAATCGGCGCTGGCTGCAGATTAAACCTAGCCGTGTGTTTACGGCAGGAGGCTTCTGGTATTGTGAGGCTTATTCCCAGACTCACGGGGAGGAACGGACGTTTCGCGTTGATCGCATGGATGAGATAACGGTTATGGATTCAGCTGAGCTAACAGATGAGCAGCGGAACAGGTCAGATGAAAATCATATAGCAGAGCCCCTGCAGGAGGCGTTGCCAGTTCGAATTGTGGCTAGATTAACATACCGTGGCATGCTGCGTGCGGAGCATGATGAGCATATCGGTGAATTCATTCGGGCCATAAGCGACGAAGAATGGGAGGTTGATTTTTTGTGCCCTCCCGCGGAATGGGACTGGTTCATACGATTCTTTTATTCCCTAGGCATGGAGGCTGAGGTTCGGGAACCTGCTTCCCTGCGAGAAGAAATCCACCAAATCGCTCAGCAGATGTGCTTACGTTATGACACTAACTAATTAATAGGGAGGCCATTAAATAATGAACAAGTTGACCAAGGAGCAATTCGAGCGGGCAAGGCAATTTCTGAAAACAAGAGCACGGAAGCTGGAGTGGGCTTTATTCGAGTATGAGTTCGAGTCGGGCAGTCAAGAGCCAATTCTGAACGCATTAGCGGCCTATCAGAATGAAGATGGAGGCTTCGGCCACGGCCTGGAACCTGATCTTAGAGCTCCGCAATCCTCAGCACTCGCTACAACAGTGGGGCTGCAGCATTTATCAAGGCTTGGAATGGATGGAAGCCATGAGACGGTTCAAAAAGCCATTCAATATTTCATTCAAACATATGATGAGGCAATAGCGGGATGGGAAATCATACCGAGTGCGGCGATGGAAGCGCCCCGTGCAATATGGTGGGAATACCCGTCATTTTCAAAGGAATGGGGCAATCCGAATGCGGAGATTGCGGGCTACTTTCACTTGTATCATGAATATGTTCCGGACGAGCTCTTGAACGAATTGACATCCTATGCGGTGGATTATCTCCATACTCGCTGCCTGCTGGACGAAATGCACGAAATGCTATGTTATGTACGGTTCGCAGACCAGCTGCCTGCAGATGTATACAAGCAGTTTGCCGATAAACTAGGACAGTTTATTGATAATTGCGTAATTAAGAACGCTGCGGACAGACAAGGCTATAGCGCTTATCCGCTGCAAATCGTCGATTCTCCGGTATCTCGTTATTTTGCCAAGTATAGTGATGTTATTCCGCATGACCTGGACTCGATGCTTGCCCAACAGGGCGAGGATGGTGCTTGGCCGGTGAATTGGACCTGGGGACGATATGACGAGGAGTGGCAGCAGGCAGAGGTCGAGTTAAAAGGTATCATGACCTTGAATGCGTTACGGACACTTCGTGCATTCGGTCGTCTTCTTTGAGTGAAAAAATACAATGGCCGGAAACCTCTATACACAAGAGATTCCCGGCCTTAATTAGTTACAGATGCAAAGCAATCCATTTAGTAAACGTTAGGCACGCTCACTACCGGATCCACTTCAGCTTCATAATCGATGCCGTTCGTCTCAAAGCCGAACAGCTGGAAAAATTCACGGCGGTAGCCTTCTAGGTCGGTTATTTGTTCGATGTTTTCAGTCGTTACTTCAGCCCATAGCTTCGCAACTTCCTCCTGCACATCCTCACGCAGCTCCCAATCGTCAATCCGGATACGGCCTTCTGCATCTAACGGGACCCCATCTGATGCGTAGAGGCGATCGGCGAACAAACGATAGGTTTGCTCAATGCAGCCTTCATGAATGCCTTTTTCCTTCATGACTTTGTATAAGGCAGATATGTACAGCGGCACAACTGGGATAGCCGAGCTGGACTGGGTAACAAGCGCTTTGCTGACGGTTACGTATGCACGGCCGCCATTTGCGCTCAGCTGGTCATTTAATCTTCTCGCTGTCGCTTCAAGATGGTCCTTCGCTTGGCCGATTGTGCCTTCTCGGTAGATGGCTTGTGTGATTTTGGAGCCGATATAGGAATAAGCGACCGTTGCTGCGCCGTCAGCCAATACGCCGCCTTGCTGCAAAGCATCGATCCACAGCTGCCAATCATCGCCGCCCATAACCTCGACGGTTTCGTTAATTTCCTCTTGCACAGCAGGGTCAATCGTAATCAGGCTGACTTCACCGTTATGGAAGTTAACGGTTTTGTTGGTGTAGGCTTGACCGATCGGCTTGAGCACCGAGTTAGCGACAGCACCCGTCACTGGATTCGTTCGGCGTGCTGAAGCGACGCTGTATACAACTAAATCAACTTGTCCCAGTTTGGAGCGGATCAGCTCGACTGCTTTCGCTTTTGTCTCATCGGTGAATGCATCGCCGGTAACGCTGAAGGATTTGAGTCCGGCTTTTTCGGCTGCTTTCTCAAATGCAGCCGAGTTATACCAGCCTGCTGATGCTGTACGTCCGCGGACGCTTTCGCCTTGCCGATAGATACCCACCGTATTCGCACCAGCGCCAAAAGCCGCCACGATGCGTGAAGCAAGTCCATATCCTGCCGATGCTCCAATTACGAGCACGTTGCGGGGGCCTTTAATAGCCGGCTGAGCCTGTACATATTCCACTTGTTCTTGAACCTGTGCTGCACAGCCTTCGGGATGAGCAGTCGTACAAATAAAGCCGCGTGTTCTAGGTTTAATAATCATGTAAGATAGTTCCCTTCTATATCGAGAAAGTTTGACGTCTATTTGCAGACACTAGTCTTATTTTAACGAATTTTTGCTAAAACGGAAACCATAACACTAAATGAGCGGAATCAAATAGCCGCTGGGAACGATACAGCCTTTTTGCAGCAGCAGTTACATCATTATTTTGGATAGGCGGTCATTCAAATCCGGCTTAGAGCGGCCTTCTTTTTCTAGTCAAAACAATAAAGCTTCTATACAATGAAAGGTATCGTTGAAGAATGAGGTGAAATGGATGCTGTTCCAATTTGTTCGAGGTAGCTAACAGCCGGGCTGGGTGAAACGCGTACCAGCTATCACGGGAGAAGTCTGACCTGTGGAAAGCAGTGAACTTACTTGAATCAGAATTGGAAGGTGGACATGAACCATGAATGAGTACGAATACAAGATCTTTTACGATAGAGTGGGAAAATTGAACGGTTGGGATTTCAGCAAGGTGCAGTGCCTGATAGAAGGCGAGAGAGCTGACCTCTACCGGGAAGTAAGAAGCGTGTGCAGCAAGTCGGATATTTTGCTCGACATCGGAACTGGCGGGGGTGAAGCCATCCTCCAGCTCAGTGATGCGGCGCTGCTTCTAGTTGGGATTGATGATTCGGCTGGAATGATTGAGACCGCATTAGCGAACAGGAAACGATCGCAAGCGGCTAACATCCGATTTATCCAAATGAATGCCCGCCAGATTGATTTTCCAGAGCAGTTCTTTCAGGTCGTTTCATGCCGGCACTCTCCTTTTTGCGCTGAACAGGCGGCGAAGGTACTGTCGGCGAACGGCATCTTCCTCACACAGCAAGTTTGCGAAGGGGATAAGCAGAATTTGAAGCAGGCCTTCGGTAGAGGGCAAAGCAGCAGTGACTGCGTTGGGTCACTGCAGGAGAAGGTTGTTCGGGAACTGACTGCAGCTGGATTCACAGAGATATCGGTCAGGAACTACGACACAACGGAATACTATAGGGCAGCGGAGGATTTAATCTTTCTGCTGAAGCATACGCCGATTATTCCTGACTTTGGAGATGATCCGGAGGATTTTGCAATCCTGCAGCGGTTTATTGAGGAGAATGAGAGTGATAAAGGCATTCGAACGAACGCTAGACGGTTTATTGTGAGGGCGCGCAAATCATAAGTTGAAAGCTCTCGCACTCCACTGGCAGCGTATCGAATTAATGAGATCAAAGTAAAACCGCCAAAAATGAAATGGCGGTTTTTCACTTTGAAAAGCGGTTCTATTTGCCTCCGGTTCTTCTTGCAGGGATTTCGTTCTTAAATACTTCACTGACCGTTATTGTCATGGAAATTAGGGTAAACTAGTAAAATATCAGTTGTATAGATAGATCATAGTTTCGCACGCTAAGCCCTTAGGAGTGAAACAAAATCATGGAATGGAATTATTACAACACGCTTATTACGGTGTCGGCAGATTGCCCTGTCGAGAGAGGGATGATACCGCCGGACAAGAAGAGTGGCCGAACGAAGCCTAGTATTGAATATGAATTGATTGCTAATCATCCCTACGCATACACCCAAGAGGAAATTCTATATGAGGTACATGTCCGGCACAAGGAAATCCCGGAGGAGGAACTGGTTAAACGGGGGAAAGAGCTAAGGGATGACTTCTATCAGAAGCCGATGCCATGTCTGCGGGCCTCTATGCTCCCGAAGAAATACGGGTGGGGCATTCATTTTGATACCGAAGGCAAGATGGCGCTTGTTGCAATGGAATCACCGGAATATCAGCATTTTCTAGATGGAGATAACGGTGACGTAAGGCTAGTGCCAGCGATGCGGAACACGAAGAAAAAGTAGGAAGAGATAGAGATTGAGATTATTCAAAGTTTAATTGGATACGGAGGATTGGATTCCAGTTATGTACGTTACTGTACCGGCCCGAAGCGGGCTAAGAAGAACGAGGCGCAGGCAATGGCTGTTCGCCGCGATGCTGCTTGCACTTGCGGGAATTGTTTTTATTCAATCCCCGGCATGGGATCGGATTTGGCCCCATGTAGAGGTTCGGGATGTGCCCCCCGTAACCGCACTGCATCCGGTGGTTGCTGCCAAGATGAACGAGCTTATCAAAGAGACGAAAAAAAGCGGGATAACCATCTTAATTACGGATGGCTTTCGCAGCCAGTTGGAACAGGATGTCTTATATCGGCAAGGACGAAGCGGAGACGGGCAGATTGTAACGAACGTCAAAGGCGGTGATTCCTACCATAATTATGGCTTAGCCATCGATTTTGCACTTCGAACCTCGAAGGGAAAGGTCATTTGGGATCTTGAGTATGACGGCAACCATAACGGGCAGTCGGATTGGATGGAAGTTGTTGCGATTGCTAAGTCCCTTGGATTCACATGGGGCGGTGATTGGAGCAGTTTCAAGGATTACCCCCATTTACAGATGGACTTTGGCTACTCGATTAAGGAGCTGAAGCGAGGAGAGCGACCACCAGATGTGGAGCCGTAATACTTTTATTGCATTTATTGAATAAGCAGAAAGCCGTCGCAGCTGCGACGGCTTTGAACGGTATATGCCCATTTCAACCTGTATTAATCTATTTGTAAAATAAGAAAAGCACCCAAGGGGGTGCTTAAAAGAATTAAACATACTGTACTTTTTGTTGGTATTCAGTACGCTTTGCGGCAGAATTATATATCTGGTTAAATTTCGAAAGAGCAATCCTTCGTTGACCAGGTAACTTTCTAGGATCTTTAATAATTTGGAGTAATCTTTGCAACTCAAGATGCTCCTGTTGTGTAACTTCTGGTTGCATAAACATCAGCTCCCCTCATACTCTTATTATACAGAAGAGTTACATTTGAATCCACTGTCATTATGAATCATTTCTGTAGGAAGTGGTAATAGGTACACTCGTATCCTCTTGGCCAGACGCGGCTTGTGAAAGTGTTTCATTATCCTCGACCTGTATCGTGTATCCTTGTGATTTTTTGGTAGTTTCCTCTACCTGTTCCCCAAAGTCCTCGTCTTTTTTCCTTTGTAAATAGGATAGGCCTGCAAATCCTGCAAGCAAGGAAGTTGAAATTACAGCAAAATCTGAAGGAGATTCCATAATTGCTAATCCACACTTAGCAATAATTCCTGTTCCCACTCCGACTAACAAATCTCCTATAAAACCTAAATCTGCCCAAACCCCTAACTTCTCTTGACTCCTATGTAAACGTAAACCACACATAAAAATTAAAAAATCGAAAAGTACATATAACCATCTAAGGGGGAGGACGTACCATTTACATCCCCTTAAAACAGGTCCAGGTTCAAAAGTTATGACGATGATGGGCATATGAATCACTCCATTTTTCCGGTAGTGACCAATAACCGCCCCGATAAGGCTCATATAAATAGGAAGATGAAAGGAATCCCAAAAATCTTCCCAGCTAGATAAATCTATATCCGACATAATATCCTCCCAGTATATGGTTTAAATATAGTGATTATACCACTAAAGGTGGCACTTGTCCGTCCGCTTTTTCTCAGCCCGTCCGAAAATAAGTAATTGTCAAAATTCCCACTTGGCTATATACTTAGGAAAATAATGGAAACAGCGAGATTAACCTTCTGGGAGGGGTGGTATGACCTCTTCTATACGACCTTTCTAGAGAAGGATGTATTCGACGAATGTTATGCGCGGTTGATGACTTTCTCCAGCTATAACGCGCTTTCGCCATTTTGTTTATAACGATTGCCATGCTTGGAACCTGACATCCTATTAAATTTAACGAACTAGCATCTTTTGGAAGGGTTATACATGGGGGAAGACGAAGGTATTCTAACTAAGGGGAGAGATACCAAAAGGAGGCACATATGGAAGAGTATTATTGGGATACGAAAATCGAGTATTTAAGAAATACGAGGGACTTATATTACAACGATGATTACCTCAGCTTCTTAGTTAACACCGTGTGGAGAATCGATCGTCCTGTTCGAATGATTGATTTTGGCTGTGGATATGGGTATCTGGGACTCAAGCTTCTGCCGCTGCTTCCTAAGGGAACGACGTATACAGGCCTTGATAAGGGGCAGAAGTTAATTAGCCAAGCCAGAGAAATCTTCAAAGCGCTCCCTTACAATGCAGAGTTTATTGAAGGCGATATTCAGCAAACCGATGTGAACCAGCAGTATGATTTGGCAATCTGTCATGCCTTTCTTATGCATATGCAGAATCCACAGGAAATTCTGAAAAAGATGACGGATAGTGTGGTTGATGGCGGCAGGATCATTTGCTTCGAATCCCATTGGATATCCAATATGGCGGATAGCTATGTTCATGGCATTGACCAATCCCGATACATCCAGCTGGGCATTCTTCAAAGGCTGTACGAGCAAGATACCCATCGCACTGGCAGGGATGGGAATATCGGGCTGAAGCTGCCCGTTTATCTGAGTGAGCTTGGGGTAAAGGATATTCAATGCCGGGTTAGCGATAAAGTAAACTTCCTAGATCCGGGCTCAGATCAGGACCGCGCAGATAAACTGTATCGTTCGATGTCAGAGGATGGTTTTGGCGCTGCTCCTGGTGATGAAACGGTTTATGTCGAGCAGCTTATTGCGCGTGGGAGGAGTCCCGAGGAGGCTAAGCAATTATACGATAGCGAATGGTTATTGTCCGAGTTATTTACTAATCAGACCTTCATGACAAGTGCTGCAAATATGAAAATTACGTTCGGTAACATTAGGAGAGAGGATGAGGTCAAATGAGTGATTCCGCTGCAGATCAAGGGAAAGCTGGAGAAGTGCAGCTTGTTCAGCTAGGTGAGAAGAAAATGGTGGGGTTGCCGGTTATAGTCGCTTTCAAGGACGGTGATTTTAGCCAAATCGGTCAAACGAAGGAACGTTTCATGGCCAGAAAAAGTGAGATTGGGCATATTATCGATTCAGATACATACTGGGCGCCATGGTACAGCTGCGAGGTCATGTTTACCTATTTCTACTGCATGGAGGTCAGCGAACTAACGAATATTCCCGAAGGTATGATGGGTTTCACGATTCCGGAGGCTGCCTATGCATACGTTCATTATGAAGGACCGCATCCCATGGGACCGGATCCTTATGGACTCTTAGCTGAATACCGCCAAACTAATAATCTTATGCATAAAGAGCGAGGTATGGTGCTGGAGAAATATCGCTTCGATAACGAGTGCATACCGGATCGGCATATTTCCGTGGGCGTATATGGTCCGATTAGTTGAGGAGTTGGGAATATGGTCCAATCAATCGTACATATCGCTCTCGTTGTAAAAGATTATGATGAGGCAATAGAGTTTTATACGAAAAAGCTAAATTTTACATTAGTTGAAGATACTTATCAGCCAGAACAAAATAAACGGTGGGTAGTAGTATCTCCGCCTGGTTCAGTCGGCACTACACTATTACTTGCAAGAGCATCTAAACCTGAACAAGAGACGTTTATAGGTAACCAATCAGGGGGTAGAGTTTTTCTATTTTTAAATACCGATGATTTTTGGAGAGATTATAATGAAATGATCTCGAGAGGAATAGAATTCGTGAGAGAGCCGAAAGACCAATCGTATGGGATGGTTGCAGTATTTAAGGATCTATATGGGAACCTGTGGGATTTGTTAGAACTGAAAGAAGATCATCCGATTTCCAAACGAATTAAATAGATGATAATACGTACCTTAATTCAAAAACCAAGAAACGGTAGTCGGTGATTCGATCGATTGCCGTTTCTTTTGTTGCTAGTGCTCAAATAACTAAATCAGCCATATAAGTTGAAAAACCGAAGAGCTACGCTTGCAGCTCTTCGGTCATTTGTTCGACTAAATCAGGTCTTCCGTGAAACTGAGCTGGCGTGTTTTGAAACAGCGCCGCACACCATTCTCCATCCTGCTTTACGGCGACAAGGGTCTGATGGGCGTTTAGCTTAGGGTTCAGCGCGGATTCACCTGGAGGGACCATTCCAACAATTGCCCGCAAAAGAGCAGACTCAGGTGACAGCAGGCGGACAGACTTGATTTTATAAACGAAAGGCGGGGTCGCATGTTCTTCGAAAATAGCACCAACATGCGATGCAATGAACTCACGCCCCGTCAGCTGGCTTCCGTCGAATCCAATCATCTCGCCATCGCCCGCGAATGCACTGGACATGCCGTCAGCGTCGCGCTTGTTCCAGCCGTCTATGATCTGGAGATACAGCTTGCGAATTGCAGCTTCGATCTGGCTTTCCTCGCTCATGGTCAGCATCCCTCATTTGTGGCTCACGCGCTCACAGCAACGCAGCCTTTTTTAAATTATAGTATCATATCCGCCGAGGCATTGTTTTTTAATATTAGACTGGATGTATTTGGATAACTGTGCTATTGTAATTTTGTAATATAAATTACAAAATTACATGAGGAAATAAACATGCCACCTAAAAAACAAAGTGTCGTCATTTCCATCCGCCTTGATGATCTATCACTGAAAGCCGTGGATTTGCTCGTCGAAGCGGGACTGGAGACGAACCGCTCCAGAGCGGTGTCTCATTTGATTAACGTCGGGATTCAATCGTCGGAGGAGCTGCTGAAGAAAGCCCAGCAGCTGGCCAACCGCGTGCACCAGCTCCGGAATGAAATGGTCGATGCGGTCAAAATCAACAACTTAGAACGGGTAACAGAGCTGCTCGGTCAAGATGCAACACTTGTGAATGCGAGCAACAGCAAGGGGGAGACAGCGGTTCTAATGGCTGCTTACTACCGTGCCAATGAAATTCGGGAACTGCTTGTCGACAAAGGGGCGCAGCTTACGATCTTTGAAGCCTGTGCAGTTGGCCACACGGGGCGCGTGAAGGAGCTGCTCACCCAGTCGCCGGATCTCATTCACAGCTTCAGCACGGATGGTTACACACCGCTTGGCCTTGCCGCACATTTTGGCAATGAGGAGACGGCTTTGCTGCTGCTTGAGCACGGTGCGGACGTTAATGCCCGAAGCAGTGATGGCAACCTGAACAATATGGCCATTCATGCCGCGATTGCCGGTAATTATGAGCATATCGTAGAGCTCCTTATCAGTCACGGGGCGAACATCAATGCCAAATGTGAAGGAAATTGGCGGCCAGGCTTCAGCCCTCTTCATGTTGCGGCGTATTTTGGCAGGGAGTCGATTGCGCGGCTGCTGCTCCGTCATCATGCGGACAAGTCGGCTGTAACAGGCAGCGGGGATACGGCATTCATGCTAGCCCAGGTTAAAGGCCATCAAGAATTAGCGCTTCTCTTACAAGAATAAACCTTAAGGAGAGCTGTCCAGTGGAAAACAAAGCTGCAATAAATCCAGAGTTGGTTCAACAATTCGTAGGTAATGCCCATGGCGATTTGGATCGTGTTCGGGAGCTTCTTGAGGCAGAGCCAGGGCTGCTTCACGCAGCTTGGGATTGGGGCGGCGGTGACTGGGAGACGGCGCTGGGAGCGGCCGCGCATATGGGGAGGAAGGACATCGCCCTTTATCTTCTAGAGCAGGGGGCGCGGATCGATCTATTTACGGCAGCGATGCTGGGCAAGCTGAATCTGGTGCAGGCCATCCTGACCGAGAGTCCAGAGCTCAAGCAATCGCGCGGGCCTCACGGAATCCCGCTCATTAACCACGCCGAGGCTGGCGGTGCTGAAGCAGCTGACGTATTGGCTTTACTTCGGGCATAGTAAGGTAAGAATCATACAGGGTTGTTCAAAAGGCTTCCACAGCGGCATTAGCTGCTGTGGAAGCCTTTTGCTTGCTCTTATTCGGAAATTCGGCTAACTAGCAGGCTGCGCAGGTTCCGTGAATAAGAATGAGACGACTTGGTCGAACAGAATATAGGTTTCTTGGCCCGCAGGGCTTGTTAACGTCAGAAATGAAGGATTAAAGGCATGCAATAGTCCGCTTGCCAAGCCTGCCGTTGTCATAATGGACATCTGCTTGCCTTTGTTTCTCTGAAGAAATGCATACAGCATCGTTCCCGGTAATACGAGCTTGGAGTCTGAATCCAGTGTCATCGCTTATTCCCCCTCTCCAGCATCTGCGTAAGGATTTTCGTGAACTTGCAGCTCTATTTTCATTAGAGCGGTTGCTATATCGTATCGATCCAAGGCAAAAACGAACTAGGGAAATCCCTATTTTTTGCGAAAATGGTTGTTTGTCTTTAAATTCGGATATGTTCATGTGGCATTTATCCCCAATAGAAAAAGCTATCCCTATCAGCATGGCTTCTGCTGAGGGATAGCCTTTAACCTAATCATGATTTCCTAACCCTATTTGAAGAGGCTGCTCAGAAACTGAATCCGTTCCCGGTTATGGAATTCACCGACCTCATGGCCGTTGAATGGATAATCATAGATTCTCTTGTCGGTATTGAGCCGGTTGTAAACCGAATAGATGGTTTCCGGCAGACAGACGGTGTCCTTCCAACCGACGGACATCAGGACAGGAGCATGGATGCGTGAAGCGAGATTGAGCATATCGAAGTAAGCCAGCGCTTCCAGCACGTCTCCAAGCTGATCAGGGTAGCGCTTCACGTATTGGGCGATTTCTGTCAGTGATCCGGTTGAATGCATGATCCCGTAATCCATATGGCACATGTTCGGAATATCGGCAATAATTGCGGCAACACTGCTATGGAGAGCTCCTGCAAGCAGTGCCAGGCCGCCGCCTTGGCTGATGCCAAAGACCGCAATTTTATCGGGGTCAACCGCTGGAAGCTGCAAGGCGACATCGACGGCTCTAATCGCATCGATCGTAATGGCTTGGTAATACGAATGCTCTTTATCGGTTAGGCCCATGGAGACCCAGCCTTTGGCGGAACCTGCTGCTTCGGGCATTTGGTTACCGGTTTCTCCGCCTTGACCCCGGACGTCTACAGCCAGCACCGCATAGCCAAGAAGCAGCCATGCCGCATAATTCTCCGGGTAGCCTTTATCACCGGTATAGCCTGGGAAGGTGACGATGCAAGGCAAGCCCTTATTGGATTGTTTATCCGCAGGCACCATATACCAACCGTAAATTGGCGTATCATCATAACCGTAGATAAGAGAGTTTTTGGACCGTAACGGAAGGGAATACAGATTCCGAAGGCGCGAGCTGCACCTGAAGCGGCTTGTCCTTGCAGGCTTGCAAAGCAGATTCCCAATAAGCGTTAACCTGTTCCAGACCGATTGTCAGTTCGGGCGTATACTGCTCCAAATCACGCTTTCGGCGCTCTATGGCATTCATCGATAAACCTCCTTCATAGACGGCAAGGTGCCGACTTATCCTTATTTTGTTTGCCGGACTTTCAGTATTAACTTTACCATAACAGCGGGGGAAATCTCATGATATGGATGTTATTAAATCTCTCATTACTTTGTCGAAAAATGGAATTTTTTGCTTTAGTTTTACTTTTCGTTAACTTATAATAAAGGGTGCTGCTTAGAAATGACAAACAAGTAAAGTAAAGAAGGTAATGATTTGAATCCTATGAGTGAACATTATAACAGTTTGACTGTGCTGCTCTCCTTTCTTATCGCAGTAACAGCGTCTTACTCGGCGCTCAATCTGGCTAATAAAATATCCCGTGTCAACGGGAAAAGTCAAACGTCATGGCTTATTTCAGGCTCTTGTGTCATGGGTATCGGTTTATGGTCGACGCACTTTGTCGGAATGCTTGCTTGTAACTTGGGAGTGACGGTGAATTATAATCCTGCCCTTACGCTGCTATCAATGGCTGCAGGCATAACGGCTTCCTTTATTACGTTTAGGTTTACGACCATCACTCAAGGAGGCTCCCGTCACGTCTTTCTTGCTAGCTTCTTTATGGGAAGCGGTATTTTGGCTACATATTTTATTGGAATAGCAGCGATCAAACCGCCCATTCTGATCGCCTATCATTATGATTTGATGATCCTTGTCATCATCATTGCTTTTGCCGCATGCTATGTTACTCTTCATGTCTTTCAACGGGTATGGAATAACAAGGGGTCCAATATAAGGATGAGGCTCTTATCTGCAACCATTCTGGGACTGACGATATTCGGGATACATTATTTATCGATGGAGGTAACTGGATTCCAGCTGGACCGGGCGAATAGACTGCAAATGCTAAATGATATGGCGGAATCCGAGCCCTTTCTGCTCATCGGGGTTGCCATAGCTACGTTCGTCATCTTAGCGATCTCAACGGGTGCTATTTTCTTCGACCGTAATGTGCTTGAACGCATGGCGTATACAGACGCGCTCACCAGCTTGCCTAACCGCCATCAGCTTGCCCGATACTTCGAGTCCTCTTTTCCCGGAAAAGAAAGCGGTTTTCTGCTGTTTATCGACTTGGATCGATTCAAAACGATTAATGATACGCTCGGACATGACGCAGGTGACTTGTTCATTAAAGAAGTTGCGGTTCGTTTGAAGGGAGCCTCCTCCGGTGATCAAACGGTATTCCGGCTTGGCGGGGATGAGTTTCTCATCGTATCGGCCAAAGGGGGCAAGGAAGAAGCTATCGAGCTTGCGGATGTCATTATTGCTGGCATCAAGAGGCCTTACCGTATTCTTGGCAATGAGATCTATATGACCTTCAGTATTGGCATAAGTCTGGCGCCTGATCATGGTATCAACAGAATGTCGCTGCTCAAGGCTGCCGACATGGCTATGTATCGCGCGAAGGGAGCGGGAAAGAACCAGTATAAGCTCTTCGATGAAGAGACGGATCGGATGCTTGTTCGCAAGATGGAGCTGGAACGGGACCTGCGCAAGGCACTGGTAAATAATGAGCTGCTCGTTAATTATCAGCCCAAATGGGATGTGGAGCATAATCAAGTATGCGGCATGGAAGCGTTGATGCGCTGGAATCATCCTCAGCTAGGCATAGTTACGCCGGCTGAATTCATACCGATTGCAGAGGAAACCGGTTTAATCGTCGCGATGACCCGTTGGATGATCGAAGAGGTGTGCAAGCAGAATGCAGAGTGGCAGAGGCTTGATCTTCTTCATGTATGCATCTCCGTGAATATGTCGCTTCGTATATTTGAGAGCGGGGCGCTTAAAGAAATGGTAGAGGAAGTCCTTCAGGAAACCGGTATAAAACCAAGTGATCTGGAGCTGGAAATCACCGAAACAATCGCCATGTACGACCTGCAGGATACGATTAAGCAGCTGCAGGAGCTCAAGCTGCTGGGCGTGCGCGTATCGATGGATGATTTTGGAACAGGATATTCCTCGCTGGGGAGTCTGGATGAATTGCCGATCGATACTTTGAAGATCGATCAATTATTTATCCGCCAATGCGGGCTGACCTCAAAGCAGGCCATTATTAGCACCATTATTACGATTGCGGACCATCTGAATCTCGAGGTCATTGCAGAAGGGGTAGAGACAGAGGAGCAAATCAGCTTCCTGAAGTCACGCGGCTGCCATGTTATGCAGGGCTACTATTATGGGATGCCCATGGATGCCGGAGAGATTGAACAATGGCTGGAGCAAGCCTCGAGGTAAACCCAGCCTTCATGAGATATCCAAATGAAATGCCCCCAAAGACGCCAGCTTGGCGACTATATTGAGGGCATTTTCTTGTGCTTGCACATCATAAATAGAAGCAGGCTCCATTTACTCCGTTACTTTTATAATCGTAATCAACCCGCCCATTTCCCCTTGCGACATTTCGCCGCCGTTCATCGTATGGTCGAGAATATGACAGTGGAACATCCAGTCGCCAAGAGCGGTTGCCCGAAATCCGATATCTACGGTCTCACCAGGACCTAGCAGGACAGTATTCATCGTTTCTGGATTTTTAAGCGGGCTGCCATTACGGGCAATGACTTGGAAATCCATGCCGTGCAGATGCATCGTATGCGGCTCCATCGTATCGATGTTGATGAGACGGATCCGAGCGGTTTCACCTTTCTTCATTGCAATGGGAGGCGTATCCGGATAGCTTCGGCCATTAATCGTAAAATAATCCTCTTCATCCTCCATTGTCGTATTCACATGAAAGCCGCTAAGGACCATCGTGTAATCATGGTTGAATACGCTCCGATTAGTCAGCTCGGAGTCACTGGCTCCCGAATCGGCCTGCTTCACCTTCGGATCGATGATGAAAGCGCCGTACATGCCGCCTCCGATTTGCTTCATATCGTCGTAATGGGAGTGATAAATGAATGTTCCGGCATGGCTTGCGGTAAATTCATAGGTGTAGGTGCCGCCCGGCTGCACCGGAGCTTGGGTAAGGTAAGGAACGCCATCCATCGAATTGGGCAGCAGTAAACCATGCCAGTGCAAAGTGGAGGGCTCCGGGAGCTTATTGACAAAATAAATCCGGACTTTATCGCCCTCGGTTACACGAATCGTCGGTGCGGCTACCTGACCATTAAGGGTCCAAGCTGTTGTAAGCACGCCTTGGACAGGGGACCAATCATGAAGCTCGGCTGTTAAGGTGAATTCTTTGGTCCCATCTGCGGTCGATATGCGGCGTCATGCCCTTGCCGTTCAGGACATCTTCAACCTGCTGCTGCTCGGTTTCAAACTGTTTGAGCGCCCGCTCGGATTGGAGTACAATCCGGTTCAGAGAGGCGTCGAACCGGTAATGAAGTCCGAGTGCTTCGGCATAGGGGCCAGCTGCAGCTGTAATCGTGCCAAGCATGCTCATCGGATCAGTTTCGGGAGGCAAGGCCTTCCCATTCAATACGAGGGTGATCGACATGCTGTCATGCCCTGCATGAGTGCCATGTTTCATGGCAGCGTCTTTGCCCATATCCTATTACTCCTGCATCTGCATATCCAAAGGCAGCTTATCACTGCCAATAAGAACGGCATGATGCTTGGCATCCCACTTGACCGACAATTGCAGAGCTTCTGCTGCCTCTCGCACGGAGATGCGAAGCTCACTTAGATCCGAGCTCATAACGCCAGGGGTTGGGAGCATTCGGCCATCTACGGTTACAAGTATGCCGGGCCCTTCGCCCATTTCCTGCATGGATGATTCATCGCCATGTGCATAGACATGAGGGGATGTGCTCAGCAGCAGAATGACCGCTGCAAAGCTTTTAATAAACAGACCCAGGTGATTGTTCCAATTCTTCGATGATTTCAACGCAGGTATTCCCCTCTCGTAATAAACGGAAGAACCGCCCATTGAAGCGGGCGGTTCCCCCTGAAGTATCTGTATTAGTTCATAAGGAATGCATGCAGCACACTGGCGGAGAATAAGACCTTGCCGCCGCTTAGTGTAGTCTGCACAGGAAGATCAACCATTTTCCCGTCAATATCCGCTGTCATGGTGCCGACCTTTACGATCAAGGTGTGTGAATGGTAGGTAATCACGACTTCTTTCTTGCTGCCATGCCAAATGACATTCGCGCCTGCCGCTTGGCCGTTTCGCGAAGAGGTGCAAGCGTTGTATCCGGCGTCACGGATGGCGCTGCTTCCTCCAGCTGCTGAACGCTTGGAAGACCGGAGATATAACCGACCGCGCCGGATTTCTTACTATCAAAATTTTGGTTGATGTAGCTCTCTACTTCAGGCTTCAGGTTCGCGGCAACGATCATCTCATCGCCTGGATGCTGCAAATTGCTCATGATGTAGCTGAAGCCATTCAGATTATCGACGGCTTGCAAGCCAGTCGCTTCCGCCCCAGCTGGCGTAGTGAGAATTCGTGACAGCTTCTTGGTATCGACATTGTACGCCCATACGAAGTTATTGACGTGTTTCCCGCTATCTTCACCAATGAACAGGGTGCGCAGCGATTCGGAGTAGGAGAGGTTATCGGGATTCGCTACCTTATCCTCAGCAGCCAGGTTTCCTTTAGTATCAGCTGCGGCGAGATCCTCGCCCCAGACAAGGCCTTTCATGACAGTAGGCACGTATTGGCTGTTGATCGGTTGTCCATTACGATCTTTCTGAGCCTGATTCAGAGCCAGCTCATACGTTACGCCTGCGGAGAGTTTATTCACTTGGATATCATCGACTGGATCGGTACCCTTCGTGTCCTTCTCCATGGCTTTCTCTACATAAGACATAGCGATATAGAGCTGCTTATCCTTGGCGTTCAGGGTCACGCCTTCCATCTTGTTAAATTCCGCCGTAGCGCCAAGAATAGCTCCATAGCGGCGGGCTTCGAGGAAAGCAGCCGCTTGTTCCATGCCAGGCTTCACCTTCAAGTATTCCACCTTACCCGATGGGTAGGACTTAATCGCCGTAAACCCGTCAGCGGCTGTATCAGAAGTCTGGAATAAATCACTGAATTTAAGTCCTTTGTCGATATAGGCCTTCACTTCGCTGTCCGTCGCATGTCCGAGATTGATCCACTGCAGATCGGCGGAACCGCCGTTATCCGCACTCTTCTGGATCCATTTGGCTGCGTACAGCGTACCAGCAGATAGATCCTTGGCCTTGTCCGCGACATACATGAACATCATCGTATTGCCGCCATCATCGCCAAAATATACGGTTTTCTGATCAGGCGCAACTTTACTGAGTTCATGGGAGAACCGCCCCATACTGTAATGCTTGACGACCGAGGTGGTGTTATCGGCATGTGCGGTTACTTCAACGATATAGTTATAACGATAGGGGTTACCGGTTTTTGTTTGATCCTGATAATAGTTTTGGACAAAAGGATTGACGTAGGTTTGCTTCGGATCGGCCTCGAAAGCACGAGCATCGGCTTCATATTCTTCACTGCCAAGATGCGTATTCCAAGGTGAGAGTGACCCGTTGCAAGGAATCCACAGCCCGTCTACACCGGAGAAATCAATTTTGGACAGTGTAACAGGGCGAAGCTCGCCAGTTGTCTTGTTCTGATCAATTGTCGTGTAGCTCATACTTGCGGGTATGAGGCCGTATACCGATTTGCCAGCGTTATTAGTCGTGATGTATTCATAATGCGTGACCATCGATAACGGATTACCTCCAAGGCCGGTTGCTGGTGAGCCTGCAACTTGGAAGAGGCTGTTAGCATCAGGATCATCGGATACGAACGGCTTCGGGTCATTAGGAACGCTTGTGTCGATAATTGGCTTTCCTTTGGAGTCGACCGATACACCAGCGATTGTTCCGCCGATCGTATCGGTTGTTTTGAACATCGTCGTGTAAGAAAGAGGGAACATTTTGACAGAATTGTCGGAGTACGTGACTTTAAGCGAAGCAGTCGAGTAGATTTTTGCCATATCTTGGGTTGTAGCGGGTGCCGGCATGCCAACGAACTCAACGGATTGAATGGAGGCCTTCAAAGGAGCGGCGGATGCAGGAAGCGCGGAAGGGAAAACCAGTGCTAAACCTAGAATGGGTGCCAGAAATCTTGGTGAAATACCAGTTCTTGCTTTCACTAGATACACAACCTTTCAACTCTATTGAATAGAAAATCTATTCTTTCTATCTATGTTAAATTTTATATATTAACGGTGAATTAATAGGTTGTTTAGCTTTTGTAAAAGGGTAGGATTGGAGGCCTAAAAGCTAGACCCCATAAAAAAATCAGCCGCAAACACAAAAGTGCCGGGCTGATTTTTGCATCATTTCAATAGGATGCGCATTAATATTTCTCCTTCAGGAATCTCAAATTGCTCTCCAAACATCAATTTAAAAGACGCTATTCCTTGAGTGGCAGAAATAAATGTTGCGGCAAGCTGAAAAGGATCACCATCCACAGCCTCACCCGTTTTTTGACCTTCTTTTACAATCAAGGCTAAGTTGTGTATAGCTTGCATCTTTTTATCCATTAATTTCTTATTTTCCTCTTTATTATCCGTTTCACAGAGCTGTGAGATGATAATGAAATAATAGATACCATCCTCTTTATTAATCGCATGTAAGAATATATTCTGTAAAAAGAGTAATCTTTTCTTTAAAGCTTGCATCCATTTGCATGATGGGTTCAAAAGCGTTTCTGGATTTTTCCATAGCCTCGTTTGCTAATGAAAGGTAAAGCTCATCTTTTGATTTATAGTAATGGTAGATTAAACCCAAGCTTACATTTGCATTCTTCGCAATTTCTTTGATATTAGTAGCAGCTAGTCCCTTCCTTGCAAAAAGGTCTAATCCTGACTTTTTTAACTTGTTTACAGTAATCAATCTCATTTCCTCAAACTGTTCTTTCGGCTTTGGCATTAAGGTTAGCTCCTTTGATTGTTGAACACATGTTCAATGATAATTTCTTTTCTACAAATTGTAAACTTTTTGTTGACCGGGAGAAGGTTTGATATTACCATTGAATTATATTTCAATCAACGAAAGATCTATGCAGATTGAAATTTAGCTAAGGACCGATAAAGGAGGGAAATTGAAGATGCCAAAGGACAAAAGAAGTACGAATCCTGTAGATTTATTTACCCATTCAACCGTAATTTCAAAGGATGGAACACAAATTGGGTATCAAAGCAGGGGTCAAGGGCCCAGTCTCATTATCATTCATGGGGGGCTTAGTGCTGCGGATAATTTTGCCAAATTTGCTATGGAATTATCAGATTCATTCACTGTCCATGTTATCGATCGACGGGGACGGGGGATGAGCGGACCGCAAGGGGATCAGTATTCCATCAGCAAGGAATGTGAAGATGTGAAAGCTGTACAAGAAGCTACGGGAGCGGCTTATATATTCGGGCACAGTTATGGCGGGCTAGTCACTTTGGAGGCTGCGCGAACGAATACCTCCTTTACCAAGATAGCAGTCTATGAGCCTGGTGTTTCTCTAAAGTCGGACACCATCGGATTGGGATTGGCTGTCCGAATATGATCAAGCAATGAAAAAAAATGATTTTAGAGGGGCATTCACCAGTTTTGTGAGAGGCGCAGGCCATACCCCCTTAACAAAAATGCCAAAATGGTATGCAAAATTAATTCTGCGTATGGTGGTACGCGGAGAGCATTGGAATCAAATAAAAGATCGATTACCAGAAAACTTGATGGAGCACAGAGAAGTGAAGCGGCTGGAATCCACGTTCAACAATTACCAAGCCATAAATGCTGATGTGCTATTAATTTCAGGAGGGAAGAGTCCAGAATTTGTACATCAAATGATTCGAGTATTGGATGAGACCATTTCACATACACGAATGTTGATCCTGCCAAAGTTAGATCATCTCGCTCCAGAAAATAAATATGCGCCACTCAAAGTGGCGCAGCATGTTAAGCAGTATTTGCTTCATTGATCTTTCTTCGAGATTTAAACCCCTTATTGGAGCTGACTTGGCCAAAGGACCAGGCTGCGGTTATCACGCTCTGCACCTATGGCCAGCAGTGGAATGGCTGCACTGGATTCCATAACAGGCTCCCCGTTCCATTGCTCGATTTTGATCTTGCTCAGATGCTGTTGGCGGAGTACGGTGCCGAGTATTTGCTTGAGATGCTTCTGATCATCCTTTTCATGGGGATCCCCGTGGTCAATCGTGCTGGCTGGATTGATTTCCACGATTTTGCGGCCTTTATTCTCGATCCAGAAGCGCCATACACCTTGATATAAAACGAGATAGTTGCCGCTCTTGCGCGAGAACGATGCACCTGCTGCGGAAGGCCAGTCAATAGCCAAGTCCATAGGGATTAGCCGGATCGACAGCGGCAATTAAAGTTACGGTATCATCATCTTGGCCGGGAAAAGGCTGGCGCACAGCGGCAATTTGTTCACGCCTGGCAAACTGAAGCGTCGGTACGCCGCGGATGAATAAACCTCTTGTAACGACGCCCCAATGCTCCAACTGCTTCAGCACAGGGAGCAGCTCATCCCAGCTGAAGGGGGATAGCTGGGAGACCAAATCCTTCGATAGAATATCGTAGCTGCCGAGCAGATGCTGCGTCCAGTGAAGCGCGGATGCAGGCAGGTCAATTGGATTCGACCTGGCAGTGGCAGAAGCTGATGCCAAAGTAGTCGAACCCTCTATCCCGGGTATATCTCCGGCTGGTCTGCTGTCATCCAATGATCCTGTCCAATACCAGCGTCCGAGCCCGGAGCCGGTCTTAGCCAGCTGCTTTCCTTTGGTTGACAGCTGCAGGCGAAGCGGCGCGAACTGGTCATTGGAGACGCGGCCTTCCCAGACAAGATCGAGCAGATCGGTCAGCAGCTCAGAGGGCACCTTGCCGTAGTCACGGCTGAGCCTTGTCAGGAAGCTTGCGCCTCCATCTATCAGCAGCGCGAGTAAAGCAGGATGCCTGGAGGCGGTTCCTCCTGATTCGGCGGATGAAGGGCTCACATAAGGCGTATAAAGAAGCTTCGAATCTGTGAGGAAGAAGGCGATTTTGCCTTCCTTTTCATTCTCCTCCTTACGTCCAAGCCAGATGACCTCACCCGAGGCGCACAGCAGATCGAGATCCTCCTTGCGATAGCCAGCCACTCTGGCAGGGAAGACGATGGATTCCCAGTGGGAAGCGGGTAAATAGAAGCCTTGAAGCTTACCGATAACCGTTCGAAGACCATCGATTCCGCTCAGCTGCGTACCTGATAAGGCATGCTGGAGCAGCGACATATGCGTGCACCAGCGTATAGGATCAATCGGCTCCGCCTGCTTGCGGGCCTGTTCGATTGTAAGGCGGATAAGCCGTTTGGCAACGCTGCGGCTGGTCCATAGCCGTTCATCAGCATTCGCTGCGAATGGGGCTTGCTCAATGCGGTCCATATCAAGCAGCAGCTTAATAATATACTCGGCTTGGGCAGGCGTTACTGCGGGATAACGACTGCGTAATTCGTCCTCGGTAAAAGAGAGGCGGTGATCCGCAAACCGTCCGGCAACGAAAGCAATCGCGCTGTCCTCCGCGGGGAAAACCTCATACATCTCCAGCTCATCGGCACATATCCACCGCCCCAAATAACGATCATGAAGCGGAGCCACGCGTTCCTGCTGCTGCAAATCAGTTAGCCATTTACGGGCATCCTCTCCCGCAATAGCTGCCATTTCATCTAGGCTTAGATCGCCTCTACGCTTAAGCAGCGTATATAGCTCACTTGCTGTAGAAGGGGGAGCATCCCCGCTCTCAAGGCGCTCTGCTTCACTGCGGGCAATTGCAGGGTCAATCGCTTGCCTCACTGCATCCTCGCCAAACAGCTCGCTTGCCGCTGATTTACTCATGCTCATAAGCTGAAGCTGCGTGGCTTCGCTTATTCCGTCTCCTTCATATAGCTGCGAATTCGCATAGTCAGCCAAGAACTGCACACGCAAATGGCGAAGGGGTCTTCGTTTCCTTCACGATCATCTCAATCTCGCCGGAAGATACAGCCTCAAGCAGCTGTTTCAATCCGTTCGAATCCAGAAACTGATGCAGACACTCCCGCATCGCCTCATGCAAATAAGGAAAATGCTCGGCATAGGGCAAGGACTGCTTGAGCAGCTCTTCTGAGCGGAGCCGCTTCTGCCACATTGGCGTTCTTGTGAAGCTGCGGGATAGCAGAAGCGAGGTTTCGGCTATGCGCCGAAAAGCAACGGCCAGCAGCGGTGATCCTGTAATAGCCTCAGTAAGCAGCGCTTCCAAGCTGTCCGGTGTAATATGCCACAGCGTCTGCAGCCAAGAGGCATCCCACTCGGGAAGGACAAGCTCAATCCCGTTATCCTTAGCATTTCCATACATTTTATAGGGAAAAACGCGTTCAAACTGCCGCTCAATCGCAAGCAGCCATGTCCGGTTGACCCGGCGGCCAAACGGATTATGAATGATGACATGCGTCTGATTCATCAGGTCATGGTAATGCTCAATGACGATACGCTTGTCGGTAGGCAGGGCTATCGCATGATGCTGAGCAACCACAAGGTCAATGAGCTCTCCTGCTGCGATTCGATCGACTCCGTATTCCGTATCAAGCCAATCCACGACTGCTTGGTCCAGCTGGTTGGTCGCATTGTTCCGACCACTGGTTAGCCCAAGCTTATCGGTTAGCTCATTGTAGAACCGCCCGAGCTTGCGACCAAGCTCATAGCTGCGGCCGCCGGGCTCAGCCCGCCAGAATGGAATTTCACTGAAGCGGTTGGGCGCCTCCTTCACATACACGCGGTCGTTCTCGATGCTGCTGATCATCCATGAGCTGGTGCCAAGCTGGAACACATCGCCCACGCGGCTTTCCCCAATATATTCTTCATCCAACTCCCCGAGATGAACACGGCTCTGCGCATGATGAACGGGATAGGCCGAGCTTTGCGGGATGGTGCCCGCGCCCGTAACAGCAGCCATAGCGGTGTTGGCTCTTTTGGACAGCAGGCCGCTCTTGCGATCCCAGTCCAGAAGCGGTTTGGCAAAAGGGTAAAAGCCAGCCAGCACCTTCAGTGCAGCATCCAGACGTTCCCGCGGAAAACGGCGGTAACATTCGCTGCGCAGCAGAAGCGCATAGAGCGCATCTGCCGTGATGGCTTCGGCGGCAACAATGGCGGTTATTTGCTGGGACAGGACGTCCAGCGGCTCATGCGGCAGCGTAATTTCTTCAATATCACGAAGCGTGATGCTGCGGCATAATACGGCCGATTCCGGCAGATCGCCGCGCTGCCTGGCGACGATGAAGCCGCGGCTGACATCGCCCACGGCATGACCGGCGCGCCCGATGCGCTGAATTCCGGCAGCGGCCGCCTTCGGCGAGTCCATCTGTATAACTACATCGATATGGCCGACATCGATGCCAAGCTCAAGGGAAGAGGTGGCGACCAGGCAGCGCAGCTCGCCCGCTTTGAGCATACGCTCGACCTCAAGCCTTCGCTCGCGCGAGAGACTGCCATGATGGGCGCGCGCCATTTCGCCGCCCGCATGCTCGTTCAAGCGAAGCACGAGCCGCTCGCACAGACGGCGGCTGTTCACGAACAGCAGTGCCGATCGGCAGCCGTCCATGAGCTGCATGAGCCTCTCTATAATCGGTACCCAGACGCCATCCCTTGTCATGGCGGGCTTGCTCAGGTCCGGCATCGTGACGCGAACCTGTATCGCCTTCGCCATGGCACTCTCAATGATCTCGACTGGGCGAGGGGAATAGCCCGCTTGATGCGGCAGTTCCCCGGGGGCGGGCGAAGGAGGATGCGACAGCGATTTGTCCCATCCTCCTAAAAATAAGGCGACTCTTGCGAGCGGTTTTTGCGTCGCTGATACACCGATGCGCCCGACGGGCTTCTCGGCCAGCGCAGATAAACGCTCAAGCGTGAGCGACAAATGGGCGCCGCGCTTATCGCCGGCAAGACTATGAATTTCATCTACGATAACAGCCTCTACCGTGTGAAGTATATCTCGGCCCTTGCCTGAAGTAAGCAGCAAGTATAACGATTCCGGTGTTGTGACCAGCACGTCCGGCGGCCGCCGCATCATTTTGGCACGTTCATGGGAAGGGGTATCGCCTGTACGTACAGCCGACCGTATGCCCGGCCACTCGGCGGTGGCTTGAGACTGGGCGGGAGCGATGGCGGAGTAACGCTCAAGAGCTTCGATAAAACCAACCAGATGATATTGAATATCATTGTTCAGCGCTTTCAGCGGCGTGACGTAGAGCACGCGAACGCCGGGTGTCCAGGTGCGGCCGGGGTCTTGAGTTGCATTTATTTTATCTCGCACGAGCTTATCCAAGCATGGCAGTAAGGCGGCTAGTGTTTTGCCTGAACCGGTAGGGGCGGCAATCAATGTATGCTGGTTATCCATGATTGAAGCCCACGCTTCAAGCTGGACGGGAGTCGGACTGCCGAAGGTTTGCGTGAACCAACCAGCGAGCGTTGGATGAAAGGCGGCTAAAGCGTGAGAAGGCCCTGACATCATGGAACAGCTCCTTTATGATAAGAAGTTCTTCTGAATCGGTGAGGACGGTTGTGTAAGGCATGTTTGAATAATGGTCATCCACTTGTGGTTTATTATACCTGTTTCTGGTAAGTTTGCGAGCGGCGCAGCATAGGTATAGAACGAAGCAGCATTGGTATCTACATCGGGAGGTAGAGCTATGGTGAGATTGAGGGAGAGCTTGGATCAGAGATGGAGTGAGTGGAAGCGGGTCGAGAATGCGGTGACCAAGACTCTGGCAGGGAGAAATGTGCTTCGCGTTTCTGGGCCGAGGACACCCCGGATTACGACGCCAGCTATCAAAATGGTGCGTTCATCCGAGCTGACGAGCGTTGCGGGCTCGTTTGAAGCGGGGCTCGCGTGCTTTTGCCTGGGGGAGCTGGAGGCGGATGAGCGGTCGGCCTTTCTGCAAGCTTGGCATGAGCGGCTGCATACGGGAGCAACGGTCGTTATTGCTGACCGCATAAGTGAAGGCTGCGGGACCACATTCGAACTCCTTGAGCTGCTCACTCCGCTTGGAACGCAGCTCGATGTCCAGATCGGACGGACGTTTTGGTGGGCACGCTATGAGCTGCGTACGAATGGCGCGTGAACGCGTCGCCTAAAATAATAAAGCCGTAAGTGTTTGTCCAAAAGGACCAGCACTTACGGCTTTACTGTAAAATATAAGAAAGTATAAATATTCACTATACTTTGCTTATATTTCTCCGGAATGAACCGCGCTCCGCCGCCAAAGGAAGGCGCTAGCCGGTTCACCTTGCATCGCGCGAACGATGCTGAGCTGTTTAGTTGGAGTCGCCTCCGCCGTCTGTCTCATCAGACGGGTCATTTGCATATTTCTCAAAATTGTCTTGGCTCATAACACGGCGCGCAGTAACGTAGCGTTTAACGTAGTAGGAGTCACTGAGTGCACTGATTGTTACGCCTTTGCTGGAGGAAGAATGTGCAAACTTCCCGTCTCCAACATAAATACCTACATGTGAAATACCTTTGCCGTTCGTATTGAAAAATACGAGATCCCCAGCAATCAAATCGCTCTGCGCGACTTTCTTGCCAAGACCTGCCTGCGACCGGGAAGCATGCGGGATGGAGACGCCGAGTTTATTAAACACGTACATCGTAAATCCAGAGCAATCGAATCCTTTTGTGGTCGTGCCGGCTGTTACATAAGGTGTGCCGATCAGATTGCTAATGACGCCATCCAGCTTGGAATCTGCGAAAACGCTCCCAACCTGGAAAACAAGCAGCATCGCTAAGCCGATCAGTACTGCTGAGATCTTTTTCAAAACTGGAAACTCCTTCCGGTGCCTGCGAGGTTAGCTGTGGGGTTCGGTTGAAGGCTCCCTATGATCACCTCTGGCGTCCGCTGCTGGCAGACGTCGGGATCAATTCACCCAAGATGGTTCCCCCGTTTCCCTGTTACGGGAATTCGGCATTTTTTTTACTCTCGCTACTAATTCGTCTTTTTCCACGATTCTCCTCCCGAGTTCACAACTTGTTCACAAATTAGAATTCTTAGAGTGAAACCTTTTGACAGGTTAATTCGTTATCCCACAAGCAAAAACAGCGAAAAGAGCCCAAAAATATCCGTTTGCGAGAAACGACTAAATTTGTCTGATTATGACGAAAAACGACGACTTCAAGAAATCAAGAGGCCCACCTAAAAAAAGAGTACCGCCTGCATGCTCTGGCTCGCTTTGAGCACAAAAAAACCCTGCTCCACTGTGTAAACAGTGAAACAGGGAGCTTATTCAGCGTTCACTCCTTATGAGGGGAGTGCCTCTGCTTATGGTTGGTACGGTATCTCTTATTTCACATTAAAAGGGCCGCACGGAACGTTAACATCACGTTCTGCAACGACCTTTATTTGGTCTATACGGCTTATTCACACCTGTTTGGATTGCCACACATCGTATTGTGCGGCGACCGTCCACACCTTCATAATCGTGCGGATGAGCTGATAGCCTTGATGCAGAATGAGAGCGATCAGTCCTGCCCAGACGAGGGAAACTGTTACAAGGGTCAGGCTGAGCAGGGCGCCAATCCCCCACATAATTATGGAGATACCGGCAAAAGGAAGGAAGTTCAAGATGCTGCTCCAAAGTGAGCGCATTGCGCCGCTTCCGGATACGGAACCAAACTGCATCGCAAGGAACAGCAGATGCAGCAGCACCGCCCATGCCAGCCAGGCGCCCGCCCATGGACCGATTATATGCAGCATATCCAACATGCTGCCGCTGTTTAGCAGGGCAGTCAATGCACGAGGCAGCAGCCAGAAGAGAGGCGCGAGAACAAGAGCCGTTTCAATCAGGTACAGCAGCGCAATGGGTTTCCAAGCGGAACGGATCCCCTTAAAGAAGTGCGTGCCAGAGTCGTCGGTCGTGTGGTGAAGGGAGTGAAATAACCCGGCATTTAAAAAGGGGGTAATAAGCATACGGCCGGCGAGCAGTCCGGCGAACAGCCAGATGTAAGGGCGAACAAGATCAGTCTTCAGCAGCTGAAACTGCGCTTCGGTCAGGAAGAGCTGGACAGCGCCAACGGATCCATAACTATCGGGATACCGTTTGAGCAGCGGCACGACGACCCCTTCAATCGTCCGATAGAGGAAGAAGCCCCACAGCAGCTCATAGAGAAACAATAGAATAATAATGTAAAAATGTTTAATCATCAGCCGCCAGCCCTGTTTCATATGGAGTTTCATGGTTTGCACCTCCTAAAGAGTTTTCCGAAGGAAAACTCACTTCGGAAGCATAGACTTTGAGTTTTCCGAAGGAAAACTCACTTCGGAAGCATAGACTTTGAGTTTTCCGAAGGAAAACTCACTTCGGAAGCATAGACTTGTTACTGCGCTCCTGCCTGGTTACCAGGCAAGAGCCGCGAATATGCCTTCAATGACCTTCGTAACGCCGAGGCTCCAGCGCGTCCGGGTTTGATCCGGCAGCTCCGCCTTCATAAAGTTGTTAATATGCTTGTTGTCCAGCACATTATCGTTCTTTGGATCAATCACCGCATAGACAAGCGGAGAGGTATGCACCAGTTTGTACTGAATATGCGCTTGCTGGCCGTCCCATACCTTTGGCATGGTCGTCCCATCGGCGAACTGAAATAGAATGGTGACGGGGCCAAAGCTGCCGCCCTGCTTGCGGATGAGCACGGTGGATTCATATTTCGTGGTCCCGTTCTCTTTGACGGGCTGCAGATGAATCGATTCCACGGAATAGTCGGCCATTTCATTGCCATAGACAAAATGACTGAAGTACTCATTCCACTTGGTCTTGGTTACCTTCTCCACGACATGCTGGAAGTCGGCAGTAGAGGGATGCTTGAATTTATATTTTTGAAAGTAAGCTCGAATGATTTTGCGCATGGTCGGCTGCCCGACCTGCTTCTCGATGCCGAATAAGACGAGCTTGGCGCGCATGTACACATTTTCCGCATAGTTGTTATGACTGTGATAGGACCACGATAGCTGTTTAAGCGGAGCGGGATCCGTCATATAGCTGGCTTCGACCGGCAGGTTCGGCTCGACACCGTATTCGCTCTCCATAACCTTGTCTTCGGCGTAGGAGGTGAAGCCCTCATCTAACCATGCTTCCTCGAACTCATTAGATGCGACCATCCCGTACCAATATTGATGTCCGATCTCATGCACGACGGTTCGCTCCAGATCGTAGCCAGGGTTGTCGTTCTCGGCGGCGAATGCGGTAATGAGCGTCGGATATTCCATTCCGCCTGCGCCGTTGCCGCCTTTTGGAGGGACGACGATGGAAAGGGTAGAGTAAGGATAAGTGCCGTACCACTGCGCGTACTTGGCAAGCGCAGACTTGGCCGCATGCATATAGCGATCTTTGAATTTAGCATGCAGCGGGTCGAGATAAAGCTTGATTCGTACGCCGGGAACTCCCTCTGAAGAGAAGGACTCCTCCGAATACACAAAATCCGGTGAAGCTGACCAGCCAAAATCATGTACGTCATCCGCGTAGTACTGGTATACTTTTCGCCCGTTAGCGACGACGGTTTGTTTCGTTTGGAACCCCGTTGCAGCTACTTTATAAGAAGAAGGAACGTTGATTTTCACAATATAGATCCCAAAATCGCTGTAAAATTCTGAATTTCCGTGGTATTGATGAACATTCCAGCCCTCGGTCGTTCTGCCCCTAGTGCCGATCGTTTCATAGACGCATAGCTTAGGAAACCATTGCCCCGCCATAACGAAATTGCCGGAGTAGCCCATTCGGGCGAACACTTCAGGAAGCTTCACCTCGAATTTCATTTTGAGCGTTGTGGTTTTGCCTGGAGCTACTGAGTAGGGCAGGCGCAGCTTGGCCAATGTTTGATCCTTGGCATTCCCGTCATCAGGCTGTACGAAGTGAAGACGCGGCAGCAGGCTTTCTCCCTCCATCGTCTCAAGAGCTAGAATGTGCATGTAGCCGATGCTCGCTTCTGTTGCTTTGTCATTGCGAAGCTGACCGCCTGATTCACGCATGAACGTGGTGTCCATCGATTCGAAGGCATTGGGATAGAGGTGAAAATAAAGCTCGGACACCTGTTGTTTCCCAGGGTTTGTCCAAGTTACAGTCTGTTCGCCCCGCAGAATATGGGTATTCTCCTGGAGCTGAACATCGATGTGGTACTCGACTATGCGATTGCTGAGCGCTACGGGCTTAGGCTTCATGATCGAGTCGGGCTCCTGCGTGCCTTGTGATGACGGAACTGGTTTGGCAGCCGTATCTGGTTTTACGATGGGGGCGGAGGCGAAAGTATATTGCGAAACCCAGGCATCTCCGAACCCTTGCTGGGCTGTCACGCCAAGCAGCACGGCGATAAGCACACAGAGCAGTAAATGTTTGGTTTGACGTGACCTCATGGAACAATTACCTCCCGTTGACAAGCATCTAAAGCATGTATATGTTTGCAATTCACGGATTATTAGCTAAAATGGAATTAAGTTGTGGACAGGCGGAAAAGACGTGGTTTCACGTGAGTCATTAGGAAGATAGGAGTGAGCAAGGTGACCGATCAAGACCAAGGACAAGGGCAGAATCAGCCTCAGGATCAAACGGCGGAAGTGCCGCAGAAGAAAGAGAAGAAATCGATCTCACTTAACGTGGTCAGCAATAAAGAGCATAAAGGCTTTGGTGCGGGGACAATCGATCTAAGCGCCGTATCCTGCGTAATCATTGATAACGGAGTAGCTTATATAGATGAAGGCGCCATGCATGCCAAGAGCAAAGTAGAGAAGGGAATTAAATTTTCTACGAATAAAGAAGATGTTCCAAATGGCCGTCTCTGCTGGATCGTATGGGTGGCTGTGGATCGCAACGAGGAAGGCGCCTTCTACGCAGGAGCGACGGCTTGCCCGATGCTAGTCGATACCGAAGCGCGCAGAGGCTGGAAAATCCTCGCTCAGCACGTAAACAATCTCGATTATTCAATCAAGCGCAGATTTGTGTTAGATGAGCTTGGCGAAGAAGAGAAAGCGGCGCTTAAGAGCCTGCTTGTTGCCCATAACGCCGAATGGTGGGGCCGTTCGCCAGAAGCGCTTAAGGAAGCGTTGAAATAATCATATATAAGCGGCTATACACGAAAACT
Organism: uncultured Paenibacillaceae bacterium; assembly: GCA_963793665.1. Lineage (GTDB taxonomy): Bacteria > Bacillota > Bacilli > Paenibacillales > Paenibacillaceae > Paenibacillus_Z. Next base: position 267,702 of record CAWCBD010000001.1, read on the forward strand.
CCGAAAAGACAGGTCATTGTCTTATCGGAGTTTTTTCATACCATTTATGCAATTTTAATCACATATGATGTTAGGTTTTGTCGAAATATAGAAAATTTTGTTGTAAAACAATGCGGATACAGGTAAAATGTCAGGTAATATAACATAAGATAGAGATAGAGTAGGGAGAGAGCAACATGATCATATTCTCACCATTTATTTTCGTAATGAATCGACTGACCTACTTGAAGAAGTTTATTTTAATCGGATTATTGTTTCTGATTGCGATTACAGTATTGACGACACAATTATTTGCGTCGATTCAAACCTCGATTAATACTTCTGCGCAAGAACGCAGCGGGGTCGCATTGCTGCTGCCGCTAAAGGAGCTAATGATCGATCTGCAGAGGCATCGCGCAGCGGCAAGCGCGGTGAAACTCGGAGATAAGGATGCCAAGAAACTAATTGTAGATATTGAAGCGCAGGTGGCTGAGCGAATTTCGGCGATGAATGCAGCCAATAAGCAGTATGCGGCGAAGCTCGATACCTCCTCCTCGTGGGAAGGGCTGGAGACGGAATGGGAGATGTTGAAGGATAGCTATGGTACACTGTCGGCCAAGGATAGCTTTGCCAAGCACTCCAAGCTTGTTGCAGGGATTCTAGCTTTAATGAACAAAATATCTGATGGGTCAGGCTTAACGCTCGATCCGGTCATAGAGACGTTTTATCTCATGGATATCGTTGTGAACCGGCTTCCGCTCCTCACGGAGGAAGCGGCCATTACACGCGGTAAAGGCCGAGAAATTTTATATGCTGGCCAAATCACAAGTGAACAGCGGCTGGAGCTTCTCTTTAAAATGAATGAAATTAATATTGCTCTCGAAGGGATCGATAAGGATTGGACGAAGGTCATGAACGCCAAAGTGTCCGTGGGTGAGCTTCAGAAGCAATATGAGTCTAACTCCGGTACGGCTAAGCCTTATCTGGCCAGCAGTTTAGATCAAGTTATCGACGGCAAGTATGAGAAGAAGCCGGCGGATTTCTTCAAGGAAGCGACCGGAGTTGTGGAGAGCTCATCTGCTTTTTATAATGGCGCGTCTGCTGCACTGGATCAATTACTCCAAGACCGCATACAGGGATTAATCGGACAGCGAAACATGCTTTTTGCAACTCTAGGCGGCATCTTTCTGCTGGTTATCGCGTTCTTTACCGCTTTCTACTTTAATGTGCAGCGTACGATTCAACGGCTTGAGACAGACTCGAAGCTTATGGCCGGCGGGAACCTAAACGTTCGGGTTAAGCTGGATACTAAAGATGAGCTGGTTAGAATTGGAGAGGCGTTCAATGCAATGGCGATTGGATTCGCTGATGTGCTTCGCGGTAATCAGACCATTGCGGAGCAGGTAGCCACATCCTCAGGTGATCTGGAGAGTGCAGCTAATCAATCCATGGAAGCGGCTAACCGGATCGCAAGCCTCATGCAGGAGATGGCGGAAGAGACGGACAATCAGGCGCAAAGCGCCAATCAGAATGTCCTCGCGATGTCGGAAATGGCTGAAGGCATAAATCGGATTGCAGCAACCTCATCTATTGTAAGCGATGCGGCCGTCGCCGCTTCAGCAGATGCCAGCAGCGGCCGTGATACGATGCATCAGGCAGCCGAGCAAATGCGGACCATTCGCCAGCATACCGTGGAAACCGCTGAAGTGGTTGAGCAATTAAGGGAGCAGTCGAAGCAGATCGGGCAGATCACGGAGCTGATCACGGACATTGCGAATCAGACAAACCTATTGGCGCTAAATGCCAATATCGAGGCGGCTCGCGCAGGCGAGCATGGGAATGGGTTCGCGGTTGTCGCAAGTGAAGTGCGCAAGCTAGCTGAGCAATCCAGGGAATCTGCCCAAAGCATCGGCCAAATGGTTGGCGCTATGCAGAAGAATGCTGAGGGGGCAGCGGGCAGAATGCAGAATGGCGTTAAGGAATCGGCCAGAGGCTTGGAGCTGATGGAGGAAGTAAGCGGGATGTTCGGTACCATTCTGGACGCCGCGCAGCAGGTTGCAGGACAAGTGGAAGAGATTTCTGCGGCAACGGAGCAAATGTCAGCCGGCACCCAGCAGGTAGCGGCCTCGATTCACGAATCCTTCGACTTTGCCAGAAATACTGCAAGCAAGACGCAGCAGGTTTCTGCTTCTACCCAGGAACAGCTCGCTTCAATGGAAGAAGTACTAGCCTCCTCCGGCTCCTTGAACGGCATGGCTGTCCAGTTGAAGGAAGAGCTGCAGAAGTTTGACGTGTAGCCATTAAGTTAGAAGTGGGTAAGGATATATTTGTATGTAAACAGTTTGGAGCCAAATGGGCGCCAGGCTGTTTTTTTTGACTTTTTAATTTTTATAGAGAATCTACTATTCGAGCAAAGCAGCCGTATGGTATAGTCGTCTAACCGGAACATCCGTTCTAAGGCTGGGAGGGGTTACCATAAATGAAAGCAGAAAGACAAAATACAAGAAAACATTATTTGGAACTGCTTAGCAAATATTTGCTTCCGCAGCGAAAGACTCTGATTGGCTTAACGGTATTGTTATTCATCTCCATTGGGATGCAGCTCATTAATCCGCAGATTATCCGCTACTTTATAGATTCGGCAGGCAAACAAGGCGATATGACGCCTTTGTTCATCGCAGCGGGTTTATTTATGGGCTTCTCACTCATTCAGCAGGCCGTGTCCGTCCTTGCCACGTATCTAAGCGAGAATATCGGCTGGAAAACAACGAACACGCTTCGCGGAGATTTAGCTGCACACTGCTTGTCGCTGGATATGTCTTTTCATAAATCTCATACTTCCGGCGCCATTATTGAGCGCGTTGATGGTGATGTGAATGCGCTCGCTAATTTCTTCTCAAGTATGATTATCCATTTATTGGGTAATGTACTGCTGATGATCGGGATTATTGTGCTTTTGTTCCGGGAAAATTGGCTGATTGGCGCGGGGATGCTCCTGTTTCTCTTCTTTGCCGTATTTGTTATTCAGCAGATTCGTAAATTCGTAGCGCCTCTATGGGGACAATGGCGTCAGGCGAACGCGGAATTTTACGGGTTTATTGGCGAACAGGTGGAAGGGACGGAGGATATTCGCGCCAATGGAGCCGTGAATTATGTCATGGGCAGCTTTTATGTGCTGCTGCGGCGCATGCTCCCTATTCGGATGAAAGCGTTTTTTGGTTTTGCGTCGATGTGGAGCACGACTATTCTTGTATTCGCGCTTGGCAATGCGATGGCCTTTGCGATAAGTGCGTATCTGTGGAAGACGAGCGGTATATCGATCGGAACGGTGTATCTTATTTTCTTTTATACGGAGCTGCTGGCAAAGCCTATTGAGAAAATCCGCACACAAATTGAAGACTTGCAGAAGGCTGATACCAGTATCTCACGTATTCGCGAGCTATTCGGGATTCGATCGGCAATCGTTGACGGACCTGGCGTTAAGCTTCCGGAAGGGCCGCTTAGCGTAGATTTTCAGGACGTGGTCTTCCGGTATGAGGATGGCTTAGAAGGCAGCCCTACAATCGACGGGCTGAAGTTCAAGCTGGAGCCAGGCGCGGTGCTTGGTTTGCTTGGCCGGACAGGGAGCGGGAAGACGACGCTTGCCCGTCTGCTCCTTCGGTTCTATGACCCGCAAAGCGGGGCGATTGCTCTTGGAAATACCGATATTCGTGATCTAAAGCTGAAGCAGCTGAGGAAGCATGTCGCTATGGTCACCCAAAGTATTGAGATCATGGAGGGAACGGTTAAGGATAACCTGACCTTCTACGATGATTCCATACCCGATGCCCGCATTATTGAAGTTATGAGTGAGCTCGGTCTTGAGAATTGGCTGAATGCTTTGCCGGAGGGGCTCGATACGATGCTGGCCTCGGGAGGGAGCAGCTTATCTGCAGGCGAGGCGCAGCTGCTTGCGTTTGCACGTGTATTCCTAACGAATCCGGGGCTTGTCATTATGGATGAAGCCTCCTCCAGACTTGACCCGCTGACCGAGCAGCGAATCGAGAAGGCGATTGAAAAGCTGCTTGCCAATCGATCCTGCATCATTATTGCCCATCGCCTTGCAACGGTACAGCGTGCGGATTACATTTTGATTTTGGAGAATGGGCTTGTCGTTGAATCCGGTAAACGGACGCAATTAACGGCGGACCCGGAATCCCGGTTCAGCCGTATGCTGGCGACTGGTCTTGAGGAGGTGCTGGCATGACGACTTTTCAGTTTCTATGGCGGGTGACGATGTATCGTCCGATCCGTTACTGGTTAAATGCGCTGGTCTGGACATTGATTTACTTAGCTCCGATTGCGCCAGGTTTAATTACGAAGCAGTTCTTTGATACGCTGACAGATGACTCCACTCTTCAGTACGGGATTTGGGGAATTATCTCTCTGCTGATTGGAGCGGCGCTCGCCCGAATTGCTCTGATCTATATCGGGTTTATTACCGATATTCATTTTCGGTTCCGTGTAGGAATGATGCTCAGACGCAACCTGCTGGGACATATATTGAAACAGCCTGGGGCCAGGGCAATCCCCTGTTCGCCGGGCGAGGCGATTAGTCACTTCCGCGATGATGTGGATCAGACAGAGGAGGCGGCGAGCTGGTCAGTGGATGCGTTCGGGATGACCTGCTTTGCTGCTGTATCCAGCTATATTTTGATCAAAATCGATGTGCAGATGACCTTGCTCGTATTCCTGCCGCTCGTCTTGGTTGTGACGGCAGCCCAGCTTGCTACATCCAAGCTTCAGAAGTACCGGGCGGCCAGCCGGGAATCGACCTCCCGCGTCACCGGGGCGATCAGCGAGATGTTCAGCAATGTCCAGGCTATTCAAGTGGCGGGCGCCGAGGAAAGAGTAGTCAATCGGTTTAAGCACTTCAATGAGGACCGCCGTAAAACGATGATCAAGGACCGGTTAATGGGCGAGATGCTGGATTCCGTCTTTTCCAATTCTGTTAATATCGGCACGGGACTTATTCTGCTGTTGGCAGGCCAGAAGATGCGGGCGGGTGCTTTCTCAGTCGGTGATTTTGCGTTGTTTGTCTATTACCTCACATTTGTGACCCAGTTTATTACGAACTTCGGTAAATTTCTCACTTACTTCAAGCAAATGAGCGTGGCGCTTAGCCGGCTAACAACGATGCTTCAAGGTGCGCCAGCCAGGATGCTAACCCTTACGCATACGCTTCATTTAGGGAAAAACTAGCCGCTTTGCAGAGGCAGAGGCGCGAAAGAAGCCGAAATGAATGCTAAACCTGAGCATTTGCAACAATTAGATGTGTCTGGACTGACTTACCGGTTCCCGGATACGGGTCGAGGCATTTCGGATGTACGGCTCAGCCTGAAGAGGGGCTCGTTTACCGTCGTTACCGGGACGGTCGGCTCCGGCAAGACAACATTAGTACGAACGCTGCTGGGTCTTCTTCCCAAGGATGAGGGTACGATAGCTTGGAACGGCCAGATGGTCAATGATCCGAGTACGTTTTTTGTGCCGGGGAAGAGTGCGTATACGGCGCAAGTTCCGCGTTTGTACAGCGATACGCTGCGCAATAATATTTTGCTGGGGCACCCATCGGATGCAGTGACATTGAAGCAGGCGCTGCATGCTGCCGTGATGGAATATGATGTGGATCATTTGGCGAAAGGGCTGGAGACCGTCATTGGTCCGCGCGGCGTGAAGCTCTCAGGCGGGCAGGCACAGCGGACGGCCGCCGCCCGAATGCTCGTGCGCGATGCGGAGCTCTACGTATTCGATGACTTATCGAGCGCGCTGGATGTGGAGACGGAGCAGAAGCTGTGGGAGCGGCTCTTCCATGAGCGCGGTGATGCAACCTGCCTCGTCGTCTCACATCGGAGAACGGCGCTCGCCCATGCCGATCATATTGTTGTGATGAAGGATGGCCGGATTGAAACAGAAGGAACCGTCGACCAGCTTCTCGCGACGAGTACGACATTTCAGGAGCTATGGTACGGAGATGAACGCTCTTAACGTTTGGTCAAAAGGCATGCTGCCGATGCATGTATAGCCAAGTATAATCAGCAAAAAGGCCTTCGCCCTACGGTTGATCCGCCAGGCGAAGGCCTTTTTATATCCGTAATCCTATGCTCTTAAGCGGATTAATCTGTCCACCAACGTTTGAATTGCTTCCACCATGTGTTGGATTGTTCGTCTCGCGCAGCTTTGTCGGCTGACACCGGCGAATCGGCATGTTCACCGCATACCTCCGTTGGCTGCGATCCGCTAACGAATGATTCGAGCCGTTTGCTCGGACAAGTGGAGGCAGCTAGTTTCCCGCTCTTCGGATCGATATAGACAGAGACGACGCCATCCGGGATAGGGAAAATCTTCGGCGGCACACTCGTCAGCGCCTTCTCCGTATAAGCGGCGAATATCGGCGCCGCCCGGTGAGCTTCCGCCTGGGTAAGCTTGCGTCCCTTGTCATAGCCGACCCACACAGCTGTGGTGAGTTCCGGCGTGTAACCGACGAGCCAAGCATCGGTCGCCGTTGTACCCGTTTTGCCCGCAACAGGACGGTTGATCATCCCTGCAACTCGGCTGCCTGTTCCGCCGGTATCAAACACACTTTCCATTAAACTTGTAAGTACATAAGCATATGCAGGATCAACGACCTGGGTTGTGCTTGGCTTTGCCTCATACAGAATGTTTCCTTTGCTATCTTCAATGCGCAGTATAGCTGTCGGCTCGACATGCTTTCCGGCATTTGCGAAGGTGCCAAAAGCGGAAGCCATCTCAAAGGGACTCACAGGGAACGTGCCTAGCGCCAGAGACGGCAGCGGCTTCAGCGTACTCTCGATCCCCAGACGCCTTGCCATCTCTATGACCCGCTCGGGCCCGACTTTCATGATGGTATTCACCGCATAGATGTTATCTGAGCTCGCGATCGCCTGCCGCATATCAATGAAATCATTCATGTATTTATTATTATAGTTGTTAGGCGCATACGTTTTACGGCCTTCATCATAGGTGAAGATCGTCGGCGCGCTCTTAAACTTCGATACGGGTGTCATGACCCCGCCTTGAAGCGCGGTCAAATAGACGATCGGCTTGAATGAAGAGCCTGGCTGACGGGTTTGCGCAAACACGCGGTTGAATTGATTCGTTTTGTAGTCGCGTCCGCCGACCATCGCTTTGATATAGCCGGTGCGCGGGTCAATCGAAACGAGAGCGGCCTGCTGCTCGGAGTCCTCCGGTATTCCACCCTCCACAGCTTCCTCGGCCGCACGCTGCGCATCCGGGTCGAGCGTCGTATAGATGCGAATGCCGCCTTCACTTAACAGCCGCTCATCGATCCCCAGCTTATCGACAGCCATATAGTGAACATAATCGCGAAAGAATGGAGCAATGCCATCCTGTTTACTTGTGCCAAGAGGCTGGAATTTCAACAGCTCGAGTGCGGCGGTATCGGCATCAGAACGTTGAATGATCCCCTGATCGGCCATCGTGCGCAAAATCGTCTTCTGCCGATCCTTTGCGTTCTTCATATCCATATAAGGGGAGTAATATTTGGGCCCCTTCGGAATGCCTGCCAGCATGGCGCTCTCGGCAAGCGTCAACTGAGATGCGTGTTTGCCGTAATACTGCTCTGCCGCTGCCTCTGCGCCGTAAGCGCCGTGGCCATAATAGATTTGATTCAGATAGAGCGAAAGAATCTCATCCTTGGAGTAATGCATCTCCAGCTGCAGGGTATACATCGCTTCCTTCAGCTTGCGCGACCATGTCCGCTCATGCGTTAGATACAGATTGCGCGCAAGCTGCTGCGTTAAGGTGCTGGCTCCCTGTTTCATCGACAGATGCTCGATATTGACGACAGCAGCACGCGCCATTCCTTTCATATCAAAGCCTAGATGATCATAGAATCGCTGATCCTCAATCGCCAATGTCGCTTCTATCAAGTAAGGCGAAATGTCCTTCAGAGGAACGGACTGGCGGTTTTCTCCGGCATGAAACGAGTCGATAACATTGCCCTGCAGGTCGAGCATTTGCGAGGATTGGCTAATGGAAGAAGCGGGCAGCGCCTGCGTGCGCAGATAGAATAGAAAGCTAAAGGCGGCAATGAGCATGACGGCAAAGGCCGCTCCCGCGTAGATAAGCAAACGTTTGATGACGCGCAGCTTAGGCATCCACTTCTCGAAGTGTATGCGAAAAGGCAGACGGCGTTTATGACCGTTCCGCCAAAGTTTAAGTATTTTCATGATGGAGTCCCCTTACCGTGTAGCCTTGTTATTTCTCTAGTATGGAAATAAGTGGGCGAACCTATTCAGGCCGCAGCGGGAGGGCTTGTGAATTTTTCGTGTAGACTGGCGAAAAGGTTGCATTTTCCCCCGGTTAACTTATAATACAGATTGAACCATTGACCTAATGATCAATTGCACGATACATAAACGAAAGCAGGGATATGAACCATGGAATTGTGGTACACCGAGAAACAAACGGACAGCTACGGCATCACGGCGAAAATCAAAGAAACCTACGTTAGCGAGCAAACGGAATTTCAGAAGCTCGATATGATCGAAACCGAAGAGTTCGGAACGATGCTCGTACTTGACGGCATGGTTATGACGACGGATAAAGACGAATTCGTGTATCACGAAATGGTTGCACATCCAGCGCTGTTTACACATCCGAATCCGAAGCATGTCCTTGTTGTAGGCGGCGGCGACGGCGGCGTTATCCGCGAAATTCTCAAGCATCCGCAAGTGAAGAAAGCCGTTCTTGTCGACATTGACGGTAAAGTCATCGAATATTCGAAGAAATACTTCCCGAACATCGCATGCGGCTTGGACGATCCGCGCGTTGAAGTTATCGTAAACGATGGTTTCATGCATATTCACGATCACAAGAACGAATATGACGTTGTTATGGTCGATTCCACAGAGCCGGTTGGCCCTGCGGTGAACCTGTTTACACGCGGCTTCTACCAAGGCATCTATGATGCATTGAAGGAAGATGGCATTTTCGTTGCTCAGACTGACAACCCGTGGTTCAACTCCGACCTTATCGCGAGCGTTAACCGTGACGTGAAGGAAGTATTCCCGATCGTGCGTGTGTACTGGGCGAACATGCCGACTTACCCAAGCGGTCTGTGGACGTTCACAATGGGCAGCAAGAAATACGATCCGCTTCAAGTGGACGAAGCGTCTATTCCTGAGATGGACACCAAATATTACTCCCCGCGTCTTCATAAAGCAGCTTTCGTGCTGCCGAAATTTGTAGAAGATCTGGTTAAATAAGCAACCGTTACAGGAGGCTAAGCCCAATTATGAAATTCGATCAAAAATATTCCGGTAACGTGTTTATTCTCAGCTCTGATGATTACTGCCTCCTCCAAAGCGGTTATTTACGGGATGCCGATGGATTTCACCGTATCATTCCGTCCGGGTTCGCGCTTCGGCCCGCCGCGTATTCGCGAGGTTTCCATCGGGCTTGAGGAGTACAGCCCGTACCTGGACCGCAGCTTGGAGGATATCGAATATTTCGACGCTGGCGATCTGCTGCTGCCATTCGGTAATGCGGCGCGTTCACTCGATATTATCGGTGAATTTGTGCGAGGCGTCCTAGAGGATGGCAAAATGCCGATCGGACTCGGCGGCGAGCATCTCGTATCTTGGCCGATTTTCCAAGAGGTTTATAAGAAATATCCGGACATGGCGATCATTCATTTTGACGCGCATGCCGATCTTCGCGAGCACTATGAAGGCGAGCCGCTATCCCATTCGACGCCGCTGCGCAAAGCAGCAGGACTCATTGGCGGTAAGAACGTTTACCAATTCGGTATCCGCTCAGGCTCACGCGAAGAGTGGGAGTTTGCTAAAGAAAATATTAATTTCCATCCGTTCGAAGTGTTGGAGCCCTTGAAAAAAGTGCTTCCAGAGCTTGCGGGGCGACCAGTTTACCTGACGATCGATATCGATGTGCTGGATCCTTCAGCGCGCCAGGCACAGGTACAGCGGAAGCGGGCGGCATCACGTCGAAGGAATTGATCGATGCGGTTCATGCGATCGCTCGTTCGGGAGTTAACATTGTTGGCTGCGACCTTGTTGAGGTTGCGCCTGCTTATGACCCGACGGAACAAACCCAGATCGTTGCGGCAAAAGTCATTCGCGAAATGCTGCTTGGTTTTATTAAGTAACAACGGCGTTATATAAAAGATCGACCGGCCTTGCGGGTAATCACCATGCAATGGCCGGTTTTTTTGTCATATCCTGCTTGGACTGAGGTAATTTCGCTGCAGATTCGTGTTGATTTGCTCTCGTTTTGGCCATAATGGCTTTTAAAAGGGGGTAGACAACTATGACGATTTTACCGATTCATGAGCGGCTTGCGGAGCTTTGGACGAAGCGGAGCCGGCATCGTTTGACTGCCGAGGAAGAGATGGATTTTGAACATTGCTTACAGGTCAATGCGGAGTACTGCCGCCAACTGGCCGGTTTATATAATCTCTCGCTTGCCGCATCCATGACAGGCGATATCGAATGGCAGCATGATATTTGCCGTAAAATCGATAAATTCGACGGCAGACCGCCTGCCTCGCCGCAGCCTTAAAGCTTCATAGGACGTGCTCCACAAAACTTGGCTTATGCTTCCGAAGTAGTTTTGTTGCGATGAATGACAGGATGTTTAGCTCCACAAAACTTGGCTTATGCTTCCGAAGTAGTTTTGTTGCGATGAATAACATGGGAGTTTAGCTCCACAAAACTTGGCTTATGCTTCCGAAGTAGTTTTGTTGCGATGAATAACATGGGAGTTTAGCTCCACAAAACTTTTTGGAGGTGTTGTAACTGCTTGTTCATTCTTTTCCTCCTATAATTCGTCCAAATGCGCGGGTGCTTGTGCTCGGGAGTATGCCGGGGACGGCTTCTTTGGAGAAGCATCAATATTATGGGCATCCTCGCAATCATTTTTGGCCTATTATATATGGGCTGTTTGACAGGACGCCCGACGTGGAATACGAGAAGCGGATTGCTTTTGCTCAGGAGCGAGGAATTGCTCTGTGGGATGTAATCGGATCATGTGAGAGAGAAGGCAGCTTGGACGCTAACATACGCAATGCCGAGCCCAATGATTTGGCAGGCTTACAAGCTCGTTATCCTGACATCGAATGTCTTGCGTTTAACGGCAATAAGGCGTATGACACGTTTAAGAAGCATTTTGGCGGACAGTCGATTTGGAATGAATTGCAGCTGCTGAAGCTGCCTTCCTCAAGCCCGATCCCCAATAACCGCATGCGCACAACTGCTGACCGGATCGAAGCGTGGAGCATTTTACGGCCATACTTAAACCCAATCAACAGTTAGATTTTCTTGATATGGCCGCCTATGGTCTCCTGCAGATCTTCATCCCAAACTTTATAGATCTCAAACGTTCCTTCTTCGAAGAAGAGCGGGAAACGCTCCTTGAACCAGGGCTGCATCGGGAGCTCAAGCGCCTCAGCGATCGGTACCCACAGCAGGTCTCCTTCGGGTGGGTTCTCGAGCAGTTCCCCTTCGAAGGTTGTTGCAACATAGTTGAATACCATATATCTGTAGTTGGTTTTCAAGTTAACGAATTCATCTAACCCTTTATATATTAATCCGCCTACACGCAGGCCGGTTTCCTCGAAAACCTCGCGAGCGGCGCCGTCGGTTAAGCTCTCTGGGAAATCCACTTTGCCGCCGGGTCCGATAAACCCTGGGAATCCTCGTTTATCAGGACGGTTAAGAAGAAGGACCTTGTCGCCGTCTTGAACGATACACATGGTATACATGCCGTAAGTAACAGAACTTGTGGGAATTAATGGCTTAACCACGGAATAATCACTCCTGCATCTTTACTGGTCAATCAAGAATAGTATAAAGCAGCATCGTGTATTTGAGTAGTTGTTGTAGATTAACTTATTACGTTTTTGAACGGCGGATTTTGCTTGCATTTTTTCGCAGGTTGCATATAATAGGGACAATAACGCTACAAACGATGAACGGGACAGTACCTGACTGATCGATGCGAGCAGCGAGCCGGGATGGTGAAAGCCGGTACAGCGATGTGAGGGAAGCGCACCCATGAGTTGATTTCCTGAAAGCGGCTTGCCGCCATAGGTCGATCCGGTCACTCCGTTACCGTGTTCAAGAGGCATCTGGTTAAGGCGCAGTGCTCCATATGGAGCCCTAAGCTTGTTGGAACCAAACGACGATGCTAGAAGAGTGGTACCGCGGATATTCACACCTCCGTCTCTTTATTGAGACGGGGGTTTTCTTGTTTTCTGGCGCTTCATAGGCCGCTTATTAACGTGATGTAAACGTTGATATTAGTGGTTTTCCTGTATATAGTGAGGACATATGACTTACGGACGGGAGGCTGCACGATGACAGACAGAGTACGGGTTCAGGTAACGCTGGAGAGTGAAATTGACGGGGAAAAGCAATCGAATACATTTGACGGCGAATGGTTTCGCAAAGAACGCTCGATCTATGTCCGTTATGAAGAAACAGACGAGGGAGGCAGCGTAGTCCGGACAATCGTCCGCTGGCGTGATGGAGAGCTAAGTGTTACAAGGCGGGGCGATGTCGTATCCGAGCAGACCTTTGCGCTTGGCGAGCGCAGATCCGGCCAGTATGAATCACCGCACGCGCGGTTTCGGCTGGAAACCGAGACAAAGCTGCTGTGGGCTCAGTTCGGAGGCATTACGGATGCTGATTTATCCTCTGAGAAGCAGATAACTCCGTCGCTGCCTATGCTGCTTGAATGGCATTACACCTTATGGGTAGAGGAGCAGCAGACGGATGATTTTATTCTCCGGCTTCGGGCGGAAGAACTGAACCATGAAGCCGCGCAATAACTCTGACTATGCTTACGAAGTGAGTTTTTGCTCAAACCTGCTGTAGTCCAGCAGACTTAGGCGAAGCCGCGCAATAACTCTGATTATGCTTACGAAGTGAGTTTTTGCTTGAGCCCTGCTGTAATCCAGCAGGCTTAGGCGAAGCCACGCAATAACTCTTGGGAGGACCCAAAATGAAAACCAATGTCATTGAACAGCTGAATCAAAAGGTTAAAGAAGCGATTGCCGATGCAGTCGTAGCGGCGGGGCTTGTCACCCGTGAGGAGCTTCCAGTCTTTGTTCTGGAGGTGCCAAAGGAGAAATCGCACGGAGACTTAGCATCCAATGCAGCTATGCAGCTGACGAAGCTGGCTAAGAAGAATCCCCGTCAAATTGCAGAAGCGATTATCGCGAATTTGGATACCGAGAAAGCCTCGATTCAATCAGCCGAGATTGCTGGCCCGGGCTTTATTAACTTCCGCATCGACAGAAGCTACCTATACCCGGTTATTGCTGAGGTAGTGAGTCAAGGTGAGGAATATGGCCGAATCGATAGCGGCAGCGGTCAGCGCGTTCAAGTCGAGTTCGTAAGTGCGAATCCGACGGGAAGCCTGCATCTTGGACATGCGCGGGGCGCTGCGGTTGGCGACGCGCTGTGTAATGTGCTCGATTTTGCCGGATATAACGTAACTCGTGAATACTACATCAACGATGCAGGTAACCAAGTCGCGAATTTGGCCCGTTCGATTGAAGCGCGCTATAAGCAAGCGCTTGGCCAGGATACTGCTATGCCTGAAGATGGCTACCATGGCGAAGATATCGTAGGCTTTGCCAAAGCGCTTGTAGAATCCAGAGGGCGACGTCTGCTGTCGCTTAGCGATGAAGAGCGTTTCAACTATTTCCGCGAATATGGCTTGGAGCGGGAGCTTGACAAGATCAAGCGTGACCTTAAAGCATTCCGTGTCGAATTCGACGTCTGGTACAGCGAGACGGCTCTTTATAAGAGCGGACAGGTTGAGCAGGGACTCGAAGCGCTTCGCGCGAGCGGACATGTCTATGAAGAGGAAGGCGCTACGTGGCTATCTACCACCACCTTTGGCGATGACAAGAACCGCGTGCTTGTGAAGAATGACGGCTCATATACCTATCTGACGCCGGATATCGCTTATCATCGCGACAAATACGGCCGTGGTTTCGACCGTATGATTAATATTTGGGGCGCTGACCACCATGGTTATATCCCGCGTGTTAAAGCGGCCATGGAAGCGCTCGGCAATGACCCGAAGAAGCTGACCGTGCTGATCGCTCAGATGGTCAGTCTATTCCAGAACGGCGAGAAAATGAAGATGTCCAAGCGTACCGGCAAAGCGGTTACGATGGAAGATCTGATGGAAGAAGTCGGCGTCGACGCTATTCGTTATTTCTTCACGATGCGGAGCATGGATTCGCATCTGGATTTCGACATGGATCTTGCGGTTTCGACATCCAATGAAAATCCGGTGTTTTATGTACAATATGCGCATGCGCGGATTTGCAGCATTTTCCGTCAGGCGGAGGAGCAAGGCATCGAGCTGTCTCCCGCTGGAGCAGGTTGATCTGAGCAAGCTTACGACCGAACATGAGTTCGACCTTCTTCGTAAAATGGGCGAGCTTCCGCAGGAAATCGCTGAAGCTGCCGAGCAATATGCGCCGCATCGCCTGATTCGTTACGTGTATGAAGCTGGCATCGCTGTTCCACAGCTACTACAGAGCGGAGCGCGTCATCACGGAGGACGCTGAGCAAACACAAGCCCGCTTTGCGCTGCTTGCGGCGGCTCGCATCACGATTGCTAACGCGCTGCGACTCGTCGGCGTTTCCGCTCCCGAGCGTATGTAGATTATTAACTGCACCCATAGGCTTTCAAAAGCAAAAAGACAGGCCATTGACCTAGCGGTCCACAGCCTGCAGCATACGCAGTATATCGAGCTCCCCGGTTGTCCGGGGAGCTTTTGTGCCTCGAAGCGGCATCATCGACCGTTTGATAATGGTCTTGATCTCGCCCGGCGTCAAGTCCAGGCTTATAGCGCCAAAAGCAGCGCGATGGCGCCGGTGACATGGGAGGTGGCCATCGAGGTGCCGCTCATTTCGTTATACTTGCCGCGCAGCCAGGCGGAGACGATTTTATCTCCCGGCGCATAGATGTCGATGTGCAGCCGCGGTTGCTGAACGGAGCGACGCGGCGCAGACGGTTCGTCGCGCCGACCGCGATCGTTTGCGGATATCTGGCAGGGTAATCGATTGATCTGCGCTTGCCGTCATTGCCGGATGAGGCGACGATAATGATACCGGAGTTATACGCATTGATAACCGCATTCAACAGTGATTTGCTGCGCGTCTTCATACCGAAGCTCATATTAATAACATCCATCCGGTTGCGGACACACCACTCAATGCCGAGAATAATGTCGGATACGAAGGCGCTCCCGTTATGATCGAAGGCTTTGACCGGATAAATCGTTGACCTCGGAGCGACGCCGATCATGCCATGCAATTGATTAGCGGCTGCAATGGTGCCGGCGATATGCGTACCATGCCCATTATCGTCATGCGGAAGTGCGCTGCGGTTAAGCAAATTAATGCCTCTGGCTAGAGATTGCCGCAGATCGGGGTGATTAAAGTCTACGCCCGTATCAATGACCCCGACTTTGATGCGGTGACCGGTTGTTAGGCTCCAAGCTTGCGGCGCTTTGATTTCCTGCACGCCCCACGGAATACCTTTTTCCCTGGCTGCTGGTTTAAAGACAGTGCCATGCACGGTTACCTGAGGGTCGTCTTCGATCCATATGGTTTTGGACTGGGAGAAGGAAGACTTTTCATCTAACATGGGCAGCGAGAAGGCTTTGATCAAAGGGATATGTCTGACTGCCTGCGGGGAGGCGAGATTCGCGTAAAGCTTCGACCATTCGAGAAAGAAACGCTCATAGTCGCCGGGCTGCTGGAAGCGGACGATCCGGCGTTTCGAATGATGGATAGGGCAAGATTGCGCGATGTGCAGACAACGGAGAATTTCGGTTCTGTCCAAATTGGCGTCCCCTCCAAGCAGATCATGCTGAGGTATTGTATGAACGAGCGTAACAAGCTGATAAGCAAGTTGCCTTTTTTCATATAATTAGGCGCGAAACCGTGTCATTCGCCGTGCGGAGACATAGTATAAATCAAGAGTCGGCACGCGGCTCTTAATCACCGGAATGGCCCATAAGGCCTGACCCGGAAGGATACAGTCGAAGCGGAGATGCTCTCTCTTCGCTTTTTCTTTTTGGCGCCATGATAAGATTGGACATGCAGCATTCAATGTGCCTTTGAGGTGCACGCTTGCATTTTTAAGGGAAATAGGTTTTACTATAGGTTGATAATGGATTGCTTGATATTCAAGCAGATTCGCATGAGAGGAAGTGTCCCGTAATGAGCAGCGAGATTACTTTGAAAATCGATCCGGAGCGAATTAAGGAAATGCCGATGGTAGATTTAGCGTTTGAATTGCTGAAAGCGGCCAATACCCCGTTTTACTATCGTGATCTTGATGATTGAAATCGCCAAAATCCGGGGTCTGTCCCAAGACGGAATTAACCAAGTGATTGCGCAAGTATATACAGAAATTAATATCGATGGGCGCTTCGCTTGCGTCGGCAGCAATATGTGGGGACTGAAACGCTGGTACCCGGTCGAGAAGATCCGAAGATCCGGTTGGCAACGCCAAGCGCCCCCGTATCATCAACGATGAAGACGATGATGAGGAAGATGTATCCGGACGAGGAAGAGGAAACCTACGCGGCGGATGAAGAGACTTCGATACATACGACGAAGATCGGAAGAAGTCTTCGATGAGACGGAGGAAGAAGCGGAAGTCGATGAGGAAGTTCTGATCGATGACGAGGAGCTGGAAGAGGAAGCGCTTGTCGGAGATGCTGAGGTTGAGGGCGATGAAGATGAAGATGATTCCGATGATAGCCTCGATGAAGAAGACGACGAGGACGAGAAGTAAATAGACGGTAAACCTCCTGCCTTTGTTCACTTGACAGGCGGATAGCTATGCAGAGTAAACTATTGCATGGGCTTCAAGTTCGGACATGTATAGAATAGCCAATTAAAAAGTGCCCCGTGTATACGGGTGTCACTTTTTTCGTTTTTTACGGGCCATTTTTCGTCTGTTAAAATGGGCAACCCTATACTTTAACCATAGCAGCGTGGAGGGTATTATACAGTGACTAAGTATATTTTTGTAACCGGCGGTGTTGTATCATCTCTCGGTAAAGGGATTACAGCGGCATCGCTTGGCCGATTGCTTAAGAATAGAGGGCTTAAAGTGACCATTCAGAAGTTTGATCCTTACATCAACGTCGACCCGGGAACGATGAGTCCTTATCAGCACGGAGAAGTTTTCGTAACGGATGATGGTGCGGAAACGGATCTGGATTTGGGCCATTACGAGCGGTTTATCGACATCAATCTCTCCAAGAACAGCAATGTGACAACAGGCAAAATTTATTCCACCGTTATTACCAAAGAACGCCGCGGCGAATATCTGGGCGGTACGGTTCAGGTTATTCCGCATATTACGAATGAAATCAAAGACCGTGTTTTCCGCGCGGGCAAAGAAACAGGTTCGGATGTCGTAATCACGGAAATCGGTGGTACGGTTGGCGATATCGAGAGCTTGCCGTTTCTTGAAGCGATTCGTCAAATTAAGAGTGATATTGGCCGCGACAATGTCATGTATATCCACGTTACGCTTATTCCTTATATTAAAGCTGCGGGTGAAGTGAAAACAAAGCCGACGCAGCATAGTGTAAAAGAATTGCGAAGCATCGGCATTCAGCCGAACATGATCGTTTGCCGGACAGAATATCCGCTTGCGGATGATCTGAAGCGTAAAATCGCGTTGTTCTGCGACATCGATGCCAATGCGGTCGTCGAATGCCGCGATGCATCCACTTTGTATGAAGTGCCGCTTAATCTGCGCGAGCAAGGCCTGGACGAGATCGTCGTCAACCACTTGAAGCTGCAATACAGCGCAGCCGGATATGACGGAGTGGGAAGAGCTTGTTAAACGCGTGAAGCAGCTTAAGCAGCACGACGGAGATTGCCATTGTTGGCAAATACGTCGCTTTGCATGATGCCTACTTGAGTATCGTTGAGTCGCTTGGCCATGCGGGATTCGATGCGGATGCAGAAGTGAAGATCCGTTGGGTCAATGCAGAAGAGGTGACAGATGAGAATGTAGCGGATAAGCTTCATGGCGTTCATGGCATTTTGGTTCCGGGCGGCTTCGGGGATCGCGGAATTGAAGGGAAAATTACAGCGATCCGGTATGCGCGTGAGCAAAAAGATTCCTTTCTTCGGTATTTGCCTCGGTATGCAGGTAGCCGTGATCGAATATGCGCGCAATGTGGCCGGGCTTGCAGGATGCAAACAGCTCCGAGATTAATCCGTCGACACCATTACCCGGTCATTGATTTACTGCCGGAGCAGAAGGATATCGAGGATCTGGGCGGAACGATGCGTCTTGGTTTGTATCCATGCAAGCTGATACCGAGGCTCGCTTGCGGAACGTGAGTATGACGACGAGCTGGTCTATGAACGTCATCGTCACCGGTATGAGTTTAACAATGAATACCGTGAAAGAATCGAATCGGCAGGCTTGCGCATTTCCGGCACTTCGCCGGACGGCCGCCTGGTTGAGATGGTCGAATACCCGGATCATCCGTGGTTCCTGGCTGTTCAATTCCATCCGGAATTCACATCCCGCCCGAATCGTCCACAACCACTTTTCCGCGGTTTTGTAAGAGCGGCGTTACAAGTTTCTGAAAGATAAGATTGTAAGGGAAATATTTAATTTTTTTCCAGCAAGAAGCAGGAGATTGGATACGGAGGCTCGAATTAATTAACGAATATGGGAAAGCTGCCCAACGATACTCGTGTAGGCAGCCCTTCAATAACCTGTTACGGAGATTCGTGTATCTGGGAGGGTTTCAAGTTGGATAAGAATAAGGTATTGATCGTGGATGATCAGAATGGAATTCGCATCTTGCTGATGGAAGTATTCAGCAGCGAAGGGTACAATACTTTCCAGGCTTCCAATGGCAAACTGGCACTTGAAATCGTTAGGAATGATGAGCCTGATCTCGTACTCTTGGATATGAAGATTCCTGGAATGGACGGGCTGGAGATTTTGAAGCATATTAAAGCGATTAACAAAGAGATTAAAGTTATTATGATGACCGCTTACGGTGAACTGGATATGATTAAGGAAGCGACTGACCATGGTGCTTTAATGCATTTCACCAAACCATTTGACATCGACGAGATCAGAATGGCGGTTAACCTTCAACTGCGAGGCGGAGAATCGAATAATTGGTATGCGACAGGGTCCTAATCTAGGGGCTCTGTTTTTTTATACTATAGGAAACTTTGGCTTTTACTTTCTCTATAGTTCTACCCTGAAAATCTTCTTTCAGCTCAAAACCCAAAATGGCAATAACAAACTAGACGCGACCGAAGCTCTTTAAAAAAAGCCGCGCCTGCAAGGAGTGCTGGAATCAGGAGGCGGTATGTTCAGCAATCAGTGATACGGTAAAGCCTAAGCTTTCCAGTCTGCGCACACTTTGTTTTACAATAACTTCTTCCCGGCGTTTATCGAAATAGTCTGCACCCAGCTCTTTGTAGGTTTCTTTCTTCGTCATGAGATGAAACACAATGGTCATGATGGAATGGGCGACAGCAACAGCCGCGCGTTGTTTTCCTTTTCGGGCTGCAATTCGTCTGTACTGGGCACCCAAAAAGTTTTTCGAGCCTTTCACGCTGTGGGCTGCTTCGACGAGCGCGGAACGTAAATATTTGTTTCCCTTTCGAGTTCTGGAAGACTTCCGCTTGCCAGCACTTTCGTTGTGACCTGGAACGAGTCCCACCCATGAACACAAATGAGGAGCGGTTGGAAAGCGGGCTGCAATATCGGTTCCGATCTCCGCCATAATTTGTTCAGCCGTCCGCTGGGCAATGCCGGGAATCGAATCGATTCGCTCCAGGTCATCCTGAAAAGGAGCCAGCCGCTGGGCAACCTCCGAATCCAAGAGATCAATCTGCTCATCCACAAAGTCGATGTGGGCGATCATGGTTTTAAGCAATAATCGCTGATGCACATTCATGTTGCCTTGAAGAGCAAGTGCCAGTTCCGGTTTCTTTCTTTTCATTTTCCCGCGAGCAAATTCAGCCAGTTTCTCCGGGTCGTCTTCTCCGTCAATCATAGCTTCAAGCATGTCCCGGCCGGACTTGCCCATAATTTCGGAGGCAACCGACGCCAGTTTGATGTTGGCGCCTTCCAGAACTTTTTGAATTCGGTTGAGTTCTCGAGCTCGTTCCTGAATTAAACTGCGGCGGTAACGAACCAACTCACGCAGTTCCCGCTGAGTCCGGTCTGGAATGTAACTGGCTGTAAGCAGGCCATGACGCAGGAGTTGGGCAATCCATTCGGCATCTTTGACGTCGGTTTTACGTCCCGGAACAGCTTTCATGTGCTGCGCATTGACGACGAGGAATGAGATGTCCTCGGATTCAAGCAAATTGACAATGGGCTTCCAGAAAACGCCTGTACTCTCCATAGCCACATGCGTGCAGCCATGTTCCTTGATCCAGTCGACAAGACCAATCAAGTAAATGGTGTGGGTGCAGAACGTTCGAATCTCCTTTCCTTGAGGTGTAAGAACGCAAGCGGTGATGGTCTTCTTGTGAACATCCAGTCCACATGCGCGTTCAATGAGTACTTGCATCGTTAAAACCCTTTCTACGGCATAAAAATGCGGGACTGGTGCAACAACCAAAAGGGGTTAATCTACCCTGCGTGCTTCCCAAAAAGGGAGCGACAATCCGTGGTGCACCTGATCGTTGGTGTCAGACTAAGGGATGGGATCGCATCACCATGAAAAAACGACCTTCCTCGCCAGCCGTAGTAGCAGTATGGACACATTAATACCATTTTCATCATCAGTAGTGCTTCTTTAGAAGCATCGTTGACTAAGGGAAGAAACTAACTTCGCCACATAAGTATGGCGATAGCCGTTTCTTCTACCCTGAAAATCTTCTTTCAGCTCAAAACCCAAAATGGCAATAACAAACTAGACGCGACCGAAGCTCTTTAAAAAAAGCCGCGCCTGCAAGGAGTGCTGGAATCAGGAGGCGGTATGTTCAGCAATCAGTGATACGGTAAAGCCTAAGCTTTCCAGTCTGCGCACACTTTGTTTTACAATAACTTCTTCCCGGCGTTTATCGAAATAGTCTGCACCCAGCTCTTTGTAGGTTTCTTTCTTCGTCATGAGATGAAACACAATGGTCATGATGGAATGGGCGACAGCAACAGCCGCGCGTTGTTTTCCTTTTCGGGCTGCAATTCGTCTGTACTGGGCACCCAAAAAGTTTTTCGAGCCTTTCACGCTGTGGGCTGCTTCGACGAGCGCGGAACGTAAATATTTGTTTCCCTTTCGAGTTCTGGAAGACTTCCGCTTGCCAGCACTTTCGTTGTGACCTGGAACGAGTCCCACCCATGAACACAAATGAGGAGCGGTTGGAAAGCGGGCTGCAATATCGGTTCCGATCTCCGCCATAATTTGTTCAGCCGTCCGCTGGGCAATGCCGGGAATCGAATCGATTCGCTCCAGGTCATCCTGAAAAGGAGCCAGCCGCTGGGCAACCTCCGAATCCAAGAGATCAATCTGCTCATCCACAAAGTCGATGTGGGCGATCATGGTTTTAAGCAATAATCGCTGATGCACATTCATGTTGCCTTGAAGAGCAAGTGCCAGTTCCGGTTTCTTTCTTTTCATTTTCCCGCGAGCAAATTCAGCCAGTTTCTCCGGGTCGTCTTCTCCGTCAATCATAGCTTCAAGCATGTCCCGGCCGGACTTGCCCATAATTTCGGAGGCAACCGACGCCAGTTTGATGTTGGCGCCTTCCAGAACTTTTTGAATTCGGTTGAGTTCTCGAGCTCGTTCCTGAATTAAACTGCGGCGGTAACGAACCAACTCACGCAGTTCCCGCTGAGTCCGGTCTGGAATGTAACTGGCTGTAAGCAGGCCATGACGCAGGAGTTGGGCAATCCATTCGGCATCTTTGACGTCGGTTTTACGTCCCGGAACAGCTTTCATGTGCTGCGCATTGACGACGAGGAATGAGATGTCCTCGGATTCAAGCAAATTGACAATGGGCTTCCAGAAAACGCCTGTACTCTCCATAGCCACATGCGTGCAGCCATGTTCCTTGATCCAGTCGACAAGACCAATCAAGTAAATGGTGTGGGTGCAGAACGTTCGAATCTCCTTTCCTTGAGGTGTAAGAACGCAAGCGGTGATGGTCTTCTTGTGAACATCCAGTCCACATGCGCGTTCAATGAGTACTTGCATCGTTAAAACCCTTTCTACGGCATAAAAATGCGGGACTGGTGCAACAACCAAAAGGGGTTAATCTACCCTGCGTGCTTCCCAAAAAGGGAGCGACAATCCGTGGTGCACCTGATCGTTGGTGTCAGACTAAGGGATGGGATCGCATCACCATGAAAAAACGACCTTCCTCGCCAGCCGTAGTAGCAGTATGGACACATTAATACCATTTTCATCATCAGTAGTGCTTCTTTAGAAGCATCGTTGACTAAGGGAAGAAACTAACTTCGCCACATAAGTATGGCGATAGCCGTTTCTTCTTGTGCTATCTATCGGTAGAGTCGCAGGGGGGCATTTTGGCGCGGATTCAAAGACCTGTACCAAACGACTATGGGTTGTGGTATAATAACACGGTATAACCTATCAGAAGCGTGAATAAAGATTACTTTTCAGCGTCTGCCTTACGGCGACTTTCGTGGAAGATTAACCCGGGCTTTCGCAGAAAACAATCAACAAGCATACGAAGCAAGTCTAACTTCTTCGTACAAATTTAGGAGGAATAGAGAACCATGCCACTCGTATCTATGAATGAATTTTTGCCAAAAGCGAAAGCGAACAAGTTCGCTGTCGGACAATTCAATATGAACAACCTTGAGTTCGCGCAAGCGATCGTTGAGGCTGCAATCGCTGAGAAATCACCATTTATCTTTGGTGTATCCGAGGGCGCATTGAAGTATATGGGTATCGAATTTACAGTAGCTATTGCAGAGGCAGCAGCGAAAAAATCCGGTTTGCCAATCGCACTGCACCTTGACCACGGCAGCAGCTTCGAAGTTGCAATGAAATGTATCCGCGCAGGCTTCTCCTCCGTTATGTTTGACGGATCCCATTACTCCCTGGAAGAAAACATCGCAATTACCAAAGAGGTTGTTAAAGCAGCACACGCAATGGGCGTTTCCGTTGAGGGTGAGCTTGGAACAATCGGCGGTGTTGAGGATGACATCAGCGTAGACGAAGAGAATGCGTCGATGGCTAAACCAGAGGAAGCTATTCGCTTCTACGAAGAAACAGGCGTAGATTGCTTGGCAATCGCGGTTGGTACTGCTCATGGTATGTACAAAGGCGAGCCGAAAATCCACTACGATATCATTCAAAAAGTAGCCGATGCTATTCCAGTACCGGTTGTTTTGCATGGCGGTTCAGGCGTTCCGGACGAAGCTATTCGTCTGTCGATCCAAGCCGGCGTAGGTAAAATCAACGTAAATACAGAGAACCAAGTCGCGATGACGAATACAATTCGTGAAGTACTGGCTGGCAGCTCAAGCATATATGATCCACGTAAATACTTGGTGCCTGCCCGTGCAGCCATGCAAGCAGTTGTACAAGAGAAAATCCGCTTGTTCGGTAGTAGTAATCAAGCGTAACAAACGGAACAAAGAATCAAACCGCCTGTCCAATCCTGACAGAGCGGGCGTGTCTCTTAACTGAGCTAACCCTCACGTAATGGAGCGCTTGCTCTGCTGCAAGTACCGTCGCTTGAATTCGATTAGGCGGCGGTACGCGCTCAGGTAACAGCGGTTTTTCCTTTGTTCCCTTCCGAATGGGAGGAAAATGAAGCTGATGGAAAAATTGATGATACGCGGTGGACTTCCACTGCGCGGCACCGTGCAAATAAGCGGGGCCAAGAATAGCGCTGTTGCCCTTCTGCCCGCAGCTATATTGGCAGAATCGACAGTTACTTTAGATAATTTGCCGCATTTGAGTGATGTTGCCGTATACAGTGATATTTTACAAGAGCTTGGCGGAACGGTGACTTGGAATGGTGATACGATTGCTATCGATCCCTCTGCCATGACTTCGATTCCGATGCCTAACGGGAAAGTAAAATTATTGCGTGCCTCTTATTATTTGATGGGTGCAATGCTTGGCCGGTTCGGCGAAGCGACAATCGGTTTACCCGGCGGCTGTAATTTTGAGCCCCGACCGATTGACCAGCATATCAAAGGTTTTGAAGCGCTTGGCGCAGTGGTGACGAATGACCATGGATCCGTATCGAATCGTGGCCAAAGAGTTGCGCGGTGCTAAAATTTATCTTGATGTTGTTAGTGTTGGTGCAACGATTAATATTATGCTAGCTGCCTCTCGGGCTAAAGGCTCCACAATTATCGAAAACGCGGCAAAAGAGCCTGAAATTATAGATGTAGCTACTCTTCTAAACGCCATGGGCGCGAAAATTAAAGGAGCCGGGACGGAGACGATCCGTATTGAGGGAGTAGACAGCCTTCATGGATGCCGACATTCAATCATTCCCGATCGTATTCAAGCAGGAACATACATGATTGCCGCAGCGGCAACACGCGGCGATATTCTGATTGATAATGTAATCCCGAAGCATATGGAAGCAATGACGGCAAAGCTGCAAGAGATGGGTGTTCATGTCTATGAAATGGATGAATCTATTCGTATAGTAGGACAACCACACTATGAAGCGATTGATGTGAAGGCGCTTGTTTACCCCGGATTTGCCACTGATCTTCAATCCCCAATGACTAGCCTGCTGACGCAAGCGCAGGGTGTTAGTATATTGAGCGATTATGTCTACAACAATCGGTTTAAGCATGTTCCTGAGCTTTCCCGAATGGGTGCGAATATCCGTGTTGAAGGCCGATCAGCTATTATTGAGGGAGGACCGCTTAATGCTGCAAAAGTGCGCGCCGCTGATTTGCGAGCTGGAGCCGCGCTTGTCGTAGCAGCACTAACCGTGCCGGAGGGTGTTACAGAAATTACTGGAGTTGAATACATAGACCGGGGCTATGACAACTTGGTAGATAATTTAAGAAGGCTTGGTGCCGACGTCTGGCGGGAGCAAGAATAACATTTACAGCTGAAACCTAGGTAATGAATTGGTGCGGGAATAGACTGCGCCAATTCAGGCAATGATGGAACAAGTTAGTTATATTGAACATTGATAAAGAAGTGGTGATAATATGTCCGAACTTCAGATCACGGATCTTGAAGGAATGAAGCTCACTGAGCTTTATAAGCTGGCGAAACAACATCAGATTCCCTATTATGGAAAACTGAAGAAGAGAGAATTGATATTTGCTATTTTGCGGGCGCAAGCTGAGCAAAGCGGTCTTATGTTTATGCAAGGTGTATTAGAAATTTTATCAGAAGGCTTTGGATTTCTTAGGCCGATTAATTATTTGCCAAGCCAGGAAGATATTTATATTTCGGCCTCGCAAATTCGCAAATTCGATTTAAGAACAGGTGACCTCGTTTCAGGTAAATGTCGCGCGCCTAAAGAAAATGAACGTTATTTTGGCTTATTGCAAGTTAATGCCGTCAATGGAGAAAGCCCCGAACATGCTGCTGAACGCCTTCATTTCCCTGCCCTTACTCCTCTTTATCCCGAAAAGAAGCTTGTGCTGGAAACAGCGCCAAACAAACTATCAACGCGAATTATGGATTTGCTTGCACCTGTTGGACTTGGCCAGCGCGGTTTAATTGTCGCACCGCCAAAAGCAGGGAAAACCTTACTGCTAAAGGAAATTGCCAATAGCATTTCTACTAATAACCCAGAGATTGAATTGTTTGTTCTGCTTATTGATGAGCGTCCGGAGGAAGTAACGGACATGTCCCGTTCAGTCAATGGAGAGGTCATTGCCTCCACATTCGATGAATTGCCAGAGAATCATATTAAAGTTGCGGAGCTCGTGCTTGAGCGTGCATTGCGCCTTGTTGAGCATAAGAAGGATGTCGTTATTTTACTAGACAGCATCACGCGGCTTGCGCGTGCGTATAACTTAGTCGTGCCTGCATCGGGCCGTACGCTAAGCGGCGGTATCGATCCGGCAGCCTTTCATCGTCCGAAGCGATTTTTCGGTTCGGCGCGTAACGTGGAGGAAGGCGGCAGCTTAACGATTTTGGCAACTGCGCTGATTGAAACGGGCTCGCGTATGGATGATATCATTTATGAAGAATTTAAAGGAACAGGCAATATGGAGCTGCATCTAGACCGGAAGCTGGCTGAGCGCCGGATCTTCCCGGCGCTTGATATCCGCCGTTCGGGTACACGTCGTGAAGAAATGCTGCTCACCAAGGAAGAACTGGATAAAGTATGGGCAATCCGTAAAAACATGAATGATTCCATAGAGTTTGTAGATGGATTCTTGAAGAAGCTTGCGGATACCAAGACAAATGAAGAATTCCTCATGGCGCTTGATACGTCTGCACCAACCACCACGCCTCCAAGCAGACCGCAAAGCTCAGTAGGCACGAGTGCGGGCAGACGCCCTTCTCGTTCGACGCCTGTCACCTAGAGATTATGCTTTCGAAGTAAGTTTTGCTCACGCGAAACTTTTAGGAGGACACAATAATGAATCTTGTTTACGCGGACGAACAGGGTAATCTGTTCGATCATCCGGAATGGATCGGCCTTGGACGAAGTGGTGATATGGTTGTTGAGCTGATGGAGGATGAACTTATTCCGCTGCCTGAAGGGGCTACATTGGTTGGGCTGCCATATACCCGTCCAATCGGTATTCATGCGGCATCGGGTGAAATCCGCCCTTTGCCCGGTGATGTACAGGCGGTTGGCGCTTTATTGCCGCAAGGCTTTACACGTCTTAACATTCCAGGCTACATGAAGACAGACAAGACACAAGTGCTCCCTTTATTCGGCTATTCAGCTGTCGTTTGGAAGGAAGACGGCTTCTATGTAGCGGCTCATAAGACGGATGATCCGGAGAGGTGGAATCCGCTCAACTGCGACCCTCAGGAGTTAAGCGTCCAGGTGGATCGCTTATTAGCCAAATATCCGGAGAATCGCTTATATAAGCATCTGTCAAACTGTGCGCTCGGCTATGAATGTTTAACGGCTTCTAATACGTTTCTAAAGCGCTGGGAAGGTGCTGTACCGGTCTCGTACTCCTGTAATGCTGGTTGCTTTGGCTGTATCTCGGAACAGCCGGAAGGCAGTGCTTTCCCTGCGCCGCAGACCCGGATGGATTTCAAGCCGACTGTATCGAGAGATCGTCGATATTATGATGGAGCATCTTAACACCCCGGACTCGATTATAAGCTTCGGTCAGGGCTGTGAGGGTGAACCGTCTACACAAGCGAAGATTATCATCGAAGCGATGCGTGAGGTGCGCAGCCGTACATCACTTGGCTATATCAACATCAATACCAATGCGGGCTTGACAGATCATATCCGCGGTATTGTAGATGCCGGACTCAGCCTGATGCGCGTAAGTACGATCAGCGCCTTGGATGATCACTATAATGCGTATTATAAGCCGCGTGGCTACACGCTGGCTAATGTAGAGAAATCGCTTCGTTATGCGGCGGACAAAGGGGTTTATACCTCCATCAACTATTTGATTTTCCCAGGTGTAACCGACCGTGAGGAAGAGATTGAGGCGATGATTGGCTTTGTCAAACGAACCGGATTGAAATTCATTCAAATGCGGAACCTTAACATTGATCCCGAGAGTTATTTATCCTTAATTCCACAGGCACAAGGCGAAATTTACGGGATGAAGCAAATGCTGGAGATTTTCGCGGAGGAGGTGCCGGATGTTGTCATTGGCTCGTACACGCATGTTCCGCCATCTATGGTGAGATAATAATAATGCATTGCAACAACTAGACAGTCCATGCTATAATTATTTAGTATGTATTTAACTCTGTGTCCACACGGCTCAGGGCAGAAAAAGAGGTGAACGCAATGAAACAAGGTATACATCCGACATACCACATCACTACAGTTACTTGCGCTTGTGGCAACACTTTCGAGTCTGGTTCGATTAAAGAGAACCTTCGCGTAGAGATCTGTTCCCAGTGCCACCCATTCTATACGGGTAAACAGAAGTTTCTGGATGCTGGCGGCCGCGTAGACAAATTCAAAAAGAAATACGGTATTTAAGGTTACACAACCTTTTCTGCCGAAAATTAGCAGAATACAAGAACCTCTCTCAGCCATCCTAATGGTTAAGGGAGGTTTTTTTATGAACGATATGAAGGACCGGGTACGCAGCATAAATAAAGCAGCCTGCAGCTCCAAGCGCGTGTACAGGAAGCTTTCTCTGACTGCACTCGCGCTTCTTGCGGCGATCTCACTGTCTGCATGCGGCAGTACTAAAAACAGCAGCAACAATTACAATTCTAATTCTTACGGCAATGATGGATATATGGGGCTTTCCAATAGCAATCCGCATCTGCCAAACCGCAACGGACAGTTTCTTAATTACAGAGACGACGGCAAGTTTGCGAAGAAACAGCTGAAGAAAGTGTATGGTATTGCTGATGCCGCACTGATGTTTCAAGGTCCCAACCTTTATGTAAGGATCAAAACAAAACCTGGCTTTGATGAAGCGCAGGTACGGCAAAAAGCCATATCGACGTTACGGTACAACATGCCGAGATATACGGTTCATGTGAATACAGTCCGCTAAGCCTTGTATGATAAAAGGATATGAAGGTGCACATGCAGCTGAGGTGTATTTTTTCTCTTAGCCGCATGTTGTATCTCCAAGGCTCCAAGGCTTGAAGCAGTGAATCTCCTAGAGGCGGTAATTAATCAGGTCTGGAATTTTGTCCCCTGTGTAATTACTTTGGAATGTGGGATTTTTAAGGAAAGAACTTGGCTTCCCAGCCAGAGGACGGCGAGAGCCGTTTCTTCTTGAAGTGATTATAACGTAACTTTTTCCTGCTAGTTGCACTTTAGGACAGAACGAGCTATACTTATTTCTGCCGTGCTAGACGGGGAGGTAGCGGTGCCCTGTAACTCGCAGTCCGCTGTAGCGAGGTTGAATTCCTATTAGAGGTTATGTTGATGCGGGGCTGGTGTTTATGATCAGCGTTGAAGGATGGGTCCTCCGCAATGGGCGCTTGTGAACCCGGTCAGGTCCGGAAGGAAGCAGCCATAAGCAGGTACGCTCATGTGCCGGAGGAGTGCCTAACCCGAGCTAGGAGTAAAAGGGCCGCCTGGGTTGCATACATCGAAGATAGGTGCACGGTACTTAATTCCATAACGAGCAACCAACTAGCATCCCCTATGACTCCATTAAGAGTCTTAGCAGGATGTTTTTTTCATTTCTGGCAGGAATATCATAATTTTGGCGCGAAAGAAATAAGAACGGATTTAATGAAGAGGAGACCGCTATGTACGAAATTTCACCAGCGTCAGCTGAACACCTCAATCTTCAACGAATCGGCAAGTATTCTGCGCATCTGCCTGGTACGATGATACTTGTCATCAATGAACAAGCAGAAATCATTCAGTGCAACTCTTTATTTTTAAAAGAAACTAGTTATACAGCCGCAGATATACTACATAGTCCCATTCGAA
Source organism: uncultured Paenibacillaceae bacterium (assembly GCA_963793665.1). Lineage (GTDB taxonomy): Bacteria > Bacillota > Bacilli > Paenibacillales > Paenibacillaceae > Paenibacillus_Z. The sequence goes on from CAWCBD010000001.1 coordinate 297,287, forward strand.
AACTAACTCATAATGAGCGGTTTAACCACGCAGTTGAAGCGGATGCCGCTTCGAATCTTTTACACTCCCAGCTAAATGAGCCTTTTCTTTTAGAATTGAACAAAGCCACTGGGGATCTGTACCCGGTAACTTGTGTGCCTGTCCTTCATACGGCAGAGGAAGGCAACAGCTATACGCTTCTGATGAATAGCTCCGGACCCGTCTCCGGGGGGAGTCTGGTCCAGCAATTTGGGGAAACCATGCTAAGTGACGATTATATGGGGGTTATTCTTCTCGAGAGGAATACTAGGAACATAATTGATATTAATCCGCTTGCCTGTCAGATGCTGGGGTTTCCGAAGACAATGATTATGAATGAAGAGCTTGTAAAGTTTTTCGTCAATGCGCAAAGCGAATACGCTGCCATATGCAAATCACTCGATGAAGGAATCCCGATTCGCAACTATCCGCTAACCTGGATTTTGGAGGAGGAGCGTACCGAGCTGCTGATGGATGTTGGTCTGCTGAATAGTCCGCCCAGTGAAATGGAAGGCGCTTATATCATTTTCAAGGATGTGACAAACCTCCGTTCACTCGAGAAGCAAGTACAGCGAAGTGACCGGCTGGCGATGATTGGACAGGTTGCGGCAGGTGCGGCACATGAGATTCGCAACCCGCTTACAGCAATTCGTGGCTTTGTGCAGATGTTCGGTAAGACAGCCGTTGAACGGGGTATGGATAAAGAGGCAGAGTATAGCCAAATTATGTTGATCGAACTGGACCGGATTAATGATCTCGTGAATGAGTTCCTGATGCTGAGCAAGCCGAGGAAAACGATGAATGAGTGGGTTAATGTTGAATCGGTTATAGGGGAAATCATGCCGATTATCGCGAGTGAAGGGCATCTCCACGGTGTGACGGTCAGCTGGAGTTCAGATGATCAACTGCCGCTGATCATGGCTGATCGCGAGATGCTCAAGCAAGTTTATCTCAATATATGTAAGAATGGCATTGAGGCGATGACTCAAGGGGGCGTTTTAACCGTCAGAGGCTATGCAGCTGGTGAAGGCAATGAGCGCAATCTCGTTATTGATATTTCCGACACGGGACCAGGCATACATAAACCGCTGCTCGACAAAATTTTTGATCCCTTCGTAACGACTAAGGCTAATGGAACTGGGCTGGGCCTCTCGGTCTGTCAGCGGATTATGGATGATTTCGGCGGTTCCATTCGTGCAGATTCGACAGAGAATGGTGCTTGCTTTAAAGTCGTCCTTCCTTGTTAGATCAAGAGGGTGGTACGGCTTATGCTATAGTTCCTCTATCTCACTGATTATGAAATCGCTTATTTTACACCGACGAGACGGTTTTTTTGAACAACGCGATCGTGTATAATAAGAGGATAGGGCAATGCCCAGTAGATGTCAGAGAGCCGAAAGGAACGATCCGCGTGTCCCATATTGCACTATACAGAGCCTGGCGTCCGCAGACGTTCCAGGATATGGTCGGCCAACAGCATATCGTTCAAACACTGCAAAATGCAATTCGTGAGCAGCGTGTATCTCATGCTTATCTATTCAACGGCCCTCGAGGAACAGGGAAAACGACAGCGGCCAAAATCATGGCTAAAGCGATTAACTGCGAGCGCGGGCCGGCTGTAGAGCCTTGTAACGAGTGTGATGCTTGCCGGGGGATAACCGCAGGAACGATTATGGATGTTGTCGAAATCGATGCTGCTTCCAATAGAGGAATCGACGAGATACGTGATATAAGAGATAAAGTGCGTTACGCACCTTCTGAAGTCCGTAATAAAGTGTATATTATTGATGAAGTTCATATGCTAACATCCGAAGCTTTCAATGCTTTGCTCAAGACGCTTGAAGAACCGCCGGGTCATGTTATATTCATCCTGGCGACCACGGAGCCGCATAAACTGCCGGCAACGATCATTTCGCGCTGCCAACGGTTTGATTTTAGGCAAGTATCCTTGCCTGAACAGACAGGTCGGCTGCGCCAAATTTGTACAGAAGAAAATATTCAAGCCGAAGATGACGCTCTTGCCTATATCGCAAGGCTGTCGGATGGCGGTATGCGGGATGCAATTGGCCTGCTTGAGCAGGTGTCGGCATACAGCGGTGAGAAGATCACATTAGACGATGCGGTCGAAGTAACGGGCGGTTTAGCGGCAGAGCAGTTCGCCCAGCTGGCTGAAGCAATCCGGGAACGGGACACGGGTGCGATCCTGCCTCTTGTGGAAGGGCTTATGCAAGCCGGCAAGAGTGCAGATAAATGCCTGGAGAATTTAGTCTATTATTTCCGTGATTTACTCGTGCTCAAACTAGCCCCGCAAAGCAAGGTTTCGACGGAACGGATTGTAGACCATGAGAAATACCGCTCTATTGCTGAGGCATTCCGTACAGACCGGCTTTTTCGAATGATCGATATTCTGAACCAGTACCAGCTGGAGATTCGTCATGCATCCTTACCGCAGACAATCCTGGAAGTGGCCCTGATGAAAATATGCTCTCTGCCTGAGGCAGGTGGCTTATCAGCGTCGGCTTCAGCTGCATCTTCTATGGAAGTACAAGGATCCAAGGATCCTTCGGCTGTTGATAAAGCTTCTTCGGGTGATATGCTTCGGATGCAGCAGCGGATCGATGTGCTTGAGCAAAAGATCGAGCAGCTATTGCGTAATGGAGTGAGGACGGAGGGAGGTGCTGCTTCTAATGCTGGTGAGGCAGCAAGTACGGCGAAAGGTGCCGCAAGAAGCGGTAACTTAGGCTCCCGAAGCGGAGGGCAGCCCAGCGGTATGAAAACTACCGTGAAGCTTGCCCCATTCCTTACTTCTGTCGAGAGTCAGGCCTTTGGCCAGATACGAATGAAGTGGAGCGATATCCTGCAGCGAGTTAAAGGTCATAATATTTCCACACATGCCTGGTTTGTAAATGGGGATCCAGTAGCAGCAGCCGATAACACGATCCTAGTGGCATTTAAAAACTCGATCCACCGTGAAACGACGGAGAAGCCAGTCAATCGTGAAGTCATTGAAGGTGTCCTGCAGGAGGTTTTCGGACGACCGGTCCGCCTTGCAACCGTCATGCTCAAAGAATGGCAGACAGCTGCTGAAGCAGGACCTCCTCCCGAGGCCGAGATGCTGACACTAACTCCGGACGGACAAGGCGGCTCGCCGCCTGAGCCCGAATGGGTTGAAGAAGCTGTGAAGCTGTTTGGGGAAGATCTTGTCGTTGTAGAAGATAAGTAGTAGACGAGCTTAACTAAATTCGAGGAGTGACTAATTAAGATGAATAACATGAATCAAATGATGAAGCAAGTTAAGAAAATGCAGGAGCAAATGCTTAAAGCTCAAGAAGAGCTTGGCACGAAGACAATTGAAGGATCAGCTGGCGGCGGAGTTGTAACTGTCGTAGTGAATGGTCATAAGAACGTACAAAGCATTGTAATTAAACCGGAAGCAGTTGATCCGGATGACATCGAGATGCTGCAAGATTTGGTGCTTACTGCAATTAACGATGCAATCAACAAAGCAGATGAAGTTGCTAATAAAGACATGGGCAAATACACGAACGGCATGAAAATTCCTGGCTTGTTCTAGGATCAAAAGTTCGCAGCGCCTCAACGATTGTGGCGGCTGTGATTGTGAATTGTTTGTAGAGGAGCTGCGCTTTGTATTATCCTGAACCGATAGCCAAACTTATTGACGCCTTTAGCCGTCTACCGGGCATTGGTCCCAAAACGGCAGCCAGGCTCGCTTTTCACGTGCTGCGAATGAAAGAAGATGACGTGATCGATTTTGCCAAAGCGCTCGTCAGCGTCAAACGCAATCTTCATTTCTGTTCCGTATGCTGCAACATTACTGATATTGATCCTTGCCGCATCTGTCAAGACAAGTCGACGGGATAACTCGGTAATTTGTGTAGTGCAGGAATCGCGTGATCTTGTAGCGATGGAGAGAACCAGAGAATTTCAAGGACTCTACCATGTACTTCAAGGTGCGATCTCGCCAATGGAGGGTGTCGGGCCCGATGAGATTCGGATCGCTGAGCTGCTAAGGCGCCTTAGTGATGATCGCATACAAGAAATGATATTGGCCACCAATCCCAATGTTGAAGGTGAAGCGACTGCGATGTACTTATCGCGGCTGGTTAAGCCATTCGGCATCAAAGTGACGCGTATCGCGCATGGATTGCCAGTAGGCGGGGATCTGGAATATGCGGATGAAGTCACGTTATCCAAAGCTCTGGAAGGTAGAAGAGAACTCAGCTAACTAAATAAATAAATACAGTCCTGCGAGCTATCACTTGCAGGGCTTTTTTATATTCTTCCTGCTATATAACCGTTCTATTTTCCGAACTGTTTCATACATTTTTACTACATGTTATTTACATGCATGCAGTCAAAAGGGACAAGCCGAGGAGGAATGGTTATGAAGTGGAGAAATCTTTGGCAGAGGAAGAAGAGTTTGAAGAACGATAAAGGAGCTCATAAAGAAACACTGGAACTATATGCGGAGATTTTATTGGCTAAGAAAGAATGGGATAACGCTGGACGCCATTTCGAGTATGCAGTTGGTAAGGACCACGTTGATTATGCGATATTTGCAATTGAGGCGGCGGAGAAGCGTTACGAGATGCTGCTGCGCAAAGCAAAACAGCTCCATGTTGAGCCATCAGAATGGTCTGCACTTATAAAAGGCGCAATGAGAGGTGAAGTCGTTTGAAGATGATATGGCTCGTTACGCTAATCGGGTCTTCAGTCCTGCTGGCTGGAGTGGTACTGAGACACAAGTTGTCTTGGAGATGGATCAAGCGCTTTGCGCTGCATCTGGTTGTCGCAGCTATGGCTTTATATCTGCTTAACTATTCGGGTGCCGTGCATGGATTCGAGGTTCCGCTTAATCCAACAACGATTGGCACGGTTGTTTTGCTGGGGTTACCCGGTATTATTCTTATGGTAGGGCTTCAGCAAGTGTTGTTTTAAGGGAGGCAGTAGGTAAGTTGAGGAATATGAGAATTAAGCTTGACCTTAGAGTAGTGTGTATGTTAAATTAGTTTTCGCGTCACATCAGGCTAAACCAATTAGCAAAACCATTAAAAATAATGCTTGCAATTGAATAGGCGGATATGATATATTAATCAAGTCGCCGCTGAGACATTGGCGGTAAACAAAACGAAATAAACCTGATATTTGTTCCTTGAAAACTGAACATGAGTGACCTGTCATAAAGGTTTTAAAAGCTAGCAAAGCTTGAGCAATTAAGCTTCTGTAACGCTTCGGTCTTCGGACCGGAGCACTATTATGGAGAGTTTGATCCTGGCTCAGGACGAACGCTGGCGGCGTGCCTAATACATGCAAGTCGAGCGGATCTAGGAGGGAGCTTGCTCCCGAATAGGTTAGCGGCGGACGGGTGAGTAACACGTAGGCAACCTGCCTGCAAGATCGGGATAACATTCGGAAACGAATGCTAATACCGGATACGCAGTTTGATCGCATGATCGAACTGAGAAAGGCGGAGCAATCTGCCGCTTGTAGATGGGCCTGCGGCGCATTAGCTAGTTGGTGGGGTAACGGCTCACCAAGGCGACGATGCGTAGCCGACCTGAGAGGGTGATCGGCCACACTGGGACTGAGACACGGCCCAGACTCCTACGGGAGGCAGCAGTAGGGAATCTTCCGCAATGGACGAAAGTCTGACGGAGCAACGCCGCGTGAGTGATGAAGGTTCTCGGATCGTAAAGCTCTGTTGCCAGGGAAGAACAGCTAGGAGAGTAACTGCTCTTAGCGTGACGGTACCTGAGAAGAAAGCCCCGGCTAACTACGTGCCAGCAGCCGCGGTAATACGTAGGGGGCAAGCGTTGTCCGGAATTATTGGGCGTAAAGCGCGCGCAGGCGGCCTTGTAAGTCTAGTGTTTAATCTCGAAGCTCAACTTCGATTCGCACTGGAAACTGCAAAGCTTGAGTACAGAAGAGGAAAGTGGAATTCCACGTGTAGCGGTGAAATGCGTAGAGATGTGGAGGAACACCAGTGGCGAAGGCGACTTTCTGGGCTGTAACTGACGCTGAGGCGCGAAAGCGTGGGGAGCAAACAGGATTAGATACCCTGGTAGTCCACGCCGTAAACGATGAATGCTAGGTGTTAGGGGTTTCAATACCCTTGGTGCCGAAGTTAACACATTAAGCATTCCGCCTGGGGAGTACGCTCGCAAGAGTGAAACTCAAAGGAATTGACGGGGACCCGCACAAGCAGTGGAGTATGTGGTTTAATTCGAAGCAACGCGAAGAACCTTACCAGCTCTTGACATCCCTCTGAATCATCTAGAGATAGGTGCGGCCTTCGGGACAGAGGAGACAGGTGGTGCATGGTTGTCGTCAGCTCGTGTCGTGAGATGTTGGGTTAAGTCCCGCAACGAGCGCAACCCTTAGATCTAGTTGCCAGCAGGTGAAGCTGGGCACTCTAGTTCGACTGCCGGTGACAAACCGGAGGAAGGTGGGGATGACGTCAAATCATCATGCCCCTTATGAGCTGGGCTACACACGTACTACAATGGCCGGTACAACGGGCTGCGATACCGCGAGGTGGAGCGAATCCTTAAAAGCCGGTCTCAGTTCGGATTGCAGGCTGCAACTCGCCTGCATGAAGTCGGAATTGCTAGTAATCGCGGATCAGCATGCCGCGGTGAATACGTTCCCGGGTCTTGTACACACCGCCCGTCACACCACGAGAGTTTACAACACCCGAAGTCGGTGGGGTAACCCGCAAGGGAGCCAGCCGCCGAAGGTGGGGTAGATGATTGGGGTGAAGTCGTAACAAGGTAGCCGTATCGGAAGGTGCGGCTGGATCACCTCCTTTCTAAGGAAATACCTAACCACGATGATGGTTAGATACTTGACAGGTATCACTCATGTTCAGTTTTGAAAGAGCAAGTCTCTTTCAAGTTAAGCCATTGAGGTGAAGATTCTGAAGTCATTCAGATTTTCATCGAGATACAGATCGATGGCCTTTAGCTCAGCTGGTTAGAGCGCACCCCTGATAAGGGTGAGGTCGGTGGTTCGAGTCCACTAAGGCCAACCATTATATTTCCATGGGGCCATAGCTCAGCTGGGAGAGCGCCTGCCTTGCAAGCAGGAGGTCAGCGGTTCGATCCCGCTTGGCTCCACCATTATCGTAGCAGAAACACACGATATGAGGATTGCACCTTGAAAACTGGATATGAAATTTGCGATTTAAACTCTTAGCTGAGTTAAACTTGCAATAAGGTTTGCTGCTTGTCTTGTACTTGGGACTTCGTTCTGAGCTACTTTCAAGTATGCCCTTCATTGCAGCGTAGGTTTTCCGCATTCGAGCGACTTTGGTACGAAGTACCACGAGAGCACGAATCGGAAAACCGGAGCATTTGGTTAAGCTAGTAAGAGCGCACGGAGGATGCCTAGGCGCTAGGAGCCGATGAAGGACGTGGCGAACAACGAAATGCCTCGGGGAGCCGTAAGCAGGCTTTGATCCGGGGATGTCCGAATGGGGAAACCCAGCTGCGGTAATGCGCAGTTACCTACTACTGAATACATAGGTAGTATGGAGGCATACCAGGGGAACTGAAACATCTAAGTACCCTGAGGAAGAGAAAACAATAGTGATTCCGTCAGTAGCGGCGAGCGAACGCGGATTAGCCCAAACCAAGGAGCTTGCTCCTTGGGGTTGTGGGACGTCTCACATGGAGTTACAAAGGTGCCGGTTAAACGAAGAGGTCTGGAAAGGCCCGCCATAGAAGGTAAAAGCCCTGTAGTTGAAAGTCGACACTCTCCGAGACGGATCCCGAGTACCGCGAGACACGTGAAACCTCGTGGGAATCCGGCAGGACCATCTGCCAAGGCTAAATACTCCCTAGCGACCGATAGTGAAGCAGTACCGTGAGGGAAAGGTGAAAAGCACCGCGGAAGCGGAGTGAAAAAGAACCTGAAACCGTGCGCTTACAAGAAGTCAGAGCCCTCTATATGGGTGATGGCGTGCCTTTTGTAGAATGAACCGGCGAGTTACGTTCCCATGCAAGGTTAAGGTGAAGAGCCGGAGCCGCAGCGAAAGCGAGTCTGAATAGGGCGCCATAGTATGTGGACGTAGACCCGAAACCGTGTGATCTACCCCTGTCCAGGGTGAAGGTGCGGTAACACGCACTGGAGGCCCGAACCCACGCATGTTGAAAAATGCGGGGATGAGGTGGGGGTAGCGGAGAAATTCCAATCGAACTCGGAGATAGCTGGTTCTCCCCGAAATAGCTTTAGGGCTAGCCTCGGAATTTAGAGTCGTGGAGGTAGAGCACTGATTGGGTGCGGGGCCCGCCAAGGGTTACCAAGTCCAGCCAAACTCCGAATGCCATGTACTTATATCCGGGAGTCAGACGGTGAGTGCTAAGATCCATCGTCAAGAGGGAAACAGCCCAGACCATCAGCTAAGGTCCCCAAGTGTGTGTTAAGTGGGAAAGGATGTGGAGTTGCAAAGACAACCAGGATGTTGGCTTAGAAGCAGCCACCATTTAAAGAGTGCGTAATAGCTCACTGGTCGAGTGACTCTGCGCCGAAAATGTAACGGGGCTAAACACACCACCGAAGCTATGGATTGATACCTTTGGTATCAGTGGTAGGGGAGCGTTGAATATAGATTGAAGTCAGACCGTAAGGACTGGTGGACCGTATTCAAGTGAGAATGCCGGTATGAGTAACGAAAAGACAAGTGAGAATCTTGTCCGCCGAAAGCCTAAGGGTTCCTGAGGAAGGCTCGTCCGCTCAGGGTAAGTCGGGACCTAAGGCGAGGCCGAAAGGCGTAGTCGAAGGACAACAGGTTGACATTCCTGTACCACCGTAAGCCGTTATGAGCAATGGGGTGACGCAGAAGGATAGTGACGCGGACTGATGGAATAGTCCGTCCAAGCAGTAAGGCTGGTGTGTAGGCAAATCCGCACACTGCAAGGCTGAGCTGTGATGGGGAGGGAAAATTATAGTACCGAAGGTCATGTGTTCCCGCTGCCAAGAAAAGCCTCTAGCCAGGTGAAGGTGCCCGTACCGCAAACCGACACAGGTAGGCGAGCAGAGTATGCTAAGGCGCTCGGAAGAACTCTCGTTAAGGAACTCGGCAAAATGACCCCGTAACTTCGGGAGAAGGGGTGCCCCGGTAGTGTGAATAGCACGAGGGGGCCGCAGTGAAAAGGCCCAAGCGACTGTTTAGCAAAAACACAGGTCTGTGCGAAGCCGTAAGGCGAAGTATACGGGCTGACGCCTGCCCGGTGCTGGAAGGTTAAGGGGAGTGGTTAGCCGCAAGGCGAAGCTATGAACTGAAGCCCCAGTAAACGGCGGCCGTAACTATAACGGTCCTAAGGTAGCGAAATTCCTTGTCAGGTAAATTCTGACCCGCACGAATGGCGTAACGACTTGGGCGCTGTCTCAACGAGAGATCCGGTGAAATTTTAATACCTGTGAAGATGCAGGTTACCCGCGACAAGACGGAAAGACCCCATGGAGCTTTACTGCAGCTTGATATTGGACTTTGGTACGATCTGTACAGGATAGGTGGGAGCCTTGGAAGCCGGAGCGCCAGCTTCGGTGGAGGCACCGTTGGGATACCACCCTGATCGTATCGGAGTTCTAACCTGGTACCGTAATCCGGTACAGGGACCGTGTCAGGTGGGCAGTTTGACTGGGGCGGTCGCCTCCTAAAGAGTAACGGAGGCGCCCAAAGGTTCCCTCAGAATGGTTGGAAATCATTCGTAGCGTGCAAAGGCATAAGGGAGCTTGACTGCGAGACCTACAAGTCGAGCAGGGACGAAAGTCGGGCTTAGTGATCCGGTGGTACCGCATGGAAGGGCCATCGCTCAACGGATAAAAGCTACCCTGGGGATAACAGGCTTATCTCCCCCAAGAGTCCACATCGACGGGGAGGTTTGGCACCTCGATGTCGGCTCATCGCATCCTGGGGCTGAAGTAGGTCCCAAGGGTTGGGCTGTTCGCCCATTAAAGCGGTACGCGAGCTGGGTTCAGAACGTCGTGAGACAGTTCGGTCCCTATCTGTCGTGGGCGTAGGAAATTTGCGAGGAGCTGTCCTTAGTACGAGAGGACCGGGATGGACGCACCGCTGGTGTACCAGTTGTTCCGCCAGGAGCATCGCTGGGTAGCTACGTGCGGACGGGATAAGCGCTGAAAGCATCTAAGCGCGAAGCCCCCCTCAAGATGAGATTTCCCAATTCGTAAGACCCCTGGAAGACGACCAGGTTGATAGGTTCGGGGTGGAAGTGCAGCAATGCGTGCAGCTGACGAATACTAATCGGTCGAGGGCTTATCCTACGCATCTCATCCAAGGATGAGTGCAAGGCTTCGGAACCTGCGTTAAACCGTTTACTCAGCTAATGAAACAATCGCAAAAGTTCGTATCCAGTTTTCAGGGCGTGATTACCTTGGATGTACTGACAAGTGCAGTTCATTCTTATGTAATGACAGGACGTTTGGCGACGTCTATAACCTGACTTGCTGGCTGCCCGGCCATTGCAAGGACAAGCTATTAGGGCATTGATGTGGCGGTGTAGCTCAGTTGGCTAGAGCATTCGGTTCATACCCGGAGGGTCGGGGGTTCGAATCCCTTCGCCGCTACCAATTTCATATGGAGGCTTAGCTCAGCTGGGAGAGCATCTGCCTTACAAGCAGAGGGTCGGCGGTTCGATCCCGTCAGCCTCCACCATCTTTAACAATGCGGAGCTGTGGTGTAGTGGCCTAACATGCCTGCCTGTCACGCAGGAGATCGCGGGTTCGAATCCCGTCGGCTCCGCCATTTATAAGTATGGCTCGGTAGCTCAGTCGGTAGAGCAGAGGACTGAAAATCCTCGTGTCGGCGGTTCGATTCCGTCCCGAGCCACCATTTTTTAATAGTTCTCATGGAGGCTTAGTGAAGTGGCTAAACACGGCAGACTGTAAATCTGCTCTCTTCGGGTTCGGTGGTTCGAATCCATCAGCCTCCACCAGTTTCTTTTGCAACTAGAGTCATTAGCTCAGTTGGTAGAGCACCTGACTTTTAATCAGGGTGTCGTAGGTTCGAATCCTACATGACTCATCATTTGTTTAAACTTTCTAACCTGTGGACAATTATCCACAGGTTTTTTGATGATTTTGGACATTCTGCGGAATTTTACAGCTTTTTGAAGTAGAGAAAGGTATGGTGCCGGACGGCGCTCTTCTCATTGCTTTCCATTGTTAACCACTGCTGAGAAGCTGAATTCAAAAACAATGTATGGTACAATGTCCTACAAGAAGACAAGACCTGCCATATTCTAGCGGTGAGTTAACTCTTCTGAAGTCTATAAAGAGCGCATATTGCGCCAATAGGATAGGGGCCAGCCGATGAGTGAACCAAAATGGATGGTACAGTTACAAGCCGTTCTTGATTGTCCGGTCCGTCAACTTCAACTGCCGTTTCACACATGGGAATCCCATAAGGATGAGATTATACGTTTATCGGCGGAGACGTCAAAACAAACGAATGCGGTTTCAATCGGTGACTATGTGGCAGTGTCGGGCGGTCCGATATGGTTTGCCCTGCATGGCAATCAGAATGGCGTGGATGTACTTGAAGTAGAGCACGGGCTGCTCACCGAAAAGGAAATACGGATTGTTGCATGGACGCTATCGCAAATGCGATCGGCTGGTGTAGAGAGCTATGATGGCTACTCAGAGAGTGAGCGCTACGCCAGGGAACTAGGGGATTGGATAACAGAACAGCTTGATTCCAATGAGCTTCAGCTATCTTTACCGGATCAATTCAAGACCAGAGGCAAACTCTTTTCGAACATGATTCCATTTTTACTCGTTTGCGAACAGGCAGAATCAGCGCGTTCCAGTTATACAGAGCTTGATAAACTGCTGCGTACTTTTCTTGCTGAGGAAGTTATCATCATTCCGCTAAAGGAACAGGAATGGCTCGTGCTTGGTCCTCAATCGCTTATTTATGATGCTCAATCTGAAGAGCGGGATGATGAAATGGAAGAATCAGTTGAAGAAAGTCTTACTTCAATTGCCTCCGGTTTGCATGAGATGCTGGCGAGTGAATGGATTGGAGAATGTCATTTGGCAGTATCTCAGCCGATATCGCCGATCAATTCCATCGTAAGTACAACGGCGCTCCTTCGTGAAACTATTCATTTGGGACGTGCATTCCATGTCGGATCAAACATTCATTTGCCTTGGTTGCTCCATTTGGAGAGACTTCTTAGCACCATTCCTGAGGTGCAGCGCCTTAAATTCGTCGAGCAAGCATTGAAGAGGACGGACGTATTCCTGGAGCCGGAGATTTTAACGACACTCGAAACTTTTTTTGGGTTAGACTGCAATGTAAGTGAGACAGCAAAGAAGCTCTATATTCATCGTAATACACTCTTATACCGTCTTGATAAGCTAAAACAGGAGACAGAATTAGATGTTCGACAATTTCGTGACGCGGTACTCGTCAAAATAATTTTACTATTGTACAAAGTGACGAAAAGGAAGTAGTTTTTTTGTAAAGTATGTGCATAGTCATCTAGGCAGTGCTGATATAAGATATGAATAAGGAATTAATCAAAAGAACAATATTCGTTTAGGGGGAAATACAAATGGCAGGTGTACGCTTAGAACATGTTTACAAAAAATACGCGGGAACTGATCTCGCTTCCGTAAAAGATTTCAACCTCGACATTAAAGACAAAGAGTTTTTGGTTCTTGTCGGTCCATCAGGTTGCGGTAAATCCACAACGCTTCGTATGATCGCAGGTTTGGAAGAAATCTCAGAGGGTAAACTGTTCATCGGCGAGCGTCTTGTAAATGACGTTGCTCCGAAAGACCGCGACATTGCGATGGTATTCCAATCGTATGCTTTGTACCCACATATGAACGTATATCAAAATATGGCATTTGGTCTTAAACTTCGTAAATTCAAAAAAGCGGAAATCGACAAGCGTGTTCGTGAAGCCGCTAAAATTCTTGATATCGAGCATTTGCTTGATCGTAAGCCTAAAGCATTGTCCGGTGGTCAACGTCAGCGTGTTGCCCTTGGCCGCGCAATCGTTCGTGAACCGCAAGTTTTCTTAATGGATGAGCCGCTTTCCAACTTGGATGCTAAACTTCGTGGACAAATGCGTGCTGAAATCTCCAAGCTTGCAAAACGTCTTGAAACTACAGTTATCTACGTAACGCATGACCAAATCGAAGCTATGACGATGGGTGATCGTATCGTTGTTATGAAAGACGGTATCATTCAGCAGGCAGCTTCACCGGAAGAGCTTTACAACCATCCGGTAAACATTTTCGTTGCAGGCTTCATCGGCGCTCCATCGATGAACTTTATTACAGGTACATTGACTGAGCAAGCTGGCGCAGTTCGTTTTAAAGCGAACAATATTGATGTTCTTGTTCCAGACGGCAAAGTTCAACCGCTTCGTGATAAAGGCCTTATTGGCAAAGAAATCATCCTTGGTATTCGTCCGGAAGATCTTCATGAAGAGCCAGTATTCCATGAGGCTTCACCGCAAACAATCGTTACCGCACACGTTGAAGTTGCTGAGAACCTTGGACATGAAATGTTCTTGTACCTAAATGGTCTTGGCAAGGATACTGTTATCGCTCGTGTTGATGGACGCTCAGGCGTTAAAGAAGGCACGAATGTTAAGCTTGCCCTCGATATGAACAAAGTTCATGTCTTCGACAAAGAGAGCGAACTGAACGTATTTGAAGTTTAATTCATAGGCATAAGCCTTTTGTAACAGCCGCCCAATGTACGGGCGGCTGTTTTTGATTTGGAATCAACCATTCAGATGATGAAGACGTTGATTTCAATGCTTTTTTCCTATAGGATGAGTACATTGGCAACATTTTAAGATCGTATGGATACACATAGATGGCGATGATTTCGAGGAGGACCTGCAATGGCTAAGAAAGTAAAAGTGTCCGAGCTTGTCGGACAATTTCAGCTTGAAATAATCAGTGGCGAGGACGGATTACGCCGGAATATCACAGTTGATGATTTATCAAGACCAGGGCTTGAGATGGCTGGTTATTTTCATTATTACCCTAAAGAGCGTGTGCAAATTCTAGGGAAAACTGAGCTCACCTTTATGGAGACCCTTAGCAGGGAGGAACGTATTGATCGTATCGAACGTTTATGCGATGACGAGACGCCTTGTTTTATCATTACGCGAGGACTAGAAGCGCCGCAGGAGTTAATTGATCAGTCCAACCTGAAGAAGATTCCCGTATTACGCAGCAATGCGGCGACGACGATTTTTCTAAGCCGGATCACGAATTTTCTTGAACGTAAGCTAGCCCCTTCTGCAACCATTCACGGCGTATTGGTTGATATTTATGGTGTAGGTATGCTTATTACAGGAGGAAGCGGCATTGGTAAGAGCGAGACAGCCTTGGAGCTTGTTAAACGCAGCCATCGCCTCGTGGCGGATGATGCAGTTGAAATCCGACAAACCTCGGATGGCCAGCTCCATGGCAGCGCACCTGAGCTTATTCGTCACCTGCTTGAAATTCGCGGACTAGGCATTATTAATGTTATGACTTTATTCGGTGCGGGCGCGGTTCGCACAATGAAACGTATTAGCGTCGTCATTAAGCTGGAGAACTGGCAGGCCGACAAACAGTATGATCGTCTAGGCTTGGATGAAGAAACGACCCGTATTATTGATACGGATGTGCCTTTAGTAACGGTACCGGTTCGTCCAGGCCGAAATTTGGCTGTAATTATAGAGGTGGCCGCAATGAATTTCAGGCTTAAACGGATGGGTTATAATGCAGCGCTGCAGTTCACGAATAAGCTGACCGAAACGATTGCGGATGATTCGGATGACTTTGATTGATTCTGAGATTGTTTCTGGGATTGATTCTGTTTAGATCGAATCTAAGCAGATAATTCTCCGAATTCGGATGATTACGACTTATAAAAGGAGCCGTTGACGCATGTATGGATTACGTTTAGAATCAATCGCATTCTCGCTGGGCCCAATTGACGTGCATTGGTATGGAATTATTTTGGGAACTGCGGCGCTGGTCGGGCTGCTGCTGGCTGTACAGGAAGGAAAGCGATTCGGACTATCGCCAGACTTCTTTATGGACATGCTTTTACTGGGTGTTCCTTCTGCTATTATCGGAGCGCGAATTTATTTCGTTGCGTTTAAATGGGGCGAGTATAAAAATAATCTTCTGGATGTTTTCAAGATATGGAATGGCGGTATTGCCATATACGGTGCACTAATCGGGGCATTTATTTGCGGTTACTTCTATTTTAGGCATAAAGGGTACAGCTTCTGGCGGATTGCCGATATTTGCGCACCTGGCCTCATCGTCGGCCAATTAATCGGTCGTTGGGGCAACTTCGTCAATCAAGAGGCTTACGGCGGCCCAGTGGAAGAGAGTTTTCTAAGGAATACGCTCCACCTTCCTGACTGGATTGTCAATCAGATGAACGTAGAGGGTGTCTTCCATCATCCGACTTTTCTGTATGAGTCGATGTGGAATGTAGTTGGTCTGATTCTGCTTCTTGTCCTTCGTCGACGTCCGTTCCTGCGCGCAGGTGAATTGCTGATGACTTATTTTATCTGGTACTCGGTCGGACGCTTCTTTATCGAGGGTCTTAGAACGGATAGTCTGGCATTCCATGGCGCAGCATGGGTAGCTTCATTAATGAACGGGCTGTGGTCGCCAATGACGGTGCTGTTCGAGCAAGGATACTTAAACCCGGCAGAAGGGAATGTGCGTATTTCACAGCTCATATCTGTTGCATTAGTCATCTTCGCTATTACGGTAATCATCGTTCGCCGCCAGACAGGTGCGGCTAAGGCGCATTACTCGGATCCGATTATAAATTTCAAAACAGGCTTGCCTGCAGGGGTTTCGGCTTCTGAGCAAACGAACGATAGAGAAAACGGATGAAACTGCCACACGCGGTAATCTGAATAATCCCCGTGATATAACGGATTCGTCCATGAAGGAGTAAGGGAGCAGGATGACAACGAAGTTTAAAACCGTTCTTTTTGATTTAGATGGCACGATCATGGATACGAATGAGCTCATTATTCAATCCTTTCTACATGCGCTGAAAGGGATTGTTCCGGCGGACTTTGGGCGTGAGCATATTATTCCTAGCATGGGGCTGCCGTTAACGGACCAAATGAAGCAATTCTCGGGTATTGAAGAGGTGACGCAGCTTGTCGCCGCTTACCGTGAAGTGAATTTGCGGCTTCACGATGATTATGTCTCGGCATTCCCTTATGTACAGGAAGTAATGGCAAGACTGCATGCTGAAGGCATTCAAATCGGCATCGTTACGACCAAAATGAGGCTGACGACGGAGCGTGGTCTTCATTTCACGGGTTTATATGAATATATCGTGCCTAGTGCCATCATCACTATGGATGATGTCGAACATCCGAAGCCTCATCCAGAGCCAGTTCTGAAGGCTGTTCAGGTACTTGATGCGGATCCGTCCGCTACGTTGATGGTTGGCGATAGCGGAGTTGATATGGAGTCGGCTGAGGCCGCAGGTGTAATCTCGGTCGGTGTTGCATGGTCATTAAAGGGTGAAGCGAAGCTGCGTGAGAGCGGCGCGCGCCATATCATTCACGACATGCGCGATTTATACGCGATTGTTGGATTGGAGTAGGAGCCGCTTGAGAAATGTTGAGCGATATCCGGTCGAAGGGCCGAACGCCCTTTGGCAAATGTACCGCACGGTTAGCCGGGTTAAAGCGGTACGCAATTTTATATTCATACAATTGGCGCGTTATTGTCCTTCCCTGCCGGTAAAAAATTGGATTTATCGGCATGTTCTTGGGATGGAGATAGGGCGCCACTCTGCATTTGCGCTGATGGTCATGGTCGATGTTTTTTTTCCAGAACGGATCAAGGTCGGAGATAACTCCATTATCGGATATAATACGACAATTTTGACGCATGAGTATTTGATCCGGGAGTATCGGCTGGGTGAAGTGAATATTGGGTCCAACGTGATGATTGGTGCGAATACAACGATTCTTCCCGGGGTTACGATTGGGGATGGGGCAGTCGTTGCAGCGGGGTCTGTCGTCCATAAGGATGTTCAGCCAGGTACGTTCGTAGGGGGGAACCCGATTAAGGAGATTCAGCGGGCATAAGCAAGGTAATAATGAATGGGGACGGATAGCTGTCACTTGACGCCGCTACCGTCCCTTTCGTCTAGGTGCGGCTTGACCTTCAAGCCGCAGGCATGTGCTGTATTGACGGATCAGGAACCGCGTGGTATTATTACGACTAATCCTTTATTTTGGCAGTATGGTAACATGGTAACACGTTAATAAACTAAAGTGCGTAGGTGGAATATATAATGTCGAAACCAAAAGTGTTTGAAAAACCGATTGGCTTGAAAGATTATTTGCCGCATGCAGTAACGAAGCTCCGTCAGATCGAGAATCAAGTACTAGCTTGTATGGCCTCATGGGGCTATGAGCAGATCATGACTCCGACGATGGAGTATTACGATACAGTAGGTGTAGCGAGCTCTACATCGGACCAGAAGCTGTTTAAATTGCTGAATAACCGAGGTACAACACTTGTGCTGCGCTCAGATATGACTGCGCCTATCGCGCGTGTCGTCTCATCCCTGCTCAAAGAATCGCAGTTTCCGGTGAGGCTTTCTTATCATTCCAATGTATTCCGGGCTATCGAAGAGGAAGCTGGACGTGAGGCGGAGTTCTTCCAAACGGGCGTTGAGCTTGTCGGTGATGCTTCTGCTGAAGCGGATGCTGAAGTTGTCGCATTAGCTATTGCTTCACTGAAAGCCGCCGGCGTAGAGCGCTTCAAGATCGCTATCGGCCACGTTGGCTTCTTGAATGGTTTGTTCGGGGAAACGCTGGCAGGGCGCACAGAGGAACAAGAAGAGCTGAAAGGCTGCTTGCTTGGCCGCGATTATGTCGGTTATCGGGAGAAGCTGCGCATGTTGTCGCTTGCAGAGCCGGTGCAGCGTGAGCTAGAAGGCATTCTGCGTCTGCGCGGCGGCCAGGAAATCTGTGAACAGGCGCTTCAGCTTAGTTCGGATGCAACTGCCCAGGCATCTATTCGACATCTGTGTGAAATGTGGGATGTGTTAGCGGCTTACGGTGTATGTGAGCATGTGCTGATTGATTTGACGATGATTGGCGACTTTAAATATTACACGGGCATGACTTTCGAGGGTTATGCGGCAGATTTGGGATTCCCCGTTGCCAGCGGCGGCCGTTATGATAATCTGCTGAAGCAATTCGGTCGTCCGGCACCGGCAACGGGCTTTGCCATTAAGACGACTCGCATTCTCGAGCTGATTGGCGACGGTAAGGGCGATAAGCCGGAACAAGAGCGAATCTTGATCGGATACGATGCCAGCGGACGTGCAGCAGCGCTTGCCGAAGCGCAGCGGCTGCGTCAGACGGGAACGGCTATTATCGTAACGGAAAAAATGAACGCGGAGGCGCAGCTGGCAGCGCTTCGCTCCGCAGTTGCGGCTGTAGGTGCTGGAGAGAGCAGCAAGGTTATTTATAAAGGAGCCTCCTTTACAAAATTGCTGACTTTCTTTGCGGATAACAGTAAACAGGGTGGTGCGGCAGAATGAGCTTGAACAATGGATTATACGTCCCGGGGTCATCCGGCAATGAGCTTCTTAAGGTAGCGATGCCGAAGGGACGCATCTATAAAGTAGCCTCGAAGCTGTTTCGGGAAGCAGGCGTTCCAATTCCGAGTGATTTTGATGATACGCGCAAGCTGATCATTGAGCTGCCTGAGCTTGGCATGTCTTTTATAATGGCTAAGCCCGTTGATGTGCCAACGTATGTGGAGTATGGTGTGGCGGACATCGGTATCGTGGGTAAAGATGTGCTGATGGAAGAAAACAAGGATGTTTATGAATTGCTTGATCTGGGTATTGCGAAATGCCGGATGTCGGTCATTGGCATGCCGGACTGGAAGCCAGTCATTAACCCGCGCGTAGCAACGAAATACCCGAGCGTAGCCTCGCAGTACTTTCGTGAGCAAGGCCAGCAGGTTGAGGTGATTAAGCTCAATGGCTCCATTGAGCTGGCGCCGCTGATCGGCCTGGCTGACCGGATCGTCGATATGGTTGAGACCGGTCAAACGCTGCGGGAGAACGGACTCGTTGAGATGGAGACGATCTTCGGCATTACGAGCCGATTAATCGCTAACCGTGTCAGCTACCGGATGAAGAACGAAGCGATTCAGACCTTATGCGACAAGCTGCAGAACGCGATTGCGGCCAAGATTAGCGTATAACGATTAGCAGGAGCAGCTTGGCAGGATGAGGCTGGTGTATAACGATTAGCAGGAGCAGCTTGGCAGGATTAGGCTGGTGTATAACGATTAAGCAGGAGCAGCTTGGCAGAATGAGGCAGTGAGTTGATATATGAACCGCTTACCATTGTAAGCGGCGATGGAAAGGTGGCGAGGGCAGTATGCGTATGCTGCGAGCGGAGCAGTTTGGTTTAACCCGCGAGGTGGAGTATGGGACACCGGAGCAAAATGAAACGGTCAAACAGATTGTTGAGGCGGTCCGGACTGAGGGAGATGCGGCACTGCTGCGTTATACGGAGCAGCACGACCGGGTGAAGCTGGACGCTGGATCGCTGCGCGTGACCGATGAGGAGATTCAAGCCGCGTATAAGAACGTAGACGCTGCATTCTTGACGGCTATCCGCGAGGCAGCTGTAAACATTCGTAAGTTTCATGAGAAGCAGCTGCGTCAGTCCTGGATGGATGTGCAGCCGGACGGTACGATGCTGGGCCAGCTGCTGCGTCCTTTGAAGCGGGTAGGCGTATACGTACCAGGCGGCAAGGCGGCTTACCCGTCCTCCGTGCTGATGAACGTGATCCCCGCGCAGGTAGCCGGCGTGCCGGAGATTGTCATGGTTACACCTCCTGCTACAGGCGGCAAGTCTGGAATCGATCCTTATATTCTAGTTGCAGCCGCGGAGGCGGGTGTGAAAGAAATGTACCGCGTTGGCGGTGCGCAGGCTGTAGCAGCTCTTGCTTACGGCACAGCGTCCATTCCGCCGGTCGATAAGATCTGCGGTCCTGGCAATATCTATGTCGCCTTGGCGAAGCGCGCTGTGTTTGGCGCGGTGGATATCGACAGCATTGCCGGTCCGAGTGAAATCGTAGTTCTAGCTGACGATACAGCGGATGCAGCTTACATAGCCGCTGATCTATTATCCCAGGCAGAGCATGATGAGATGGCATCGGCTATTCTCGTGACGACTTCACGCTAAGCTGGCGGATGCAGTTTCTGCCGAGGTAGAGCGTCAGCTTGCAACGCTTCCCCGCGAAACGATTGCCCGTCAATCGATTGATAACCATGGAGCCGTCTTATTGGCGGATTCGATGGCTGAAGCGATTGCGGCAATCAATCGGATGGCTCCGGAACATCTTGGAGGTCATGGTGGCTGAGCCGATGTCGCTGCTTGGACAGATTGAAAATGCGGGTGCGATTTTCCTCGGTCCATACAGCTCGGAGCCGGTGGGCGATTATTTCGCTGGGCCGAATCACATTTTGCCGACGAACGGGACTGCAAGATTCTCTTCACCTGTGAATGTCGATGATTTCGTGAAGAAATCGAGCTTAATCTATTACAGTAAAGAAGCACTGTTCACCAATGGCGATAAAATTATGACGCTTGCCCGCCATGAAGGGCTGGAGGCGCATGCGCGCGCGATTGAGATACGGCTGGAGCGGGAACGCGAATAGAACATTTTTGTGAAGGAAAGAAGGGGATATCATGGCGGATCAAGGTAACCGCGCAGCCGAAGTGGCGCGCAAAACGAATGAAACAGACATAAAGCTGGCTTTTGCCATTGATGGCACGGGCAGTGCGAAGATTGAGACGGATGTACCTTTCCTGAATCATATGCTCGATTTGTTTACGAAGCATGGACAATTTGATCTGAATGTTGAAGCGCGCGGCGACGTTGATATCGATGACCACCATACGGTGGAGGATATCGGGATCTGTCTAGGTCAAACCATTCAAGAGGCGCTTGGCGATAAGCGCGGCATCAAGCGGTATGCATCGGTCTTCGTACCGATGGACGAGGCGCTGGCACAGGTCATAATCGATTTGAGCAACCGTCCGCATTTTGAATACCGTGCGCAATATCCATCCTCGCAGGTAGGCAGCTTCTCAACGGAGCTCGTCCATGAATTTCTGTGGAAGCTGGCCCTTGAAGCGCGGATGACCCTTCATGTTATCGTTCACTACGGCGTTAATACGCATCATATGATTGAAGCGGTATTCAAGGCACTCGGACGCGCATTGGATGAGGCGACGAGCATTGATCCGCGTGTACAAGGAGTGCCTTCGACGAAAGGAGTGCTGTAGGATGATCGCAATCATCGATTACGGCATGGGCAATCTGCACAGCGTCAGCAAGGCGGTGGAACGGCTTGGCTACGAGGCCATCGTGACGGCTGATGCGAAGGAAATCATGGAAGCGGACGGTGCCATTTTACCGGGTGTCGGCGCTTTTGGCGATGCGATGCAGAATTTGAAAAACACCGGCCTTGAAGAGGTTACGAAGTTTTATGCCGCTTCGGGCAAGCCGCTGCTTGGCATCTGCCTCGGCATGCAGCTCCTGTTCAGCGAGAGCGAGGAGTATGGCCCTCATGAAGGTCTTGGTCTGCTTCCGGGTAAGGTCATTCGGTTCAAAGGGGACTATAAAGTGCCGCATATGGGGTGGAATAAGCTCTCTTTCCTGCAGGACAGTCCATTGGTTGAGGGGCTTCAGGAAGGCCATGTTTATTTCGTTCATTCCTTTCATGCGAAGCCTGAACAGTCAAGTGATCTATTAGCCACTATCAGACTACCATCAGCCGGTGACGGCGATTGTAGGTCGCGGCAATGTGTACGGCATGCAGTTTCATCCCGAGAAAAGCGGAGAGCTTGGCATGGGCCTGCTGAGGAACTTCCTCGCGCTTGCCAATTCTGGCACAATCAACGGTTAGTAGGAAATGGAAGGAGGTCGGCATCTCTATGCTAGCCAAACGAATTATCCCTTGTCTGGATGTGAAGGACGGCCGAGTGGTGAAAGGCGTCAACTTCGTTAATCTGCGCGATGCGGGCGATCCTGTAGAGCTTGCGGCGACGTACGATAAAGAAGGAGCAGACGAGCTGGTATTTCTCGATATATCCGCTTCCATTGAAGGTCGAGCGACGATGGTAGAAGTGGTTAAGCGGACAGCCGGCGAGATTACGATTCCCTTTACGGTTGGCGGGGGCATCTCACATGTTGATGATATGAAACGTTTGCTTCGCGCAGGGGCAGATAAAATCGGAATCAACACGGCTGCCGTGAAAAACCCTTCGTTAGTTAAAGATGGCGCGCGGAAGTTCGGATCGCAATGTATCGTTGTAGCTATTGATGCGAAATTCAATCCAGCATGGGGCGAATGGGAAGTGTTCACGCATGGCGGCCGTAACGCGACAGGCATTCGGGCGCTGGCTTGGGCGAAGGAAGTCGAGCAGCTTGGATGCGGCGAGATTCTGCTGACAAGCATGGATGCCGACGGAACGAAGGATGGCTTTGATTTGGCGCTCACAAAAGCCGTATCGGATGCCTTGGGCATACCTGTCATTGCCTCAGGCGGAGCAGGGAAAATAGGAGATTTCTACGATGTATTCGAGCAGGGACATGCGGATGCGGGACTTGCAGCGACGATTTTTCACTATAAAGAATTAACAATCCGCGACGTAAAAGAAGATCTGCGGCAGAAAGGAATCGAAATTCGATGAGCACAAGTAAAGGTTTTGGAGAAGCATTAGCGGAAATCAAATGGAACGAGGCAGGCTTAGTCCCTGTCATCGTACAGGATGCAATCAGTAAAGAAGTACTTATGATGGCTTATATGAATTCAGATTCACTCGCGAAATCGGTGGAAACAGGTGAAACCTGGTTCTGGAGCCGCTCACGCAATGAACTGTGGCATAAAGGGGCAACTAGCGGCCATATTCAGCGCATTGTCTCCATGCATTACGACTGCGACGGCGACACGATTCTCATTCGTGCAGAGCAGACCGGCGCAGCTTGCCACACAGGTTCTTACAGCTGCTTCTCTAATCAAGTAGCGGGGATTGCAGGTGCGGCTGCAGGGGAAGAAAGTATAGCAAATGCGGCACTTTCCAGTGACCGTTTTGCGATGTTGAACCAGCTTGAAGCTGTCATTGCTCAGCGATATGCAGAGCGTCCAGAAGGCGCTTATACGACGTATTTGTTCGAAAAGGGCGTCGACAAAATTTTGAAAAAGGTTGGCGAGGAGTCGGCGGAAGTTATCATCGCAGCCAAAAATCAAGATAATGACGAGCTTCGCTGCGAGGCAAGTGACTTGATTTTTCACTTAATGGTATTGCTGCGCGAGCGCGGGCTGCCGCTTGATGACTTGATGGCAGAGCTTGGACGCCGTCATAACAAATCGAAGCAGTCTTCCTAAGCATCAGAAGCTAGCTTCATCATTAAACCGAGCAGCACCTGCGGCGCTCGGTTTAATGATGTTCATAGCTGGAGCAAGCGGACGTGCGTGTCAATAACTTAATTGAGACCGATGCGCAGCCTAAACGTATGACCAGGTATAGAAAAACATTTGATGCAAAATGTGGACGAACCGCGTATGCTCTAGAAAGAAGTCGAAAACGAGTCGTTTTCAAAGGCTGCAGGCGATAAACGCCACAGGAATGTTTTTTGAATTATTGATGAATCCATGTATAATGAAAGTTGTCGAAATAAGCGGCCATAAGAATGCAAATTTAGTGGTTTAATCGCTCAGGAGGGTATCATGTTTAGCGACAAGCTGCGTATTTTCTCGGGTTCATCGAATCCCAAACTTGCCGACCAGATCAGCGGTGAGCTCGGTCTGCCTCTCGGTAAAATTAAATTGTCTCGTTTCAAAAGCGGCGAGATTTACGTCCACTACGAAGAGACGATCCGAAATTGCGACGTTTTCCTCGTACAGTCGTTTTCCCATCCGATTAACGATCATCTTGTCGAATTGCTCGTTATGATTGATGCGGCAAAACGTGCTTCTGCAAGAACCGTTAACATTATTATGCCGTACTACGGTTATGCACGCCAAGAGCGTAAAGCTGCCCCGCGTGAACCGATTTCGGCGAAAATGCTTGCGGATGTCTTGACAACAGTGGGCGCAAACCGCGTCATTACGATTGATCTGCATGCACCGGCTATCCAAGGGTTCTTCAATATCCCTGTGGATCACTTGACGGCGCTTGATTTGATCAGCGACTATTTGAAACGGAAAGACATCAAGAACCCGGTTGTCGTTTCCCCGGATGCCGGACGCGCTTCTACGGCGGAGAAGCTGGCGAATTACTTGGATTCGCCGTTTGCCATTATGATCAAGAAGCGTCCTGCGCACAACGAGTCGATCATCACTCATGTCATTGGTGATGTCACAGGGCAGACACCGATCATTATTGAAGATTTGATCGATACTGGCACGACGATCGTTAATGTCGTAGAAGGCCTTAAGGAACGCGGTGCGGAAGATGTTTATGTCTGTGCTACACACCCGTTGTTCTCCGGCCCAGCCCTGCAGCGATTGGACCATCCGAATATCAAAGAAGTGATCGTAACCGATTCGATCTCGCTCCCAGACAATCGCTCGGACCGCTTTACCGTTCTATCGGTAGCGCCGATGCTTGCTGAAGCGACTCGAATCATTATGCAAGGCGGCTCTATTAGCACCTTGTTCAAAAACGCAGGCGTTTAGTCCCTGCAAAGAGCAGATATAGTCGTAAATTATAAACTGTTAATAGCGGCATTTTACCAATAATCGCGGGCACTCGTTGCGTCAACAACCGCCTATCCATGTATGGATGGTGCAGCCGTTTACGCTGACTGCCCGCGATTTGCCACATATTCTTTCGTGTAAGGATAGGCCGCGCTATGGTATAATCATAGCAACTTTGATGTACCGGGGAGGTGCCTTTCGGATGAAAGAAAAGAAAATTGCGGCTGTCAGCCCTAAAACAAAAGTGATACCGATACAATGGGACGCGACTTTCTTCTTCGAGCGAGCCGTGCGCTCATTGGATCGCTATCATTATGACAAGGCACTGAAGTATTTCCGGCGCGCTGCCGAATACGAGCCGGATAATCCGGTTAACCATTGCAACATGGCGGGTATTTTGTCGGAAATGGGCAATTATGAGGAGTCAAACCGCATTCTCCAATCGATTGTGGATGAACTGGATTCGGAAATGACGGAATGTCACTTTTACATGGCGAATAATTTTGCCAATATGGAGCAATATGAGGCGGCTGAGGATGCGCTCGTTCGTTACCTGGAACAGGATAACGACGGCCAATTTCTTGAGGAAGCCGAAGAGATGCTGGAGCTGCTTCACTTCGAGCTGGAGCGTCCGACGAAGCTTTCTTTTATTAAAGCTCGTGAGGGATTTTTCGAGCATGATCAAGCGCGTACACTGCTTGAAGAAGGCAAATTCGTTGAAGCCGTCAGGCTGTTAGAGAGCATTGTGGAGAAGAACGGCCAGTTTCTTGCGGCTCGTAATAATTTGGCATTAGCCTATTATTATATGGGCATGTTTGATAAAGCGATGACTACCATACATGATGTCTTGGATATCGAAGCTGGCAACCTGCACGCGCTTTGTAATTTAGCTATCTTTCATCAGCATTCAGGCGACCAAAAGCAGTTGAAGCCGCTTGTCGCGCTGCTTGCGAAGACGGTTCCTTTTCATCAGGAGCATGTGTTTAAATTAGCAACGACGATGGGTATTCTAGGTGAGCACGGAGAGGCTTATCGCCACTTCGTTCGGCTGCTTAAGGACAACTCCTTGCGGGATGATCCTTGTCTATACCATTACACCGCGGTTGCGGCCTGCAATATGGGAAGACATGAGGAAGCCCAGCGGATGTGGCATCAAGCAAGCAAGCTTGATCCTCAGTCCAACGTGTCCGGCTATTACTTAGAGCAGCTGGAGCTTATCCGCAGCGGTAATAACCCAGCACCGACGAGCTATCATTACCATCTCCCATTCGAAGAGCAATTTAAGCTGTGGGAGAAATCAAGCGATGCACTGCCAGATCATATGAAGCGGGATCCGCTTGTCAGATCGTCCTTCTTCTGGGCACTTCGGCATGGCGACCGGCATACGAAGCTTCAGGTGATTCAAGCACTTGGCTTGATCGCTGATAATGAGGTGAAGGATGCGCTGCGTGATTTTATTGTGGAGCCCCAAGAGGATGACTACTTGAAGCGGATTGCCATCTTCGTGCTTCGGTCAATCGGGGTACATGAATCACTGAAGGCTATACTAGAGGGTAAAGAAACGGTTATTGAGCACAGCCGGATGCCCTCACGCCTTCCGATATGGGAAGAGAAATGGCAAGCTGTTCTTGATGCGGCTCTTGCTCGAATGAATAAGCATTACGACTTAGTGCAGCAGCATGATCTGCTTACGCTGTGGATCGAATTTCTATCGCGGATTTATCCGGATGTGCCTAAACTCGGTAAGGTTGAGGGATGGGCGGCTGCGCTAGAATATTTAACAGCAAAGATGCACCGGCGCGCGATTTCATATCATGAGGTTTCTGAGCGTTATGGTACTTCGATTGCAACCGTAAGCAAATGCGCCAAGCGTATTGATCAAATATGCGGTATAAAAGAAAAAATGAAAATGATTTTCCCGGCACTTGCGGTTCATCGCGAATAAAGGGAAATCGTACTGTGAGGGAGGCTACAATTATGTATAAATCAATCATTATCGGTACCGGGCCAGCTGGCTTGACCGCTGCAATTTACTTGGCACGTGCGAACATGAATCCGCTTATTATCGAAGGTCCAGAGCCAGGCGGGCAGCTTACAACGACTACAGAAGTCGAGAACTTCCCAGGCTTTCCGGAAGGTATTATGGGTCCGGATCTGATGGCTAACATGCGTAAGCAAGCCGAGCGTTTTGGCGCTGAGTTCCGTACAGGCTGGGTAAATTCAGTAGATACCTCGAAGCGTCCTTTCACGCTTCAAGTCGAAGGACAAGGCGAGCTGCAAGCTGAATCCCTTATTATCTCGACAGGTGCTTCGGCCAAATATTTAGGTATTCCGAATGAACGCGAGAATATCGGACGCGGCGTAAGTACATGTGCAACTTGCGATGGATTCTTCTTCCGCGGTAAAAAGATCATCGTTGTTGGCGGAGGCGACTCTGCTATGGAGGAAGCTAATTTCCTGACACGTTTTGCTTCTGAGGTTGTTCTGGTTCATCGTCGCGATGAAATGCGCGCCTCCAAAATCATGCAGGACCGAGCACGCGAGAACAGCAAAGTTAGCTGGGCGCTAGGCCGTACGCCGCTTGAAGTTGTAGCAGGCCCGATGGGCGTTACAGGACTTAAAGTTCTTAATAACGCAACAGGTGAGGAAGAAGTTATTGAAACGAATGGGTTGTTCGTTGCCATTGGACATACGCCAAACACGAAATTCCTAGGCGGTCAATTAGAAACGGATGAAACGGGATATCTGGTGGTAAAGCCTGGCACATCAGAAACGAACATCGAAGGTATTTTCGCATGCGGAGACGTTCAGGATCACAAATACCGCCAAGCGATTACAGCCGCAGGCAGCGGTTGTATGGCTGCTCTTGATTGTGAGAAATTTCTTGAAGAGCATCCTGTGCATGACTGGAGCCAATCGTTGTAAGTTAATGATGAATCTGATGCAGATTATTGAATGATAGATAGTGGCGCTGTCCAGGGTATCTGGGCAGCGTCGCTTCGCATCAGGCGAAAGAGTCCTTAATATAAATGATTAAGACTGTGCAGCAGCGGAGATTATCCAGTGAAAACGGTCTAATTTGTCCTACTAAAGGCTATTTTCATGACCCTTGACCAGCTGGAAGCGTTTCGCTTATAGTTGGAACAGAAATACCCCAAACCCTATTATGAGGTGGACCATTCATGTCTGAGAAGATTGTTATTGGTGTTGATATTGGCGGTACGGCTATTAAAGTAGGTATTTGCAGCTTAGAAGGCGAACTATTGCATACGTATGAAGGGCCTACTGGCGTTGAGAATGGTTCAGACGCTGTATGTCAAAATATAGCGGATTATGCCAAACTGATCGTGGAGCAGTCCCCTTTTAATTGGGATCAAGTTGAAGGCGTCGGTATCGGAATCGCAGGATTCCTGGATATAGCTCAAGGTATTGTTAAATTTTCAGCTAATTTGCACTTGCGCAATGTTCCTCTGAAGGCGATCTTGGAAGAAAAGCTTCAGAAGAAAGTGCTTGTGAATAATGACGCAAATGTTGCGGCGCTTGGTGAAGCTTGGGCAGGCGCAGGCCGAGGAATATCTGATTGTGTATGCTATACACTTGGTACTGGTGTTGGCGGCGGCGTAATTATTAATGGCAAAATCGTTGAAGGATTCCGCGGTATGGCAGGGGAGCTTGGACATATGTCCATCGTACCTGATCTTGAAGCGATCCAATGCGGCTGCGGTAAGATGGGATGTTTAGAGTCAGTCTCGTCCGCAACAGGAATTATTCGCATGGCGAAGGACGCTGTAGAGCGCGGTGATCGCACTTCACTATCTTTTGTTCCAGAAATTATGGCGAAAGAAGTGTTTGATGCGGCTAAAGCTGGCGATGAAGTAGCGATCCGTATCGTAAACCGTGCAGCCTTTTATCTAGGGAAATCCATGGCGGCAGTAGCTGTTGTGCTGAACCCGCAGCGCTTTATTATCGGTGGCGGCGTTTCAAAAGCAGGGGAATTCCTGTTTGAACAAATTCGCGAAGTATTCCACAAAGTGACGCCGGAAATTGCACAGGAAGACGTAGAGATTGTACCAGCTATTCTGGGTAATAATGCAGGTATTGTTGGCGCTGCGGGTCTTATTATTCGTCAATAGCAGATTAATGGCTGCAGTATGAAAAAAAAAAAAAGTAGATACTGACAACCGAATCGAGAACCTTGATTAACGGTTGCAGGTTACTGACAACCGAATCGAAAACCTTGATTAACGGTTGCAGTAGTAAGGAGGGGAAGAGATGGATGCAGGAACAGCGATGGCTAAGCTGGTCATCATCACGGGGATGTCGGGAGCAGGCAAGACAATTGCGGTACAGAGCTTAGAGGATTTGGGTTTCTTCTGTGTGGATAACCTGCCGCCGGTTCTAATTCCGAAATTTGCTGAGCTTATTGAGCAATCAAACGGCAAGATCGGGAAAGTCGCACTCGTGATTGATCTCCGGGGACGTGAGTTTTTTACTGCGTTATCTGAGTCTCTCAGCTACATGAAAGATCATTATACGATAGGCTATGAAATCTTATTTCTAGATGCGACAGACGGCGTGCTTGTCCAGCGTTATAAGGAAAGCAGACGACGTCACCCGCTGGCACCGGAGGGCCTGCCGCTGGAAGGCATTAAGAATGAGCGGCGGATGCTTGAGGATTTGAAGGGCTGGGCTACTCAGGTTATCGATACGAGCAATCTTAAGCCAGGGCAGCTCAAAGAACGAATTATGTCCAGGTTCACGAATACGGATTTAAGTACGATATCGGTTAATGTTACTTCCTTCGGTTTTAAATATGGGATTCCCATTGATGCTGACTTGATTTATGATGTTCGATTTCTACCGAATCCTCATTATGTCGACCATTTGCGGCCGAATACAGGCCAAGATCCGGCTGTTTACGATTATGTGATGAAATGGCCGGAAACACAAACCTTCCTCACCAAACTCCTTGATATGCTGCAGTTTCTTATTCCGCTTTATCGTAAAGAGGGTAAGAGTCAGGTTGTTATCGGAATTGGCTGTACGGGCGGGAAACACCGTTCGGTTGCGATTGCTGAATATCTGGGACGCATGATCGGCAGCGGTGACACCGAGCTTGTCCGTGTAAGCCATCGCGACTCTGATCGCGATCGGCCCTGAGGCCTATGATGACAGAGCCGCGCGTAAGTAAGCAGCCAAAAATTGTCGTGATAGGCGGAGGTACAGGATTATCCGTTATGCTTCGTGGACTAAAGGAGAAGCCTCTTGATATTACAGCGATAGTAACGGTTGCTGATGATGGAGGGAGCTCAGGCATTCTCCGCAGCGAGCTTCAAATGCCGCCTCCGGGTGACATTCGAAATGTGTTAATTGCACTGGCAGATGTTGAACCCCTCCTCTCTGACATGCTGCAGTATCGTTTTAATGCGGGTACCGGACTTACGGGGCATAGCTTGGGTAATTTGATGCTTGCTGCAATGACGGATATAACCGGCGACTTTGTCTCAGGAGTGCGGATGTTGAGTAAGGTGCTTGCTGTCCGCGGAAGAGTGCTGCCTGCAGCAGGTGAAGCAATCGTCCTTCATGCCGAAATGGCCGATGGTACGATCGTGTCTGGGGAATCCAATATTCCTAAAGCAGGTCAGGAGATTAAACGTGTTTTTATTGAACCGGCAGATGTTGAACCCCTCGAAGAGGCGGTTGAAGCCATTCGCGAGGCGGATGCCATTCTGATCGGCCCAGGAAGCTTATATACGAGCATAATTCCGAATCTCCTTGTTCCCAAGCTAGCCCAGAGCATTGTAGACTCGTGCGCAGTTAAAATGTTTGTCTGTAATGTGATGACGCAGCCTGGAGAGACGGATAATTATAGCGTAAGCGATCATTTAGCTGCAGTTCATGCCCATATTGGCCATCATTTATTTGATTATGTCATTGTGAATGACGGTGAAATTCCACCGCAGGTACAATCCAAATATGCCGAGCTCGGCGCAAAAGCCGTTCACTTGGATTTGGAAGAAGTTACTCGTCGCGGGTACAAGGTCATCGCAGATCGACTGGTCTTATTCCGGACTTATCTGCGTCATGATGCTGCAAGACTTAGCCATCACATATATCAGCTCGTTGAAAGCTGGATGGAACGAAAGAGGTGAGATAACAATGTCTTTTGCGGCACAGACAAAAAAAGAATTGACGCTTATAGAGTCGGACCTTTGCTGTGAAAAAGCGGAATTGTCTGCGCTTATTCGAATGAACGGCTCTGTTTCGGTGTCCAGCCGCAAAATCATTCTCGATATCTCAACCGAAAATGCAGCAATCGCACGGCGGATCTATTCCCTAATTAAGAAGCGTTTTGATGTTCACACGGAACTGCTCGTTCGCAAAAAAATGCGGCTTAAGAAAAACAATGTCTACATTGTTCGTATTCCAACTAAAGTCCAGGAAATATTAAGTGAGCTGAGAATCGTAACAGAAGGATTTATGTTCAATCAGGGCATAGATAAAGATATGATCCGGAAACCCTGCTGCAAACGTTCGTATTTGCGCGGCGCTTTTCTGGCAGGCGGATCTGTTAATAATCCAGAGGGCTCCTCTTATCATTTGGAGATATCAACGATGTATGAAGAGCACTGCCAAGCGCTTGTGGAACTTGCTAACCGTTTCCATTTGAACGCTCGCTGCATCGAGCGGAAGAAAGGGTTCATCTTCTACATGAAGGAAGGCGAGAAGATAATCGAGCTCCTAAGCATCATTGGCGCCCATCAGGCTTTGTTTAAATTCGAGGATGTACGAATTATGCGCGACATGCGAAATTCCGTCAACCGGATCGTGAATTGCGAAACGGCTAATTTGAATAAAACGATTGGTGCTGCGATTCGCCAGATTGAGAATATTAAGTTTCTTCAGCGTGAAGTCGGGCTGGAAACTTTGCCGGATCGATTGCGCGAGGTAGCAGAGGTGCGCCTTCTTCATCCAGACATGAATTTGACTGAGGTGGGTGAAATGCTGAAGGGGAAGGTTAGTAAGTCTGGCGTTAATCATCGGCTGCGTAAAATTGACGAACTTGCGGAAAAATTAAGGAACGGGTAGCATAAGGCTAGTGCTGTTCTAACAAAAGTGGTATAATAGTGAATAAACTAATGTTTACAGTGTCAATCGCATGATTGAATTTCTTATAGGGGGTAAGGTTTCCATGACTAGGCATCCGGTTATCGTTCGACTGAAAACGGGTCTCCATGCAAGACCGGCCGCACTTTTCGTACAGGAAGCAAATAAGTTTTCTTCCGAAGTGTTCGTCGAGAAAGACGATAAAAAAGTTAATGCAAAATCGATTATGGGCATCATGAGCCTTGCGATTAGTTCGGGTACAGAGGTAACGATCAGCGCGGAAGGTTCGGATGCCGACCAGGCTGTAACCGCTTTAGTCAATTTGGTCAGCAAGGAAGAATTGGAAAACCAATAGTTGCGGATAGCAGCTTTTTATTTCCAGCTCATACACAGGCAAGTAGAGAAGCTCCTTCGGGAGTTTTTTTCTTTTTCTAGGGTTATTAAGAGCAACATTGAACAGGAATACCACGTTATAGAGGATACAAGCATATGAGGAGGTTTTGAGGATGAATAACAATTGGATTACCCGTCGTCGTTGGATGATGGCAGCTGTACCTGTTCTTGCTTTTGCAATTGGAGTGGGGGCGTTGATTGGGGCTATAGGGAGTGGAAAGAATGAGGTTCACGCACTGGAGAATGTTTCTGAGCGATCCACCATTACAGTCTCAGGTAATGGGAAGCTTCAAGCAGCACCAGATGTGGGGTACGTGAATGTTGCGGTCGAAACACGTGCGGTAACAGCGAAAGAAGCGCAGTCCAAAAATGCAGCTGCGTTCTCTGGACTGACAAAGCTGCTCTATGACACTTACAAAATGGCTGCGAAAGATGTCAAATCGACGAGCTTCAATGTACAGCCGGAATACACGTACAATAACAATGATGGAACGAGCAAAGTAAAAGGCTATCTGGCTGTGCACAGCTTACAAATTACAACTCGTGATCTTAACGGTGTTGGGAAGCTGCTTGATGATTTGTCAGCTTCCGGCGCCAATCGCATCGATGGTGTTCAATTTGATACGGAGAAGCAGGATCAATACGAGCTGCAGACGCTTGATAAAGCAATGGCTAATGCCAAGGCGAAGGCTCAAACATTAGCAAAGGCGGCAGGTAAAGAGCTGCAGGACGTCATAACCATATCGCAAAATAGTATGAACATAGTTCCAATCTATAACCAACGGAACAGTATAGTGTCAGAAAAGACTGCGGATAGTGGTGGAACGACGGTGGAGACCGGAGAAATTACATTATCGGCTGATATAACCGTTACTTACGAAATGAAATAAAAAACAAGGCAGACCATCTCCTTACCGGAGGTTGTCTGCCTTGTTTCATTCAGAAATGGTTACAATTATTGTGCAATTGGAGCTGCATGGTCATTAGTAGAAAGACCGCGCTGTTGTATGGCATGTTTGATCAAGGAAATAAACTCTTCCGAAAGACGCATTGCTATAGCCTCATAGTAGACTTCAATTAAATGAGTATCGCTAAGTGGTCGCAGAAGAAGAGATTTGTCCTGCATGGGCAGGAACAAATTGTGAGAATCATGGCTTGATGTCTTTGATTGCTCATATGTTGGTACGTATGTAGGTGCGTATGAGGTGTAAATCGTACCGGGTTCACTGGGACGAATGAAATTTCGCACGCTTGCGAATGGATTCGATAGTTTCATGCGTGTGCAACTCCGTTTTATTAGATTTAAAAGAGACTTATTCATAACCCAAGGGACGGTGAATATGGAATCATTTAGTACATATTATCATGAAAATTGGTGACCGTCCTTATCGATTCAGCTTGCTGAATTGTTCTTGACAAGGCGATTAATATATGGTAAATGATGGTGGTTTGAATAAAAAAGAGCGTCAATCCGTTACCGGATGACGCTCTTCGTATTCGACTATAAAAATATTATAGTTTCTCGATTACTTTATCTACGAGTCCATAAGTCTGTGCTTCAGCAGCGGACATGAAGTAATCGCGGTCTGTATCGCGTTCGATTTTTTCAAGCGATTGACCTGTGCGTTCCACCAAAATGTTATTGAGTGTATCGCGTGTTTTTAAGATATGCTTGGCGCGAATTTCAATATCACTTGCTTGGCCCTGTGCTCCTCCGAGCGGTTGGTGAATCATAACTTCACTGTTAGGCAGTGCATAGCGTTTGCCTTTGGCACCTGCCGCGAGCAAAAATGCACCCATCGAAGCGGCCATACCGACGCAGATCGTCGAAACATCCGGTTTAATAAACTGCATCGTATCAAAAATGGCAAGACCCGATGAAACCGAGCCGCCAGGGCTATTGATGTAAAGCGAAATGTCTTTCTCCGGATCATCAGCTGCAAGGAACAAGAACTGGGCGATAATGGAATTAGCAACCATATCGTTAACCGGCGTCCCAAGAAAAACAATCCGATCCTTCAGCAAGCGGGAGTAGATGTCATAAGCGCGCTCTCCGCGGTTGCTCTGCTCAATAACCATAGGTACAAAATTCATTTCCATTGTAAGTCCCTCCTAAAAGCTATTTGTGAAACGACCTGGAATACATCACTGCGAGCAAATAGCTCACTTCGAAAGCATATGCTGAGCTATTTGTGATACGATCTGGAATACTTCACTGCGAGCAAATAGCTAACTTCGAAAGCATAAGCTGAGCTATTTGTAAAACGACCTGGAATACTTCACTGCGAGCAAATAGCATTAATGTGAGTTATATCCACATCATAACGGATTCGTAATTAAAAGTCAAAGAAGGTCAAACTTAAATTACAGGGGAGACAAAGAAGGCATTACTAAGATAAAAAGGACCATCCGATTCATCGGATGGTCCTTCTATTGGGTGCAATCATTATTGATATTATGGCGCGCCCGCGAGGAATTGAACCTCGATCTCAGGCTCCGGAGGCCTACGTCATATCCATTGGACCACGGGCGCAAAGTGACAGCGAAGATAAGTATATGTGATCGCGCTAAGAAAAGCAAGCAGGTTTAGAAAGAAAAATTTGTGTAAATCGTGACAGTAAGCGATTTCATAGGCAAACCCTGTCTTGCTCCTGCCAAGAGTTTGGAGTACAATAGGTGTGGGACTTAAAAAGTGCATACGGGACATTATTCGTCCAACGAAGTGGAAGCTCGTTCGGCAACAGGAGTTGATGTTGAAAGATGCAGTCTCTCATCGAAATACAACAGCAGCTTCTGCCAGATTTGCTCGTTGTCATGAGAAAAAGATACCTCATCCTCCGTCAGGTCATGCTGTCGGAATCGATAGGGCGCAGGTCGCTTGCCGCTTCACTCGATATGACGGAGCGCGTGCTCCGGGCAGAGACGGATTTTCTCAAGTCGCAAGATCTTCTAATCATTGATGCTGCAGGCATGCGGATCAGTGATTCTGGAAAGCGTCTGCTTGAGGAAATGGAGCCGCTATACAAAGTTATGTTTGGTCTCTCTGAGCTCGAGGAGCGGATACGCAACTATTATGGATTAAAGCAGGTTGTGATCGTCGCAGGGGATTCTGAGAATTCTCTTCACTCCAAGCGGGAGCTCGGCAGAGCAGGATGCAGCGTATTGCGCAAAGCGATGGGCAAGAACGATGTCATTGCTGTAACAGGCGGTTCGACGCTTGCTCAAGTGGCCAATCAACTGACGTCGCAGCCGCCGCTTAAGGGAAACTGGTTTGTCCCGGCAAGAGGCGGTCTTGGTGAGAGTCTTGATTACCAGGCCAATACGATTGCCTCGACAATGGCAAAACGAACAGGCGCTCAATATCGAATGCTGCATGTTCCGGATCATTTAGGCGAGGAAGCTTACACATCGTTGATGCAAGAGCCTAATGTCAGGGAGATCGTAGAGGTCATTCGAAAAGCCCGCATCGTCATTCATGGGATCGGGGACGCTATGGTCATGGCACGCCGAAGACGTGTAGACGCCGCCGTCATTGAAGCAATGAAAGCAGAAGGTGCACTGGCAGAGTCCTTTGGTTATTATTTTGACCGAAACGGTTCCGTTGTACACAAGATGCTTACTGCAGGCTTGAGACTCGAAGATATCATAGAGACGGAAGTCGTTATTGCTATAGCAGGCGGCCAAGATAAAGCCGAGGCTATCGCAGCTGTTATGCGGTTCGGTCATGATGATGTTCTGGTCACAGACGAAGCAGCCGCAATGGAGCTTGCTGTAATTATGGATAAAGAAGAGGTTTCAAGAAACGCTTAAATGGTGATCATGACGGATATTAGGGGCTTTATGCCGCAGGTATCTTGTCTTGAGATAAATGCAACACAAAGAAATCATGCCTAGGAGGAAGAATAAAATGGTAAAAGTTGGTATTAATGGTTTTGGACGTATCGGACGTAATGTATTCCGCGCAGCTCTGAACAACAAAGACGTACAAGTGGTGGCTGTTAATGATTTGACAGACACAAACACGCTGGCTCACCTGCTTAAATATGACACGACTCATGGTCAACTGGATGCAACAGTTGAAGCTAAAGAAGGCGCGTTGATCGTTAACGGCCGCGAAATCAAAGTATTTGCTGAACGCAACCCGGAAAATCTTCCTTGGGGACAAGAAGGCGTAGAAATCGTTATCGAATCCACAGGTATTTTCACAGCGAAAGAAAAAGCTGAGCTTCATCTTAAAGGCGGAGCTAAAAAAGTTATTATCTCTGCTCCTGCAACAAACGAAGATATTACAATCGTAATGGGCGTTAACGAAGATAAATACGATGCTTCCGCTCACACAATCATCTCCAACGCTTCATGTACAACGAACTGTCTTGCTCCTTTCGCAAAAGTTCTTAACGACAAATTCGGTATCGTTAAAGGTATGATGACTACAATCCACTCGTACACAAACGATCAATCCGTACTTGACGTTCCACATAAAGACCTGCGCCGTGCTCGCGCTGCTGCAGAAAACATCATTCCTTCCTCCACTGGCGCTGCAAAAGCGGTTTCCTTGGTATTGCCTGAGCTTAAAGGCAAATTGAACGGTATGGCTATGCGTGTACCTACACCAAACGTTTCCGTAACAGATCTTGTTGCTGAATTGAAATCAAACGTAACTGTTGAAGAAATCAACGCTGCTTTCAAAGAAGCTTCTGAAGGTCCTTTGAAAGGCATTCTTAACTACTCCGATGAGCCGCTTGTATCGAGCGACTACAATGGCGACCCAGCTTCCTCCACAATCGACGCTTTGTCGACTATGGTTGTTGAAGGTAACATGGTTAAAGTCATTTCTTGGTACGATAACGAGTGGGGCTACTCGAACCGTGTTGTAGATCTTTGCGGCTACATCGCTGCAAAAGGTCTGTAAGGCTATCCCCCTAAGTCCCCCTTGCAAAGGGGGATTCCGAGGGTTCCCCTCTGGACACCCAATATTCGTCGAAGGAGCTACTTGTGGTAGCTCCTTCGACGCAGTTTGCGCATGGCACGCTTTGTCCCGGTTCAGCCTTTTGGCTGCACCGGGACAAGGCTTTAATGCAGCGCAAGAAACGATAATGAACCTCTTTTCGAGACGTTCCGTCGCTCAAAGAGCGGGATTGAGTGCCTAAAGTGCGAAGTGCGAAGTACGAAGTGCAAAGTGCAAAGTGAAAAGTGCGAAGTGCAAGTGCGAAGTGCAAATGCAAGTGCAAAGTGCAAAGTGCGAAGTGCAAGATAAAAAACATATAAACCTGCTGGCGTGAGTTCTTGTAACGACATGGATAGCAGGCATGGATAGGTTTGAAGAGCTTTTAATATACGAAGACCTTTGGACGTTGGAAGGTCGTCTACACTGGGAGGCTACACGAATGAACAAGAAGAGTGTACGTGATGTTGAAGTATCCGGGAAACGCGTGTTTGTGCGTGTAGACTTTAACGTACCGATGGAGAACGGCGTAATTACAGATGATACTCGTATTCGCGAAACCTTGCCAACGATCAAGTATTTGATCGAAAATGGTGCCAAGGTTATTTTGGCGAGCCACATGGGTCGTCCAAAAGGACAAGTTGTCGAAGAGCTTCGTTTGACTGCAGCTGCTGCGCGTCTTGCTGAGCTTCTGGGCAAACCGGTTACGAAAGCGGATGAAGTCGTTGGAGATGCTGTGAAAGCACAGGTTGCAGCTTTGAATGAAGGCGATGTTCTATTGCTTGAGAACGTTCGTTTCAACGAAGGCGAAGAAAAGAACGATCCAGAATTGGCAAAAGCTTTTGCTGAACTGGCTGATCTGTTCGTTAATGATGCATTCGGTGCTGCTCACCGTGCACATGCTTCGACGGAAGGGATTGCACACTTCCTCCCAGCCGTATCCGGTTTGCTAATGGAGAAAGAGCTTGACGTGCTTGGCCGTGCGCTTCTGAATCCAGAGCGTCCGTTCACTGCAATCGTCGGCGGATCCAAAGTAAAAGATAAGATCGATGTCATCAACAAAATGATTGAAATTGCGGATAATATCCTTATTGGCGGCGGATTGTCCTATACATTCTTCAAAGCGCAAGGCTATGAAATCGGCCAATCCTTGGTTGATAACAGCAAGCTTGACCTCGCTCTTGAATTCATCGAGAAAGCGAAGAAGCTGGGCAAGAATTTCCTTATTCCGGTTGATATCGTAGTATCGGATGATTTCAGCGCGAGTGCAAACACGAAAATCGTAGACGTAGACGGCATTCCTGCTGATTGGGAAGGCATTGACATCGGACCGAAAACTCGCGAGATCTATGCGGACGTGATCAAGAACTCCAAGCTGGTCGTTTGGAACGGACCGATGGGTGTATTCGAGATCGAGCCATTCTCACACGGTACACGTGCCGTTGCACAAGCTTGTGCAGAAACTTCCGGCTACACCGTTATCGGCGGCGGCGACTCTGCTGCAGCAGCTGAGAAATTCGGTCTTGCTGATAAAATGGACCATATCTCCACAGGCGGCGGCGCTTCTCTTGAATTTATGGAAGGCAAAGCGCTTCCGGGCGTTGTTGCATTGAACGATAAGTAAGCTCAAGAATGCTTACGAGGTACTTAGTTACACAAAGTTTTAAGAATATGCTTATGAAGTAACTTTGCTTCACAAAGCTTTTAGGAGGGTTAACAATGCGTAAACCGATTATTGCGGGTAACTGGAAAATGTTTAAAACGGTTTCCGAAGCGGCTGCTTTCTTCGCTGATGTGAAGGGCAAGGCAGAGGTTGACGGCGTTGAAGCTGTTATCTGTGCGCCATACACGACGCTTCCAGCGCTTGTCGAAGCAGCAAAAGGAACTACGATTGCAATTGGCGCTCAAAACGTTCATTTTGAAGACAATGGCGCCTTCACGGGTGAGATCAGCGGTGTTATGCTGAAGGATCTTGGCGTGAAATATGTCATCATCGGCCACTCGGAGCGCCGCGCTTACTTTGCGGAATCCGACGAAATCGTAAACAAGAAGGTTCATGCGGCATTCAAGCATGGCTTGACTCCGATCGTATGCGTGGGCGAGAAGCTTGAAGAGCGCGAAGCGGACCAAACGAAGGATGTTTGCAAAGTGCAAACAGAAGCGGCTTTCCAAGGCATTTCCGCTGCACAAGCGGCCGAAGTTGTTATCGCGTACGAGCCAATCTGGGCAATCGGAACAGGTAAATCATCGACTTCTGCAGACGCAGAAGATGTTATTGCATACATCCGCAGCGTAGTTGCAGGGTTGTACGATGCAGCAACAGCTGAAGCAGTCCGCATTCAATACGGCGGAAGCGTAAAACCGAACAATGTTGCAGAATACTATAGGACAACCTAACATCGATGGCGCTTTGGTAGGCGGAGCGAGCTTGGAAGCTGCTTCCTTTATTCAGCTAGTCGAGGGGGCGAAGTAAGATGTCAGTTCCAAAACCAGTTGCACTGATTATTTTGGACGGCTTTGGTCTTCGTAACGATGTAACGGGCAATGCGGTAGCGCAAGCTAACAAACCGAATTATGACCGTTATTGGGCTGCTTATCCGCATACAACGTTAACTGCTTGCGGCGAAGCGGTAGGTCTGCCGGAGGGTCAAATGGGTAACTCTGAGGTTGGCCATTTGAACATCGGCGCTGGACGAATTGTCTACCAGGATCTGACGCGTATCAGCAAATCGATTCGCGATGGCGAATTTTTTGACAATGAAACGCTGCTTGGCGCCGTTCGTCACGCGAAAGCAAACGGCAAGAAGCTGCACCTCTACGGACTGCTGTCCGACGGCGGCGTTCACAGCCATATTGGGCATTTGTTTGCCCTGCTTGATCTGGCTAAGAAGGAAGAGCTGAGTGAAGTTTATATTCATGCTTTCCTTGATGGCCGAGATGTTTCGCCTGACAGTGCAAAGGGATATCTGGAGCAGCTTGTGGCGAAAATAGCTGAGGTTGGCGTTGGTCAAATCGCAACCGTTCAGGGTCGTTATTATGCGATGGACCGCGATAAACGATGGGAGCGTATTGAGAAATCATACCGCGCTATGGTATATGGCGAAGGCCCGCAGTATAAAGATCCGATTGAAGCGGTTGTTGAATCCTACAAACAGTCCGTGTTTGACGAGTTTGTCATGCCTACTGTCATCGTTAAAGAAGACGGGCAGCCTGTCGGAACTGTTGAGTCTGAAGATGCAGTCATTTTCTTCAACTTCCGTCCAGACCGTGCGATCCAGCTGTCACAGGTATTTACCAATGAGGATTTCCAAGGTTTCGACCGCGGCCCGAAAGCGCCTAAGGCGTTGTACTTTGTATCTCTTACGCTGTTCAGTGAAACCGTTGGCGGTTACGTTGCGTATAAACCAAAGAACCTGGACAACACGCTTGGTGAAATTCTTGTGCAAAACGGCAAGAAGCAGCTTCGTATTGCTGAGACGGAGAAGTACCCGCATGTAACGTTCTTCTTCAGCGGCGGCCGCGATGTTGAATTACCGGGTGAGACGCGAATCTTGATCCCTTCACCAAAGGTGGCTACGTATGATTTGCAGCCTGAGATGAGTGCGTATGATGTAGCGGCTGCAGCTGTGAAAGAGATTGAAGCAGGTACGCAGGATACGATTATCTTAAACTTTGCTAATCCGGATATGGTTGGACACTCCGGCATGCTGGAGCCAACGATTAAGGCGGTAGAAGCGACTGATGAGTGCCTCGGCAGAGTAGTGGAAGCTGTACTTGCCAAAGGCGGCGTATGTCTGATTACGGCGGATCATGGTAATGCTGATATGGTCATCGATGAGAATGGCCGTCCATTCACGGCCCATACGACGAATCCGGTTCCTTTTATCGTAACCAAGCAAGGCGCGGCACTGCGTGAAGGCGGCATCCTTGCCGACATCGCTCCGACGATCCTTTCGCTGATGGAGCTTGCTAAGCCTGCAGAGATGACAGGTCAGACGCTCATTGCTGAGTAATAATGTAACTGAAGAACTTATACCCTATGGATGATCTATGCGTTTAATGGTTCAGGCCGTTAACGATTGCTGTATAATTGAAGAGACGGTTAATGAAGGCCTTTAATAGGGCTGCGAAGAACTATCTTTTAATCCCATAAACTATTAATCAAAGGAGTGTTTCTTACATGTCTATCATTACTGACGTTTATGCACGCGAAGTGCTTGACTCCCGTGGTAACCCGACTGTAGAAGTAGAAGTTATTCTGGAGTCCGGCGGTAAAGGCCGTGCAATCGTTCCATCCGGCGCTTCCACTGGCGCATACGAAGCAGTTGAGCTTCGTGACGGCGACAAAGAGCCGTTACCTGGGTAAAGGTGTTCTGAAAGCGGTTGATAATGTAAATACAATCATCGCTCCCGAAATCATTGGTCTGGATGCCCTTGATCAAGTTCTGATCGACCGCACGATGATCCAGCTTGACGGTACTCATAACAAAGGTAAATTGGGCGCCAACGCCATTCTCGCAGTATCGATGGCAATTGCACGCGCAGCTGCTGATGCGCTGGATGTTC
Source organism: uncultured Paenibacillaceae bacterium (assembly GCA_963793665.1). Lineage (GTDB taxonomy): Bacteria > Bacillota > Bacilli > Paenibacillales > Paenibacillaceae > Paenibacillus_Z. The sequence goes on from CAWCBD010000001.1 coordinate 339,115, forward strand.
CACTTTACACTTACCTGGGCGGATTCAACGCGAAGACACTTCCAGTACCTATGATGAACATCGTTAACGGCGGCGAGCATGCTGACAACAACATCGACGTTCAAGAGTTCATGGTTCTGCCAGTTGGCGCACCAAGCTTCAAAGAAGCTCTTCGCATCGGCGCAGAAATCTTCCACAACCTGAAATCGGTTCTGAAAGATAAAGGCCTGAACACGGCTGTAGGCGACGAAGGCGGTTTTGCACCTAACCTTGGTTCCAACGAAGAAGCGATCACAACAATTATCGCGGCAATCGAGCGTGCTGGCTACAAACCAGGCGTTGATGTATTCCTTGGTATGGACGTTGCTTCCACTGAGTTCTACAAAGACGGCAAATATCACCTTGAAGGCGAAGGCAGATCCTTTACTTCCGCTGAGTTCGTTGACCTGCTTGCTTCATGGGCAGAGAAATACCCAATCATCACAATCGAAGACGGTTGTTCCGAGGATGACTGGGAAGGCTGGAAATTGCTCACCGACAAATTGGGCGGCAAAGTTCAGCTCGTTGGTGATGATCTGTTCGTAACGAACACAGAACGTCTATCCGACGGTATCGATAAAGGCGTAGGTAACTCCATCCTTGTAAAAGTTAACCAAATCGGTTCGCTTACAGAAACGTTTGATGCGATCGAAATGGCAAAACGCGCTGGTTACACAGCTGTTATCTCCCACCGTTCCGGTGAGTCCGAAGATAGCACAATTGCGGATATCGCAGTAGCTACAAATGCTGGTCAAATCAAAACAGGTGCTCCGTCCCGTACGGACCGCGTCGCGAAATACAATCAATTGCTTCGCATCGAAGATCAATTGGGCTCCACTGCAATTTATGCAGGCAAAAGCGCATTCTACAACCTGAAAAACTTCAGCAAGTAATATACGCGCGCCAAAATGACAAAGAATGTCCCAGAAGGCGAGCAAGAGTCTAAGGTGGGCGTTCGATATAATAAGGGGAGAGAACGGGGCGCAAGACCCGGTGCTCTCCTTTTTTTTAAAATATAAGAAAGTATAAATTTTTACTATACTTTGCTTATATTTCTCCGGAATGAACCGCGCTCCGCCGCCAAAGGACGGCGCTAGCCGGTTCACCTTGACCTTAAGGAGTGAGAATGTAATGGCTAAACCGATTGTCGGCTTACAATTGTATACGGTGCGTGATCAAGCAGAGAAGGATTTTCTAGGTACGATACGCAAGGTCGCAGAGATGGGCTACAAAGCGGTTGAATTTGCTGGTTATTACAATACCCCTGCCAAAGAATTGAAAGCACTCTTAGAGGAACTTGGGCTTGATGCGCCTTCCGCACATGTGGGTCTTAACTTTGGCGACCGTGAAAAGCTGGAGTCCGATTTTGCCAAGCAAATTCAATACGCGCAGGAGCTTGGATTGAAATATATTGTGACGCCTTGGGCTCCGCTGCCGGAGAACCCAACCGATGAAGATATCAACAAACTAGCGGCCACACTGGAGAAGGCGGGTAAGCAAGTGAAGGCTGCTGGTCTTGAATACGGGTACCACAATCATGATTTTGAGCTTAAGCTTGTGGACGGTACGCCTGCTCTGGATTTATTGTTAAAGCGTGTTTCACCAGAATACTTATTCGCAGAATTCGATTTGGGCTGGATTCATATGGGCGGAGGGCAGCCGGTCGACTACATTACTCGCTATGAGGGGCGTGTGCCGCTTGCTCATTTTAAGGATTTTGGAAAAGGGCGCCGCGATATGGAGGTTGGCAAAGGGGTCGTTGATTTTAAGAGCGTCCTTAAAGTAGCGGAGCAAGCGGGCGTGAAATACTTCATCGTCGAGCAGGAGGAATTCCCATCTTCATCGCTTGAGAGCGCCAAGATCTCCTTGGATTTCTTCCGTGAGCACGGGTTTGGTTAATCAGCGTCTCGCTTGTAATTGCTTGGGAGCTATGGTACAATAAGAATGCTGTTTCTAGGTCTTGTCCTTGACAAGGCAGCGGCGAACGATAACTTGCTCCTTGTGCAGGAGGTGGAACTATGGCAATTGCATTTAAAATTTTGCTTATCATTTTCGCGTTAGGCTTGATCTCTGTTGTTCTCCTTCAAAAAGGAAAGAGCGCGGGGTTGTCGGGTGCTATCTCCGGTGGTGCTGAACACTTGTTCGGTAAACAGAAAGCCCGCGGATTGGATTTGTTTTTGCAGCGTTTAACAATCGGCGTCGCTATTGGATTTTTCGTGACGGCTCTAATTGTTGCTTACCTCGTAAAAACGTAGTCAAATAAGTTGGGAATGAAAAGCGGGCTGAGTCCCGCTTTTTTTTATGTCTATTAAAGTTGGAATAATATAACTGTGGACATTTTAGGGGAGAATCGTTTTTTTATTTTTTTTAGCGGGCGTCTGCGGATGGTTGTTGTCCGTTTCGTGTATACTATATGGTATATAGTAATCTATCAACCGACTGCTGCATCCAGATATATGAAGATGGCAACACGGTACATGAGGTGAGAGATAATGGTAACAGAGCAGCAGCTGCTCGAATTTTTGCGTGACACGGCGTACAAGCCAATGACATATCAAGAGCTCGACAAAAAACTTGGCGGCGGCAACGCAGAGTCATACAAGGCATTTTTAATTCTGTTGAATAGACTTGAGGATGAAGGAAAAATCCTTCGTACCCCCAATGACCGATATGGCGTGCCTGAACGAATGAACTTATTGCGCGGGCGCGTTCAAGCACATGCAAAGGGCTTTGCATTCTTATTGCCGGAAGATAAAGAGCATCCGGATGTGTATTTGAGTGCAAATGATCTCAAGAGTGCCATGAACGGCGATATTGTACTCGTTAAAGTGATATCGAAGAGTGAAGCGGGAGGACGGTTTGAGGGCGAGGTTGTCCGCATTGTTCAGCGTGCTGTCACCCAAATCGTCGGAACATTCGATAATCATGAGTCGTATGCATTCGTTCTGCCTGACGACAAACGGATTAACCGTGATATTTTTATTCCGAAGGATCAGTTTAAAGGAGCGGTCTCCGGGCAAAAGGTAGTCGTGCGTATTGTGTCATACCCAGAGGGCAATGCGGCTGCAGAAGGTGAAATCGTTGAGGTGCTTGGTCATAAGGATGACCCGGGCGTTGATATTTTGTCCATCATCCGCAAGCATCAGCTCCCAGAGGGTTTCCCGGAGGATGTCGATGCGGAAGCGGATGCTGCGCCAGACGCAATTACGGAGGACGAGATTGTCCGTCAAGGACGTCGCGATCTTCGCGGTAAAGTCATTGTAACGATCGATGGCGAGGATGCCAAGGATCTCGATGACGCGGTTAATATTGAACGGCTCGAGAACGGCAACTACGTGCTTGGCGTACATATCGCCGATGTTGGCTACTATGTGCGGGAGAATTCGGCGCTTGATCAAGAAGCCTATCGCCGTGGCTGCAGCGTTTATTTGGTTGACCGCGTAATTCCAATGCTGCCGCACCGGTTATCGAACGGAATCTGTTCGCTTAATCCGCAGGTAGACCGCTTAACGATGTCCTGCGAGATGGAATTTGACGGAGCGACGCTGAAGCGTGTGCGCCATGATGTGTTTACGAGCGTTATTCGTACCAAAGAGCGTATGACTTATACGAATGTCCGTAAAATTGTAGCCGATAAGGATCCGGAAGTTATGGAGCGCTACGCCGACTTGGTGGATACGTTCAACCTGATGGAAGAGCTTGCGATGCGCCTTCGTTCAAGCCGAATGAAGCGCGGGGCGATTGATTTTGATTTCGTGGAATCGAAGGTTATCGTCGATGCGGAAGGTAAAGCGGTCGATATCGTGAAGCGCGAGCGTTCCGTCGCCGAGCAAATTATCGAAGAGTTCATGTTAGCGGCAAATGAAACGGTGGCGGAGCATTTCTTCTGGCTGAAGGTGCCGTTCTTATATCGGATTCATGAAAATCCGGACCAAGAGAAGCTGCTGCATTTCGTGCAGTTTGCAGCTAATTTCGGATATACGATCAAAGGTAAAGGCGGCATGGAAATTCATCCGAAAGCTCTGCAAACCCTGCTGGAGGATATTCGGGGATCGAAGGAGCAGACGGTTATATCCACCGTTATGCTGCGTTCCATGAAGCAGGCGAAGTATGATGCGCAGAGCACAGGCCACTTCGGGCTTGCGGCTGAGTTTTATTCGCACTTTACATCGCCGATCCGGCGTTACCCGGATTTGGTCATTCACCGCGTCATGCGCGAGGTGTTTGAGAATGGCGGGACGCTGTCTGAGGCGCGAATTGAAGCGTTGGCGGCCAGGATGCCGGATATTGCGCAGCAATCCTCAGAACGCGAGCGTGTGGCGGTTGAGGCGGAGCGGGATACAGAGAAGCTGAAGAAATGCGAGTTCATGCTGGATAAAGTCGGCGAGGAATTCGAAGGCATTATCAGCAGTGTTACGGGATTCGGGATTTTCGTTGAACTCGACAATACCGTCGAGGGGCTCATTCGACTCAGCGAGCTCACGGATGATTATTATCATTTCCATGAGCAGCATATGCTGCTGCTCGGCGAGCGGACATCGAAGGCGTATCGCATTGGCGATGAGCTGCGAATCCGCGTGGAGCGCGTGAACATGGATGAGCATACGATTGACTTCGCGATCGCGGAGTCGAAGGCGCAAAGCAATGAGCGCGCGGAGCGCGGACGCGAGCTGGGGCTTGTGCGAGCGGGTCGCGGCCCAGCCCGCGGGGGACGCGGCGAGCGCGGCGGCAGCGGGCGTGAGCGAAGCGGCGGTGCGGCGCGCGGAGCGAAGAGCGGCGAGAAGCGCGGCGGTAGTGAGCGAAGCGGCGAGTGTGGCGCGGGGCGGCGAGCGCGGAGCGAAGAGCGGTGAGCAGCGCGGCGGTGGTGAGCGCGGTGCGGGACGCCGCAGAGGCGAGCGCGGCGATAAAGGCGCTGCCGGAGGCGGAGTGAGCAACGGTGCAAACGGTATAGCTGCGACTGGCCCGCGAGGCCGCGGCAGCGAGCAAAGCAGCAGTTTGCGTGGACGTAAAGGTAAGCCGAGCCAAAATGGTGGTACACCAAACGCTGACGTTCGTGGAGGCGAAGCGGTCTCAAGCGAGCGCACGTGCACGTGATGCCCGTGCTTGGAAGCCAGAGGATGATTATAATTTGAACCGGCTGCTCGGTAATGAGAGTGAAGGTTCTGGTGGAGAATCCGGTACCAAGCCAGGCGAATCGGAATTGGAGACTCCTCGTGTACGCAAAGATATGTGGGGCCTTCCGATTCACGGAACCGGCGGCATTATCGACGATGGCGAAGATCCAGATCGCCCTAGCGGCCGGAATCGCAGCGGCGGCGGTGGCCGTGGACGCTCCGGCGGAGGGGCCGGCCGCAATGGTTCCAGCCGAAGCGGCGGTCAGACTGGTAATGTGAATGGCGGCGCTAGACCTAAGAAAACAACAGAAGGCGGCGTTACGAACGCAGCCAGCTCTAACAGTCCAACGGAATTCGCAAGAAGAAAAAAAGCGGCGGCAATGCGACGGCTGCTTTTGTCCGGAAAAAACAGACGTAAGAGAAGGTTCTCAGCAGAACCGTAACTTCTTGGCAAATCTTGATTTCATTTAACAAAGTTGTTACAATGGATTCCTGACGTAACCTGTTAGGGGTCCATTGTCGGCTTTTGAAGGTATTAGGGTAGCGGATTAATCGCTGCTGCAGCATTAAATTAACAGATGATAAAGAGGTGATTAGCATGGCTAAGAAGAGTGAAGGGAAACAGTTAGCCCAGAACAAGAAAGCTTCCCATGACTATTTCATCGAAGATACGTTTGAAGCGGGTATGGTGCTGATGGGCAGTGAAATTAAGTCGGTTCGAATGGGAAAAGCGAATATTGGCGACGCTTTTGCAACGATTCGGAACGGTGAAATTTTCATCCATAACATGCATATCAGTCCGTTTGAACAAGGTAACCGAAGTAATCCTGCAGACCCAACACGTACTCGCAAGCTGCTGATGCATAGAGCTCAAATTCATAGGCTGCTAGGGTTATCCAAGCAAGAGGGATACTCTATTGTTCCCCTCAAGATCTATGTCAAGAATGGGTATGCAAAACTGCTGATTGGGCTTGGTAAAGGGAAGAAGCAATTTGATAAACGTGAAACTGCAGCTAAGAAAGATGCTCAGCGTGATATTCAACGTGCTCTTCGTGAGAAGCAGAAGGTTGCTCGGTAAAGGGTCCCATCGCTTCCAACAAGATATTCGGTACTGCAGCTGCTCATGTGCTATACTGATGAAGTAGTAATGAACAAGCAATTCAACTTTGTGCTCGATTCGTCTATGACCTGCTGGGATCTTGAAGATCCGGGGTTTTTAAGTCGACAGAGCGTCTTACCTGCTAAACGGGCATGCATCACTCATCCGTTTATGCGATATTGGGGGCGTTTATGGATTCGACGGGGATAGTACGAGCGCGGGTTGCGGGTAGTGGGGACGCGTCCACTTCATCAACGCTAAAGCCTATTAAACGGCAAACAACAAACAAACTACGCTTTCGCAGCCTAAGAAACTGTGTGCGTGCTTCTACCCAGCATCGTCCATGTGACTGGATTAGGGGCTAACAAGTAGTGGAATACGCTGTCTCATCTCCGCCTGCGGTGAGCTGAAGAAGATAATCAGGCTGACCCAACGCATAGCCGGTTACGGGGCGATGCTCGGGTGACATCAAAACTGTGACTACACCCGTAGAAGCCTGTGTGGCGTTGTCTTCGGACAGGGGTTCAAATCCCCTCGCCTCCACCAATATGAGAAACCCGACCTTGTGAGGTCGGGTTTTTGCTTTTCATATACCCATTTACATAAAAAATTCGGAGGGGGTTAACATTTCAGAATCTGAATAAAATTATGTGGACAGCGAAAAATCATGAGGAACATCTAACCCATCACCTTTCCCTCATATTGGCAAGGGTGCTGTTTTCTTAAGTATTTATGATATAATGATGATCAAATCTCAAAAATATGAATGGGATACGTTTGGAGTGAGGATAATGTTTGAACAAATCGATAAGAAGATAAGCTTGCTCGATCAAAAAAGGCCCCTGCCTGTTCATACGCTTAGGAGCATACGAGAGCACCTGATCGTCAATTGGACTTATCACTCCAACGCTATTGAGGGAAGTACATTAACCTTATCGGAAACGAAAGTAGCTCTCGAAGGCATTACCGTGGGCGGTAAAACGATAAAAGAGCATTTGGAAGCTATTAATCATAAAGATGCAATATTATACGTCGAGCAGATCGTTAAGAATCAAGAGGATCTATCGGAATGGCAGATCAAAAGCATTCATCGACTCATTTTAAAAGGCATTGAAGATGAATATGCTGGAGTATATCGTAAAGAAAATGTAATCATTAGTGGTGCACGTCATATCCCGCCCGATGCAGTACAGGTACAGTCTCAGATGGAACGATTTATCAAATGGTATGAGAATGAGGGCCAACACTTGCATCCCATCGAAAGGGCATCGGTCATTCATGTTGATTTTGTTGGAATCCATCCTTTCATTGATGGGAATGGAAGAACAGCGAGATTGTTACTGAACTTTGAACTAATGAAAAACGGCTTTCCTCCCATCGTCATTCAAAAGGAAAATCGAAGTGAGTATTACACTGCACTGGACCACGCGCATACAAGCAAGGATAATACGATGTTTGTCTCATTGGTTACTGATATTATGGAACAAACGTTGGACATGTATCTGAGATTAATATAGGGAAAAGGGTGAGGTTTATATCACTCAAGCTTCAGATGATACGGTTCTGGGTGATATCAAGACTGTGACTACACCCGTAGAAGCCTGCCTGGCGTTGTCTTCGGACAGGGGTTCAAATCCCCTCGCCTCCACCATGTAAATCCACAACCGCATGAGGTTGTGGATTTTTGCTGTCTTTTTATTGATGGATAATGTAGATAATAAGTAGCCACTAGAAAAGAGGTGTTCCCATGGCTTGGGCTTCAATTAGAGCATTCCTCCGTATTCCAGATAACCTTTTTGGAAAGGGAGTTAATATCGCCGTTATAGACAGCAGTTTTGCGCATCATCCTGATATTTCATCGAATGAAAATCGCAATACATACATCGTCAAAACATCAGAACACCTTACACAACCCTTGTTAATGGATTCAAATTCGGGACCTTGGAATAAAGGGTTGCATGGGTTATCGTGTGCAGCCGCAGCTGCTGGGTCGGGGCAGCTTTCCGATGGATATTATACGGGTGCATCGCCAGCGGCCAATCTCTACTTGCTGGAAACAGGACCATTCTATACATCTAACGATATAGAAGTGAAGTTTGTCAGAGCAATGGAATGGCTTAAAGATAATTGGCGTTTGTATAATATCCGTGGTGTTGTACTGACAGTCATCGCAACAAGAGATACAGGATTGCTGCCTTGGCAAGCGGATCCCGTTCGAATTATTTGTGAGGAGTTAGTTTCTGAAGGGCTCTTAGTTGTATCATCATCCGGGAATACCAAAGATTTAACGAGTAATGGTCCATCGGCATCTCCTTCTGTACTGTCTGTCGGCGGTGTCATTATTCCGAGTAATGCAGATTTTCAAGATGCTCTTCCTTACCACGGATGCAGAGGAATGACCTTTGAGAACAAGTGGGTTCCTGAAATTCTCGCTCCTGCGGAAAATATCGTGGTGCCAACACCGTTTCAATCCGAAGAAGAATATTTGAATCATTTTACGGCTTCCTTAGATAACTTGTCTTCCGGCTATGCAAGACCGAAGGAACATCATTTTCTGATCCGATCATTTTAGGAGCTGCCGCATGTATTTGGGAAGCTCGACCTTGGTGGTCAGGAGCTCAAGTAAAGTCGGCCTTATTGGGGAGCAACCGCAGTTCACAAACGATATGGGATGAGCTGCAATCTGGGCAAGTGGATGTTGCTGCTGCAGTAAATTTCATACATCCTTTAGAGCTAGTCCCCTCGGAAAACCCTTATTTACAGTGGAGAATGTGGAAAGAAAAAGGGCAGACAGAACGTTTAGCTGCATTAATGGGTGAGGATGAACAGGAATCTAGAGCGGCGTTATTATCATATTTTTCAGAGCCTTGTTCGTCGGATATGTCCATGCATTTTCATGCACTACTGCAGCATCCTTCTGATAAGATTCGTGTAGTTTCAATCATCCTATTGTCCGAGCATTCTATGCCAGTAACAGGTGATGAATTAAGACGGCTAATGAAGGATGCCAGCAGATATGTGCGAATGGGTGCTCTTCATGCATGTGATAGATATCCAGACTTGTGGGATGAGTTATCGAATGACGTTGTTAGGTTTTTACTGATGATGACTATGACACCCAATACTGCGCTCTTCGGTTGGCATCAACGGTACAAAATCGACTCTTTATAGAACCTATCATTTAAGAAATGATCTCTCGCTCAAAAAGTTTCTATCTTTGGTGCACGCTGCAATGCACTTGAACAGATTACCGGTATCCATGTTGAACCAGTGCCAGAGTGGCGTGATGGCCAGTGTTGGTACTCGGAAGTCATTACAGAGGCAAGGCTGAATATTGCTCGAAAATGGGAAGACTGGCATCAGCATAATGATAATAAGGATTAAGTTTTACGTCGGAGTAAAGGGGTGGGTATAATTTTTCCAGATTGGTGATTTACAAAAGGGGGAAATATATGAACAAAAGTTCTGAAGACCTATCAGAAATGGATTGGCAGGTCAGGTGTATTCATAATGCTTTTCTGACTTTTGGCGGTTTTTTCTTATGGATCTCGGGGATGAATGGGGTGTATTGATGGCATTTTTGCCTCGCCTCAATCCATTCGCCACTGTTAACTGCTTCCTCGCTTTGCTATTTTTTATTTGGTATCAGCAATTGATCAGAAAGCGTTGCTGGGTTATTGATTACCGTAGGGTCTATCGTAAGATTTCAGCGCAAACCCCGCCAATCTGATTCCGTTAGCTTTGGCAATAGGGTGGCTGGGCATATGGATTCGTGAAAAACATGGCATTAAATCTGCTCGGGTGACATCAAAACTGTGACTACACCCACCGCGAAGCGCAGCCTATGTGGCGTTGTCTTCGGACAGGGGTTTAAATTCCCTCACCAAATTAAGCCTTGGGAGGCGGTTGAATATGATAACAGTGCTCAATGTGGATGGTCAGAAACTAACCCCATGTGTGCTTGACCGGGCTTGGCGGGAAGTTAACCGAGCTCGTGCCGTCTGGATTGACGAACAAACAATCCAATTACTTTACAACCCATACTCATTTCGATACTATCGAAAAACAGCATTAAAACGGGATAAATATACTTGTTTGTGGTGCGGACGTTCCGCAGCAACGGTAGATCATATTGTCCCCTCAAGCAAAGGCGGTTCAGATCTTCCCCAAAACTTACTTGCTGCTTGCATGGAATGCAACACGAAACGAGGAAACCGTTCAGCGTTCTCATATTTGATAGAAAAAGTATTTTCCGTTCCGAATCTTATAAAGCTCTCTTACCGCATCCTTAAAGCTAAACATATTCATCGTCAAACGAACCGATGTAAGTCCCCTTGATCCCTTCACGAGGATTGCATTGCTTCACTTTAGTTAACCACCCATATCTTGGAACTCATGGACATTTGGAAACCTCTTCGGCACGTTCAACATACCCATCTCAAATACTGGAACATCTGCGCTTTTATCTATCATATTCACAGAGAGGACGCCTTCTTAAGCGAGGAAAGGAGCTGAGGAGGTGGTGAATCGGTGACTTCCTTGACATTCATTCAAGAAACTAACCCTGTGCGAATCAAACATGTTATAATAATATAGAACGCATGTTCGTATTAAAGGGGAGGTGAAACCATATTTAATATCGTATAAATACGTTGCAAATTAAGAAGATCAAAAAAGGTCACCGCTTATTTTCCCTACTTTGAGCGACTGTCAGGATACCAAGCATTTATTTAACACCGCCGGCTGGAGAAGCCCCTTCAACCGTTGCAGCAAGAAGTCCTGAACACGCTGAATCGATAAATCGGAGTCATGAATGAAAGAAAGCTCCAAGCTTATCAGTCGAGAGTCGCGAAGGAACAGCTTAAACCCGTAAAAGAACGATTAGAGATTCGCTGTAACCAATTCGAGCTGCCATCCGAAGAGAGCCCTTGGATCGACTATCATTTCTTGGACAGCGTATTCAATTCAAAGTGATGGAGCAACCGGATTACCGGGCGCTGCCGACACTTTAACCGAAGCGTAAGCAAAGGTAAGTGGCGGGAGTATTCTACTCGTTATGCGTTAGTTTGAATCCAGCCTGTCGTAACGTGGAGATTTACTTTATCTTGTATTAGGTTGTATATAAAAAATCAACTAAATTGGCTTTTTTGACCGTACCATTATTATGATGTTTATGAACCACGGCAAGGAATGCGAAGAACTAATGGCCGAAATGTTGAGATTATGTCAAAAGGGTAGGAGTGGTTCATATTGGATATTGAGTTGACGAGAGGTTATGGAAAAGCATGGACGGAGTCGATTACAACGGTTTTACCGGAAATAATGATGCTATTGCGCCAAGATGTTGCGAAGTGGTTTGCTTACACGATAAATTTTGGCGTAAAGCATGTGATAGACCATCAGAACGACCCTCCGTATGAGCTTTTCATTGATACGGAAAATATGCTGGTGTATTCGGCCAATTAAGCTACCTCCCCAAACATCTTCGACATCAATCGACGACGAATTGTGGATTAGCTAAGCCACGGCCCACCTCTGTACAACAAAGGTAAGGCTTTTTGTATGCTATACTTAATGTAAAGAAGTTTACCTTTCGGAGGTGATAAGGATGCGGTGGGAAGAGGTTAGAGAGCAATTTCCAGACGAGTGGGTGGTCTGTGAGGCTTTGAAGTCTCGTTCAGAGGATGGCTATTGGTTCATTGATGAAGTGGCACTCATTGATCGTTTTGACGATTCCACAGTTGCCATGAAATGCTATTATGAATTGCATCGGGAGCAGCCTTTCCGGGAGTATGGCTTTTTTCATACATCTCGTGAAACGCTGAAGCTTCGCGAGAAATGGGCGGGGGTAAGAGGGTCCAGATGAATATCGAAGTGAAATACGGGTTACCATTTGTGGAAGTTACGATTTGTTACCGAGGAAAAGAACTTCACTTGAAGCATGTTCTGATTGATACTGGTTCGGCGGGAACGATTTTCAACGCCGATGTAGTGGAAGTTTAAGGTTGAGCCTGGGGATGTTTTGAACAAGATCAGGGGTGTAGGAGGAGTAGAGATCGTGTACTCCAAGTTTTTTGACTTTGTGAGAACAGGCGAAGCTTCTCTGGAAGGCTTTGAAGTGGAGATCGGAGAAATGAATTACGGTATGGAGTTCGACGGTATTTGGCTTTGATTTCATCCAAGCTGCTGGCTTGGTGATCAATTCCAAAGAATTGACGGTGGCAGTGCAGGTGTGAGTTATGTTACCTCCCCAAACATCCTCAACATCGAGCGACGACAAATTGTGGATTTACTAAGCCACAGCTCGCCTCCACTATATAATAAAACCACATCAGCATGAGGATGTGGTTTTTGCATTTCCTCGGTAGTTGCCCAGAAAATACTCTCATTGACTTTCCATTATCTACAAGTTATTATAATTTCTACAACGGTGTATACGCTTTCATTACTAAATCTAGAAGAAGGGAGTGGAACGGACTAAATTATCTGAAAATTCTATCTATTTCGATAAAATGGTGGAAATTTCTTGTAGAGCGGAGAGATCTAAATGCAGAAACAAGAGTGTGTAGCTATGCTGCTTGCAGGCGGTGAAGGCAAAAGATTAAGTCATCTGACGACAAAGCTGGCAAAGCCCGCTGTGCCCTTCGGCGGTAAATACCGGATAATCGATTTTACCTTGAGCAATTGCAGCAATTCAGGTATTCACACGGTTGGGGTACTGACCCAGTATCAACCGATGATACTGAATTCCTACATAGGAATCGGCAGTCCATGGGATTTGGACAGGAAAGACGGCGGGGTTACTGTATTGCCTCCTTACATGGAACAAAGAGGGGGCAGTTGGTATAAAGGAACGGCACATGCTATATACCAGAATATTGATTATCTTGAGCAGTATGATCCGGAGTACGTACTGGTCATTTCCGGCGATCATGTATACAAAATGAATTATGCTCTCATGCTGGAGCAGCATAAGGAAACGAAAGCCGACGCCACCATCGCGGTTTTAGAAGTACCTATACACGAGGCCAGCAGGTTCGGCATTATGGATGTGGACAATGATGACCGGATTACGCAATTTGAAGAGAAACCAAAGGTGCCGAAAAACAATCTTGCTTCCATGGGCATTTATATCTTTACTTGGGATGTTTTAAAAAAGAAGTTGATCGCCGACGCACAAGATCCCGCATCCAGCAATGACTTCGGTAAAGACATTATTCCATCGATGCTGGAGAACGATAATCCGATTTTTGCCTATCGCTTTGAAGGGTACTGGAAAGATGTCGGAACCGTCGAAAGCCTGTGGGAAGCTCATATGGACCTGCTTTTGGAAGATCCGCCGTTTACGCTTCATGACCCCAAATGGAAGGTTTACGCGAAAAACCCAAACAAGCCGCCTCATCATATCGCCTCTACCGCCAAAGTTACCGGTTCGCTAGTGAATGAAGGATGCATGGTATACGGGAAAGTTGACCATTCCGTATTGTTTTATGGTGTTCATGTCGGTGAGGGTAGCGTGATAAAAGACTCGGTCATTATGCCAAACGCCCAAATCGGGAATAACGTTACGATACATAAAGCCATTATCGGCTCAGGTACCGTCATCCAAGATGGCGCGTACGTCGGAAGCTCAGATGAATCGGCGGAAATCACTTTAATCGGTGAGAACATGGTCATTTCTTCTCAATTGATATAGGAGTGATTGCGATGAATAATGTGTTAGGTGTCATCAATCTCAGCATCAACCAGCCGCTTTTGCATGAGCTGACGTACTCGCGGGCAACTGCAACGGTTCCCTTCGGCGGCAGGTACCGCTTAATTGACTTTGTGTTATCCAATATGGTGAATTCGGGGATTAACAATGTGGCGGTACTCGCCCATAACAGCTACCGTTCCATCATCGATCATCTGGGCTCGGGAAAAGAATGGGACTTGGATAGAAAAAACAAGGGACTGTTCATTTTGCCCCCCAATAATAGCCATACCACGGGTTTTAACGGCGATTTGCAAAATTTTTACGGTTCTCTCGAATATTTTGACCGCAGCAGTGAAGAGTTCGTAATCGTTTCAAGCAGTCACATGATCTGCAATATCAACTATACCGAAGCAGTAGAGAACCACCAAAGGACTAACGCGGATATCACCGTCATCTACAAGGAAATGGACGATGACAACGAGGATTTCTCCAACCTCATTACGCTTGATTTTGCAGAGGATGGACGGGTCGTACGGATGAATGAGAACCATCAGACGAAAAAAAGCAGCAAGGTGTACATGCGAATGATCATTATTAAGAAGGATCTGCTCATGGATTTGGTCAAAAAAAGCGTGAATCAAAATTACTATGATTTGGTGCGGCATGTTATTATACGTAATCTGAACACATTGAAGGTGTATGGCTACGAATACAAAGGATATTTGGCTATCATTAATTCTGTCCAAAATTATTATAAGTACAGCAAAGAGCTATTAAATCCCGATGTATGGAAATCTCTCTTCTATCAGCCTGGATTAATTTACACTAAAATTAAGGACGAACCGCCCGCTAGATATGCGAATAGCGCCAACGTAACAAATTCACAGGTAGCTAACGGCTGTATCATTGAGGGGACCGTAGAGAACAGCATTTTGTTCCGGGGGGTACGAATCGGGAAAGGGGCGGTCGTCAGAAATAGCATTCTGATGCAGAAATGCGTGATCGAAGAGGACTCAAGTCTGGACCACGTCATCCTCGATAAAGAGGTATATGTCACGCGTGGAAATAAGCTGGCAGGAGAGGAAATGTCGCCTACGGTTTTCACTAAGAAGAGCAGAATTTAATTATTGATTAGTGACTTTAAGTTAGCTTTATAAAACTAAAGATTACGCGGAGGCGAATTGTGGATTTGCACAGCCACGGTTCGCCTCCACCATTAGAAACCCGACCTCATAGGTCGGGTTCTTGTTATGTTTTAGAGGGTTCATGGGTATAATTCTAATGAGCTCTTGAAAGGTATACGCAACATTGAACTGGATTCCGATCGTTCCAAAATCACTGGTAGTACTGCATAAGACTTCAGTGCGATGAATCTGCAGAGAGTTTCGTACTTGGTAGTTTTGCTACAGAGAATGCAGAGGTTTTGTATGACGATGGTATCTATCCAAGTGCTGAAGGAAGCCTCCGCCGAGTAAAAGCAATCTTTAACTATCTTAATGGGTCGGCGCTAAAAAATGTCGGGAGGAGCGATATTAGGATAATTATCAGAATTGTGTACACAAATTACTTGCATTTTTTGAAGCGCTTTCATATACTATAAACAAACTACCCAGAAAAGAAATAGATGAAATCTTATTCAGGGGTTGATACCAATGATGAATAAGGACGGAAGCTTTGTTATCGGGTTGTTCTGGGGCACAACAATAACTATTCCTTTATGGATATCGTTGATTGGGTGGGTATCGTTATTAGCCGATATGATGAAATAATTATAGGATCAGATTCAATGTAAAGCCTCACATTTGTGGGGCTTTTCTTATGTGGAATTGGTGCACATACAATATCAAGAAATTTTGTTTGTCCGTGCATTCGAGATTACATCAATAAGGCCAAAGTTAAAAAGATACGTTTCCATGAAATGAAGCATACCCATGCAACAGATTACTTAAACAATTCCGCTTTAACGTAGTAGAGGATGCCAAAATGCTAACAACTGGGTAATCATAATGGAGAAAATGTATGTATTTTCTCCTACTGTTACCCCTATTTAACCCTAGCTGGTAGATATATGCGCTAGTGGCTGTCCCCTGACCTCCGCCTGCCTCTCTTGTTGGTGCATCCTTAAAGGGTTTATTCTTTGCCGTTCTGGCTGTGGCTGGCGGTGCAGCCTGTTCAACCAGCACATTGATATTGTAACCTGTATATCGGACCCGAATGGCTGTCTCCCTATTTGGAATATTCCCTATTGCCTGACCCTTGTTGGACTAGATAGTATAGAGTTAGATAATTAAAGGTTAGAAAGCAGGAGGAACGAATTGGAATGAAGCTGAATCAGATTAAGAATATCATAGATCCGATTATTCTTGAGCGAGGGGAAGAATATCGAGAAAATGGTCATATCCTTTCCATTAATGAAATCGAGCCACGGATTTATCATGCTGAAGTGGAGGGAAGCGAGCTTTACGATGTGGAAATTCAGCTTGGTTCACGAGGTGAAGTGGTCCATACATTGTGCGAATGTCCTTACGATAAAGGACCAATTTGTAAGCACGCAGCAGCTGTTCTTTTGGAAATCAGAGACGAATTGTCCAGTAAAGAAAAGATCCAGTCTGCCCCTAAAAACAAGTCTGCTCCTAAAATGAATATCGCTGACCAATTGTCTAAGCTCAACAAGGACGAGTTGATTACGCTGCTAGTCAACTTTTCCAAAGAAATCAAAGAAGTCGAGCAAGCACTTACTTTGAAATTTATTAATGTCGACAATAAAGAGGGTGTAAACCAATACAAAAAGGTGATTCGTTCCTCTATCAAGCAAAACTCCGACCGTCATGGCTTTGTTACTTATCGTAATGTTCCTAACGCGGTAGCTGGTGCCGAGAAAGTAATGGAGAAAGCGGAGGAAGCATTAGAAAGCGGACATCATCTTCGTGCCGTTGAAATTAGTTTTTGTATTATGCATGAGATGGGAGATTTATTGCAGTTTTGTGATGATTCTGACGGATATGTCGGAGGTCTAATTGAGGCATGCTTAAACGTTGTTCAGAGTGCAACCAGCCAATTTGAATACAGCTCCTTCAAGGATAGACCCATCTTATTTCAGCTGCTTCTAAAAGAGGTGCTTCATCCAAGTTTAGAAGGGTGGAATGAGTGGCAATTATCCCTCTTGGAAAGTGCCAGTTATTTAATAACGAACGCTGCGGAAAAGGATTTGTGGAGTAATTTGATTGAAAGATTGGAAAGTGATGAAAGAAATAAATCATCGTATAGCTCTTATTTTTCTGAGGAAGCAGCCAGGCTTCGGTACCAAGTCATTCAAAAGCATGAAGGCGACAGTCAAGCATCGAAGTTTTTACAAGATCATCTCGACATTATGATTTTTCGCAAAATGGCCATTGAAGACGCAATAAAGACCCTTCAATTCGATAAAGCACTGGAGCTGGCCGAGCAAGGAGAACAGAAGGATGCTATTCAGAATTATCCTGGTCTTGTCATCCAATGGAAAAAGTATCGCTACGAAATTTATGAGCTTACTCATCAAGCAGACCATCAAATAAAACTTGCAGAGGAATTCGCAGTATCCGGTGATTATAACTATTACTTGCGTTTAAAACAATTGTACAGCAAGGATGAATGGGATGCAGTATACAAGGAGTTATTAGACAAGTTGGAAATTAATGGTGAGAGTAATTGGAATACAGCCTCCTTATACACCCGAGTGCTTACTGAAGAGAAGGAGACACAGAGACTGCTGAAATATGTTCAT
The DNA here is from genome assembly GCA_963793665.1 of uncultured Paenibacillaceae bacterium. Lineage (GTDB taxonomy): Bacteria > Bacillota > Bacilli > Paenibacillales > Paenibacillaceae > Paenibacillus_Z. The sequence continues at coordinate 356,805 of CAWCBD010000001.1, forward strand.
AAGCATAAACGAATCTTAATGGACTACTACCCTTATCTTGTCGGGGAGCATGCAGAAGAAGTTTTTCTTTTGTTTACAGAGATCATATTAAGGGAAACTGCTCGGTCTTCGAATCGAAACGAGTATCGGAAAGTATGCGGTATTATTCGCCATCTCATTAAGGCTGGTGGGGAAGCCCAGGCGAAAAAGACCATTGATGAGCTATGTCTCACATATCGGAATAGGCCTGCTCTCATGGACGAGTTACAAAAGATTAAACTCATTTAAATCTTGTGGAGAAAATCATGCCTTTTCCTATAGAAGAAAAGTTTATTGGCCGTTGCTTCGAGTGCTCTTTTTAATCTTGAGGTAGAGGGCCAACGACTTTACATTGGTAATAGAATCATGAAGGAGATGCATTGAAATGGTGGATGAGTTTACTAAAGCTGGTGATCGAATTTATCGGTACGAAGAAAAAGAAACTAATTGGCGACCGCCAACGTATGGCGAAGAAGGATGGAGCGAGAAAATCGAAGAGCATATGCAGAGATATTATGGAGAGGTGGAAACTGTTCTACATCTGTCTGCCACTTGACTGGCCTATATCGGACGAAGCATTTAAAGACTTTAACAATTATTGGCCTGTTTACTGGCTAAAAATGCTTGCAAAATTGCCTCATGAACACAATACATGGTTAGGCGAAGGGCATACCATTCCAAATGGTGATCCATCCGAAGCTCTATCCAGTAAAACGGAGATGAATGGAATAATTCTCCTTCCTCCAATTAGAGTGAGTCAGGAATTCCATACACTGGGGATTGACGATGAACGCAGGATACATTTTTACAGTCTTGTTCCACTCTTTGACGAAGAGATGAACTTCAAGTTAAATAGAGGTGTTGGAGCTCTCACCATTAAGTTTGATAAGAATCAAATAGACGAAGTGCTTGATTTAAAAAGAAAGAATACATGTAAGCGTTCATTCTCAAAATGGAAGAGTTAGTGTCTGCTGGATATAATGTTCCGGCGATGAACATACCTCTTAGAAAACTCACAGGAGAAGTTGGTAAAGGTCTGTCAAATCGAGACAACTACGCCCGCAGAAGCCTGTGTGGCGTTGTCTTCGGCAAATGAGAAACCACATTCACAAGAGGATGTGGTTTCTGCATTTTTATAACCGTTTAGAGCACTCGTGAGTGTATAAGCATGGCGGTTAACCATTTCTACAGCGAATTAATCGGAGCGCTCATTCTCATTCTCTTCGGTCAATTCGACTATACCCTCTTCTAAAGCTTCACCATCAGTAACTAAAGTCATATCTCTACAGCTATTGTTTTCATTCGCTCCAGAGTTAAAATTTTCAATTTTTGCAGATTCATTTTTTGCATCAGCCATCAGTATCCTCCTTTCCTTCAAAAGTATGGTTTCCAATTTAAGGATAAATTATTCGAGGTGAAGGCGAGTGCCCGAAATAAATTTAGCGCCTTTTGACGCAGCGGACATGATGTTGGAAATCATAATGTCCCGTTCCAGCCGTATCTTCAAAAGGTTTAAAAGCGTCATAATATCATTCTTCTTAAACCACAACCGGATGGGGTAATAATAAGGAATAATATGGTACCCGTAGGTGATGGAGGTAATTATATGAAAAAGTTTCTGATCATCAGCCAAATCCTTTATTCGCTTTGTATAACTCCTGGTTTGTGGTTTGGGGAATATCGTTTATGGGATTCGATAACGGCATAAGCTTGCTTAACGTTGCTATTGTCGCCATCATCGGCGTGTATCCGCTTGTGGTCATTATCTGCTCTATCATCGCTTGGATCTTTCGGGCGCATCGCAAGCGTGCCGCCATCATCGTCAATTTGGTTCCTATGTTATGGGTTGTCGGTCTCGGAGGGCCGTTGCTAATATAGGATCATTTACCATGCAGAAAGAGCACCTTGAGAGGTGCTCTCTCTGCATGGAGTAAGCCTTTACTCTTATGTTCTATAAGCTGATAATCATGGGAAATTCTATTGTTGCACTACAGGCATCAGTTTCAAAGCAAGTTTATTTATTAACTCTTCTTGCGTAAACGGGTTTTTCCGTCCCCAATGGTTAACTCGGACCAAAAAGGGTTTGTCGGGGTTTTTCATATGGTAGAAGCCTGGTATACGCATGACTCTTGATAGATTTGTAATGAGCGGGTCGGAACCGAATTTGTGGGCTAGCGCTTTTTGAATAGGAACGAATTTGTTTATGGATCCGCCTTGAACCGGCCAATAAATATGATACCCGTTGTTCGTTTCGATGATCATCGCATTCCTTATTTGGTTCCAATGCTTCTGGAGAAACTCTTTTTTCAATTGTGCGATTCTTTGCTTGGTTCGATGAGCGGTAAGTTGATATTGGCCTTGTTTATTTCTTTTGACGGTAATCGATTGGATCTGCTCAGAGGGGTTTGATTTAATAGCTTTGATTTTCTGGTTCACTTCTTCTTGAGTGGTTAAACGTTCTGAAATTTTGTTTAGATCGACATCAATAAACTGTGCTTTGATTTCTTTAATCTGACTATCCTTTGTTTCTCTATAATTAATTTCCATGAAGACGGCATAGCCTCTGGCGTTTTGACTCAGCAAATGTATGGATTTGTTTTTATCGGAAATAAGTTTCATTTGAGGCATGAGTTTTTCCATAAGCTTGAGAGGCTTCTGCAGCGTGAGTGCTTGTTTATGGTTAGAAGAATGACTGTTGCTGCGATTACTTTGTTTATCATCATTGACTAAAATAAAATGCAGATTTTCGTTCTCCTTGTAGCCAAGTTTTTCAATAAAATGATGTACTTGGTTGGAACTGCGTCGAATGAGATTGGAATAGTTGGTTAAACCCGGTTTCATTAAACCGCACCCCTCCTAAAGGCTAGCGTCTCACCTTGGTTTCTTGTCTAAACAATCATATTCCGGGAATATGAAACAAGTGTGAGCTATTGAACCCATTTTCAAGACGGGAGATGTGGATGAGACAGAGAAAAAGCACCTGGATTAGGTGCTCTAGTAAGTCTACTTCTTATAAGGGATGGAATGCTGGCCAATAATCGAAACTAACTCAACAAAATCATATTTATGATTGATCATGTCTACTGTTAAATCTTCTGCTGCCTTAGGTTCCATCACAAAACGAAGGTCGTTGTAACGCAGGAAAATCACAAGAGCTGTAAAAGTAGTGCGTTTGTTTGCATTTTGAAAAGGATGATTTTGACCAAGAGATTCAAATAACGCAGCCGCTTTTTCGAAAATAGAAGGGTAGGCCTCTTCACAAATGCGGATGATTGTGCTCGCATTACTGTGGAATCCAGCAGGCTGGGGCTTTTCACGCCAATCATCTCACCTACACTATACTTCTGTATCATGGCAAAACTTTAAAATAATAAACCCTCAACGGTTCACCTCTACTTGGAGATGATGTTTATTGAATACCTCCGTCATGGCAGCTGTGGCTTCTGCCTCGTCAGGGCCATGAATTTCAAGTCGATATGCATCGGTTTGGTACAGGGTGATGCTAAGACCAAGGATGCTTTTAACGTCGATGAATTTCGTATCATTGATGCGCAGGACGATACTCGATTTGAAATTGGCTGCCATTTGATTAATATCAACGATTGCGCGAATTCCAGCGCTCATGCAATAACCTCCTTTCTTTACCGTTAATTACTAACATCATCTATACTCTCGAGGTATCCTCCGGGCAACGCCCGTTTTTATGGCTGCTTTGATGACGAGGTCGCGGATTGCTTTCACGACTGCCTGGTTAAAGACGCTCGGAATAATATAATGCGGACTTCTTTCTTCATCGGAGATGGCTGAGGCAATGGCCTCTGCGGCCGCAAGCTTCATTTCTTCATTAATAGTTGTCGCTCTGCAATCCAATGCGCCGCGGAAAATGCCGGGGAAACACAGCACATTATTAATCTGGTTCGGATAATCGGAACGGCCGGTGGCGATTACCGCGACGATATCCTCGACTTCCTCAGGCCTAATCTCCGGCGTTGGATTAGCCATCGCAAAAACGATCGGGCTGTCCGCCATCTTCATTACAGCCTCCCGGCTGAGCAGTCCGCCCGAAGAAAGACCGATGAACACGTCAGCTCCCTGAATCACTTCTTGTAAGGAGCCTTGAACGCGATTCGGGTTCGTATTCTCCGCATACCACTGCCACATGGGATTGTCATAGCTGGTTCCTGCAGCCAGTGCGCCATGCCGATCCACGCCAATGATGTCTGTGACCCCCGCGGATAATAAAATTTTGCTGCAGGCTATGCCGGCTGCTCCGATCCCGCACACGACCACTTTGATCCCATGGATCGATTTGTTCACGATTTTGAGGGCATTGATTAGGGCTGCGTACAATACAACCGCCGTGCCATGCTGGTCATCATGGAATACGGGAATATCCAATTCCTCGCGCAGTCTTTGCTCAATCTCAAAGCATCTGGGGGATGAAATATCCTCCAGGTTAATGCCGCCGAAGCCGGGCGCGATCGCTTTGATCGTGGCTATGATTTGCTCGGTATCCTGCGTATCCAAGCAAATCGGGAAGGAATCGACGTCAGCCAGCTGCTTGAAAAGCATCGATTTGCCTTCCATTACGGGCATTGCGGCAAAGGGACCTATATTGCCAAGCCCTAAGACGGCGCTTCCGTCGGAGATGACGGCAACGGTGTTTCGCTTAATGGTTAAAGTAAATGCTTTTCTTGGCTCTTCGTGAATGGCCATACAGACGCGAGCTACATCGGGTGTATACACACGAGATAGATCATCACGGTTCTGAATTGGCGATTTAAGCTTGGTTTCGATTTTTCCCCCTAGATGCAGCAGGAAGGTTCTATCCGAGATATTGACCAGCCGGACACCGCTTAGTCCTTTAATCGTTTCTGTAATAATACCGATATCGACCGTATCCGTTACGGTTATCGTAATATCGCGAACCGACATATTCTGGCTGGTCTGAATGACGTCAATAGCGACGATATCTCCACCGGCTTCGAATATGGAGGATGCAACCTGACCGAAATGAACCTCATGCGTATTCATCTCGAGCCTTAGAATAATACTTTTTCCGCCTAGTTTGTTATTGTCCATCTGGTTGCCTCCCTTGAATGTATTCGGGTATGCCCATTACTAGCCTTCTTCGTTGACGATAACCCTTTTCCCTCTGTTTTTCAGCAGGATAGGGACAATGAGCCAGAGCGCCGCAATAATGAGTAAAACGAGAGACAGCGGCTTCTGCAGGAAAATCATAAAATTGCCGTTGGAAGTCGTTAATGCTCTGCGCATATTATTTTCAATCATAGGCCCAAGAACTAAGCCGAGCACGAGAGGCGCCAAAGGGTAATCATTGCGTACAAGCACGAATCCGGCAACTCCGCATCCAAGAAGCAGCAGTAAATCGAAGGTTTGGGCTTGAACGGCATAAACGCCAAAAATGGAGATCGCGATAATGATAGGAATCAAATACTTCGGCGGCGTTTGAATGACTTTGGCGAATACTTTCACAAGCGGCATGTTAAGAACGAGCAGCATAAGGTTTCCGATCAGCATGCTGGCAATTAGCCCCCAAGCCACTTGAGGGTGCTCCTCGAATAACAACGGGCCTGGCTGGATGTTATACATAATTAAGGCGCCCATCAATATAGCGGTTGTACCTGATCCCGGTATGCCTAGTGTTAGCAAAGGAATCATGGCCCCGCCGGATGCTGCGTTATTTGCTGATTCAGGTGCCGCTACGCCGGCGATATTCCCTTTGCCGAACGATTCAGGATTTTTGCTTATCTTTTTCTCCAAAATATAGCTGAAGAAAGAAGCCAATGTGGCACCGGCACCTGGCAGGATGCCAATGAAAAATCCTAAAATCGAGCCGCGGGCAATCGGGCCGGCGCTGTCCTTTAAGTCCTTCTTCGTCGGAAGTATCCGTCCGATCTGCGCTATTTTACCGGCTGAGTAATCATTCTCGAGTATGGTTTTGAATACTTCACCCAAAGCAAACAGGCCTACCGCAATGGTTAAGAACTCAAGGCCGGAATAGAGCAGCGGGAAACCAAAAGTAAATCTTGCGACGCCCGATACCGTATCCATACCGATCGTAGACAGAAGTAATCCAAACACGGTCATAATGAGCGCTTTCGTAATCGATTTTCCGGCCAAGCCGCTAACGGCGCATAGTCCGAGGAGCATTAAAGAAAAGTAATCAGCGGGCCCGAACCTGATCGCAACGTTCGATAAGGGCTTAGCCAGTGCAATAAGGGCAAGGACAGCAAATACGCCCGCTGCAAAAGAACCGATTGCAGATATGGATAGGGCTGCTCCGGCTCTTCCTTGCTTAGCCATTTGATAACCGTCAAGCGTAGTTACGACCGATGAAGATTCCCCCGGCGTATTGAGCAGGATGGACGTTGTTGATCCGCCATACATGGCTCCGTAATAAACGCCCGCCAGAAGAATAATGGAGCTTGTTGCCGCTGCTTCCGGAGGCAGCCCGCCAGTCATTGAAGCCGTTACAGGAATAAGCAGCGCGACGCCGCTCATAGGGCCTATGCCTGGAAGTACCCCAACCGCTGTACCAATTAACACGCCAATAAAAGCGAACAGCAGATTATGCCACTGGAAGGCGGTTGCGAAACCGTCTGCAAGAAATTGTAATGTATCCATTCATGTACCTCCTATAATCACGATATCCAGGACGGAAAGCCCGGCATGGAGCCTTCCAGTATGACAACAAAGATGATGTAGACGCCTATGGAGAACAGCCCGGAGATCAGTATCGATTGCAGCCAATTGCCTCTCTCCAGCGCTTGAAAGCTGATGAGGAGGAATAAGAAGGTGCCGATAATATATCCGATCGTTTCAAAGAAGAATGCATATAAAAAGGCGGCTGCGAAGATGATTAGAAACTTTTTGTAATCGAGCCTTCCTCCCTTGCTGCCTTCACCCTTTGTTTTCAACACCTCGTAGAACAAGCGTAAACTTAAAAGAACGAGCAGCGCTCCAAGGCCGAAAGGTACAATGTTGGGGCCTACTGTGCTGCCATATGCGGAGGAGCTAATACCGGCGCTCTGCCACATGAATCCAATTCCTAATAGGAAAAATATGAAGCTGGCATATCTGTCGAAAGTCTTGTTCAATGCCCGTGCACCTCCTATGATGAAAGAAAGAGGGGGAGAGAGATAGGCTCCCTCCCCTGAAGAATGGTTTACTTTTGCATGCCGAGCGCCGTTAGAAGCTCTTTAACAACGACTTCTTGCTCTCCGAGAAAGGTTTTGAAATCAGCGGCGTTTTTGTATTCGCTCGCCCAATCATTCGCTGTCAGTTCTTTTTTCCAAGTCTCATTATCGGAAAGAGTCTTGAGCGTCTTATCCCAGAACGCAATTTGCTCTTCCGTCATGCCTTTAGGGCCAAATACGCCGCGCCAAATGGTGAAATCTGCATCCACACCGAGTTCTTTTAGAGTAGGCACATCCTTGAAATCCCCGCCGAGTCGCTCATTTGATGTAACCGCGAGAATTTTGATTTTGCCTGCTTTCAAGTAACTGCCCAGTGAGGAGATGTCTGTTCCGATCGCATCTGCATTTTTGCCGAGTAAAGCAGCAATGGCTTCGCCTCCGCCATCATAGGACAAATATTTAACCGTTTTCGGATCGACGCCCGACTTAAATGCCGGCAGCACGCTGATCAGATGGTCCATGGAACCTGGGGCTGAGCCTCCCGCAAGCGTAACCTTTGTAGGATCTGCCTTAATATCGTCGATGAGCGCTTGAAGAGTATTGTATTTGGAATCCGAGGCAACTGCGATTGCTCCGTAATCCTTCGTTAATTGCGCCAGCGGGGTAACATCGTTGTACCCATATGGACTGTTTCCTTCTTTTTTAAGGTTATTAATGAGAATGGGCGGTGAGCTGACAAACAGCTTGTAAGGGTCGTCTTTGTCTTTGGTCACGTATTCCGCTAAAAACACGGTGCCGCCGCCGCCGGGCTTGTTCTCGACCGTCATCGTCTGATCGACCAGCTTCGTTTCGCCAAGTACCTTGGTCAAAGATCTGGCAGTCTTATCCCATCCGCCGCCTGCTCCTGAAGGCGCTGTGATGACGAAAGGCTTATCCGGATAATTTGCTGCATCCGATTTCCCGCCATTTGACGACGTACTGCATGCTGTAAGACTAACCGCAATGAAAGCTGCCGCTACTATTGTTTTCCAATTTTTTGTATAATGCCGCATATTGATTATTCCTCCTTTGGAATCAATCAAGCAAGCCGCTGATTTGGAAGCGCTTACTTAACTTCTATGCTTCATACTAGCATCGCTTTTTGGAGTTGAATAGAATAACCGCATAAGTTAAAAACTAATAATACTGTCTATTTTGTTCATAAAATTTACGGCGGAAATCGGTTCAAGGGGCTATGTTCAGGGAAAGTTGTAGAATACAATAAGGGAATACAGGCATTCAGGCGGGATACTCATGCTCGCTTAAGGAGGTTTTTGTTTGCGGTTACAAACGAGACTTATCTTGTTGATTGGATCTCTGTTATTTATCATTATCATCGCGCTAACCTTTACCTTTGAGAGAATGCTAGTGAATACGCTGCAGAAAAATGTCGGCTCCTCTGCCCTTAAAATAGCAAAGACGGTCGCGTTGATGGATGATATCAAGGATGCTTTCGACGACGAGAACCCATCCTTAATTATTCAGCCGATTGTGGAAAAGATCCGTATGGAAACCGATGCCGAGTACATTGTCGTTGGTAATCTGGCAGGCATTCGCTATGCGCATCCACTGCCGGATCGAATCGGGAAAGAAATGGTTGGCGGTGATAACGGACCTGTATTAAACGGGGAATCGATTATTTCGGAAGCTGTAGGATCTATGGGGCCCTCATTGCGGGGGAAGACTCCTATCTATAATGACCATAATCAAATCATCGGCGTGGTGTCGGTGGGCATTTTACTGAAGGATATTCATAAATCGGCCCAGACCTACCGCAATGAGATGATCATTTTTGCGGCAATTGCGCTTCTGGTTGGATGCGGAGGAGCGATAACGATAGCCAGCGGTGTGAAACGGTCGATACACGGTCTGGAGCCCAAAGAAATCGGGCTGTTATACCAGGAGAAGAGAGCGATTCTGGAAAGCATTCATGAAGGAATCATTGCCATTAATACAGAGGGCATCATCACCTTGGCCAATCAAACCGCGCTTAAGCTTATCGACCCGCTTGAGAAGATGGAGATCTCCGGAAAGCCTGTCTGGGAAGTCATACCGGAGTCACGTTTATCCGAGGTTATTAAAACTGGCATTGCCGAAATCGATCAAGAAATGGTCATTAACGACAGTATGGTAGTGGTGAATCGTCTGCCGATTTTTGACCATCAGCATCAGGTAATTGGCGCCGTATCCAGCTTTCGCAACAAATCGGAGCTGCTTCGTATAACGGAGGAGCTCACACAGGTGAAGCGATATGCCGAAGCGCTGCGTTCGCAAACGCATGAGTACTCCAATAAGCTGTATACGATTTATGGGCTTATCCAACTGGAATCGTACCAGGAGGCTATGGATATTATCACACATGAAACGGATGTCCATCAGAATCTGATTCATTTTCTATTGCAGGAGATTCCGGATCCCACCATTGGCGGCATACTAATCGGGAAGTTCAACCGTGCCAATGAACTTAAGGTCAAACTTGTCATTGATTCGTCGAGTACGTTTAGAGATATCCCTCCTGGTCTAAGCCGTAATCATCTCGTAACCATCATCGGCAACTTAATCGATAATGCACTGGATGCTGTGCTTGCCACAAGCAGTGAACATAAAGAGGTTAACGTTTTGTTAACGGACGCAGGCGATGATTTAACAATAGAAATCGAAGATAGTGGAGCCGGTATAGCGGAGGACACTGCCGATCGCCTTTTCGAGGTTGGATTTTCAACGAAACAAGAACATAATCGAGGTTTTGGCCTTGCTCTCGTGAAACAGGCCCTTCAGCAGCTAGGAGGTCATATTAGCTTCCAAACCGGTTCTGAGGGCGGCACCCAGTTCACCGTCGTTATTCCAAAGGAAAGGAGAGACAGCTATTGATACGAGTGGTCATCATTGAGGACGATCTGAGAATTGCACAGATTAACCGCCGTTTTGTGGAAAAAATAGAAGGGTTCGAAGTGGTTGGCATCGCAACAGACCAGCAGCTGGCGCATGAGCATTTGGATATTTTAGAGCCGGATCTCGTTCTGCTTGATTTATATTTTCCCGATATGAATGGTCTTGACCTCTTAACTTATATTCAGAAGAACAACCCGTTAACGGATGTCATTATCATTACAGCGGCGAAGGAATTTGATACGGTGCGGGAAGCCATTCGCGGCGGTGTGTATGATTTTATGATCAAACCGGTCGTATTCGAACGTTTTCAAGAGAAGCTGAAGTCGTACCATAAGTATCATCAGCAAATGAAGCTGCTCGGCGGAGCGAATAAGCAGGTGGATCAAGAGGGTATCGATCAGCTGCTGTGGGGATCAGCCGACAGAGGGGACAAGGATACAGCCTATCTCCCGAAAGGGATCGACAAGATTACGAGTGAGAAAATCCTCACCTTCATCCATGGCGGTCCGGAGGTGCTGACGGCGGAGGAGCTGGGCAAGATAGCCGGATTTAGCCGCACGACAGCACGGCGGTACTTGGAGTATTTTGTGGCGAAGGGTGAGTTGGTTGCCGATATCTCCTATGGAACCGTTGGAAGGCCGGAGAGAGTATATAAAAGAACGTAATGCAAAGCGATCATAAAAAGGAATCCACAACTGCACAAGGTTGTGGATTTTTGCTGTCGCTGAGCAATGTCAAGCTGCCATCGGCTCTGCGGAGTAGCTTTACAAATTACTGGATAAAATAACAACGCAAGTGAACAGGAGGTATTTCATATGGCCTTAAGGATTTTTTTGCCGATTAATTCTCATTCTATCTGGTATTTAGGTTTGGGCACGATAAGTCTGATCCTGCTCGCCTTTGTCTATTTCAAAACGAGGAATTACAGGAGTCTGCTCCTCTATCTGGGGATGGTTGGAGTAGGTTATATGATTGAGTACTTTATCTATGTATTACTGGGCAGCTATGAGTATGACCCCGATATAATCGCCCGCGATGCTTATTATGACAATAATATGGGGGCTATAGCTTCGAATATGCTGACTTTGCCTGTTACGGCAACTTTAATAGCGGTATATCGATTGAGTTGGATTTGGATCGCCATATTTACAGTGCTTATAGTGGGGATCGAATGGTTATTTTTAAGATTGGGTATTTATCGTCATCATTGGTGGCGTATGGCATATACAGGTATTGGTTTATTGGTCTATTATAGGTTTTCCAAATTCTGGTTCACGAAGTTTATGCATCCGTTTAAAGGTATCCCTCACTCTGTAACACTGTATTTTATCACCTGGGGGCTTTTTACAATGCAGTTTTTCCCTATCTCGTTATTCAACAGCAGATATTATCATGTTGGCTGGTTCGACAACCGTTCCCATGATACCATCGCTTTCTCTTCACTATTTGGGATGCTTACCAGCATTTTCTACGTGTGGATGTTGAAACGAAAGTGGAAAAATAGCTGGCTGAAGTACATCGTGTCAGCAGCTGTCATGCTTGGCGTTAATCTGATTCTTATACAATTTGGAGTGCTGCACAGTCTCGTATGGTGGGATCTCTTGTTTTGTATGGGAATAAATTTTCTTATCCTCCTGGCAGCTGATGCCATAAGTAAACACTTATGGAACGGTCCGGACCGTTAGCGCCGGTGAATGGCAGATTTCAGGAAACATTGTATGGAGAGTAAACAGTAGGAAAAAAGGAGATCGAACTCATGTCGGAATGGACGGCTTCACACGCTCCCCGCTTGGGATGAGTTCGTGTACCAAACAGGTCTCCAAAAAAGCTTTGCGAAGCGGCCTTTTGAAGCCCTTTTTACGTTTAAAAAAAGGTTTTGCCTCCCGCGACGCATACAAGAAAGCCAGCCGGAAAGAGGCTGGCTTTCTTGTATGGTGATGAGGGAGCGGGTTTAATGAATATCGCATTTGTTCTTAATAAAATGAATCTGATTCTCAATCCGGTTTATTCGCTCCGTAACCTCGGGTGAGGGATTATCACCGCTTGTCGCAGTCAATTGTTCTAATTCTTCCTTTAGCTCATGAATATCCGTACCTGCATTTGAGCACTCGTAATTGCTTTCTAGTTGATCAAGCATGCTGTACACAACCTCTCTTATCCATATCATTGTATCCGTATCTCATCATTAGCTGAGCTCTAACTTATTGTTCGTGAAAAAGTTCTTGTTATACATATGAATAGGTTCCATTTATTACATCGTTTATCCGGTCGAAAAAGCGTGGTTATCTTATTAGACAGATAATCTTTCGTATAGATTCTCAACATTACATATAACCCTAAAGGATGTGCTTTTCAGTCAAGCATGGTATATTTCAAATATTGTACCGTTAGCACAAATTGATGAGGGGGGTAGCATCGCAACGATTATATTAGGAAATTCGGATGATCAAGTCTTACTCGATGTGGGCTGCCACAAAATTGCAAAAATCGAAGGCACAACGGAGAAGATCCGGCTGTACGAGCTCGATGTTAGGCTATTGTCCGCGACTCGACCTTTAGGGGGTAACAATAATGAATAAGCCAAAGCTAGTCGTCATTGGCAGCTTGAATATGGATATCGTAGTCGAAACTGCGAGCTATCCGCAGGTAGGGGAAACCTTGCTGGGGCAAAGGGTTCAGTTCATTCCCGGCGGCAAAGGGGGCAATCAAGCGGTCGCGGCCGCCCGGCTTGGTGCGGACACCGCAATGATAGGAGCGCTCGGTGATGACGCTTTCGGGGAGGAGCTGCTCCGCTCTCTGCAGGAAAACGGTATCGATGTCTCTGGCGTGAAACATGTCAATAGTATGGCAACCGGCATTGCCTCCATCTATGTCGCCGAAGGCGATAACAGCATCGTCGTCGTGCCTGGGGCGAACTACCTGATGGAGCCAGCCGATATTGACCGCAATGAAGATAAGCTTAAGCAGGCGGACATTGTGCTGCTGCAGTTGGAAATACCAGTTGAAACGGTCGTTTATGCCGCCAGAAAAGCGAAGGCACTCGGCAAAACGGTCGTACTCAATCCTGCACCCGCCCAGCAGCTTCCGGAAGAACTGTTCGGGTTCATTGATTACTTGACACCCAATCGGACCGAGCTTGCCCGGTACACCGGGATGGATACCGAGGGGGAAGGGTTGGAGCTAGCCATGCGGAGAATGAAGGAGATGGGTGCTGCCCATGTCATCACGACGTTAGGGGCTGACGGCTCAGCGTATTTGGATGTAAAAGGCCGCATGCATAAGTTAACGGGCTATAAAGTGCCGGTTGTTGACACGACAGGAGCAGGCGATTGCTATAATGCTGGGTTGGCCCTCTCGCTTGCTGCCGGACGGAGCTTAGAAGAAGCGGTTGACTACGCATCAATTGTCTCCGGGCTTGCTGTAACGAAGTTCGGCGCACAGGCAGGAATGCCGACAGAAGCTGAGGCAGTACAGTTCATGAAGGAACAGAAGACAACTGGAGCGTAACGAGTAGGAAGAAAATCGGAATTATTAAAAGCGAGCCGTTCAGACTGGCCAGCGAGCTTGGCCATACGGATACGACTGTCATTGCGGACAGCGGACTGCTGATTCCGCCTGGAGTATTTACATGTGGCTTCTCGATAATTTTGTTAAACGCATCGTGCTCGGTGCCGTGAAAGAATAGACAAGGAGCTGACTGATTGTGACCTTTCATTTGCCAGTCGCAGCGTTTCAGTGTGACCCTGACACTTCCATGGAGAGGCTTGGCGAAAATGGTTTTCAAATGGAAACCCCACCGCAAGGAGGAAGCGTGCATCTGGATGCAGGGCGGTTACCTCCAAACATCTGGGCGGACTATGAATTTATGACAGCAGATGTGTACCATGAGTCGCATGACGTTCTCGTCGTACTATTCTCATTCAATGATGAAGCCAGCCGCTCAATTACGGTCCATTATGGGGTATTACCCCGCGTAACAACGAGGATCTGCCTGCCTTTAACGGCGCTGAAGGGAGAAAAGCTGTTCCTTGACAGGTTTCCCGGTGTTATGCAATCCGTAATGAGGGGAGATGCTTCCGTGGATCGGAATCGAATCACCCGATTCTCCATCTCAACCATCTCTTCGGTTTCACCGAGAAGCTTTGCTATATCTGGATTATCTTTAAGTCAATCCATGCCGCAATTCCACTACGAATCGATGCCATATGTCGATGTGCTAGGTCAGTTGGAGGGGAAGGAATGGTCCGGTAAGACGGATAACCCTGAAGGGCTCGAACGCGCATTAAGAGAGGAATGGCAGCTTTCACAGGAAGACGGTGCGGCGGTTCAATCGGATCGAGGCCGTTATGGCGGTTGGAAGCAGCTGCGCTTTGAATCATCTGGCTATTTCCGAACGGAGCATGATGGGCAGCGATGGTGGTTTATCGATCCCGAAGGCTACGCCCTGTTTAGTACGGGGATGGACTGCATACATCCATCGGACACGATGCGCGTTTCCGGTATGGAGCATTTGATTCCGCCGCTTCCAGACAAGGACGGGGCGTTTCGTGACGCATGGGCGCACCATGGATACAGCTTTGCGATTGCTAACCTGATCCGCGCATTCGGAGAGGAATGGCGGGAGAAATGGGCTATTTTGACTGAGCATCGCATGAAGTCATGGGGTATAAATACGATCGGCAACTGGTCCAGTCCCGATTATATCCGGCAATCGGAACTCCCATATGTATACCCGATGGAGGGTTTCCCGGCTACGGAGCATACGATCTTCCGGGATTTCCCGGATGTTTTCAGTCCGGAATATGATAAGAATGCTGAAGCATTCTCGGAACAGCTGATTCCGCTGCGCGATGACCGGAGGCTGGTTGGCTACTTTATGCGGAATGAGCCTCATTGGGCGTTTGTTGACGTATTGAATTTGACCGAGCAGATGCTTCAATCGCCCGTGCGTTTTGCAAGCAAAGTGAAGTTTGTCGAAGGGCTGGTTCAAAAGTATGAAACCGTTGACAGCTTGAACGCCGCTTGGGCGAGCACCTATGAACGGTTCGAGGATCTGTATGATGAGGCTTGCTCCGCTGATTGGAAGGAGAATGTTGTCCGCCAAGAAGATTTCGCCGCTTTTAACCGATTGCTTATCAGGCGTTACGTGGAAATACCGGCCAGGTATTGCAAACAAACGGATCCCAATCATTTGAATTTGGGAATGCGGTACGCATGGGTCGGCAGCGATGACGTTCTTGAAGGATGTGAGGCATTCGATGTATTCTCCATTAATTGTTATCAACTTGAGCCGGAACCTGAACTCACCCGGCATATCAGCAAAATTTTGAATAAGCCGGTCATGATTGGCGAGTTTCATTTCGGGGCTGCGGATGTTGGTATGCTTGCCTATGGTATTCGCGCAGTAGCAAGCCAAAATGACCGCGGATTAGCTTATCGCTACTTTGTCGAGAAAGCGGCTTCTATACCGGAATTAATCGGCGTTCATTATTTTCAGCTGAACGACCAGCCGGTATTAGGACGCTTCGATGGAGAGAATTATCAAATCGGGGTCGTAGATGTGTGTCAGCAGCCTTACCGTCCGTTTGTCGAGGCGATGAAGCAGACACATGAACGAATGTATGATGTTCGTGTCGGTAAGGTCGATCCGTTCGGGGATTGTCCGCGCGAAATACCGAAAACGGGGTTTTGATCTAGGCGGCCAAACAGACGACAGACGTAACTCGAAGTTATCGAGGACGATATTATGTTAACATTACGCGGATGCGGTGTATCAAACACGTGCAGTGAATTGTGATTTGCCACGCCGCGGCCTTTTTGGGACAACGATTCATCAGCCTTTGGCTTCTGTACATTTACAGAAGCCAAGGGTTTTTTTGAACAATAGCGAAAGTATTAGCTTTTGGCTCATTTCTCTATAGTTCTAAAGGAAGAAAATTGCAGCGCGTAATGAGCATCAGAAGCTAAAACGGGATCGCTTATTCAAGATTTCGAGTCCAAGATCAAAAACTTTTTTGATATGTACGAAATGCAAATCATGGCCAGCGATAATCGTGAAATTTAAAGTCCATGTTTTCCAAACGCCGTAACGGTAAATATCAACACCAATCATCAGTATAGTGGGGTAGTACCAGACGGGTGTTTTAACTGTCCATATATGGAGTTAAATTACAGCAAGTCAAGATCGTAAAAGGGATGGTAGAGTATCAGACTGATCGTCCCCTGAAAGATAAAGTGCCATAAACATCATTATGTCATCCTGAACTTTTTTCAACAAACCCAACACCAAAAGGTATTGGGTTTTTTTAATATACCAATCGAAGGTTTAGTAGACAAAAGGGGATTTTGAATTGGCTAAAATTGGGTATGCACGTGTATCGACTGCCGATCAGTCCATGGATTTACAAATCGATTCTTTGAAGGAATCCGGATGTGAACGTATTTTCGAGGAAAAGGTCTCCGGAAGAAAAGTGACCGACTGAGTTAGCTCGCTGCTTGGAGTACTTGCGTCCAGGGGATACATAGTCATCTGGAAATTGGATCGCCTTGGTCGGACGACTAAGCAGTCAATCGAACTTTCGCATGATCTTAAGGAAAGGGGATTGGTCTGCAGATCGTCACACTGGAGTAGATACCAGCACACGGGCAGGCAAGCTTTTTTTTGCTATTATGGCTGGCTCGGCTGAAATGGAGGCAGAGACGATTCGAGAGAGAACCCAGGCTGGCTTAAAAGCAGCTCGGGCTCGAGGTAGTAAAGGAGGAAACCGCCATTGCAATAGCAAAGTTGAATGGCGTTGCTTCTGTATGACAGTCGGAAATATACCATAAAAGAAATAACCGAGCAGACCGAAGTGTCTAAAGCAAAGCTATATCAAGTTCTTAAGAACAAAAACGCTTGAATCGGAAATTTTACGGCGGCGTTAAGCTAACTGGCAGGATAACGAAGTACAGTTATCAATAAATGGTTTATATAACGGTACATTTCACAGTGTTTCCGAGTATACGGTAGTCCATTTGACATATATCATTTAAAATATTAGTCGCTTTAGGAGTGAATGGTATGCATGGATGTTCAACGTTTTAAAGGCGCTTTTATTTGCGCAGCTCTTTTACTTGTCAAAAGTAAAAAAATAAGCGAATACGATTCACTTTGATGTTCTTAATAATTGTGATTTCAATCTTTCTTGGTGATAAATAATAAGAGTTGATAAGCAAAAGAAAGTTAATTTCTTGTTTAGATTGTTAACGGGAAACGATAGCTTTCAACATCATGAGGGCGGCCAGTTTGGCGGCCCTTCGATATTCGCTAACTGGCAGTTTTTCGCTAATCCCTTACTTACTAGAGAGTCATATACAAGCGAAATTATTAGTGCTACAATTTTCTATATTATGAAAGGAATGAGAACAATGTAGTCAAATATAAAGCAGATCCTCGAAACAAGATCTCCCCCTTTTTTAAAAAATGGATGGGGTCTTAAGGAATTTTTATAGAGGAGGATTATTATGCACAATTATGTTTGGGCAGGTTTAAAAGTTAGGTGCGTCCGATCATGCCAGCGGATTGGGATAAATTTCATAAAAACGATTTGGATTCCGATAACGCTAGGTTATGTGATGAAATACATTTTCCAAGATCAAAAGAAGGGACAAGGCTATGGGCAGAACACCAAGCCTAACTATTCAAATGGGGATAAGGTATCCCTGGCAATCGAATCGCTAGAAGGCACGCTCGTGGAAGCATATCCACCGATAGTTGTAATTCTCGGCATGGAACTTTTAAATACGGAGTTTCGATATTTCGTGAGCATTGGCGTAATGGATATGCTTGAGATGCCATAGGGATATTACTGCGTTATTATTTTGAGGAATTACGATACCTTAAGGTTCATGCACATGTCTATGCCTTTAATGAAAGTTCTATTGCACTGCAGGAGCATCTTGGTTTCATCCAAGAAGGAAGAATTAGAGACATGGTTTTTACTAAGGGCCAACATTATGACGAATATGTTTTTGGCTTAACTAAAAAGAGTTCGAGAAATTGTATAAGTAGTAGAATTAGTGTTCTTGCCATGGGCAGCCTTATCGGTTCAACTTGACCGCGCCAATTTTCGCAGCGGTTTATTATTTGTACAGAAATCAATACCGAAAGATAACAGAGCCCAAAAAGAAGAGCCCCGAGCCCTTCTGTTTAAATTGACGATTTTTATTGCGGTTGTCTTTGTTGTTTCCAGTCGGTTCATAATGCCCAAATGTCAACTCGATGCTAATGTTGGTATTGGGAGGAGCAAATGTTAAATACGCCATTAAAATCAATGCTTCTCGAAAATCACTGGAGGCTACAAAAATGAAAATGTTCTTGTTGTGGTTGGCGCTTCTTGTGATTGGAGTTTGTTTATTTGGAGTAGCTGAAGTCCTGCATGCAAAAACAAAAGGAAAAAAGGGCGGCATATCCTGGCTCGGAAGATTTGTTGAGAGGGTATTTAGGGTTGTAGCAAAAATCATCATCGCCATTTTAGAGGTATTTTAATTTTAGATTTGATTAGTTGGGTTACATGATAAGGACACTGCATAAACGGGTGCCAAATGACAGACCAAATTGGGCTAATGGACATAATGGATATGGAAAATTCATTGGGGGAAACGTTAGATGAATGATAAGAGGCTAAAATTTTTAGTATGTCTGGGAACTCTGTTGGTACTTTATTTTCTGGGACATTACACTGATATTCTGAGCGTAGTAACTTTCCATAGGAACGGGTCTACGATCAGTTTTATAGGAATAATTCTTTGGTTAATAATTTCAACTATATTTATTATGTCATCCAGGATTATAAGAAAAAAAGGGGTAGCTTCAACTAACAGCGAACTTTAGTGTAATAAAAACATGAAGAGCAGCTGGTCTAAGGATAGCTTGCTCTTCCACGTTAACGGGCAAGGATAGCTGCTTAAGCTAAGTTGAGTATTATGATTAAAAAGAACAAATATTATCAAAAATCGTCATAGCTATTCCGATTGCCAGTCCTATTAGGATGGATCTTATTATATCCCTTCAGAGTTTCCACTGTACCCTTATCTATTTTTTTAACATGATAGACTAATCCAATATTTATACTGATATTGCGATGAGAAGAACAGGGATATGGAGAGCATACTTTCCTGAACGGAAAATGTCACGTTTGGTGGAGTATGTTGAAAAAAAGATTGAAAAAGCAGCATAATTGCGACAAGAAGTTGTGAAGAGAATTGAGTCCACTTCGTTTTGCGGTATTCCTTCCCAAGTTTTTCTGCTTCATATTTCATAAGTTCTCTCATCGAAGGAAATAACATCCAAAAATGTTAAAATTCAATGTTTTTTAAAACAACGTTTATTATTGCCGTGAACAATTCCAAACGCCCATGATTCGTCAAAGATGGCCAAGGGATAGAGAGCTAATAAATAAAAGTAATAGAATCATTCCCTACCAATAAAAATTAGTTAGTCAAATAAATTGTGTAGTCTAAGTTTTTAACCGCCAAGATCATCCATTATGTCACCACCCTTGGTTCAAGAGTGCCTGATTTTACCACGATTGATTAGGGATTATACCTTTACTGCAACACCTCTTTGCTTAATGCTAACAGTGATCGATAGTTCATCAGAAGCAACCAATTCCGAGTACACAAGTTTGTTGAGCTAACGGGCAGGTACGACAAGTTCTGCTATAAACGCTCAGTCAGCGTGAAATCCAGGAGATTTCGGAGAAAAATCTTAACTTGCACCGAGGATAGGAATGACGAAACATGTTTTCTAAAAGCATCCCGCCGACATTCCTGCGTGCGCCATAACTGACAGGCTATGGGTACGAAGCCAGGTAGACACGGCCGAACGGAGGCTGGGCCATTCTACGGAAAAGGTATGCTGACGGATAGGCCGCGCGGCTGAAAATGTACGGGTCTAAAGTTAGACCATATGGGAAACTTTGAACATGGACCATCAAGCGATGGTGTGAGTGGCGTAGAGTAAAAATCTGCCCTCTGAAATACGCTATGCCGAACTATGGTGGCATCCAGCTCACAGGCTCAAAGGGAGCACCTAAGTCCAGTAGGAAAGCTAGGTTGTAAGGGACTTGAAAGCAGGGAACGCTTTCTCAAGGGCTGTCATCCGAAGCGGTTGCTATAAGGCGTCTAGCTGAAATGCA
>CAWCBD010000002.1:0-582500 GCA_963793665.1 uncultured Paenibacillaceae bacterium
TTGCTCTTCTGCCATAAAATGAAGCCAATAAAAACTGCAATCCGATGGCTGATAGCCGAATTGTTTGGTCCTCGGAGCCATAAGCAGAAAATCCCCTTCCTGCAAAACATGCTGCTCCTCTTCATCCGCAATATAAAATTGTCCTTTTGTCGCACGAACAGCTCATAATTCATCAGCACTCTGCTGAAGTGCATCCAATCAGAAGAAGGAGAAATGAACTTTCCTGTCATCTCTAAAGCTAAAGGTTTCTCTACGTTAAAGGTATGACCTATCATCTGGAATTTTCTCCACCTTTTCTAACCTTTTCACACTTCATAATGATGCAATATCATAAGAATAACAGGGTAATAAAACAATAACAACTTCATTATCACCAAATTTCCAGATTTATATCCGCTGTGAGGAGAGGAGAATGATCTGACTTTTATACACGAATTCGAACGTTTCGCCATTTACCTTGTTTATCACTTCATTGTAATCTGAAGATGGTAGATTAGAGCTTAAATAAACGGTAAATGGAAGGTGGAAGCGTTATGACGATGAAAAAAGCGACGCTGCAGCGAAGCGATTTGCAAGATTTTGAGCTGGAGCAAGTGGTGCTGACTGGGGAATATCACGTAAATGCCTTCGCGAAAGAACTCCAATATTTGAACAGCTATGATGTTGACCGCTTGCTAGCCGGATTTCGGGAAAATCGGGGTTTGGAACCAAAAGCAGAGAAGTACCCCGGCTGGGAAGATACTGAAATTCGCGGACATACGCTCGGTCATTTTTTGACGGCATGCGCACAAGCTTACTCCAATACGAAAGATCCTTTGATGCTGGAGAAACTATCGTATATGGCATCCGAATTGTCGCAATGCCAATTTGAAAGCGGATATCTTTCGGCATTTCCGGAGACACTAATCGAAAATATTGAGAAGAAACAGCCGGCATGGGTTCCTTGGTATACGATGCATAAAATTATTGCGGGATTGATTTCGGTTTATCAGGCTACACAATCCAAGATTGCCTTCAATACCGTTGTGAGATTAGGCGATTGGGTTGCATCGCGGACATCGCGTTGGTCAGATGAGCTTCAAGCTACCGTACTGGCGGTAGAGTATGGCGGGATGAATGACTGTCTCTATGATTTATACAAAATTTCCGGCTCTCAAAAGCATTTGGACGCGGCTCATAAATTTGATGAGCTTCCCTTGTTTGAAGCGACAGAGCAAGGCCGGGATATATTGAGAGGGAAGCATGCTAATACGACGATTCCTAAATTTTTGGGAGCTTTGAATCGTTACTTAGTACTAGGGGAAAGCGAAAGCTTTTATCTCGAAGCTGCCAAGAAATTTTGGGATATCGTGGTCTATCACCACAGCTATATGACTGGCGGAAATAGTGAGTCCGAGCATTTTGGCGAGCCTGATACACAGAATAGCAGACGGACAGATATTACTTGTGAGACTTGCAACAGCTACAATATGCTGAAGCTGACCCGTGAGCTGTTTAAGCTGACCAGAGATAGGAAATATGCTGATTATTATGAGACAAATTATGTGAATGCGATCCTTTCCTCGCAAAATCCGGAAACAGGCATGACGATGTACTTCCAACCGATGGCGACAGGCTATTTCAAAATATACAGCTCGCCCTTTGAACACTTCTGGTGCTGTACAGGCACGGGTATGGAGAGCTTCACGAAGCTAAACGACAGTATTTATTTCCATAAAGATAATGAGCTTTATATTAATCAATTCACGAGCTCGAAGTTAAACTGGCGCGAGCAGCAAGTCAATTTGACTCAAAGCTCCAGCCTGCCTGAACACGATCAAGTGACGTTTAAAGTAGAGACCCAAGATAGACAGGATAGAGCGTTGAAGCTCCATCTCCGCATCCCGTACTGGGTAAGAGGCGATATCTCAGCGAAATTAAATGGCGAGCCTATAGAGTTGGAAACCGAAGGAGCAATTCATCGTCATCAACCGAAAATGGAGCCATGGCGATACACTTACTGTAACGTTCCCCATGAACGTATTCATCTCACGCCTGCCGGATAATAACAATGTAGTCGGGTTCCAATATGGACCGGTTGTGCTGAGCGCGGCACTTGGCACCGAAGATCTTACACAGGCCCAAACGGGAATTTTGGTAAGCGTACCGACACGTAAAATGCTTGTGAAGGATTTTATTATTCCAAAGGGTATGAGCCCGGAGCAGTGGCTGGAAGATATCGAGCGGCATGTTGTGAAGGAAGATAATGAGCTTGTGTTTAAGCTTCGGAATACGGATGAGGATAATCGGCTTATTTTTACCCCGCACTACAAACAGCATCATGAGAGGTACGGAATCTACTGGAATATTGTTGAAGCAGACTCCAAAGAGCTGAAGCAGCATTTGGAGCGGGGCAGATTGGAGCAGCTTGTTAAAGAAGCTACGATTGACAGCGTCCAGGTAGGAAATGATCAATATGAGCTTCAGCATGAGATAAAAGGAGAAGAAACATTCGGCGGGGCTTGGGACGGTCAAAATGGACGAGTCGCACATGCCGGAGGATGGTTCAGCTATAAGCTGGAGGTTGTGCCGGGAAGCGATAATGTGCTTCAGGTGACGTACTTCTCCTGCAATCATGACCGAGTCATGAACATTTATGTCAATGGCGAGCTGCTTGTATGCGAGAAATCCGCTCCCGAGCACAAACGCGAATTTATCACGAAGCACTATCCAATCCCTGCTGCGTTTATTGACGGCAAGGAACAAGCGGAATTTAAGTTCGTTCCGGAAGATCAGATGAACGGCATTTACGGCATGCTGCGAACAATGAGACCTATTGCAGAGTAATTGGAGAATTAAACAATAGAATAATACGATCTATATAAGGAAGACGGCCGCATCCCAGTGGGGAAGCGGTCGTCTGTTCTTTTTTAATTGTTGGATAATCTATATCAGAACATTGCATCAAGTGAAGCGGTCGTTTATCTTTATTGTAAAACTCCGGATTTTAAAGAAATTGAACTCTTTTAAATGATATTGCAATAGACGAGCCGATTCGTTATTGATAAGGTATTAGTTCTTGGATAATTCCTTTATCCATGAAGCTCTTACTTTATTTGTTTGGAGACAATCAATTTAGTATTGTTTTATAATAGGTAGAATAGTAGAAAGTCGTTTACTTGTATCACAGGGGGTATGATTTGAATGAGCAAATCGCGTAATTATAAGTACAAAGTCACCATGTTCACTCGTTTGATCTTATCCTTCACGTTTCTTGCTGTTGTGATTATCGGACTTCTCGGCGGATACCTCTACATAACCGCCAATCAATTAATGGTTGGAGAAATTGCAAAGGACAGCCAACAGAGGCTGGTCACTGCAAAGGATTACATGGAAAATACCCTTCTCAAAAAATACGAGAACGGTCTTCGAAATACAGCTTTTTCTACGATCTCGAATCAAAATAATTCGATCTTGAGTTATTTGCTGGCATCGAAATGGCAAGGAAACATTAGCAATGTTGCTTCGTTTCGTAAAGAGTTAGAAACTTTCCAGCTTGCAAATGAAGGCGTTTCCAATATAACCGTTTACTTTCACACAGGCAATTATGTTATTGACTATTCGTCCTTCTACATCAACCCAAATAATTCTCCAGATGCAGCCTTCCTTAGTCGGCTTGATCAGATCACGCCGGGCAAGTGGATCAGCCGTACGCTTCCGGATGGAAACTCATGTAATGACGTATGTCATGGCGCTTCCATACGGAACACTGAAGCAATGGAATAAAGGATATTTATTTGTCGATGTGGATCAGGAGTATATGCAGACGATGGCTGCTAATATTTTGACAGCAGGCATTGAACGCTTATACATGTTTGATCAAGCGGGAAAAGTGATGATTCAAACGGCAAATGAACCAGAGGAATTAAAATTTTTGCAGCAGGCCATTGCCTCTGGTAAACCTTTGCGGCAGGTTCATGACGATAAACGGGGGTTATTTATTGATTATCTCCAGTCGCCCCAAGGGTGGCAGTACGTCATGGTTCGGCCGTTAAATTCTTTTGTATCATCAGCTGAACAAATGAAAAATAAGATTTTTCTTACCTGTCTGCTGGTGCTTCTTGTTGGTCTGTTGATGGCTTACATGATCTCGAGAAAATTCTATGTACCGCTGAAAAAGCTTGTACAAAATATAAAGAGCTTATATCAGCCAAGCTTGCCTCATGTAAACGACGAATTTGTGATGATCGGCAATACGATTCAATCGTTAGGACAAAAAATTGTATCTCTAGAGTCGCGGGCGAAGCAAAATGAAATGAAGAATTTGGTGTTAGGTGCTTCCTTAGGATTGGAGAATCTTGATCACCTGCCGCAGGATGGCCGATATATAGCTGCGTATATCCAATGTAATGAAGATAGTATGGATCAGATCGAGCAAATTTATAATCAATTGGCAAAAGGGACAAGACAATATGAATTTGTAAGCATAAATGCCAATGAAACAGCAGTTATTTACCTATTTGATACTAATGATGAGACGACTGAGCAGCAATTAGTAGAAGAGATGTATCATCTGAAACAACAACTCCCTGAACAATATCGGGTTGGCATCGCCTTCGGAACATTCGTACATGCAGCAGAGGAAATCTCAATCTCTTTTCACTATGCGAAACAAGCTTCACGGTACCGCTTTTTTCACGGTGAGGAAGCGATTATGTTATATTCGGAGATCACCAAGCTGACCTCTACACCGCATCTATTCTCGTTCGAAGCCTACAAGAATGCTATGAAAGCGGGAAATACGCATGCGATTAAACAATTTATCGATGATTTTCGAAAGACGATAGAAGACGGACAAATGCAGCTTGAACCGGTCGAATTAGCGGTACTCCAGCTTGTTTCTACCTTGTATCATGTCGTTATTGAATTGGGTCTGCAGCAAACAATACCCCCTTCCAGTTTGTTCGATGATTTGAAGAAAGACAATTTTGAAGCAACGCTTAATTCGATTCAATCGTTATCCGAACAGATCGCAGTGCACGTAAGGGAATCAGTAAATCATGCACATTCAGGGGTTATTCTTAAATTGAAGGCTTACATTGACGAGAATTTACATGAAGATCTCTCGCTGAATAAACTATCTGAAGTTGCTTCGCTGGTACCTTCTTATGTCTCCACACTGTTTGGAGAGGTCATGAATGAATCGTTCACCGAATATCTTACCCGCACCCGATTAGATAAAGCAGCCTTAATGCTAATAGATGAAATAAATGTATCTGTTGCGGAAATATCAACCCGTGTGGGGTACCGCAATCCGCAATATTTTCACAATAAATTCAAGGCTCGCTTCGGAGTTACGCCTGTGCAATATCGCAAAGCGAACCAGAAGAGTAATACTACAGCTTAAAATATCTAATGATAACAGCCCTGAGGGGCTGTTATTTCTTTTAATGCAAGAAATTACACGTCGTTTCATTAATTTCTTCAATTCTTTTAATGATATTACAATAGTAAAAGCGCTTTCATTATTATAAAGTTTGGAGGTGAAACGAGGCCTCAATCACAGGATTTGAAAGGAGCTTACCGTATGAACCCATCAAGTGTCACAGGTTCTGGCGTAAACCAAAGGGCATTGATAAAAGAGCCCTCCAAGTGGACAGTAACCTGTAGACAATACAAAAAGAATCGGTATTTATTTTTATTGCTGGCTCCTGTCTTGATCTGGTATGCCGTATTTGCATATGGCCCCATGTATGGAATTCAGCTTGCGTTCAAGGATTATTTTATTAAAGACGGTATTTGGGGAAGTCCCTGGGTAGGTTTTAAACATTTTCATTATTTGTTTTCATCCTCACCTGATTTCTGGCGAATCATGAAAAATACCCTTGTGATCAGCTTTTATCACATTGTTTTTGGATTTCCGGCACCGATTATTTTAGCGCTGCTGCTAAATGAACTTCGGTTTTCCTTCTTTAAAAGGATCGCTCAAACGATTTCCTACTTACCCCACTTCCTATCTTGGATCGTTATTGGGGGAATATTAATTACGCTGCTATCTCCAAGCACCGGAGTCGTTAACTACCTTCTTCAGATGCTGGGTTTAGATTCTGTCTATTTTCTGGGAACGGAACAGTATTTTAGGTTTACACTCGTAACTTCCGCGATATGGAAAGAAATTGGCTGGGGGACGATTATCTATTTGGCCGCTTTGTCAGGCGTGGATTCACAGCTCTATGAAGCAGCAGTGCTAGATGGTGCAAACCGCTGGAAACAAACCTTGCATATTACGATTCCGTCCATTCTTCCTGTCATATCCATTCTGTTGATTCTGCGTGTCGGAGGCGTTCTGGATGCAGGGTTTGATCAGATCCTCACGCTATATTCACCAGCCGTTTACGGGGTGGCCGATGTTCTGGACACGTATGTCTATCGTGTGGGTCTGCAAAACTTTCAATTTAGTTTAACGACTGCCGTTGGTTTATTTAAAAACATCATTGCACTTGCACTGGTTCTGTCGACCAACTATATCGTGAAAAAGATGGGACAAGAAGGAATTACGTAAAAATGGGCTGAAAGGTGTGACCGGCGGTGAAACTTTCCCGAGGAGAAAAGATATTTCAATTTTTCCTGATTATCTTTATTGCGTGTATAAGTATAACGATGCTCTACCCATTCCTGCATGTGCTATCGATTTCATTAAGCACACCCGCAGAGGCATTAAGACCTGGCATTCATTTGTTCCCGCAGGAGATCTCGTTCAGATCATGGTCTCGTGTATTCCATACCGATACGGTATGGGTTGCTCTTGGGAACACGGTGTTTAGAACAGTCGTCGGAACAACGTTAACCTTGTTATTTATGGCGATGGGAGCCTATCCGCTTTCCAGAAGATATCTTCCGCACCGCAATTTTTATACGATGTTTATCGTCGTCACGATGTTTTTCGGCGGCGGGCTAATCCCATCTTACCTTCTCATAAAATCACTTGGTTTAATCGATTCACGTTGGGTACTCATTATCCCGGGATTGATCAGTACGTTTTCGCTTCTCATCCTTCGTAATTTCTTCATGGGTATTCCCGATGAATTGGAGGACTCAGCGAAGATTGACGGAGCCAATGACATGCGAATCCTATTCGGAATTATTATCCCTTTGTCGAAGCCGGTACTAGCTACTTTGGCATTGTGGTCCGCCGTTTCCCATTGGAATGCTTGGTTTGATGCGCTCCTCTATTTACAGGATCAATCGAAGATCGTACTCCAGCTCTTCTTGAGGCGTTTAGTTATATCGGCAGAGGGAGATCCCATGCTGCAGGCTGCTCCGCAGCAGGAAGCTCCAGAGACCTTAAAGGCAGCCGTAATAATGTTTACGGCATTGCCAATTCTAGTCGTATATCCCTTTCTTCAACGTTATTTTGTCAAAGGGATCCTCGTTGGTTCGCTTAAAGGATAATGTATTTAACGGAACTGCTCTAGCTGATTCCGTCTAAATAAATAGAAAAACAATATCGAAAGGGTGGCTAAAAAAGATGCAAAGAAAGAAGAAAGTTAAAGGTTTGGTAATCGGTGTCACTTTATTGTCATTAATCACAGCGGGTTGCGGTGCGGGCAATGATAACAGCAGTAACAAGGAACAAGCATCACCGAAGAATACAGCCGTAGTCGAAAATACAAGAGCAGCCGATGGAAATCACAATCGCCAACGACTTCAACCCTCCTGAAGCGGATAACAATTATGTGCAGAAGCAGCTGGAAGCGAAGTTCAATGTCAAAATTAAGAACATCAAGCTCGAACGCGGAAGCTGGAAGGAGAAGTTCAGTGTCCTGCTCGCTTCAGGAGAAATTCCTGATATTTTCCCGGTCGATACCAATGAGATCGATATGGCTCAATGGGCGGATCAGGGCATAATTGCAAGTATTTCTCCAGATGAAATCCGTACATTTATGCCAAACCTTGCAAAAGCAATCGATTCTGTAGATCAAGGAGCATGGGCAGTTGGCCAGTACAAAGATAAAAACTGGGGAATTCCAAGAGTATGGCCAGGAGGCAACGATGGATTTATTCCGGGTTATAATGAGGCTTGGTTGAAAGCTGTCGGTTATTCAGAACCGCCGAAGACACTCGAAGAGCTTCAGGATGTGCTGACCAAATTCGTCAATAATGATCCTGATAAAAATGGTAAGAAGGACACCTACGGTATGACTGGCAGAGGCAAGCTTCCGATACAAGCATTTACCTCGGTATTCTCAGCTTATGGCGTGTCTCCGTATCAATTTAAGCTAGGTGCTGATGGCAAGGTTGTATACGGGGCCATCACAGAAGAAACGCGTTCTGCTCTTGCCCTTCTTCATACATGGTATAAAGCAGGTCTTATTGACCCGGAATTCATTACGACAGATAACAATCAAATTAATGAAAAGTTCGCTAACCAAAAAGTCGGTATGGTTGACAACATGAAGTGGGGCAATTTCGACAAGGACTCCGGTTTCGTAACTAAACCTGGATCAGACAAGGGCCAGATCGTCGTTGCTGGTAAACCCGTCGTTGGCCCAGCTGGCGAGTCTTATGGTTTCGCATATGGAGCCCGTCAAGCTCCTATTCTATTAGGCGCACAGGTGGAGAAGGATGAGAAAAAGCGCCAAAAAATATACGAAATTCTCGAATATGTATCAACAACGCCAGAAGGATTGCTGCTAACCAGCTTTGGTGAGAAAGGCAAATCGTATGATATGCAGGGAGATTTGGCAATTGCCAAAACTGAACCAGAGGCTGCGGCGGTCAAATTTGGAGCAGGGAACTTCTACAATCCACTTAACGCCGTGGATCCTTCGTTAGTCAAATACTCACTTAAGCCAGAGTTAATTGAATTACAGAAAAAGCTGAATAGCGGCGTGAAGACGCTGACCGATATCTTAGGTCCTGTGGTACTGACAAGCAAGGCTCAATATTGGGGGAATTTAAATACCCTGCAGGACACGTATCTGATTAAAGCTGTTACTGGTGAATCTAACACGGAGAAAGACTTTGATGACTTTAAAGCAAGCTGGCTGAAATCCGGCGGACAAGAAATAACGGATGAGGTTAACCAGGTTTATGTAAATCAATTAAAGAAGTAACATAAACAGCAAATAGAAGAAGAGAGGTTGGAACATGAAATTGTTCCAACCTTTCCTTTATCGAGTGGAGGGAATAGCTTGACTCAGACTTTATCCAAACTCATAACGTACTCAGCTCCGCATGAAGTACCAGCTAATAATGATTTTATCGTCAAAGTAAGAACGGCAAACGGGGAATGGCAGCAGCTGTTTGCGTACCAGGTACGAGTAGATATGCATAACGTTCGCGAAACGTCGATGGCCTCGTTTGATTTCAATGGTTCCGTCCAGGTCGAAGTGACAAGCGTGAGAGCTGCCGTGGATCACTTCGAGATTCGTCCACTCTCTAACAAAATAGAGCATACGAGCAAAGGGAATACGGTAACTTTTCAGCTTGACCGTCCGTGTAAATTGAGCATTGAAGTAAATGGCGACAGATTTCACAATTTGCATCTTTTTGCTAATGCATTGGAGGGCAATGTGCCTGATCCGCAAGAGGGCCGCACACTCTATGTCGAACCGGGAACTTATGCTGCAGCGGATTTGGTTAGGCGGCTTCAACTCGGTGATGAAAATGAGCTAACTGCTGATGTGCTCTATTTCGGTCAAGGTCTGCATCGTTTTGAGGATGGGCTCCTTCATATACCTTCTGGGACGACGGTTTATATAGCGGGCGGTGCAGTCGTTGTAGGATCCTTTATTTGCAATCATGTTGATAACGTTACCATTCGCGGTCGTGG
The DNA here is from genome assembly GCA_963793665.1 of uncultured Paenibacillaceae bacterium. GTDB lineage: Bacteria > Bacillota > Bacilli > Paenibacillales > Paenibacillaceae > Paenibacillus_Z. The sequence continues at coordinate 9,815 of CAWCBD010000002.1, forward strand.
AATCATTTATTTAAAGGATATTGAGAAAACAACCTATTGGCGGAGTGTGCAAATCGAATTCTCACGTAAAATTACGGTTGAAGGTATTATATCTGTCGATCCTCCGCATTATAGTATTCTACTCGGTCAATCGGAAGATATTGTTATCCGGGATTTTAAAGCCTTCAGTACACGCGGATGGTGCGATGGTATCGATATGATGTCCTGTACGAATGTTTACATTGAAGATGTATTTCTTCGGACTTCCGATGATTGTATTGCTATATACGGCAGCAGAGGGCATTTCAATGGCAATACCTCAAATGTTCGTGTACGCAATTCGATTCTATGGGCAGATGTTGCGCATCCTATGATGATAGGCGTTCATGGTGATCATGAGCATGATGGAGATGTGATTGAAAATATCTTCTTTGATAACATTGATATTCTGGAGCATCATGAGCCTCAGGAAGGCTATTGGGGCTGTATGGCGATTAATGCTGGGGATAAGAATACAGTTCGAAACGTTACCTACAAGGATATCCGGATTGAACCATTCGAGCTTGGACGGCTCTTCGATGTTCAAGTGTTTCATAATCCCAAATATAATCCGTATCCTGGAAACCGTGTGGAAAATATTCGGTTTGAGAATATCTCCTATGATGGAACCTGCGAGAACCCATCAATCATTGCCGGTTATGATGCAACGAGAATCGTCGATGGCGTTTACTTCCGTAATTTACGTATCAATGGGCTGTTAATTGAGAATGCGGAAGCCGGTAATTTTGAGATGAATGAATACCAAAACCGTGTTACTTTTGAAATTGAACCGGAATCGTAAGATGATAAATGCCTGACCAGTCCTGCTGGTTACAAGCAATCCGATGTGACGTAGAAAGCCTGCCTCGCGGCAGGCTTTTTTATACTTTTTTCTTTTTGGGTTTATATTTTTTTCCGACTTTGAATATAAGTGGAGTTCCGATAATCGTTGGTAATAACCAAAATAAAAGTGGTGGTAGTTCATTTAAAATTGGAATTTTTGGTACGTTTACAACAATAGTTGCTGTTACTATGCCAATATAAGAACCAAGCATTCCCCCTATATGTGAACCTAACCAGTTTTTCCATCTAATTTTTGCAGATAAATAACCAAGTAAAGCAAGAGCATAGGAAAAAACACCAATATAAAATAGATAAGCACTTTCTTCCCAATGAAGAATAGACATAACAACCGCAGTAACAAATACCAATATATATGACCAGTGATATATCTCACCTGATACCGTATGCTTCCCTTTCTTTTTTCTCGAAGACATTGCAACTACGCCAGTTATTAAGCAAACAAGACCAGTAATGATATGTGTTATCAAAAATAAATGAAACAAATCAACATCACTCCAAACATATTAAACGATACATTATTTAACTTATTTAAATTTAAACCGAAATTCCCTTTAAAACCGAACACCTTCGTGAATACCCTGGGTGCTCACATTATTATGGAGGAAGCAAGCAAGCAGAGCACCAAATGGCCGAATCAAAGAGTTCAGGGCGTAGCGAATGAGGAGCTTGAACTGTATAGCAAAAAAGCAAAACAACCCGGCATCCTTTGCCGGGTTGTTTTGCTCTTCGTATGAAATTTACAGCATTTGGATTAGGCTAGCTGAGACAATATGTCCTGCTTAAACTGCTCAATCGCGATGTCTGTATCCACAGTGTAACCACATTCAAGACCGACAAAACCCGAGAAGCCGGTTGCCTTAATGGCTTTAAGAATGTTGACATAATTCAATTCGCCTGTGCCGGGCTGCTTCCGTCCAGGGTTATCTGCAATGTGGTAGTGATTAATACGGTCGATATAGCCGGTTGCATTGCGGATAACATTGCCCTCCGTAATCTGCTGGTGGTAGACATCAAAGACAAGCTTAACATTCGGGCTGTCAACCTGATCGATAACTTCGACTGATTCGTCGGATCGCTGCAGGAAGTGCCCATGATGATCGACAAGCCCGTTCAAAGGCTCGACCTCTAGTATGATGCCAGCCTCCTCGAACAGCGGGGCGCAGCGCTTCAGCGTTTCTACCATCGTTTGTCTTTGGACATCGCGAGAGATACCCTCCAAGACGTTGCCGGTTTGGGAAATGACCGAGCGAATATTGAGAATTCGGCAAGCCTCTATCGTCTGCTGGATTCCTTCCAGGTAAGCATCCCGCATGGATTCGTCGACCAGGCTGATGAATTTGGTGCAGGTGGCGCTGATGCCAACTCCGATTCGTTCCTGCTCCTTGGCTGTTTTCTTGATATCAATCATGTCCCACCAAGCGTAATATTCAAGTCCGTGAAACCCATGCTCTTTGACTTTCTCCAGATGATAAATCTCGTCTTTACCGGAATAGGCTCCGATGCATAAAGAATAGTTCATACTTGCAGCAAACCCCTTTCAGTACGTTTTAAATAAAGGAAACCTACGTATAAATACGGCAGAGTATAAAATAATCCAAGCTTGCTCCTATTCTAGATCAAATGATGATCAATGAAAAGATAAAATAACTTGTAGCTGCTATCGTAAAATGATACTAGAGATTGAGATATGAGCTCAGGTGCGACCGTAAGCCGCGCTGCTGTCTTTTTTGATGCGGGTTAATAGGATCGTATTGCTTCATCTTTATAATATTTTAAGGAAAAAATGGAATTTGGTAGGTTATTATATGATATGATAGGAATTTGTAAGTTATTTTACTTTTATCTGGGAATGGAGTGGATGAATTGAAAGGTTTTAACTACAAGCGCACTGCTCTGATTGGTGCTGTAGGCGTATCTTTTGTATTGTCCGGCTGCAGTCTAGTTGGCGGCGATTCGGGAAAAAGCGAGGAACCTTCGGCGCTGAAGGTCATGTATTATGATGAAAGGTCTTTTTATAGTCAGCTGGGCATGCTCTACTCTGCTCTTCATCCGGAGGTGGATATCACCGTCGTTACGAATCAGAATCAGAATCAATGCCTCCGCTGATCCAAAGGCGGACATGAATGCTCTGTTTGATAAGTTCATCGAGAAGGAGCAGCCTGATATTATTATGCTTTCTCCAGAGCAGCTGACCAAATACGCTGCAGATGGCAAGCTGCTTGACTTAGACGCGATGACGGAGGATGAGAAGTTCAATAAGGAGTCCCTTATTCCGGGCCTTCTTGATTATATGAAAGAGCTGGGAGGAGACAAGCTTTACGGGCTTTCCCCAAACTTTTACAGCCAAGCTATATTCTATAATAAGGATATGTTCAATAAGTATGGTATTCCGCTTCCGGAAGATCGCATGAGCTGGGAAAAGCTATTCGAGCTGGCGCAGCGGTTCCCGACCGATGGGGCTAAGGACAAGCGGGTGTATGGGCTGAGTTTTGGTTATAACAGTGATGTGTTTCAACTGAGCAGCATGATAGGCGGCACTCAGAATTTGAGCATGGTCAACGCGGCAACAAAGCAGGTAACCATTCATACACCGGCATGGAAGAAGGTATTCGAGACCACGATTAAGGGACTAAAATCGGGTTCAGTATATACGGAGGAGCCGGGTGGCGGTTCCAGCTCTAACAGCTACGAGGATTATTTGCTTCGTGATCCGTTTATCTCGGGGAAGCTTGCGATGAAGATCGAAAGTGCCTACCTGATGGATCAAATCAAGGAAGCACAAACAGCCGTCAAGGATAAAGCGATCAAGAATTGGGATATGGTCACCATGCCTGTCGATCCGCAAAACCCAGACAACAGCACCGGCATGTCATTTGGACAAATATTCGCCATTAACGCAAAAACAGTGAATGCTGATGCAGCCAAAGAGTTCATCCGCTACGTAACGAGCGAAGAATATGCAAGAGTCACCTCGAAGATACAGAATGGCAACTTTCCGGTTCGCATCAAGTATCTGGTAGATCAAGATAATCATAATATGAAAGCCTTCTACAGCTTAAAGCCGGTGCAATCATCACTATACAAGGATTACGAGAAGCTCCCGCAAAATTTCTACATGCAGTTTGTGAGCATCGCGCAGCAGGAGCTTAAGAGTGCTTTTGACGGAACGAAGTCGATTGATGATGCGCTTGCAGCCGCACAAACGAAGGGGCAGCAGGCACTCATTCAAGCGGAAGCTGAAGATAAGAACAAACCAGCCGAGGGGTCCAATCCAGCTGCCGGCACAACAACTAGTACAACGACAACAACAACCTCTACAGCAAAGTAAGGAAAGCAATACTCACATAACCGGCCATTCAACAGCAAGACCAAGAAGAGCCGCTCCAACCGTTACGACGGTCAGGGCGGCTCTTCTTGATTTATTATTCGCTGTGAGAAAGGGACTTTATGTGGGCTTCAATCTCTTCCATCGTCCATTTAGATGCTTGGAAGAGTGTTCCTGCGCGCGCCTCGGCAAGGAGGTTTGTCAGCCAGAGCTGCTCCGTCTCACCGAATTGAATAAAGCCGCGAATCATCATAGCCGATCCGTTAGGCAGATAAGATTCTTTTATTTCAAGAATGGTCTTCATGCGCGCAACCCGGGCTTCGCAGGCAGCCAGCTGTTCTCTGATTAAGCCCTCCACCTTGTTCGGTTCACTATGCCGGATGAACGGCAGTGCTTGAAACAGCGGATGCTGCGGATACGAAATCTGACTGCATTGGGCATAGATCAAATCAAGGAAGGCGGCCTTTCCTTTATCCGAAATCCGATAGATGGTCTTATCCGGCCTGTTGTCGCCAGGCACGGCAACAACCTCCGCAGCCTCGATTAATCCGTCCGCGCGGAGCTGGTCAACCGCATAATAGAGCGATCCATCCCTTAGCTTGAAGGACTCATTCCAATTCCGCATCTTAATCGTTTGACGTATTTCATACGGGTGACTATCCCGTTCCATCAAGAGCCCCAGAATCATTAACCTCATGGACATGGAGGTTAACCTCCTCGGTAAGAAGGCTCGGGTTTGCCGGCTCCATCGCCCTTAGGGCCTTGTTTTCCAGGTGCGCCTTGCGGAGCTTGCTTAGCTATTTCCAGTCGTGCGTGTCCCATCAAGAGCGCAAACACGATAGCGAGGACCGGCAAAATAACAGCCCATTGGAAGATGAAGATGATGGAATCAGCGAGTTTACTCAGCAGTGCGTTCACGATTTCAGCAGATATACCCATTTTTGCTTGAACAGCCGGATTCAGAAGCGCTTGACCGCCTTTGATTTTGGCAGCCATCTCTGCGTTAATATTAGGTATGTCTTGGATGCCCGATTGAAATTGTGACTTCTGCAAAGCACCGAATACGGTTACGCCGAGCGCCGAACCGATCGTCCGGAAGAAAGTGATCAGCGAAGAAGCCGAGCCCTTAGATTGCGGCGGTACGGAGCTAAGTGTCGAGATGTTAAGCAGGGAGAAGGATACGCCCATACCAAGTCCGACAATGATCATATAGAGCGTAATAATTAGCCGGCTTGTCGTTGTATCCATTGCGAATCCAAGCAAGGACGTACCGATAAGCAGCATCAAAGCGGACACAAGCATAATGTCACGGAATTTGAACATGCTGGCGATTCTCCCGCCAACCTGGCTGCTAAGCACGACGCCCAGCATCATTGGCGTCAGAACGGAGCTGGTTTCCGTTGCGGTCTTGTGGAAGACGCCTTGAATGAAGATCGGAATATAAGTCGCTGCGGAGATCATGACTCCCCCATATAGAAGGCTGATCATCATGCTGCTTGTGAACACGCGTGTCTTGAATAAGCTGAGCTGAATAATAGGATCCTTAGCCTTCGTTTCCACGAATAGGAATATAATCAGCATGGCGCCCGAAGCGACGAATAAGGAGATCGTTTTGGCTGACCCCCATGCCCAGCCGTCTGATCCGCCAAGCTCCAATCCGAACATCAAGCAGAGAATGGCTGCTGTGAGTAGAATAGCGCCTGCCCAGTCAATGCTTTGCTTCCGTGTATTCTTGGATTCGTGATAAGCTTTGGCAATGAAGATTACAGCCAATATGCCTATGGGCACATTTATGTAGAAGATCCAACGCCAGCTAATGTTGTCGGTAATCAATCCGCCCATAATAGGACCGAATACACTGGAAACGCCAAATACAGCACCGAAGAGTCCCATCATTTTGCCTCGTTTCTCAGCGGGGAACAAATCGAAAATAATCGTGAATACGATCGGCATCAGGGCGCCGCCGCCGATACCTTGAATAGCGCGGTAAATAATTAACTGCTCCATGTTTTGTGCAGTTCCGCACAGGATGGAGCCCAGCATGAATAAGACTAATCCAGCCAGGAAGAAGCTTTTGCGTCCGTACATATCGGACAGCTTGCCGAAGATCGGCGTCGATACTACCATAGCGATCATGTAAGCAGAATAAACCCAGACGAATTTATCGAGCCCGCCGAGCTGTTCGATAATTTTGGTCATGGCAGTCGAGACAATCGTCTGATCCAGCGCGGCCATGAAGAGACCGAGCAGCAGTCCTGCAATAACCAGCTTTACATTGCTTTTCTTTGCGTCCATACATCAACTTCCTTTCCTTTATATCTCAGTATACTCAAATTTGACTATTCTTAGTATACTCAAATTTGAGTAATTTACAAGAGGGTGATGAATTTTTCAAATCACAGCTGACGCTTTCATCGCGGACGGAAGCAAGTAATAAAGAAGTCCCGATCCAGCTGCATTTGGCAGGCCAGATCGGGACTTTTTCTTTGTGATAGGCTATTCCTTCTCCACAACACGGGCTACTGAACCGCCGCATGCGCGGCATTTTCCTTCTAAAATAAGTCCATAATTATTCTCTACGATGTTGTATTGGATAATTTCTACCGCGCCTTTGCAGGTACCGCAAAACACATTGCGAACGAGCTTGTCCCTAAACGGTTGGGGAATGGCTTTCCAGGTTCTAAGTGCATTCAAGGATGTCACGTTGCTATTAATTTCAGACATCATACTCCGCTCCAATCAGGTCGTTATAGACTTACTCTAGTTTATATGATTTAAGAGAATCTGTCTTGTGGGGCTGATAACCAATTTTATTAAAAACTTGGATTTTCAATAGTTGGAGTTTTGTCCGATGCAAATGGTTTTGGAGGCAAATGACGGTCTTAATCAGCCAAGCTGGATTAAAGGTGCCAGATGTTTACGGCCCGACCCTAGAGCAGTTGGAGGAACGCTACTCTGGCAAGTAAGGTAAGAAGCTGTAATTAACGAACGCCATCGCTGGGCTCTGCAGAGCCTAATGATGGCGTTCTTTTCGAGCTAATGAATCACTTGCTTATGAGTCACGCAATCGGGTAATCGACAACGACCACACTGTCGAGCACACCATCCAGTGCTTTCACGAAATCCTGATGCGCCGGATGGGGCCCATATTCACGGAGCGCTTCTTGGCTTTCGAAGGTTACACGAAGTCCCAAGGAAAAGCCATGAATATTATCTGTCTCCTCCGTTACGTTAAGCCCTGCGGTGAGAGCAATGATGCCTGGGATAGTCTGTTTTAGACCTTGCAGCTTGCTCAGAAGCACTTGCTCATGCTCCTTCGTAATAGCGGAGTTGAATTTGAAGATAACGAGATGCTCGAACATGGGCCTTGCTCCTTTCTTAGTACCTTTTGGTAACACATCGAATCGGTGGGCGCGACGGTTGATTATTTTGAAGGGAGAATATGAACATGGTGTGTACTAAACGCTGCTGCTGCGAAAGCGAGAAGTTTAGTGCCTTCTTCAGTGAGTGCTATCGTGTCAGAATGCGAAAGCGGCATGAATGGCTCAATGACTAAAGCAGCGCTGTTGCGTTCACGCTCGATTCTCCATATCCCGCAGGCAAAGCCATCGATAAGTATGGCTGCCCGAATAATTCCATTTGCGGTGAAAATTCGCTTGCGATGCTCGTCGCTCATGATGCGGGATCGATCAGCGTAAGAAAGGAGCATATTGTCGAACTCCCCCAAGAAAAGAGGCGGGGCTGGTACGGCTGGATCGGGTAATGGAGCATCCTGCAAATCGAAGAGCTCAATGCCTTGCTCATCATAGAAGGTACGAAGATATGGACGAAGCTCTTCAATGACCTCCTTCAGCTTAGTTAAGCCGGACCATACCTGCATATCTTTGAGGGATGCCGGGCCAAATGCGGCTAGATATCGGCGAATCAAGTTTTCAGCTGACGCATCCGCGGAGAGAGGGCGTTGAAGCCATTGTTCGGATGACGTATGCACGGCCTGCCCGCTTTCGCCCCACAAACCGCGAGGAGGTACTTGAACGAGAGGAACCCATGTGCGGACAGCCGCACTTAGAGCAGCAGGATCATAGCTTGGCCATTGTTCTTGCAGCATTTTGCCCAGTTCATGAAATGTCCGGGGCTGCTGCTCGACCAGCATTCGGCCTGCAGCGATGAGAGCCTGATGGTCAATCCCTTCAAGCTGTTTGCCGAATGCACCCTTTAGGCCGCGTTCCAATACAGACTGCAGCAGGGGACGAAGCATCAAGCAGTCTTCCGCAGTAACCAGATGAATGGTCGCGCGCATTAACGCGATCCGTACAACCTGGCGATCGATCATAAGCTGCGTTAACTGCTCTTGGCAAAAGCCTTCCAGCCGCGTCCACAGTCCGTAATAAGGCGGATTAGGGGCTTGTGCCTGAAAACCGACGAGATGATTAATGGCCTCCAGCACAGAAAGCTTCGAGCGGCGCAGCAGCAGTTGGCGTTCCAGTAGCGCACGATTAAGAGCCCTTTTAGACAAAATCGATCCAGAACTAGCGGTTAACTTACGCAATGAAAGAACTCCCTCACGTTAGTATAAGCGGTCAAGCTTTGCTTCTTATCCTTTATTATACAGAAGGAATAAACACTGACAACATCAGTGAGGGCAAGAGGCAGCTTGGAATGCTCACCGAAGGCAAATCCGTAATAGATGATATGACCTGCTCCGGCCTTCTTGGCTGCCTGTATAACGTTTATGTGTTGAGCCATGCGAAGCGTTTCATCATGAGCGTCCGGACTTGGGACGAAGAGAATTTTGGAGGCACCGGCAAAAGCTTTCTCGAGCGAAGGCCCGTCATTATAATCGCCGTGACGGATTTCTATTCCCAGTGCGGCCAGAGGAGCGGCTTTCTCCACATTGCGGACAACAGCCACGATTTGATTTGCGGGCACCTTTTTATCCAGAAGATGCTGCACCGCGAGACCTCCGAGTTGACCTGTAGCGCCTGTAATGATAATAGCCATGTTAAATTTCCTTCCCTCTATTTGAAATTTTAAAATTTACCGTTCGTATTTTTCCATTGATCTTGAGGCGGTATGGCCTCGAAAATATCCCAGTGCTCAGCGATTTTTCCATTTTCCACCCTGAAAAGGTCATAGATGGAAGCGGTATTGCCACCGACTTTCGCTTCACTTACAACTAAAACAAAGTTCCCCTCGCCGATCACCATGTGAATTTTTTCGTATTTGAAGGTGACGCCCTGCTTGGCCAGGTCCTGAAAAGACTTCATGACCGCCTTCAAGCCATCCCCGACCATCGGGTTATGCTGAATATAACTGTCACCATCATAATAGCTCGGCATCGCTTCAATGTACCCGCCCATCAGAACATCTTCTACGAATTTCTTCACTAAAGCTTTGTTATCCTGCGTTTTGTCTCGGTCTATGATCCCCGTCGTACCGTCAACCATTGTATGACCGCTCGGATTGGGTGCAGCCAAATCCTGAATGTTATCCCAATGCTCGACGATTTTTCCTTTTTCAAATCTGAAAATATCGAATACCGCCTTGGGTCCGAAGAGGTTAACCTCCGAATGAACGGCCACATAATCTCCGTCCTGAAACACTCTTTTGACATCATATTTCACGCCGGCGCCCTTCAGTTGTCCAATTGCGGAGATCGGAGCCTCCCTTCCGCTAGGAAAAGCAAGATTATGCTGAATGTATTTATCGGGATTGATCCATTTCTCCATGGCTGCCGGATCTCCGGTTTCGAAGCTCTTCAGAACCTCGACCGCTTTCCCCTTATTGCTTGTTGAAATGACCACGGATTTGGTTGCTTTGTCCCATGTTACTTCCTTATTCATGGATTGTTTAATTAACTCTGCTGGAATATAAAATTTTCCGCTTTCAGATATTATTGGCGCCACAGGAAGGGTTAAAGGTTTATCGTTTACATACGCTTGTTGATTGCCTGCCCGGACATAAATTTTGGAGTCGCCATAATGGATCGTGACGCTTTTTTCACGGTGGTTCCAGATCATGTGTTCGTTATCAGTTGGATTACCCAGTTTCGACATAACGGCTCTGAGCGGCAGCAGCACACGATTGTTTTGTAACATTGGGGCATCCGCATAAACTTCCTGCTGCCCGTCAATTACAATATTAATATTCGTCTTAGTACCGCCAGCGGAAGCCGATATCGGGGAAGAAATAAGTAACAGTCCGGCTATCGAGATTGAAGCGATTCGTATTTTCACCTGAATATATCCTCCCTTTTATTAAAAATTGTAACTACATCAGTTACACTATAGTGCAAAAAAATATCACACCTCTCTCCCTATTCGGTTAAGTATTTGCTACAATACTTAAGGTAAGGGATACTCCTGATAAAAACAAGTACTATTATTATTCATAGATAGTATCAAAAAACATACTATTGGAGGAATTACAATGTCGAAGTATGGGGAAGAGTTCCTGAAATGTCCCATGTTTACAGCACAGAGCTTAATCGGAGGGAAATGGAAGGTTTTTGTATTGTGGATGCTCCATGACGGGCCAAAACGATTCAGCCATATTCACAAGACACTCCCGTGGGTGACCCAATCTATGCTCACAAATACGCTTAGGGATCTCGAGAGCGATGGATTGATTCATCGCGAAGTTTACCGGCAGGTCCCGCCAAAAGTTGAATATTCACTTACACCGATCAGTCTGAAACTCATCCCCTTATTGGAGCGGTTAGTGGAATGGGGAGAGGAATATATGAGAACTTCCAGCGAAACGACGGCTGAACTTCTCATGATCAATGTCCCAGGGAGCATCGGAGATGGCCAGAAGTAAACCGGAACGAATAGGAGGCTATCTGGTCGAAAAATAAAGTTCACTATGCTATATTATACGTAATAGATTTGCATATCATAGAAGAAGGCAAACCAGGACTCTGAGAATCAGAGTCCTTTTCCTTTATCAATCCATGATAGATGGAAGGAGAAAATAACCGAATGAAAAAATGGATGAAAGTGTTGGTAGTCTGCGGGGTCATAGCAGGAACCTCTTCGGTACCGGCATGGGTTGACTCTCCCGCTTCTGTGTATGTAACGGCGGGGACAGCTTCGCAAGACCGATTAACAAAGGAATTAACGACCGCATTAACACAGCGTGTCAGTTCCGCCCGGTTCACTTATTCAGGAAGTCTTGGCATCACTGAAGAAGGATGTAAATGCAGCATGGAACAAGGTCCTGAATGCAGATGATTATTTGCATTATGTCGTTAAAGGGTACAGCTATAACGCGACTGCGGATGGAGAAACCGCAGAGGTGAAGTTTCGCTTTACCTATTGGGAGACACTCCCGCAGACGAATGAAGTGAAGAAACGCATCAGCCAGACGCTTAGCAAGATCCTGACGCCTAGCATGAAGGACCATCAGAAGGAGAAGGCGATTCATGACTGGATCGTAAGCCATATCGCGTATGACACACGTCTCGTCTCTCACTCGGCCTATGATGGACTTGTTAATGGCACAACCGTTTGTCAAGGCTACGCCCTTATCACCTTTGAAATGATGAAGCAAGCTGGTATTCCGGTAAAAATCGTAGAAGGTTCATCGCGGGGCATCAGCCATACGTGGAACCTTGTCAAAATCGGCGGCAAGTGGTACCATCTCGACACGACTTGGGATGATCCAACACCAGATGCTCCCGGGCGCGTGGAATACGATTATTACAATTTGATGGATGCTCAGATGCGGACAGATCACTATTGGAAGCCTTCAGCATTATATCCGGCAGCTGTGACTGCGTATGATAAAGTCTTAACTTCGCTGACAGTCAAAGATTCATCGCACGCTGCATTTTATAAAGCTCTGTATGAGCAAATCGGTTATACCTATCTGACGGATGCCCGTACAGCAGTGGATTTGCAAAGCTTAACGGCTAAAATCCGTATCGCCGTTACGAATCGACAGCCGAAATTAGTGCTCCGCTATATGAAGGGAGCCACAATACCCTCGGATATGAAGAAGGCAATGGCCAATCAAAAGGGGGTCGCCAGCTGCAGTTATTCGTATGAGGATTTTAGCCGAACGACCGCCAGTGACAAGCTTCTTCGTATTGAATTTACATACAAAGCAGCTAAATAGAGATATTTTTTGCCTGACATTGTGGAAGATTTAGCCACCATACGAAGATATGTAAACCCGTTGTTTGCGATTAATTTCGCAATGCAACGGGTTTTTTTTGTGGGGAATATCTGGATCATGAATCCTAAATAGGCTAAGCCGTTATGTACCTGCGGAAGTCAAAGATTCACGTCTTTGAATACATTACAATAATGGTTTCATATTATTTAGGAAGGGGGGCGGCAGCATGAAAAAACGAAATTCGGTGCCTTTTTTTACGAAAGTCCCTTTTTCTTACTATAAAAACGTAACTTTTGTCCAGAGGCCAAATCCGGCTAGCCTTATTAAGACGCGCTCCAAACAACTTTCCAGTATTCCCATCATTCCCAGCACTCCCAATTCTCCCGTCATTCCCGCAACTCCTAAAATTTCCAGAACCCCCGTCAAAAAAAACAGAGCTCCAAAAAATGATATCGGTGGTACCCGTCAGCATATAAGAAAGAAATCCAAGCCGAAGTCTATTACTGCAGCGCCGAAAGAGATTAATGAAAGCTTCGGCTCGAAAGGACAAATACTGGACAGTGAAATGAACGAGCTGGAGCTGATTGACGAGCAGTAATTTGTACTCCAAACAGGTGAGGAAAGGAGCAATCATAATGACTGCTCCTTTTATTTGCTTCCTTTTTTCTATTGATATATTTACCGAGTAATTACAGCAATGATTTTATTAATGGGTATAAATATTTTCGTCCCCAGTAATGTTTTTAATACGACTATTCCATTGTTTACTTTTATGACTCGGCCTCCGATTTCTTCCGCTGAAACCGTTTTAAGCACAACAAATTTCCCGAGAAAACGATTCAAAATTTTAACAAGCATGGAGATCCCCCCTTCAAGTACGATATATTATTACTATGAGATTGGGACAATATGGTTCGGGGGAAACTGGTAAATGATTTAGCAGATGACTCTATCACGCTAACGGATAATTTTGGACTAGTAGTTACAAGACAAGGCTGTCGATACAGATCGACAGCCTCTTTGCTTCTATTCTGCTCCTGCTACAGGAGTGGTGTGAATGCAGCCTATAAAGCAAGCCCGAACCCTCTTTCGATTGCCCACAGGAGGCCGAACAGGAGGATGACGGCGGATACCCAGGTTGTGACATGCCGAAACGGAATGCGCCTGAATTTGCTCATAGCGAATATCAGAGGGAGAATGGCACACATCAGAAGTAGCTGTCCGGCTTCCACACCCAGGTTAAAGCCGATTAGACAGAAGGCCAGATGCGATTTGGGAATGGCGATTTCCGCAAGCGCATTTGCGAATCCGAAGCCGTGTATAAGCCCGAAGCAGAAAGTCAGTCCCCATCGGTAACGGAACTCCCGTTTCCAAATATTTTCCGCAGCTACGTAACAGATGGTAAGCGCGATTGCAATCTCGATCCACCTCGGATTGAAATGGACGATATCGAGAGCGGCTAATATCAGAGTGATGCTGTGCGCTGCGGTAAATGCGGTAATGATCGAGACTGCACTTCTGAAGCTCAAGCCGATGACTAGAAGCGAAGCCAGAAACAAGATATGGTCGTATCCGGTTAGGATATGCTCCATACCAAGCATAATAAATGGAATAAATCGCTCCAGTCCGGAAGAAGTGTCCGAGCTTCTGCCTTCCCAGGTTTGCGAATCCGCTTTGAAAATATGCTCTATCGGCGAATCGGGATGATCGGGCAAGTAGAAAAGGGAAATGTTCTGATGCTGATTGGCCGAATTCTCGAAAAACAGGCGATAGTCCACCTTGAACGACGTTATTGGCCATTTACTGTCAAGATGGAAAGCCATTTGCAGCTCGCTGCCGTTTACGATGCTTAATGAATCCAGTTGATAGGCAGCGGCTTCACCATTAACATGGACGTTCAGCTTATCTTCGAGATATGGGCGTACATACGACTGCCAGCCGTGAGCCGCTTCTTCATAGGAGAGCTTGCCGTCCCGGTCTTCATCGATCGGACCCAGCTCCATGATGGACTTGCTGTCGACCACCAGCGTCCATTCCGCCCGAAGGTCAGACACATGCCATTTGGCATACCCATAGCTGGCCGTATGAGCTATCGCTGCCTGCAAAGGAACAAGCAGCAGGAAGAAGAAAACGGGAAAAATAATGCTTATGCGCAGAAGTTTGTTCATTCGCACCAGTCCTCTCCGGCTTTTCAATCAACTACTTCAAACCTCTGAGCTTCTTCCAAACTTCCTTCTCTGTAATATAGTTATCAATTTTCTCCATCGTCGTAATAGCGTCATAGAATTTCAACGGTTTCGTATAATCGGTTGTATCGACCATCGCATCATTGTCCAGAGCAGCCGCCACATAGACTGCCGCCCATGAGGAAACCTTGCGGCCCTTCGGAGCCTCGAGGCCTTTCGTGTTTAATTCGAGGACACGCACCATAATGACCGCGGCCTCTTGCATGGACAGTTTGTCATCGGGATGAAACTTGCCGTTTCGATCGGCCGTCATGAGTCCTTCTTTGCAGACTGCGCCGATATAGTCTCGCGCCCAATGCTTCTCTGTATCGGAGTAGGAGGTTACTTTGTCCGCTTCCAGCTTCAATTGCGAAGCCAGCATGTTGGCATATTCAGCCCGGGTTATTTCCCGCTGAAGCTCTGGATCTTCCTTTTGCGATTCATCATGAGCGTAAACAGGCAGGACGAAGGCACCCGACAGCAGCAAGACCATCATCCATATTCGAATTCCTCTCATCTCAAAGAACCCCCATTTTGTTATTTTCATGTCCATATTCGCTTGTCTTCTCATCATACGAAGTATCAAGAGGGAACTGAATATAAAAATCAGATAAAAAGGTGCAAATAACAGGGTTTTCTTGCGACTCTGTTTTGTGAACAAAAAAGACGGTATTTTGCATTGTTTAGTATTCCGTGGCACGTATAATTCGAAATGAAAGCACTTCCATAAAAAGGAGCGAAACGTTTTAGTTATCTCATTTCTTTATCCACTAATCAAAGGAGGTTATTACTTTTATGGCTGGGATCAGAACGAGAATCATATCCAAAGCGCTTGCCGCTGCAATGAGCTTCATATTGGTATGCATGAGTTTGCTGCCTGCAGGAGCAGGAGGGGGTGCAGCAGTCCAGGCTTCCGCCGCAGAACCGTACGTCAAGAAATTTGACTTCGGCACAAAAACGAGTCCTGTGATGGAAGGATTCATTCAAGTTCATGACGGGTTGTTGTATACGGAGGAGCTTGGCTATGGTCTCGAAGCGGCCACTGTCTCAAGGGATCGCGGAGATGGCGCGACGGCCGACGATGATATGCAAGCGGACTTTATTCTGGGCACCGCCTATACGTTCAAAGCGAATATTCCTAACGGGGAGTACAACGTGACGATTTATTCCGGAGACAGGCTGGCCGGTACGTCGACAACAAAGACGAACATCACGCTTGAAGGCCAATTGGCTGGAACGATCAGCAGCCGGCAAGCGACCGCAAGCGCAACCTATCGCACTATCGTTCAAGACGGCCAACTGACGGTAGGTGTGACCGGCGCAGGGGCTGGCGGTTACCTGAACGGCATGATTATCGAGGAGGTTGTCGCGACGGCTCCGTCCGCTCCTCCGGCACCGGCGAATCTTATCGTATCTGCCGTCGGCGGGCAAACGGTAACGCTGCAGTGGGCTGCATCTGCAGGCGCTTCCGGGTATACAGTTTACCGTTCTAATACGCCTGATTTGGGCCTTGCCGAAATCGGCAGTGTACCGTCAACGACGTATACCGATTCTACGGATACTTCGTCAATTTGGTACTATCAGGTGAAAGCGTCTAATGAGGCCGGACTCTCCGAAGGGTCGAACATTGCGCAAAGTACGGTGTATCAAGCACCGCAGCAGCAGCAGCCGCTCCCAGACGGGCTTCCGATCCGCCTCGATTTTGGATCAGGAGCGCTTCAGGACGGGTATTTCGGCGTTTCATCTGCTGCCGCATATGATCCGGTGCTGAAATACGGATTCGCGGACCCGGCCAAGGTCGGTTCTGTGGATCGCGGCACGGCGGATGCTTTGAAAACGGATTTCATTACGCCGGGAGACACCACATTTAACATCGATCTGCCAAACGGCGATTACTCCGTTACAATCACTTCGGGCGATGCGCTGGAAGCGACAGAGACAGGCGTCGTTGCCGAAACGATTCAGAAAATCCAGAACACAAGCGTTTCTGCCGGGGCCTATATCGAGCGTACCTTTGATATCGCTTTGGTGGACGGTCAGTTGAATCTGGGATTCACTGGCGCCGCTCCGAAACTGAACGGAGTTGTCATATCGAAGCTTCCGGACCGGATTGCCGGTGAACTTCCAACGGTCTTTATAGCCGGTGATTCCACCGTGCAAACCTACGACCCTTACTGGAAGCCGCAAGCCGGTTGGGGACAGATGATTCAGCGGTTTTTCACCACTGATATTACGTTTGACAATCAGGCGATCGGGGGCAGGAGCTCCAAATCGTTCATTGTGGAAGGCCGACTTGACAACATCCTGCGGGAAATTAAGCCGGGTGATTACTTCCTGATCCAATTCGGACATAATGACGCGACGATCAGCGTTCCAGAACGATATGCGTCCCCGGCCGATTACAAGGAATATCTGAGAAGCTATGTTGTCGGTACGCGTCAGCGCGGGGCGACGCCGATCCTGGTGACGCCGATGGGTCGCCGCAGTTTCGATGCTGAAACCGGCAAATTCAATGTAAGCTTTCCCGAATATGTCGCCAAAATGAAGGAACTGGCAGCGGAGATGAATGTGGATCTGGTCGATCTCAGCACACTCAGTGTCGCATACTACGATTCGATCGGACCGGAGGGATCATTATCCGTATTCCTTCATTTGGCGCCGGGAATTTATTCGGCCTTCCCGAACGGCAACGCTGATGATACTCACTTCCAGGAGTACGGGGCGATCCAACTCGCCCGTCTGTTATCCGGCGGTATCGGGCAATTGGATCTTCCGCTTGCCCAGTATGTTACAGATATCGAGCAACCAGCCGAAGTGCCGGCTAAACCGACGGGCGTAAAAGCAAGCAACATCAGCAATGCCGGTGCTACGCTGACATGGGACGAGACAGCTGGCGCGGATATTTACAACATTTATCGTAAGCTTGAATCGGATACCGACTATGCAATAATCGGAACGGCCACGATTCCGTTAATCAACATGACAGGGATGAAGGACGGCCAGACCTACAACGTGCGCGTGTCCGCGGTAAACGGCAAAGGCGAGTCGGAACTGTCGGATGTTGTAGTCATCAAGTCAAAGAATGCGGTGTATAAATATGACTTTGGTTTGGCTGGAACACCGGTTGCCGAAGGATATACCGGAGTGAATCTCTCGACAAAATACACGCCCGAACTGGGCTACGGCATCACTGATACGGCCGGAATGATCGGGCGCGACCGGGGTACCGGCGGTGATCTGCTGCGCGATTGGCTCGGTTATTTCAATGCTCGCTGGGAGTTTAAAACGGATTTGCCGAATGGTCTATACTCGGTTAAGGTTTACGTGGGCGATTTCCTCGGCAGCGCAAGAACGGATATTGCCGTTGAAGGGAAGAGCTATGGCACCGTTTCCGCTCCAAAGCAGAACTACACGGAGAAAGTCATTCCGCAAGTTTCGGTTAAGGACGGACAGATGAACTTTTTATTCAGCGGTTCGACAGGCATTGTGAACGGAATTGAGATTACGCCGATTCTGCTTGCGCCGTCCGAATTAAAGGTTGACGGGCTCGATTTGGACCCTGAGCATCCATCCGCAGCAATTTCCTGGAAATCGGCAGATGAAGCGGTGAGATATAATGTATACCGTCAAACCGGCGGTACGAATGAGTCCCAATTGATCGGCAGCACAGAAACAAACTCGTATACCGATACAACGGTTGACGTAGGGATGAAATATGTTTATGCCGTTTCGACAATCGACCAGGCGGGAGTTGAAACGGAACCTTCACTGCCGCTCGAAGTGGCAGTGATCGACCCGGCTGAGCCGATTCCGGCTGCCCCGGCAAATCTCGTCATCGGACCGGTTAACAAGAACGACATCACCTTCAGTTGGAATGCTGCGGAAGGTGCGATTACGTACAATATTTACCGCTCGAAGAAGGAAACCAGCAGTTACCAGCTGATCGGGAGAACGCGGGAGACAGCTTATACGGATCATGAAGTACTGACCACTATTCCTTACTATTACAAGGTTACTGCGGTAAGCGCCGGCGGCATCTCGCCGCTGTCCGAAATGCTCGTTACACCTGCAGTTACCGTATTAAACCGGCAGATGGAATATCTCCATCGCGCTTTGGTTGCGGTCAAGACGGATGAAGGCGTCTTTATCAGCTGGAGAATGCTTGGCACCGACCCGGATACGATATCTTTTAATTTGTATCGCAGCAATCAGAAGGTAAATGCCGCTCCGATTTCATCAAGCACGAACTATGTAGATATGGAAGGCACTTTGGATTCCACCTATGAGATTCGACCTATCATTGACGGCGTCGAGAAGGCATCGCAGGATACGGCTCATGTTTGGGGCAACAATTACTTAGACATCCACTTGCAAAAGCCTGCAGATGGCGTAACTCCGCTTGGAGATCCCTATACTTACAGCGCGAACGACACGAGCGTGGGGGATCTTGACGGGGATGGAGAATACGAAATAATCGTGAAATGGGACCCATCCAATTCGCATGACAATTCCCAATCTGGTTATACCGGCAACGTGTATCTCGACGCTTACAAGCTGGACGGTACGCTCATGTGGCGCATTGACATGGGACGAAACATCCGAGCCGGCGCACATTATACCCAGTTTATGGTGTATGATCTGGACGGTGACGGGAAAGCGGAAATTGCCGCCAAAACCGCCGATGGAACGGTGGACGGCACTGGGCATACGATCGGCGATCCCGCAGCCGATTTCCGCTACACAAGCGGATATATCCTGACGGGGCCGGAGTATTTGACGATTTTCAACGGTGAAACCGGCGCGGCGGCGGTGACGACCGATTATGATCCTCCGCGCGGCAATGTGGCCGATTGGGGCGACGGCTACGGCAACAGAGTCGACCGTTTTCTAGCGGGCATCGCTTATTTGGACGGGGAACATCCAAGCCTTATTATGGCACGCGGATATTATACCCGTACCGTGTTGGTTGCTTACAATTATCGTGATGGAGAGCTGTCAAAAGTATGGCGCTTTGACACCAATAATGCCGGGTATGAAAGCTATATCGGCGAAGGCAATCATCAGCTCAGTGTGGCGGATGTGGATGCTGACGGAAAAGATGAAATCGTCTATGGGGCGATGTCGATTGATGATGACGGAACACTGTTGTATAGCACCGGGCTTGGTCATGGAGATGCGCTTCATGTCGGCGATCTCGATCCGAACCGTCCAGGACTTGAAGTGTTTGACGTCCATGAGCATTATCCGAATCCAAACGGAGTTGAATTCCGAGACGCCGAGACCGGAGAGCTGATCTGGGGCTACCCGACCAATTACGATGTCGGACGGGGCATGTCAGCCGATATTGATCCGCGCCATCCCGGCGAGGAAATGTGGGCCGTCGGCACATCGGAGTGGAACGCGACAAAGGGCGGCGTATATACAGTCGACGGCACAAAATTGTCAGACGATATTCCGTCCGTCAACTTCGGTATATGGTGGGACGGCGATCCCCTGCGTGAATTGCTCGACCATACCTTCAGCCAAGCTAACGGCGTCGGCGTCGGTAAAATTGATAAATGGGATTATGAGAATCACAAGCTCGTTAATTTGATGACGGCAACCGGCACGTTCTCGAATAATTACACGAAAGGAACTCCGAACCTTCAAGCGGATTTATTCGGGGATTGGCGGGAAGAGGCTGTCTGGAGAACGGAGGACAGCAGTTCGCTTCGCATTTATACGACGGTTGCACCTACCGATATGCGCATCCGAACACTGATGCATGATTCGCAGTATCGTCTTGCAGTCGCCTGGCAGAATAGCGGCTATAACCAACCGCCGCATCCGAGCTTTTATCTGGGAGCCGGCATGACCGAACCGCCGCAGCCGCATATTTATGTGGTGAAAAATGATGTGACTTCTCCCGAGACAACTAATCGGATTGAAGGCGAAGCACATGAAGGATGGTATCGGACTCCAGTAACCGTTACACTCATGTCGGAAGATACGGGCTCTGGGGTTGCACAGACGTATTATGCAGTGGACCAGGCAGCAGAGCAGGCTGGAACTGAGGTACACATCGCGGATGAAGGGCAGCATGTGTTCAGCTATTGGAGCGTCGACCAGTCAGGCAATGAGGAGCCGAAGCATACGGCCGCGATCAATATCGACCTAACCGCTCCTTCGGTTGCATTCTCTGTCGAGGACCGAACCGGGTATAAGGTCGATCAGACGGTTACGATTACATGCCGTGCCGAGGATTCGTTATCCGGATTAGCTATAGCTCCGATACATGCCAGAATATCTCGGCACCTGCCTATACGTTCGGAACGGGGGAGCATACATTCTCGGCAGCCGCATCCGATAAAGCAGGGAACAGCGCAAGCGTTTCCGTCCGCATTGCCGTGACCGTAGATTATGACAGTCTAAGCGGTTTAACGACACAGTTCATAAACGGCAGCGGCAGTGGGACAATCAACGTCCAATCCTTGAACAGCAAGCTTGAAGCTGCCAAAGCATCGGAGCAGAAAGGCAGCAGCCATGCCAGAGATGGGCAGCTTGGCGCCTTTATCAATCAAGTTACGGACATAACCGGAGAGTCATTGACGGAAGAACAGGCGCAGGTATTAATTGAGTTGGCGCAATCATTAATGGATTAGAATAGGATAGGCAAGTCTCGAAGGAGGCCGTTTCTGGGGCAGCAGCCCAGGAACGGTCTCTTAATTTCTATGGGGTGATGTTCCGGTCACCGTTCCAGTCACTCCAATATAGGTAAACGCATAGAATGAAGGATTAAAAGGTGGTGAAGCGCACAATGATCGATAGTGAAAAGAATGACTGGCTTATCGAGGAACGAAAGAGGAGAAAACAGCAGTGGTTAACCATCTCATCGCCGATCCTGCTCCTGGTCCTTTGGGAACTTCTCTCACGCACCGAAATCATTGATTCCCGTTTCTTCCCGCCGCCCACCAGTATTGTTCAAACGTTCTGGGACCTTGCACGAAGCGGTGAGCTCTTCTCCCATGTGGGCATAAGCTTGACCCGCATCGTCTTTGGTTTTATTGCGGGAACGATTCCTGGAATCTTACTCGGCTTGCTCATGGGCATGTACCGCCCGCTCAAGTCCTTTTTCTCCCCGCTCCTCATGGCGCTGATGCCGATACCGACACTCGCTTTGATGCCGCTCATTTTGATTCTGTTTGGCATTGGGGAAATATCGAAGGTTAGTTACCATCGCAGGAAGCGTCTTTTTCCCAGTTGTTATCAATACTGCAGCCGGAGTGGCCAACATCGATAGCTCTTATCTGGATGTAGCTAAAAATTATGGAGCAGGTCCCAAAGATTTCTTCCTCAAAATCGCCTTGCCCGGCGCGCTTCCAGTCATGATGGAAGGCATTCAGATGGGGCAGGCCATTGCACTGCTAACGATTGTCGCCGCCGAAATGATCGGAGCGCAATCAGGAATTGGCTATCTTATCTGGAGTTCGTATAAAGTATTTAACTTTAACCCCATGTATGTCGGCTTAATTCTAATCTCATTCTTTGGCTATATCTTTTCCATTTTGCTGCGCTGGCTGCAGCATAAACTGGTTCCTTGGCAAGAACATAGATGACTTGAGGGGGGACGAATATGACAAGAGAGATCAAAATCTCGATCAATCATCTCACCAAAGCATTTTATTATAAAAAACGTCAGGTCACTGCATTTGAGGATGTGTCTCTTCAGGTAGAAGACGGAGAATTTGTGTGCTTAGTCGGTCCCAGCGGCTGCGGCAAAACGACACTGCTGCGGATTCTGGCGGATTTGGAGCAGCCCAGCTCAGGGGATTTCCAGATCAAGCAAACAAACACAAACAAACCGCTTCAATCGATGATTTTCCAGCAGAATGGCATTATCCCGTGGATGACGGTGAGAGAGAATGTCGCGATTGGCTTGACCTTCCGCCATTCTCCAGCCAAGCTCGTGCAGGAAAGAGTCGATTATTATTTGGAAAAGGTCGGGCTGCTGCAGTTTGCTAATCATTATCCCAAAGAGCTCTCGGGCGGTATGAAACAGAGGGTCAGCATCGCCAGAGCTTTTGCCAATGATCCGGAGATTCTGCTCATGGATGAGCCTTTTGCGGCTTTAGATGAACAGAACAAGTTCATTTTGCAGGAAGAGCTGCTCAGCATCTGGGAGGAGAACAAGAAAACCGTCTTATTCATTACACATAGCATCGATGAAGCATTGATGCTGAGTGACCGTATTATACTGCTCTCTGCACATCCCGGTAAAATTGCATGTGAAATGAGAGTCGGGCTGCCTAGACCGCGCAGTATGGAACAAATCCGGTCAAATCCGCAAATGGCCGAAATGTTTGTGCAGATATGGAACCATTTGCAAAGTGAAGTACAGAGTTCTAGAACTTAATTAAAGGATGATGGAAGATGAGAAGAAAGCTTACTGCTCTGTCTTTAATTGTACTTATGCTTAGCATCGTATTGACAGGCTGCAAATCAGACTCGACGACACCGCCTGCCACAAATACCGGAGCCAATCAGGCTGTAGATGGAGATCTTCCTCCGCTGAAGGAAAAGACGAAAGTCATTATTGCTGAGGATGGCGCTGCCTCGGGAGCCGGATTCTATATCGCTGAGAAAAAAGGGTACTTCAAGGATTACAATATTGACGTCGAATTCGCAACCTTCGCCAATAGCGATGATATGCTCCCTGCCTTAGCTGCAGGCAAAATCGATATCGCCGGTGGCGTCTCCACCGCATCGTTCTTTAACTCCATCGCCCAGGGCATCAACGTCAAAATGATCGCGGACAAAGGTCATAATTTAACGGGAAAATCGTACTTTACCTTTGTCATTGATAAGGATCAGGAAGGTAAGATTAAAGACTATAAAGATTTGAAGGGCAAACGGGTGGCCGTATCCTCCGAAAATGCGGTGGATGATTACATCTTCCAGCAGATGCTCGATCATAACGGATTAACTCGTGATGATGTAAAGTTTGTCTTGCTCCCCGACTTCGCTAATATGCTGGCAGCGATGCAGACGAATACGATAGATGCTGCACTCCAAATCGAACCGCTGATTACAAAAGGAGCGGCCGATAATATTCACGTCAAATTCGGTGATGCAACAGACTTCGCGCCGAAAGCCCAGATTGCCATGGTCCTGGCTTCTCCGCAGTTTGTTACGGACCGGCATGATGTAGCGATTCGCTTTATGCTTGCGTATCTGAAGGGATTGCGTGACTATAATGACGTTTTTGTAAAAGGAATCGGAGATAAACAAGGCATCATTACGATCATGACCGAATATACAGCCTTGAAAGATCCGAAGCTTTGGGAGAAGGTTAATGTTACCGGCTTAGATCCAAATGGTAACATGTACGTTGACGATATCAAGTCACAATACGAGTGGTACAAACAAAGAGGCGCTTTAATCAAAGACATTGATTTAAAGCAGGCAATTGATACAACACTGGCTGAAGAAGCTGTCAAAATACTTGGTAAATACGAATAGTCGGGTTGCAGCTGATCGGAACCGATTAGACCTGGCATGCGCATATTCTTAATAAATAAAACCAGTTAAGCACTTGTTTTCATGTGTTTCACTGGTCTTCTTGTCTTGCAGTCGCTGTCGGGCGGCATCATGTTCACGGGTAGTTCATAAACTTCTTAGAAACAGTTGCTTTTACAGATGCGTTTCTAAATTTTCCTGTTATAATAGGAGATAAAGATGGATGACGGGCAGTAGAGGAGAATTGCGGTGAATGAGGCTCAGTTGGTGTTGTTGTCGAGGCAGGGTGATCAAATCGCTTTTAACAAACTGGTAGACTTGTATAAGGATAAAATTTTTAATATGGCGCATCGTATACTTCGCAGCAAAACGGAGTGTGAGGATGTCGTTCAGGAAACCTTTCTCAAGGTCTATTTGAACCTGAATCGTTTTGATGAGAACAAACGGTTCTCAACTTGGATTTTTCATATCGGCAAAAACATCTGCTTGGATTTGCTGCGTCGCAGAAAGGCTCCTTCACTGCCGCTCGATCAGCCGATCGTTGCTCACTCCGACCAGAATCTTTCGCTTCATGACGTTATCCCGAATACGGCGATGTCCCCTGAAGGTGAAGTTATAGAACGGGAATTTACCGATAAGATGGCGGAGATGATCGATAAGCTGCCGGATAAATATAAGAGCGTGGTCTACCAGCGCTACGTGCTGGAGATGTCGATGGAGGATATTGGACGTGCGAATAATATCCCGGTTAACACCGTCAAATCCCGCATACACCGCAGCAAAGATTTCATGAAGAAACGATGGGGGAAGACACTTCTCATCTATTCCTCTTTAATGTTCAGCTTTTATTGATCGTTAGTTGATCTTCTAATAGCATCAAGGGAAAGCCTTTAATGACGCCGGATAGGCGCCGCTAAAGGCTTTTATTGTCGTTATGGACTTCGGTTTGCGATATTGCTATTGGATAAGCATCACTGACATTTGGCGGTGAATATTGAATAACCGAGCTCTCACGAGTTCGGTTATTTGCTGCGTTTGGCGAACTGTTTGCGGTACTGCATCGGCGTAATGCCGGTTTGCTTGCGGAAGCAAGCCGAGAAATACGGGGTTTGATGGAAGCCAACCTGTTCGGCGACGGTTGAGACCGCAAGCTCGGTGCTGAGCAGAAGCTGCTTGGCCCGCTCCACTCGGTAGAACAATAAGTAATCCATTGGCGTACACCTGTAAGCCTCCTTCATACATCTAACAATATAACCCGGATGAAAGTGAAGGGCTTCACCAAGCATGGCATTGGTTACATGGGAACGGTAATTCTGCTTCAGGAACGCTTCGGTCTGCTCGGCAACGAGGAAGGCGGGCGAGGCATAGCGGGTCCGCTGGCTCTCATCCATGAGCTGAAGCAAATCATTAAACAGCTTTCGCTGCTCCCAGAATGCGCCTGATTGCTTCTCTGTGTTCAATGCTACTAACCGGCTGAGCTGTTCGAAGGTGGCAATTGGTGAGGGAAGCAGGCCATGCTTAGGAATATGTATCGTATAAGGAGGCGTTCCCGAGTCCTCCATAGTCGCAATCCCTATCAGCTGCTCTTCGGCAGCATGCTCCTCCCAAGCGCCCTCTGCTGTGAAATGAATCCAATAAAATTCCGTTGTTTCCTCGCATGGCTTGATGGAATAGTGGTAAAGATCAGGGCGCAGCAGCAGCGTTTGTCCGGCGATAAGCGCCCATTCTTCCTTCTCTTCCCCAATATATAACGTGCCAGATACCATAATGATCCAGTCGAACATACGCAATTCATGCCGGCTTGGATGCTGTGCCCCAGGCGGAAGGATTGTGCTGCCGCATTCCAAATAATAAGGCATCGGCGGTGGAAGGAAGGAGATGACAGTAGGCTTTTCAGACATGGAAGCAGGTCTCCCTTTGGCCATTTATTAGGTTCATATTGTGATAAAAGAGTGTTGTATATGTTCTGTTATCATACTAGTTTACAAGATAAACTACTATACATAAAGGTTGATATGTTGAAAATAAGGAAAGCAGGGGATAAGCATGCTGCAAACGACAAGACCTGTACCGCTCAAAAATGTTCAAATCAACGATTCCTACTGGTCACCTTATGAGAAGCTTGTTCGTCAGACCGTAATTCCTTATCAATGGGATGCGCTGAACGACCGTATTCCGGATGCGGAGCCGAGCTATGCGATTCGCAATTTCCGAATTGCTGCCGGGCTTGAGAAGGGTGAATTTGGGGGAATGGTTTTCCAAGACAGCGATTTGGCCAAATGGCTGGAGGCTGTCGGCTATTGGCTGACGCTGCATTCCGATCCTGAGCTGGAGCAGATTGCTGATGAGGCTATCGATCTCATCGGGCAGGCGCAGCTGGAGGATGGTTATCTGGGTACGTACTTCACCGTCAAGGAGCCCGGTAAACGTTGGACGAATTTGCATGATTGCCATGAATTGTACTGCGCGGGCCATATGATGGAGGCAGCAGTTGCTTATTATAAGGGAACCGGTAAACGGAAGCTGCTTGATATTATGTGCCGGTTTGCCGATCATATCGATGATACCTTCGGCCCAGAGCCAGGGAAGATTCAAGGCTACGACGGACATCAGGAGATTGAGCTTGCCTTAGTCAAGCTGTATCAAGTGACGGGAAACGAGAAGTATCTGAAGCTCAGCCAATTTTTCATCGATGAACGGGGAAAATCTCCGAATTTCCTAATTCAGGAATGGGAGAGCAGAGGAAGAATTGCCCACTGGGGACCAGGAGTTACTGGTACACCAAATCTGGAATACAATCAAGCACATGTACCGGTTCGCGAGCAAAAGGTAGCGACGGGGCATGCTGTACGAGCGGTATATATGTATACGGCTATGGCGGATTTGGCTGCGCAAACGGGTGATGAGACGCTGCTTGAAGCCTGCCGAACCTTATGGAATAACATGGTTTCCAAGCAGATGTACATTACCGGGGGGATTGGCTCTACCGTTCACGGGGAAGCGTTCTCCTTTGATTATGACCTGCCTAATGATACGGTTTATGCGGAGACCTGCGCATCGATCGGACTTATATTCTTCGCTCACCGGATGCTCCAGATCGAACCGGATGGACAATACGCGGATGCTCTCGAGCGTGCTCTCTATAATAACGTGGTTGGCAGCATGTCCAGTGACGGCAAGCATTTCTTCTATGTGAATCCGCTTGAGGTGTGGCCGCAGGCATCGGAGAAGAATCCTGCTCTGCATCATGCCAACCCGGTTCGGCAGAAGTGGTTCTCCTGTTCCTGCTGCCCGCCCAACCTGGCGCGTCTGCTCACATCACTCGGAGAGTATATCTACTCCAGCAGCAATGATGCGATTTACACCCATCTTTACATTGGCGGCCATGCCCAAATTGATGTGAACGGCACAGTGATTGGCTTGCAGCAGGAAACGAATTATCCTTGGAGCGGCGATATCAAGATGACGCTGTCCATGGAGCAAGCGAAGAGCTTTAAGTTTGCACTTCGCATACCGGCATGGTGCGAGGGAGCAGCGATCCAAATTAATGGAGAACCGAAGCTGGAGAAGCTTGCCACCCAGAAAGGCTACGCGATCGTGGAACGAAATTGGCAGAATGGCGATGTAATCCAGCTGACGCTCCCGCTTGAAGTTCAATTAATTGAAGCGAATCCTCAGGTTCGGGCTAATGCCGGCAAGGCAGCCCTTCAACGCGGACCTGTCGTCTATTGCCTCGAAGAAGCGGATAACGGGAGCGTGCTTGCGTCGATTTCAGTATCGGCGGAGACGGAGTTTAAGGCTCGCTTTGACAGCGAATTGCTTGGCGGGGGTATAGTTATTGAAGGTGAGGGCTTCAAGGATACGGATAATAACTGGCAGGGTGAGCTGTATCGCCCGATCCGCAGGCAGGCAGGGCGCATAGCATTAAGAGCGATTCCTTACAGCCTATGGGGTAACCGCGGAAAAGGCGAGATGACCGTTTGGTTCCGCACCCGTTCGACCTAGTCAGGAGCGAAAATCAAAAGAGGGTGCTTGCCGCTGAATGCGGCAAGCACCCTTTTTGGCTTGCTTAGCTCCTTCAGATCACTTTTCATTTAATGCTTAAAATCAAAAGCCTACAATTACCTGACCATGAAGCACTAAAATTTCCAAAATACAAATTTCCTTCGGAGTCTTTGATGTTATTACCCGTATAAATTCCATCGTCTAATGTTGTTACAAGTGATACTTTTTTACTTGCAATGTCATATTCATAGACATTTCCGCCATAAACTGATGGGATTCCATAAATTTTCTTTTCGTCATTAGATAAGGTTATGCTATACAAATATGAAATTCTTTTGCCATTTTTTAAATCTTCTTCAGGTAAGAAATGTGTAAGATGCTCTACCTTTCCACTTTCAGTATTTAAAAGATCCAATTCGCCATTTACTGTACTCAAATATACTTTTTTACCATCACTTGTCTTCGCTTGACCATTCCAAAAGCCACCACTGAATTTATTGTCAGTTTCTTTCATTTCATCGGTTTTTATATCGTATTCCCACATATTATATTGATTATCTCTATATTTAGGATCTTCGGTACCACGGTAGGTATATATTTTACCTTCTGAAGTTGCTACTATTTCTCTGCTCAAGGGGTTACCAAGCGTCCACGGAATCCCCTTAACAATCTTCTCAATTTTATTATACTTTAAACTAAAAAAAACAATGTCACTCATAGGATGCTCAAGTCCTACCAACATATTTTGTTCTGGTATATAGGTTAAGGAAACAATACCTTGATTTTTGCTAACCACTCCACCTGGAAGAGTCGCGCTTATATCTTCGAGCTTGTCTTTTTCAATATCATAGGAGTATAAATGAGAACCTCGATACTTTGGAAGGTCGTCTATACCTTCCTTAAAGTCATGAAAGCTCTGAGAAGCCAAGTACATTTTCCCATTAACATATATCATTTTTGTATGTCCCTTGGGGATTTCTTCATCTGGATTAAGATTATTTGCCTTTGCAGAAGCATCCATAAGTGTGCCAATAAACTTTTTTTCTCCCGTATTGTTATCGTACCTAAATATAGCGAAATCCTCGCGCCCATCCTTTCGTTTACTTGTCCAGCCTATGTATACTCGTTCATTGTTATCAATTCCCATAGAATCCCAACTCTGTTCAAGTTCAAGATCTTTAGGTTTTACGTCATCAAAGCTAATAAATTTAGCAGATACAGCAGACTGAGTCTGATTATTGGCTTCGTGAAGTTTATCATCATTTTCATGAGTTGATTGGCACGAAGAAGTTAATAATGCCATCGAAATACTTAGACCTATTATAATAATTTTCACTTTTCTCATTTACATTAACCCTCATTTCTTTTTGGACATTCGACGAGGTGGAGTGTATGTCCACTATGCACCTTAGGCGCGCCCTTTTTTCCCTTCAGGGGTACGTGAGTTTGTTGGTTTGCGGAGTCCGTCACTCGACAGGGGACGTCAATGCAGCGTGGAGCCCCAGTTGTATGGATCGGCATGTCCGGTGTAGATGCCCTTGACCACGCGGTAGACGAGCTTGGGTTTGCGGTATTCGTTGACCAGCCCCTTGTTGTTGAAGGAGCGGGCGCGGTCCCTGAAGTAGGCACGACGACTCTGCAGGTCGGCGCGGGTATCCGCAAACTGCCAGATGTAAGTGCCGCTAATCTTCGGATCGGATCGGAAGAGCTTCAGGGCCCGGCTGATCAAATCGGCCTGGTAGTCTTCGCTGAACAGCCTGGGCTCCCAGCCGGAGTCGCCGTAGACGCCTGCTCCGCCAAACTCGGTCATAAGTACCGGGGTGTTCTCCGCGCCATACGCCTTGCAGCGCTCGTGGAAAGTCTCGAGCATCACCTCGAAATCGATGTGCCCGTAATACCATCCGCCATAATAGTTAATGCCGATGACGTCAAATAGTCCAAGGCAGATGTCCTCCATCGGGATGCATGGTGGCATAAGCTACCAGCCGGGATTGGTCCTTGCTCCGAACGAGCTCCGTCAGCTTGACGGACAGATCGTAAGCCTGTTTGGAACGCGTATCAATTTCGTTATGGACAGACCAGAACAGGATCGAGGGATGGTGAAGATCCCGTTCGATCATCTCATCCATCATGGTGAGCGCACGCTGCACAAAGAGGGGATCGTCTGTGTCTTCCGCAGGGCAAGCAAGCACCCCAGATCGGGATCTCACTCCAGAAGAGAACTCCCCGCTCATCCAGCAAATCAATCCAGTATTCGCTTTGGGGGTAATGGGAGCCGCGTACGGTGTTACAGCCCATCTGCAAGATGATGTCGAGATCTTTGGTCATCAGTTTGTTCGGGAAAGCAAAGCCCCATTCCGGGTGCTCCTCGTGGCGGTTGACACCTTGCAGGTAAAGCTCCTTGCCGTTCAGCAGAATCTTCTTATTCCTGGTCTCCACGGTGCGGAAGCCAATGCGGTCCGTCAAGTCATCCTGGCCTGCTACGGCACGGATCAGGTAGAGCTCAGGCTTCTCTGGTTCCCATCGTTGCAGGTCTGTCCAAGCTTGGGCTACGTTCAATTCGACGTTGCCGCCGGCAGGGACGTGAACCGTCTCCGAGTAGAACACATCCCCGTTCCGGTACAAGGATACGGGTACTTCCGCTGATGCATCACCCATAGACCGGAGGGTAAGTGCGATCCGGACGTCGGCGCTGAAGTCGCCTGTCATGTCATAAGTAATCCGCATACTTCCGATCGAGACGTCAGGCAAACGCTGAAGCTCCACAGGGCGGATGATGCCGCCGTAATGAAACCAGTCCACTGCGTGGGTCGGTATGGTATTGCGCTCTAGTGTGCTGTCCGTCCGGACGATGAGCTCATGCTCTCCGGCGGTGGCGTTCGGAATGGTGAAGCCAAATGGGGTATAGCCGCCGAAATGGTACCCTAGATGCTTCCCGTCCCAATAGACATCGGCATGGCCTAGCACAGCATGGAACAGGAGCCGAAGATGGCCTGCTTCCTCGCAGGTGATCCGGGTGCGGTACCATGCGACTCCTTCGTAGTCGAATTTGCCGAGCTCGTTGTTCCAGCATGCAGGCACCGGCACTTGATCGCAGTCGGATGGGAAACGCTCATGCCATCCTTCGGACACTCCTACATTGTTCTTGTCAAAAACGAAATCCCATAATCCATCAAGTAGCTTAGATTTCCCGAAGCCGGTGCTGTTGAAAAGTCCGTATCATAGCTATCATCTCCAAGTTATAATGTCATGCAGAGTGGGTTGTTCCACTCTTGTACATGTGGAGTGTAGCATCGGACGAATCAGAGGGACAATGGCAAAAACAAACCGAATCGTTTATCATAAACGATACAGGTTCGATTCTGTTCGAGGAGGAGTAAGCATGGAATATTCTCAAGGGGATTTGGCGGCACATATTCATTGGGTGCTCGCCAAGCCGGCGGTGCCTGGTTGGGAGGATATCCGGCGGACAGTTACGGGGCATACTTTTTACTACATCTACAGCGGTAAGGGGGTATTCCGTCGTGAGGAAGGAGACGACGTTGTGGAAGGAGGCACCTTGGCTTATCTGCGGCCAGGTATGCCGCTCTACATGAAGTCTTCTGATACGCATCCCCTGCGGATGACGATGCTGCTCTTCGATTGCGCTTCGCTTCGGAAAGGCGGGAACGGTTGGGAACTGCCAGAGCCGGTTGAGCGGTTGCAGCTGCCGTTCCTCATGCCTTTGCAGAAAGACCGTATGGGTAGAATCGGCATGCTTTTTCAGGAGGCGGAGAGTGAGTGGGTGCCGGGGGACCCTGGGCGTGAGGCTCGGGTAAAGTCCGTTTGGTACCGATTGATCCAGGAGCTCCACGAAGCGGCGGAAGCGGAGTGGAGCGAGGGTCTGGAGGAAGGACTGGCTGTGGCGCTTCGCCGATTAAAGGAGAATCTGGATCGGGGATTCGCCTCGGAGCTCCGTATCGCCGAATTGGTGGAGCAATCCGGATTCTCCCCTGCATACATGCGAAGAACCTTCGCTGCCCGGTACGGGTGCAGTCCCAAGGAGTACCTGGACCGGCTGCGCAACGAGCATGCGGTTCGCCGACTCCTGTACACGGGGGATTCCGTCACGGATATCGCGCGGGCTTGCGGTTACCTTGACGTCTATCAGTTCAGCAAGGCGTTCAAAAAGCGTAACGGCTTGTCGCCGACCGAATATCGGAGAAAGCAGAGGACTGACTCATAGGTAATATAATAGGTGAGCGAAACCAGTGAAAAGCCGTGAGGCTTGATCGCTGGTTTTTTTTTGTATCCGGGGAAGCAGATTCATACGGTCTTCATTTATGAATGCTATTCTAGCCAAAGAAATAGGTCTTCGATAAGGGTAACAAGCAAAGAAGTGGAGGAATTACGTATGGATCGATCTAATTTCAAGCTTGCAGCTGCAGCCATGCTGCTTACGGTCATGCTTGCCGGATGCGGAGCCCAAAACGGGGAGACGACTGCTGCAGCTAACGGACAAGCTGCTGTTAGCCCAGTCAATAACACAGCTGCTGTGCAAACTCCGCAGAGAACGGCTGACGTGTTGGCCAAAGTAGTAAAGGTGACAGCCGATTCTATTCTAGTTCAAGAGTCGACAACTGCCCCTGCGGACATGCCGATGGGCGGCGGCCGTGGCGGAGGCTATAGAACAGGCTCAAAGCAAGGCGAACGTTCGGCTGCTCCGGCAGATGGAGAGAAACAGCCAGCGGATGCTGCCGGCGGTGATCAGGCTTCAAGTACCGCAAGCGGAACGAAACCGGACAGTGCTCCACGAAGGGGTGCTGGAGGTAAAGGGTTCCAAATGGAGTTTAAGGATGAACAAACGACGATTGCTATTAATGCGGATACCCAGATCGTCACCATGTCACGCGGAGATAATGGCATGACAACGAGTACGCTGAAGGTGTCGGACATAAAAGAAGGTGATCTGTTGACGATATGGCTCGCCTCGGATAAAAAGACAGCGGAATATATGGTTCAGCGGATGAATCGGAATCAGGGAAACTTCGGAAAGGCTGGGACTAAACAATGAGGAAATTGTGGCTGCTGGGCATTGGGGTGCTGCTGGTTGGCGCTGCAGTATTTGCTTATCTAAAGTTGGATACGAAGCAGGTAGCGAGTGCGGCTGTCGTGTCTACAACCCAAGTGACGAAAGGGACTATTGAAGTCAATGTAAGCGGTACGGGGAGTTTAACGCCGGCCGACAAAGTAACAGTGAAATCAAATGATACAGGAACGATTGATAAGATAAACGTAGCGGTAGGCGACAAGGTCAAGAAAGGCGATGTCCTGGCAACGATCAAAGGGGCAGACAATGCGGATAAAATTGATAACGAAAAGGTAAATCTGGAGAGCAAGATACTCGATTTGGAGGATACGCAGCTGAAATTCAAAACACTGACTGATGATAGCTCCATCGAAAGCTTAAAGATTAGCTTGAAGAAGCAGCAGCTCAGTATTAACCAGTCGAGAACGACAATTGCCGAGCTTCAAAAAGAAGAAGTAGGCAGCACGATTACGGCAACGATTTCCGGAACGATAACGGCTGTGTCAGCGGCTGCTGGCGATTCGGTCAACCTTTCATCTACGATTGCAGAAATTGCCAATTACGACTCGCTTGAAATTGTAGTTGGCATCGATGAGCTTGATATTTCACAGGTGAAGCTGGGGCAGACGGCTGCTGTAACAGTAGAAGCATTGGATAGCAAGGAATATGTCGGTAAAGTCGTAGATATTGCTGACGAAGGTACATCAAGCAACGGGGTTGCAACCTTTGATGTGACAATTGCCCTTGATTCCTCAGAGAATCTGAAGAGCGGCATGTCCGCTGAAGCAAGCATTCAAGTGGAGAAGAAAGAGAATGTACTCATGCTTCCAATTGATGCTGTTCAATCTGTTGGTAACCGGTACATGGTTATGCTGCCTACAGGCAGCTCCCCTAGCACCCAAACAGGAAACGCTCAGAGCAGCTGGCGGCCAACCGGCTGCTCCAGCAGGAAACGCTCCAACAGGAAACGCTCCGACAGCCGGCCAAGCTGCAGATGCACAAACGGCTGATCCAACAGGGGGAGCTCCAGCAGCTGGTCAAGCAGCTAATCGTACTGGCGGCCGTACTAGAGGCGGATATGGCGGCGGCCAAGGTGGATATGGGGGGCAAGGCGGTTTTAGAGGTGGCCAAGGCGGGTATGGCGGCGGATATGGCGGCAGCCAGCGCGGCACCACAAGAACAGGCACCGCGAGTGGCGTAGGTTCGATGCAGATCATTACGGTTGGCGTCCATAATGAAGATTATATCGAAATTGTTTCCGGGCTCACAGAAGGCCAAAGTGTTATTGTACCTACGGTAGTCTCTTCAACAACTAAAACTACTGGGCAGCAGGGGTTTGGCGGCATTGGTGGTTTTGGCGGAATAGCTGGCGGGACTGGCGGATTTCCAAGCGGCGGCGGCCAAGGCCGTGGCGGTCAGAGCAGCCGCGGCGGTCAAAGCGGAGGAGGTACACGCTAATGGAAGTCAGACGTGAACCTTTAATCAACATTGAAACACTTTCCAAGCAGTACAAGATGGGCGGGGAAATTGTCAACGCGCTTAGCGACATTTCGCTAAGAGTGGAGTATGGCGATTTCATCGCGATAATCGGTCCATCTGGTTCCGGCAAATCGACGCTTATGAACGTGATCGGCTGCCTGGATGCCCCGACCTCAGGGAAAGTACTGGCTTGACGGAGAAGAAGTAAGCGGGTTAAAGGAGAATCGGCTCGCTGAGATACGCAACCAGAAAATTGGGTTTATCTTTCAAGGGTTTAACTTGCTTAATAAGCTGTCTGCGCTTGAGAATGTCGAGCTGCCGCTTATTTATCGCGGTGTTCCCAATAAACAGCGTAAGGAACAAGCCATTGAGGCGCTTACTAAGGTTGGGCTCGGAGACCGTGTCCGCCATAAGCCGAGTGAACTGTCGGGCGGACAACAACAGCGTGTTGCAATTGCAAGGGCATTGGCGGGTAACCCGCCGATCCTGCTTGCGGATGAACCGACCGGTGCGCTTGATACACGCACCGGCGTGGAAGTAATGGGGCTGATGAAGGAATTGAACCAGCTGGGTCATACGATCGTTCTCATTACGCATGATCTCCAAATATCACAGCAAGCAAGGCGAGTCGTACGTATTCAGGACGGCCAAATCAGTGAAGAAGGCGGTGAGAGACGTGAACGTCAGTCAAGCCTTCAAAATGGCGGCTAAAAGCATTTTGTCTAATAAGATGAGATCCTTGCTCACGATGCTAGGCATTATTATCGGCGTTGCCGCCGTAATTGCCCTTGTAGGTGTCGGTCAAGGCACAACGAAAACAGTAACCGACCAAGTCCAGAGCCTAGGCACGAATTTATTGACCGTTAACATTACGGGACGCGGCTCGAAAACGACGCGTCGACTATAAGGAAGCGGAAGAAATATCGAACAATCCTGCCATTGCCTATTCCGCTCCGATCAATACGCAAACCGCAACTGCCAAAAACGGATTGAAGAGCGTCGACGTCAGCATTGCTGGAACAACTGCTGATTATTTAAAGGTTAAAGATTATACGCTTGCCGAAGGACGCTTCGTTTCACAAATCGATCTTGATTACCACCAGAAGGTTGCCGTTCTAGGTTCAACAACGGCGACGGATCTGTATGGGACGACGGATGCGCTTGGAGAATCTTTTCTAATCAATGGAGTCCGTTATAAAGTTGTAGGGGTGCTTGCTTCAAAAGGAAGCTCACTTACCGGCTCGAACGATGAGATTGTCGTCATTCCGATTACGACTGCCGAGCGTCTGTTCAAATCCAAAGGAGTGAAGACGATTAGCATCCAAGTAGCAGATGCCACACAAATGGACGCTGTTACCGCAGATCTTGAGGCTGCCCTGAGCAAGAAATTCCGCGGCGATACAAACAGTTACCGTGTATTTAACCAGCAGGATTTACTTGATTCATTCAGCAGCATTTCGGATACATTGTCGCTTGCTCTTGGCGGAGTGGCAGCTATTTCCCTGCTCGTCGGGGGTATCGGCATTATGAATATTATGCTCGTCTCCGTTACGGAACGGACGAGGGAAATTGGTATTCGCAAAGCGATAGGCGCGAAGAAGAAGGATATCCTTATCCAGTTTCTCATTGAAGCCATTGCGCTAAGCGGTCTCGGCGGCTTGCTCGGTGTCGGGATAGGGATAGGCTTATCGCAGATCGCATCCAAAACGATGAGTATGGAGGTCGTTTTATCCCTTCCAGTCATCGGATTGGCATTTGGGTTCTCCGTTTTTATTGGTGTCGTTTTTGGGATCTTCCCTGCCAATAAGGCATCAAACTTAAGACCAATTGAGGCTCTGCGCTTTGAATAAAGGCTAATTATTGTTAAACGCTGGCAAAGGAGTACACACTATAGTTGTGTACCCCTTTTTTTTGAACAGATTTCATGCACTTTTTCCATATCTAGAGCCAGATTGTTTTATTTACAGAGGGTAGGTACTTCCTATACCCTTTTATTATGAGTGAATTCTTAGGAAGAGGTGCTTTTAGTTGCGGCAAAAATATGTGTACACGCCACCTGCAAATGGCTATCCAGAGTGGAACAACAATCCAGAGATTTTCGAATTAAATCGAATGGCGGCGCATGCAACACATCAATCCTTCGAATCGGTAGAAGAAGCGCTCCAAGGGGACCGCGCTTCAGCCCGAAGCTATTTATCTCTAAACGGTACTTGGAAATTCGCTTTTGTGGAAACACCGGATAAACGAATCGATGGATTTTATGAAGAACAATATGATAACAGCAGCTGGGATGATATAACAGTACCGGCCCATTGGCAGCTGCAGGGCTATGATTACCCGCAATATACGAATGTTCGTTATCCGTGGGAAGTAAAGGACGAAGGGCTTAAGCAGCCTTTTGCTCCAACTAACTATAATCCAGTCGGCTCCTATGTCCGTCATTTCACCGTGCCTGATAACTGGCAGGGACAGCCGGTATTCATCAGCTTTCAAGGTGTGGAATCAGCCTTCTACGTCTGGGTGAACGGCGATCTGGTCGGATACAGCGAGGATACCTTTACACCGGCTGACTTTGACCTGACCCCTTATCTTCGTGAGGGCGAGAACAAGCTTGCGGTAGAGGTTTATCGCTGGTGTGATGCGAGCTGGCTGGAGGATCAGGATTTCTGGCGGATGAGCGGAATTTTTCGTGATGTGTACTTATACACGGCTCCGAAGGCGCATATTGCCGATTTCTTCGTGACAACGGAGCTTGATGAGCAGTACGAGCATGCTAAGCTGCGGCTGCGCGCGAAGGTGGAGAACTATTTTGAAGAAAACCTTGGCACGATGCATGTAGAAGCGCAGCTGTATGACCGTGATCAGAAGCCCGTATTAGCGCACCCGATTAACGTGAATGTATCGGTTAACAAAGCAGCTGCTCTTGATATCGAGGCTGCGGTCGATGTGACGAACCCTTTGAAATGGAGTGCAGAATTTCCGAACCTCTATACGCTGGTAATCAGCTTGAAGGATTCAGCGGGACAACTCCTGGAGAGCGTCAGCAGCCGCGTCGGATTCCGTAAATTCGAGCTCAAGGATGGTCTGATGCTCATTAACGGGAAGCGCATTGTCTTCAAGGGGACGAACCGTCATGAGTTCTCCTGCCATACCGGCAGAACAATCAGCTATGAGGATATGGTGACTGATGTAAAGCTGATGAAAGCATACAACATCAATGCAGTCCGTACATCCCACTACCCGAATCATCCGCTCTGGTACGACCTTTGCGATGAGTACGGACTGTATGTCATTGACGAAACGAACATTGAGACGCATGGAACCTGGCAGTATTTGCAGAAGGAGCTAGGTGAGTTAACCGTTCCCGGCAGCCGCCCTGAATGGACGGCCAATGTGCTTGACCGAGCTAACTCTATGCTTCAGCGTGATAAGAACCACCCTTCGATTATCATTTGGTCACTGGGGAATGAGGCATTCGGCGGCGATAATTTTGTGAAAATGCATGATTTCCTTCAGGAAGCCGATCCAACTCGGATCGTTCATTATGAAGGTGTCTTTCACTTCCGGGAGTCAGAAGCGGCATCGGACATCGAAAGCCAGATGTATACCCGTTCGCCCAGGTTGAAGAATATGCGCTGCGTGAGCCGAAGAAGCCATTTATTTTATGCGAATATGCCCATGCA
Source organism: uncultured Paenibacillaceae bacterium (assembly GCA_963793665.1). GTDB lineage: Bacteria > Bacillota > Bacilli > Paenibacillales > Paenibacillaceae > Paenibacillus_Z. Next base: position 48,095 of record CAWCBD010000002.1, read on the forward strand.
ATGGGTAATTCCGTGTGGCGGCCTTCATCTCTATACGGAGCTGTTTGACCGATATCCGATTCTGCAGGGCGGCTTTATTTGGGACTGGATCGATCAAGCGATCTGGACAACAACGAAGACGGAACGTCCTATATGGCCTATGGCGGCGATTTTGGCGAAAGTCCGCATGATGGCAATTTCTGCGGGAATGGGATTATTTTTGCCGATCGTACCGTTTCTCCGAAGCTGTATGAGGTTAAGAAATGCTACCAGAACGTGGATATAACGGCAGTTGATTTGGCACAAGGAGTACTGAGCATTCGGAACAAATGGCTGTTCACGAATTTGAATGCTTTTACAGTGAAATGGACGCTGGCTGATCAGGACGGAAGAGATGTGAAGAGCGGTACGTTGGAGGCAGCTGCAGAGCCGGGAGAAACGGTAGAGATCAAGATCCCGCTCCCGAATCGCAGCGAATCCGCCTCTGAGGCTGTACTCACGGTCAGCTTGCTGACCAAAGAAGCATCGGACTGGGCTGAGGCCGGACATGAAACGGCATTCGAGCAGTTTGTGCTTCCGCAAGTAGCAGCGGTTCATGCGCGTCCTGTACGTTTGGAAGCCGGACCAGCCGTCTCGCTGTCTGAAGAAGGGCAATTCCTTACTGTGAAGGGCGGACACTTCTCAGCTGCTTTTGATAAGTCGACTGGCAGTCTCAGCTCGTTCGTCGTAAATGGCCTCGAGCTGCTGCAAGCACCGCTCGCACCGAATTTCTGGCGTGCCTATACCGACAATGACCGCGGCAGCAAACAGCAAGAACGATCGGCTACGTGGCGCTCAGCCGGGGAAGAGCGACGTCTGCTGCAGCTGTCCTATGAGCAGCTGGCAGATCGCGTAATTATCGTTGCAAGCTTCGCATTGCCGACGACGATTCATCTTCGGCTTGCACAGTCACGTACACCGTTCGCGGGAATGGTGAAATTGAAGTGAAGCAGCAGCTGACGCCTGGCGATAACCTGCCGGAAATTCCGGAGGTTGGCATGATGCTGATATTGAACGGAGCCTTCGATGAACTGGAGTGGTACGGCAAAGGGCCTCATGAATCCTACTGGGATCGCCAGAATGGTGCGAAGCTGGGGCTATATTCCGGCAAGGTAGCCGATCAATTCGTACCTTACATTAGACCGCAGGAATGCGGAAACAAAATGCAGGTGCGCCGGGCTTCCCTTACGAATGCGGCTGGAGCGGGGCTCGAGATTATCGGAAAGCCTCAGTTTGAGCTTAATGCGCTTCCGTATACGCCTTTTGAGCTGGAAGCGAATGACCATGTGTATAAGCTTCCGCCAAGCAATAAAACGGTCGTCCGCATCAACTACAAGCAAATGGGCGTAGGCGGAGACGACAGCTGGGGGTCAAAGCCGCATCCGCAATATATGCTTCAGGCAAACCGGGAATTCGAGTTTACCTTTACGCTAAAGGCTATACAATAACAGATGCGCCAATAGAAAGCGCCTTGGAATCGAAATGTGTAGAACATACACGTTTCGCTCCAAGGCGCTTCTTCATTGTATTAGTTATCAATAATAACCTTCTGGCCCTCGTTCAGTCCTTGAATAATCTCCACCTCTGAGGAGGTAGTCAGGCCGACTTGGACATCGAGTTCCTTCACGCGGTCATTATCAATCGTCTTAACGGTATAGCGGCCGAAGGTGTTTTTGAGTGAGCTACGCGGAACGATAAGCACATTATCGCGTTTCTCAATGAACAGCTTAAAATCGGCGTATTGTCCAATGGAAATTTTTAAATTTGGCGCTGATAAGGAGATAATGAGTGATTTGGCATTACGCGAGCGCAGCTTCGTATCGTCGGTAGCCGGTGCGGTAGCAGGTGTCTGAATGACTTTGCCGGTATATTTCTTGCCGTCGATAGTGAGATCGACGGGTTCATTGACTTTAACACTTGAGATTTTCTTTATGTCAATCGCCTCATAAACAAAATTAACCGCATTGGGATTGGAGATGACCGCGATCGTTGCTTGTGCTTCGACAGATTGACCGGGCTTGATTGTGTTCAAATACGTGATAACACCTGCTATTGGCGAGAATAGGAGTGACTTGTTGTATTCCTTCACAAGCGAGTCAAGCACGAGCTTCTCACGGTCGAGATCGATTTGATACAAGCGAATGGTATTCTTATCGCTGTCGTTTTTGACGGCATCGGAGAAATTGATTTGCTTCTGCTCCACCGTCAGTTTCTGCAGCTTGATTCTTGTCGGCAAATCGCCGGTATCGAGCTCTGCGATAGGAGTCCCTATCGATACGCTGTCGCCTTCTGCGACGAGCATTCTCTTCAATTGACCGCCGGATTCTGCATAAGCGACAGCTCTGTTATCTTCAGAATCAGCCGTTGCGATGGAAGATAAGAATAATTGCATATTGCCGCGTTTGACGGTCGTAGTTTCATACGATTGCTGTTTCTTCTGAATAAGCGGCGGCTGGAGCGTTTCTTCTTCAGCAGGAAGAATGGAGCATCCGCTGAGCAAGGCTGCCGTACAGCCAATCATCATTACCCGCCTCGATGAAGGAATATCGTCGTTGTTTCTTCTTATTGGTATCATCAACTAACAAAGGTTAGATCCCCCTAAAAGTTTTTGTGAAGCTCTGCTTGATGATCCGATATACGGATCACGAAACAAAAACTACTTCGAAAGCATAGTCTAAGTTTTTGTGAAGCTCTGCTTGTGATCCGATATACGGATCACGAAACAAAAACTACTTCGAAAGCATAGTCTAAGTTTTGTGAAGCTCTACTTTATGAAGCTCCATATATGCTATCTAAGTAAGATAATCGGACAAGTATATACTATTCAAAGCATAACGGTCGTTTAAAATCATGTCAACGTTTTCATTTCCAAATATTAGCGAGGCTGGATGTTTTTTTGGCAGCAGCATTGTCACCTATTTCATAGTGTGCTATCTTAGCAGGTAGACTTTATAGGATCTAGAAAATCTTGCTTCAACACGAAGGTGAGTGGTTTGAGAATGTCGATGGCTACAACACGCAGGGCAGCTGTTCAAACAGGAACAATCTATGCCATTTTGTTTGCAATCAGCTCTGTCCACTTAATGAACGATACGATGCAGGCAGTCGTCTCGGCGCTGTTTCCGGTTCTTGAGAAATCGCTTGATTTGTCGTACGGGCAAATGGGGTGGATTGCTTTTACGCTCAGTATGACCTCGTCCATCATGCAGCCGGTCGTTGGATATTTCTCGGATAAAAGGCCTGCACCATGGATGCTTCCTGCGGGGATGGGACTCAGCTTAATAGGAATGGCGGGAATTTCTATCGCACCGAGTTTTCTGCTTGTCATATTGGCGGTGGTGTTTGTCGGACTAGGATCAGCTATCTTTCATCCGGAAGGCTCGAGGGTCGTTTATTTTGCAGCAGGCGGCAGGCGCGGGTTAGCCCAGTCCATCTATCAGGTAGGCGGTAATTTAGGCAGCTCGTTTGCTCCGCTTATGACGATATTTATATTCCTGCCACTCGGTCAATCAGGCGCTATATGGGGTACCTTGCTCGCGGCTGCAGCCATTCTTATTCTGCTGCGTGTCGTTCCATGGTACAAAGAGCAGCTGGCCTTGCATGGCAAGCCTGTGAAACGCGCTGCCAAGACAGAAACGAATGAGAACGCCAGACGTGAACGCAAAGTTATCGTGTACGCCATGGTGGTTCTGATTCTGCTTGTATTCGCGCGGTCGTGGTACTATAGCGGAATATCGACGTATTTTCAGTTTTTCATTCGAGATACCTACGGATTAACGGACCGGGCGGCTCAGGTTCCGATTTTCTTATTCATGGCTGCGGGTGTGATCGGCACGTTCTTTGGCGGTATATTGGCTGATCGTTTAGGTCGTAAGAAGGTTATTTTGTTATCGATGGCGGGTTCATCCCCTTTTGCACTTCTGCTGCCTCATCTGCCGCTTGCGTGGGTGTATCCGATCATATTCGTCATGGGACTCATTCTCTTCTCCGGTTTCTCCGTTACCGTCGTTTACGCGCAAGAGCTCGTACCCGGCAAGGTGGGAATGGCATCGGGCCTCATTACCGGATTGGCGTTCGGCATGGGGGCATTGGGTGCTGTTGTGATTGGCGAAGCGTCGGACATATGGGGGCTTACGAATGTATTGAATTACTCAAGCGTGCTTCCGCTCTTCGGCTTTCTAACCCTTCTGCTTCCTGCCGATCGCCGGGAAAAGGCTTGATTGGGAATAAAGGCAGGGCGAATCACTTAATTAAGTCTCTCAATTTATTTGCGTTTGAGTTGGAGATTTCATAGCCTTGATCACGATCTGCAAGATCAACGAGTAATCCTTTCATTTCTTTATTTGATCCCAATGAAAGATCGAATGTTGAAGTCGTATTGTCTTTAAAAGTAATCTTCAATTTGTATTCTGCTGCGTAGTTTAGGATTCCTGACATTTTTTTCGCACTCTCAATAGCTTCCTTAAATATACGAAATGACTGTATGTCATCCAAGCTCTTATTGACGCAGTCAGTTTGTTTCATTAGATTAGTACAGCTCAAATTGATGTGCGTAACTTCCTTCCCCCTGATCGTGACACTATTATTATCGTTACATGCTGTAAAGAGAAAAAGAAACATCGAAACCATTAGTAACAAGAAAAACTCTATTCATTAGTATCACTCCTTCAATCTTGTTAAGTGTTAGACGTTATTAGGAATAAAAATGTTGCATATGTTCGATATTTGTTCATTATTAACCACCGAAGGGTCTGCCGCGCGGCAGACCCTTAATAATATGAATATCAGGATGAGGTTGGCTGTTACAGCAAAACCAAGTTCGTTTCTGCATTCGTAACATTTGTCGACTGTTTGAAGACCAGTTGCTTAACCAGGGTATACTCTCTCCACTATCATATTGAACTCCTTCAAATACATACTTATATCGCCGCGCACTTGTTCTTCTTTGGCATAAAAACGTAGACAAGAGACAAAATTAGCGATTCGCACTTACATAGATCTTTTTGATATTGGCAGGCATATATTTTGCCGCGTCTCGGCCGATAGCTTCGAGCGGCCTTATCAGGTAAATTTCCACTTTGACTAACCCAATCGACACGGTTAATCATGTCAGGATCCTCGAAAAAACCCGTAACGCCTTTTTGATCTGTGCGATGATTGAGTATCTCCTGCGAAGCTATTAATTTGGGGTTGTGTCTATTTGGGACAATAGCTAGGTAACAGTTAACCTCGGTCAATAATACATAAGCCGACAGGATACCTGGATGCTGAGATAGTATGCTTTTTGCAATCTCCGGATGAAAGGCAAACTTCTTGGATAAATAATCGTTATCCAATCCCAAGGTGCGCAAACCGTTATTTCCAGTGCCCCCGCGAATATCCTGATCATTAGACCAATTCGGTGTAATAACAAGCGTCTGATTTTTTAACGTCTTGCTGGTAGTACAGCCTGCCAATGTCATTAAGATAATAATCTCGGCAGCATAGAGGCATTTAACGAGAAGCTTCATAATGTTCATTCAATAAATACCTCCAACTATACAAATATACAGTTAGGATGAGTCATTTAAAGGGAGATTATTCCGTTATTATTAAGAGCTTGCCGGCTTAACGAGATTTCTCGTTTTTGGTATCCAGCAGACCTAATATCATCCCGATCTCGAAAAAAGGGCCGATCCAGCAGTATACGAGACTATTTGACATGGGTAACAGCTCAAGAACCTTATTAATAAAGCATGGCGGCATGGCGCTTATAATGATCTTCCAGAACCAAACAGGCCATGGCTTCAATAACAGGGACGATTCTAGGGCAAATGCACGGATCATGCCGGCCTTCTGTTACGATTAGCTGTTCTTCTCTATTCGTATTAACCGTATGCTGAGGAATGGAAATAGAGGAGGTCGGCTTGACGACAACTCTGAAAATAATCTCATTCCCTGTACTGATTCCACCTATAATACCGCCGGAGTGATTACTGAGAAATCCATCCGCATTCATCTCATCATTATGTTCACTGCCCAGCATATCCGCTGCCGCAAATCCAGCTCCGAATTCAATGCCTTTTACAGCTCCGATGGATAACATGCTTTTGGCAAGGTCAGCGTCTAGTTTATCAAATACGGGCTCTCCGATTCCGGGCATTACGCCTCGAATTCGACATTCAACAATGCCCCCGCAGCTATTGCCGGCACTTGCAAGTGATTCGATTCGTTGAATCATTTGAATTGCGGCCTGTGGGTCGCAAGCTCTGACCGCATTGCGCTCGATTTCACTCTCGACGAAATTGTTACATACAATACCGCCAATGGCCTTCGTATAAGCGACTACGCTGACGCCTCTATTCTCGAGCAGTCTGCGAGCAACTGCCCCCGCCGCAACCCGGCCGGCTGTTTCGCGTCCTGATGCGCGTCCGCTGCCGCGATGATCCCGTATTCCGTACTTCATGAGATACGTAAAGTCTGCATGGCCTGGCCGAAAGGAATGCTGAATATCGGAATAAGCTTCAGGCCGCATATCGGTGTTATGCAGAAGAATGCACAGCGGCGTGCCTGTTGTCTTCCCTTCATAGACCCCAGAGAGAATGCGTATTCGGTCATACTCCTTGCGCGGTGAAGTGACGGATGACTGTCCCGGCTTTCTTCGATCCATCTGGACCTGGATATAGGGCTCATCCAGTTCAACCCCCGGTGTAACGCCATCGACAATGACGCCGACCGCCTCGCCGTGAGATTCCCCGAAGGTCGTTATTCTAAAAGCATCTCCGAATGAGTTTCCTGCCATCATTATTTGCTCCTTTATAAAGGCTTCGTTCCTTTTCTTTCATTATCCTTCGGTTGTTGAGATAAATGAAATCAGAATAATAGGGCTCTGCTATAGAATGAGCTGATATCACAAAAATACTTGAACCAATCGCTTCGTTTGACGTATCCTTATAGAAGGAAGCAGATGCTTCACAATATTTTTAGGAGTGATTCGCAGGTGGCTAAGAGCTTGGCGCGCAAGAGGATGGAGAAGAAGCTGCAGCGAGGCAGTATTGACCCGAGGTTACAGCGGGGGAATTGGAATGGAGTTAAGCCGGTTACGCAGGTTAAGCCGAATAAGAGAAAATATGTACTGCCCAAGAATGACGATGATCGAGTCTTTAAGCCGACAGCTTAAAGGTTGGATCATCGTCATTCTTTGTTTGGATAGAGATTCTTTTGTTTGGTTAGACGAGTTCTTTGTCAGGATAGATGCTGAAGGAAATTGTCTATGGTAAAAAACCAAACAAAATGATAGTATATCTATATAATAAACAAACTAATGATGGAGTTGTTTGACGATGGACATATCCGAAGCGTTTTATAGCGCGTCATCGACGGAGCTTAAACAAGGGTTTATTTTTGATTCCAGGACGGAAAGCTATTATTGTCTCATTTGCGGGGAGCAGTTTGAGGAAGGGGTCGTTTACCCGATAGAAAAGCGATTCTTCGAGGCCCATAAGGCTGTAAAGGTTCATATAAGCAGTATACACAACTCGATACTGGACTATCTGCTTCAGCTCGATAAGAAAGCAACGGGTCTGACCGATTTGCAGAAGCAGCTGATTGAAGCATTCGCCTCAGGCAAGAGCGATGCGGAAACGGTGAAGCTTACGGGCGGCGGCAGTGCCTCGACGATTCGCAATCATCGCTTTGCTCTGAAGGAGAAAGCGAAGCAGGCCAAGCTGTTTCTGGCTATTATGGAGCTGATGGATGGCGGGCTTCCGACAGGCGCGAAGTTTATTCCGGTACATCGGAATGCGCCTCAGGTGGATGAAAGGTATGCACTGACTCAAGACGATTATAATGCGTTATTGGCCAAATATTTGCCGCATGGATTGGAAGGACCGCTTACGGGATTACCGCGGAAGGAAAAACGTAAAGCCGCTCTGCTGCGCCATATCGCGACCAGCTTTAAGAAAAGCCGCAAGTATAAGGAGCCGGAAGTGAACGAGATTCTCAAACGTTTCATGGACGAGGATTATGTCACGTTACGACGTTACTTAGTCGATTACGGATTTCTAAGCCGTGAAAGTGACGGCAGCGTATACTGGCTGACGGTTTAATAATAAGATTACGCTTTCGAAGTAGTTTTTGCTGAATGATAATGAGTTGTATTATCAATAGGCAGAGCCACGCAAAAACTTTTAGGAGGATGACACGAAATGAATAGACGTAAAGAATTACAGAATGAATATGGGATGAAGCAGCGCTCCATGGGCGTATATCAAATTGTGAATGAGAAGAATGGCAAACGCTATATTGCGGCATCGCCAACGCTTGATTCGGCTTGGCAGCGTGATAAGTTTACGCTCGACATGGGAAGTCATACGAACAGCGCGCTGCAGAAGGAGTACAAGGAACAAGCGGGAGCCCATTTTGTATTCGAGGAGCTTGAGAAGCTTAAGCTCGGAGATGAAGTTCGCAATGATTATAAGGATGTCATGCAAACCGGCACGACTGCGCTTAACCGCAGTGCTGTGCTCGCTTATAAAGATTCCCTTCGTAAGCTGGAGCAGAAATGGCTGGATCAATTCAAGCCCTATGAACCAAACGGCTACAACCGTCCGCCAAAGCAGCAATAACAACCAAAACCATCATTTTCAGAAAAGATAAAGGGAGAGATTATACATGTCCAGCACTACAGCGCCGGCAAAATCCGTTAATGGACAGCTGCTGCGCAATCGGTTTTTTCAAACGATCTTATTATCGAATGTTCTGCTGCAGATTGGTATTTGGGTACGTAACTTTGCCATCCTGCTGTACGTAACGGACAAGACCGGCAATGATCCCATCGCAGTCTCGCTCATTTCCGTGGCAGAGTTTGCTCCGATCTTCGTTTTTTCCTTCTTAGGCGGAACGCTGGCTGATCGTTGGCGTCCGAAACGAACGATGATATGGTGTGACTTCTTGTCCGCACTGTCCGTCTTTGCTGTCCTGCTGACCATTATGTTTGAAACCTGGGAAGCTGTTTATTTTGCCACCTTTATCTCGGCCATCTTATCGCAATTCTCGCAGCCTTCTGCAATGAGGCTGTTCAAGCAGCATATTGCACCCGAGCAGCTGCAGAACGCGATGGCAATGTTCCAAACGTTAATTGCGATATTTATGATCGCAGGGCCTTCCTTAGGTGTTATCGTCTATCAAAACTTTGGCATTCATACCTCCATCGGCATCATGGGCGTTGCTTTTCTTTTATCGGCACTCGTACTTTATCGAATTCCGGAAGATGCCCAAGTTACAGCCGCAAGTGCAGAAAAGCCGCATATATGGCGTGAAATGGGTGAAGGCATTCGTTATGTATGGCGCAATCAGGTACTTCGTACATTATGTGGAACCTTTGCGCTGGCAGGCTTGTCCGTTGGAATCGCACAAACCTTGGGGCTGTTCGTCGTCACCGAGCGGCTGCATCAACCAAAGGAATTCCTTCAGTTCATCTTGATGGTGAATGGTGCTGCAATGCTGGTAGGAGGCGCCACCGTTATGACACTCGCAAAGCGGGTATCGCCTCAGAAGCTGTTGGCTATGGGCATGCTTACTGGTGCGCTGTGCACGATTGGCATAGGATTCTCCACAAGCATCACGCTAACCCTGATTCTGCAATTTATTAACGGGTTGTTCTTTCCGGCCGTTCAGGTGTCCATCAGTACATTAATGCTGCAGTGGTCGGATATTTCGTATACGGGACGTGTTAACGGCGTACTCGGACCAATGTTCGTTGGAATGATGGTTATCATGATGGCAACCGCAGGTCCGCTCAAAACGGTGATGCCTTTGGTAGCTATCTATTCCATCGCGGGAGCAGCCATGTTCATTGGGATGCTGGTGCTTATTCCGATCTTCAAGCTTCGAGCACCTGAGCCAAGCGGAGTCCAAACAGTGGCATCTATTGATTAAAAGATGAGCGATCCTAAGGCTGCCGCCAGTTGCGCGTTAGTACCCTATAGTGAATCGACAGAAACCCAGGATGATCCTTGGGTTTCTTTGATTTTTCCTTCATTATAGGGATGAAAAAGCTTATAACGACGCGGATGGATATAAAATGTTTCTTCAGAAAATGATGAAAAAAGGTATTGACACAGATCATGAGAGAGGGTAATATCATGTTTAAATCATAGTAAGTCGATAGGTATTTAAGAATTTATAACATCGACCGGATAACCGGAGAGACCATCATCTGCATACGCGGATGTATGCGTCTTTTTTTTCATCAAAAATCAACTATTGGTAATGGGGGCGACTCGTCATGAGAATTTCTATTCGCAGGTTTGTAAGTGCAGCATCGGTATTATTACTCGCTTCTTCCGTTCTGTTAACGGGGTGCGGGGAAGGGAAAACGTCAGCAGAGGGCTCAACTAACAGCGGCGGTTTGGAGGTTAGCGAGCTTAGATATCAAGGCTCGGTAGGGTCGGTTTCATTCCCGGAGCTGGCAGATGATCTTGGCTATCTTGCGCCGCTTAAGCTGAAATACATTGGGAATACGATCAGCGGTCCGCAGGATATACAATCCGTCGTTACCGGAGATACCGATTTTGGCGGAGCATTCAATGGCGCCATCGTCAAGCTGCTGGCGGCAAAAGCGCCGATTAAATCAGTCATTTCGTATTACGGGGTCGATGACAACACATGGACGGGGTTTTATGTGCTTGATGGAAGTCCAATTAAGACAGCTAAGGATCTAATCGGTAAGAAAATTGCGGTTAATACGCTCGGTGCCCATTATGAATTTGTCATTAAAGAATATTTGCACAGAGCCGGACTGACGGCAGATGAGATTAATCAAGTGACGCTTGTCGTTGTCCCGCCGGTTACGACGGAACAGACGCTTCGGGCGAGTCAGGTCGATGTTGCTTCACTGGGCGGTGTACTTCGTGACAAAGCGTTGGAGCGCGGCGGGATTCATCCCCTATTCAAGGATCGCGATTTGTTCGGGAATTTCAGCGCTGGCAGCTATGTGCTCACGGATAAATTTATTAAGAACAACCCCAAAGCAGCACGGAAGTTTGTTGAAGCAACAGCTAAAGCAATCGAATGGGCCCGCACAACACCAAGGGATGAGGTTGTTGCACGGTTTGAGGCCATTATTAATAAACGCGGACGTAAGGAAGATGCCGGGACAGTTAAATTCTGGAAAAGTACTGGCGTAGCTGGTAAAGGAGGACTTATTTCCGATAAGGAATTCGATACTTGGATTAACTGGCTGGTCAAGGAAGGCACGATCAAGGAAGGCGAATTGAAGGCAAAGGATCTGTATACGAATGAATTTAATCCCTACCTGAATAAATCATAAATCCTTAAATGGTGAGAGAGGAGCATAACGATATGACGGCAAAGATCAGCATTCAAAATGTGCAAAAGTCATTTCGAATCAAGCGAAATCTGGGACATCTCAAAGAAGATTCTCAGCCCGTATCCGCGCTTCAAAATATTAACCTGGAGGTGAAGCAAGGGGAATTCATGGTTATTGTCGGTCCGAGCGGATGCGGCAAGTCGACGCTGCTTGATCTGCTCGCTGGCTTAACGATGCCTAACAGCGGCCAGATTTTGTTAGATGGCAAGCCGATTACCGGTCCGAATCTGGACCGGGGCATCGTTTTTCAGCAATACGCGCTTTTTCCTTGGAAGACTACGCTTGCTAACGTGGAGTTCGGCTTGGAAACCAAAGGTGTCCGCCGCAAGGAGCGAAGGGAAATCGCACTCGAATACATCAAGCTGGTCGGATTGGCCGGGTTTGAGGATCGATATCCGCATGAGCTGTCCGGCGGGATGAAGCAGCGCGTAGCGATAGCTCGAAGCTTAGCTTATGACCCGGAGGTTCTGCTCATGGATGAACCGTTCGCCGCACTTGATGCGCAAACCCGCGAGACACTCCAAAGCGAGCTGCTTCGAATATGGGAAGCAACGAAGAAGACGATTATTTTCATCACCCATGGCATTGAAGAGGCGGTTTATCTAGGTCAACGGGTTGCTGTAATGACATCACGGCCTGGAAGAATCAAAGAAGTGATTGATATTCCGTTTGATGCAAGAACCTCCGAAGAGGATTTGCGTTCTCATCCCGAATTTGTCAGCCTTCGTCATCAAATCTGGGATCTGCTCAAGGATGAGGTATCCAGAGCACAGGAGCAGGAGAAGAGCAAAACCTTGGGGGCAAGCAGCTTGAAATCAAGTGGCAAAGGGGTGGCTGTCGATGGCTAACGCAAGTACGGGAGAAGTATTAGTACGCTATGAGAATGAGCATGCTGCGAAACGGGAGAACCGGGATTTCGTACGCTGGACACTAAATAAGCTGCACAAAGCTTTTAAATCTTCGATTGTTATTCTAGCTTTTCTTGCCTTATGGGAAACAGCTCCGCGCCTCGGACTCGTCAATGTTACTTTCTTCCCTCCATTCTCGGAAGTTGTGCGTGCTTGGTGGGGTCTTGTGCTCTCCGGTGACTTGGCTGCCCATACGCAAGCGAGCTTAATTCGTTCATTCAGCGGATTTGCGCTTGCAATTATCGTCAGTATTCCGCTAGGGCTGGCGATTGGTTGGTGGAAGCCGGTTTCAGAGTATCTCAATCCGCTTCTAGAGGTTCTGCGTAATACGGCGGCGCTTGCGATATTACCGGTCTTCATATTGTTGCTGGGACTCGGGGAAACCTCGAAGATTGCTATTGTCTTCTATGCTTGCGTGTTTCCGCTTCTGCTCAATACGATCAGCGGCGTGAAGAACGTCGATCCGCTCTTGATCAAGTCGGCCCGTTCCATGGGATTATCCCCGATTACATTATTTCGTAAAGTTATTATTCCTGCTGCGGTACCGACGATATTCGTTGGTATCCGCCAGGCAGGCGCAGGCTCCATTCTTGTTCTCGTCGCAGCGGAGATGGTAGGCGCGAAATCCGGACTCGGTTATTTAATTCAATACACGCAATTCAGCTTTCAAATTACCCAGATGTATGCAGGTATTATCTCAATCTCTGTGATCGGTTTAATTGTCAATTATGTACTTCTCTATATTGAGCGGCGTTTAACGGCATGGAAGCAAACGTACAGCGAATAGCAGGGCGGAGCGCTTGAATGGTTGAATACGGAGTACGCATAGAAGAAAGGTGAGTGAATGAAGATGGGTCAAGCAAAAAGACAAATGAACCTGAATGTATTCCTTATGAACGCCGGTCATCATGAAGCGGCATGGAGGCATCCGGAAACGGAGCCTCACCATATTACAGATATTCGTTACTTTCAGCGATTGGCACAAATCGCCGAAGAAGCGAAGTTTGATTCGCTCTTCTTGGCCGACGGCTTAGCCATTAGCCAGAATATTAAGCATGGCGCTTTTGTAGGATTAGAACCATTCACCCTGCTGTCTGCTTTAGCGGCTGTAACGGATCATATTGGTCTAATCGGCACGGTATCGACAACGTACAACGAGCCTTTCCATGTCGCTCGCAAATTCGCATCCTTGGATCATATTAGCAAAGGCCGTGCTGGATGGAATATTGTGACTTCAGGAAGTGAGATCGAGGCGAATAATTTCAACAGGGACTCCCATCTGGAGCATAGCAAACGCTATGAGCGGGCTAAAGAGTTTCTGCAGGTGACGACGAGTTTGTGGGATAGCTGGGAGGACGATGCGATCGTCATTAATCGCAGCTCAGGCGCTTTTGCCGATAACGACAAGGTTCGTGAGATTAATCACGTCGGGGAAACGTTTAAGGTGCGCGGTCCGCTTAATATTCCGAGATCGCCGCAGGGATATCCGGTTCTCGTGCAAGCCGGCTCCTCGGAGGATGGCAAAGAATTTGCTGCCGAATATGCAGAGGCGATCTTCACAGCACAGCAAACTTTGGCGGAGGCTCAGCAGTTCTACTCGGATGTGAAAGGGAGATTGGCTAAATACGGCCGCCGGCCGGAACAGTTGAAAATTCTGCCTGGCATCTGCGCGGTAATCGGTCATACGGAATCGGAAGCCAAAGAGAAGGAGCTGGAATTGAATGAGCTGACCGTACCGGAATACGGGTTGAATCAGCTGTCCAATATGCTGAAGGTCGATCTATTCTCGTATCCGCTTGACGGTCCGCTGCCGGAATTGCCGAGCTTGGAGGATATCAACGGGAATAAGAGCAGGTTCCAGCTCGTTGCGGATCTGGCGAAGCGGGATAAGCTGACGATTAGACAATTAATCCATCGCCTTGCCGGAGGACGGGGTCACCGGACATTTGCCGGAACTGCGATCCAAGTGGCTGACCAGCTTGAGGAATGGTTCACGAATGGAGCAAGTGATGGCTTTAACGTGATGCCGCCTTATTTGCCAGGCGGGTTAGAGGAGTTTGCGCAGCAGGTTATTCCAGAGCTGCAGCGCAGAGGGCTGTTCCGCACCGAATATTCGGGGAGCACGCTGCGCGGGCATTTTGGATTATCCAGGCCGGTCAACCAGTACGCTGCAAAAGTGACTATTTAGGAGGTGGTATACGCCAGGTCTTTAAGCCATAAGCAGCGGAATACTTACGGAGTCATGGGGCTGCACACAATTGAAGGAGAAGACATATCTCATCAAGCAGGATCTGCCTATGCAATTTCAGATTAAATGTTAGTGAGAGAAGCCTTAAGCAGTAATAACTGCTGCAGGATGGCTTGTCTAAATCTTGACTTCTATTAGCTGGGAATGTATTCTTGATTAAGTTATTGATCTAGATGTTAGAGATTGTTCTATTTGAGCTTGTAATAATCATGATTCTAATTAAATACATGGATTCACAAAGCGGAGGAGCCTGTCACCAAGGGCTCTTTTTTTTGTTTTTTAGCCATTCATTTGCTGAACAGACTAAGGAGGGAGAATAACGATTCATACACGTTCAGTATTCATAAATAAATTGCAAAGATTAAGCAAATCCTTGAGAGAACAGCTAATAATTGGAGGAATTTCAAAATGGAGCAGCAAGCAATTTGGGCAATTGGAATATTTCTCGTTATCTATGCACTCATTATTTCAGAAAAGGTTCACCGGACTATTGTAGCTATGATTGGTGGATTGCTCATGGTTACACTTGGAATCGTAGATCAAGAAGAAGCTCTGATTCATATTGACTTCAATACGCTCGGACTGCTTATAGGCATGATGATCATTGTTAGTATTACAGCAGATACGGGACTATTCAAATTTATTGCCATATGGGCAGCCAAGAAATCTAAGGGCAATCCGGTTCGCATTCTGATTGCATTGGCTCTAATTACTGCAATAGGATCCGCATTCTTAGATAATGTAACGACTGTATTGCTGATGGTGCCTGTTACATTTAGCATAACACGTCAATTGCGGGTGCCGCCTGTGCCTTTCCTGATTACACAAATTATTGCCTCAAATGTCGGTGGTACAGCAACTCTCATTGGTGATCCGCCGAATATCATGATTGGCAGCGAGGTGAAGGAATTAACCTTTATAGCATTCATCAATAACCTAGCTCCAATCGCAGCTATTATTATGGTCGTATATATACCTATATTTGTATTGTTGTTTCGGAAGCAAATTCAAACCACGCCTGAATTGACGAAAAGCATTATGGATTTGGATGAAAAAGAGCTGATCACGGATCACAAACTGCTCAGGAAATGTTTAACGGTATTGGGATTGACCATCCTTGGTTTTTTTCTTCATCAATCTTTTCATTTAGAATCCGCTACAGTTGCTTTAGCGGGCGCATTTATACTCCTTTTGCTCACCGGAGAGCATATGATGGAGGAAGCATTTACGAAGGTTGAATGGACGACTATATTTTTCTTTGTCGGATTATTCGTTCTCGTTTCGGGCCTAATTGAAACGGGAGTAATCGCGAAATTAGCCGCTCAAACCATTGAACTGACGAATGGCAATGTAATGGCGACTTCTCTGCTCATCTTGTGGTTAAGTGCAATCGCATCAGCGTTTCTGGACAATATTCCTTTTGTTGCAACGATGATTCCCTTGATTAAAGAAATGGGTAATATGGGGGTAAGCAATCTGGAACCGCTATGGTGGAGTCTTGCCCTTGGTGCATGTTTAGGGGGAAATGGATCATTAATTGGTGCAAGCGCAAATCTGATCGTCGCAGGCATGTCTGGGAAAGAAGGGCATCCGATCAAGTTTATGCAATTTATCAAATATGGATTTCCACTTATGCTGCTATCGATTATTTTATCAAGCGTTTACGTCTATTTCAGATATTTGATGTAATTAGAAAGGGGAGTAAGCATGCAATTAACGTATCGATTTGACGATCAGCGGATAACGATCAGTGAGACAGAAAACGGGTCAGACACAGAATTTAAAATTATTATTATAGACGATAAAACAATGCTGGCAAATTTTAAAGAGGTACAAAAAAGGTTTGAAAACAATGATACCTATACAGATGCGTTATTTTATGCCTATGAACACCACCAGTATAAAGTCATCGTACGCGGCGATCATTATGTTGATTTTATAATGGCTTTAATGGGCCATCAACTTTTGAAAAGTGTTGAATGGAACTGATTGCCTTACCAATATAGGATTCCATGAAAAGGCTGCTTATGCAGCTTTTTCTTTCCTTCTGGGAGTATAAACAGATCAGGTGTGAGGTGTGAGAATACCGATTATATGCTCCCTAAGGATATCAAAAACGATAAAAGATCAAGTAGTTACTGAGTGAGTAGCAGATTGCTTTACCGGAGGAGCCGTTCAATGACTCACCCCCCATTGGGGGGTGTGAAGGTCACCAGATCCTCATTTGTTAAATTTATCCCTACCATCAGCATTTTATAGCTCGCTCAATTTTGTTTTTATTTTTTCAAGGGATTCTTTATCAGTAATATTAGTGGAGTTTAAGCTGTTAATTAACGAATCAATTTGCTCTTTCATCGTTTGCAATTGAGATGTTATATCTTTATCTAAAGAATCAATAGCCCGATGAAAAGCATTCTCGGAAAAGTCAAATATTATTTTTTGTAGAGATAGTGTTTCTCCATACACTTCAAATGATTTTCTATCTAATTCTTGAATGTCATGATAAGCCTCATTACTATCTCTTATTAGTCTGAACATAGATATCGTTTTGGTGTTCTGGTCTGAAGATTTATTATATTCATCTAAAGCGAACTGAATCCCCTTTAGATCGACCAAGAACATTTCAAATGCACCCTCTACTTCTTTAGGTGATGTCTGAGAATGATTTTTTGTTAATAATAAATCTATATTCATAATAAAAGATATAATAACTAGACCTATTAAAGCAAACATGGCGAGTTTTTTTATAAGTATTCCTCCTTGTTGTTTAGGCTGCGAAAGAAATGAAATGGGACATTTTCCGTCTGAAGATTTATTAATAACAATCAATGGCGATATTAGGCGGTTTCTCAAGAAAAATTATCAACTTTAAATTTCCCTATTATTCGGCCGAAGATTTACGACATAAATAAGCGGTGTTCCCGGACGTGTGGATAGGTAATAGCGAGCTGCTTTCGGTTCATTCACAAGTTCCCCGTGTACACTTGCAGCAGCTTTTTTAATTGCTTGCTTCTCTGAAATTGCTGGGATCATGGGCCGGTTAAACAGCTGCTTCTCCAGATAGGGATGAATGGTTCCTTCAATCTGCCTGATTCCACCATCCAGATTCATTTCAATAACTAACCAATCTTCCCATACAGGCGTCTTGAAAAGAAGATGCTGAAGATGAACGATAGTTTTATCAGGGTGGCGTTCAACCTTTATCACTTTCATATCACGGCTTGGTTGTTGGAGCCCGTATAGCTTTCTATATTTATTGAGGAACTCGTAAGCGATCCACTCTGGAGAATGCTTTGAAGGCAAAGACAAATTTCCAGTAAGCTTAGATGGGGTGTTTGTTTCTGTATTCCATTTAAGATCTAGTGTACCCCCATTGATCTTCTCTAGCTGATAAAGTGCAGTTTTGGGCATATCTTTGGCGTAGGTGTGTTGATTTATCGGGGTTAAAAGGGATATCGTCATGAATAGAATCATGATTTTCATAAGTGAACCCTTCTTTCAAGCAATAATATGAATATTTTTGACAGTAAGAGATTAACGTATACAATGAAAGCAAATAAAGTTGCGTTCTATAATAGAAAAAATAGAAAACGCCCTCCAATGACCGAGAAGGTCGTGAGAGGGCAAAAAGATTTTTTAACAATCCGTACCGGCCTTATCGACCGGCTTGTTCAAACCGCAACCATACCTGCCATCTGGCGGCAGGCATTGGCGCATTCACGGCAAATTCTTGCACAATCCAGGCAATGCGCATCTTTAAACTTCTCGCAATCGATGGCGCATGCATCACAAATTTGGGCACATAATTCACAAATTTGTTTAGAGAACTGACTGTTGCTTGACATGAATTGAACGGCTTGGAAACAAATATTGGCACAATCTTTGAGCATCTTTATCATGCCTGTTCTTGATTGAACATCAGGTTCTTGCAAACACGCTGCGAAGCATTCTTCGCAGGCTTGGGCGCATATTGTACAGGCATCAATGCATGGAGCGTATGCAGCTGGTGTTGGTGAATTAGCAATGTGAGTCATTCGTTTTCCTCCTCATTTTTGTAATACCTTCTATTATGCAGCCCCTCAAAAAAATTTATGTATTTTCCTTTACTCAACAAAAACTGATAAAAAAAACAACCAAAGGATGGTATCATCAATGAATATGAAAGATGTCTGAAATTAATGGGGTAAAGATATTGACCGATGGAAGCGTGACATTTGAAAGCTTAATGCTTGTCGTAGGACTAGCCTTTCTCATTCCTATCCTGCTTTATAAGCTAAAACTTCGAGTGCTGCCGGTTGTTGTAGCCGAAATTATCGCTGGTCTCATTATTGGTAAAAGCGGGTTGCAAATCGTAGGAAACAGTGACTGGTTGGACCTTCTATCCTTGCTGGGGTTTATCTACTTGATGTTTTTGAGCGGTCTCGAAATTGATTTCTCGGCTTTAAGGTCACGAAATGAAAAAGGTACTAATGTCATGAATCCAATTGTGACGGCAGTTATTATATTCATGGGAATCTTCCTAATATCAGGTGGACTCTCTGTCTTCCTCGTCGTTACGGGTTTCGTGAAACAAGTATTTCTAACAACTCTTATTATTAGTACCATATCACTTGGTGTCGTCGTTCCAGTTCTGAAAGAACGGCGAATGATGTCAACTGTGCTGGGACAGACCCTACTTCTCGTTACAGTACTTGCCGATTTTTTTACCATGATTATGCTGGCAGTCTATGTAAGTGCCTTGTCTCATAATAAGCGGGACATGCTGCTGCTCATAATATTTTTCGCCATTCTAATTATTGCATTTTTCATTATTAAGTACTTCTCAAATGGCAGTCTATTTCGGGTGCTGAGCGAAGGCAGTATACAGTTCGGAACTCGCGCAGTCTTTGCACTGCTGCTGGCAGTCGTTTTTTTATCAGAGACAATGGGTGTTGAATATATATTGGGCGCTTTTCTAGCTGGCGTCATCGTTTCTCTTCTTCAGCCGCAAAAAGCGCTGCTGCATCAATTGGAATCATTTGGGTACGGCTTCCTTATTCCGATCTTTTTCGTCATGGTTGGTGTGAATCTGCAAATTCGCCATTTATTATCCGATATAAAAATGGTGATATTAATTCCGCTTCTCCTTGTGCTAATGTTCGTGGCAAAAATGATACCGATGCTTTATTTAAAAAAGTGGGTTTCAAATAGGGAGGTATTGAGTTCAGCTTTATTACTATCATCTAAACTAAGTCTTGTCATCGCGGCCGCAACTTTAGCGCTAGATTTGCATATGATCGACACAAGGCTTCATGGTGCTTTTATTCTAGTTGCTATCGTCAGCTGCCTATTATTCCCGATTCTCTTTAACCAGATTGCTCCACCAGTTGATGCTCCAAAGAAGTCCATCACAATCGTGGGATTAAATCATATCTCTATACCTGTTAGTACCGATTTGATTAAAGAGGACTTATATCAGATTCAATTATTTACAGCAAATAAAGAGCTGTATGAACATACGCAAACGGGTGCAGATAGCCGTTTTGGCGATCGCCTTCATTATGTTCAGGATCTAACTACGACTGAATTGGATAAACAGCAAGCATTTCAAGCTGATATCATTATTTTGGCTACGACATATGATGACATAAATATAAATCTCGGGAAATATGCAAATAGGTTATCTGGCAAACGTGTTATTGTGAGAATTGAAGGTCCAGATCAATATAAGAGTATGAGAGACCAGGGCTTTGATGTGTTTTCAACTGTATACGCGGCTAGGCGGATACTTCGCTCATTAATTGATAATCGAAGTACATTACGGCTGATTATTGATGACGAACCGCTTGTTGAAGTTGTTATCGGCAAATCCATTTATTCCGGTTTAATGCTTCGAGAAATGCCATTTCCGCCCAATGTACTTGTCCTTCGTATCTACAGAGGCAATTCTTCTCTTGTGCCAAATGGAAGTACAGAGGTTTATTTGGCTGATCGGCTGCTAATGAGCGGAAATGCTGAAAGTATTAATAATTTTAGGGAGCTTATGATGTGAGAGAATACTGCTCGGGAATCAAATGACGAACCATCCTATTTCTATTTAGGGTGGTTCTTTTTAGTGTAATTGAGCTGGTAAAAGTAAAAGCCATATTCATTCTATAAGTCGACATCTACTTACATTTTATTACAAACTGAAATTCACGATCAATTTATAATATATATTTATAAAACAAGCTCTTTATTTATACCTGAATAATTATAAGAAAATATTATATATCATATTGATGGTTAGAAGTAAACCGTCAAGAGGGTAATGATCTGGCAGGGATTGGGAGGAAAAGGAAGGATATCCTTGGTGACCTACCCTCTGCCTTGGAGAGAAAGAAATAGGCTTAATTATCGCAATATTCTGGAAATGACACCCAAAAAGTTTAATGGTAGCATTTTAAGTGTTCAAAAAACCAAAAAAGGGTGTGAGAGAAGGGTGAAAAAAGGATGGGCGTTCACTGCCTTGACGCTGCTGCTTTTAATCGCGACGGCTTGTGGGAACACAAACAACAAAGCTGCGACAGAAAAAGCCGAGGGGGACAATTCGAGCAATGAAGAAGTTAGTGGCGTATTGGCTGCCGCTAAGAAAAATGGCTATATAACGATTGGCTTCGCCAATGAGAAGCCATATGCGTACAAAGATGCAAACGGAGAGCTGACGGGTGAAGCCGTAGAAATTGCACAGACCATTTTAAAGCGCCTTGGAATTAACGAGGTGCGCGGCGAGCTGACGGAGTTTTCTTCTTTAATCGCAGGTCTGCAGGCAAAGCGCTTTGACCTCATTACGGCTGGTATGTTCATTAACCCGGATCGCTGCCAAGCTGTTGCCTTCGCTAATCCGGAGTACAGCATCGGCGAAGGTATCGCGGTCAAGAAAGGGAATCCGCTTAAACTGATGAGCTACAAAACAATCGCGGAGAACAACAAGGCGAAAGTCGCCGTCATGGCCGGCGCGGTGGAAATCGGTTACCTTAAAGCAGCCAATATACCTGAGGAACGGATCGTTATCGTTCCAGATCAGGATGCTGCAATCAGTGCACTGCAATCAGGCAGAGTGGATGCGATGACGATGACTGGTCCGGCATTGCAATCGCGGCTCGATACGGCAGGGGATGACAATTTGGAGCGTGTCATGGATTTCGAGCAGCCAACGGTGGACGGCGCAAGTGTTCGCGGCTATGGCGCAACCGCGTTCCGGCAGGACGATGTGGAGTTTCGCGATACATTTAATGCGGAGCTCGACAAAATGAAAGCAAGCGGCGAGCTGCTGGACATTTTGAAAAAATTTGGTTTTACGGAGCAGGAGCTTCCGGGAGATATGACTGCCGAGCAGCTGTGTAAAAAGGGCTAATATGGAGCCGACCTGGTCCAAACTGTTTCCGCTGCTGCTGGAGGGAACGGAAGTAACCGTACAGGTTGCGGCATTATCAGCAGTCGCAGCGATTATCATCTCGGCAGCAGCCGGTCTGTGCCTTGTATCCAGGCTTGCACTGCTTCGCTGCGCTGCCCGGATATACGTTGACCTATTCAGGTCCTCTTCGCTGCTGGTGCTTCTGTTCTGGATCTACTTTGCACTTCCGTTTGCCGGCATCGAGCTTAATAAGATGGCTGCAGCTGTGCTGGCAATCGGCCTCAACTGTGGGGCGTATGGTGCCGAGATCGTGAGGGGGTCGATATCAGCTGTTTCCAAAGGACAATACGAAGCCTCAGTTGCACTTAACTTAACCCCGCGTCAGACGCTGTGGAAAGTTGTTATCCCGCAGGCGTTCGTCCGAATGCTGCCGCCGCTCGGCAATTTATTGATCGAGCTGATTAAATCGACTTCGCTCGTCTATTTCATAACGTTATCGGATTTAACTTACGAAGCGATGATTTTGCGAAATAATTACTATACGTGGACACCACAAATTTTTCTGCTGCTGCTTATCATTTATTTCATCCTATCTGCAATCGTGACGGCTGTCATTCGCTTGCTCGAGCGCAGGTTTGCGGTATGGAGGTAATCGAATCATGTGGAGCTGGGATTATGTGCTCACCATCCTGCCCGATCTGCTTTACGCATTTCGCATCACGATATCAGCCACAATAGTCGGGTTTGCACTGGCAGCTATCATCGGGTTAGTTCTGGCTGTCGCCGGACGGACGAAGTGGAGGCCGCTAAAGGTATTGGTAACAGGATTCATTGAATTTATCCGCAGCACGCCACTGCTAATCCAAATTTTTTTCCTCTACTACAGCGTTCCAATGCTGATGCCGATCTCGATGTCGGCTTTCATGACAGGTGTCATCGGTCTTGGCATCCATTATGGGGCATATTTGTCGGAGGTGTATCGGTCGGGCATCGAAGGAGTGCCGAGGGGGCAGTGGGAAGCAGCTTCAGCACTAAACTTGAGCAGAACGAAAACATGGCTTTCGGTGATCCTGCCGCAGGCGATTCCGCCAGTCATCCCTGTAATGGGAAATTATTTGATAGTTATATTCAAGGAAACGCCCATATTATCCGCGATCACACTGGTTGAGCTGCTGCTGACGGCCAAAAATACGGCATCCGTTTCATACCGCGTTTTTGAGCCTTATACCATGGTCGGCATCATTTTTCTAGTTGTGAGCTATACGATGTCGTTCATTGTAATGCGGATCGAAAAAAGGCTCGCGCATCGAGTCAGGGGGTGAAACATTTGAATGCGGAACTGCAGGTAAAGGAAAGTATAGGTACTGAAAATGAAAGATCTGAAGCTTCAATCCTGCCAGTCGTCAAATATGAAAAGGCATGCAAATCATTTGGCCATTTGCAGGTTCTCAAAGATATTAATCTGGAATTGTGGCCCGGTGAAAAGGTATCCATAATTGGCCCAAGCGGATCGGGAAAAACAACGCTCGGCCGCATGCTGATGACGCTGGAGCAGCCAACGAGCGGTTCGATCTATATTGATGGCGAACCTCTTATGGCATATGGATTTGAAAGGGAAGCGTGTGCGCGCAACCGAGAAGCATCTGCACCGGATGCGAAGCAAAGTCGGGATGGTATTTCAGCATTTTAATCTGTTCCCGCATATGAACGTGATACGCAATGTGACGATGGCACCTTGTTCGGTACTTGGTCTGAGCAAGGAGGAGGCGCATGATCGTGCGGTTGCGATCCTGGAGAAGGTTGGTCTGGAGCAAAAGCTGGATGTCTATCCGGCCCAGCTTTCCGGCGGACAGAAGCAGAGGGTCGCTATTGCCAGAGCACTTGTCATGCAGCCGAAAGTAATGGTATTCGACGAGGTTACTTCGGCGCTTGATCCGGAGCTGGTTGGAGAAGTGCTGCAGGTAATTAAAGAAATAGCTGCAGAAGGGGATATGGCAATGATGCTTATTACCCATGAAATGGAATTTGCCCGGGAGGTGTCCGACCGCGTCATATTCGGAGCGGACGGCACAATCGTTGAGCAAGGGACTCCCGAAGAAATATTTAGCAAGCCTAAAAGCGAACGACTTCAATCATTTCTAAGCAGATTTTTGTAATAAGGGGGAAAAGCATTTGAAAACAGTATTCAATGTTACCATCGGTAGGCCGTCGGCATCGGATGGCGATGCAGTATGGCGACTTGTGAAGGATGTGGGAACGTTGGACCTGAATTCTGCTTATTGCTATATCATGTTCTGTGATTTATTTAGTGAGACTTGCGTCGTTGCCAAACGCGGAGATGAGATAATCGGCTTTCTGTCTGCCTATCGCAAGCCAGGCAGTCCGGATACATTGTTTGTATGGCAGGTTGCAGTCATAAGCGGAATGCGCGGGAAAGGTGTTGGATCAGGCATGCTGAAGGAGCTGCTGGGCCGGAAGGAGCTAAGTGATATCCATTACGTGGAGGCAACAATCGGACCTGATAACCTTTCGTCTCGGGCGCTGTTTATGGGACTTATAGCGAGGAGAGGGGGAGAGAGCTCCATTTCAGAGCGGTATCCGGCAGAGCTGTTTCCAGATACTGAAGGACATGAACCGGAGCTGCTCTTTCGCATCGGACCGCTGCTCCAAAGGGAGCAGATAAACGCGATATAGCCGACAGCGCCAAGGTTTTTTCAAATAATGACCAAATGGAGGGATTCGATGATTAAAGAGTCAAAGACTTCGATGCAGGTATTTGAGCGCCTTGAATCAGAGGTGCGCAGTTACTGCCGCAGCTTTCCGACCGTTTTCACTAAAGCAAGCGAAGCTTCAATTTGGGATGTGAACGGCAGGGAGTATATTGACTTTTTTGCAGGAGCGGGAGCGCTTAATTACGGACATAACAACGAACGGATACGACGCAAGCTAATCGATTATTTGCTAGCGGACGGCGTCACGCACAGCCTCGATATGGCAACGAAAGCGAAGGAGAACTTTTTAACGGCCTTCGACAGCATCATTTTGAAACCGAGAAACCTTAGCTACAAAGTCATGTTTCCAGGTCCTACGGGCACGAACGCCGTGGAAAGCGCCATGAAAATTGCTCGAAAAGTGACAGGCCGAACAAACATTATCTGTTTCACGAACGCATTTCACGGAATGACACAGGGCTCGTTATCGGCGACGGGCAATAAATTTAAGCGCGGCGGGGCTGGCGTACCGCTGTCTTATACGACATTCGCCCCTTATGACGGCTATTTTGACAAGCAATTCGATACGAGCCTGATGCTGGATAAGCTGCTAGGAGATCCCGGCAGCGGCATGGAATCTCCGGCTGCGATCATACTTGAGACGGTACAAGGCGAAGGCGGGTTAAATGCTGCAAGCTTCAGTTGGCTGCGGAAAATTGAGGCACTGTGCCGCAAATACGGTATGCTGCTTATCGTCGATGACGTACAGATGGGCTGTGGTCGGACGGGAACATTTTTCAGCTTCGAGGAAGCTGGCATCCGACCAGATATCGTCTGCCTGTCCAAATCGATCGGCGGCTACGGGCTGCCAATGGCGCTGACCTTGATCAAGCCGGAATATGATCAATGGGCTCCAGGGGAGCATAACGGAACGTTCAGAGGTAACAATCTAGCGTTCGTGGCTGCGACCGAGGCACTGTCTTTCTGGGATACTGACGGCTTCGAATCGGAGCTGAAAGCTAAGTCGGAAATGATCCGCACCGTTCTTGAGAGAATATCGATACAGCATCCGGAAACCCAAATGGAAATTAAGGGTCGAGGCATGATACAGGGCATCGCATTCAAACGGCCAGAGCTGGCGGGCAAGCTTTGTGCCATCGCCTTTGAGAGGGGCATCATTATGGAAACCTCGGGACCGAATGATGAAGTCGCAAAGCTGATGCCGCCGCTTACTATCGGCCTGAAGATACTCGCCAAAGGACTCGCTGTTGTAGAAGCGGCGTTCACGGAACTGCTGGAGATGGAAACCCCTTCGGTTAAAGCCATTGTATAGAAATTATCTAAATGAATCTGAAGGGAAGGGATTATGTAGATGATCGTTAAACATTTATCAGACCTCATCGGTACAGAGAATGATGTGGATACGCCAAACTGGAATGCAAGACGATTGCTGCTGCGAAAGGACGGAATGGGCTTTTCGCTTCACGACACCATCATTAAACCAGGCACTGAAACGGTTATTTGCTACAAAAATCACGTTGAGGCTGTTTACTGCATCGAAGGTGAAGGTGAAATCGAAGTCATTAGCGGGGAGTCGAAGACGTATCCGATTCGCCCTGGCATGATGTACGCGCTAGATGGTCACGAGAAGCATTTGTTACGAGCACGCAGCCAGCTGCGTATGGTTTGTGTCTTCAACCCGCCTCTCACAGGCAGGGAAGTGCACGATAAAGACGGTGTTTACCCCCTGATAGAACAATAAATAAATAAATATGAGGAGAAGTGATTCGATGTATCCATTTATTAGAGCGGAACAATTTACCTCCGAGCAGCCTGATCTGTATCCCTCCAGAGTGGATGATAAGCCTGTGCTGCTTGAAAGGAAGGAGCCTGTCATTTACTCCAAATGGAAAACAGACAGTCCGCTGAGCAAAGAGCAGCACGACTTCTATGAACGGAATGGCTATTTGTTTCTGGAAAGCTTCTTCTCGGTGGATGAAATCACAAAGTGGCGGATCGAGTCGAGGAGGCTGCAGAAGCTGTATAGGGAGAACGACGCTGAATACGTCATCAATGAGCCTGACAGCCGGGAAGTTAGGTCAGTGTTCGCCGTTCATGACAACAATAAGCCGTTTATGGAGCTTGCCGCCCATCCGCGGCTTACGGCAATCACGAATTATTTGATCGGCTCAGAAACATATATTCACCAGTCGCGCATCAACTTTAAGCCTGGGTTCACCGGGAAGGAATTTTACTGGCACTCTGATTTCGAAACGTGGCATGTGGAAGACGGAATGCCGCGGATGAGAGCATTAAGCTGCTCGATCGCACTGGAAGACAACTTTCATTTTAATGGGCCGCTCATGGTCGTTCCGGGATCTCATAAGAAGTTTGTATCCTGCGTCGGCAAGACGCCGGAAGACCACTTCAAGCAATCGCTTCGCCGGCAGGAATACGGGGTTCCGGATCCAGAAAGTCTTACGAAACTGGTCGAGGAGGGAGGTATTGATGCCCCTGTCGGCCCTGCCGGGTCGGTCGTTCTATTCGATTGCAACATTATGCATGGCTCCAACAGCAACATTACACCGCTGCCGCGCAGCAACGTGTTCCTCGTTTATAACAGCATAGAGAATGGGCTTTGTGAGCCCTATTCCGGCCAAGCGCCAAGACCTGTACTATATCGCGACACGCTCGCTCATATGAGTCCCGGATGGATGATTTTGTCGATCGTCGCAATCAATATAGCCTATGTATCAGCATTTACGCTGCGCCTTATTCTCGTTATTAAAGGGAGAAGGGGCGCAGCGTCCCTGCTTTCAATGGTCGAGGTATTTATTTATTTGGCTGGGTTAAATCTAGTCCTGAATAATTTATCCGAACCGATTCATATGATTGCCTACTGTGTCGGATTCGGCGCGGGTGTCTATCTGGGCAGCTGCATCGAGGAGTATTTGGCACTTGGCTATTCTGTCGTACAGGTCATAGTCGATTCCATGATTGTTTCGCTGCCGGACAAGCTGCGAACACATGGCTACGGCGTCACATCCTGGTTGGCAGACGGCAAGGAAGGCAAGCGACTTGTCATGCAAGTGCTGGTCAAACGGAGAAATGAGAAAAGGCTGATGGAGTGCATTATGGACATTGCGCCACGAGCGTTCGTTATTTCGCATGAACCCCGTTCGCTCAGAGGAGGCTTCTGGGCGAAACTCATCGAGCGGTAAGCGATGCAGTGATAGGGTGATATTGTTTTTGACTTCTCAAAGGATTATCCATTATAATTCAATTGCGCTTAGTTTTCAGTCATTATGACTGAAAAGCGGGGGAACCAGTCAATTGGGGCGAATCATTCTTGAATGTAGGGTACCATCTTACCCGAGTCCGTCAGCTAACCTCGTCAGCAGTGGATGGGTCTGCATCGAAATGTTATGAGTCAACCAGAGACCCTTTTTTTGAGGGTCTCTTTTTTGACGTTTTTTTGACCCAGCTGGCGGTAATGGCTGCTTCCTGACATTAGGGTTCCCTTTTTCTCACACTATGGGACAAAGGAGAGGTAATGATGAAGCAATTACTCCTGAGGGGGTAAAAGGTATTAAAGCTCTTCTGAGATCGTCGTGTAATCAGACATCTGTTCTCAAAGGCATCAACGACAGGGCTAATTTTCTTGAAGGCTTTGTTTGGCAGGTGTCACACCCTTTTATTTCTAAGTGAATCGGCCTGTTGCCGGCAATAGTGAAGTTATTTCTGTAAATGAGCTGCGATCCATATATGTTAATGATAGCTATAATAGAAGGGGGAAAAGGGTGAAGAAAGAACCCAAGCAATATAAAACGGATGCATTAATCATAAGTAGGTCTGCTTTTTCCAAAAACGAAAAGAACCGGTACTATCTGGAGTTACTTGCGCATATGAGAAGTCAGTATCGTTTCTCCTTAAATGAGGAGGAAGTCCATAAGGTTTATCGCATGATTCAGTCGTTGATTGTTTTATAGGCATTCAATAAAGCTATTATTGCGTCAAACTGGAGGTTTAAATGAAATGAATAGATACTGCTTGGTTCTAGTCATATCATTGATATTTAGCTTCTTATTGATTGGATGCAGCGACAATTCTACTCAAGAAATTTATGGGACTCCCCCGCCTTTGCCCAAAGTAAAATGGGGCATGAACGAAGCTGAAGCTATGGATGCTTTGGGGCTGTCAGATAACGATGTTAAGAAAACACCGTCAGGCTTTACTGTCTTAAACAATGGAGAAGTACTCGGTAAACCCGCTATTCTTTTTCTTAATTTCTCTGAACAATACCACACATTAGTAGAAATCATTGCAAAACTAAACCCGGAAGATGTGGAATACGTTGAAGAGGCAATCAATAAGGAGAGAGGTGAGGGGAAATACTCCTATAACGATAAAATGGAACCTATACGGGCTGTATGGGATGATGAATTGCTTGAAAACAATAAAGAACGGCTATCTAAAGTAAAGGATATTTATGAAAAAAACGGAATTAAAACCTCAGATGATTTATTAGAGAATGGGCCAATAATTGGAGCGAGTCCACTGACAAAGTGGGAAATGACACTGGATCAAAACAGCCCGCTTTACGGTACAATTCGATTTACGGGACAATTTGCGGCCATATTAAATTATCCTGAGAAGTATAACAGTAATTGAATTGCTCCCTTTAACCAATCACACGCTTATTCTAGGCGTGTGATTGGTTTTTTACTAGGATGTTTAGAGTTTCGATGTTGTACGATCAAATGTTGAGGATGTGATCTGTTGAAACTAATCATGATTAGAGTGGTATTAATCGCCTTATTAACATATTTTTTGAAATTCTTAGTAGATGGGCACCTTGATGCTATGGACGTATTTGCACCTATTATGTTAATTTTGGGGTTAATAAATGAGAGAAAGATATATGTAAAAAAACAGAAATAACAATTCAGGGAACCTTTTCCACTCTTAATCGTCTATTTTGTGAGGTGAACGACTTGCAGTTTGATTACTTGAAACATGTGACAGACGGATTGGACCGTCACGCTGTGCTGGATGAGCTTATGCAGGCGTATGGCAGAGACGTTTGGAACTTCGCCTTCTTCTTGACGCATCGAAGAGAGCTGGCGGACGACATTACCCAGGATGTGTTCGTGAAGGTGTTTGAACATATCTATGATTTCCGGGGACAATCGTCGGTCAAAACATGGCTTCTGGCCATCACCCGCAACACGGCGCGCGACGTGCTGCGGTCGGCCTGGATTCGCCGAGTGACACTGTTTGGCACAGCTCGGGAGCATTCGCAAACATATCCTTCCGCGGAGCGGGAGACGATCGACAAGCTGATGACCGAGGAAGTTTGGGCGGTCGTATTAAAGCTGCCAAGAAAGCTCCGTGAGGTATTGCTGCTGAACAGCCATTACGGCCTATCGATGAAAGAAATGGCGGACATGCTTCAGGTATCAGGCGGTACAGTGAAGTCCAGGCTGCACCGCGCAAGGGCTGCGGTCAACCGCAAATTAACAGAGGAAGCGTTAATGACCGGGGAGGAAAAATGGACATGAAGGATCCGGCTAACAACAACTGGGAGCGCCGTCTTGGCGGCAGACCTCCCATGAAGAATGGGTTCACCTCAGACCTAGAACGTAAAGTGAGGGAGCGTATTCGAATGAAATCAACAGCACATAAGTCGCCTTTTCGCGCAGTCGCCGCGATCATGAGCGTCGTTATATTGCTTGGCTGCGGATGGTGGTTCCGCGGGGATTTGAAGGCGGTGTTCGGGCCGCAAGAGCAACAGGATCAGCTAACTGCATTATTTAACGATCCATTAGGAGACAAAGAGATTAACTTAAAGGTTCAAATCATTCCTTATGGGGACTTTGATGGTCAAATAAAGAGACCTTTTATAATCCGTCATCCTTCTGTGACACTTGATACTTTAGGCATCTCAATGGACCAGCCATTAACATTAAATAAAATTGAAGAGACACTCGATAAAGCAAAACCTGATGTTTTAATGCTCCCAATGGACATGTTCATTAAATTAGCAGAAGAAGGAAAGCTGAAATCTCTGGACTCGCTCATAAAAAGCAGCAAGTTTGATTTGGACGCTCTTCATCAACCTCTCGTGAATGTGCTGCGCACTGCAGGCGGCGGTGAGCTGTATGGATTGGCTCCGCAGTTTGACTCGTCTGTACTTTTTGTGAATAAGGATATATTCTCGCAACATCATATTCCTTTGCCTGAGGAAGGGATGTCCTTGAATGAGATTTTGGAGATAGCGGCCCATTTCCAAGGTACTGGTACTGTTGGCATAACAAGCTATAGTCGTGATAACCCCGCTTTTCTAGCAACCTTACTCGGTGAATCTTCAGGTCTTCAGGGACTTTCGATCACTAATGGTAAAATACAGGCCACCATTCAAACAGAAGGCTGGAAGAGTATATGGAACAAAATCGCGAAAGGGAATAAGGAAGGTTGGATAAGCCAATCACCGCCGCTTGACTGGAGCAAAGGCAGCATGACATTGAATCAAATGTATAATTCAGAATTGTTTGCCTCTGGGAAAGCTGCAATGATGCTGGGAGATAGCAGCTATTACAGCAATCTGATTTATTATGAACAAACCCAGAAGAAGAAGATGAATTGGTCGACTATTCCGTATCAGATTGGCCAGATGGCCGCAAATCCGGACTTGTATTTAAGACCTGAATTTGTATATGCCATAAATGCAGACACCAAAAATTCGGAAGCGGCATGGGAGCTATTACGATTTATCGGAGGTCCGGAGCTCGGAGCAAAATATGATCAGGGCGGTATTAATCAAGCAAAGATGATTTTATCGCGCTCAGCGACCATGAAATCTGTTCCGATAGAAAAATGGGGTGCGTTTTACAAAATGAACCCAGATCCTCAGCAAGTCATTAAAGCATTAAAGGAAAAAACAAATACACAATATCTCAAGTCTTATAATTTGTTATTCAACCAAATGGCAGGGACTCAAATGACAGCTGTAATTAAAGGAACCAAAACAGTGGAACAAGCGCTGAAGGAGCTTCAGGAAAAACTGGATACTTCAATCCTTGAGATCAAGGTAGAAGAGGAGAAGAAGTCATGATTCATAACATGTATAGAGGAATGCTGAGCGTTCTGCTTCTATTACTCATCTTGTCCGTTGCTTCCGGTTGCTCCTCTGAGGAGGGGGCAACTGGTGAAAAGGCTGCTTTAAAGATATCAGTAGATTCAAAGGGGACCTATGAGTATTTATACAAAGACTATATTGAAGCTGCCTTCCCTGAGATGAAAATCGAACTAATCGAAATGTATCCCGATAACAAAAGGATTACTCTTGCAGAATATAAGAAGAAGATAGAGCTGAACAAACCTGATTTGATTTTAACCTCTAGATATGAGTACGACCAGTTAGCCAGCGAGGGTATATTTGCCGACTTAACTGAAAAAATGAAGGATAGCGGCATGAAAGAAGAAGACTTTTATCCCGGGATGATTGACTTGATGAAGCGTTCTGGTTCAGGGAAGTTATATGGGCTTGCACCTAGCTTTCAAAGTGCATTTCTTTATTATAATGAAGATTTGTTTGAAAAAGCGGGAGTCGAGCTGCCTCGTGATGGCATGACTCTTGAAGAAGTCTATAAATTAGCCAGCCGCTTTACTTCAGCTGGAGAGCGAAAAGATGGGGTGGTTGGGTTTCATCAACAATTTATTAACGAGCCTTCGGATATTCTCAACAGCTTTGCTATAAGTGAAGGGCTGCAAGATATTGATTATCAAAAAGGTAAAATAGTGATGAATACACCAACATGGAAACATGTATTGGATATGGTTATTAACCTCTATCAATTCGGCACACTTTCACTCAAGGGAGCTCATTCTACGATGATGAATGGTGTTAAAACATTTAATAAAGAAGATAGTGAACAAGCGGATTTATTTGGACAAGGGAAAGCGGCGATGACTATCATTTACTATAATGAGAAGAATAACTATAAGTTTAAATGGGGTGCCGTTCTACCTCCAGTCAGCTCTTTGCAAAAGGACCGCAGCTCAAATATTTATATATTTAATACGATGGCGATTCGGTCAGGTGCAAATAATTCAGAGATGGCGTGGAAAGTCATTCAACTAATGACCAGTGATTATATGGCTAAAGTTTTTGCTAAATTGGGCATGGATAATGGTTTCTCCAGCAGAAGATCATATACTAACTATGTTCAAGATCCGATGATTACAAAAGTTTATGAGCTGCTCCCTGTATATGTTCCTTATCCATCGGTGGAGAATTACGATTTTGATAGAATGATTCCATTTTATAAATCATATCAAGAACTCATTAATAAACAAGTAACAACAGCCGTCAAAGGCGAGCAATCAGTCGACCAGACTCTAGCTGCAATTCAGAAGGAAGGACAAGCCTTGCTCGATGCGGCGAAGATTAAGAAGTAGGGATACCCCTAAACGCCCGTTTATCTGAGTTTATTTTAATAAAACTCCGTCCGGATTAATCAATTTGCATATTTTCAACGTAAACGACAGTATGGTATAATAATGGTAAGAGATTACCAACAGGCAAAAGGAGCCGGCGGCAAACCGACTCCCTGCGCGATTAACCGCTGTTAAGGGCGGAAGGCCGAAATAGGATATGAGTTTATAAGTAGACCGCATACCTTTGCGAGAGGGCGGTCTATTTTTTTTTGAGGTAAGTGAGCAGCGCAAGAATGAACATGCCGAACGTGAACATTAGCGCCAATGCGTCTTGTACCTCCATTAGCATCACCTCCCTTCCGGGAGACTAGCCGACCGCCCTTGCAAGCCATTCATCGCTTCTCTATTATATCAGAACGCTTGTTCGCATGTCCATGACTAGTTTGGTGCATGTTGGAAAATAGTGCTTAGGCTCTAAGTCGCCGCAGCGGCTGCTCCAAAAATAGGAAGAAACCTGCCCCTTACTTGCAACAGGTTTCACCCTTAATTTTATGTTTGACGCTCATTGTCTGATTTGAATGGTAATTACGGTGCCTTCGTATTCCTTGCTGTCAATCTGAAAATCTACTTTTTCGCTATAAAAAAGCTTTAACCGCAGATATACATTCCGGAGGCCAACCCCAGTCTTGAACTCCTGCCGTTCGCTTTCGGAATCCTCAGCGCCTTCATCGGTATTCACCAGCTTCTGGCGCACCTTTTCCAGCTGCTCGGCGGTCATCCCGATGCCATTGTCCGCCACGGTAAGCAGAAGGGCCAGGCCTGTATACTTCGCCGAAATAGAAATTTCTCCACCGCTGGAATAATCGTTAATTCCATGTTGAATCGCATTTTCCACCAGCGGCTGTAAAATAAACCGCATGACGCTGGCTTTGAGCGCAGCCGGCTCCAGCTCCCAATGCGTAGTGAATTTATCTTTGAAGCGAATCGATTGGATGAGAATATAATTTTGCACGTGATCGATTTCCTCCTGAAGCGAAACCGTATCATCCTCCTTGCCACGGTTGATGCTAAAGCGGAACAGCTTCGCAAGTGAAACGACCATTGTGCCAACCTCCTCTGCGCCAGACTGCCGTGCGCGCATATTAATGGCTTCCAGCGTGTTATAGAGAAAATGTGGATTGATTTGCTGCTGCAGCATGGCGAGCTCGGCTTTGGTCTTCATCGAAATCAGCTTTTGTTCCCGCAATCGGTTGTTGACATTTTGCTCCGTTAACTCATTCAACTGCAGAACCATTTGGTTGAATTTCACCACAAGCTCGGAAATCTCGTCCTTAGGGCCGCCGTCTTCGACGATGGAGAGCTGCCCCCGTGTATCTACCGATCGGTGCAAGGCCATGATGGAACGAACAAACCTGCTTGAAATATGCCCCATTACAACGAAAATGATCAGCATGACTCCGATAAACACGATGGCGCTCCGGTACAGCAGCTCGTTATATTTAGAGAGCACATTGTCGATCGCATGATAAACAATCAAGTTCCAATCCGTATTAGGGATTGGCTGCGAAACCATGATTTGATGGCTTCCGTCAATGGTGTTAACGCCGCTTTGAACGGAATCGCCAGTCTTCACGGGGTCAGTTACCGCCAGCCCGCTTGCCGCCTGCTTAAAAGGGTCCTGCGCAGTATAGCTTGAGTAGATGACCTCGTTTGTGCGATTCATAATCAAGAAGCTGTGCCGGTTGTCAAAATCGATCGATTCAAGCGCTTCATCTTTTAATACGATCTGCAGTGTACCCCGGTAATCGCCGCCATTTAAACGCTCAACAAGCATAACCGCAGAACGGTTATAGACATCTTTGGCATCCGTTACCCAGAAAATCTTTCCCGCTCCATTCCCACCAGCGTTCTGCACGGAGTATCGGTTTCCATTAAACAAAGACAGGTTGTTTGAGAATATGGACGAATACCTGGGAGTACCAACATCGTCGTAAAGAACGAAATACGAAATGCTGTACAACGATGGATAATAGGACACAGAAGGAACATAAACATCCGCCTCTGAAGGCAGCTTGTACGAAGTCTTCAGGAACGTCGTTAATTGCGGATCCTCCGAAAGCTGCCTGGTCATCGTTTCATACTCATTCATCTTATTCCGAAGCTTGAGCACCATCTGCCGCGAGGTTTCAAGGGAGATTTCCTTGTTCTGGTCCATCGTATAAGCATACATGACCCGATTGATGGAGACGCCGAAAAAGATGCCGGGCACGATAACCGATACGGCCAGAAGCAGCAAAATTTTTCGGCGAATCGAAATAGAGGAAAAGCGTTTGGCTTCGAAGGGCTCCTCCGGAATCTTCCTCAGCGGTATATGCTTTCCCGCCTGCCTCGCCGCTTTGGCTAAAACGCGGAAAGGGTACAAAAAGCGATTGGCGAAATAATAGGCTAGCGTGGTCGATATGACGAGCCCTACACCGAGCAGTTTCAAGAAATTAACGAACAGCCCCCACTGCTGCGCGGTCTGTCTTTCATTGTTTTTATAAATATTGAGCTGCAAGGGAAAAGGCGTCAGGCTGATTGTTTCGTGCTTGTAGATGCCGTGTTTTCCTTTGACAGCAGCCTCGATCGCTCCTGGCTTGATGCTGCCTGCTGCCTCGCTGCCCCAAATGACATTGTCTCCGGATGTAAGCATATAAAGATCTCGATCATTTTCCCGCCGCTCGGCCACAATGTCTTTCAAAAAATCATCTTTCAGGATCACGAAGGACATGACATTGGAAGAGTTGATGCCGTTGTTGATAAAGATATGCCCCTCGATTTCCTGCACAAAGCGGCTCAAGCGGTTGTAGCCTTCCAAACTGAATCCAGCGTTTAGCTGCCGCCAATTCTCTGCTCAGCAGCCCGGGATCGATGTAAACAGGGGTGCCATAATTTTGCAGCAAGGTATTGATTAAACCGGCGCTTTTCAAGTCATCGATAGAAGGCAGCCTGCTCGCACCAATCCACTCGCCGGAACCGACGTTCAGGCTAAATCCTGCCTGGTTGACGTTATTCCCCAGGAAAGTGATTGTGTTGTACAGCTTCGGCGACAAGTAAAGATTTTTTAGATGCTCGGCAAGATCCCGTCTCATGGCTTCAGCGTCGTCAGCTGGCAGCAGATTCGCGTAAGAACTGGAGTACGATTTGAATGCAGGCGAGTCCAGCTGGTTTATTAAAGTGGATGATTCCTTTAAAGAAGTCATCACATTATCATGAATGTAAGCGGACAGATTCTGTTCTGCGGCGCCCGTCATTTCCATGCTGACTTCGCGCGCATTGACCAGGTTAATGGCCGCAAGCAGACCGCATGCTGCCAGAAACAAGAGGACAGCCCAGCCCACGAGCAGATTTCGATTTTTCGCAAATGTCATGTTATGACGGCCCTTCCTTCGGTCAAGAGCGGACGGCACCCGCTCAGGTCGTTTGATTGCGGAATTCGACTGGTGTTTTACCCGTAACCTTTTTGAAGATATAGGCGAAATACCTCGGGTTCTCATACCCTACCAATTCTCCCACCTGATAGATCTTCAACTGAACATCATTAAGCAGTTTCTGGGCTTCCTGCACACGGCAAGCGATAAGAAAATCGATATAATTCTGCCCGGTGGTTTCCTTAAAAAGGTAGCTTAAGTAGCTCGGGTTCATATAAACGTGATCTGCGACATCCTGCAGGGAAAGGGGGCGATTGAAATTTGCCAATATATAGGCCTTAGCCTCTTGAATCTGTTTTTTTGTCGATTCATCTGCAGGCCTCACGTCAGCCACGGCCTCGTCCCACGCGGGGACCTCGATTCCGGAATGAACCGCAGGCGGACTCGTCTGCACATCCCCTTGCTCTCCCTCGAACTGACAAGCCGCTGAATGCCTGGAAAGCGGTAAATGCCGTACGTCCTGAACGCAGCTGCCGATGGCATAGGTCAGTGCAGTCCGGAAAAGCCCCCGAAAACGGGCAAGCTCCGACAGGAGAGCCGCCATGCAGGCATTTAAACCGCTTTCATTTATCTGCAGGGAAGTGTCCGTAACCAGAAGCAGACACTCCCCGGTTTCCGCATCTACGTCGTGATAGCCGTAATCCTGTTCGACCCAAAATTCCTTCAAAATATTATCAAGGGCAAAGACGGCCAGCCTCCAGTCATTACTAGAGCAGCCCGGCGGCCGCTTGGGATAAGTGTTCATGCGCAGCAGCACAACCGTGTACTGGCCGTTGTCGAGCCGAACCTCCGACAGCACGCTTCCCTCCTCCATCTCTTCATCCCCCATAGGGCGAGTCGTTATGGCTTGGAGAAACTTTTTGCGGTGAACGGCAATAGACAGGAGTAATTTGCGCTCGATCACGAATTGCCTGAGCGCCTTTTCCTTCTTTGAATCCAGAAGCTGTACCGTCTTGGCTAATGCATCGTGCAGTTCTGTAAAATCTATCGGCTTGAGAAGATAAGTGACGACGCCGTAAGAAATGCATGTCCGGGCATATTCAAAATCGCTGTAACCCGACAAAATAATGACCTTCACTTCCGGATATTTTTTGGCGATTTGCTGCGAAAGCGCCAAGCCGTCCAAGAAGGGCATCCGAATATCAGAAATGACGATATCGAACGACTCGTTTTCCAGGGCCTCGAGTGCGCTGAGACCGTTTTCGCACGCTTTCACCCTGCCTATGCCAAGTAGGTGAAAGTCTATAGAAAGCAGCCCCTCGCGTATCTCCGTCTCATCGTCAACAATCATCAGCGAATACATGCTCATTTCTCCTTTTTCTGCCATTGTCTTGGTGTCAAGTTGCTTATTGTGGTTGGCAAGCATCGGTCATTTTATGGCCTCCGCATTTTAACGTCCCCAATTGATTATAATACTTCGTATCTCAATTGAAACTACCTCTGTCGAAAAAACCAAAAATAACGGAAGAAATCCAAATTTATTAGCATTGCGACCATCGCGCCTCTTAATCTATCATTAAGCCATGATCATTAGCGGCCGCGAAATGATATCTACTTTTAAACCATACAGGAGGGTCACCATGAAGAAAAGTACGATCTCACTCGCTGCAACCTTACTGCTCGTCGCTTCCTTTACCTTGTCGGGCTGCGGAAGCAGTTCCAGTTCGTCTGCCGATACGCAGGGCAACTCTGGAACAAATGAAAGCACTTCAACAACCGATAAAGCTCCGGCAGAAGCCGTCACCATCCGCACAACCATGCCGCCAGGCGAGCTTAGCGATGACCAGATCAAAGAATTCGAAAAAGAAAATCCGAATATTCATGTCGAGCTCGTTCCCGCCGACGAAACGAAACTGATGGCCATGATTGCTTCCGGCACTGCGCCTGATGTAATCCGCATCAGCGGCGTCCAGGATCTGCCGACCTATGTAACGCGCGGCCTTGCGCTCAACCTGGACCCTTATTTCCTGAACAGTAAGCTGATTAAGCAGGATGACCTGCTTCCGGTAGGCAATATTTTCAAATATAACGACTCCTGGTATGGCTTACCGAAAGACTGGAGCCCGGACCAAACGTTGTTTATTAATAAGAAGCTCTTTGAAAAAGCCGGCGTTCCGATCCCGGATCCCAAGACTCCGCTCACTTATTCCGCGCTTCTTGGTATTGCTCAGAAGCTCACCAAGATTGAGAACGGCAAGGTGATCACCGAAGGAATGGACGGAGACGATTTGTTCTCGATGACCAACGTGCAAATGCAGCTTCAGCAGCTTGATAAATCCCTTTGGTCAAGCGATATGAAAACAGCGAATATTAACAATGATGATGTGAAAACCGTCCTGAATCGGATCAACCAATTCGTCCAATCCAAAGCGGTTTATAGCCCGATCAATCCTGCGCCAAACTGGACTGGCGGGACCTTTATTGACAGCCAGCTCGCAATCGCACAGTCCGGTTACTGGTTCTCCGGCATACTGCGCAGCGATCCAAAGACGAAAGATCATTTGGATGATTATATGCTGCTGCCTGCACCCGTTGTTGACGGCGGCAGCAGGTATAGCCCTGTTACGGGCGGTACCGGCGCTATTATCTTAAAACAGTCCAAGCATCCTGACGAAGCTTTCAAATTCCTGGAGTGGTACATGGCAGGCAAGCCTGCTGACGACCGCGCGAAGAGCGGTTGGGGCGTGCCGATTTTCAAATCCAAGCTGAGCCTGATGCCGCAGCAAACGAATTTCGATAAGCAAACCTACGCAGTCTTGAATGACGAAATCCAAAATGGACATACGGACAAAGTACTGCAATTCAATCCTTATTTGAATGCAAGCGCAGTCAACGGCTTAATCGACAAAATCATCACGCCGGTCTATTTTGGTAAAGACACTCCGGAGAAAGCGCTGCCGGAGCTGGAGAAGCAAATAAAAGCCCTGATCAGTGAAGGGATGGATATCGCCGGGGTACAATAGAGCGCAGCTGCAGCCGCAGCCGCTCTGGCCATTGTCATGAGCAGCCATCCAAAGGCTGCTCATGACACTTTTTCCCCCTAAACCATTGATATATGAGGTGCAACATGAGTAGAGAAATGCTATTGGACAACCCGCTGCCACTCAAGTCCAAGTCCCGATTGAACTTCCGCAAGAAGGAAGCGATCACGTTTTATATACTGATTTCGCCGTTTATCTTGATGCTCTTTCTAATGAAGCTGTTCCCGTTCATATGGGGTATCGTCATAAGCTTCACCAATTATACCGGATTCAATTACGATAGTTTGAAATTTATCGGTTTCCATAATTATGAGCGCGTTTTAACGGACAATTTCGCCATTCAATCCTTGCAAGCAACCGCAGTGATCGGGCTTATCACGGTGCCGATGGGTTTGATCATCAGTTTTGGGCTCGCCCTTCTGCTTAACAGCAAGAAGAAGGGGGTCGGCATCTTCCGTACGATCTACTACTTCCCATCCATCGTGCCTGTAGTGGCAACCGGTCTGATGTGGCGCATTCTGTTCAACAACGACGGTGGAGCTTTCAACGAGCTGCTTAGCGTATTCGGGATCGCTCCGCTCAACTGGCTCGGAATGGAGTGGTGCCGCCGATCACTGATCATCTTCATGGCGTGGTCTGCCGGCGGCGGCATCTTGACCTATTTGGCCGCATTAAAGAGTGTTTCGAATGATCTCTATGAATCCGCATCGATCGACGGTGCAAACGGCCTGCAGAAATTGTTTAAAATTACGATCCCTATACTTACCCCTGTCATTTTTTTCAATTTGGTGAATGGATTGATTGCCGCATGGCAGATCTTCGGCCAGCCGCTCTTTCTGGCGGCCAACGCCGGGAGCCTGCTTGCGGTTCCCTATAAACCCAACTATGTGTATCTTGTGCATGTCTATCAGCAAATCTTCGTCAATCAAAGGTTTGGCTATGGACTATCGATGATCTGGATGCTCTTTATATTCAGCATCATCTGCACGCGACTTGTCTTTTATACGAGTAAATTTTGGGTCTTTTACGAGAATGAAAACGAAGGCCAACGCGTTAAAAAGAAGAAGCCCGCAGCCAAACAGAAGGGGGTCTCTTCCAGTGTCTAGTTTGCAGAAAAAAGGTGTCGCAAATTTTCTTTGGTACACAGCTGCTTTTATGTTGGCCATTGTTTTCTTAATCCCGGTGTACTTTACGCTGATCAACGCAGTGAACGGTCTGGCGTCAACACCGGTGCTGACCTTGCCCGATACGGTGCATCTTGAGAATTTTGTCGAGGCCATTATACGCATACCGTTTTGGCGGTATCTCAAAAGCTCGGTTATCATCGTCAGTATCTCCGTGTTCTTTGCCGTTTGGATCAATTTTATTCTCGGCTATGCGTTTGCCAGAATGAATGCACCGGGGAAGGACGTCTGGTTCGGCATTCTCATCTCGCTCATGATGGTGCCTGCGTTCGCCACCTCCATCCCAACCTATGTCTTGTTCAGCAAGATGCAAATTACGGATTCCTATTTAATTTGGATTTTAAATGGCATCGGCGGCAGTCCTTTCTATACCTTCTTGTTTCGCCAATTCATGCAGACGATTCCGAAGGAGCTTGAGGAAGCCGCGAAAATCGACGGCTGTAGAACTGTCGGGATCATGTTCCGCATTTTCCTGCCGCTTACGGTTCCTGTCATTGCCGTTGTCTTCATGTTCGAGTTTCTGAATTCATGGGGGGATTTCGTTCAGCCCTTTATGTTTCTTAATGAAGCCCATTGGCCGCTTTCGACTGCGCTTCTCGGAGTTCGATACACGCTGCCGAACAATGCAAGTATCACATTAGTGCCTCTGCAGCTGGCGGCTTCGCTGCTGTTTATGATCCCATCGGTGCTTGTCTATTTCGCCGGGCAAAAATATATCAAGGAAGGTATGATCACTTCCGGTCTGAAAGGGTAGCCAGAGACTATGCGCGGATCATTGATGGGAGGTGGTGAGAGTGATGGAAGAGTCATCGGTTGAGAAGTCTGACCGATGCCGGGTATGAACCGTATGTC
This sequence comes from uncultured Paenibacillaceae bacterium, assembly GCA_963793665.1. Classification (GTDB taxonomy): domain Bacteria; phylum Bacillota; class Bacilli; order Paenibacillales; family Paenibacillaceae; genus Paenibacillus_Z. Next base: position 89,652 of record CAWCBD010000002.1, read on the forward strand.
GATACTACTTGAGAATAAGAAGGAGTTGACAGCATGTTTGTAAACAAAAGTAAAAAGAGGTCAAAAGCGTTATCGATTTTCATCGTGTTCTCGATCTTGGTATCATTCTTCCCTGTGGCGGTAAGTTTTCCGACAAATGTTAACGCGGCTGCGACGTTAAATGTATATCCTGCGCCTTCAGGTGTCACGCTGAACACCACCTATACGGTGCAAGTGCAGGTGCCGGGAGGGCCGTGGCAGAGTTTGGACGTCTATCGGACGACGGTCAACGGGTACACCGCGAATAATACTTCCTTTGCTTATTTTGATACAGATGGCCCGGTGAATATCTCTGTCACCAGTAATATCGGAAGTATTTCAACAGCTGTCATCCGGCCAGCTGCCAATAGCATTACTCCTACCATCAACGGCAATACGATGACGTTTAGCATATCCGGGCCCATGAATATCTCGGCGGAAGTGAATGGGGATGTTAACAACACACTGGACCTTTTTGCTAATCCGGTGGATTCTAATCCTCCGAGCCCTACGGACCCGAATGTCATTTATGTCGGTCCCGGCCTGTATACGCAGGACTACGTCGTACCTAGCGGCAAGACGCTTTACATCGCCGGCGGGGCGGTCATTCAAGGCGGCATCAACATGGATAATGCCACGAATGCTAAAGTACTGGGGAGGGGCGTCATTCTTAACGCTCCGTATAGAGCGATTGAGGTCGACCATGCCAACCAGATCACGATAGACGGGATCATTGTGAACGACTACGGCAATGCCAACAACGGCGGCTATGCGATTAATATCGGAAATTCCACCAATGTCTCGGTCAATAACTTTAAAGCCTACAGCTTTAAGCGGTGGACTGATGGCATCGACATCTTTGCTTCTCAGTATGTGACAATCAATAACTACTTTGCGCGCACAGGCGATGATGCGATTGCCATATACGGAGCACGCAATTTCGGCGGCAACAATTATTCGGGAAATACCGCCCATATCAGTGTCACGAACTCTTTCCTGATGCCCGATGTTGCTCATCCGATCAATGTCGGTACTCATGGCGATCCATCGAAGCCCGGCGGCGGCGAAACGATTGAAGATCTCAATTTCTCGAATATTACCATCTGGCAAAAGAATGGAAGTAAGTATATCTCTTTAACTGCCAGCGATGGCCTTTTGGTTAACAAAGTGAAGTTAACTGATATCACAATAGAAGATGAAAATCAGGGAAGATTCATTGAAGTCCTTACGTATAAGAATAACGGTTTTGGCCTTGCATACGGGCGTGGAGTTAACGACGTCTATTTGAAAAATGTCAGCTATACGGGAACGAATGCCAATACTAACAATATCTACGGCAAATATGTAAACCAGTTGACACAAAACGTGACGTTTGAGAATTTGAAAGTGAACGGGACTGTCGTTACGAGTGCCAGCGCTGGTAATTTTGCGATCGGAAGCTATGCCAGTAACATTAACTTCATAGCGTCTGGAGGGACTGTACCTGCACCGACTGCCATCCCTTTCACGACGCCCGTTGACATCGCACGAGGCAAGACCGCAACTGCGGATAGTTCCCAGTCAGGGCACGCGGCTTCCAGCGGGAACGATGGCAGCACGACGACCCGTTGGACTGCGAATGATGGAAATACCGGCCATTCGTGGGTAACAGACCTCGGCTCACCCATGAATATCACCGGCGGTACCCAAGTGATGTGGGAATTGAGCGGGGCAGCCTATAAGTATAAGATCGAAACATCCAATGATAACGTCAATTGGACCTTAAAGGTTGACAAGACTAGTAATACCGATACGAATCAGGTTCAAAACGATGCCTTTCAGGGTACCGCAAGGTACGTCAGGATTACCGTTACTGGACTGACAAGCGGCGCCTGGGCAAGCTTCTACGATTTCAAGGTATTTGGCGACCCAACCAATCTGGCGCTCGGACAGGCCGTAACTGCGGACAGCTCAAAGTCAGGCAACCCGGCGTCCAGCGGAATCGACGCCAACCCTGCAACCCTTTGGAGCGCTAACGATGGGAATACCGGCCATTGGCTCACGGTGGACCTTGGCTATGCCAAGAAAATCACGAGCGGTACCCAGGTGAGCTGGGCACAGAGCGGCGTTGCCTATCAATACAAAATTGAAACCTCTCTGGATAATACCAACTGGACTTTGCAGGTTGACAAGACAGGCAATACCGATACTTCTCAGGTTCAGAATGATTACTTTACCGGGTTCGCCCGCTATGTCAGGATTACCGTTACCGGAATGCCAAGCGGTGCCTGGGCCAGCTTCTACGACTTCAAGCTGTTTGGAGACCCAACTAATCTGGCGCTCGGCGATACTATAACTGCGGATAGCTCGCAGGCGGGGAATCCGGCCTCCAATGCGAACGACGGAGACACGTCGACCTACTGGACTGCCGCTGACAGCAATGGCGGCCATTCGTTGACTGTGGACCTTGGCTCCAACGTGAATATTACCGGCGGTACCCAGGTGATGTGGCAAAATAGCGGCGTACTGTTTAAGTATACGCTTTCAACATCACCGGATAATATCAACTGGACCGTGCGAATCGACAAGGGCAGCAATAACAATACGGAACAGGTTCAAAGCGATTACTTTACCGGCACCACCCGGTATGTCAAGATTATCGTTACTGGAGTGCCAAGCGGTTATTCGGCCAGCATCGCCGATTTTAAGGTGTTTGGCATCACAGGAGGCGATAACCAGACAATGGCGCAGCTTCCGTTCAACCAGACCAGCGGAACGACGGCATACGATGTAACCAGCAACGGCTGGAACGGAACATTGGTGAACGGCGCAAGCTGGGCGGCTGGCGGGAACGGCAGCAACGCAGTGAGTCTGAATGGAACGAATCAGTATGTCGCACTTCCATCCGGCGTCGCTGCCGGCGATAACGCCATCACCGTAGCGGCCTGGGTGAATCTGAATTCCGTGAGCAACTGGTCGCGGATCTTCGATTTCGGTTCCGGAACGAACACCTATATGTTCCTGTCGCCGAAGAACGCGGTTACCAACAAGATTCGCTTTGGCATCAAGCTGAACGGTTCAAGCGAGCAAATCATCGACGGGACAGCGGCTCTGCCAACGGGCGGCTGGCATCATGTGGCGGTTACCCTGAACGGTTCGACGGGAATGCTTTACGTCGATGGCCAGCAGGTAGGCAGCAATACCGCAATGACCATTAAACCATCCGACCTCGGTATCACCACACAGAATTGGATCGGCCGCTCCCAATTCTCCACCGATCCTTATCTGAACGGAATGGTGCAGGACTTCCGCATCTATAACCGTGCTTTAGCTGCTTCTAATATTACGCAGGTCATGAACGGGCAGACTGCGCTTCTGTTTGCGAAGCTTCCGTTTAACGAGACCAGCGGAACGACGGCAAGCGATGTGACCGGCAACGGCTGGAACGGCACATTGGTGAACGGCGCTGCTTGGGCAGCCGGAAGGAACAGCAGCAATGCCGTGAGTCTGAGTGGGACGAGTCAATATGTGTCAATTCCATCGGGTGTCATTTCCAGCTATAGCAACATGACGATAACGGCCTGGGTGAATCTGAATACCGTGAGCAACTGGATGCGGATCTTCGATTTCGGTACAGGAACGACCAACTACATGTACCTGTCGCCGCAAAACGGGGTCAGCAACAACAACAAGATTCGCTTCGCAATGAAAGTTAACGGTTCAACTGAGCAAGTCATCGACGGGACGGCGGCGTTGCCAACGGGCGGATGGCATCACATTGCCATTACCCTGGGCAATTCAACGGGAACGCTTTACGTCGATGGTGTGCAGGTAGGGAGCAATAGCTCAATGTTTAAACCATCCGATCTCGGTGTCACCACACAGAATTACATCGGTCGCTCCCAATTCTCCACCGACCCTTATCTGAACGGACTGGTGCAAGACTTCCGCATCTATAACAATGCTTTAACCGCTTCGCAAATCACGCAAGTCATGAATGAGTAATCTGTGGACACAATGCAGTGAATGAAACAGTAACAGTCCGGGACATGAACGCCTTGTTCCGGACTGTTTGTTTTGTCCAGTTTACGCAGCTATTGGATTTCGACTAGGAAGTTTTCCATATAAAATAATATGGAACATTTTTATTCTAGCGTGCGTTCATAAGTAGAGGTGATTCCAGGTGGCTAATAGAATGACCATGTTCCTTGTATGCTGCACCATTATGCTGGGCTCCTGGCTGGTGCTTGTTAAACCTGTAACTGTTCAAGCTTGTTCATGCGCAACGTTTCCTACGGTCGAAGACAGTATGAAGCAGAGTACGGCTGTATTTGCCGGCAAGGTTATAAGTGTGACTCAGCCAGATCCAAAAGGACTTTTTTCTTCTTCTGCAGATCCTGTGAAAGTAGTCTTGGAGGTAAGTAAAGTTTGGAAGGGAGAGCTTGCTTCCAAAACAGAGATAACTACGGCGGTAAGTTCGGCCAGCTGCGGCTATGATGGGTTTGTCGTAGATGCGGAATATTTAGTGTTTGCTAACGCGGATTCGATTTCGAAGAAGCTTGAAACGGGTTTATGCAATGGTAACAAGTCTCTTGCATCAGCGGAAGAAGAACTGAAGGCTCTTGGCCAAGGTTATGCGCCAGCTCTACTAACAACAGAGATAAAAGTTGAGAACCAGCCGGGTGGTGAACCAATTTACTTCGTTAATCCAAGCGATGATCATTGGAAAAGTTGGAACCGATACTTGTATCTGGTATTGCCCTTGATTGTTATCGCAGTGGCAGCTGTTATACGATATATATTTGTTAAGAAACGGCGTGAGTAGCAAGATGCTGCTGGTACTACGCCTGCCAAAGTAAGGAGCAGGCCCCATTTTTGGTGCCTGCTCCTTTTTCCTTTTTACGAATAATTCGCTTTATCGGCCGCTTTTGATTTTCGTAAAGAAATGACTGATTGCATAATAGGCGGCCCCGCGTACGGCGGATTGATCATTCAACTCCGCAAACAGAATACGAAGCCGTTCATGATGCTGTCCGAGTGATCGGCGCGCCACAGTGTCGCGCACGGCATTGCCTATCCAAGCTTCCGCACGGCTAATGCGGTTGCCGATAATAACAACATCGGGATTAAAGACATTGACGATATTAGCGATTCCGACTCCCAACCATTCGCCAATAGAATGAAATAGCGCATGCACGCGCTCATCCCCGGAGGCAGCTGCTTGGATAAGCGCTTCGAGGTCAGTAAATCCGAGCGGCTCCGCTTGCTCAAGCAGCGCTTTCTCGGAAGCATACAGCTCCCAGCAGCCTTGATTCCCACATCGGCATTGTTTGCCGTTTACATCAATAGACAGGTGTCCAAGCTCACCGGAGAAGCCAAATGCGCCTTTAAACAGCTCTTTATTCAGAATAATGCCAGTTCCGATCCCAATCCCTACACTTACATAAATTTGATTCGCAATGCCTCGCCCCGCACCAAATCTCTGCTCGCCTTGGGCGCCCGCATTCGCTTCATTATCTATCGTCACAGGAACGCCGAAGCGCTCTTCGATCGTCTGCTGCAGCTGGACATGCTTCCAAGCGAGGTTGGGTGCATACAGGATCGTTCCCTTCTCATCCACCAGACCAGGAACTCCGATTCCGATGCCTACGAGCCCATAGGGACTTTCAGGTATAGCGGACTTAAGTTCGTCAATGCAATGGAAGAGCTGCTGCTGCACCTTGTCCACATCATGCGTCTTGAGGGGGAGCTCCTGCTCCACGATAACGGCGCCTTCCAAATCGGTAAGAATTCCGCGAATGTAATTGACGCCAAGATCAATGCCGATGGCATAGCCCGCGCGTGAATTGAACAGCAGCAGGAAGGGCTTCCTGCCTCCGCTGGATTGTCCAGGACCGATATCGATGACAAGATGGCTGTCGATTAAATCCTGAATCAGGCTGGATACGGTTGCTTTATTCAACCCGGTCCGCTCAGATATTTGAGCACGCGAGAGAGGTGCGTTTTTCAAAACGGCCTCCAGCACGATGGCTGTATTTATTTGCTTCACGAGTGCCAAATCGCCGGTTTTCTGCATACTTACACTTGCCTCCGTCCGTTCCTCTAGATCGATATAGGTACAATATAGGTTCATTTGCATGAAATTTGAATGATCAGGTATCCCTAGTTTAGCATATTTCCACTTAAAAAACTTACTTTGTTTAATAGACAAACCAAGTTAGGTGATGATAAGATAGCAATTAAGAACGTTTTCATAATTCGGGCACTGCCCACAAACATTTTAGGAGGTTCGTACTCAAATGACGTATTTCAAAAACATTGGCAAGATCGCTTACGAAGGTAAAGGCTCGACTAATCCTTTGGCATTCAAACATTACAATCCGAAGGAAGTTGTACTAGGCAAAACGATGGAAGAGCATCTCCGTTTCGCAGTTGCTTACTGGCATACGTTCACTGGTTCTGGCTCTGACCCATTCGGTGCAGGCACAGCAGTTCGCGGATGGGATAGCGCCAATGCAATGGATCAGGCAAAAGCACGCGTAGAAGCGAACTTCGAATTCCTTGAGAAAATCGGCATTCCTTACTACTGCTTCCATGACCGTGATATCGCTCCAGAAGGCAATTCCCTTCAAGAAACGAACAAGAACCTCGACGTTATCGTTGATCTTCTTGAGCAAAATATGAAAACATCAGGAGCTAAGCTTCTATGGAATACAGCGAATATGTTCACAAATCCGCGCTTCGTTCATGGCGCAGGAACAACTTCCAATGCAGATGTATATGCCTATGCTGGTGCGCAGCTGAAGAAGAGCCTTGAAGTTGGTAAACGTCTTGGCGCTGAGAACTATGTATTCTGGGGCGGCCGCGAAGGCTACGAGACACTGCTTAATACAGACATGGCGCTTGAACTTGACAATTTGGCTCGTCTATTCCACATGGCGATTGATTATTCCAAAGAAATCGGTTTCGGCGCTCAATTCCTGATCGAGCCTAAGCCGAAAGAGCCTTCCAAACACCAATATGACTTTGATGCTGCTACTACGATTGCTTTCTTGCAAAAGTATGACCTGAAAGACTACTTCAAGCTGAACCTTGAAGCCAACCATGCAACACTTGCAGGCCACACATTCGAGCACGAAATCCGCGTTGCCGCCATTAACGGTATGCTTGGCTCGCTTGATGCGAACCAAGGCGATCTGCTGCTTGGCTGGGATACCGATGAGTTCCCGACGGATCTGTACTCCACAACGCTTACGATGTATGAAGTCATCAAAGCCGGCGGTATTGGCAAAGGCGGCGTAAACTTCGATGCGAAAGTACGCCGCGGTTCTTTCGAGGATGATGATTTGTTCCTCGCTCATATCGCTGGTATGGACACTTACGCTTGGGGTCTTAAAGCAGCTGCGAAGCTGATCGAAGATAAAGTCATCGACAACATCGTTGACAACCGTTACCGCAGCTTCCGTGACGGAATCGGAGCTGAGATCGTATCCGGCAAAGCGACTCTTCACACGCTGGAGAAATACGCGCTGGAGAATAACAGCATCCGCAATGAATCCGGTCGTCAAGAGCGTATCAAATTGGTACTTAACGAAGTTATCTACAGCGTGTAAGGGGGATCGATTCAAATGTCTTACGTCATTGGGATTGACCTTGGCACAAGCGCGGTAAAGGCGCTGCTCCTTGACCGGAGCGGCTCGATTATCGCCGAAGCATCACGTGATTATCCGCTTTTCCACGAGCATTCGGGTTGGAGCGAGCAGCGTCCGAACGACTGGGTGGATGGAACGCTTGGAGCGATTCAAGAGCTTATCCAAACGGCTGGCGTACCAGCTGATTCCATTGAAGGAATCAGCTTCTCCGGCCAAATGCACGGACTCGTCCTGCTGGATGGTGCGGGTGATCCCGTACGCAACGCGATCCTATGGAATGATACACGAACGAGTGCGGAGTGCCGTGAAATCGAACAAACGCTCGGAAGCGAGCTTCTGACGATTACACGCAATCCGGCGCTGGAAGGCTTCACGCTTCCGAAGATCTTATGGGTGCGTGAGCATGAGCCGGAAGCATTTGATAGAGCCAGCTTGTTCGTGCTGCCGAAAGATTATGTGCGTTACCGGTTAACCGGGGAGCTGCATATGGATTACTCCGATGCTGCTGGAACATTGCTCCTTGATGTAGCAGGCAAAGCGTGGAGCGAGACGGTTTTGCAAGCCTTTGGTTTACCAGTAACGTTCTGTCCGCCGCTTATTGAATCTCATGGTTTAGTTGGCACGATATTACCGGAGGCAGCTGCTAAGGCGGGGCTCAGTACGGCAACGAAGGTGTTTGCTGGCGGAGCGGATAATGCTTGCGGCGCAATCGGTTCTGGAATTTTGAAGGACGGACTGACTATGTGCAGCATCGGCACTTCCGGTGTTATTCTCTCCTACGAGAACGGCAGCGGCAACGACTTCCAAGGCAAAGTGCATTTTTTCAACCACGGGAAGCAGGATGCCTTCTACGCAATGGGTGTAACACTCGCTGCGGGATATAGCCTAACTTGGTTTAAAAATACTTTTGCCAAAGGCGAGTCCTTCAATGAATTGCTAAGCGGGATTGATCAAATTCGTCCCGGCGCCAATGGGTTGCTGTTCACGCCTTATATCGTCGGCGAGCGTACACCGCATCCCGATGCTGTCATTCGCGGCAGCTTTATCGGAATTGACGGTTCGCATGAACGTATTCACTTTGCTCGGGCGGTTATGGAAGGCATCACATTCTCACTGAATGAATCCGTTCATTTGTTCCGTGAAGCAGGAAAAACCGTCGATACGATCGTATCGATCGGCGGCGGCGCGCAGAACCCGGTATGGCTGCAGATGCAGGCAGATATTTTCAATGCTGACGTCGTCGCACTTGAGAATGAGCAAGGTCCCGGCCTTGGAGCGGCGATGCTTGCTGCTTACGGCTGCGGCTGGTTTGATAGTCTGGAAGCCTGCGCGGATCAATTCGTGAAACGAGCTTCAACCTACAAGCCAGAGCCGGCAGCAGTGGAAGCTTATGCAGGTCTCTTCCGGATCTATCAGGAAGTCTATGGACAGACCAAAGCGCTGAATGAAAATCTCAAATCTTACCGGAATTAAAACTTGAACTACAAACTGTTCTACATGTACTGGCTATTGGCCGCTTCTTTCGAGTCATTGAAAGAAGCGGTATTTTTTTCGTAAAGACTTTAGCCGTGTTATTTCGAAAAACGATTTTTATGTCGAAAAAATCGATGAAAAGCAACTTATGACAGTTGCAATTCGTATACATGAGCAGATAATAGGCTTATGCGAAAGTGGAGGAATGGCTATGAATGTATTGCAGGTGGACATCCGCAAGGCAGGCTATGAAGCAAGCGCCCCTGTCATCCGCGATGTCGCTTTTACGATAGAGGCTGGCGAGCTTGTCGGATTAATTGGCCCAAATGGTGCTGGGAAGAGCACGACCATTAAGTCGCTGCTCGGATTGATCCGTCATGTAGACGGTCATGTTACTTTTGCCGGAGAACAGAAGCGTTACGCCTATGTGCCCGAGCAGCCGGTGCTCTATGAGTATATGACGCTCTGGGAACACCTCCAGCTTGCTGCCTCGGCGTATGAGCTGGACGAGCAAACTTTTCTTCGCCGGGCGGAGCTGATGCTTGACCGGTTCCGAATGTCGGATGAGCGTCATAAGCTGCCGACGGGGTTCTCCAAAGGCATGCAGCAAAAAATGATGCTCATTATCGGATTTCTGCTGCAGCCTGACGTTTATGTCGTGGACGAGCCCTTCGTGGGGCTTGATCCCCGTGCCACGCGGGATTTTCTTGAGCTGCTGCAGGCTGAACGACGCCGTGGAGCCGGTGTGCTCATGTGTACGCATGTGCTCGATACGGCTGAACGAATATGCGACCGCATTATTCTTATTAATGGGGGATCGGTCGTCGCCCAAGGAACGCTGGAGCAGGTTAGGGAGCAAGCGGGCTGCGCGCTTGACGCTCCGCTTACGGATTGCTTCTATGCGCTCACTTAAGGGGGATGACAATGGAATCTTATGCGGGTAACTGGACAGTTGCGAAGCTCTTTCGCCGCAGATTACTGCGATTTTGGCGGGAGCAATGGAAGGTATGGCGTACAGCGCTGGACTGGACGGTATGGTTATATGTGGTCATCCCTGGTTTATGGATCGGGGGCGGCTTGTATGTCGATGTCTGGAATCATCCGCCGCAATGGCTGGTCGATCTGCCGGTATGGGCAGGGGAGAGGGTGCCGCTGATCGTTATTTTCTTAGGCAGGCTGCGTACCTTTGCCGAAGAGGCGGATGTATTGATTTTGCTCCAGAAGAAGGCCTGGGGACGAGGGTTAGTACTGAGGGGGACTCTGTATACAGCCTTCACGCTGGCATTATTAACGATCATTATTTATGTGCTGCTGCTCCCTTTTCTAGTCTCCATTAACCACCTGCCGCCATCGGCTATTGGGAGCATGTTTGTCTATACATGGATTTGGGCTTGGATCGGGGTGATATGGCGTAATTTAATCGACGCCCGTTACGCAGGCTTGCGCAAATGGGGGAGTAAGCTTGCCGCTATGGCGCTGCTCTCTGTTACGTATTTCATTCCTATTGTATTCGTGGGCACGGATTGGTTAAGGCTGCTGCTGCCGGTGCTGATGGGTGTGGTTGTTCTTATCCTGTCGATTCGGTATAAGCTGCGTGCAGGCGATACTTTTGATTCGGATGTGCAGCAGGAGCATATGGCTAGACTGGCAAGCACACAGCTTCTGCTTCGGGGAGTCATCGACCGGAAACCGCGTATCCGCTTGAACCGTCCCATGCTGCTGCGCCGCTCGAACCGGATCTTCAAACGTTTCGATGCGGAAACGATTTTGTCTGAGATGATTATTAAAGCGTTCATCCGGCGGTTATCTTTACTCCGGATGTGGTTTGTTTTTGTAGGGATATCGGCACTCGCGCTTTCATTATCGCCAAGTGCGCTGAAGCCCTTCCTTGTCGTTATACTTCCTCTCTTATTGTCCGCTTGGGTGCAATCGCATTGGCGGGATGTGATGGCTGAAACCTTTGTCGCTCAGTTTCGCTTTACGGACACTGCAATGAGGCAGTCGGCAGAACAAGTACGCTTTTGGCTCGTCGTTCCCGGTGTCGCCTTGCTTAGTATGATCAGCGGCTTGCAAACCTATGGTGCATGGGGCGTGCTGTCAGCTGCTCCGCCGTGCTTATTTGGATAGCGGTTAATAAGTTTTTATCTGCTTTCATGCTCCTTAAGCCTAAGAAGAAAGGAGGAGAAGTGCAATGATGCTGCATGTGACCAATGGCGACAGCGCGGCAAGGCTGCTGCGTGAGAGCGCAATAGAAGGATCGGTACTTGCTTGGAGAGAGTCCTGGCTTGATGGTCCCGCAAGCCGTGATTGGCATGCGTCGGAGGCGATCAAAGCGCGGGGAGCCTGGCTGGAGGCAGAGCTGGGCATTCCAAGTGATCTCTACATCCGGAGTACAGGAGAGCAGCTTGCTCAATTAGAGGAGGCAATTAAGGAAGAGATAGAGATTGTATTATGGTTCGAATATGATTTATTCGATCAAACGATTGCAGCAGCCCTGCTCTATTGGTTTGCTGATTACCGGCAGAGAACAAAAATCTCCCCGAAGCTGTCTTGGGTCATAGCGGAAGACTTTCCCGGCATTGATGATTTTCGCGGACTTGGTCAGCTTACCTCGGAGCAGCTGACAGCTTTGTGGCCGCTCCGCAGCAGGATCAGCGAGCAGCAGCTTGCTGCGGGAGCCCGTGCATGGGAAGCCTTCTCGTCAGCAGAAACGGTAAAGTTAAAGAATCAGGAGGCTGCGTTATCATCATGGCTTGCTAGCGCGGACGCAAATATTGTGCCAGTGATGGCCAAAGCGTGGCAGTTTCAACTAAAGCGGATACCGTCTGAACGAAATGGCGGCATCGGGATTGTTGAGCGAATAACGCTGCAGCAGCTGGCAGCCTCCACAACGATAGATTCGTTGTTCCAGGCCGTATCCCGTCAGCTTCCTATGCTGGGCATGGGGGATTTATCGTTCTGGTCTATATTAAAGCATATGGCTGATGAACCAAGTCCGCTTATTATCATTCATGGCAAGGAGCCGCTGCCCAGCTACCAGACTGCGCATCCAATCGATTGGAGCCAGTGGAGACTTGAGCTGACGGCCTATGGTAAAGAAGTCAATGCATGAGGTGCAGGGGCGCAGGGTATTCTATACGGGAATGGAACATTTTAGCTTAGAGAGGGATGTACCCCGTGCAGGATGAAACCGCGCTATTCTTTGAGTTTGGCGATGAGAACATGGCAGTGAAAGCTTCACAAACCTTGGAAGAGCTCGGATATGATCCGGTCGTTCAGCAGGGACAGAATGTGCATATTCATCTGCACGGCAGCGATTTGACCTCTGCACTAGAAATTGTGCAGGCACACGGAGGCCGGCTTTCCGTTCAGTCGGCGATTACGGACGCTGTCATGACGAATGACGCTTATAATTTGGACATGATCCAGATTCCCGCACATGTGGTGAATGAAGATTTTATCGCAGCAGAAGAAGCCTTCGATCCTGATGATGGATCATATGGATATTTTTCCGGTGAGGTTCATACTTAACAATCTATTTGCAGCACCTATGAGGGGCAGTCCGAGTCATGATGACTTGGACTGCCCCTTTTGGCGACTTCTGTTTTCGCTTGGAGCGGTTTCGTTTAAATGGTAGAGAAGGAGGGGGTTAAGATGTTGGATCATGTCGATATTTCCATAATTGATACGCTGGAGAAGGATGAGCAGCAAACGAATGAACAGGATATAGAAACGATGAAGCGGGTTGAGAAGATTATTCATGATTATAAGGGCCATATTAAATCCCGGCTTAACCTCGAGCAAAAAGAGAAAAGCACCTGGCCTGATGTGCTTGCCGACAAAATAGCCAGCTTTGGCGGAAGCTGGAGTTTTATAGTCATATTTTTTTCAATTCTAGTCTTCTGGGTGATATGGAACTGCATTCCGGGTCTTCCTCACTTCGATGCAGCTCCCTTTATTCTGCTGAACCTTGTGCTCTCCTTTCTTGCCGGATTTCAAGCGCCTATTATTCTAATGAGTCAGAACCGTCAAGCGGCGCGGGATAAGCATGAGGCGATGATCGACTTTGCCATTAATTATCAAGCCGAGCAGGAGAACGTAGAGATGCAGGTACAGCTGAAACGGATGGAGAGTATGCTTGAAGAGCTGATGCGAAAGAGCGGGCCTTCAAGCCCTTGACGGATATAACAAGCAGCAGTAAATATCCTCAGGCTGCCGCTTATTCTAGGGCTGACACCGCATGTTGACCAGCCGTATAGCCTGTTGAGAAAGCTGCCGTAATATTGTAGCCCCCCGTATAACCATGGACATCCAAAATTTCACCGCAGAAATATAACCCGCCCATAAGCTTGGACTCCATTGTTTTGGGATTTATCTCCTTCAGGCTGACTCCTCCCCCAGTAACGAAAGCATCCTCGATCGAAAGCGTCCCATAGACGCGAATCGGAAAACGTTTGATCAAGCCTGCAAGGTGCATCCAATTCTGCCTTGGGATATTATCGTAAGTCAAATTGTCGGAGAGCTCTGCTTTATTAAGCAGCAGAGGTATAAGCCGCTCTGGAATATAGCCCTTCAGTACATTTTTGATCGTTTTCTTCGGCTCGTCTGCAGCTAGCCGCAATGATTCGTCATAGACTTGATCCGTGCTTCTGCCTGGTAAGAGATCAATCGAAACGATGACGTTTCCTACTTGAAACTGTTTCAATGCCTTCACGACGAATTGGCTGCAGCGCAGTGCGATAGGACCAGAAATGCCGAAATGCGTAAACAGCATATCCCCCTGATGCTCGATGATTTTCTTCTCCTTCGGATTCCAGACGGATAACGAAACATCCCGCAGCGAAAGTCCTTGCAGTTCCTTACTTTGGATGAAGGGCTCATTTGAGGTGAGAGGTACTTCGGTTGGAAACAGCTCTGTTATCGTATGGCCCGCTTTCTCTGCCCAGGCATACCCGTCTCCAGTCGATCCTGTCTGCGGCACTGATTTACCGCCGACTGCGACGATTACGCTTGGCGCTTGAAACGTTTCCCCTGTTCGCAGAACAACGCCAGTTACATGTCCCTCTCCATAAAGAATCTCCTTCACCGGACTGTTGGTTCTCATCTCCACGCCTTGCCGTTTGATTTGATTCACCAGTGCGTCAACGACGGTTTTGGCCTTATCCGTGACAGGAAACATACGGCCGTTATCTTCTTCCTTAAGCCGAATGCCAAGATTCTCAAAAAATTGAATGATATCTTGATTGCTAAAAGTAGCTAAAGCGCTGTGCAAGAAACGTCCGTTGCCCGGAATATGTTTGATTAATTCGTCTAATTCCTTATTGTTAGTTACATTGCACCGACCGCCGCCGGAGATTGCGAGTTTACGGCCAAGTTTGTCTCCTTTATCAATGAGCAGCACTTTATTGCTGCTTGCGCTCGCTGCGATACTGGCCATTAGGCCGGCGGACCCGCCGCCAATAACGATAACATCATATTTCAATTGTAATCTTCCTTTTCTGCTTCATGATTTCATCATATCTTATAGATCATGAAAAAACACTATTACGATGTAACCTCATTTATAGTGATTGAAAAATTTACAGTCCTATGTTTTAATCGGATTGTAAGAAAAAACCATATAACAATTATTGAAAAAATCATGTAATAATTATTGAAAATAAGACAAGGGGGAGATTGAATATTTGTGTGGAAGCAAATGCTATTGCAAATGATCGTCGCGTTATTGCCCGTACTTGCCTTTCAACTGTGGTTTGACCACTCAAAGTCAAAAAGGTTAATTTCTGTTGTCAACAGTTTTCTATGTGGGGGCGCTGTAATTCTTACTATTGCGGCAGGTTCCAAGCTTTATGGATTCAATCTTGACTTGCGGTATATACCTTTATTGATTGGTTCGCTATATGGCGGCGTGTTTGTATTCCTAGTAACTAGCGGCGTCTATCTCATCTACCAGGTTGTTTCAGCTGAAGGGATATGGAATTGGGTGGAGACAATCGGATTTATTGTTTTCTTCCTCCCAGTGACGTATTGCGGCTTCAAGGGTGTTCATGCAGTCTTCTCGGAAACGCAGGCAGGTAATCGCTTGGTTACTTAACCACAATGTCGCTTCTCATTATATTCAGTTCTTTCATCGTAATTATTGTATTAAAAGGAATCAACCTACAACGAATGATTATTATCAGCTGGCACTCCATGGATTATTGTATCTGCTTACAATGTGGATATACATTTCATTAGTTGAAAACTATATGGAGCGGCAAGCACTTTCCAGGCAGATGCAGAACGTCTCCAACAAATACAGAATCGAAGTTCAGAAGCTGCAGCAGTTTATAGAAGAAACCCCGCTATGCGTTATCTTTGTCAATCAAAGCGGAATTATTACACATATGAATGAAATGGCTGTACATATTATGCAAACTAAAATCGGCGGCATAGGAAGGAAAGAACTGATCGGACAGCCTTTCATGAGCATGTACGATAATATCGATAAGGATGTTGTTGGACGTCTTTTGCAGCAAGCCTTGAGCGGCCACAAAACTTCAACGGAATTTGTCCATAATCAAAAAATTTTATTGAAAACAGGGTTTTGTATTCGTGATATGGAGAACAACATGATAACAGGTGCGGCTATTATTGCTCATGATATAACAGAGCTTAACCGTCTTCGTGATGAAATCGGCCGGATGGAACGACTAAGTCTGGTTGGGCAAATGGCTGCAAGCATCACTCATGAGATTAGAAATCCTATGGCTGTCATACGCGGGTTTGTCCAGTTAATGCGTGAGAGAAGTCCGAATCATCAGCAGGAATACTTCCGCATTATAA
Organism: uncultured Paenibacillaceae bacterium; assembly: GCA_963793665.1. GTDB lineage: Bacteria > Bacillota > Bacilli > Paenibacillales > Paenibacillaceae > Paenibacillus_Z. The sequence goes on from CAWCBD010000002.1 coordinate 105,599, forward strand.
TGGATGAATTAGACCGGGCAAACAACATTATTAATGACTTTCTATCACTTGCCCAAAATAGAGTAATCGAGAAGGAATGCTGTTCCCTGCATGACATTATCAATGAAGTTCTTCCACTTTTATGGGCGGATGCGAACCTTCGCGGCCAGGAGATTGAGCTTGATCTGTCGGATAATTTTCCTTTACTTATGCTTAATGAGAAAGAAATTAAGCAGCTGCTGTTAAATCTAGCGCGCAACGGAATGGAAGCGATGGATCAGAATGGAATGCTCTGTATACGGACTCGGGTGTTCTTGGATCGGGTAGAACTATACGTTATTGACAGCGGCTGCGGAATATCAAAAGAGCAGCAGGAGCATCTGTTCGAGCCGTTCTATACGACAAAAACGAACGGTACGGGTCTTGGATTGCCGCTATGTCTCAGTATTGTTGAGCGCCATGGCGGCCACATTAGCGTGGACTCCACAGAAGGGAAAGGGACGGCTTTTATTGTAAAATTCTGCAGTAAAAACATAGTAAATGAAGTGGCAGCCACTTCGGATAGTCAACCCCTTCCCAGCACATACTACGGTTAGAAGGAGGTGCCTTTAATGGTTATGGATCAAAATCAGCAATCGGCACGTTCACAATCGTCTTCCAAACAGGATTCCCCGAAAAACCGGTCGCAGCGGGCCAGCAAAGCCCCGGAATCAGAAGGCTTTGATAAAAAGCTGGACGGTCCGAATCGCCCTTCGACGTAATGCTGGCCGAAGGCTTCTGAAGCCAAGTTTCGAGTTTAGGAGGGACAGCTATGAGCAGAGAACCCTATTCAGGATCGGATGATCCCGAGCTTGATCCTTACGAAATTAACTTCCTGCCTCAGTTCCGTACTGGACGAGGGCCGGCTGCGCCGTTTGTAAACAGCAGCGGTATTGTGATCGGAGACCATTACTATGAATCCCCCGATTCTCCGCTTAGCCAGTGGTCCGAAGATACCGATCCTGCCGTGATGGCAGGCGACGAATGGGTTCATCCCTTTAAGGATATCGGATTTCTCACTAGTGAGAATATGGATTATTTTGAGAAGGGTATTGCGCCTCAGGCAGGAATTTTCATGCATGCTGATAAAAACAGCGCCTACCGAGCCGGCGACGACGCTTCAGAGAATAACTCGTCATAAGGCACTGTTAGAGAAGCAATCAAAGCGGGAGCTTTCGGTTGCTTTTTCTTTTGCTTTCAATTTCACCTAGCGTTATAATAATAATTATAAATATGAAGCTGCACAAAAACGAAGTTTATGCTTTCGAAGTAGTTTTTGTTTGATAATCCGAAACGGATTATCGCGCAGAGCTACACAAAAACGAAGTTTATGCTTTCGAAGTAGTTTTTGTTTGATAATCCAAACGGATTACCGCAGAGCTACACAAAAACTTTTAGGAGGTTATATAAATGTCAATGTCTTTTGAACGATACATGGTTGATATGGTGCAGCCGATGCGTGAGGATTTAACTCGTCTTGGTATTGAAGAGCTGCGTACGCCGGAGGATGTAGCAGCGAAGCTTCCAGATGCAAAAGGAACTGCGCTTGTTGTTGTGAACTCGGTATGCGGCTGCGCGGCTGGACAATGCCGTCCCGGGGTTGCTCAAGCTTTACAGCATGATATCACCCCAGATCACTTGTTCACGGTTTTTGCCGGTCAAGATAAAGAAGCAACAGCTAAAGCGCGTGAATTCTTTGCTCCGTACCCGCCATCATCACCATCGATTGCTCTCATGAAGGATGGAGAACTTGTCCATTTTATCGAGCGCCACCAAATTGAGAATCGTTCGGCGGCTGATATCGCAGCAGATCTAACTTCTGCTTTCGATCGGTTTTGCCGCTAAGAGGTGATTGGATGAGCTTGCAGCAGGATATTATTCAAATTCTTGGCGTAAAACCAGAGATTGATCCGGAAGTCGAAATCCGTAAACGGGTCGATTTTCTCAAGGAATATGTACGTAAATCAGGTACAACGGGTTTATTAATCGCAATCAGCGGGGGAATCGACAGCGCAGTAGCGACCGGCTTATGTAAGAAAGCGACGGATGAGCTCAGCGCAGAGTCCGGCCAGCCTTACATGACGCTTGGCGTGTTTCAGCCTTACGGTGAGCAAGTGGATATCTCGGATAGCTATGCGGTAGCTGATGCTTTTAACTTAACGCATCGTGTAGAGACGAATATCCAGGAAGCTGTAGATGAAATCGCCATCGAAGTGGAGCACAGCCTGAAATCGATTGGCATTTCGCGCCATATCAGCCGCGGCGGCAAAGGAAATGTGAAGGCCCGTACTCGTATGGTCACTCAATATGCAATCGCATTTGAGCTTAACCTGCTTGTTGTCGGTACGGACCATGCATCTGAGGCTGTTACCGGCTTCTATACGAAGTGGGGCGACGGCGCAGTGGACATCACTCCGCTTAGCACACTTAACAAGCGCCAGGTTCGACAGCTTGCTGCAAGCCTTGGCGTACCGGACAGCGTGCTTCAGAAAGCGCCAACTGCCGGCTTATGGGACGGACAGACTGATGAGGCAGAGCTTGGTATTACGTACGACGAGAACAGCGCTTATCTTGAGGGTAAGTCGGTAAGTGAATCTGCCAGCGAGAAGCTGGAGAAGCAATACGTGAAGACGGCTCATAAACGCGAACCGATTCCAGGCATCTAATAAACTAGCCCTTTTCATTTTACCCTCCCAAACTGCTGATCGGCAGCTTGGGAGGGTTTATCTCTGTATAGCGATTCTTTTTTGCGTAATAGGAATGGACACTAGGAACATATGGGAGGCTGCGATGAAGGTAAGATTTTATGCGAAGAAAATGATTGTGCTTCTGGTTATTACCGTTTTCGGGATGATTAGCTCCGCTTGCGGCGTTAACAAGGAAGCGGCCTCTGTGGAGCTTACCGTCTCAGCGGCGGCGAGTATGAAGAATGTATTAACCGAGCTGGAAGCGGATTATGAACGGCTTCATCCAAACGTACATATAACCTTTAACTATGGCTCCTCTGGAACGCTTCAGCAGCAAATCGAGCAGGGAGCGCCCGTCGATTTGTTTGTATCCGCAGGTACCAAGCAGATGGATGCGCTTAGCAAGAAGAAGCTAGTTAAGGCGGTCGTTCCAATCGTCACAAACGAGCTGGTCCTCATTGTTCCTAAGTCAGCGGCGACAGTGCCTGCTGAACTCAAAACATTAGCAGATTCCGGTTACAAGAAGATAGCTGTCGGTACACCGGAGACCGTTCCGGCGGGTGCATATACGAAGCAATCGTTGACGGAAGCGGGGATATGGGATATGCTCCAAAACAAGATTGTTTATGGCAAGGACGTTCGACAAGTGCTTACTTATGTGGAGACAGGCAACGCTGACGCAGGGTTCGTCTACCGTACTGATGCTCAGACTTCGGACAAGGTGAAGGTCGTGCTGCAAGTAGATGAGCATACTCATGATCCGATTATATATCCGGGAGCCGTTGTTACAGCGTCCAAGCATCCGGATGAAGCGGCGTCCCTGCTGGAATATTTGACAAGTGATGAAGCACAGTCCGTGTTTAAGCGCTTCGGATTTATTTTACCTTAGATAAGAGAAACCAATTACGCTGCAAAAGGAATTGTCCCTTATGGAATGGACCGCATTTATATCTCCGATTATTCTCTCGATTCAAATCTCGCTCGCGGCCAGCATTCTTGTCTTTGTGCTTGCAGCCGCCGCAGCCAAAGGAATGGCACATGCCCGTTTCGCTGGGAAAAGCGTGCTGGAGACTGTGCTGCTGCTTCCGCTCGTACTGCCTCCGACAGTCGTCGGCTTCGTGCTGCTCGTGCTGCTTGGGCGGCGCAGCTGGATTGGACGGGCATTCGAATGGCTGTTCCATCAGCCCATCGTCTTCACATGGGGAGCGGGCGTTGCAGCGGCGGTTGTGGTTGCTTTTCCGCTCGCTTATAAGACGATGCGCGTAGGTTTCGAAGCTATCGATCAGGAACTGCTGGATTCCGCCCGTTCCCAAGGCGCTTCCGAATGGCAGGTCTTCCGTTACCTTATCATGCCGCTCGCCGCTCCATCGTTAGCAGCCGGATACATCCTCGGCTTTGCCAGAGCGCTTGGTGAGTTTGGTGCTACGCTAATGGTTGCAGGCAACATTCCAGGCCATACACAAACGATCCCGACGGCAATCTATGTGGCCGTCGATTCAGGAGGAATGGCGGCTGCATGGAGCTGGGCGGCTGTTATGGTTGGGATGTCATTCATCATGCTGATGTTCGCAAATCGTTACTCCAAATCATAAAATGCTAAATAGGCTGGTGGAATAAATGATTATCGGAATTGGGCATGATCTTACTTCATTGGAACGAATGCGAAGATTGCTTGAAGGCAGCACCGGAACGCGCTTCACTGATCGTATTCTGACGGAAACCGAACAGCAAATGGCTTCTGCTATGAACGGAAATAGACGGATTGAGTTTGTAGCAGGGAGATTCGCCGTCAAAGAAGCGGTGTCCAAGGCATTCGGCTGCGGACTGGGCAGCAAGCTTGCTTTTCACGATATAGAGGTTGTTCGTGATCATGCCGGCAAACCGGTTTGCCGTTTGAGTGAAGGCGCTTGGGAGCGGCTTGGTCATAATATGAACGGAACTGCTATCCATGTAACGATCACACATGATCATTCCCTTGCCTCGGCGTTTGTAGTGGTCGAACAGATTACCGGCTAGCAACCGGGTTAAACCTGTCACCTTTTGCCCATAATTGGAATAAACCAATAGGGAAATAAGGGCGAGGGGAGTGTGACCCGTAATGAGAGATTTAGAGGATGGCGATACTGGACGAAGAAGGTTTGCCAGCGGGCAGTTTGTGCCTTTTGACGGCATGTTCACTGATATATGGGGTGGAGGCCTTCCGCTTCTGCAGGGCGAGCTGTTTCCCCTGCATCCGGATATGGGCGAGTCGAAATGGACTTATGCAGGTCCGTTATCGCACGGACTTCAGCAGCCGGCCGGGTTGAAAGCGACGAAACGGGAGAGGAAAAATTAGGACCGTACAGGCCTAGTGAACGGCAATAGAGATGACAAGAACCCGTAAGTCTTGAGAGCGGGTTTTTTGCTATGACCAGGTATTATTTCTTACCGCTGAGCCAATCTGCCAGCTGCTTGATTTGCCCGGCAGTGAGCTTGTCTGCAAACGCAGGCATGATCTCTCCGCCGTTATGAATTTGCTTGGTAATTTGTTCCTTGGACAAACGGCCGCCCACCTGCTGCAGATTGGTAGAAGGGCCCATTTTTCCTTGAAGATCGGTACCGTGGCAGGAGATGCAATTGGCTTTATAAACACGAACCGTGTCTGCTGAAGCATCTAGACCAGAGGAGGATTTCCCGCAGGCTGACAAGGATAACGCCAGCATAATGGATGTGAGGGAATAGAGGAAGATACGGTTTACACACCGATTTGTTATCAAAAGACAATCCTCCAAAAATATAATATAAAGCATGTGGAAACAAAGAATGAATCTAGTATAAAATGAAGCTGGATTAGATTGCAACTAAGCTGAAACATATCATTTTTGCCTATTTGTTCGTATAATAATAGAGTTAAATACGGATAAGCATCGATTACATAACTAGACATGGAGATACAATGAAAACTACCTATAAGACAATCATCCAGAATTATTTTCACCGCTTTCAAGCAGAAGTGTCTATGGCGGCGTTTTCCAATAAGAAGCCGGGGCTCGCGGTCCAGGATTCTGTTGATTACTATCGTTTGTGGTATGTCTATGAAGGTGAAGGACAAATCATCATAAATGATCGTATTTATGAAGTAAATAAGGGTCATCTGGTGCTGCTGCCTCCGGGTACACCGCAGACATTCGGCAATAGCAAGCTGTCTGTAGCCGTTTTTTGGTGCCATTTTCGGGCATCACTTGGCGATATGCAGCTATTTGAATTATTAAAACTGCCCATTTGTATTTTCCCTGAAAATCGCGAGCAGTTAATTTATTTATTTAACAAGCTGATCGAAGCTTTTCATTCGGCCGCAATGACAAGGGAGCTTCGCATGCGGGCAGCCTTGCTAGAGATCATGGCCTGTTATTTGGAGCATTGCGATTTAACGTGAGCAGGCTCTTACAGGCAACGAAACCTTAGAAAAAATTGATCGTGTGCTGGAATATATCGATGTGCATCTGGCGGACAATATCGGCGTGGAAGAGCTGGCGAAGCTTGCTTTCCTGCATCCTAATTATTTTATCGGCTTCTTCAAAAACGTAGTCGGCTGCTCGCCTATTCATTATGTGAATGTCAGGCGGCTGGAGCGGGCTAAGCAGCTGCTTGAAGAAACATCGGAACAGATAACCTCCGTAGCGATGCAGGTAGGCATGAAAATTCATTATCTTTCCCGTTTGTTCAAACAGGATACCGGGCTGTCGCCCAGCAGATACCGGCAAATTTACCGCAGCTCGTACGGTGGTCAGTGTTCAATCGAAGGAGGTATTCCTGGATATGACAGCGATAGCCGCCCAGTACTTTAGCCAAGAACTGCTCAGCTGGTATCTTGCTAATAAACGCGTTCTTCCATGGCGGATGAACCGGGATCCTTATCGGATCTGGGTGTCAGAAGTGATGCTGCAGCAAACACGGGTAGATACAGTCATTCCCTATTATGAGCGGTTCATGGACAAGTTTCCGACGATTACGGCTTTGGCAGCGGCGCCTGAGGCTGAAGTGCTCAAATGCTGGGAAGGTTTAGGCTACTATTCGAGGGCACGGAACTTGCAGGCAGGTGCGCAAGAGGTATTAAGCCGGCATGACGGTATTGTCCCGGATGATAAAGAATCTGTTGCGGCACTTAGAGGGGTAGGGCCCTATACTTCTGGTGCTATAATGAGCATTGCCTTCAATCGCCCTGAGCCTGCTGTGGACGGTAATGTGATGCGGGTTCTTTCTCGCTTCTTCCTTCTTGAAGACGATATCGCCAAGCCGGCCACTCGCGTGAAAATCGAGAAGCTGGCGGCGTCACTTATTCCTGAGGGTTCAGCAGGCGATTTCAACCAGGCATTAATGGAGCTTGGTGCGCTTGTATGTACGCCAAAGTCACCAGGCTGCTTGACTTGTCCGGTCATGGTGCATTGTGAGGGCAGAATGGCAGGCATGGAGCATACGCTGCCGATCAAGACGAAAGCGAAGCCGCCTCGTCCAGAGACGCGGCTTGCCGCGCTCATTGTCGGCACCGGTAAGGAAGCCGGCAAAGTGCTCGTAAGGCAGCGGGCAGAGAGCGGCCTGCTCGCCAAGATGTGGGAGCTGCCGCATGTGCTGGCTCCTCAGCTCGAAAGCGACGCTTCAGCGGCTAAGCCGCGCGGCGGTCGAGGCCGAAAAGCCGCGGCAGCAGGAAGGGCTGCGACTATGATTGATGAGCATAGCGGTGGATTGCAGGCCGTTCATGCGGCGCAGGCGGATGTTCTATGCAGGGAGCTGTCAGCAGAGGATGGTGTTCTTGTGAGACCTGCCGGATGGTGGGGAGAAGCAGAGCATGTGTTTAGTCATATTGTATGGGATCTTCAGGTGTTCACGTCAGAATTCGGTTTCTACGATGCTTCTGTTTTATCCGCTTTGACGTCAGCGGAGCAAGAGGGAATAATGGCGGCTGAACAGCGGACTTACTATGAAACAGGTAATCATGCTGCAGCTAAGCTTGACGCTGCCGTGGCTGATGAGGAAGAACTGCCTTCGAATTATCGTTGGATTGGCCCGGAGCAGATGAAGGAATTAGCGTTCCCGAATGTATTCTTGAAGCTGCTGAATGATTATTGGGAGAATTCGCATTGATTCTATGACTAGATTCGGTCTAAAATAGAAGCTGTACCACTATTCGACGGGAGGTTGCTTAAGTGAGTCAATTGCTGGAAAGACTTAAGGAAGAAAAGGTTGTAGCTATTTTTCGTTTTATCGAGGATCAGCACGCGGACAAGGCCTTAGAAGCGCTGCTTGCAGGCGGCATTACGATGATGGAGATTACAATGAATACAGATGGCGCTGCTGGAATGATCAGCCGCTGGCGCGAGAAGTACGGGGAACAGGCTGCTATTGGAGCGGGAACTGTGCTTGATCTGGATATGGCTAAAGAAGCTGTCGACGCAGGTGCGCAATTTATTATTTCACCTAACCTGGATGAAGCAGTTGTTGATTATGGGTTGAAAAAAGGGGTTTCGGTATGGCCTGGCGTAATGACGCCAACGGAAATCGTTCGTGCCTGGAAGTCAGGTGCCGAGGCGGTAAAGATTTTCCCGATGGGAACACTCGGTTGGAAATACTTAGCGGAAATCCGGGCACCGCTCGATAAAATTCCGATGATGGCAACTGGCGGTGTCGATTTAGACAATATCGCAGACTACTTTAAAGCAGGCGCATGTGCGGTTGGCATGGGAAGCAAGCTCGTGAATTTGGAATGGGTACGAAGCGGTCGATTTGATCTGTTGACGGAAAAAGCCCGCCAGTTCTCAGAGGCGGCAAAATCGCTCTAGGCGGTGTTGCATGATAATAGCAGTAACGACAAGCGCGGCGATAGCCGCGCTTCTTATTTGGGTCATATGGACAATAGGTGCAAAGAGCCAACAGCCTGCAATTCGGGAAAACACGGTGCTTCCGGAAGGAGACTATGAAACGTTAACCTTCGAGAACGGCGGATCCGTGCTGCAGGGGTGGCTGCTGCGTCCGGCAGAGAAGTCAGCCATAGCTATTAATACCAATAGCCAAGCATCTGACCCTGCATGGAAGCAATTGAAGAAGCCATTAGTAATCGTAGCACATGGTTGGGGATCTAATCGTTCCAGGGTGCTTCGTTATACGAAGCCGCTTCTTGACGCGGGATTCACCGTTTTTATGTATGATGCAAGGAGCCATGGCGACAGCGATGCGATAAAGGCGCCATCGGCTTTAATGTTTCGTGCGGATATAGAAGCAGCAGTAGCAGCTGTTCGGAATTTACCTGATATTGACCGTAATCGAATCGCCGTGCTTGGCCATTCACTCGGAGGCTTCGGAACGGTACTTGCGCTTGGGCGGGGTCTTCCAGTCCGAGCTGTCGTAACAGACTCGATGCCGATTCGGTTTGAGACGATGCTGAAGGCGGAGCTTAAACGCAGGAAGATTCCTTTCTTTCCGCTTGGGTACCTCATCCCGGCTATTTGGCTGCTGAGGGCTGGAATTAGCAGGAAGGAATACAGTGAGGCCCAGATTCCCCTCGTGGTGGCAGCTAATGAAGCGGGGAGACAAATTCCGCTGCTTATGATTCATGCCAAAGGCGATCATTATATACCTTCCGATGATCTGCAGGTGCTTGCTGCGCAGGGGCGTGTAGATGCTTTATTCGTGGAGGGGAACGGGCATAGTCAATCGGAGCAGGATCCAGCCTTTTGGCAGAGGGTCATCCCATTCTTAACGGAAAAATTAGCCTAATACAAACAAAGAGGCCTGCGGCAATATCCGCAGGCACAAGAGAAAATATATAATAAAGGGGGGTCATGTTTCCATTATAGGCATGTTATATGAAAAGAACATGAAGAAAACATTACAATTACATTACAAAAATGAAATCGTTTGCGATTTCAAGTACTAGGACTAAACAAATTAATCAACTTATTGGAGATTCGTTATAAACATTAACAAATACGCTAAGCCCTGATAAACAGCGCTTAGCGTATTTTTTTAAGTTGCAGGAGGGATTCTATATGGGATAAAAAACAGAATAGAAAAGGGTAACCCTGCGGACTACGAACAATCAGTTCGGGGCGGTTTGTTTAAAGTATGGATTGGAAGCGATCAAGGCGCTATATAATAGGAGGTTCGTTATGAAGATGAAATGGAAGCTCCAGACTTGGCTTGGCACGTTATATACATTCATGTTAGTAGATGACGAATCTACAGAATTAAAGGTGTTTGCAAGTGATTTAGATGAGGCTAAAAGGAAACTAATTGAGATAGCCGGAAGCGCTCATGAAGTTGAGATAGATGTGGAAGCCTGGGATTATTAAGAGTGTTTAAGAAAGGAGGTGAAGGCGATGGAAAATAAAAATGACCAGCATGTTGAAAAATTAGATGGTGATGCATTAACCCATGAACTGTTTTCAGATGTTTACATGGCTGGGACTAGTGACGGCATACACCAGCTTGCAGAAGGCAAGATCAAAATACCAAACGAACCTTTTAAGTCGCAAACATAACTGATTTAAACAAAGCCTTGACCCTTTAACGGTCAGGGCTTCTCGGACAAACGAAGCTTAATGGATGAGATGTCGGGTCAGTAAAAACGGTAAAGACCATCCGATATGAGACGAGGCTAATAATAAGGACCGTCAGGGAACTCTTCCCTGGCATTTTTTTTACCTTAAAAAATATCAAGTTTGTAATCTAGCCCTAGTAATTGTAGTTTTGTCGAATGGTCAGGCGACGGTATCAGCACATTGGGCGGGTTCAAGCTTCAGTCGACATCACCGCTTATCAATGCGGGAACAACGATGACGATACCGGGAGTAAGCGATTTCTTCGGTAATCCGATTTACAATCAGACGCCGGATATCGGCGCGTACGAAGTACCGATTGTAGGCAACGGCGGTTTCGAATCAGGCGTATTAAGTCCATGGACGAAATGGAATGATGCGGGAATCTCCACGACCAATGTAAGAAGCGGCAGCGACAGCGTAAGAGTTGGCAGCGGTCCCGCTTCAGTGGAACAAATCATCACGGTGAAGCCTAACACAACTTATGTATTAACCGGTTATGCAATGGCGCCGGCAGGGCAGCAGGCGGTTATCGGCGTGAAGAATTATGGCGGCACCGAGACAGTTACGGCCATCACAAGCACCAGCTATACGAAAGGGAAAGTAACGTTCACCACGGGAGCGACCAACACTGCGGCGACCATTTACCTCTACCATCCTTCCGGTACAGGGAACGTGTATGGAGATGATTTCTCGGTAGCGGAAGATTTCCCGACGATGAGCAATGGGGGGTTCGAGTCCGGCGCGTTAAGCCCATGGACGCCTTGGAACACCGCGGCTATATCCACGACGAATGTAAGAACTGGAACGTATTCCGCCCGAATCGGCAACGGTCCGGCTTCTATCGAGCAAGTCATTCCGGTGAAGCCTAACACAACTTATGTGCTCAGCGGATACGCTATGGTACCATCAGGCCAGCAAGTAGTGATCGGCGTTAAAAACTATGGTAACTCCGAGGTTTCAACGGCTGTTACAAGCACCAGTTATTCGCAAGGCACCGTAACCTTCACGACCGGGGTTGCCAGCACTCAAGCAACCATTTATGTATTCCATCCGTCAGGCACAGGAAATTGCTATGCTGACGATATCACTGTAACAGAACAATAAAAGGCGAGTAAGAGGACAGGAGGCTAGCCCGGGTTTCATTACCGACGGCTAGCCTTTTTGTTATACAGAAAAAGCTATTTGGCAAGAGCCACGGGCAGCAATTATTGCATGGGACTGCTGACAGCTCTTGACACGAGCGAATGCTGCGGCTCCAGACCGTATTCGTTCAAGCCGAAGTCACCTATTAGCTGCTGCTGAACCTGCGAGGTGCCTTCGATAATTTCCAGTATTTTTGCCTCCCGAAGCAGCCGCTCGGCCGTATTCCCGGAGCGGCAGCCGCTCGCACCGAGCACCTGGATCGCATCGAGGGCAGCTTGAACCGCCGTTTTTGACGCAAAATATTTGGCGATCGTCGTTTCGATGATCGCCTGTTCGTCACGTTCCTGCCGCAGTTGTCCCGCCCGCAGGCAAAGTGACCGGGCAGCATGCACCTGCGTCACTGTATCGCCGATGATCGCCTTCACTGAAGGAATCTGTCCGAGCTCGCCACCGAGCTGTTTGCGTTCCTTGGCATAGCTGCTCATTACGTCCAGCGCCTCTTGAGCGATTGCAAGCGCAGACCAGGCGACACTGTAGCGGCCGTGATCGAGCGCCTTATTAACCACGTAGCTGAAACCGCCGCCTTCTATGGCAAGCAGGTTCTCCTTCGGTATAACGACTTCCTCAAGTCTGACTTCCGCGATATGCGTTCCTCTTGCGCCAATCATTCTCCCGATTGGATGGGTGCTGAGCCCCTGACGTCCCCGCTCAATGATAAAAGCTGACATTTTTCCGCCGGCGTCCTTCGCGATAACGATGAAGAAATCGGCTATTTCACCGAAGGAAATCCATTTTTTCACGCCTGTAAGGATATAGCTTTCATGATCCAGGCGATAGGATGCAGACAGCTCCTGCGGGTTCGTTCCGGCTCCCGGCTCAGACAATGCGAATGCGCCGAGGCGTTCCCCCTTGGCAATTGCAGGCAGCCACTGCTCCTTCATACGCTCGCTTCCGAAACGAAGCAGACTTTCGCCGACAAGCGAAGTCTGGATCGTAAGGAGCGTTCGCGCCGAACTGCATGCTTTGCCGATTTGCTCGGTCAACATGCCGTATTCCACCGGACTCCATTCGAGGCCGCCGTATTGGCGGGGGAATGTTGCGCTTAAATAACCATTTGAAGCGAGCGCCTCAATGATTTCGGGAGGCATTACGCCTTCCTCGTCGCAGCGCGCCGCCGCTGGCCGGATCACGGAGTCGACGAAATGTTTGATTTCATGCACATTATAGGGACGGATGACAGTCATGGAGGCAGACACCTCTTTCAGCAGACTTTTCTGGTTACATTTTCCTGCAGTAGAGTAGTGTATTCTACACATTATTCTAAATCCCTACAAGAAATCTTTCTTATAAAAAAATTTACATCCCCATTCGTTGTCGGCAGGAATGCCTGGTTTTTCCCTCCCCTAAACGCTATTTCTTTATTTGTCTAATTAGTATAGTAAAAAATCACTGATTAATAGTGTTTTTATTTTTGCTGTATCCATTTAAATTAGAAAAGGAAAACAAAACCACCCCATTTTTTGACAATGTGTTAAAAATTCAACCTTTCTCGCACTCGTTTACCCCACAACAGGTACAGTCGTCCTACCCTCTCAATTTTTTCCCTAACTTATCGAACTAGCTTGGCTTGAATAAGGACAATAAACCCCAATCGAGAATGGAGGTTTTTATTTGTTGCTGCTTGATATTAAGCCTCAGCACAGTCGCGGCGCTTGTCTGCAGGATTTGATCATTACTGCCTCGGGACATTGGAATTTACCCAGCGAACTGATGTATTCGGAAGCTTGGGGCTTCTCCTTCCGCTTGCCGGAGCCGGATGCTCCCTACATAATCGGCTATGGACTTGAGCCGGATTATGAGACTTGCTTGTCCGACCTCGACCGTTATCAAGGCATTGAGGTTATTAGCCGAAAGGCAGAGAACTCTGCAGAGGCTCTCGCACACATTGAAATGAATCTGCAGGACGGCTTCCCTGTCATTATTTATTTGGACAGTTTCTGGACAACTTGGCTTGGCCCAACGCGTGTGAATCATCATGACCATTTCGTATTGGTCATAGGGATCGACAAGGAAGCTGGCATGCTGTACTGCGTCGACCCGCCGGGAAGCAAGAAGACGGAGATGCTGTCTATAGCCGATTTTAAGGAAGGCAATGATGGGAGATTCGCAAGCTTCCGAATCCATTCGAATATACAGGAATTCGATGTCATTGCCTGGACGAGCCGTCTTCGCGATAAGCTGTGGCCGCAGGGCGGAGAAAATATTTTTGACGCCATTCACAGGTTAGCGGGCGCAATCGCAGACGATAGGTTCGACATGAAGGCTGAGGTTGCTCTGTCAGCCGGCGAAGGCATCTGGATGAGCCCGTTGGTGTGGGCACTTATCAATGTGAAAGGCGGGCGCAAATCGATCGGCACTGCCGTTTCTTATATCGGGGAACGCTTCGATCTTTCCCGTTTCAAGCAATTAGCTGTACAGCTGGAAGCTGCGGCGCAGGAATGGGACTCAATCCTCGCGAGCCTGCTCAAGCTCAATTATATGAAGGTCATCCCTAGCGGCTTCAAGGAGAAAATTATCGTTCAGCTGAGGCAGTTGGCAGAATGCGAACGTTCGATGGCCGCAGCCTTCATACGGGATATTCTTGGTGAGAATATGTTAGCTGAGCCGGGAGCGGGCCACGAATCTCTTATGGTGTCCAGCCCCCGGAGCACAGCAGCTCCAAAGCAAATTGAGCTTGATGAGCTGCTTAGACTGAAAACGGTTTCAGTGCCGTTAGCCGGACTATGCAACAACAACGGAGTCGGCTATCTTCGTTCTTCGGCCTCGCTCACCTGCATGGATGATAGCGAGCATTTTCTGCTCGAAATAGGACAAGAAGGCAGCTTCTGGCCGGATGAAGCTTTTCGGGATTTCGTGATGACTGAGCCTGCCCGCGGTAAAGAGGACAATGTATCCTGCTTCGGACAGACAATCGAGATTAAGCCTGATTTCTACGCTGGGGCTGTTTTTATCGGCTGTTCAGAATGGGGCAGCTCCGAGGAAACCGTGACTATTCATTATGAAGGCGGTACTTCACAGCAGGTGGCTTTCGCCATTACGGATTGGCAGGCAGAAGCACCGGAGTTCGGTGAACGAATTGTTTGGCAGGGCAGAACTGCCAGTTATTTCAGAACGAATGATTATTACAATGAAGGGCGCAAGCTGTACCTTCGCTCGCTGGCGTTTGATCCAGGGGAAAAAACGACGCATGTCGAGCTGCCAATATGTCCGAATATTCATCTGTTCGCCTGCAATCTATACCTTGCAGAGTAAGGAGAGGGAATGATGTCACAGGAGAATCCGAAGGTTGAACTGCTGCAGTCCCAAATGCGGATTTGGTTCATTGAGGAGATTTTCCGATTGAGCCCGATTTATAACATCGGAGGAGCAGTGCTGTTTCATGCAGACATCCGCGAGGATCTGCTTGAGCAGGCGATTTTGCAAGCGGTATCCAGGCATGACGGCCTTCGTTTGCAGCTCGCTTTAGAGAACGGCGAACCGCGCCAGTTCATAGCGGACCATAGTCTGCTAAGCCTTGAGAAGGTGGACTTCAGCCTGGAGCCCGATCCGGAGTCTGCTTTTCAAGCTTGGCTCAAGCAGGCTGCCGAAACGCCGTTTCAGCTTTACGGCAGCAGCCTGTATCAGTTCGTGCTCGTTCGGGTGAACGAACGGGAATCGGGCTATTTGTTGAAATTCCATCATCTGGTTGCGGACGGCTGGGCGATGAAGATCGTTACGGAAGATATTATGGCCCTATATGAACGTCTGCTGACAGGAGAAGACGCTGCACTGCCTCCGGCACCCTCATTTATTGATGCGGCACTGGACGAGCGGCGTTACCTGGAATCGGACCGATTTCACAAAAATAAAGCGTATTGGCTTGAAAAATTCGAAGGGCTTCCTGAAGACGAGTCCGCCAAACCAGTAACAACCGGTTATGAAGCCCGCCGCAGCACCTTTAATTTGAATTCGCAAACGACCAGCTTGGTCAGACAATGGACGGCAAGAACGGGGCTGAGCGAAAATGTATTTTTTACCACGCTTGCCGCCTTGTATCAAAGCCTATGGAAGCGAATGCCTGATCTCGTGCTGGGCGTCCCCGTACTGAACCGGTCGGGCAGGACAGAGCGGCAGACGATAGGCATGTTTGCAAGTCTAATGCCTCTTCGCATCAGGATTAATAAGGATCAGACGGTTGAGCAGCTTGCCGCCGAGGTTGGACGCGAGCTGAAGAGCGGATTTTTTCATCAGCGGTACCCCTATAATTTTCTGGTTCGTAATTTGCAGCAGAGCGGAGCACTGCAGGGCCAACTGGTCGATGTCTGCGTCAATTACAGCAATGCGGCACTGCTGCAGGAATATGGGGGATTGCCCGTCCGCAACAACGATTTTTTCCCGGGCTACCAATCCTATGATCTTCATCTCTTGATTAAGGATTGGGGCGATGAAGAGCGAATTCGCATCGATATCGAATATAAGACCGGGCTCTATACGGAAGCAGAGATTGAGGCCATGGCTGCTTGCTTGGAACGGCTGATCGTCCAAATCGGCACGGAGCCTGATGTCCAAGTCAGCATGCTTCAATTGATGAGTGAGGACGAAAGGGGTCGGCTGTTGAATAAGGGCGCCGGTCCGGCTGCCGACAATGGCCCTTATCGTTTCATTGACGAATGGCTTGCGCATCAAGCCAGAGAGAATGCTGATTTGCCCGCCTTAAAGTTTGAGCAGAAGCGGCTCACCTACAAGCAATTGGACGAATCAGCCAGCCGGATTGCCGCCAGGCTGACCGCCTATGGGATTCAGGAAGGTGAGATTGTAGGCTTATGTGCAGAGCGGTCGAACGAATCGGTCGAATTCATATTCGGCATTTTGAGAGCCGGAGCGGCCTACTTGCCTCTTGATCCCGGTTATCCGCCGGAGCGGATCAAGCTGATGCTTGATAAATGCGGCTCATCCGCCGTCATCGCCGGGGACAGGCAGTTTGATATCGTTTCGGGCTTGCACCCTAAGGTGCTTCGTACCGAAGAACTATACAGGCCGGAGCAGGGTGCGTGCTGAGGTGCAGGTCAAAGCGATGGATGGAAGAAGCCCGCAATCTCCTGCTTATGTTATTTTCACATCCGGTTCAACCGGGCAGCCGAAGGGCGTTTTGGTCGAGCATGGCGCGTTGATGAACCGGCTTATGTGGATGCAGCGGCAGTACCCGCTTGCACCGGGCGATGTCGTTCTGCATAAAACGCCGTTCACGTTCGATGTGTCGGTGTGGGAAATTCTTTGGTGGACGATTGCGGGTGCGGAATGCTGCGTGCTTCCGTATGGAGGGGAGAAAGATCCGACGCTGATTGCGGAAACGATGGAAGCCGCTAACGTTACGGCTGTTCATTTCGTACCGTCCATGCTCGGGGCATTTCTGACCGCCATGGAGGCGGGGCAAGTCCAGAGCGGTCAGCTGCGGACTTTAAGAAGGCTGTTCGTAAGCGGCGAAGCGCTTCCAGTGGATTATGTCCGCCGGTTCTATTTGTTGAATCAGGCAGCGCTCCATAATTTATACGGCCCGACTGAAGCAGCGATTGATGTGACTTACTACGATTGTTTACCGCAGACAAGCAGCTCCTCGATCCCCATCGGGATGCCGATCGATAACATCCGTCTATATATCGTGGATGAATCGCTGCAGCTTGTTCCGGATGGCGCCGTTGGTGAGCTGTGCATTGCAGGCGCTTGTTTGGCCAGGGGATATGTCGGTGATGACGCCCTGACCGAAGCGAGTTTTGTTCGGTTGCCGCTGACCGGAGAACGCATATACCGGACAGGCGATGCCGCCAAATGGCTTCCGGACGGGAATCTCGCCTATTTGGGGCGGATCGACCAGCAGGTGAAAATACGCGGCTACAGGATCGAACCCGGTGAGATCGAGCAGCGGCTGCTCGTTTGTCCGCAGGTTTCGGAGGCGGCAGTCATTGCGCGTACAGATGCGGCCGGAGAGAGGTTCCTCTGCGCATATGTTGCGAGTTCCGGGCCTGTGACGATAGAGCTGCTGCGTGAGCATTTACTTTCCGCGCTTCCGGCCTACATGGTGCCGTCGCGTTTCGTTTTCATGGAGCGGCTTCCGCTCACCGCCCATGGCAAGATCGACCGCAAGTCACTGCCGGTACCGCCTGCCATCAAGGCAATTGATGAAGCCGACGAGCCTGTGGACGAGCGGCATAAGCTCTTTCTGCAGATCGTGAGAGGGGTGCTTGGGACGGATGGAATCGGCTGGCTGGACAATTTCTTCCATGCCGGCGGCGATTCGATTAAAGCGATCCAGATAGCTGCCAAGCTTCATGAGAAGGGGATGGCGTTTCAGGCTCAGCAGCTTCTGGAGAGACCGGTATTGCGCGAGGCGGCATCCGCATTGAGACAGATTTGCCGCCAAGAGCGAGTACGTGCAATCTGGAGCTGTAAAACCAACCCCGATTGCCGAATGGTTTTGGTCGAAGGGGCTTGCCGATCCGAGGCATTTCAACCAAAGCGCCGTGCTCAGAATAATCAAGGATACGGAGCCGGCAGCTCTGGAACAGGCGCTGGATGAGCTTCTGCTTGGATGGGATGTTTTCGCGCTCGCCGTTCACCCGGATAATCCGGTGCTGTACTATCGCAGCGAAGACCGGATGCCTTTCCGGTTGGAGACGATCGATCTGTCCGAGCTGGAAACTCAGCAAGTCAAATCGTCGCTTGCGGAATGGGCGGACGGCTGGAAGTCAAGCATCAATTGGAATGACGGCCCGCTCTTTAAAGCTGCATTCATCCGGCTGCCTGGCGGGGAGAACCGGCTGCTGCTGACCGCGCATCATCTAATCGTGGACGGCGTATCGTGGCGGCTAATTATCGATAGGCTGTCGGCAAGATTACAGGGGCACGCGGACATGCTGCAGTCAAGCACCGCATTCGGTGAATATGCGGAGCAGCTTCATACCCAATCGGCGAAGGACCGGGCGATGCGGGAGCTGAGGCTACTGGCTCCGCGAGACGACTGAATATCCAATGTGCTGTGAAGCTGATTTCGACTACGGCCCAGATTTACTCAAGCATTGCGGCAAGGCCGAACTGATACTGAATCAAGCCGTTACAGAACAGCTTATGGGTTCTGCGAATGATCCATACCGAACGCGCTCGCAGGAGCTGCTGCTTGCCAGTTTTGCGCTCGCTGTTCAACATAGCAACGGTCGCAGCGGCGTTCTGGGCTTGATGGTGGAGGGCCACGGACGAGACGGGGACTCCGACATGCTGCCGATCGACGGCACAGTGGGCTGGTTCACCTCGATTTATCCGGTCAACGTGAAGCTGGGCGGCCTGGATATTGGGAATCAGATCGCGTCCGTTAAAGAAACGATGCGTGCTGTTCCAGGCGGAGGGAAGGGCTACGGGATGCTGGCATACTTGATGCGCGAGCTGGAGCCTGTAGATGAGTCGGTGCGTGTCCGCTTCAACTTTCTCGGCGAGCTTGATTCCGGATTGGATAGCGACTGGCTTGCTCTGACGGATGAATCTTACGGAGAGGATGTTTCTCCTGAGAACAGACTGGGCTGTTTGCTGGATGTCAATGTATATGTGTACGGCGGCAGATTGAAGGCAGTCATCGCGTACAGCCGGAATTCCTTCCACGAAGATACAATCTCCCGGCTCGCCCGGCAGTGGAAGGATCAGCTTGAGGCAACAATCCGGCACTGCACAGAGCAGCAGAGCGCTGTTCTAACCGCGTCGGACTTTGAATGGTCGGGACTTAATCAAAATGAGCTGGATGGGCTGTTTTGATATTGCGGGCAGTGTAATCGCCGGAAAAATTGGGAGGTACAATGATAATTTCGAAAGCTGTCCGTGCGCGTATTCTCTTACTGCTCGGGGCGATTCTGCTTGGCTTCATAACTCCTTCAGGCGCAGTTTATGCCCAGAACTGGACACCGCCGGGAGATCAGATTAGCGAATGGGTTGGAGATGAGTGGAAGGAGAGCGGAATTCCTGGCATGTCTGTTGCTGTCGTAGACCGCAGCGGCATTATATTCAGCCGCAATTACGGTTACGCGGATCGCGGCCGGACGAATAAAGTGACATCGGAAACCACATTCGAGCTTGCTTCCCTGTCGAAAGCATTTACCGGGCTGGCGGTGCTTAAGCTGGAGAAGGAAGGAAAACTGAAGCTGAGCGACCCGGTCAGCCGCTATCTTCCCTGGTTTCATGTCACTTACAAGGACACAACGCCAACGATTACGGTAGGCGAGCTGCTTTATCAGACAGGAGGCGTCCCGTTCAATTCGATCGGCTTCATTCCTGAGGGATCAGGCGGAACGATGCTGGAACGAACGGCCCGCACATTAATTGATACGGAGCTTGATCATAAGCCCGGTAGCAAGTTTTTGTACGCGACGATTAATTACGCCGTGCTTGGCTTGATCGTCGAAAAAGCGTCAGGCAAGCCATTTGACGATTATTTGCAGCAGCAGGTTATTGCGCCGCTTGGCCTAGGCGCAACCTATGCCGGTTACGGGAAATTAAATGAAGGCGCCACCGTTTCCCAAGGGTTTAAACGCGGCTTTCTAAGCTGGAGACCGTATGATGCGCCTGCTTACGACGGCAATACGCCGGCTGCGTACGTGCTCACCAATGCGCAGGATATGGCCCGCTGGATTCAGATCCAGATGGGTGCCGTGCAGGACATTAATTTTGACTCGGAGCTGATTAAGAAATCACATCAGCCCGACCGTACTGTCTTGCCAAATTTCGACGGCTCCTCCTACGGGGCAGGCTGGGCCGTTTTCCAGAAGGGCGGCGGGGAATGGAGTCATGGCGGGACTAACCCGACCTTTTCCTCCTACATTGTCATTCGTCCGGAGGAGCAGATTGGCGTCATCGTTCTTGCGAATGCCAATTCCGAATTCACCGCTCGAATCGGACAAGGAATCATGGACAAAATGCTCGGAGTCAAGGTTATCGACAACTCTTCCGACTATTACTCGCAAATCGACAGTGTCGCGATGTGCATGCTGCTCTTCGCTCTGCTGGCCGGGACAACGATAATCTACGCTTTTGGCAGAGCAGTTGTCGAGGCGGTCAACGGGAAGAGAAGGTATAGCGGCAGCGGGAAAAAAATTGCTATCCCTTCGGTGATGACCGTCCTCTCTGCGGCAGTATGCTTGGCGGGAGTATATTTTCTGCCCGATCTGCTCTTCTGGGAGCTGCCTTGGCGCTTCGTTGAGGTATGGGCGTCTCCGTCCGTGATGGCTGCCGTTTATGCGGCAGCGGGTCTCACGATTCTATATGCCATTTATGCAGTCTTTTGTCGGATTTATTCGCGGCCGAAGGAGAGAACTGCAGTTACGATCGTTCTGGTGAGCATGCTCAGCGGCTTCGGCAATGCGTTTATCGTCTTCATGATCAACGAATCGTTCCGGCGTTCCGGCGACGGTTTCGAGACGGAGCTGTTCATGTACTTCGTAATGGGGATTATGTTCTACGTTTACGCGCAGAAGGTTGTCCGTACGAAAATGGTTCGGTATACAAACGAGGTTCTGTTTGAGAAAAGAATGAACATCGTGGACCGGATACTGGAGAGCCGCTTCTCCCAGCTTGAGAAGATAGATCAAAGCGTCGTTAATTCCGCCTTAATCAGCGATACCGAGACGATCTCCAATTCGATTAATGTAGCGATATCCGGCATAACAAGCATGATTACGCTGCTGTTCTGCTTCATTTACCTTGGTTTCCTCAACTTCTACGGCTTACTGATATCAGTTGGCATCATTCTGGTCGCAGGCGGCGTTTATTACTTCGCCGCTTCGAAGGTCAATAAGCTGTGGGAGTTTACGCGCAATGTTCAGAATACGTTCTTCCGTTTCGCCGGCGACTTGACGAAAGGGTTCAAGGAGCTGTCGCTGCATATAGTGAAACGGCGTGAATTTCGCAGCGATATGGAGAACAACGGAAGATTGTACAAAGACAAAAGGTCCGAGGGAGACCTGATGTTCGCGAATGTCTACGTGTTCGGCGAGCTGCTGTTTACGATCGTCATTGGCGTGGTTGCCTTCATCTTCCCGGTCATTTTCAAGCAAATGGGTGCCGATACTCTGCGGAACTATGTATTTGTCTTTCTGTATATGACCGGCGCGATTAACGGAGTGCTGAATGCGATTCCGCAAATTTTGAGCATCCGCATCAGCTGGAACCGGATTAAAGGACTGTTGAGCGAGCTGGACGAAGGCAAGGCAGTTTCCGCTTCGGGTGAACCTGCTTCAACAGGAAAGCTAGGCAGCAGCCAGGGCGATGTGGCGTTGACACTTGAGCAAGTTGCTTACCATTATGGCGGCGAGAGTGGCTCGGCATTTTCGCTCGGGCCCATTGATTATACGTTCCGCACGGGCAGTATCGTCTTCATCACCGGCGGCAACGGTAGCGGCAAATCGACGCTAGCCAAAGTTTTTACCGGACTTTGCCAGCCGGATGAAGGAGCCATCGCCGTCAATGGGCGAAGGGTTGATACGCGGGATCTTGGCGAGCTTTTCTCCGCCGTATTCAGCGATTTCCATTTGTTCGACCGGCTGTATGGCATCGCAACGGCAGGAAGAGAGCAGGAAATTGCCGACTTCTTGTCGCTGCTTCAGCTGGAAGACAAAGTAACGATTAAGGATGGCTCGTTCAGTACAACGAAGCTGTCGACCGGTCAGCGTAAACGGCTGGCGCTGCTGCTTTGCTATTTGGACGACAGACCTTTTTATTTGTTTGACGAATGGGCAGCCGACCAAGACCCCGAATACCGTGAATTCTTTTACACACATTTAATGAAAGAGATGAAGCGCAGCGGCAAAGGCGTCATAGCGATCACGCATGATGATCGTTACTTCCATTTGGCCGACCATGTCCTCAAGCTTGAATTTGGACAGGTCGTCCGCATGGAGCAATTCGCCCTATAAAAGGAGAACCAAATGGACTTATATTGTTTGCCATACGCAGGCGCGACTGCAGCCGTTTACAAGAGGTGGGAGAAGCTGCATGGAGGCGAGCTGCGAATTCAGCCGATCGAATTGCCCGGAAGAGGACGCAAGTTTGGGCAAATGCTTCTGAGCAGTATGGAACAGCTGATCGTGCATGCTTTCGAAGATTTGAAGGAAAGGCTCAGCCCCGAACAACCTTATGGATTGTTCGGCCACAGCCTCGGCGGCATGCTCGCTTACAGGCTGGCAGAGAAAGTCGGGCAAGCGGGTTTGCCTGCCCCGAGGCATTTATTTATTTCCGGTGTACTTCCCCCGCATGCCGCAAGAGCTTACATGATCGACCATAC
Source organism: uncultured Paenibacillaceae bacterium (assembly GCA_963793665.1). Lineage (GTDB taxonomy): Bacteria > Bacillota > Bacilli > Paenibacillales > Paenibacillaceae > Paenibacillus_Z. The sequence goes on from CAWCBD010000002.1 coordinate 128,374, forward strand.
GCTTGAGGACAACGAGCTGATTAATGAGCTGCTGCGATTGGGAGGGCTGCCTTCAGAGGTGCTAGCTTATCCGGATCTGCTGAAGCTGATGATGCCAATTATTCGTTCCGATTTGCGGGCGCATAATGACGGTCACTCATTAGGGGCTCAAGCGGGCTCCGTCCAATGTGATATGACGGTTTTCTACGGCACGCAGGACCCGCTCACCGAAGGAGATATTCAGGGCTGGAGCCAGTACACAAGCATGCATTGCCAGCTTGAGGCTTATGATGGAGGCCATTTCTTCATTAATGACGAAGAAGCGCGCTTGACCAAGACGATTATGTCAAAACTGAAATAACGCAACGCTTGGAGGAGGAGCAGCAGATGATGAGAGCAGCAGTAATTTTCCCCGGACAGGGAGCGCAGTATGTCGGGATGGCCAAGGGGCTGGCAGACAGATACGCTTTTGCCCGGACAAGATTTGCCGAAGCCTCCGATGCGGCGGGAGTCGATTTACTTAAGTTATGCGCGGAAGGGCCGCTTGACCGACTGACCATGACGGCAACGGCGCAGCCGGCGATACTGGCAAGCAGCTATATTGCATTTGAAGCTCTCCTGGAGGAAACCGGGCTTGAGCCCTCTCTGCTCGCAGGGCACAGCCTGGGTGAATTTACAGCGATAGCCTGCGCAGGCAGTATCTCGTTCTATGAAGCCATCCGCATTGTAAGGCGCCGGGGCCAGCTCATGCAGCTGGCGGCTGCCCCGGGGGCTGGAGCCATGATGTCGATAATCGGCCCAGGCGCAGATCAGGTCGAACGCGCATGTGCAGAAGCTACAAAGCCTGGCAGCGTCGTTGTTGTCTCGAATTACAATTCCGCGGAGCAGACGGTCATTTCCGGTCATTCGGATGCGGTCGAGCGATGTGCGGAATTGCTGCTGGGAGAGGGAACGAAGATGGTGAAGCTGAATGTGAGCGCACCGTTTCATAGTCCGCTGATGGAGGAGGCCTCCGAATCGCTGAGAGAAGAACTGATGAAGCTGGTTTACAAGCCGCTCCGTTATCCGGTCATCTCCAATGTGACGGCACTGCCTCACGAGAGCGAATCCGGCATTGCCGAGCTGCTGACTCGCCAGCTGACGTCTCCTGTCATGTGGGCGCAAACGGCAGCGTATATTGCTCAGCAAAATATGGCGCTGTGCATCGATACAGGACCATCCTCAATCGTTCTCAATCTGATGCGCAAGGCAGGCTCGGCAATGAAGCTGTTCGCTTATGATCAGGAAGCGGAACGGGACAGGCTCCATCGGCTGTTTCGCCATATGCGTCCCGCAGCACCCTCAACGCTCGCTTTTGTATCCAGATGTTTGGCTATCGCGGTTTGTACACCAAATACGAACTGGAGTGCTTCCGAGTATGAGGAAGGTGTATCCAAGCCGTATAAAGATATTCACCAGCTGCAGCTGAAGCTGGATGAGGATGGCCGGGCACCGACTGACGAAGAGATGTCGAGGGCGCTTGAAATGCTGGTATCAGTGTTTGAGACGAAGAGGACGCCTCCCGAGGAGCGGCGGAGGCGTTATGAACAAATCATGAAGGAAACAGGCACGGAATCGTTATTCTATGACAAGGGGCTGGTAGATGATGCTGCAAGTGAAAAGCAATATCCGGTATCACGATGAGCGTTTCCTGATGTTCGTTCTGGATCAAATGGCCAATGAATACGAACGGGAGGGCAAGGAAGTCATCCGTATGACGCTCGGCAAGTCGGAGCTGCCTGTCCGGGAAGAAATAACGGAGGCGATGGTAGATGCTCTGCGGGACTTCTCGAAGAGCGCACTTGTGTTTCCCAGCGGGCTTCCCCAGCTGAAGGAGGAGCTCTCCAAGCATTATGAAGAACGGTATAACCTGCAAATTTCCCCGAATAACTTTGTAATCAGCGTAGGCACAAGCACACTGTTCCGCAATTTGTTCCATGTTCTCCTTAAAGAAGGTGACGAGGTGCTGCTGCCGTTCCCTTATTATTCGCTTTATCACTTCTGTGCCCTGCTCGCAGGCGCAACGATCAAATACTACAACATAGACACAAGCAGCATGGGACTTGATATCGATTCATTCAATCGCAATTTCTCAGAACGTACGAAGGTCGTCGTAATCAACTCTCCGGGAAACCCGCTCGGCAATGTGCTGACACGGGAGGAATTGTACAAGATCGATGAGATCGTCGGCGGGCGGGCTGTCGTTATCAATGATGAAATTTACGCCAACATTTGCTTTGATGAGCCGGGTGAGTCTGTCATGCAGCTGGAAAACACGAAATCGACATTTATTACAACGAATGCATTCTCCAAAGGCTATCGGATGTACAGCAGGCGCGTCGGCTACTGCATCGTTCCGGATGAGCTCGTTACGCCGCTGACAGTCATTCAGCACCACACGCTGCTGACGCTTGACCCTGTCGTGCAATTTGGCGCCGTTGAGGCGCTGCGCCATCAGGAGGATGTGACGGAGCTCGAGGATATGTTCCGCACTCACCGCGACTACACGATGGAGCAGTTCAAGGATGTTCCGCTGGTCAAGGCGCTGTACTCCAAGGGCGGCTTCTACATCGTGCTGGAATGTGCGGCATATATGAAGGCGAAAGGCATCGAGACGAGCCTCGAGCTGGCAGAGCGAGTCATGGAAGCGACTTATGTGGCTGCCGTGCCGGGGTCCGATTTTGGATTGCCGACAACGCTGCGGCTTTCATATTCCAGCAAGAAATATAAAGCAGGCATCGACAGGCTTGTGTCGTTTTTTCAAACACTCTAACGAATAAAATAACGCTGCGAGGGGAAATGAGGCATTCGAAACATACATCATGTGGGCTGGGTAGTAAAGGATATCGAAAAGGCCATCCCTTCAGCGCTTGAACTGCTTGGACCCGATTATTCCGTCGGTGAAATCGTGCATGACCAAATGCGAGAGGTATTTGTCTGCTTCCTTACGAGCGAAGGATTCTGCGCATTTGAGCTGATCCAGCCCGACTCCGGGCAATCGCCGGTCGGTGATTTGCTCAGAAGATCGGGCGCGACCGTCTATCACATTTGTTTACAGGTTGAGGATATCGATGCGGAAATCACGCGGATGACATCCAGAGGCTGTCTTATTGTAAGCGGGAAAAGCCCGGCGCCAGCAATCGGTGGAAGAAACGTCGCTTTCATATATGACGTGAATCTCGGTTTAATCGAAATTGTAGAGTAGGGAGGGAATCGATATGGTGCTTGCTGCCCCGATTGCCAAAGATATGGTTGAAGAAATTCTTATGCTGACTCCGATGCAGGAAAGCATGCTATTTCATTACTTGAGCAGCGAGCAGTCGCTTCTCTATTGTGAGCAGATCGGCATTGAAATTGAAGGAAATATCAATATTGCGGCGTTTATATCTGCCTGGCGGGCCGTGACGGCCGCGAATGAACCGCTGCGGGCTGTAATCCGCTGGAACGAACAGCATAAGGCCGTTCAAATTATTAAGCGCGCGCATGAGATTCCGATCGTGGAGACAGATTTAACGGGTGTTGTACCCGAACGTCTTACAGCGCGAATGCAGGAGCTGCGCGAAAACCGTCTCGCCGACCGGATTGATGTTCGCGAAGCGCCTTTTCGGATCATGCTGTGCAAGCTGTCCGAAGCGAGGTATGAGCTGCTGATCGATTACCATCACATCATTATAGATGGATGGAGCATGGGTGTCGTTTTGCAGGAATTCGCCACCAGCTACGGAGCGATTGTTAAAGGCAAAACAGTACAACTGCAGCAGAAGACGTCTTACCGCAGCTATATCAAATGGTTGAGCGAGCAGGATAGGCCTGCTCAGGAAGCTTATTGGCGGATGTATCTGTCCGGCTTGCGACAGCGCACGATTATCCCTGGCGACCGTCCTCAGCTTGGCGCTGGTAATGCTCCGGCTGTGGTCAGCTGTGTTTTTGAGGATGGGCTGGTCGAAAAGGCAAAGCGGTACAGCAGCGGCTGCGGCGTATCTGCAGCGAGCCTGCTGTACGCCGCTTGGGGAGCGCTGCTGCAGAAATATAACAACTCGCATGATGTTTGCTTTGGTGTTACTGTCTCCGGCAGGCCGCCGGTAATTCCCGGCATTGAGCAAATGACGGGACTGTTCATTCAGACCGTTCCGCTTCGGATGACTTCCTCACCCGGACAAACGGCGCATGAATATTTAATGCGCACGGCAGCCGATCTATCCGGCAAAGAGTCCAACGCCGCCCTCCCGGTGAGGGAGTTCTCATCGTTCGCGGAAGCGGGAGAAGGCGCTCTGCCGTTCGATTCGGTCATGGTCATCAAAAATTATCCGCTGGACCGCGGTTTATCTTCAGTTGCGGGAGGGCTGAGATTCAAGAAAACGCATGTGAATGAAGAGACGAATTTCGATTTGACGCTGCAGGTTTCCGTACATGATGGAATAACGGTCGATTTTCATTACAATACGGAAATCTACGATTCTTCGACGATTGAACAGCTCGCCCAGCGATATCGGCTTACAGTCACAGGCCTCATTGAGCTTGGAAACCGTCCGCTCGCAGAGCTTCAGCTCGTCACTGCGGCCGAACAGGAGGAACTCGACAAGCTGTTCCACACAACATCCGCCGAAATAGCCAATGAACGGATTGAGGATCTCGTCTGGGCTCATGCAGTGGGGACGCCGGACAAAACGGCTGTGCGATTTGAGCAGCAGTCCTTTACGTATGCCGAGCTGAGGCGAGAGGCGGTGCGAATTGCGGAGCTTCTGAAGATGAACGGCATTGAACCGACATCGAGAGTAGCGCTCTCGGTTCCGCGTTCAGCGAATATGGTTGCAGCCTTTCTTGGTATTCTGGAGGCGGATTGCATCTGTGTTCCGCTAGATCCCACGCATCCTGCCGAGCGGACAAAGGTGATCGTGGAAGATTGCGGAGCGGCTGCCATGATTGTCGAGAATAAAACAGCCGCCGGCGGCTTTGAAGGGCTCATATTGCAAATCTCTGATGAAGAGCAGCCAACAGCAGATTCCGCTGTCCAATATGCGTCAGCTTCAGCTGATCGACCGAAGGCGGATACGTCGGCTGTTGCCTGCATGATTTATACATCCGGCTCGACCGGAAAGCCAAAGGGAGCGATGCTGCACCACAAGGGTATCGTAAACCATGCCTATGCGAAAATAAATGATTTGGGCATTAGCGGGAACGACAAGGTCGGCAACAGCTTCAGTATCAATGTCGTCGCATCAATTTGGCAAATGCTAGCGCCGTTATTTGCCTGTGCGGAGCTGGTCGTATATTCCGCGGAAGTGGAACGAGACCCGCTTGAGCAATTTAAACGGATCGAAGCAGACGGAGTATCGGTTATCGAGGTCATACCTTCGGTTCTAAATGCGTATGTCCGGCTGCTGGAATCCGGTCATTCGCAGATCCCGCTCAACAGCCTGAAGGCGATCGCGTTAACGAGCGAAGAAACGAAGCCGGGGCTTGTAAACCGTTTTTACAGCCGCTACAGCATTCAGCTTGTCAATGCTTACGGCCAAACGGAATGCTGTGACGATACACTTCATTACCGGATTCCGATGTCGACGGCTACGGAGCGGGTTCCGATCGGCCGGCCCATATTCAATACGCGTCCATATATCGTCGATTTCAGCGGCGCACAGCAGCCCATGGGAATGGTTGGGGAGCTGATCGTTGCCGGAGCGGGTGTATCCCGCGGCTACTGGAACCGCCCGGAGCTGAATGAAGAGAAGTTTATCGAGCATCCGCTTGAGCCGGGGACGGTCATGTATCGGACCGGTGATTTGGCCACATGGCTGCCCGACGGAACGATCCGTTATATGGGACGTGCCGACCATCAAGTGAAAATACGCGGAAACCGGATCGAGCTGAGCGAGGTTGAGAACGGTATCGCCCGGATGAACGCGATCCGCGAGGTCGCCGTCATTATTAGAACCAACCAGAGAGAAGAAGAAGCGCTTTGGGCATTTTTTACCGCGGATAGGCCGCTTACAGTTACAGAGCTGCGCTCGTTCCTGCAGGAGAAGCTGCCTGCTTACATGATCCCCGAGAAGCTCGTACAGCTCGCAGAAATGCCGCTTATGCCCAACGGTAAAATCAACCGGCATGCGCTGAGATCGATCGAAGCAGAATCGCTGCCAACAGGCAACGCTCAGGCCGCGCCAGAAGGCGAAATCGAGAGCACAATTACGGCGGTCTGGCAGGAAGTGCTGCACAAGGATGGGCTGAACGTTATCGATACATTCTTTGATGCAGGCGGCAACTCGCTGCTTATACTGCAGCTGGCGGCACGATTGAATGCCGCCTTCGGCATCCAGCTGAATGTCGCAGAGCTGTTCACGTATGCGACGATCCGCAAGCAAGCGGCGCATATTCGAACGCTGACTTCACAGGAGCAGGCTTCTGCAGCTGTCGAATCGGTAATTATACGAGAGGGCGCCGAGCCGGCTGGGTCAGCTGCATATGGGGATACACTCACCTTCGAGGCGCAGGTTCCTTCAGAGGTTTGGGAGTCTTTAAGGATGGCGGACAAGGTAAATGCCGTTCAGCCGAATGAGGCGGCATTTGCCGCGCTCGCTTTGCTGTTAAACAAGCTTTCGGGTCAAAACGAAGTGAAGGTATACGCGTATCGGCCGGAAGACGGCAGAATCAAGCCGGTTCCCTATAATTTCGATTTGATTGACGGTATTCCAGAGCTTGCGGCGGCTTTCAAAACAGACGGCGGGCAATGGCTTGAGCAAGGGGCGTTTATGCTGCCGATGGAGAAGACGGGGGGCATTCGGCCGGTCATGTCCGTGCGGAAGGGCCATGGCATGAATGCATCGGGCTTGTCCAATCTGTTCAATCTGCATGTTGAATGGCATGAACCGACCCTCGGCTCGGCTGTCCTTTCGTGGCGGCTGGAGCAAAGCGCGTTCCCGCGCGACCTGGTCAGGCAGTGGGTCGAAGCCCATTCGAAGCTGACCGCATTCGTCGCGGAGCAGCTTTCTTTACAAAGCAAAGCGGTCAACTAACAAAGAAAGCTTATCTTCGCAAAGCTTGCAGGAGGTTCAAAGATGATAATTGGAGTTATCGGCGCGGGCGTAATGGGATCGGATATTGCGCAAAATTTGGCGTCTTACTCACATGATGTGATATTGATGGACAACTCGGAGCATGCACTCAAAAACGCACGGAAAAAAATCGAGCGCGCACTTAGGCTGGGTTCGTTCTACCGCAAGGAAAGCAGCGGCGGTGCGGCCGCTGCCAATGCGCTCGAGCGGATTCGTTTCGTATCCGATTATGCGGCGCTTTCCGAGGCGGACTATTTGATTGAGAATGTCACCGAGAGGTGGGAAATCAAGAAGCCTGTTTACGAGGCGATTGACTTGATTTGCAAGGAAAGCTGTATTTTTGCGGTCAATACTTCCGTTATTCCGATTACGAAGGCCGCTTCGGTTACGAAACGCGCCGACCGGGTGATCGGCATACATTTTATGAACCCGGTTCCTTTAAAACCGACCGTTGAAGTTATTCGCGGTTATCATACATCAGAAGATACGATTCAACGGACAGACGAGATGCTGCGCAGCATGGGCAAATCCTATGTGCTTGTTCAGGATTCACCCGGGTTCGTCTCGAATCGCGTGCTCATGCTGACTGTTAATGAAGCGATTTTTCTGTTGATGGAGCAGGTATCGACTGCACCCGACATCGACAAGCTGTTCCGTGAATGCTTTGGCCATACGATGGGACCGCTGGAAACGGCGGATTTGATCGGACTTGATACGATTTATTACTCCATCGACAACCTGTATCAGGAATTCGGAGACAGCAAGTATCGTCCGTGTCCGCTGCTTAAAAAAATGGTCGATGCCGGACTGTACGGAATGAAGAGCGGCAAGGGCTTTTACGACTATAACGATTAGGAGCGATGACCTTGGACGAAATGAAAACAAAAGTAAGAGCGTTTCTTGGAAAATATATCCGGCAGCAGTTTGAGGATCATGACCATTTGTTCGAACGCGGTCTCGTTAATTCCTTATTCGCTATACAGCTGGTTACTTATCTGGAGAAGGCATACCAGATCGAAGTGGACAATGAAGACCTGGAAATCGACAATTTCAAATCCATCGATGCCATTTGCGGCTTCATTGCCAATAAAACGGCTTGCATCGCGAAGCAGGAGTAGCCGGCATGAACAAAACAGTGAAATGCGTCATTTGGGATCTGGATGAAACGGTATGGAACGGCATTCTGCTCGAAAATGAAGCTGTCCATCTGCGGCCTGGCATAAGGGAGATTTTCGATCAATTGGATAAACGGGGCATTCTTCAGTCAATTGCGAGCAGAAACGATTACGGTCATGCCATGCAAATGCTGCGCCATTTCGGAATCGATCATTATTTCCTCTATCCGCAAATCAACTGGGGAGCCAAATCTTCGTCCGTTCAAACGATACTGAAGGAGCTCAATATCGGCGTCGATTCACTGGCCTTTGTGGACGATCAGCCGTTTGAGCGTGACGAGGTCGCTTCGGTGATGCCTGAGGTGCTTTGTATCGATGCCTGCGATATAGATTTGATTCTTGAGATGCCTCAGATGACGCCGCGATTCATTACAGAGGACTCCAAGTATCGGCGGTTGATGATGAGAGCCGATGAGCTGCGCAAAACGGCAGAGGAATCGTTCGATGGTCCGCAGGAGGGGTTTCTGTGCTCGCTGAAGATGCAGATGACCATTCATCGTGCGAAAGAAGCGGATTTGCAGCGGGCGGAAGAACTGACGGTTCGCACGCATCAGCTCAATTCAACCGGATATACCTATTCGTACGAGGAGCTTGAGGAACTGTCGCGCTCCGACAGCCATCGTCTGCTCGTTGCGGAATTAACCGATATTTACGGAACATATGGGAAAATCGGCCTGGCGCTCGTCGAGCTAAACGCCGATACCTGGACGCTCAAGCTGATGCTGATGTCATGCCGGGTTATGTCACGCGGTGTTGGCGGCGTAATGCTCCAGCATATCATTCAATCCGCGATGGAGCATAATGCGGCTCTTGAAGCCGAATTTAAAACGACGGACCGGAACAGGATGATGTACATGACCTTCAAGTTTGCAGGCTTCAAGGAAAAATCTAAGGACGGCGATTTTGTTCTGTTCGAATACGCAATGGATAAAGCGCCGGCTTTGCCGTCCTATGTGCAGGTTAACACGCGGGAGGTGCCTGCATGAGCAGGGTGACGGGTAATTCTGCCGGTGCAAATATAGATATAACGGGAAAAAGAGTCGCATTGCTGTTCCCGGGACAAGGCTCCCAGCATATCGGAATGGGCAAATCGCTTTACGAGCTTTCGGCAGCTGCACGAGCAGTTTTCGAGGAAGCTTCAGATACACTGTCGATGGATCTGCAGAAGCTTTGCTTCACAGGTCCTTTACGGCAGCTTGCCCGCGTTGACAACATGCAGCTTGCGCTGCTTACCGTCAGCCGCGCGGCGTTCGCCGTCTACATGGAGCAATTCGGGATGCAGCCAGATTTTGCAGCCGGTCACAGTCTCGGGGAGTATAGTGCGCTTGTTTGTTCCGGCGCGCTCGCGTTCAGCGATGCGCTTCAAGTTGTTAAGCTGCGGGGAGAGCTGTCGCTGCGGTTGTCTGAACAGGAAGCCGGCTACATGATGGTCGTGCAAAATGCCGGACAAGAGCAGCTGTTAAAGCTTTGCGCTGAATGCTCGTCAGGCGAGGATGTTGTCGTCCCCGCCTGCTTCAATTCTCCCGTACAAACTGTTGTGGCGGGAACGCCGGAGGCGCTGTCCAGGTTGGAAGCTGAGCTTTGGAAGATGGAAATCACTACGACTCCGCTTCTGAGCAGCGCGCCGTTTCATTCGCCGATTATGGCGGAGGCGGCGCAGATTCTCGAAGCGGAGCTGGCGCTGCGAAATGTTCAACCGTTCCGGTTTTCGGTGCTTTCCGGTGTGACAGCGCAGCCGTATGCCTCCGAGCGCGACATCGCAAAAGGGCTTGGCGATCAGCTTGTTCGGCCGATTCAGTGGCGCAGCATACTGGATTACGCTGATAGCAGAGAAATTGATGCGGTAATCGAGATAGGACCGCAATCTGTTCTATGTGCTCTGGTGAAAGAAAACGGCAAATCGTACAGAGGCCTCTCGTTCGGCGCGGCGGAAGACCGCAAGCTTGTCGGCGAACTGCTCGGCCGGCCGGAGCGGAGCCTGTTGGGCGCTGCTTGTTGAACGGTAAATCCTATCATTTTATCGAACTGTGCTTAGGTATCGCAGCCGGGACCCGCAATGCCAATCCGGATTTAGCGCTGTATGAGAGGATCGTCGTTCCATCCTATGAACGGATGGAGCAGCTCGCCAGCTTGGCAGATGCCGCAGACGGGATGCCGACCAATGAGCAGATGCGCGAAGCGATGGAGCTTCTTATGCTCATGCTGGACACGAAACGCGTTCCGCAGGACGAACGCGATGATTATTATAGGGAGTTGCTGGAAATGACAGGGACTTCGTCCCTCTTGCAGGAGGTAACAGATGCGGAACCTGAGCTTGAACGAATTGCTCGAACAAGTTGAAGCTAAGACCGAGGTAACGGAGGTCGCTGTCAATGAGATGGCTATTATTGGAATGGCGCTCAAATTTCCGATGGCAAACGATGTGCTTCAGTTTTGGAACAATTTAAAAGCGGGACGCGATAGCGTAACCGCGATGCCCCGCAGCCGTAAACGCGATGTTCAAGCGTACGTACAGCGCTGCTTGCGGCAGGATTTTCTCGATGCCCAATATGAAGAAATCGGTTATCTGGACGAGATCGATACGTTCGATTATGAGTTTTTCGGACTGTCGCCGAAGGAAGCCAGCTTAATGGATCCCGGCCATAAGCTGTTTTTGCAATGCGCTTGGCAGGCGGTAGAGGACGCGGGCTACGGAGACGGACGTCTGTCTGGCACCGATACAGGCGTTTTTCTCGGATATTCGGCAAGCGATTTATACGATTATAAGAGGCTGATCGGAGAGCTGGAGCCGGATTCTGCAAACCTTGCAGCTGCGGGCAATATTATCTCGATGATGGCAAGCCGCGTCGCATATTGGATGGATCTTAACGGTCCGAGCATGATGATCGATACGGCATGTTCATCGTCGCTCGTTGCGCTGCATGAAGCTTGCAAATCGATCCGCAGCGGTGATTGCTCGTCGGCAATTGTCGGGGGGATCAGACTGAGCCTCGTCCCGCTTCGCCGAAAAGAAAAGCTTGGCATCGAATCATCGGATAGCCGAACGCGCACGTTTGATGAATATTCGGACGGCTCAACACTGAGCGAAGGCGTTGGCGCCGTCGTTATTAAGCCGTTGTCCGCCGCGCTCAGGGATGGCGATACTGTCTACGCGGTCATTAAAGGCTCGGCCGTTAACCAGGATGGACGATCTAACGGGATTACGGCACCGAACCCGGACGCGCATGCGGCTGTGATCGAAAAAGCGTGGAAGGCTGCAGGCGTTCACCCCGAGACGATCTCATATATCGAAGCACATGGAACGGGAACGAAACTTGGCGATCCGGTTGAAATGGAAGGTCTGATGAAAGCGTTCAGCCGCTATACGAACAAGAAACAGTTCTGTGCAATCGGCTCGGCAAAATCGAACCTCGGCCATCTGGACAGCGCCGCGGGTATGGTCGGCTTGATCAAGGCGGCGCTCGCGCTCAGCCGCCGCGAGCTGCCGCCAAGCCTTTATTTCCATCGGCCGAACCGGAAGATCCGGTTTCATCTGTCTCCTTTCTATGTCAATGCCAAGCTTCGCCGCTGGGAGCATGAGGGAGGCGCTCGCCGCTGCGGCGTGAGTTCATTCGGCATCAGCGGCACGAATGCCCATGTCGTGCTTGAAGAGGCACCGGTAAAAGCCGTTGAACGTTTCGAGGCAGGTCAAGGAACTGCTCAAGCGGAAACGTCCGATGAGCTGAAATTGTTCACGGTCTCCGCAAAGTCGGTTCACTCGCTGCTGGGGCTGATAGATCGCCATCTCGAATGGCTTGGCGAAGTGGCGGATGCCGATTTTGATAACTACTGCCGCACTTCCTGCACGGGTCGGGGGCATTACAAGTTCCGTCTCGCCATTGCAGCAGGACGGATGCCGGAGTTAATTGAACGATTGCATCTTGCGAAAGCAGTGCTTCATGGCAAGCCTATCAGCAACGAGGGCTTTCGGACGGACGCGCAGACCCTGCAGGCGGTTTTGGCTTCACAAGACGTATTTGTCAGTGTTGACCTATTGGAAGATGCTGCAGCAGGCAGTAGAGAATCAGCCGGGAATAAGGCCGGATGCCGCGCAGATCGTTCCGATCGACGGGCCGCCGATGAAGTGGCAAGCACGGTAGAGGCTGAATTGGAAACGAAGGAAGCTTGTGAAGCTCGCCGTACGGCAGTGCAGTATGCGGCCGGCGAGGAGATAGATTGGAATGCGAGGTATACGGCTGCCAGACGTAATAAAGCAAGACTTCCGGTTTATCCGTTTCAGCGTAAGCGCTGCTGGCTTGATTTGACGGAAAGAGAGCTGTACCGTCCGTTCTTCTCTGCCGAGGCGGAGCTTTATTTCCCGCAGTGGCAGCCTGCGGAAGCGGAAGCGGAACCCCCGCTGGCAAAAGCGGCTCAGCCGCGATCCGTGAAGCAAGCGTGCACGCTACTGTTCATCGATAGCGGCGGCGTCGCGAAGCGGTACGCGCAAATGCGCGAGGATGGCGGCGAGCGTGCGATTATTGTCACTCTTGCGGACCGTTTCGCCCAAATTGGCGACGATGCGTTTGAGGTAGGTTCTTCAGCCGCCGATTATTTACAGCTGATTAAGGCGATCCGGCCGCTAGGCATTACGGATGTCGTTCATTTCGCGGCTCTCGATGCGTCTGGCGATGCAGCAGAATCAAGTCATTTTACTGAAGAACAGCAACAGGGAAGCAGCCGAAATGGCGGCTTGTATAGTGTTTTTCAGTTTCGTTTCCGCTCTTAGCCTGAACGGTTGGATAGATCCGCTTCGTGTAACGATTGTTGCCTCGAATGCTTACCGCGTTACGGACGATCAACCGGAAGTTCGGCCGGAGCATGCTGCATTGTTCGGCTATGGCAAAGTTATTCGGTACGAGCTGCCGGGCTCCCAATGCCGATGCATAGACTGGAACAGCACTGCCTCGGAGCAGCAGCTCTTTGATGAGCTCGGCAGGACGACGAGCGAATATGTGACTGCATTGCGGGGCGGAATCCGTTATGTGGAGCGGATTTCTGGACTTAATGAGTTCAACGGCTGGGCAGATGAGCCGGTCAAGGCTTTGGATTCTGCTCCGACTGCATCGGACATGCATGAGGGTGGAAGAGGAAAGCAGGCACCGGTCAGTATCCGCTCCGGGGGAACCTATATTGTAACAGGGGGAGTCGGGATCGTTGGGCTACAGCTTTCCTAGGCGCTGGCAAGCAAGGCAAATGTCAATATTGTGCTGCTGAACCGGAGCGCTTTTCCTGACCGGCATGAATGGAAGCACATCCGCTACAGCTATGAAATGAATCGGGAGAATGAGCTGTTGTACAAACGTGTTGTTCTCATGGAACAGATTATAGCCGCAGGCTCGAATGTGGTCTGCATGCAGGCGGATATAGCGGACGAGGCGTCGCTTGGCGAAGCACTGGATTCAATCCGTGGACAGTACGGGCCGATTCATGGCATCGTACATGCTGCGGGAGTTGTGCGCGGCTTCGAAGAGGTACAGAAGGCGCCGACCTTCGAGGAGCTGTGCGAGGATTTGCTGCCGAAGCTTGACGGAACGCTGCTGCTTGACCGATTGACGGATGAAGATCCGCTCGATTTCTTCCTGTTATGCTCATCGGTTATAACATTAACCGGGGGAAGCCATGTCGGCGGCTATGTTGCTGCTAACGCATTTCTCGATGCATTCGCTGAGGAGAGGAGCGCCAGAGGGAAACGAACCGTCGCCGTTAATTGGTCTACGTGGGAGGAGACTTTCTACTCCAGTGTCCTTTCGCTCGATAATCCGCAATATGTAAGAAATTACGGGCAGTACACGCTCTTTAAAGTTATGACAAGCGAGCATGCAGCCGCTTATTTTGCCGAGGCGCTGGCCTCAAACCGTCCGAGAATAATTGCGGGACAAGCAAACAGGGACGGAGATATTTTCCGGCTGCTGGACACGCTTGCCTTCCAGTTCGATCCCCATACGCTTGAACAGCTTATGAATAAACGCAGCCTGCCCGATCGGCAGCATGGATTGAACGGATCGGACGCTGCAGTGCCAGCCTCAAACGAAGTGGCTGAGGCGGAATTGACCGGACGTGCAGGAGAGGACAGCTATACATCCACTGAACGGAAACTTGGCGGAATATGGAGCCAAGTGCTTGGCTACCGGATGCTGAACGTGGATGATAACTTCTACGAGCTTGGCGGCGATTCGATTTCGATGATGAAAGTGATCTCCACGATCAGCATGCAGTTTGGATATGAAATGAAGCCGACGGAATTTATGGAGCGGCTTACAATCGAGACGCTTGGCAGATGGCTGGACGAGTGCAAGCAGGACGGCGATCCGGGCAATCATGCGCCGATCTTTCCGCAGGCAGTCCCGGAACCGGAGAAGCTGAGCGAGCCGTTCGGGCTGACCGAGGTGCAGCGGGCCTATTTCATCGGCCGCAACGATTATTTTGAGCTTGGCGGCGTTTCGACCCATGCTTATTCTGAGCTTGAAACGAAGCTCGACATGGAGCGCCTGGCTGTCGCATTTAATGCGGCGATCCGTCGGCATCCGATGCTCCGGTGCATAATTATGCCGGACGGCAAACAGAGGATTTTGGACGGTGCATCCTGTGAATACCGCATCGAGACGGCGGATATTCGCGCGCTGGACGAAGCTGCAGGACAGGAGCGAATTGAGCAGGAGAGAACGCGGATGTCACATGACGTTTTCCCGACCGACCGCTGGCCGCTGTTCGAAATCAAAGCGTTTCGGATTACGGATGAGACGCATTACTTATGCATCGGCTTTGACGTTCTGATTGCAGACGGTCTCAGCATGCAAATTATCGAGCGCGACGTCATGCGGGCGTATCTTCATCCTGAATCTGAGCTGCCGCCACTTGCCTGTTCCTTCCGTGATTATATGCAAGCTTATGAGTCTTTCCGACGTTCGGACGTCTATGAGGAGAGCAAATCTTACTGGCTCGGTAAGCTCGAATCATTCCCGGAGCCTCCGTCCATACCGCTGCGCTGCGATCCGAAAAAAATCGCAAAGCCGACCTTCAAGCGGCTGACCGAGTCGCTTACGACCTCCCAATGGCAGAGCGTTAAACGCCTTGCAGGGCAAAATCGGGTCACGCCATCCGCCGTATTTTGCACGATCTATGCGGATATTTTATCGCGCTGGTCCAACCAGCGGCAGCTTGCGGTCAACCTGACCGTATTTAACCGCTATCCGTTTCATCCGGACATTCCGGAGCTGGTAGGCGACTTTACCTCGCTCATGCTGCTTGGACTGGACTTCAAGCTGGCTGATTCGTTCTGGGATAAGACGAGGCTCATCAATCGGACGATTGCCGAGGCGCTGGAGCATCGCCATTTCGACGGTGTCGAAATGATTCGTGAAATTTCCAAATTGCGCAAAAAGCAAAATGCAGCCGTCATGCCGTATGTCTTCACAAGCCTGCTGTCGCAGGATTTTCAAGGCGCGGCGCAAATCGAGCAGCCGCCTGGTGACGTCAAGATGCGCGTCAGCCAAACGTCGCAGGCTTATCTCGATTTCCAGCTTACAGAGCGCGGCGGTGTGCCGGAGCTCAGCTGGGATTATGTGGAGGAACTGTTCGAAGAGGAAATGATCCGCGGTATGTTTGATGCCTTTCTTCAATCGGTCGCAAGGCTGGAGGAGGAGAGTGAGATGGGACTGGGGGTTGGATTTCTTCCGCTCCCCGAACAGGAGCAGCAGCTTTATGCGGCGTTCAATGCAACTGCAGCGCCCATGGAGGAAGGAGCAACTCTGGATCGGATGTTCGCGCGGCAGGCGAATATGAATCCGGGACGAACGGCGGCTATAGCCGGCAGCCGGCAAATCGACTACGGCGGTTTGCTGGAGCTGTCGCAGCGCTATGCAGCCTATATTCTTGACCGCGGCATGTCGCGGGGTGATCTGATCGGCGTCTTGGGAACGAAGTCTGTAGAGACGGGTGCACTCCTTCTTGCTGTGTTATCCATTGGAGCTGCATATGTACCGATCGACCCGGAATATCCGGAGGAGCGGCAAAGCTACATCATCAAGCACAGCGGCTGCAAAATACTGTTTGACGCGGATGCGCTGCTGATGGATCCGGAATTCCCATCGGCTGAGCGTGTGATCCATCAGCCGGCAGAGCCGGCCAGCAGACCGGACGACTTGGCCTATATCATCTATACATCAGGAAGCACAGGGACACCTAAGGGGGTAGCGGTTACCCATAAAGCCGCAGCGAATACGATAGCCGACATTAATGCCAAATTTGGTGTTGGCGAACAGGACCGTATTGCGGCCGTGTCATCGCTGTGCTTCGATTTGTCGGTTTACGACTGGTTCGGGGCATGGGCAGCGGGGGCGGCCGTCATCATGATCGACGATCCGCGCGATATGCCCGCTGTACTAAGTACTTCGATAAAATACGGGGTAACGGTGTGGAATACGGTGCCGGCGCTGATGGGTGCGCTGCTTGCACACTCCTCGCAGCAGGGAGCAGTTCTTCCCCCGCTGCGCGTCATTATGCTAAGCGGCGACTGGATTCCGCTGCCTCTGGCGCGCAGTGTGCTGGCACAGTTCCCGGATGCTTTGTTCATGAGCCTTGGCGGTGCGACAGAAGCGGCTGTCTGGTCGATCTATTATCAGGTGGTCACTGTTCAAGAGGACTGGAAATCCGTGCCGTACGGCTCGCCGCTTGCCAATCAAAGCTGGTATGTGCTTGATGAGGCGGGACATCTTTGCCCGGTCGGCGTTTCGGGCGAGCTTCATATCGGCGGAGCCGGTCTGGCGTCCTGCTATTGGCGTGACGAGGAGAAAACCGCTCAAGCTTTCGCTGAGCATCCGGTGTTTGGCAGACTTTACCGGACGGGCGATATCGGCATGATGCGCAGAGACGGCTTCATCGAGTTTCTCGGCAGGCGCGATACGCAAATTAAGATCCGCGGCTATCGCGTCGAGCTGGGCGAAATAGAAAATTGTCTGCTGGGCTGCAGCACGGTGAACGAAGCTGTGGTCGTTAATCTGAAGGACAAAGCCGGACATACTTATCTGGCAGCCTATGTGGTCGCTGAAAGGGGCGGGGAGACGCCGGACAAGGAATCGCTGGCTGCGTATCTCGGGAAACACCTGCCATCCTATATGCTTCCATCCCGATATACGGTGATGGATAAGCTTCCGCTGTCGCCAAACGGCAAGCTGGATCGCAAGGCGCTGCCGGAGCCCCAGGAAGAGCTGCGTTCTGCAGATGCAATGGGTGAAGCGAAGTCGGAGATGGAGCATCTTGTTCTCGGTATGTGGAAGCTTGCATTGGACAGGGAAGAACTCGGGACAAAGGAGCATTTCTTCGATATCGGCGGCGATTCGATCCGGCTGATGAACGTTCATGCACAGCTTGAGGCGGTCTATCCGGGCAAATCGAACATCGCGGATCTATTCGCTTATCCGACGGTAGAGACTTTCGCCGCGCTTATGGAGCGCAGGCTGCAGCCGGCGGAGTACGGCCGGGCAAGCTTAAGGCTTGACGAAGAAAAGGCAAGGGCGCTCGCGCTGCTTGCCGAGCGCAGCGGTGCGGAACAAAACGCGGTATATTTACTCGCCTTCGTTTATCTGATTGCTGACACAGCGGGCGAAACGGAAATCCGGATTGCTGCGGCGGATCGGAGCGGCAGGCAGCATGCCAGTTCGCTTCAACTGGAGCAGATCGGGAGCGTGCCGCAATTTATTGAAGAGCTGCGGTACAAAGGCTTGACTGCTTCTGCTTCCGTCGCTGCCGAAGCTCCATATGGACGAATGGGCCGCCGTCTGCTTGCCTTCGCCCTCGATTACGCAGCAGCTATCGCAAGTATGGATGCAGGTACCGGAGCTGCTGCTGTACTATATATTTCGGACGATAATCAGATTCACGTCATGTACAGACAAGGGGAGAGCGGCGGCAGCGGGGAAGCCGCACAAATGCTGCTCGCGAGCTATGGTCAACTTCTGAATATTTTGGCGGAACAACTATAATTTAAGGAGGCTCGGCACATGGCCAGGAGATTGCTTGACATCATGAAGCTGCCGCCTGTGGACGCCGAAGCGGCGGAAACGGGCAAGGAGATCGCCGTGATCGGCATCGGACTCGATTTCCCGCTGGCAGGTGACGCGCATTCGTATTGGGCGCAAGCTTCCGAAGGTATATGCGCAACAAGAGGGCTTCCATATGCACGCAAATTAGAAGCGTACCAGTATACCCGGTTCAAACGGATGAAGCGATCTGACTGGCAGTTCATCCGACAAGGCTATTTGAGCAGAATCGACCGCTTCGACCATCGGTTCTTCGGATTGTCTCCCCGAGAGGCGGAGCTGACAGATCCTCATCAGCGGCTGTTTATGCAGACGGCTTGGCATGCGTTCGAGGATGCAGGATACACCATGGACAAGCTCAAAGGAAGCCGCACGGGCGTGTTCGTCGGCTACGACCATGAGGCGTACAATTATACAGGGCGGGTACTGGAAGTTGACCCGTCCTCCTATAAAGAAGCACATGTCGGGAACCTCGTTTCGATGATTCCCGGGCGGGTTTCGTACTTTTTTGACTTAAAAGGGCCGAGCATGATCGTCAACACCTCCTGCTCATCCTCGCTTGTTGCGATCCATACAGCGGTTCGGGCGATTCGCAGCGGCGAATGCGCTGCCGCCCTGGCAGGCGGCATACGTCTTGATGTACTGCCGATCGATCTGATCGGCAAGGTCGGCATCGAATCGGCACACGGCAAGACGAGAACATTTGATGATAAGGCGGACGGTACAGTAACCGGTGAAGGTGTATGCGCCGTTATGCTGAAGCCGCTCCACCTCGCAATCAAGGATAAAGATCCGATTTATGCGGTCATCAAGGGCAGCGCCACGAATCAGGACGGACATTCGATCGGGCTTACCGCGCCGAATGCGCTCGCGCAGGAGGAAGTACTCGTATCGGCATGGCAGGATGCGGAAATTGCACCCGAGACGATCGGTTATTTGGAAGCGCATGGCACGGGAACGAAGCTGGGCGATCCGATTGAAATTGATGCGATCAACAAGGCGTTCGCCAGGTTTACAGAACGCAAGCAGTTCTGCGCCATTAGCTCGGCGAAGCCAAATATCGGGCATCTAATCGGGGCCGCCGGACTCGCTGGATTCGTTCGTGCTGTTATGGCTGTGTACCGGAAGACTTTACCGCCAACTGTGCATTTTGCCCGGCCGAACCGGAATATTTCGTTTATTCAATCGGCTGTTTATGTAAACGATACATCAAAACCATGGCTGACGGGCGATCAGCCGAGAAGATGCGGCGTCAGCTCGTTCGGCTTCAGCGGCACCAACTGCCATATTGTGCTGGAGGAAGCGCCTGATTACGGGATGGAAGGCGAGAGGGACGGCTCACCGACGGCTCCGCTCCATGCGATTAACAACGGACCGGAGCACAGCAGCTGGCCGCTCTATGCTATTGCCCTATCGGCTCAGAGCGTTTGGTCGCTCCGCCAGAGAGCGCAGCAGCTTGCGAAGTGGCTGCCGCAAAGCGCGGAACGAATTGAAGATATTTGCTATACCGCAAATGTAGAGCGAAGCGCTTTCCCGTATCGTTTGCTTGTTGTAGGAGCAACTTCGACAGAGCTCGCCGCGCGGCTCTCGGAGATTGAAGAAACGGACTATAGCCGTGTGGCGCCGGGAGCAGGCATTGTCGCAGGTGAGCAGCTACTGGGCGTAGGGCTGCTGAAGGAGCTGTCGGCAGCGTACGTTAAGGGTGCAAATCCCGATTGGTCGATCGTATATCAGGTACAGCAGCATCGTCAGGTGCGGCTGCCGCTATACCCGTTCGAGCCCGTGCGCTGCTGGATGGACTGCCCCGATCCGCAGCCGATTCCGTTATGGGAGACGGGATGGGAGTTTTCCGCTGAACCTGCCTCAATAGCGAGAGACAGTGAACATGCCGATTCCATTGCAAGCAATCAAGCTAGCTCGCCGAGCAGCTTCTATAGAGCTGGCATTTCCGATACCCAGCACAGCAGACGCACGCTTATTATTCATAGCGGCGATATGCGGGCGGAGAAAATTGCAGGCGCGCTGGAGGATACCGAACATGTAAGCGGACCGATAATTAAAGTTCTGATCGGGCACTCAGGTTCGCAAAATGATGAAAATGTACAGCGGCTGCATGCTAGTGATCCCGATTATGAGCGTTTGTTCGCGGTTCATGACCCGGATCTCCTGGAACGGATCGTGTTCTTATACACGGCTCCCATGTCGGAGGAAAGTGGCGGAGCGAGTGCAGCGCAGCTTTGGAAGGGGCTTGATCAAGGGTTCTTTCATCTGATCGCACTGTGCAAAGCGCTCGCTAGCAAGCATGGTCATCAGCCGGAGCTGGTCATTGTCACCTCCAGTGCCTATTCGGTTACCGGGACGGAAGC
The DNA here is from genome assembly GCA_963793665.1 of uncultured Paenibacillaceae bacterium. Lineage (GTDB taxonomy): Bacteria > Bacillota > Bacilli > Paenibacillales > Paenibacillaceae > Paenibacillus_Z. The sequence goes on from CAWCBD010000002.1 coordinate 149,058, forward strand.
AAATCTGTCACCAGACAGCAGACTGCTCCATTCGCTTGGCGAATCTCTTCCTCTCGAAACGCCGAATCTTCGGATTCGGTCGATCGATGTTGATGTGGCGACGTCAGAAGGGCGCGTGGCTGCTGAGGTAGGCTGCCTTTGCGTCAAGCCTGATGAAGCGGCAGCAGATGTTGAAATCGTTCGGAATGAAGCGGCCAAGCGAAATGAAGGCAATGTCTCAGCCTTGCGAGGCGGTCACAAATATGTGCGCGTATGCCGAATTGCTGAGGACAAACAGGGGACAGGACAACCCGGATCAGCAGAGAAAGCCGGTGGACTGCAAGAGAACGAGCTTCCGCTGCGGGAAGGCGGCGTCTATGTCATCTCCGGTGGAGGTGGAGGCATCGGGCAGGAAATAGCTAAATATATTGCCGATGTTAAGCCTCTGCATGTGGCGATTGTAACGAGGCTTACTCCGCCCGAGGAACAAACAATGGCCGATATCCGGAGCAGCGGCTCAACCGTATCTGTTCATTATGCGGATGCTGCAAGCAGAGACAGCCTTCGCGAAGCGCTTGCTGACATTCGCGGTGATTATGGGCCGATCCGCGGTATCGTGCATTGCGCCGGATCTCTTGCGACACAGGGGACGCTGCTGCAGAAGAGCCGCAGCACAATTATAAAGCAGCTGGAAGGGAAAGCATTCGGCGCATTGCTGCTGGACGAGTTAACCAAGGACGATCCGCTCGATTTTTTCCTGTGCAGCTCCAGCATTTCCGCACTTGTCGGCATTCCAGGCGAGCTCGATTACAGTCTGGCGAATTCGCTGCTCGATGCGATTTGTGAAGAGAGAAGTACTAGGCGTCCCGGTACGAAATGCATAAACTGGCCGGCCTGGCTTGAAACGGGGATGGCTTTAGCATCCGGGGCGGATTTGAAGGGAGGCGTGCTTCATTCGGTTTCCAACGGGGAAGCGATGAAGGCATTCGAGAAGGTCCTTCGTTCGAAATTGAAACGGGTAATCGTCGGTCAGCCGACGCGGACTGTGGAACGCTTCACAGAGCTGATTGCCGGTCGTCTAAGCATGCTTGATTACTACGCTGATAACGATCAGGACGATTTGGCGTTTAAGCGGCTGAATGCAGCGGCACCAACCAGCGCAGAAGCTTCCAGACCAGCAATCCAATTGCATGGAAAAGAAGGTCTCCCTACGGATTCGGAGCTGCTTGTCGCCTCGGCATGGTCGGACGTGCTTGGCTATGCGGTATTCCGAGCAGATGATAATTTCTTCGATATCGGCGGCAATTCGATCATGATTCTGAAGGTGCATGCGTTCCTTGATAAGGATCGGCCAGGCATCGTTCAACTTCCAGATTTGTTTGCATTTCCGACGATTGCCAAGCTGGCTGGTTATATGGATGAGCAGCTCGCCGAGAATGGACGCAGCTCAAACGTTATGATGCAGGTAATAAACAGTCAAATCCATGCGACGGCAGAATTGGATCAAATACAAGAGCATGACCAAGCGGGGAATGCAGCTGCATTAATTGGTGAGAACGAAGATATCGAGCTGCTGATCGAGCGGCTGGCCAAAGGCGAGCTGTCGGTATCAGGCGTGATGTCTACGTTAAATGGCAGCGGGGCGGGTGAGCATAATGAGTGATACGATGAAATTTGTGCTGGAACAAATCGCCAGCGGCACCATCGATAAGCAGATCGGCCTTCAGCTGGTGAAGCGGCTGCGTGCAAAGGAAGCAGAGCCGAAGGCTGAAGCGCACCGCCACGGCAGCAGCGTCGCGATTATAGGCATGTCGCTGAAGCTGCCGATGGCCGATCATTACGACATGTTCTGGAACCATCTCATTCAAGGGACATCCTGCATCCGCGAGCTGCCGGAGAGACGCAGGCAGATGGCTGAGCGACTGCTGGGAAAGGGCGAGCATTTCGAAAAAGCCGGTTATTTAAGCGAGATCGACGGTTTCGATTACCCGTTCTTCCGAATGTCGCTCGGCGAGGCAAGGCTGCTTGATCCGGCTCAGCGGATCTTTCTGCAGACCGCCTGGTCCGCATTGGAGGATGCGGGCTATGGCGGGAAGAAGCTTTCCGGCAGCCGGACAGGCGTATTCATCGGCTACAATGCCTGGCCGACCTACGGCACCATCCTATCGAGGCTTCATCCGGAAGCAATGACGGTTGCGCTGCCGGGCAATATCGCGCCGATTATCGCAAGCAGGCTGAATCATCTGCTTGATTTGCGGGGTCCAAGCATGGCTATTGATACGTCCTGCTCCTCCTCACTGGTCGCGCTGCATACCGCCTGCCAAAGTTTGCTGAACGGCGAATGCGAAACCGCGATTGCCGGCGGCATTAAGCTGAACATTCTTCCTGTGAATAAGGAGTTTAAAATCGGTATTGAATCGAGCAGCGGCATTACGCGGACTTTCGATGATGCAGCCGACGGAACGCTCTGGGGTGAAGGCTCGGCTGCGGTTCTGCTTAAGCCGCTGGAGCAGGCGATGCGCGACAACGACCATATCTATGCGGTTATTAAAGGGAGCGCCATCAATCATGACGGCAGCTCTATCGGCTTGACCGCGCCTAATGCGCTGGCGCAGGAGCGGCTGCTTGTCGAAGCCTGGGAACGTGCGGGCATTGATCCGGAGACGATCTCGTATATTGAGGCGCACGGCACGGGCACGAAGCTGGGCGACCCGATTGAAATCGACGGAATCACGCGGGCTTTTCGCCGTTATACGAACCGCAAGCAGTTCTGCGGTATCGGGTCGGCTAAAAGCGTCATCGGTCATCTTGACGGCGCATCCGGAATCGCGAGTCTAATTAAAGCGGTCCTATGCCTGACGAATAAGCAGCTGCCGCCAACGCTTTCGTTTGCCAGACCGAACCGGAGCATCCGCTTTGAGGAATCTCCGCTTTATGTCAACGACGAGCTGCGCGACTGGAAGCGGAATGAAGATCATATCCCGCTTAGATGCGGGGTTAGCTCGTTTGGCTTCAGCGGGACGAACTGCCATTTTGTGCTGGAGGAAGCAGCTTCCAGGCGCAGACCCGCTCAGTCCGCGGATCAGCCGCTGCTGCTGAGTATTTCCGCTCGGGAGAAGACTGCGCTCTCTGAATATGTAACAAACATGCTGGAGTTTATTGCCGCCAAGCCTCAAATCGAGCTGGCGGATGTATGCTATTCGGCTAATATTGGACGGGATGCTTACAATTACCGCTTGGCATTCACCGCATCAAGCCGTGCGGAGATGATCGCGAAGCTGGAACGGGCGGCGGAAAACGATAGCGACTCCTATAGAGAAGTCAACGATGGCTTACAGTCAGCCGAATTATCTGTCACCGTAACTGGACTCATTAACAGCTGGCACCAATCGGAACGTAAAAACCTGCAGCTTTTGGAGCGGCTTGCAGCCTGCTACGCTAAAGGGGCGAGGATCCCCTGGGAACAGCTGTATGCAGGGGAGAACAGGAGCAGGACACCGCTCCCAACCTATCCGTTCCAATCTTATTCCTGCTGGTTCGAGCTTCCTGATATCGGAGCTAGCGACGGGCTTAGGATCGATTTATTCGGCGAACAGCAGCGCGAATTAACTGCATCTTACAATGAAGAACTCGAGGCTCCGACTAACCGTGAACAGCTTGAAGAGGCGCTGTGCATGATTTGGAAAGAGGTGCTCGGTTTGTCAGAAGTATCGCTGGATGATCATTTCTTTGATCTTGGCGGTCATTCCATACTCGCGGTTCGTATGGAGGCAAAGCTGAATGACATCGGGTTTCCGGTTCATATGCTGGATTTCCAGCAATATTCGACCATCAGGCTGCTGTCCGGCCATTTATCCGAAAATTTCTTTGAAAAAACGCTCCATCCTTGATATATTCCATGGGAAGGCTGCCGTGCTGCTCCGCTTGGCTTGAAAGAGCGGAATGCTCGGAATAATGGAGGGGATACGGATGAGGATTGCAGCGGTTCGCGTCGATCCCAATCTGGATCGGAATCATTACGCAAGGCTGCTGGCTTATATATCGCCGGAGAAACAGAACAGGCTGCCCAGGTTTAGACAAGATAACGATTTCAATCTTGGACTAATTGCGGAAATTCTTGTACGCACCATGCTTGGCGAAGAGCTCGGAATTGCTAACGAGCAGATTCGAATCGAGGCTGATCCAAACGGGAAGCCGCGGCTGGAAGGAATGCCGGATTATCATTTTAACTTGACGCATTCCGGACAATGGGTTGCTTGTGTGACGGATCGGGAGCAGACAGGGATAGACATCGAGCGGGTGATTGAGCTTGGTCGCGATATTGCAGGGCGGTTTTTCACACATAAGGAATGTGAATATCTGAACAGATTGTCTGGAGAAATGCGTACGCGAGCGTTTTTTCAATTGTGGACGTTGAAGGAAAGCTATATGAAAGCCGACGGCAAAGGGATGCGGATTGGGCTCGATACGTTCGGCTTTGTGCTCGATTATACGAATAAGGAGCCTGTTATTACGCTGGAGACCGAACTGCCGCTTAATAATTGCAGCTTCAGGCTGTACAATTGCTGCCCAGGCTACGAACTGGCTGTGTGCGCGATGCATGACAGGTTTCCGGCTGAACCGGAAGTGATGGATGACAAGGAGCTTGTCAGGAGGTTCGAAGCTTTACTAGATTTATCGACCATGCCCACTTCCTCTCAAAGCTGCTAGACAGATACCAATTTTCAAAGATAATGAATCGCATGAAGCGCCGAAAGGCGCTTTTTTAACGTCCTCACCCCTCTCCAACGCACGCGAAGACTCCATCTTTGGGTTCGATTCAATCAAGAAATATCAAAAGACCTTACTTATGGACTAAAACCCCATGCTGCATACAACAAAAAGTCCATGCCTTAATGGCAGGGCCTTAAACGTATCTTAAGTTAGTTAAAAAACACGGAGCTCGCTTGCGTATTGATAATGAATCGGTTGCTCCTCAGGCGTATCGATCCATGCGCGCTCCCCATGAGAGTAATCACTAATACTTCTCGAACCGAACTTCTCAAACACGCGCTCGATCTCCTCCATTGAGTTCATAAAAAGTGCTATCACTAACTGCATATTTTTTATAAAAGTGTAATCACTGGATATTTCTTCATAAACGATGAGCTGTTTCATTAATTAGTCATTGGCTTTATTAATCCGGATGCGTTAGGGTATACTATTGCTAGTAATTGTTGGTAAACCTATGTGAGCTTAGGGAAGGAGCGGGAGATTGGGTCAACTCATAGCCAGAATAATGTTGGTAGTCCTGCTTCTTAGCCTTGAACTAGGCTCTGATTTTACTCGTACGACTCACAGCGCTGCTCCTATTGCAAGCACAATGGAAGAACTGGAAGTCAGCCTTCAGAAGAAGGTCATGCAGCAAACGAACGAAATAACAATTGATTACAACGGCGATCAAGAAGAGCTATCGGCTAATTTTGCTAAGCTATTGAAGAATGTATTTGCCGCTGATGATTATATCGCTTACATTGTGGACTCCTACCTCTATACGATTCGTAAATGGGGGGGCACCGCCAAAATCAAGGTCACAGTCCGATATCGGGAAACAGTAGAGCAGTCTCAGCAGGTAGCCGAGCGCGTTCATAAAGTACTTCCAACTATCCTTAGACAAGGAATGTCGGATCCTGATAAGATCAAAGCGATCCATGATTGGATTGTCCTGCATATTGCCTACGACCTGTCACTGCAGCGATACACCGCTTACGATGCGATCGATTCTGGAAAAACCGTCTGCCAAGGCTATTCACTGCTTGCTTACCGGATGCTGAGGGAAGCTGGATTCCGTGTTCGAATTATTGAAGGGGTCGTTGATTCCGGCAGCCATGTATGGAATTTAGTGCAGATCGGTAATGACTGGTACCACATCGATGTCACGTGGGATGATCCGGTGCCGGATCGTAAGGGCAAAGTGAGTTACCATTACTTTCTGAAATCCGACAGTGAGATGAAGAAAGACCATCAATGGGTGAGATCCTATCCGGCAGCCGGGGCGAGCCGGGTATGACAAAAGGGCTTCCAAAGCAATCGATTAGATTGCCTTGGAAGCCCTTTGTGTATGAACCGCGAGGGATTAAGATTATTTGAATTCCAGTTTAAATAAAACAGCGCCATGAGGGGGAACGGATGAGCGAAGTACGCTCCCTAATGCCGTTACGATCTCTCCTGACCAAAGCTCTTTAATCAACGAAGCCTCTTGCCAGCCGAGCTGCTGAAGATCAGCTGTAATTGTACTTTCCGTATCGCCTATATTGAACAAAGCGATATAGCGAACGCCATCCAGCCCTTCCGCCGTCCATATAGCGGTGTCGTTATTCCGGAGCAATTGTGCGGCATTGCTGCTGTTTCGGTGCATGTCGAGAACGTCTTGGTTTGTGATGAGAGAATGTGTCCATTCATCGTTATCGCGCAGCTCGCCGCCGAACATAAGCGGGGAGCGGAAGATGGACCACAGAGTCATCATAGTAAGCTGCTCGTCGCGTGTAAATCTTGTCCATCTATCAGCACCTCCGCCATCGACGGAGCGTATTCCGATATGGCCAAGCGGAAGCATGTCGCAATCCGGCCACCGTCCGGGAGCCGGGCGTCCCTGCCATTGGTCACAGCGCTCGAACATATTGAGAAGCAGCGGCCATAAATCCCAAAAATCATCGGTCATCCGCCACATATTTGCATGGTTTTCTAGAAAATCGGCATATTCGACAGGTGCGGGGCCAGGAGAAAGACTTAAGACCATTGGCCGTCCGCAGCGGACGATCGCTGTTCGGATCAGCTCGATCTCGGATTTATGAGTATCATATAACCTGGAAGCGGCGATGTCGTCTACCTTAATGAAGTCAACGCCCCACTGTGCATACAGCTCGAAGAGGGAGTCATAATAAGCCTGGGCGCCTTCCTTTGAAGCGTCGACACCATACATATCGGTATTCCATGGGCAAATGGAGTTGGTATGCGCAATATCGCGAGCTGTACGATTCGTGCCTTTAATAGGTGTGTTATTGTGTACAGCTTGCCGTGGGATACCCCGCATAATATGGATACCAAATTTCAGGCCCAGACTATGGACATAATCCGAGAGCGGAAGAAAGCCTTGGCCGCCCCCAGCGGAAGGAAAACGGTTAACTGCGGGAATTAGGCGGGAAAAGGAATCTGTTTCGAGCGGAACAAAAGGCCGGTAGTGGGACGAGACTGCACCAGGCTCATACCATTGAATATCGACAACGATATATTCCCAGCCGTATGCCTTTCAAATTTTCTGCCATATACGCTGCATTTCCCCGGATTTCTTCCTCGGTTACAGCTGCTCCGTAACAATCCCAGCTATTCCAACCCATTGGCGGGTAAGGTGTCAATTCTAAGTGGCTCATATGATCCCCCTTGATTATCTCATTGAAGTATATTGCTCTATGAAATTAATGATAATCACAGTAATATATGAAATCTATAATAAATTTACGAGGGGAATTGTACAAAATTGCTCTTTACTAATTAAAAAATAGACGATTATACACTAAGCTCTCGGTTCCTGTCCGAAAACCTCCTGGCGTTTCTCCGGTTAATCGGCGGAATACTTTGATTAAGTAGCTCCCGCTGGAATAACCGACTTCGCTGGCGACTCGTTCGAGATTCCAATCTGTTTCACGAAGCAGCTTCATTGCTTTCTCTGTACGGATCCGATTCAGGTAATCGTTAGGCGTCATGCCAACAGAAGCGGAGAAAAGTCGGATGAAATAATATTTGGAGAGCGCTAATTCGTGAGCCAGCTGCTCTAAACTGACCATATGGGCATAATTCGCATCCATCATTTGTGTGGCCATCCGGATTTTCTCTGGCCAGCGCTCCTGATATTGCAGGTTGTTTAGAGAAAATCGGCAAAGTTCTGAAACAAACTGGAAGACATAAGACGAGGCTAAATACGGATCTGTAATACGCCCGGCTTTGCCTTCAATGAAGATGTTGCGAAGTAAACGAATAGGGCTGCTTGTTATAGGCAGAAATGGGGTACCGCCAATTTTTGCTTTCATTTCCTCCCAGTTTGGCTGTATAAGTCTAGGACGGAACAGAAGAAAGTAAAACTCCCATGGCTTTGCGCTATCCGGATAGTAATAACGATGATTGCTCGGGATTTCTGCTAGAAAAGCACGCCCTGGGCCTATGGGCTGTACATGCCCGTCGATCTCAAACCTGCCTTCTCCTTCTACCGTATATTGAAAGATCAGAAGAGGGCCATCAGATCTGGTCAAGCCGTCCCAGTGATAGGAGGTATCAGCAACGGAGTCATGACCCACAGCATACATGCTGCACAAGGAGAGATGCTCTGGCTCAGCAAAGCGGAATCCGAAAATACCCAGGTTTGAGTCCGTCATTCTTAATGCTCCCATCTGTCATCTATAGGCTGACCTGCGGTGATGGATGTAATCACCGCGGGCCAGCCCTTAAAACTGTTGTCAGGCCTCGTTATTTCCTTCATCGCCCCGGCTGCGTGCGGTGATTTGCTGCCATACGGAGCCGGCGGATTCTTCACCGCGCTCGATTCGCTCAAGCGCGATGCGGGCTTGAAGGCTGACCTCGAATTCGGGGTCAGCAATTGCGGCACGCAGGCCCTCCACGGCGGATTCGTCGCCGGCCTCGTAGAGGAAGCGGGCTGCCCGCCAGCGGACGAGCTTATTGCGGTCGCGGAGGGCTTCGATCATCGGTCCGGTCGCGGCGGGGTCGCCAAGATCGGACAGAGTATCGCCTGCGGTGCGCCGCACGGAGGCGGAGGGATCGCGAAGCGCCGCCACGAGCAGCGGCAGCGTTTCGGGGAGGCGGAGCTCGCCCAGGTAGACGACGGCCTGTCTCCGGATGGAGACATTCTCGTCGGATATGGCCTTTGCCAGCAGCGGCATCATCGCTGGCACCGGAGAGGTCCGCGACAGCGCTTCGTAGCGGACGCTCCAATCCGGCGAGGCGAAGCGCTCAGCGAGCTCTTCGGCCGATAGCGGAGCGGGCCGCGCCGGAGCAGGAGCGGCATCGCCCTCATTGCTTTTGCCGAGCGCCAGGGCAGCGGCGACAAGCTGCTCCAGCCGCTCCTGCGGATACGCGGCTTCCAGCTCCTTAACGAGCTCCGCGGCAATATCCTCCGGCTCGCCATAACGGACGCCGAGCTCCTCCAGCTTGCGCTCGCGGATCATAGAAGCGGCTGCAGCGGCGGTGACCGCTTCCGTGAACCTCTCCGGCATCGCCGCGCGTACCTCGCTATCGCCAATACGCACACGCACCTGCATCGGAATTCCCCGATACAGCTGCACGAACCCGCTTGCTTCGCCGAAGCTATCCTGCCGGAAGCCAGCAGCTAGGGAGCCGTCCGCAGAAGCGTCTTCGCCGCTCTGCAGAACGGCCCGCGCTGCCGCCAGAATACGCTCCCAATCCGCGCCCGGCTTCCGGTCGAGCGCGATAAAGTCCGCCGTGCGGAACAATCCGCGCACGCCTTCAATGGCAAGCAAGCTGCGCAGCGGCTCACCTACGATTCTTCTCCCGGAGACAGGTCCGCCATCCGCTCCATCCGTGCTCTTCAGGTCAGCAGCCGTAAGGCTGAACCGCTGGGCTGGCGGCAGCTTCTCGTCAACATTCAATTTCATTGTATTTGGACTTGGTGTAGGTTCGATTCCAATTAATTTCAAGATGATAGCCTCCAATATCGTATTTTCCCGACCATTGTTAATCGGGTCAAGACCCCGCCGTCTATAGGCGGGCTCTGAATCAGGTGGAGTAGAGTCTCCACCCTGATTCCCCGATGTTCAGCCGGACGGGCTTAAGCGAGTTCATTCTATGCGATGCCTTATTACTGCAATTTTAAACCAAAAATGAGAAGTAAACCACAACCTGCCAGAAGCATGCTGGTTTGTTTGCTTATTCGGTTCAGCCTTGGTATCGTAAGAGATACAGATAGAGAGAGCCTGACGAGTTTATGCCATTTCACCTTAAGCTCATGAGGCCGTTTTTGCATCCGCAAAACCTTAGGAGGAAATCGACTGTTATGCGCTTTGAAAACCTGGATCCAACCGCAACGATCAAGTCATTTAAAGAGCTAAGGCAATGGCGCCGCGAGCGGGCCGTGAAGATGAAGAACAAGGATTATTCATTCGCTGTTCCGATTGCAAAGCCTGATCATGCTTATTTAAATGACAATACAAGCCAGCCGTCATTAACCTGGATTGGACATTCGACGTTTCTGATTCAACATTCTGGACTTAATATTATAACGGATCCCGTATGGGCGGAGCAGATGGGCTTTCAGAAGAGACTGGTGAGTCCTGGACTTCCCATTGCTGATGTTCCCGCCAATTGACGTCGTACTTATCTCTCATTCTCATTACGATCACCTGCATATAGGTTCACTTAAGCAGCTGTCAGGCGGCAAAACTCTTATTGTCCCGATTGGTTTAGCGGATAAAATGCGCAGCAAAGGATTTTCTTCTGTTATCGAACTCGATTGGTGGGAATCAGCTGTAATCAGCGGCGTGAAATTCACATTCGTTCCTTCCCAGCATTGGACGCGGCGGACACTGCTCGATACGAACCGCTCCCATTGGGGTGGATATATCATTGAAGCTTCGAATGAATACGAGGCTATGAAGTCAGCAGCACAGGCTTCTATCTCGGATTGGAATGAAACGAAGTCTCAGCCTGTGCAGAGCAATGTGCAGGCAAGGCCTGTAGTAGGCGCTTCACCAACTATTTATTTTGCAGGAGACAGCGGATATTTTGACGGGTTCAAGCTAATCGGCCAGAAATTCCGCATCGATATCGCACTTATGCCAATTGGGGCTTATGAACCGGAATGGTTCATGGGACCGCAGCATGTCACGCCTGAACAAGCCTTGCAAGCATTCATAGATACCGGGGCAGCACAATTCGTGCCGATGCATTACGGCTCCTTCCGGCTTGCCGACGATACGCCTCGCGAAGCGCTCGACCGGCTTGAAGCAGAGCGGGCACTGAAGCAAATCGACCCAGACCGAATGGTCATCCTGCCGCATGGCGAGACATGGCGTTTTAACGGAATTTAATAGATTAAAAACAACATGTCCACACAAGGGGCGCGGGATTAATCCGCGCTCTTGTGCTATAATGGTGAGATGAATAAGATTTTTGAGTGAAGGACGGGATTACGTACAATGATCAGCACAAGCGGCATAACGCTTCGATATGGTAAGCGTGCGCTATTTGAAGATGTTAATATTAAGTTTACGCCAGGCAACTGCTATGGTTTGATCGGCGCGAACGGAGCCGGCAAATCGACGTTTCTGAAGATTTTATCCGGTGAAGTCGAGCAATCCCATGGTGAAGTTCACATTACACCAGGCGAGCGTCTTGCAGTCCTGAAACAGAACCATTATGAATACGATGATTTCCTCGTGCTCGAAACGGTTATCATGGGTCACAAGCAGCTGTTTGAAGTGATGAAAGAGAAAGATGCGATCTATGCAAAAGCGGAATTCACCGATGAAGACGGTATGCGCGCAGGCGAGCTGGAGGCGGAATTCGCTGACATGAACGGCTGGGAAGCGGAATCCGAAGCAGCAGGCATGCTGAACGGACTTGGCATCACGCCTGACTTGCATGATAAGAAGATGTCAGAGCTTACCGGCAACGAGAAGGTTCGTGTCTTGCTGGCGCAAGCGTTGTTCGGCGCATCCGAACATTTTGCTGCTCGATGAGCCTACCAACCACTTGGACATGGAATCCATCCACTGGCTGGAAGACTTCCTTGGCAACTATGAAGGTACTGTTATCGTCGTATCCCATGACCGTCATTTTTTGAACCAGGTATGTACGCATATTGCGGATATTGATTTCGGCAAAATCCAAATGTATGTCGGCAACTACGACTTCTGGTATGAGTCCAGCCAATTGGCGCTTGCGCTGATGCGTGATGCCAACAAGAAGAAGGAAGAGAAGATTAAGGAGCTGCAGGCGTTCATCCAACGCTTCAGCGCGAACAAATCCAAATCCAAGCAAGCGACTTCCCGTAAGAAGCTTCTTGATAAAATCTCGCTTGACGACATTCGTCCGTCAAACCGTAAATATCCGTTCATCAACTTTAAACCAGAACGCGAAGCTGGCAAGCAATTGCTGCTTACCGAAGGTTTAACGAAGACAGTCGACGGTGTGAACTTAATCGACAATCTAACGTTTGCCGTCAACAAAGGCGACAAAATCGCTCTCGTCGGACCGAATACACTGCCGAAGACGATTCTGTTCCAACTGTTGACTGGAGAGCTGGAAGCCGATGCAGGTACATTCTACTTGGGGCATCACGACGACGCAGGCTTATTTTCCGAAAGACAACTGCACCGTATTTCGATGGCGTGGATATGAACCTGGTTGACTGGCTGCGCCAGTATTCCAAGGATCAGGATGAGAGTTCATCCGCGGCTTCCTCGGCCGTATGCTGTTCTCCGGCGACGAAGCGCTGAAGAAAGCGAGTGTTCTATCCGGGGGCGAGAAGGTCCGCTGTATGCTCTCCAAAATGATGCTCTCAGGCGCGAACGTGCTGCTGATGGACGAACCGACGAACCATTTGGATCTGGAGTCCATTACAGCGCTCAATAACGGCTTGATTGATTTTGACGGCACGCTGATCTTCACATCGCATGACCATCAGTTCGTCCAGACGATTGCTAACCGGATCATCGAAATTACGCCAAACGGCATCATCGACCGCATTATGACTTATGATGAATATCTCGAAAGCGCGGAAGTAAAAGCACTTCGCGAGCGTATGTACCCGGCTGAATAGCAGGTATTATAAAAGCAAAGGCTGCATCCTTGAGTAGGTTATCTACTAAAGGATGTCAGCCTATTTTTTTAAAGGAGATGGGTAAAATGTCTTTACTAGACAAGATCAAGCAGAGTGCCTCTGATGCTGCTAAGAAAGCGCAGCAAACGGTAGAAATAACGAAACTGAAGTCACAAATTTCCGGTAAGGAAAAAGACCAGGATAAACTATATTATCAAATCGGCACTGCTCTTTATCGTTCTCACCAGGCTGGTAATGTCGCAGAATCTGAGCAGGAGGTCATGGGCTGCTGTCAGCAGCTTGATGAGCTTCAATCCGACATTCAGATGATTGAGGAACGGATTAGAATGATTCGCTTCGAGAAGACATGCACATGCGGGAAGGTTGTAGCTTTGGATACAAAGTTCTGTCCGGATTGCGGTACACAGCTTCCGCTGGAGCCCAAAGCCGACTCCACAGTTGGGGAAATACGGGTGATCTGCAGCAAGTGCGGGATGGAAAATGAACTGAACACCAAATATTGCTGCAGCTGCGGAGCGGAGTTTCCTTCAAGCAGTTCGGATGAGTACTCGGAGGGATAGATCTTCTCTATAGCGGGGGAAGACTAGCTATTGCACCTCGGATAATGGTGCAGGAATGGCCGAATTGTTCTTCCTCCTTAGGGGTTAGATTAAGCTCGACAATTTCTTTAATTCCATGGCGGGTAAGAACAGCGGGAACGCCGGTACAAATATCGTTTTGCCCGTATTCGCCATCCAGAATGGCCGAAACCGCTATGATACGATGGTCATCATTTAGTATGGAATGAATAATATAGGCAAGGGCATTGCCTATCCCGTAATAAGTCGAGCCTTTGAGATTGTAGATCTCCATGCCGGCATTCTTCGTCTTTCGTGCGATTTCATCGAGCTTCAGATGGCGAAATCGCTCCGGATGCTGAGACAGGATGTCCAAGACCGGTTTGCCGCCTATCGTCACATGTGACCAAGCTGGGAATTGGGATTCACCGTGCTCCCCGAGGACATACCCCTGCACACTGCGGGGATCGACGGGAAAGTAGTGAGAGAGCAGCGTTTTCATGCGGGATGAATCGATGGACGTGCCTGTTCCAAGCACTTGACTTCGAGGGAAACCGGACATTTTCCATACCATATACGTAACAAGGTCAACGGGATTCGAAGCCGCTAGAAAAATACCGTTAAAGCCGCTGGCCATAATCTCCGCAATAATCGGTTTATGAATCGTATACGCTGATTCTAAGACATCCAGACGACTCTTAATATTTTTCGGCCTTTCTCCCATGCTTAAAACAATGATATCCGCATCTGAGCACTGCTCATAGGTACCTGTAGAAATCCTCGTTCTCGTATGAACAAAATCCATGCAATGCGATAAATCAAGTGCTTGTGCATAGGCTTTCTCTGGCGTTCGGTCAACGAGCATGATCTCATCGCAAACCGCTTGATTGATTAAGGAATACGCACAAGTAGACCCGACATAACCAACCCCGACGATGGCTACCTTCCTTACTTTACTTCCCATTTTGCAGCTCACCTCTTGTTGTTCGTTATGATTGCTTCTCTTACTTACTATTTGTATGGTCATAAATAGATTATATGTGCAGGGATATCAGTGACAGCGTATAACGGCCAAAGGAACGGTTAACCTTAATGGGGGATTGAACTCTTTTTGTACGGGGTCAAACTAGTTGGTCGGAAGCATAAATGCGAGGCCTCCTGCAACACTGTTTCTCTAGACCCACTCGATTATGATCCGTTATGATACGGGTAATGAACATGAGATTCGCAAAGTGGTAAGTGAAAGGAGCGTCTTGACCTTGGATCAGTACGAAGCAATCAAGCAAGGGGAAAAGGGAGCCTGGATCAGCATCGGTGCTTACATCGTGCTAGCCGGCTTCAAGCTGGCGGCAGGCTATGGCTTTGCATCCGCTGCACTGGTAGCTGACGGCTTCAATAACTTAACGGACATTATTGCATCTACTGCCGTACTGATCGGACTTCGCATTTCACAGAAGCCGCCGGATGAGGATCATCCTTACGGGCACTTTCGGGCAGAGACGATAGCTGCGCTGGTGGCTTCCTTCATTATGGCCACTGTCGGCATACAAGTGCTTGTTACTACGGTCAAATCCTTATTTGCAGGGGAGCGGCATGTACCGGGGCTGTTCTCGGCGTGGATTGCCCTCGCCGCTGGCGCAGCCATGCTCCTTGTATATTTGTATAATCGAAGACTAGCCAAACGGATTAATAATCAGGCTTTATTAGCAGCAGCGAAGGATAACTTATCCGATGCGCTTGTCAGCGTTGGTGCTGCGGCTGGTATTATCGGTGCTCGTCTAGGATTGCCGTGGCTGGACCCGGTTGCGGCTTTAGCTGTTGGCGTTATTATTTGCAAGACAGCCTATGAGATCTTCTATTCCGCCACTTACGCGCTTACGGATGGCTTTAACGAGAAAGAGCTGTACACACTGCGGGGTACGATCGAGCGCACGCAGGGCGTGAACTCCATTAAGGACATTAAAGCCCGTGTACATGGCAGCAATGTGCTCATTGATGTGGTCGTGCTGGTAGATCCAGCGTTAACACTGGTAGAGAGCCACCAGATCAGCGATGATATCGAGCGGCGGATGGAGAATAAGCATAACATTATGAGCGTCCATGTCCATATTGAGCCGCAGGATGTGGAGAAGGTCGAGAACCATGAGACTAACACCAGTGATACGATCCCCGGTTAACTGACTGCATAAATATGAAGCGGTTCAACAGGAGCATAGCTGACATGATAGTAAAGTGATGTACGAGCCGCGTGTTATGCTCCTGCGCGCGGACTTGATTTATCCCCATATAAACCATAACATAATCGATTTTCTCCTCCCAAATACATACCCTTAACTTTCCCGGTTCTGTTTAAACAAAATTGTAAACGGATACATTAAATTTATGCAAAAAATAGTGTTATAATCTCAAATTAGCTGGGTATATATAGGTGAGCCCTAAAATTTGCATTCTATTTGTTATAGCAATGGCACTATTAAGTCTTCATAGAAAAGGAGGCGTTTACATGCTTGTGCCCATAGAATCCAAACAAATTGCTTTTTGCTCCTATGATGAGAATGATTCGACGCTGCAGCTGTATTATCACACAGGTGATATTGTCATGATTTCATCTGTCCATAAAAGTGAATATCAGTCGGTTCTGGATTCACCTAACCGTTATGATTCGTTAATGAAAGTGACTAGGAAAAATCAGATGGATGATGCAATGGGCGTAGTTGTTTCGGAGACAGCAACCACTTCATGGCAGGATATGTAGACCCTTAATCGTATTGGGATAACTTACCACAGTAAAAAAACTGGGAACTTTTCTAGTTCTTTAGGCTTCTTCTAGGACCTCCATCTTCGTGGGGGTTATTGGTCTGAATGGTTTAATATAGAAGGCTTTTCGCATACTTACGTAAAAAGGCGTCCTCATGAGAGACGTCTTTTTATATGGGTATAAAGCGTTATCATTGGTACTTATTATCTATACCTCCTGTCCAAAAATGAGGCGAGCGGACGATTGGGTGTTGAGACTTGTCGAACGTACAATGAATTTATGGACAAACATCTTATGTGAACACAACTAACGATGGAGGAATGAAATGAAAAAAGTAACCGCTATGATAATGGGCTTCATTCTTATTGCACTAGTCTGTATGCCTGTCGCGACGGCTGCTTCACAAGCGCCGATTGTTGCCAAAATTCAGGCCAGCGTCAGCTTCCGTGACCAACCTTCCACATCATCGAGCGTGCTTCGGTATTTGAAGGCGGGAGATCAAGTTACAGTCCTCAGTGAAGTGAATGCGTATTGGTACAAGGTTCAAGATGTCCGGGGACAGATCGGCTATGTGTCTTCTTTAAGTAAATATATTGAAGTGATTTCTAATGCGACAATCGTCTCCTCCGTTTCGTTTCGCAAAGGGGCGGGGACAGATGCAGCCCGTATCCGCTATATGAGCAAAGGCGAATCCGTTCTCGTAATCAGCCAGCCGAATAAATATTGGTTTGAAGTAAGGGATTCGCGTGGTGTAACAGGCTATATCAGCTCAAATGCACGATACATACTCACAAGCGCAGGCGTTACAGTGCCGGCAAGCGGCGGAAGTGACGGCAATGGCGGCACACAATCAGGTGACAGCATCAACACTAGCTCACAAGCTGCAGCGATCGAGAATATCATTGCCGCAGGGATGAAATACGTTGGAACACCTTATGAATTCGGATCCGATAGGAATACAACAACAACGTTTGATTGCTCCGACTTTGTTCGCACGGCCTTCCGGGAAGGCGCAAGTGTTACGCTTCCGTCCGATTCCCGTCAGCAAGGGACTTTCGTGAAAAGCAAAGGCGGCGTGGTCACAGATTGGCATCAGCTGAAGCGCGGCGACCTTATGTTTTTTATGGCTTATAAAGGTTCGCAAGCCTCCGACTATTCCGCGGTCAACAAAACAACTGCAACCATCACGCATGTTGGCATCTACTTAGGCAATGGACAAGTTCTGCACACCTACTCGACAGCTTCGGGAGGCGTACGCACTAGCGATATTGCCAATACGCATTGGGATTACCGTTTCTTGTTCGGAGGAAGCGCGCTGTAACCAAATAAAGGCTGAATCTGGCCGCAGGGCAACTTACCTGCGGTAGATTCAGCCTTTTTGCTATAGACCTATTGATAATGAAAAGGGCAGGTTATTCCCTCGGTTGGCGGCGGGCAACGCCGCTTTGCACGGCGGCCTGTACGACTCTGCGCCGTACTTCCTCAACGACTCGCTGATTGAACACACTTGGAACGATATAGAGCGGGCTCAATTCGTCGCTGCTGATGACGGATGCAATAGCTCCTGCAGCTGCCAGCTTCATCTCTTCGTTAATGACTGAGGCCCGGCAATCGAGCGCTCCGCGGAATATGCCAGGGAAGCAGAGCACATTGTTAATCTGGTTCGGATAGTCGGAGCGGCCTGTTGCGATGACAGCGACAAGATCCTCTGCCTCTTCCGGACGTATCTCTGGTTCAGGATTAGCCATGGCGAATATGATGGGCTGCCCGGCCATCGTGGAGATATGCTCACGCTTAAGAATACCGCCAGCTGAAAGCCCGATGAACACGTCTGCGTTATGCAGCGCTTCAGCAAGACCGCCGGATATCCGTTCTTCATTCGTATGCTCGGCGTACCATTGCCATATGCCGTTCGGGTAGTGGCGGTCACGCGTCAATATTCCTTCCTTGTCGACGCCAATTACATGTGCAGCTCCGCCTGCCAGCAGCATTTTTGTACAAGCGGTGCCAGCGGCCCCGATGCCGCAGACGACGATGCGAGCTTCTTCGATCCTGCGGTCAGTCAGCTTTAAAGCATTCAGCAGTGCCGCATAGAGGACGACGGCTGTGCCATGCTGGTCATCATGGAACACGGGGATATCGAGCTCCTCCCGAAGCCTTTGCTCAATCTCGAAGCAGCGCGGCGAGGAGATATCCTCAAGATTGATGCCGCCAAAGCCAGGCGCAATCGCTTTAACCGCCGCGATAATTCCCTCCGTGTCCTGCGTATCCAAGCAGATGGGAAAGGCATCAACATCGGCAAACTGCTTGAAGAGCATCGCTTTTCCTTCCATAACGGGCATTGCCGCGAAAGGGCCAATATTGCCAAGTCCAAGCACCGCGCTGCCATCTGACACGACGGCGACGCAATTTCGCTTGATCGTTAAAGTGAATGCCTTGGAAGGATCTTCATGTATCGCATTGCATACTCTTGCCACATCGGGTGTATAGACACGGGAGAGGTCATCCCGGTTCTGAATCGGTGTCTTCGGTTGAATCGTAATTTTACCGCCCAGATGGAGCAGGAATGTCCGATCGGAAACGTTAACGAGTCGAATCCCTGGAAGTTTGTCGAATGCCTTGGCAATTCGGTCAGGGGTGTCGGCATCTCTAACCTTGACGGTTAAATCGCGGACTGTGCGCTCACGGCTCGTTTGAATAACATCGATCGCGATAATATCGCCGCCGGCATTCTCAATTGCGGTTGCAGCTGTCCCGAAAAAAGTAAGCTTCGTATCAAGCTCTATTCGTAAAATAATTGTTTTTCCATCAAGCGGCTGGTCTCTCATCTCGTACGCCTCCTTATGTATCTATCTATTTGTACCCAGAGTAGAAAAGCGCTATGCAGTTTATGGGCTTATAGGGATAAAAAAACCGTCACTGCATCAGCTGCAGGACGGCGCGTGAACATTGCATCGGGTTATATTGCTGATTGCGCTTCGTCATTAGACTATTTCTGAACTGTACGGAGGCATAGGGCTCCAAGAGGAGCCCGAACCATTTGTCAATGGTCTCGGAGGAGACAAGCATCTCACCAAAGCCGCTGGCAATAAAATATGCGCAGTTCTCATCTTCCTGGCCGGGAATCGGTTCGTAGAACAGCATCGGTATTCCTTTGCTAAGACCTTCGGTGCATGTCATGCCGCCCGGCTTTCGTGATAAGCAGGTCGGACACGTCCATAAGCTTGCTAATTTCTTTGGTGAATCCGAGCACCTTAATGTTCGGATGCTGAAACGGGGGATCGGCGAGCATTTTCTCCCTGGACTTGTCGTTGTTGCCAACGCAGTAAATGAGCTGAATATGATCCCGCCAGCGAGTCATATATTCCAGCAGGTTATCGCTGTACATGATCCCCCAGCCGCCGCCCATAATAAGGACAGTAGGCAGTGGCTTCAGATCAAATTTAGCCTGCAGCTCGGCTTTATCATGGGTCTGCCAGAAGTTCGGATGTACGGGAATGCCCGTCACCTCGATACGGCTGCCGGGAATGCCGCGGTCTGTCAGCTTCTTCTTCACAAGCGAAGTGGAAACTAGATACTTCGTGACCTCGGAACTAGTCCACGTCCCATGAGCATCATAGTCTGTAATTAACGTATATAAGGGAACATTAAGGCCTAGCCGCTTTAAACGAGAAACGACCGCGTTAGGTACAGGGTGCGTACAAACGATTAAATCTGGTTTGAGCTGTGAAATGACCTGAGAGATATGGTTATAGAAAAGACGGTGCAGCGCGAGCTGCGCGAAGCGATTAAGAGATTTCTTATACTGTCTCCGGTACATCATGCCAACCAGCTTCGGTTGTTTGCTGACTGTCTTCCGGTAAGCAGAGACAATTAAAGGACCGATAACGGGATTTAAGAAATTTCCAATTTCGATGACACGGGTTTGAATGTTTGGGTTAAGTGCGCGAAGACCTACGGCAAGCGCATAAGCGGCTTGTGTATGTCCGGAGCCGAAACCCTCTGAAAGCAGCAGAACTCTTTTTTTACGCATCTTCTCACCTACTTTTCTTACCAGTTCTGGAACGCTCACGCATACTTTGACTGGCGACCAAAACGAATACATTTTCGACCTTATTACCATATTACGATGCAAGCTCCTGCAAAACAAGATTGGAATTCAGACTAAATTATGAAACTAACATTAAATTGTGCTAAAATTTAGGAAATGCATTAGGCAGAGCCTCAGAGAAAACTTAAGCATATGCTTTCGATGTAGTTTTTGTTTAATGCTAACTTATACAAGTTAGCATTAGGCAGAGCCTCACAAAAACTTTTAGGAGTG
Organism: uncultured Paenibacillaceae bacterium; assembly: GCA_963793665.1. GTDB lineage: Bacteria > Bacillota > Bacilli > Paenibacillales > Paenibacillaceae > Paenibacillus_Z. Next base: position 169,523 of record CAWCBD010000002.1, read on the forward strand.
ACCTTAACTATGCAATCTGACGAAAGATTTTCCCCGGATAATGGTGCTTTAGTTGTTATACGTTATAAGACAGGCGAGTATGTAGGGGAAGTGGTGGAAGCGGGAACGCCTCGTTCGCTTGTAAAAGTGCTGGCTGTTCTCAAGCATCCTGAGCAAGGTGATTTGCATAATCCATATAATCCGGATGTACCGATGTTTCACGAACGGCGGGCGCTTAGCTACACGGAGAAAACAAATATCCCGGCTGGGGACATGGAACCCTATCACGGTGCTGTACCCGATTATAAAGAGTCATTGAAACAAGCTTTGGCTGCAGATATTGCAGAGCTTGACCGACTGAAACGATGGGCTGAACGCGGGCTGGGACAGCTCGAACAGCTGCTTAAAGAATACAAGTTCTAACAAGCTTAGGAGGCGATATTTTCAGATGGAACGGTTAGATATGGCTAAAGAAATATATGAGACCGCACATTTGACGGGCACCTTCACCTTGCGATCGGGACAAGTGTCGAATGATTATTTTGACAAATATTTATTTGAATCCTCCCCAAGGCTGCTGGGGGCGATTGGCTGGGAGCTGTCCACGCGAATTCCAATTGGAACGGAAGTGCTCGCTGGACTTGAGATGGGCGGTATTCCAATCGCAACTGTGCTCTCCTTGGAGACCAATATACCCGCTGCTTTCGTACGAAAGAAGGCGAAGGAGTATGGCACCTGCAAGCTGGCTGAAGGAGCAGCTATTGAAGGAAAACGGGTGTGCGTCATTGAAGATGTCGTCACGACAGGCGGGCAAATTATTAGCAGCGTGAATGGTTTGCGCGAGGCTGGGGCTATTGTCGAGGATGTCCTTTGTATCATTGAACGTAACCCGGAAGGACGCAGGAGGCTGGAGGAGATCGGGCTGCGGCTGCATGCGCTGTTTACGATGGAGGAGCTTGTGGCAGTAGGCGAGGGACGGCAATAACGAAATGTAATAGGAGCTATCAGACGATTAGTGCAAGGGTAAATTGTGAATGATAAGTAGGAATAAAACCCTTGCACTCGCGTGATAGCCGTGCTAAAATGCTTATATTGACCGATTGACCGGAATGGAATTATAGTCAGTACGGGATAATCAAAGGAGGCGGCATTCATGGAACAGACGAAACCGGTTGACCGCAGATTGCAAATCGTCGAGGCAGCTGGGCAGTCCTTTGCCATGTTTGGTTACAAAGCGACGACTATGGAGCTCGTATCCAAAATTGCTTCCGTTGGCAAAGGTACCATATACACGTTCTTTGCTACTAAAGAAGATCTCTTCAGTGAAATTATCAATCAGCTTACGGTTAACCTTCGATTGCTTGCGGAACGGACAATTGATCGTAAACGGCCGTTCTTTGACAATCTTGTTGATGTTCTATACGAACTGCTGCTTTTCAAAGAAAAGCATGAATTATTTGTGAAGCTCTCCCAGGAAGTACGGGATATTGGTACGCCAATGGCCAAGGAGGGCATTACAAAGCTTGAGAAAGGGATCGTCGCGTTCATTCAACAGGAGATTGTTGTTGGCATCGACAAGGGCGAGATCCGAAATGTGGACCCTGCATTGACCGCATTTATTATGCTGAAGCTATTTTTCACCTTATCAACAGAGTGGAGCAGGCATCATGAACCGTTGACGAAGGATGAGATTGCGGAATATTTTACAAGCTTCCTTAAAGATGGCGTAGGCGCGAAGTCGGTACAGATGGCTACCTAAAAATAGTGGCGGAAGCTGCTTATTTTTTTGAAATACGTTGACCGAAATACTATATTAGTCATTCATTCATTCATTAAACTGGAGGCGAAGAGGAAATGACAGCATTATCTTTATTCAGTAAGGAGCTTAGCCGAATTGTACGGAACCGTAAGCTTTTGATTCCTATTATCGGAATCTTATTCATTCCTATTATGTACAGCGGGATGCTGATTGGCGTTAACTGGGATCCCTATGGGAAGCTGAGCAAGCTGCCGGTTGCAGTCGTCAATGAAGATGCGGGGGCGCAATTTAAAGGAAAGTCGCTGACTGTTGGCGATGACTTGGTGAAGGAGCTGAAGGAGAAGAAGGATTTCAAGTGGGCGTTCATAGACAAGGCGAAGGCAGAGAAGGGACTTGAGGATGGCGATTACTACTACGTGATCGAAATTCCAGAGCAGTTCTCCAGGCAAGCAACGACTTTGCTCGATAAGAATCCTCAGCCTGCCGCCCTTCGTTATGTGACAAACGACAGCGAGAACTACTTAGCCTCCAAAATTGGCCAGTCCGCGATTGATAAGCTCCAAGCAGAGCTGTCGGGTCAAGTGACCAAAGCGTACGCGGAAGCTGTATTTAATCAAATTGGCGATGCGGCTGACGGAATCGCCAAAGCAAGTGACGGGGCGGCGAAGCTCAGCAGCGGAGCGTCTGACGCGAAGCAAGGAGCAGAGCTGCTGCGCGATAATGTTGCGAAGCTCGCTAGCGGCTCCAAGGATCTGCTTGGCGGCGTAAGCCAGCTCGGCACTGGCGCCAGCAGCGTATCAGCTGGCGCAGCTAAGGTAAGCACCGGCACGGCGGCATTATCAGCCGGCCTTGGCAAGCTTGAAGCTGCCGGCCAGCAGCTTAGCAGCGGCGCAGCTCAGGCTGCTGGAGCTGGCAAGCAGCTGGCAGCAGGGCTTGCTTCGGCGCAGCAGAGCAGTGAGCAGCTGGCAGCCGGCGCGGCGAAGCTGGAAGCGGCGCTGGCGGCATACGCCGCCGCGCAGCCAGATGCCGCGCAGGATGCGGAGCTGCAGCAGCTGCTTGGCGCGGCCAAAGCGGTATCCGCTGGCGCGGCCGAGCTGTCCGGCGGCAGCGCGAAGCTTGCCGGCGGAGCTGCGCAGCTGCAGCAGGGGCAGAGCTCCCTGCAGCAAGGGCTAGATGCGCTGCATGCGAAGCTCGCTGAGGCATCGAAGAGCAGCGCCCAGCTGGCAGCGGGAGCTAAAGCTGCAGCGGCCGGGGCGGCAAAGGTTGCGGACGGCGCGGCATCCGCAAGCCGCGGAGCGGCACAGATTGCCGATGGCTCGGGCAAGCTGGCCAGCGGTTCCGCGCAGCTTGCAAGCGGAACGGAGCAGCTCGCTGACGGTTCGGCAGAGCTCTCAGGCAAGCTTGGCGACGCATCCCGAGATTCCGGTAAAGTTACCGGGTCCAATGCACTCTACGACATGTTCGCGAAGCCGATACAGGTCGATGAGACGAAGCTAACGAATGTACCGAACTATGGAACAGGCTTCACGCCTTACTTCCTATCACTTGGATTGTTTGTCGGAGCGCTGCTGTCGACGATGGTGATGTCGCTTCGCGAGACCTCAACAACGCCAAAATCCGGCTGGAGCTGGTTCTTGAGCAAGGCGATGCTGTTCGGGCTAGTCGGCATCGTGCAGGCACTGATCGCAGATGCCATTCTTCTATATGGCATTGGGCTCCATGTTAACCATGTCGGAGCGTTTGTTGGATTTACTCTGCTGACGAGCGTAACGTTCATGATGATCATTCAATTTATTGTGGCAGCATTTGATCAGCCAGGCCGGTTCATCGGGGTCATCTTCCTGATCCTGCAATTGACAGGAAGCGGCGGTACGTATCCGTCTGAGCTCATTCCAGCATGGCTTAGCAGCATCCGCGAGTTTTTGCCGATGACGTACACAATTTCGGCTTTCCGCGAAATTGTTACCGGCAATGAGCTCTTGACGGCAGGCGGCAGCGCCCTGCACGTCGCCCTATTCGGGATCGTGAGCGCCGCATTGTCGCTGCTGGTATACACCCTCATGCACCGCAAGAACAAAAGCAGCTCCGTGGCAAGAGAGACGGCGCTTCAAGTGTAATCTATAGAAATCGGCGCAAGGCGGCAAAGCTCCGCAAAGCATAACAAAGACACCTCTGCTGAATCGTTGATGAGCGACGATTTGGCAGAGGTGTCTTTTTACATATAATACCTTCATTACTTTCTGTTTATTTCCTTCACTTACTTATTTACGAATACAGTTTGAATCGGCTTGCGATAGATCACTTGGTAGCCAAGCCCTTTAGAGAGCGCAGCCAGCGGCAAGTAGGTAACCGACAGATTACCTACCTTTTGCAGGTATGCGGGAGTTTCCAGCGGAATGACCTGCCCGTTTACCTGCATAGTTTTGGCGCCGATTGTGAAGGAAACCTGTTTGTCGCCTGCCTTCAACGTTGCCGTATGGGTTTTATTATCCCAAGACAAATTGGCTTTCATCGCATCAGCGATGTCGCGCATAGGCAGGAAGGTTGTGCTGTTCTTCACGATAGGCTTGTTAGCGCCGGAGAGCGTCTTGCTATTAACGACAATCCGCAGTGGAACGCCTGCCGGCAATGCTGCCGGTTCGATATATTCGTTCCAAATACCTTTAGCGAATGCCTTGCCCATCTGCTCATAGCCCAATTGCTTCGGATGAATGTCTCCACGCAGTATATAGGTGTAGGACAGCTCATTTCCTATAAAAGGTTCCGAAACGTCGACCATTTTAACGCTGTAGCCTTCTTGGCGCAGCTTAAGAGCTAAAGCTTCATCTGCATCCTTGAGATTCTTTAATGCATCGAGGAGGACAGCATACTGCTCGGCTGTTACCGCTTTATTAATAGCAGATGGTTTGGGAACGGGTAAATATTGATCAGCAAATACAATTTGAGCCTTCGGATTAATTGATATAAGGGTTCGTAAAGAGGCCTCTAGATTAGTATTATAATCGGTCAGCATCGTACTAAGGCGAGCAGAAAGCTGCTCAGCTGTCATCGGGCTCTCTTTGATTTCCTCGAAAATCGAAGTGAAATCATTGCCGCCAATAGTCATTACAATCGTATCGGCTTGTTCAAGAGCGCTGCGTAAATTCTCAGTTTTGGCAATGGTGTCTGAAGCAAGAGGATAACTGGATAAGTTCGGTTGTACTTCTTCAGCTGTTATTGCTGTTCCTTTCACTGCCGCATCGAGCCAGCGCTGCAATCCGGTTGATTTCAGTCCGAGTACGCCGAAGTTCTGCAGATCGGCGCGGCCATGATAAAGCGCCTGCTCGTATACACGATCCGCGTAGCCGTAAGGAATGGAGCCCTCTGTCATGCCAAGCTCATACCCGAGCGTCAGGGAGTCTCCGACTGCAACGATATGCTGGGTTTCTGCTGCTTCTACGGCTGCCGGAACAGATGCATAGGGCTGATTGTTAGTCGTTTGCGTGCTTTTGATGCCTAGCTCTGTACGGTCTGAGGCTGCTGCGCCTCCCGAGCCGATTACAGCTGCGAGCACGGCAGCGGCTGTCAATGCTGCTGCCAATCGCGGTGATTTCCTAAAGTTACTATACAACGCTGACACATCCTTTGTTATAGTTAGTGTAGTAGTAATTGAATCGGTATCGTTAAATACTTCTTATCACCACAATAAAAAATATTAAATTGATATCATTATGGCGTGATGATAAAATAATATAATAACGAAAATTCGAAATCATGCTTATTAACCCGGATGCTGACCATTATGGCAAGCTATACAGCCGTAGACAGCATCTTTTTTTGAAAAGATCAGAAAGATGAATCACATGATTATCTTGTCTGATTTTTCCAAATAGAAGAAACGACCCGCGGAGTCTGTACTGGCACCCAGTTATTTCTTCGTAAGCCTACTTGTTCATTTTCGGGTCGTTTGTTATGCTGTATCCTTACGTGTACTTTTTCATTCTAAGCGATATCGCAGCGAAAATGAAGCGGGGTCTCATGATTATTGTTTATCCACAAAATTTCTCATAGAAAGGTTGCAACCAATGAAAGAGAATCGTTTGGGATTGCCGCCGAAGCAAGGCCTTTATGATCCGCAATTCGAGAAAGATGCTTGCGGCATGGGCTTTGTGGCCAACATCAAAGGAATCAAGTCACATTCAATCATTCGCCAGGCGCTCACGGTGCTCGAGAATATGGAACATCGCGGCGGCCAAGGCAGCGAGCCGAATACAGGTGATGGAGCGGGCATCATGCTGCAGCTTCCTCATGCTTTCTTCGCGCGCGAACTGAAAGGCAACGGAATTGAACTGCCGGCAAATGGAGAGTATGCGGTAGGCATGCTGTTCTTGTCGCAGGATGAGAGTATACGCGTGAAACATGAGCGCGAGTTGGAAGCAATCATTCGTGAGGAAGGCCAAACGTTTATCGGCTGGCGTACGGTTCCCACCAATGACGAGGATCTCGGCACATCCGCAGTTGCAGCTAAGCCGTTTGTCCGTCAGGTATTTATTGGTAAGAACGCTTCGCTTCAGGATGAACTGGCATTTGAACGCAAGCTTTATGTGATCCGCAAACGCGCCGAGCATGCGATTCGTTATTCCGGCGCAGAAGGTGCAGACAGCTTCTACTTCTCCAGCTTGTCGAGCAAGAAGATCGTCTACAAAGGGATGCTGACAACTGCGCAAGTACGTTCTTTCTACCTTGATCTTAATGACGAAGCTCTTGAAACAGCGATTGCGCTTGTTCACTCCCGTTTCTCCACGAATACGTTCCCAAGCTGGGAGCGCGCGCATCCATACCGTTATTTGATTCACAATGGTGAGATCAATACGCTTCGCGGCAACGTAAACTGGATGCATGCCCGTCAGACGCTTTGTGAAACCGAATTGTTTGGCGATGATATGGAGAAAATTAAACCAATTATCAATCCAGACGGATCGGATACGGCAATGTTTGATAATACGCTGGAATTCCTGTATCTGTCAGGCCGTTCCCTGCCTCATGCAGCAATGATGATGGTGCCTGAGCCGTGGTCTAACCACGAGGGCATGAACGATGAGAAGAAAGCCTTCTATGAATACCACAGCTGTTTGATGGAGCCGTGGGATGGACCTGCTGCAATGGCGTTTACAGACGGTACGCAAATCGCGGCCATTCTTGACCGGAACGGTCTGCGTCCAGCGCGTTATTATGTGACCAAGGACGATGTCATTATTCTTGGCTCTGAAGCGGGTACAGTCCCGGTTGAACCAGAGAACATTTTGTATAAAGACCGTCTTCGTCCAGGCCGTATGCTGCTTGTCGATACCAAAGAAGGCCGCATTATTTCGGATGAAGAAGTAAAAGCGCAAATCGCTCGAGGAGCATCCTTACCGCGAATGGCTCGATGAGCATTTGGTTGGTTTGGACGATCTGCCCGACGCGCCGGAGCTGCCGGAACCGGATCACGAAACAGTTGAACAGCGCCAACAAGCATTTGGCTATACGTTTGAAGACTTGCGTAAAGTGCTTGAGCCGATGGCTGGAAGCGGCGTTGAGCCGATTGCCTCCATGGGTTACGATGCGCCGCTTGCTGTATTGTCCGAACGTCCGCAGCGCCTGTATAACTATTTCAAACAAATGTTCGCGCAAGTAACGAATCCGCCGATTGATGCGATTCGTGAGGAGATTATTACGGCAACAGGCACGACGCTCGGACCTGAGCGCAACCTGCTCAATCCAGAGCCGGAGAGCTGTCGTCATATCCGTCTGGCATCGCCAGTTCTATCGAACGAAGAGTTCGCGAAGCTGCGTCATGTGCGTCGTTCCGGCTTCAAGTCCATCACGCTTCCGATTTTGTTCGAAGCGGCAGAGGGCGAAGCGGGAATCCGTTCTGCGATCAAGCAAATGTGTGAAGCAGCAGACCGCGTTATTGGCAAAGGTCATAATGTATTGATCTTATCTGACCGCGGCGTGGACCGTGAGAATGCGGCAATTCCAGCACTTCTGGCCGTATCCTCCTTGCATCACCATTTGATCCGTAAAGGCTCGCGTACGAAGGTAAGCTTGCTGCTTGAATCCGGCGAACCGCGTGAAGTGCATCATTTTGCGCTGCTGCTTGGTTACGGTGTAAGTGCAGTTAACCCTTACCTGGCATTCGAAACACTCGATGACATGATTCGTCAAGGCTTGCTGAGAGGCGTTACTCACGAGAAAGCTGTGAAGAACTTCATCAAAGCTGCAACGAAGGGTGTCGTTAAGATTTTGTCCAAAATGGGCATCTCGACGATTCAATCGTACCGTGGAGCGCAAATTTTCGAAGCGGTCGGCTTGAAGCCGGAATTGGTTGATGAGTACTTCACATGGACGACAACTCGAATTGGCGGTATTGGTCTTGATGTTATTGCTGAGGAGACGCTGAAGCATCACAACCGTGCGTTCTCCGAGCAAGAAGGCCGCGTGAAGGAGCTTGACTCCGGCGGTGAATACCAATGGCGTAAAGACGGAGAAGACCATCTATTCAGCCCGCAGACGATTCATACGCTGCAAATGGCTTCCCGTTCCAATGACTATAAATTGTACAAGAAATTCTCTGAGCTTGTTCAGGGTGAAGATAAGAAGCATCTGACGCTTCGTTCCCTGCTTGACTTTAACTATGACGCTGATCCAGTGCCGCTCGAGGAAGTAGAGTCGGTAGAATCGATCGTGAAACGGTTTAAAACCGGTGCGATGTCATACGGTTCGATCACTAAAGAAGCGCATGAATCACTGGCGATTGCGATGAACCGCATTGGCGGCAAGTCCAATACGGGTGAAGGCGGCGAGAATCCAGCACGCTTCATTAATGATGAGAACGGCGACTCCCGCCGCAGTGCGATTAAACAAGTGGCTTCCGGACGTTTCGGCGTAACGAGCAACTATTTGGTTAATGCAGATGAGATTCAGATTAAGATGGCGCAGGGTGCGAAGCCAGGTGAAGGCGGACAGCTTCCAGGACGCAAGGTATATCCTTGGGTTGCTGAGGTTCGCGGATCTACACCGGGTGTTGGCCTTATCTCCCCGCCGCCGCATCATGATATTTACTCGATTGAGGATTTGGCGGAGCTTATTCATGATCTGAAGAATGCGAACCCGCGTGCCCGCATCAACGTTAAGCTCGTATCCGAGAATGGCGTTGGTACAATTGCTGCAGGTGTAGCTAAAGGCCGTGCGGATGTTATCCTCGTCAGTGGTTATGATGGCGGTACAGGCGCATCGCCGCTTGCTTCGATCCGTCATGCCGGTATGCCGTGGGAGCTTGGACTTGCGGAGACGCATCAAACACTCATGCTCAACAATCTGCGTGACCGTGTAGTCGTTGAGACCGATGGTAAAATCATGAACGGACGCGACCTTGCGATTGCAACATTGCTTGGCGCCGAAGAATATGGCTTCTCCACTGCACCGCTTGTCGTGCTTGGCTGTATCATGATGCGTGTCTGTCAGCTGGATACTTGTCCGGTCGGCGTAGCGACACAGAATCCGGAGCTTCGCAAGAAGTTCATGGGTGATCCGAGCCACGTTGCGAACTACATGTATTTCGTAGCACGCGAGCTTCGTGAAATTATGGCAGAGCTTGGTTTCCGTAAGATCACGGATATGGTTGGCCGCGTTGAGCGTCTTCAAACCAAATCGCTTATCGATCACTACAAGCTTAAAGGCATCGATTTGACGCCGCTTCTGTACCAGCCGGAGCTGCCGCAGGATGCCGTTCGTTACGGTGTACAGCTGCAGGATCACAAGCTTGAAGAGTCGCTTGATATGCAGGAGCTGCTTGCTGTTGCTCAGCCAGCGCTTGAGAGCGGTGAGCGTGTACGCGCTACGCTGCCGATCCACAATATTAACCGTGTTGTCGGAACGATTGTGGGCAGCGAAGTGACTCGTCGTTACGGAGCCCAAGGTTTGCCTGACGATACAATTAATTTCCACTTCGTTGGCTCTGCTGGTCAAAGCTTTGGTGCTTTCGTACCGAAGGGGATCACATTATCCATTGAGGGCGACTCCAATGACTATGTGGGTAAAGGTCTTTCCGGCGGTAAAATCATCGTCGCGCCTTCACCGAAAGCAACGTTCAAAGCCGAAGAGAATGTCATTATCGGTAATACGGCATTCTACGGAGCAACGGATGGCGAAGCTTATATCCGCGGCATTGCGGGTGAGCGTTTTGCGGTTCGTAACTCTGGGGTGAAGGTTGTTGTTGAGGGAGTAGGCGACCACGGCTGTGAGTATATGACAGGTGGACGTGTTGTCATTCTAGGCGGCACCGGCCGTAACTTTGCTGCTGGTATGTCAGGCGGAGTTGCTTATGTGCTGGATGAAGCCGGTGATTTCTACAAGCACTGTAATATCGAAATGGTATTGCTAGAGCGCGTAGATGCACCTTCTGATGCTGCTGAGCTGCATGGAATGCTTGAGCGTCATGTACAATACACAGGCAGTGCGGTCGGCGACCGTATCCTCTCAGACTGGGATACGTACCGTAACAAATTTGTGAAGGTTATTCCGAAGGATTACAAACGGATGCTTGAACAAATCGAGAAGATGGAACAATCCGGCCTTGCCGGAGAAGAAGCGCTTCTCGCGGCTTTCGAAGCGAATATGAAGGAATTAGCCCGCATCGGCGGTAATTAAATTAATACGTTTAACATAAAGTAGCTGATAGCGATCCTTCGTTATCAGCTGCTTTTCTATGTAATGATATCTGACACGAGAAATAAGAGTATTCACCAATTCCGTATACCCATTTTTGTTTATACCATTTTTCGACAGGAATATGACAAAATAACAAAAAGATTATGACCTTTGGGCCACAACCTTCGACATCCTTTTTGGATAGGGTTGGATATAATGAATGAGAAAAGGAATAGAGAGAAGGGTGACAAGGGAGAGGCTCATATGAATGGCGTGGTCATGATGGCGGAATATGAACGGGCAGGACTTATTTTCACTATACATAGAGGGAGCCGTACAATGAAGAACTTAGAAGATCAACACGAAGAGGGACAGACTTCATCTGAAGCAGTAGAGTTGGATGTCCGCTTCATTATGGAGCAGCTCGGAATCGATCTTGTGAATTGGCCGGCAGACTTACCTCCTCTAGAAAATAAATAGCTTATAAATAATAAAACCATAGTCAGCATATGCTGAATATGGTTTTCATTTTTTATATTCTATTTCATATTCCGTTCGGCTCTTACGAAAGCTATGAAACGCCGGGCTTCATCAGGTGATAATTTAAGACCATCTATAGTAAGAGCGAATTTACTAAGAATATCCTCTTCGGCTAACTCCAAATGATCAACAAACTCCCGTACAGGCTCATCTAAAGTTATATAAGGTATACTGGTTCGACCAACTAGATAGTCGACAGAAACTTTAAACAAATCAGCGAATTTCGATAAGGTCTCCGTATCCGGTTCACGGCGGTTTTTCTCATAATGGGATAAGGCTGCACGTGAAATGCCCAGCATCCCAGCTGTCTGTTCTTGTGTCCAACCCCGATCATCTCTAAGTTTGGCAATACGTTCACCAATGTTCATTTTTCTCCCCCTAACTAGCTATAACACCATAATAATACGAAACGCTTACAAATGCATTCATTGCTACAAAACGTCACATCGACATAAAAACTATGAAAAATGTGTTGACATGTTACGTTCTGTATCGTAAAGTGAAGGCAGAGGTTGATACATAATGTATCATGCAGATACACTCATCATTACCAGAAAAGCTTCAGTCTATTCGTACCTATCGGCAGAGGATGACAAATTTTTCAAGTAAGGTGGCTTGTATGATTGAAATTCATAGTCATATTCTCCCGGGTTTAGATGACGGATCCAGGACGAATAATGAGACGCTTGAGATGGCGCGTATCGCTGTAGAACAAGGGATTACAGACGTTATTGCAACTCCTCATCACGCGGATGGAACATACTACACGCCAACGTCTATTGTGGAACAATCCGTTCAAGCATTGAATGCTCTGTTGACTGCTGAGAGACTCCCGTTAACCATACACGCCGGGCAAGAAATTCGGGTTCATCAGAATTTATTTGATGAATGGGAACGCAATATCGTATGCACGCTGGCAGGCAGTCGCTACATGCTGCTAGAGCTTCCAGCAGGGTATGTTCCCAAATATCTTGACGACATGATTTATGAGTTATCTCTTCGTGGAGTAGTACCCGTCATTGCCCATCCAGAACGCAACAAGGAAATAGATTCTTCCCCGGCATTGCTGGCTTCCTTCATTGAACAAGGCGCGCTATGTCAGATAACATCACATTCATTGACAGGACTGTTTGGTCGCAAGATTCAGAAACTTTCAATCCATTTATGCAGAAGCAAATTGATCCATTTTGTTGCTTCGGATGCCCATAACTGCTATAACCGATCGTTCGCTCTTCGCCGGGCCTACCAGATGTTAAGCAAGACGGTTGGCAGCGAGATGGTTGAACAGTATCGTGACAATACGCTGCGACTCTTGAACAATCAAGAAATTAAGTATCACGAGCCAATCAAGCTCAGACGCAAATTAATATTTTGGTAACTCAAAACTACATCATAATTGGAGGGCATTTACGTGGAACTAAAAGGGTATTTGAAGGTTATTCGCAAGAAGCTTCTACTAATAGCGTCAATTGTACTGGCAGCATGCGTGTTAACCGGAATTAAGAGTTTTCTTTACACCGATCCGGTATATCAAGCTTCAGCGAAGCTGATTGTCAATCAATCCTTTAAAGTCGATGGAACCCAAATGGTGGACTGGAATAGTATTCAATCCAATATAATGCTCATTAATTCCTATAAAGAAATTATTGATTCGGCAGCTATCCTGGACAAAGTGGTTAGCAAATATCCGGATTTGAAATCTACTCCGAATGAACTAAGCGCAATGTTATCGGTGAGCTCGGCAAATGATTCGCAGGTTATGAATTTGGAGGCAACAGATACTTCCTATAAGCGAGCGGTCAGTATCGTCAATGCGGTGGCTACGGTCTTCAAGAATGAGATTCCATCCATTATGAAAGTGGATAATGTCACGATCCTATCGGAAGCGAATATCAAGGACGAAGCATCCCCGATTAACAGAAGCCCAGTTGTGAATATCATATTAAGCTTCATTGTATCTCTTATGCTGGCCATTGGTCTTGTCTTCCTGCTGGATTACCTTGATGACACGATTAAGAGCGAGGAAGATGTTCTTCAGTCTCTGGAACTGCCAATGCTATCTTATATTACCAAAATCAACAAATCGGATTTGAACCCCCGTAGATCACGGGCATCTGAGAAACAGGTAGGTGAAAGTGCTTATGTCACAGCCAAACAATAATCATAATTTGATTACCGTTATTAATCCGAAATCACCCATATCTGAAGCCTATCGCTCCTTGCGTACCAATATACAATTCTCAGCGATTGATCAGCAGATGAAAGTGCTCATGGTTGCTTCTGCCCGAGCAGGAGAAGGGAAGACAACCACGATTACGAATCTGGCTATTACTTATGCACAAGAAGGCAAGAAAGTACTGCTTATCGACGCAGACTTGCGGAAACCTTCGCTCCACCACGTCTTCCATCAAACCAACCGTGTTGGGTTAACAAGTTTACTTCTCAATCAACATCTTCTAACAGAAGTCATTCGAGATACGAGCGTAGATAATCTCTCCATGATTACATCTGGTCCGATCCCGCCCAATCCCTCAGAGATCTTAGGCTCACAACGGATGCAGGTGCTGCTGGAAGAGTTGAAGGACATGTACGACATCATCCTCTTCGATACGCCGCCAGTTCTAGCAGTTGCTGACAGCCTTATTGTTTCATCGTTCTGTGACGGTGTCATCCTGGTCGTTCATGCCGGGAAAGTGAAGAAAGAGCTGGTGAAGAAAGCGAAGGCTAACCTCGATCATGTGAAAGCACGTATTCTCGGTGTTGTCCTCAATAACAACGACCGTTCGAACGCTGCAGAAGGTCAATATTACTATTATTACGGTGATAAAGAATAGAACGCAGCAAACGAACATGCTGTAGGTGATGTCTACTGAACCTTTATCACATGTAGGCACTCGATCATGCTGTGGGCCAGCTGGCCTTAGACGTTCATCGTCAAGGGTGTGATGTGAGGATGGGTTTGATGCCCTTTCCATTAAAAAGACGAGCTATGCCTTTTATGCAAATGAAAAGCATAGCTCGCTTTTTTAGCAGCTTGATTAGGCTAAATAGAAAATAAATAGGATAGGGTGAGTGGATGATGAAGAAGGTTAGAAAAGCAATAATACCCGCAGCAGGCTTAGGTACAAGATTCTTGCCGGCTACGAAAGCAATGCCTAAAGAAATGCTTCCAATTGTTGACAAGCCCACTATCCAATACATCGTTGAGGAAGCCATTCAATCAGGAATCGAAGATATTATCATTGTCACGGGTAAAGGGAAGCGAGCCATTGAAGATCATTTCGATATTGCATTTGAGCTGGAATCAAACCTGATGGAGAAAGGGAAGCTGGAGCTGCTTGGCGAGGTTCGCAAATCTTCCAGTGTGGATATCCATTATATTCGGCAGAAGGAACCCAAAGGTCTCGGCCACGCAGTGTGGTGTGCCCGTAAATTTATTGGGGATGAGCCATTCGCAGTCCTTCTTGGTGACGATATTATCGTTGCTGATGTGCCATGCACCAAACAACTGATCACACAGTACGAGCAGGTACAGCGATCTGTTATTGGTGTTCAGGCTATATCGATTGAACAGACGGAACGTTATGGGATTGTTGACCCGCTTGAAGCCTACGGCAGATCTCTATTCAGTAAATCGTTTTGTAGAGAAGCCTAAGCTTGGCACAGCTCCATCGAATTTAGCCATTATGGGCAGATATATTCTAACCCCTGATATATTTGAATTTCTAGAGAACCAGGAAGCCGGAGCAGGCGGAGAAATCCAACTGACGGATGCCATTCAGAAGTTGAATGAGCTGCAAGGCGTATTCGCATACGATTTTGACGGTAAACGATACGATGTCGGTGAGAAGCTGGGATACATTACAACGATGCTCGATTTTGCGCTGCTGAATAATGAGCTGAGGCTACCGTTATTAACCGCATTGGAAGACATACTCGAACATGAGCAGCTGAAGAAATATAAATCCTAGGAGAGAGGGTGAGCGGATATGAGTTTATCTCCTCAAAGTAACGAAGGGGATGTATTGTTAGAACCAAACTTCTATACTTCTACCCACTCCATGGAAAGAACAAGAAATTTTGTATTCTATTTAATGGCCAAACGCGCAACGGATATTATTGGTGCAGCTTTCGGACTAATCTTTCTGATTCCGATATTTATAGTCGTAGCGATTATGATCAAGATCGAAGATCCCAGAGGGCCGGTTTTCTTCTACCAGACGAGAGTTGGGAAGCACCAGAGTACATTTAAGATGTATAAATTTCGTTCCATGGTTTCCAATGCAGAGGACCTGTTAAAGGATCTGCTGGATAAGAATGAAATTAGTGGTGCCATGTTTAAGATGAAAGAAGATCCTCGAATCACTCGGATTGGGAAATTCATTAGGAAGACCAGTATTGATGAACTTCCTCAGCTCTGGAATGTGTTAAAGGGTGACATGAGTCTGGTTGGACCCAGACCGCCTCTTCCACGTGAAGTTGAAGAATATACAACCTATGATAAGAGGCGTTTGCTTGTTAAGCCTGGATGTACGGGGTTATGGCAAGTTAGCGGAAGGAATAACTTGGGATTTGATGAAATGGTTGAATTAGATATTAAATATATACAACAAAGAGGTATTCTATTTGATTTGTCAATAATCTTGAAGACGATAAAAGTACTCTTTGGATGCGAAAGATGCGTTCTAAGGAAATGTTAAAATGAATCGAAGTATAAGAGGAGTCAGATAGTCAATGAGAATTGGGGTAGATGTGCATGTATTATCTGGAAAATTTCAAGGTAGTAGAACATATCTATTAAATCTGTATAAAGAAATTGTCAGTTTGGATGAAGCAAATGAATATGTATTCTTTGGACATTGGGATAATGATTATTCACCTTATGGTGAAAATAATTTATACGTTGATTATAAGACTAAATCAAGATTGAAAAGATTGACATACCAATCAAACCCGATTGTAAACCAAAACAAAGTTCAATTATTTCACAGCACTTATATTTCCCCATTATTACTATCATGTAAATCTCTGTTAACTATTCATGATATTTTATTTGAGAACTGCACCGCAGTATTTTTCGAAAAAGAAGTCATAAGAAATAAGATTTTAGTAAAACTCTCAGCACAGAGAGCTAAACAAATTCATACTGTGTCGGAGTATCAAAAAAAACAATAGTTTCAATTTATGGTGTTGATGAAAATAAAATAACAGTCGTCCCAAATGGTGTGGATTTGAAGCAATTCAACTCTTTAAATAAAGAAGACTCCGTAATAAAGGTTAGAAGGTTGTTTAATATCTCAGATTACATATTAACAGTGGGGAGAATAGAGCCACGAAAGAACCATCTAAGTTTGTTAATTGCTTATAAAAAATTAAGACATAGGCTTGATAATGTTGGACCGTTGGTAATAGTGGGTAAACCGGATTTTGGTTATGCACGCTTTTTCGAAAAAATTAAGGAACTGGAACTTGAGCAACATGTTAAGATTATTAGTTCACTTGAAGATGATATGTTGCCAGATATATATCGTGCAGCAAGATTATTTGTATATCCTTCTTATGCAGAAGGCTTTGGTATACCACCTATTGAAGCAATGGCATCTGGTGTGCCTGTAATTTCATCTAATACTACTGCGATATCGGAAGTAGTGGGAAATGGCGGAATTCTTGTTGATCCAATAGATATTAATGAAATTACGGAACAAATGAACCAGGTATTAACCGACCCCAATCTTGAAAAGAAGCTTTCGGATCTAGGAAGGAAGCAAGCAGAGAAATGGTCATGGAGCAATGCTGGGCAAATAGATATATAAGCTCAATTCAAAATATAAAGTAAACGAGGGTAAATCATGAATAGGTACCAAATCTATTGCATTTTGTGGAACACGTGGACTTCCAGCTAGATACGGAGGATTTGAAACGGCTGTGGATGAAGTTACCAAGAGGTTCACAAAAATGGAGATTCCATGTCATGTATTTTGTAGAGATAGTCTTAAGATTAATGAAACAGATGATTATGAGGGAAGAAAACTAATCTATGTTAAAGGAAGTAAGTCAAGG
The DNA here is from genome assembly GCA_963793665.1 of uncultured Paenibacillaceae bacterium. Lineage (GTDB taxonomy): Bacteria > Bacillota > Bacilli > Paenibacillales > Paenibacillaceae > Paenibacillus_Z. The sequence continues at coordinate 186,531 of CAWCBD010000002.1, forward strand.
AAATTAGACACATTTATTTCATCCATTCAAACTGGCATTTATTTATTAAAACATCGTAAAGAATATGAATATATTTTTTGGTTTAATAACGCTAATATATTTGGAATTATTCTTTCCTTATTTGCAGGGATTCCTATATGTGTAAATACAGATGGACTTGAATGGAGAAGAGCAAAATGGTCTCTTCCGTTCAAGTTATTTTATTTTACAGCCTCATTTATAATAAGCCGAGTGTGTAAAAAACTAATTTCAGATTCAATTTCCATCCAGGAATATTATAAAAAGGTTTTCTTTAAAAAGACTGAATTTATCCCATATGGAGCGCCACAAAGATTAGTTGTTGATAATGAAAATAAAACAGCCATATTAAATGATTTTGATGTCGAAGAAAATAAATATTTCTTACAAATCACACGATTTGAACCAGACAATTTGCCTCTTGATATAGCTAAATCTTTTCAAGAATCAGAGTTATGGAAGAAGGGTTATAAATTCATCCTTATTGGTATGAAGGATCAGACTCCTTATACAGGTGAGATTAATAAATTAACAAACACCAAGGGATTTCAAGTGTTTCCTGCTAATTATGATCCAATGGTTCTAACGGTATTAAGAGAGAATGCATATTGTTATTTACACGGAAATTCCGTTGGTGGAACGAATCCGGCTCTTCTAGAGGCCATGCAATCATGTAAGAGAATTATGGCAATAGATAGCCCATTTAGTAAGGAGGTACTAGGTAAACAGGGATGTTTATTTGGACTTGATAATCTTGCTGATCTGTTCTTGGAGTCTGTGAATTTACCTGATCAAGGTCAATTGATGAAAGATCGTATAGATTCAAGCTATCAGTGGGATTCAGTAGCAGATTCTTATCTAAATGTAATAAATAATAAACAAGCTGCTTATATGGGTAACAATAAATCAATTGGGAAACGGAATTTATCTGTTGGCATAATTATTGTCAACTATAATGGATTTGAAGATACTATGGATTGTATATCTTCATTAGGAAATTTAAGGTATGAAAATAAAAAGATTTATGTGGTGGATAATAATTCGCCAGATAAATCTGGTAAATTATTAAAAAATACTATTAACTCAATAAAAAATTTGGAAATAGAATTTATACAATTAGAACAGAATATTGGATTTGCCGGTGGTAATAATATTGCAATTAAACAAGCAATTAATGAAGGATTCGATTGTGTGTGGTTATTAAATAACGACACTGTGGTAGATGACGTCTCATTAGATACTTTAGTTGATACAATGGAAGATAATGATAAGGTAGGGATAGTCGGGTCGAAGATCTACTTTTTCGGGTCAAATAAGATTTGGTTTGCTGGAGGCAATGTAAATATCTTTGGTATATCTTCTCATAGGGGATATTGCGAGGATGATTCGAAAGGTATGTTATACAGAAACACGGAAGTAACAGGATATATCACAGGCTGTAGTTTATTAATAAAGTCAGAAGTAATTCAGGAAGTTGGCTACTTAGATGAGCAGTTCTTTCTATATTACGAGGATACTGAATTTAATTTACGAGCGAAAAAGAAAGGATGGTCAATATTATTTGAACCCAAATCGCTAGTATGGCACAAAGTAAGTGCTTCAACAAAGAGTGAATTTCATGATCATGCACCAGTCCTAGATTATTATGATATACGTAATCACATCATCTTTATTAATAAGACTTATTCACATATCGGTAAATTGTTACCTTATTTGGGAGTTGTGTATAAGTTTATTAAGAAACATATTAGATTAATAGTGCGTTCTGAATCAAGAAAAAAGGAAAAAATCAAATGTGTGTATAGGGGATTAAATGATGGATTAGTAAATAAATCAGGTGCATTTCTATACAAATAATAATAGAATAACCCATCCAGGAGAAACTAAAAAAAATTTCACCTAGCATTGTGCCGTTAAACTAATCAAGTCCTAGGAGTTAAATACAAACTGAACAACAGTACAGAAACACCATATTTTACTGAGTAGTCATATAAGGGATGGTACTAGTACTGCAGCTAAGACTACTGTGTGACCGACCGTTCCTACTGCTCTGCTCACCAAAAAGCTCTCTTCTGTTCCAACGACTTCATCAAAAAGATGTTCCCAGTGAAAAGTTCAGAACTTTATCTCGTAATATCAACCCAATGACCAAAGCTTAAGTTTAGGGAGGGATTACTTTGAAACAGAAGATAAAGATTAAAGTTCTACTACCTTCTCTAGCAAGCAAATTGGATGCTTGGAATAAAAACTGGTCAATGGGATTTTCTAATGATCCGTATCCTTACGGTTATAATTGGGCTCAAACCGATAATGCTGCTATCACATATGTTAAGGGAAGATTATTTGCAAATAAATATCTTAAGAAATTCTATGAGTATGCAATTCTTCCATTCAAAACAATCAATAGTGATGTGGTATGGACTCATTACGATAATGATGCGTATGTTATGGCAGCTTTGAAGAAGATTCCTATTTTAAATTGGTTCCTCCCTAAACAGATTTCTTGTTTTATATGGTTAGCTGATAAGTCCAAGAAATATAGTAAGTTAAAAATGGGCTTTATTAGATGGCTTATTAAAGAAATAGATCATGTTGTATATCTTGCCCCGACTGAAGCTGTTTTCTTCTCGAATATTATGGGATTATCAGAAAGTCGACACAGTTTCATACCTTTTGGCATCAATATAGAAAGCTACAGTGACGGACCTATGGAAGGAATACCTTCTATAGATTTCCCGTATATATTGAGTCTAGGTTATATTCATCGTGATATTGACATGCTAGATAAGTTAGCAAATCAACTTAGGGGAAAGATAAAAATAATATTCGCTTCCGAGAACAAGAGATTTATCGAACAATTATCAAAAAATAATAACATTGTAGTAGTCTCTGCCAATTTAATGCAAATAAGGTGGTTATATAAGCATTGCGAATTTGTTGTATTGCCCTTGATTCACAATGAACATGCTAGTGGGTGCACAACAATATTAGAGGCGCTTACAAAAAGCTGGTGGTTGTATCTGATCGACCCGGACTCAATGCATATGTCAATCCTGATGTGACTGGTTTCTTAGTTCCGAATGAGGTGGAAGAATTCTACTCGAAGACAATTAAATTATTAGAGCACGATGAATTAAGAGAACGAATAGGTGAACAAGCGGAAGCGTTTGTGCGAAGCGGCAGGTTCTCAACTAAGGCTTGGGCAGAGACACATTTAAATTTATCCATAACGTTATTACATTTAAGACAAAAACATGAAACAGTACGATCTGGAGAATGAGTGATGGAAGTATTCGGAATGAAAAGGGTTTTTGAAAGAAAAGGTTTGGCAGGGACAATTCTAGTAACCAGTTTTACAAACGTTTCTGTATTGTTGCTTACTATTTTAATTTCAATTCTGACAGCCAGAATATTTGGGGTCGAAGGAAGAGGCGAATTATCTGCTATCTTGTTTTGGCCGATCACATTATCTGGTCTTATCGGATTTGGTTTACCTACTTCCCTAATCTACCATGTAAAGCGAGATATTGAGCATGCCGCCCAGTATTTCAAGTATTCATTATTCAGTTTGTTGCCAGTAAGTATATTGGTGGGGGGATCTCTTGGTACTACTTACCTACATGGTTGGGAGATTACTCTGATACCACTATTCAATTGGCACGATTGTATACAGTAATCGCTCTCCCAATAATTCTTACGATAAGTTTGCTGGGGGCTCTTGCAAAAAGTACCGATAGATTTAACTTGTATAACGGATTAGTTGTTATGAATCCATTATTAAGTATGATCGGTATGATTATACTGTGGGGATTTAATATTTTAAATCTCAAATCGATAACCATTATTTATTTGATTTCTCAAATTTGTGTCATCATCTTGGCCATAAAAGTCTTGAAGAGTCATTTAATGCTTAAACCTAATCGACTATTTCAAGGATTAAATGTGAAGCCGCTATATACCTATGGATTAAAAGTTTATGGGATGGATTTTATGGGGACTTTGTATAATCAAGCGGATAAAATAATAATTGTTTCATTGCTCTCACCAAGAGATTTTGGATTATACTCCGTTGTATATGCCCTATCTCGTATCTATAATACGGTGCAGCTTGCTATAGCAGACATCATTTTCCCAAAAGTAACCGGCTTAGAACCATCAAAAATCATTTCAACGGTTGGAAGGGCTTTTGCAATTTCACTTCTTATCATGATGATTATTCATTCCGGGCATGCTTATTAGTCAATATTTTTTGGGGCTTTTATTTGGTCACGAGTTCTTAGAAGCTAGTATAACGTTTTATTTGCTTTCTATCGAATGTGTAATAGGAGGAGCTCGTGGATCCTGGCATCGTCCTTTAATGCAATTGGCCGCCCGGAGTTAGTGCTAATCCGACAAATAGTCGCGATTATAATCAATATCGGATTGTTTTTGATATTTGCTCCCATTTATGGATTGGTAGGTATTGCTATGGCTTTGTTAATAGGATCAATTATTCGATTAGTTATAACGTTGATCCAAATACCAGTTGTATTTAAAGTCTCTTTACAAAGTATTCTCTACGATAAAGAAGATATTTCTTTTTTTATTAAAATTATTTAAAGAAAAATTAATTAAAAAAAGGAGTCTAGCGTCATGATTTTAACCGGAAATTTGCATCCTATGAGCGAGTTAAAACACAAATTGAAAGATATCTTGAGTGTTATTCCTCCTGGATCAGACATTTATTACGTAGATTATCCTGTTCACGCTAATGGTGGAGATTTATTAATTATGAAAGGTACAGAACAGTTCTTTGTAGATAATAATATCCAAGTCAAAGCAAGATACAGCGTATTGGATTTTCCTGATGTACTTAATATACCAAAGGGTACGATTATCGTTTTACTTGGTGGAAACTTTGGTGATTTATATCCATATCATCAGCGATTAAGGGAAAAAGGTAATAAAGAGTTTTCCAAATCATCGTATAATTGTACTTCCACAAACTATTTATTTTAGTAATGATGTAGAATTTGAAAAGTCCTCAGCAATATTCAATAAACACAATGATCTTCATATTTATTTACGAGATCAGCAGTCATTATTACAAGCAAAGGATAAATTATCAGCTTGCAACTTATATTTATCACCAGACATGGCCCACCAGCTTTGGCCAATAAAACATACCAAAAAAACAAGTAAAGAGCTGCTGCACTTTTTACGAATGGATATGGAAGTAGGAAAAGGGCAACAACTGAACCAAAATATAGCGCAAGAAGATGTTAAGGATTGGGGTACTTTATTCAATTATTTTGAAATATTTTTTGTAAAATTGATTGCTAAATCCCACAAAGTAAGGAAAATAACGGGCATATTTTTTCCTGCCACAGCAATATGGTATCGGTATACAGAGTATTTACTTCATAAAACAATCGACCTCTTCAGTTCATATAAAGTGATTAGGACTTCAAGATTGCATGGACATATACTTTCTTGTCTCATGGATAAACCTAATATACTGGTCGATAATTCTTATGGGAAAAATTTTAATTACTACAAGACATGGACATATCGTTGTGATCCGAATTGTTTGGAAGAATCTTCGATAAGTTAAATTTGATTTAATAATTTAAGTTTTGATGTTTTCTTAATATACAGAAGGAGTGGTTATGAAATGAAAGGTATTATACTAGCAGGTGGTACTGGATCAAGGCTTTATCCATTAACGAAGGTGACAAACAAGCATCTATTACCGGTAGGAAAGTATCCGATGATTTATCACTCGATTCATAAGCTTATAGCAGCAGGCATAGACGACATCCTCATTGTCACAGGACGTGACCATATGGGCGATGTCGTTAATTTATTAGGGAGCGGACATGAATTCGGTGCTTCCTTCTCGTACAAAGTTCAGGATCAAGCTGGTGGTATTGCCCAGGCGCTTGGGCTGGCGAAGAGCTTCATTAAGGATGAGCCGATGCTCGTTATTCTTGGAGACAATGTGTTCTCAGATGACTTAACCCCATATGTAGAAAACTTTAAGCGCCAGGGAACTGGCGCTAAAATTTTGCTCCAGGAAGTTCATGATCCAGAGCGTTATGGAGTTGCTGAATTGAATGGGAATTTGGTTGTAGGTATTGAAGAGAAACCCAAACAACCGAAGAGCTCTTATGCGGTAACAGGCATTTATATGTATGACGCATCGGTGTTTGAGGTCATTCGGACATTGAAGCCTTCTGGTCGCGGCGAGATGGAAATTACAGATGTGAACAATGCGTACCTTGCCAAAGGTGAACTGACCTATGATATTCTCACTGGTTGGTGGACCGATGCAGGAACACATGAATCATGGGCGCATGCGAATGAACTGGTGCGCAACCAACAATTTGACCTCAGCTTTGGTAAAGTAGCAGCTGCGGCCAAGTAATCCGCAATAAAGGAGAGCATACCGTGAAAATCATAACAACTAAGATCGATGGTGTATTGATCGTGGAGACCGATGTATTTGGCGACAATCGAGGTTTCTTCACTGAAAGTTATAATAAACAGAAGTTTCGAAGCTGCAGGTATCGCTAATGATTTTATTCAAGACAATCATTCTTACTCGGCTGAGGCTGGTACGCTGCGCGGCCTGCATTATCAATTGACTCCTAAGGCGCAGACGAAACTGGTAAGAGCAATAGCTGGTGCCATATACGATGTAGCGGTTGATATCCGTAAGGAGTCCCCAACATTTGGCGAATGGGTAGGCGTGATTCTTAGTGAAAGTAACAAGCGACACTTATTGGTACCCAAAGGGTTTGCGCATGGGTTCTGTACGCTAACGCCGAATACGCAGGTGCTGTATAAAGTAGACGAACTTTACTCCAAGGAACATGACCGGGGTATCATTTGGTCTGATCCTGACCTGGATATTGATTGGCCGACATTGAATGTTGTGCTTTCGGACAAAGATAAACAGCTTCCTGCTCTCAGAGAAGCGGACAATAACTTTACGGTATAGGAGAAGATTAGAGATGAAACTACTGGTAACCGGTGGAGCAGGTTTTATTGGCAGCAACTTCATTCGATATATGATAGACCGCTATCCCGACTACACCATCGTCAATTACGATAAGCTGACATATGCGGGTAATCTGGAGAATCTCGCATCTGTTGAGCAATGCGCAGTTACCATTTTGTTAAAGGCGATATCTGTGATCAGCAGCTTGTTCACGATACGGTGAAGAGAATTGCTATTGACGTTATTGTCAACTTTGCTGCTGAATCGCATGTGGATCGAAGTATTACGGAACCGGATATCTTCATTAAGACGAATGTGCAGGGCACGCAGGTGTTATTGGACGCTGCAAGAGAAAACCAAATTACGAAATATATTCAAATATCAACCGATGAGGTGTATGGGTCGCTTGGTGAAACCGGCTATTTCACGGAGATGACGCCGCTAGCGCCGAATAGTCCGTATTCCGCAAGCAAAGCAGCTGCAGATCTGCTTGTTCGCGCCTATCATGAGACGTATGGGCTGAACGTAAATATTACACGCTGCTCGAACAATTATGGTCCTTATCATTTCCCGGAGAAGCTGATCCCGCTTATGGTGACCAATGCATTGGAGGGGAAACAACTCCCCGTGTACGGCGATGGACTGAATGTTCGTGATTGGCTCCATGTTATGGATCATGCTTCAGCCATCGATCTTGTCTTGCATAATGGGAAAACAGGTGAGGTGTACAATATCGGTGGACATAATGAGCGTCGTAACATTGATATCGTACAGATGATACTTGAGACTTCTAGATATGCCGGAGGACCTCATACGTTATGTGGAAGATCGCAAAGGACATGATCGACGCTATGCAATCGATCCAACCAAACTCACTGGGGAGCTGGGATGGAAGCCTCAATATACCTTCGAGACTGGCATTCAGGAAACTGTACAATGGTATTTGAATAACGAGTACTGGTGGAAACGCATTAAGAATGGCGAGTATTTGAACTATTACAATCAGCAATATAGCGAGAAGCTTTATGGATAAGCTGAAAGTAGTTGTCACTGGTGCGCAAGGTCAACTCGGACGGGATATGGTGGAGCTTCTGCTGGCGCAAGGTCATGAGGTACATGGTTATGGCCGTAGTGAACTAGATATCACCAACTATGAGCAGTGCTAAATCATTACTTGAATCATTCATCCGGAAGTTATCGTTCATGCTGCTGCTTATACGAAGGTAGATTTGGCGGAAACCGAGATTGATGAAGCCTATCAAATCAATGCGTATGGAGCGCGGAATCTTGCCGTAATTTCTGAGAGTCTAGGGGCTAAGTTAGTCTACGTCAGCACCGATTATGTGTTCAATGGCCAAGGTGATACCCCATATGAAGAGTCACGGGTTACACAGCCAATCAATGTATATGGGAAATCCAAACTGGCAGGTGAGAAGTTTGTTGAACAAGGTTGTTCTCGTTTCTACATTGTGAGGACTTCCTGGGTGTATGGCAAATACGGCAATAATTTCGTGAAAACCATGCTGAAGATCGCAGAGGGTCGAACCTCTCTTGAGGTTGTCAGTGATCAGGTGGGGTGCCCCACCTATACAAGGGATTTGGCAGCATGCATCTCTGAGCTTATGCAGACAGAGAAGTATGGCATTTACCATGTCTCCAATTCGGGCAGTTGTTCCTGGTATGAGTTTGCACAGGCTATATTTCAATTGTCCAAGAACAATATCGAGGTAAAGCCTGTAACGACTGAACAGTTCCCAAGACCAGCTAAGCGCCCATCCTATTCCGTATTCGCTCATAAGGCACTGGAGAATAACGGATTCAGCCCTATGAGACCTTGGTACGATGCTTTGACTGATTTTATTGAAGAGATCTCATAGATAGAGAAAACAGTGGAATTGGATAGTTCTAACTCTAAGCTTATTTTTTGTTCAAGTCGAACGACTTCTCTTCAGCGACTAAACTAAACTTGGCGTAGAGAGACTCTGCGCCATCCATGCATCTTATCGTCATGTTAGCTTATTCCTGAATAAACGTTCTACATTATTTGTCTGCATGGCTTTAATCATCAACTGTTCGGGTTCAAATATAGAAAATCGCATGAAACCAAAGCGAAAATATAAGGAGTCTTGGAACATGAATCGTCCAATGAAGCGGATTCTGATTTGGGCAGGGGTTGCAACCACTGTAATACTGTTGCTGGCAGGAGGGTTGTTCTGGTATTTGTACCATTCAGCCGAACAGACTGCTGCCAAAATGTATGAAGATATTGAACCGACGAAGCCGGTCTATGTCAGCAAAGACACAGACGTGAAAGGCGCCTGAGCCTATACAAATGAAAAAATTGGACCCCTTCACAGTACTTGTCCTAGGCGTGGATGAGAGGAAGAATGACAGGGGTCGTTCCGATACAATGATTGTGCTGACCGTTAATCCGGCCAAGCATTCCATATTGATGTTCAATATTCCTCGTGACACGCGAACTGAAATCATTGGCCACGGCACCGTTGATAAAATCAATCATGCCTACGCCTTCGGCGGTGTGGAGATGTCCATACAAACGGTAGAGAACTTCGTGGACTATCCCATTGATTATTATGCCAAAGTCAATATGGAAGGCTTCGCGCGGCTTATTGATTTGATCGGCGGTGTTGAGGTGGATAATCCGTTTGCCTTCGATTATGAGGGCCATAAGTTCGAACAAGGTCATTTGTCGTTAAATGGAACGGATGCGCTGAAGTATTCCCGTATGCGCTATGATGATCCAAGGGGTGACTTTGGCCGCAACACGAGGCAGCGTGATATTCTCCAGGAAGTTATGGATCATGCGATGAGCATCTCCAATGTAACCCATCTGCAGTCGCTCCTAGGCGGGCTTGGAGATAGTGTGAAGACGAATATTACCTTTGATGAAATGAAGCAATTCGTGACCGATTACCGGCCTCAGATCCATAAGATTGATACAGTCGAGGTTCAAGGTAAAGGCCAGATTATCAATCGGATCTGGTATTATATTGTCGATAATAGTGAGCGAACCCGTATACACAATATGATCAAAGAACATCTTCAGAAGGTGCCTTGATATGAGGGATATAGGCAAGAGGTATATACCATTCCTGTTCATGATAGGCTGGATTGCGCTCATCTTCATCCTTTCTTCGGAATCTTATAAGGAACAGAGCATTCAACCGGCCCTGCATCGAACGATAACAGAGAGCACAGCCAAAGAAGTGCTGCCGAATGTAACTTTCGATTATGATGACATCGACTATTCCTCCAAAGGGAATCCCTTTCAGCTCATTGAATTCGTGTTTCGCAAGAGCGCTCATTTGTTCATCTATGCCGTCCTTGCCATAGCAGGAGCCATTACGATTAAGCTGAAGGAAAACCTCATCAGAAGATGGCCGCTACCGCTGCTCCTTGTCGTTGTTATCGCTTCGCTTGATGAGTTAAACCAGCGAATGACGCCCGGTCGAACACCAAATCCGCAGGATGTTCTAATAGATCTAGTCGGTGGATGCATCGGAATCTTGTCTACCTCGGCAGCTCTTATCTCTATCGACGGTATAAATCAAGTGCCCCATTCATAAAGTGAAGTAGCTTTATGGACAGGGGGCAGTGTTATGTATCCTAGAAGACGTCATGGAAGTTTACCTGTAAAGAAGATGGTGATTGGTATCTTTATTATCCTAGTGGTTTGGATGACATGGCATAATGCTTCCAAGCTGATTTCATCTGGAGATGAAGATCAAGCATTAAAAGTCGTTGAACAATTTTATAAGTTTGAGCAGGTTGGTGATTTCGGCAGCTCATGGGAGCTGTTTCACCCCATGATGAAGCAGCATTTCGAGAAAGCTGCGTATATTCAGAAGCGGGCCCACATTGTCATGCAGGACTTTGGTGTGACTACGTTCCAAGTGGAAGTTGGCAGCCCGACACGAATCACGGACTGGAAGATGAGTGCAGAGTCAGCTCCTCTTCCCGTCGTATATGAAATCATAGTCACGGAATCCTTTCATAGTCCCTATGGAAACTTTGCAATCGTTCAACCCTGCTACGCCGCTTATGACTCTGGTAAGTGGACACTATTATGGTCATATCAAGCCGATAAAGCGCAGGCTATTCAAAATGTGCAATAATACTTGACATGTTACAATATTGTATCATAAATTAGAATGGATAAGCATCATAAGTACATTATGTATCATTATCTTAAACGTAAAGAGAGGAGCTTGATGAGCATGAATACGGAGCTTATTTCTACGAAACAGTTGATTTCCCAGTCTCGAGATAATTTGGTAAGTGATATGAACGGCGAGAAAGTACTCATGAGCATTAACAGCGGCAAATATTATAATCTCGGTCGAGTCGGAGGGAGAATATGGGAAGTAGTGCAATCGCCAACCTCGATCGAACAGGTAATTGCCATTCTTCTCTCTGAATATGACATTGACCAAGCCTCATGTGAGGCGCAAGTGAAATCATTCGTTCAGCTGCTGTATAGCGAATCGTTAGTTCAAGTCAATGAAGACATTAATTCATAACGAAAGGGCTAATGTCCGTGTGGAGAAATATCAAGCAGATTTGGTCATGGAGTCCAGTTATGCGTATGCTGCTTCTCGAAGCCTTTCTTTATTTGGGCTGGGCGAGAATTCTTAAATCTTTGCCGTTTCACAGAATCGCACCTTCACTAGGCAGTCAGATGGAGGAAACGCCTTTCACTTATCATACATCGAATGAAATCATTATGAAGAATATTGCTCGCGTCATAGGCACCGCGAGTCGCCACAGCTGGTGGGAAAGCATGTGCCTCGTGAAGGCGATTGCCGCTAAGAAGATGCTCGAGCGTCGTCACATTGAAAGCACGCTGTATCTTGGAACGGCAAGGGACAGCTCTTCAGGTAAAATGATTGCGCATGCATGGCTGCGCAGCGGTCCCTTCTTTATTACCGGAGCAGAGGAAATGGATGGATTTACGGTCGTAGGTATATTCGGCAAACAATTGAAGTAAACTGAGAATCGGAGGAGCACGACCTATGGGTAAAGCTTATGATCAGAGTTCATTCCCGAAGGAGTTAAACTTTATCCTGTGGCTGCTTAGGGAAGAAGAGCACCCGATATACGATGACCATGAAATCGAGGCAATCTGTAGCGATATGGACTGGGATCGCTTCCTCTTCTTAGCCAAGCATCATCGTGTTTATCCGACGATTTATCCCAGATTGAGCAGGCTCGATAGGAAGCTGATTCCTGACGAAAGTTATTACCATTTTCCACCAGGAATATCGTAATAATACTTTCCAGATGCTTCATTTGTACGGAGAGATGGAGAGGGTATGCACAAACATTCGCGCATGATCAGGTGCGTTCACTTATGTTGAAAGGGCCGATATTGGCGGAGGCGATCTATGGAGACCTTTCCATGCGAACTTCGAAGGATTTGGATATTCTCATTCCGTTCCAAGATCTTGAGAAAGTAGCAAAGATCCTCTTCGCTCTAGGCTACGAGGATGATGATGCTTGCCCCGCATCCTTAACAATTTAAGATGGAAAACACACCATATCTCCTATACGAACCCCCAGCGGAATATTCAAATTGAAGTGCACTGGCAGCTGAATCCGGGCTCAACAAACGAACCTTCATTCGATGAATTGTGGGAACGCCGCAGAACAGGTTCACGCTCAAGCTGTCCCGTTTATTTCCTTAGCCAGGAGGATTTGTTCTTCCATTTGGTTACGCACGGCGCGCGTCATGGTTGGTTTCGGCTGCGCTGGCTGACTGATCTTGATCGGATGGTCCGGCAAGGGTTGAATTGGAGCCAACTTCTTCCCTTCATTAGGAGATATGACGCTGAACATCTCAGCAGCCAGACATTAATTCTCATTGCCCAATTATTGCATACGCCAGTCAATAACGAGATGAAATCTATCATGAACAGTAGTCGCGGACGGCAGCTAGCCCAGATGACACTCCTTATCATTAATAACATTGTCAATTTAACCGACAAGCCTATTAGTGAAGATGTCAATAAGAATTACAGAGGGTACTTATTGTCTACCATGTCGATGCATCAGAGATGGAACTATATTATCGGTTTGCTGTATCCCAGCTCATATGATGCCGTAATATTGCCTCTGCCGAAATTTTTGCATTTTATGTATTTTCCGCTACGCCCGTTTCATTTGGTCCTGGCGGCGTTTGAATCAACAACGAAATCGAATAAATTAATACAAAATGTATCATAATTACACGATTCTCCTCCAATTCAAGGAGAATTTGAATGTGATAGAGTGAAAATTTAAGTATATAGTTACAATATGTATCATTTATGTTAAAATCTAAATAGAACGTACAGCAGTAAAGATTGGAGCCAATTATGAGTGCCATAGCCGGTGTTCTTAACTATAACGAAGCGCCTGTATCGAGCGAAACGATCCAAGACATGATGCAAGCCTTGCAAAAATACCCGCCGATGACGTGCAGACCTGGCAAAGCGGACCCGTATTTCTGGGCTGCCACGCCCAATGGATTACTCCGGAATCGGTCCATGAACGTTTGCCCTATTATGACGGGCTCAATCGGCTGGCCATAACCGCGGACGCGATCATCGACAACCGGGAGGAATTGTTTAACCGGCTGCAGGTTGATCATGACCGGCGGAAAGGGATGACCGACAGCGAGCTTATTATATTGGCCTACCTGAAATGGGGGAGGGAAGCCCCTCGCTATTTGATCGGCGATTTCGCCTTCGTCCTATGGGACGAGAAGAAGCGCCTTCTGTTCGGAGCCCGCGATTTATTGGGAAGCCGTACGCTGTATTATCACCGGCAAGAGCGGCAGTTCGCTTTTTGCACAGCGGTCAATCCGTTATTCGAACTTATCGGGAGTCAAGAAGGCGATTAACGAGTCATGGTTTGCGGAGTTTCTGGCGATTCCCATTATTCTCGATTCCATCGACGTGAACGCCACGGTATACCGCGATATCGAGCAGCTGCCTCCGGCACACTGGTTTGCGGTCCAGGACGGGAAATTGGCGCTGGGGCAATACGATTCGTTGGAAGCGCCTCGGGAGCAGCTTCGGCTGAAAACAAACGGCGAATACGAGGAAGCGTTTCGCGACGTTTTTCAGGAAGCCGTCACGTCGAAGCTTCGGACATTCCGGCAGGTGGGCGCAAGCTTAAGCGGAGGTTTGGACTCCGGCGCAGTCATCGGCTTTGCCGCCAGCCCTTTGCTTAAAGAAGGAAAATCCTTACATACCTATAGTTACGTTCCTTCGCCCGATTTCGTGGATTGGACTTCGAGAAGGATGGTTGCCGACGAAACTCCTTACATTCAAGCCGCGGTACGGCACGTAGGGAATATCACGCACAACGACTTGGATTTTCCAGGCAGAAACTCGTTTGAGGAAATCGACGACTTGATCGGGCTTTTGGAGGCGCCCTATAAGTTCTTCGAGAATTCGTTCTGGATCAAAGGGATTCTTGAAAAAGCGCAGCAGGATGGAGTCGGCGTGCTTCTGACGGGCGCGCGGGGGAATTACTCCATTTCCTGGGGCCCGGCCATGGACTACTACGCCAAGCTATTAAGGAAGCTGCGCTGGTTCCGTTTTTACCGCGAGCTCAAACACTATGGAAGACACATGAATATTGGAAGATCCAGGCTGCTGCCCATAATCGGCAAACAGGCCTTTCCATATGCGACCCGGTCTTTTTATTCCAGAAGGCCGAAGAACGAAATTCCGCATGTCATCCATCCGGATTTGGCGGCAAGAACGAACGTCTTCGAAAAGCTTAAGCATCATGACGTCGGCTTGGAAGGCGCCTCGTTCGACGAGTTCGAGGCGAGAGACTATCAATTCGGAAATTTGGCCACCTCTAACCATCAAGGTACATCTATAACCAAGTTTTCCTTGCGCTACTCCGTCTGGGAACGGGACCCGACAGCCGATCCGAGAGTGGTTCGCTTCTGCCTGTCCGTGCCGATCGAGCAGTATGTCCAAAACGGGATGGACCGTTCGCTCGTCCGAAGAGCAACCGAATCGTATTTGCCTGACGACATACGGTTAAACCAACGCGTCCGCGGCGTCCAAGGAGCGGATTGGATTCATCGCATGATTCCGACATGGCGCTTCTTTATCGAAGAGCTGCGGATGCTTTGCCGCGATCCTGTCGCCTCGCATTACTTGAACGTGGATCAGATCAAGGCATCGCTCGAGAAAATCGGCCATGCTCCCAAGCCGGAGTACGCTTACGATGCGGATGCAAGGTTATTGATGCGGGCCTTAATTGCTTACCGGTTCCTGCGGCAATTCCAGTAAGCGAATTAATGAGAGGAGGTGATACAGATGGAAAAACAAACACGGAAAGATTGGCAGCAGCCGATGCTGGAAGTACTCGACGTCAACATGACGATGGGCGGACCGAACGGGGTGATCCCGGACAAGAACGGTAAAGGCGGTAATAATGGACATGGCCATGAATCGTAAATGCCCGTGATTTCCAGGACAGACCATTTGGCCCTTATACGAATAAAAGCGTATAAGGGCCTTTTCTTCGTTGTTTAGTTCGACTCTACAGGAGAAAGGTGATGAATATGAACCCTACTGCCATACGGACGATCTACAAAGCATTCGGGCTGACGATCGCGAGCGATATCGCCTTGCCGGAGCTGCTGCGAGAAACGGATCAAGCCTGCGAGGCGGATGTTTATATCGAGAAGGCAGACTTGACTCACGCTTGGAATAAGCGAAACGGCAGCGACGATTATTATGCGTTTGACAGCGGCGAATTCATGCTCAACATAGACGGCACGGGGATTTACAGCGTGCGAGGAGGAAACCGGATCAGCTTCTCTCCGGCGGCCGGTGCCGAAGAAACCGCCGTACGGCTGTATCTGCTCGGAACCTGTATGGGCGCACTGCTGTTCCAGCGCAAGCTGCTGCCGCTTCATGGAAGCGCCGTTGTCATTAACGGCAAGGCTTATGCTTTCGTGGGCGACTCCGGCGCGGGTAAATCGACCCTTGCCGCCGCATTTCTAAGGCTCGGCTATCCGCTGCTGACCGACGATGTCATTGCCGTAACGCTTGACCGCGACCGCGTCCCCCTCGTCATTCCCGCTTACCCGCAGCAAAAGCTCTGGCAGGAAAGCCTGGACAGGCTCGGCATGCAGTCCGACCACTATCTTCCGCTGTACGAGACCAAATATGCGATACCCGTAGCGTCCAAGTTCTGCAAGGAGCCTGTTCCGTTGGCAGGCATCTTCGAACTCGCGAAGACGGACAAGGAAGCGATGGAGCTTCGTCATCTCCAGGGACTGGAACGGCTGCCTATCCTCCGCTATCATACCTACCGTGCTTTCCTGATCGCTCATCTGGGATTGGAGCATTGGCATTTCTCTACCTCCGTATTCAGTTCTCGATCGTGTCAGCATGTACCAATTGCGCAGGCCGGCTGCGGGATTTACCGTTGATGATTTGGTAAGCCGAATTCTGAATGCGGTAGATGAAGACGCGAAGATTTCGCACGGATAAGGGGAGATCGGAATTGAGACATCTGCTGATATACATCAAAAAACTGCGCGAATTTGCCGGATTCAAGCTCTATGTCAATCTGATCGGTATGACGGTCATCAGCTTCCTAGAGGGCATCGGCATCTTCCTGCTTGTTCCCGCGCTCGGTTTGATCGGGATATTTCAACTGGATACGAGCGGAATTCCGTTCGTTTCGTATTTGGTCAAACCGCTGCAGGCCATTCCGGAAGGGATGAGACTGCCTGTGCTGCTGGGCGGGTTCATTCTATTGATTGCAGGCCAAGCCCTTATGCAGCGCAAGCAAACCAATTTGAATATGGAAATTCAACACGGATTTATTAGGTATCTTCGCGTGGAAATCTATCAAGGCTTGCTGCAGGCCGAATTGGGCTTTTTTTCTCAGAAACAGAAGATCCGACTTCACGCATGTCATGACGAACGAGCTGCTGCGCGTCAGCATGAGCACCTATCTCGCGCTGCGATTAACGACGACGCTCCTGTTTACCGCCGTCCAGATCGGCTTTGCGCTGTGGTTATCGGTAAAGCTTACGGCCATGGTCTTGATTTGCGGCTTGGCGGTTGCGATCTATTCAAGCAAGTTCATTAAACGATCGAAGACCATAGGGGATCAAACATCGGATCTGGCGCAAAATTATATCGGCGGGATGACCGATCATTTCAACGGTATGAAGGACATTAAAAGCAACATGACGGAAGCGCAGCATTTGACGTGGTTCCGTGTACTTTGCGGCCAAATGGAAGATAATCTCGTTCAATTCGGGAGAACACAGTCCGCCTCTCAGTATGTCTACAAGGTGGCATCCGTCATTCTTAATCGCGCTGTTTGTTTTCTTATCCTTGGAAGTCTTCCATGTACCGGCTGAGAAGCTCGTGTTGATTATCGTGATCTTTTCCCGGCTATGGCCGAAGTTTTCGACCCTGCAGGCCAATTGGGAGCAGATCGCCCAGTCGCTGCCCGCCTTCAAGAGCCTTGCGGATCTTCAAAGGGAATGCGGGCTGGCCAAGGAACTGGATTCTTTCGACATCGCGTCCAAACGAAAACCCGTGCGCATGGGGAAAGGAATCGAATGCCGGAACATTTATTATCGCTATGACGGCAGCGGCTCCTCCTATGCCCTTCATGATATTAGCCTGTCAATCCCAGTTAACAGCATGACGGCCATCGTCGGCAAATCTGGCGCAGGCAAGAGCACCTTGATCGACATTCTGATCGGACTCATTAGTCCGGAAGAGGGAGAAGTGTTGTTAGATGGAGAAAGTCTTACTAATGAAGACTCTTTATCCTTTCGAGAGTCCGTCAGCTACGTATCGCAGGACCCTTTCCTGTTCCATGCAAGCATTAGAGAAAACCTCTCGATTGCCTTGCCTGATGCAAGCGAGGAAGAGATGTGGGATGCTTTGAGGTTCTCCGCATGCGGATGAGTTCGTTAATAGGCTGCCACAGAGACTGGATACTGTTTTAGGAGACAGAGGTGTTCGGTTATCGGGAGGAGAGCGTCAGCGAATTGTGTTGGCTAGGGCGATTTTACGGAAGCCTTCTATTCTTATTTTGGATGAGGCTACCAGCGCGCTCGATAGCGAGAATGAAGCTAAAATTCAAGAAGCGCTTGATCGGCTGAAGGGAAGAATGACGATAATTGTCATTGCCCATCGGTTATCGACGATCCGAAATGCCGACCAGGTTGTGGTATTAGATAAGGGAAGAATGGTTCGTGCAGGAGAATTTCATCAGCTCTCTAAGGAATCCGATGGGGTGTTCGGTAAATTACTGAACTATCAACTATCAGGTATTTCGTAATTAGGCAGTAATGCTCCGTGGGAGGTAAGTTAGACAAATGACACATTTTGTATACATGAAGCCCAAATCCTGCCCGGTTCGCATATACCGGTCTGCAGATCGCTCGTTGCTGGCAGAGAAGGAAGGACAGCAGTACGAGAGAGTAAAGCTTGTACGAACGTTCCCATTCTCATTCCCGGACCAGTTCATATCCGTGCGAAGCGGGATGGGGGAAGAGATTGTTCTATTGAGTGACCTAACCCTGTTAGATGAAGATAGTTTTCGGGTAGCTCAGGAAGAGCTGTGCAGACATTACGTGGTGCCGCTCATTCAACGAATTGAATCCATTCGAAAGCATAATGTGGAATGGATCTGGCATGTGGATACAGACTATGGCAAGACAACTATCGTCATGGATAATTTGCATGAGAATGTCCACGCGATAGCGCCGCACAGATGGGTGATTACCGATCTTGAGGGCCGCCGCTTTCAGCTGTCGGAATTGGAGCTAATGGATGTAGACAGTCAGTGTTGTTGGGATACTATCAATTAAAGGCAGTTTTTTTTTGAAAGGTATGATACGTTATGTATCTTTATAAAATCAATCGGGGGTTAATATATGAAACGTGAGAAAGAACAACTGCAACGCGAGCATGTGCGCATTGGGCTTCGTGACGGTGTAAATGCAGTAATTTCGATCTGTAATGTGTTTGGCCAGGAAGTGGAATCCAGGCATACCCCGGTATTGCTTCAGAATATGAGTCCAACGGGACTGCAATTTCTTACCCATCTTCGCTTTCCGGTCAATAATAATTATACCATTCGATTGTTAATTGCCTTCAACGAATGGGAATTCAGTCTGTTAGCAAATATAGTGTGGCGGCGTAAAGAGGAGAATCAGTTCGTCTACGGTTGTACTTTTTATGCAGAACCCGGAATCAGACAAAGCATCGTCTTTGCGCTGTTAGACAAAATTCGATTGATGAGCCCAAGACAACTGCGCATTCATGAGCTT
The DNA here is from genome assembly GCA_963793665.1 of uncultured Paenibacillaceae bacterium. Classification (GTDB taxonomy): domain Bacteria; phylum Bacillota; class Bacilli; order Paenibacillales; family Paenibacillaceae; genus Paenibacillus_Z. The sequence goes on from CAWCBD010000002.1 coordinate 205,871, forward strand.
TACCGACGAATGTCTTATGCCAAAGAAATGGGTATGCCGAAACTAGATGTGAGAAGATGAGTAGAAAGAACTAAAGAGGTTCTTTCATTTAAACATTCATGCAAACGCTTACACGACAAATTAATCACTTTTTCTATCCTTTCTATTGACAATAAACGCTAAATATCATAATCTAAAAATAGTTTGATACGCAATGTAACATAAATCGATAAATTGATACATATAGTATATAGAGTAGATTGATAAGGGGAGCGATAACGATGTTAAATGGGGAACATTTCTGTTGTGTACGCTGCGAGAAGTTATTCTTGAAGGTTGAAGCCGAGGTTATCTTCCGGACTGGATTTTATCGGTCGATTCATGCGCTTGGCTGCTGTAAAGCTTGCTATGCTGCAACATCGGCGGCATCGCTGCCGCAAAACGAGGATCTATTCAGCGAAGGCAGGCTGAAGCGTTACGAGGATAGATCCGATCAATCGTATACGGATAACAAACATCACGTGGCAATCGCTCTATAAGGAAAGGGGAGAAGACCTGTTGACAGCCTCCGGCTGTCAACAGGTCTTCTTTAAATTTTATTTAAATGAAAGAAACTTCCAATCGTTTCCTATCTTCTGTATAATAATTACGAAATGAGAAAGCTGCCCGCTGCGGCTTGCTCGAACAGGAGGTCAAAGATGGATTTTCGCAACGATTCCAAACCGGTTGTTCAATTAAAGAATGTAACGAAAGTATTCGGTAAACGGACTATTATCGATCATTTAACACTTGATTTGCCAGCGGCTGAAGTGTTCGGTTTTCTAGGACCCAATGGCGCCGGCAAAACAACAACAATCCGGATGATGGTCGGCTTGATGGCATTAACGGATGGTGATGTTCTTATTGAAGGGCATAGCATTCGCAAGGATTACGAGAAGGCGATTCGCCATGTTGGGGCTATCGTCGAAAACCCGGAGATGTACAAATACTTAACCGGCTTTCAGAATTTGCTTCACTTCTCGCGCATGGTGCCGGGAATTACGAAGCAGCGGATTGATGAAGTGGTCGAATTGGTAGGACTGAAGTCCCGTATACATGATAAGGTGAAAACCTATTCGCTCGGTATGCGTCAACGTCTTGGCGTCGCGCAAGCGATCATGCACAAGCCTTCGCTGCTTATATTGGATGAACCTACGAATGGTCTCGACCCTGCCGGAATTCGCGAGCTGCGTGATTACCTGCGCAAGCTCTCCAGAGAAGAAGGAATTACCGTCTTCGTATCGAGTCATCTGCTTAGCGAGATGGAGCTGATGTGCGATCGCGTCGCGATTATTCAGGCAGGTAAGCTAATTGATGTGCGCAGTATTCGCCAGGGAGCGCCGCTTGCAAGTGAAGCGAGCCGAGTACTGTTCGAGGTAGACCGAACGCGGGAAGCGGTAGAATACTTAGCAAAGTACGATGCTGCGCAAGAGGACGGAGCAGCAATGGTGAACGTAGACCGAGATACGATAGCTGCTATCAATTCCGAGCTTGTTGGAGCTGGATTTAAAGTGTTCAGTATTCGCGTACTGAACAAGTCTCTAGAAGAACAATTCCTGGAAATGACGGGAGGCGAAAGCGTTGTTTAATTTTCTTCAACTCGTCAGAAACGAAAATATGAAAATTTATTTTCGCATACGGACATGGGTGATGTTCGGCATTCTCATCGTCCTGCAGCTTGCCATTTCAATTATTGCAAAGCTTGTTACGGATACGGATCCGAACAACTGGACGATGATGCTGAACGAGACAGGCTTTCTCCTTATCATCGTTACTATATTTACCGTTGTTGCTTCCGCTGACAGCGTGGCGGGAGAGTTTTCAAGCGGCACGATTAAGCTGCTGTTAATCCGTCCTTGGAGCAGGTCCAAGATTCTGTTGTCGAAATACATCAGTCTGCTGTTGCTCGCACTCTTCATGGCGGTGGTCGTATTCGTATTAACGCTGGTCGTGAATATTCTTTTCTTCGGCTATGACAGTTCACCGGATGTCGTCTCTAAAGTGCTTCACGTGCAGAGGGATCTCCCGGTAATTGGTTATATGATTTTGTATTACGTCTATGAGTTCGTATCATTAATTATCACGGTGACGTTAGCCTTCATGCTCTCTACCGTTTTCCGCAGCGGGGGACTTGCAATCGGACTTTCATTGTTCGTCTTGCTTGCTGGAGGTACGGTTACCGGTCTGCTCAGCATGCTTGATTATGAATGGGTCAATTACATCCTGTTCCTGAACATGAATTTATCTATGTACCTCAATGAGACGCCGATTAAGCAAGGGATGACGATGGGCTTCTCGGTTGCGGTATTGGCCGTTTATTATGTGGTATTCATCGCGTTGACTTGGCTTATCTTCAATAAACGTGACGTAGCGGCATAGCTGCCGTCAGCTTGACCCTGAGCTGGTGTCAAGTGTATGAACAGCGAAAGGAGCTCCCCGTCTTCATGACAAGGGAGCTCCTTTGTGCAGCTATAAGTACGTATTCACTGTACTTCACATCTATACCTGCCCTTGCAAGCTAACCGGCTTGCCTGGATTTGTCTTTATTCGCGGCCGCTTCTTTGCTCTGCTGTGATTGTTCATTCTCGGCAAGGGAACGCGTCTTCGTCTCCGGCATTCGTTCCATCCTGCTGCTGCCATTGAAGGAGCCGCCATCATGGATCAGCAGGGAGCTTGTGACGATATTGCCGTGAATTTGACCGGATGCTGTAATCGTGAGCCGGCCCTTCGTTGTAATATCACCGATTACTTTGCCTGCAACGATGACGTCTCGGGCTGTGATGGCGGATTTGACGATACCGCATTCGCCGATAATAACGTCGCCTTTGCATTCAATTTCGCCATGATACTCACCTTCAATCCGGATACCGGCTTCGCTGGTCAGCTTGCCGTCTATATGAGTGCCCTGTCCGATTAGTGTATCCGTCGTGCCGAGTCTCTTGTTATCTTTAAACATGAGTCATTAGTCCTCCTTCACCAATCGTAAGTAGTTGAAAGGATTAACCGGTTCATCGCCTTGCATAATTTGAAAATGTAAATGAGGAGCTGTGCTGCGGCCCGTTGAGCCAAGCAAACCGATTTTCTCGCCGCGCACGACGGTATCGTTTTGATTAGCCTCGATTCGTTTTAAATGATAGTAGGTCGTTTGCAGCTGATCGTCATGCTGGATGACGACAAAATTTCCTCGGCTGCTATCGGTTCCAGTCTCCACAACAACACCGTCAGCAGCAGCAAAGACAGGATCGCCAGATTTGCCGCCAATATCGATGCCAGCATGAAAAGTAGTACGGCCAGTAAATGGATCGGAGCGGTAGCCAAAGCCGGAGGTAAGGATATGAGATAAGGTCGGCCAGCCAGTTGGCAGAGCTGCGAGTTTAGCTTGGCGGAGCCGCTCTTGCCTTAAGGAGGCAGACATCGTCTCCTCCATTGATGTGACAAGCCTGGTGATGGAGCGAAAATCCAGATTGGATTCCACCGCGAGGCGGACCATGTGGCGGGCTTCCTCGGACGGAGAATAGCTTTCAGTTGTAATTTGATCCTTCGGTACATGGACGGGTCCTTCGGGGTGAACGGTATTGCCGTAAGCCTCCGTGAATTGTTTAAGCTTCGCTTCAAGCTCTAGCAGATCAGACAGCTTATCCTCCCTGTCTGATGATTCTTTCTTCATACGGTCAATTTCCTGCTGCAGCAGGATTACGCTCTTTTCCTTCGCTTGGATGGTTTGCGTATAAGCTGCTCTTTGCATGATCAAAATCTGCTCTGTTTTGTGCAGATGATATGCGGAACGCAGCTGCAGCCCGGCGATACAGCCTGACACCGCAAGTATGACAACGGCAGGTGCGGCAACAACCGATCGTTTGGACACGTGAAATTGCTTCACGTTTCGGTCAGCGCCGCGCATGATCAGGAAGGACCATTTGCTTCCCCGAGCTCGTTTCACTATACGTTCTCCTTCCGGCCGGCATTGTATTTAGAACGTTCTATAGCTATTTATTCTAGGTTTCATTAAAACATACCAACAAAAGGTGTATAGGCATTCCTTGCGGAGTCAAAGCTAGTAACATTTCAAATCAATAGGAGGTTATCTATGGTATGGGTCGTACTGGCACTCCTTATATTTATTTTTCAAATTGCCACGATTCTCATACTGGAGTTTCGTCATCCGTCTAAAACTGTCGCATGGCTGCTTATTTTGTTTATTTTGCCGATTATCGGCTTTGTGATGTACTATTTTCTTGCCCAAGAATACCGGCGACGGCGATCCGTTCGTAAGCGCGGCGTCATCGCTGAGGAGATCCGTCTTCAAGCACTGCTGCGGTGTAAGGTCGTTTATCGCCCTGAAGATATGCATAATATTCAATTTAAGCATCAAGAGAGGCTTTTCCGAATGCTGCAAAGCATGAGCCTGTTCCCGATAACCAGCTGTAATGAAACGTTAGTGTTGACCAATGGCCCGGAAACCTATGAATCGATATTTGAAGCGATTGAGCAAGCGAAGCATCATATCCATGTGGAATATTATACGATTCGTCACGATCAGATCGGACAGCGCTTTAAGGACGCGCTTATTCGTAAAGCGAAGGAAGGTCTTGAGGTAAGGGTCATTTATGATGGGATAGGGAGCCTGGAGCTTAGTAATCTTTACTTGAATGACCTTGAGCAAGCCGGCGTGCTTACGCGTTGTTTTTTGCCGCCGAAGCTGGCATTCTTTGATAAACGGATGAACTTTCGGAATCATCGGAAAATCGTTGTCGTCGATGGGCTTATAGGCTTTGTCGGAGGGATCAACATCGGTGATGAATACTTAGGAGGCAATAAGAAGCTGGGGTTCTGGCGTGATACGCATTTGCGGATAAAAGGCGACGCGGTCTATTCTCTTCAGGATGTGTTTATGCAGGATTGGTTTTTCACGTCCAAAGAGCGGCTGAGCGGTCTATCCTATTTGCCTGAGCATAAATGTGTGAGTAATGAGCAGGTGCAGATCATATCGAGCGGTCCGAATAGCAGTGCAGATGCTATATTGGAATGTGTGTTCGCCGCCATCTCGGTTGCCAAGTCGCGAATTTATATTACGACGCCGTACTTCATACCGGATCCAAGCGTTCTGATGGGGCTGCGAACAGCAGCGTTAAGCGGGGTTGATGTGAAGATCATCATTCCGTACGTAGCAGATTCCAAGCTCGTGCTCTACGCGTCTTTATCCTATGTAGAGGATATGCTGATGGCTGGCGTAAGGATATATCGGTATCAAAAAGGGTTTATTCACGCTAAAGTGCTGATCGTCGATGATTACATGGCCTCTGTAGGTTCGGCTAATATGGATATGCGGAGCTTCTTTAGTAATTTTGAGCTTAACGCACTCTTGTTTGATGAGTCAGCGATCCACAAGCTGTGCGAGGATTTCAGCTCCGATCTGGCGGAAAGTCAGGAGATTAATATGTATGCGTTTAAGAAGCGTCCACGCTGGCAGAAGGCCAGCGAGGTTATCGCAAGAATGCTGTCGCCGCTGCTATAAAGATAGATGCGGGGGAGGGGAAAGCTATCCGGGATGTCATTGATGATGACGGCTTGGGTAGCTTTTTCTCACCAAAAGAAGACACCAAAAGAAGAGGGCCCCCGGGGGTTAATGTCATTTAGTTAAGCGCCTTAACTTAATGACATTGTGAATAATCAAGGTTTTTCTCGGGATGCGGTTGGAGGGATTTGAACCCTCACGCCTATGTAGGCGCCACCCTCAAGATGGTATCTGAAATCTCGCCCCCTTAATGTCTTCTCACAGTTTCCCTGAAATTGAACGAACTTGTGACCGGGCAGCCATTATCAAGAAGTCGAAAGGAATTTTCCGACAAAGGAAAGTGTCAGTTGCTTGCAAACGCCGGGATCCTCTTTAATGGATAAATAGGCGATAGGAAGGAATACCCACTCATCAAGGGCAAGCAAGGCTTGCTTCATGCACTGTTGCCAGCGGAAGTCTGAGATACCGTACTTACAGACTAAATTGATCGAGGATGAAGGGAGCAGACTTTCTTGTAACGGCTACCACAGACGCTATTCGCATGAAAATAGACCTATGAAAATTTTAACGGAACTGTGAGACCTTATTATGCTTAAAATGGGTAAGTATCCCGACAAAAAGCAAGAATAAGGTCCACCACAGCCGTTAAACTTCTGAACATGTCTTTATTCGCCAAATAAGCGCTCTGGCAGCCGTTAAGGCTCACTTATAGAAGTAACAAAGATAGTGGGGCTGAGCATTTGCTTAGCCCCACTATCTTTGCGCCAAAGAATCTTTTATAAGGATCTTGTAGTTTGTACAGCCATAGGAAACCACCCTAGTGCGGTGCCGGATGTGCCTCTGTTGGAAGCGGATTGCGATCATAAGTGTATGCCACGTGACCTAGATAAACGTTGGTCAAAACTTCGAGATATTGCTAAATTACGCACTAAATGACATTGCCTCGGGGGTCCACCACTTCTTTTGGTTCGTTATTTATCCCGACCCTTGTTAATCAGGTAAGACCCCGCCTATATAGGCGGGGTCTGAATCAGGTGGAGTAGATTCTCCACCCTGATTCCCCGATGTTCGGCCGGACGGGTTTAAGCGAGTTCACTCTTGAATAGGATCGGGAACTAAGCCTTCTTCTTGTAATTGGGAATTGGTTTTCATCCCTTTCATATCATTGCCCAGCCGCATCATATCCTGCTCATCCTGCACCATGGAACCATTCAGTGCTTCTTCAAGCGGTTTTGAACTTTGACCAGCTTGACCGGCTGACGAAAACGGCTCACTGCTATGACTCTTGAATTGGTTAGCCATCAGCGTTCACTCCTAATGAGTTCATTTTCTTGTTTGTTTAGATTATTCTGATTATTGCGCCTGTCATTAAAATGGTCTGCTGCATTTTCAGCGGCAGCTCCTACCTTCTCGGCAGTACTCCCGACTTTATCCGCAATGGCAATGCCTGCCTTCTGTGCTTGATTCGTATAGTTATCGACAATTCCTATAGCTTGGGATGCCATGGAGCTTACTTTACTGCCAACGTCGCCTGCGGCATCCTTGGCTTGACCGGCAAGCGATACCACTTTATCACTGATATCTCCCGCCGTTTCCTTAGCCTGTGCAGTAAAGGAAACAACCCGGTCCTTGGCAGCGGTGGATATCTCATCAGATTTACGTCGAATCGTTTCCCGCATATCCTTTCCTGTCTTCGGTGTCGTTAAGAGGGCTACGGTTGCTCCGACCGCGCTGCCGATAACGAGACCGCGCAGCAATTTAGACCCGCCTGCTGGTCGATTGTTCGTTTTTTCCATGATTGTCAGCTCCTTTAGCTTCAAATAAGTATAGTGGCCTTTCATCAGAAGAACCTGTATCATCAAAGTGATGGTTGTGACTCTTCTTGTTCATAAGGCAATGGTGCCTTGATAGCTTCTTCTTACCCCATTGCAATTGAGTTTGAAACGAAGCTTTAGCGTAGATGCCTTAAGAGACAAAGTAAATCAACTGGGCTGCTCAGCACATTATTGGAGGAAATGAAATGGAAAAGGATTCAGCAAACAAGGTGCTTGGCGTACCGCTCGTACAAACAACACGGGGGGATCGAGTGGAAAATGTGCATAGCGGGCATATCGCGGTCGTCTCGTTAGAGGGGGAGGGTTCCCTTCTAGCTCAAGCTGGCGATGCAGACATTATGAGCTACTTACGCTCAACGGCTAAGCCTGTGCAAGCATTTGCGGCCGTGCTTGGCGGTGTTTTGGAATCGTATGGCTTAGAGGAAGATGCTCTAGCCATTTTGTGCGGCTCTCAGCAAGGGGAGGCGGAGCATATCGAGCTGCTCACGCGCATGCTGCAGCTGACCGGCGTTGAAGAGGAGCAGCTGATCTTTGGCTCGACGATGCCTGCCAGCCTGCGGGCGCGTGACGAGCTTACTGCTGCAGGCGGAGGGCCGCGCAAGCTCTATCACGTGTGCGCGGGCAAGCATATTGGCATGCTGGCGCTCTGCAAGCTGCGCGGCTGGCCGATGGATTCCTATACGCGGCCGGATCATCCGCTGCAGCAGGAGCTGCTTGGGCATATCGCGGCCTTCTCAGGCACGCAGCCGGAGGCGATCGAGTGCGCCGTTGACGGCTGCGGCTTGCCGGTATTCGCGCTGCCATTATGGCGGCTCGCGCTCATTTATGGGCGGCTGGCCGCCGCGCCGGCCGGCGCCGGCGGCAGCGCCGCCATGGCTGCTGCGGCTGCGCGCATTGCCGCAGCCATGAACAGCGGCCCGGCCCTCGTCGAGGGGCCCGGCCGGCTTGCCAGCGTCATGCTTGGCGACGGGAACGTCGTCGCCAAGAGCGGCGCGCAGGGCGTCTTCGCCTTCGCCCTGCGGCGTGAAAAGCTTGCCGTCGCCATAAAGCTGGCCGACGGCGGAGAATCCGCTTGGCCGGAGGCCGCCTGCGCGGTGCTCGAACAGCTCCGCGCAGGCGGCGATCTCGCCGCACGCATCCGCGGGCACTTCCCGCCGGCAATCGTCAATGACGCCGGCGAAACCGTCGGACGCCGCGAGCCCGTCCTGCGGCTGGACTTCCAGCAGCCAAGCTGACGAAGAGATGCCGCAGCACCGCTGCAGCTCTTTTTTTCACAACAAACATGTACGTTTCAAGCGCCCGCGCAAACAGCAGGATCCTCTATATTTCCTCTACAACTAAAGAGTGATTAATCTACCCTTTTAAGACGTGCAAGCTGGCAGCAGTTTGCACGTCTTTTTTCCTGTTTTTACAAGGAAATCCGGCTCGAAATCGGCATAAAATGGGGTCGCTCTAAGTTTCATCAGGGCGATAAGCGGTGTATATCCAAGTTAAGATGGTGAGCAGCACAAACTAAACAAAAGAAAGGTGGAGTTACCTATGTTAGGATGGGCAGCCTTATTTTTCATCGTTGCTATAGTGGCAGGTATTCTGGGCTTTTTCACGCTGGCATCAGCAGCTGCCGGCATCGCGAAAATTTTATTCTTTGTTTTCCTGATCATCTTTGTTGTTTCGCTGATCTTCGGCAGAAGACGAGTCTAAACAAAGCCATCACCATCACACCCAGCAGCGCACTTGCAGTAGTGCACTTGCAGTAAGATTGCAGTAACGCATTTGCAGTAACGCACTAGCCTTACGCACTTGCCAGACACCAAACCAAGGAGGGATTACGATGGACATTCAAGTAACCAACGTTCATACCGTCAATAACATTACAGAGGCACGTCAGCAAATACAGTACTACAAATTAAAGGGTTACGATAAAGAGCATCTGTATATCCTTGCGCATGACAAAGATCGCACGAAGCGGATCGCGGAGGAAATGAACGTCGAGCAGATCGGCGTTGCCGAAGAGGGGCTCGATACAGCGATTGCCAACATCTTCAGATCCCGGGGAAGCGAGCTTCGCGCGAAGCTCAAATCAATGGGTATCAGCCCTGAGGAAGCGGACCGTTTGGAGAAAGAGATGGATCATGACAAAATCGTCGTGATCGCATGGGGCGGCAACCAGTTTAATGGGGATGAATATGATCCGGCTGTCGTTTACTACCCGCTGATTCTGGTTTAGAACAGCGCCGGGAGCTGAGTGCGGTGCAGAAGTCGACGCTGCCAACACGTATCGCCCCACCGTAAGGAAGCATGTAACAAACGAAAGTAGACCGTTCATCCATGAACGGTCTACTTTCGCGCTTCGCTGTCATTCTGCTAATAGTGCGTTGAATTATGGATAATATCGAACGAAGATTTTCAGTACCGGCCCGCCCCAGACCGTTCACTCCTGAACGGTCTATTTTGATACCATTTTGGCATCCGAAGGGACGAGGCGGCTACAGCGACTTCATCGCTTCCCGGTAAGCAGTCGGTGATTGCCCGTAGAACCGTCGAAACTGCTTGGAGAAATAGAGCGGATCCTGGAAGCCGACCGAGGCGGCGATCTGCTCAATCGTCAGCTCCAGCCGTTCACGCAGCAGTAAATGCGCTTTATCAATGCGCAGCTTAAGCAGGAATGTAACCGGCGTAATGCCAGTTCTGCTGCTTGAAGAGCCTGGATAAATAAGCGCGGTTATAACCCAGCATATCGGCCATATCCTCGATGGATACCGGTTCTGCGTATTGGGTCGATAAGTAACGGATAATCTGCTGGATGAGCGCTTCTCCGTCGCTGCCCCTGTGCTGGGCGCTGGCCTCATCGCCGTTCAATACAGAACCGAACTCAGCGAATAACAAATACAGGTATCCGGCAGCGCGAAGATGCGCTGTTGGCCCTCCTGCGCGAAAGGAACGCGCAATGCTGTTGAACAGCACGCTGACTCGCGGATTGCGGCCCGTATCGATAATGGGGTTTTGCTTGGATAAGCCAGCTCCGGAGACTAGCCCGCCTGCATGAGTGCCTTCGAAAGCAGTCCAGCGGTATCGCCAAGGGTCGGATTCGCTTGAGGCATAGCTGATCAGCTGTTCAGGATGAATAATGAAGGATTGTCCCGCGCTAACCACGCGATGCCCGCCTTCGTAAGAGAAGGTACCTGACCCCGGACAATACATGATGCATCAGATAAAAGTCATAAACTTTAGGTCCGATCATATGGGAGGGCTTAGTCTGGCTCTCTCCAGAAAATAAAACATATATATCACCATGTTCATTCGGTACCGGATTGGATACGACAGAATAGGTAATTGGCAGGTCCAAGTGGCTGCATCTCCTTCATATATCAACGTCTTACCTCACATTTATTGTAACACAGCTATCTTTACATGTTCGAAATAAAGTCATATTTATCTATGTGGTACTCACATCAAGCCATTTTGTTCTTCCATCCATTGAGCTATACTGAACCTAGAAGCAAACAAACTACAAGAGAAGGAAAGTGATGCTGGAATGGCTAACATCCAAGAGCTTACACAACGATTTCTTAACGTATATGGAGAATCATCAGAAGGCATTAGCGTTTTTCACGCTCCAGGCAGGGTTAACCTGATCGGCGAGCATACCGATTACAACGGAGGCTATGTTTTCCCGGCGGCGTTAACCTTCGGAACGACGCTGCTGATCCGCAAACGGGGTGACCGCCAGCTTGGCTTGGCATCGACCAACTTCGCCGAGCACAAGCATTTGCCAATCGAGCCGATCGTTTATGACGAAGCGGATGACTGGATGAACTATCCGAAGGGAATTGTGAATGAGCTTGAGCAAAGCGGAATTAAGTTCGATACAGGCTTTGACCTATTGTTCCATGGTGAAATTCCTAACGGTGCAGGGCTTTCCTCCTCCGCTTCCATTGAAGTTGTTACAGCGTTCGCGCTGCTGACACTGGCCGGACATAAGACAGATACGGTTAAGATTGCCTTGCTGGCACAGAAATCCGAGAATGAATTCAATGGGGTTCAATGCGGCATTATGGACCAATTCGCAGTAGCTAACGGCCGTAAAGATCATGCCATCCTGCTTATGTGCGATACGCTGGAATATGATTTGGTGCCATTCAAATCCGGCAAGTATCAATTAGTAATCGGCAATACGAATAAACGCCGCGGTCTTGTCGACTCCGCCTACAATGAGCGCCGCAGCCAATGCGAGCAGGCTGTTGTTGATCTGAAGGCTGCTTTTCCGAACCTGACATTACTAGGTCAGCTGTCGCTTGCAGATTTTAACGCGAATAAGCATCTGATCAAGGATGATATCGTTCGTAAACGCGCGGAGCACGTAGTAGAAGAAATCGACCGCGTCATTCGCTCCATCGAAGTGCTCAAAGCCAATAACCTTGAAGCATTCGGTCAGCTGATGAACGAGTCCCATGACTCGCTTCGTGATTTGTATGAAGTAACCGGCGCAGAGCTTGATGCAATGGTAACAGCGGCTCGCTCGGTTGAAGGTGTGCTTGGTTCACGCATGACTGGCGCCGGCTTTGGCGGCTGTACCGTTTCACTTGTTCACGAGGATAGTATTGAAAGGTTTAAGGAAGAGGTTGGACGTCAATATACAGCGGCGACAGGACTGACAGCGGATTTCTATGTCTGCACAATCGGCAACGGCGTAGAGCAATTATCATAAAAAACGATGATTTCGGTCTTATGGATATGAAATCGATAAGGGGAGAAAACAAATGGCAGTATTAGTAACTGGAGGAGCAGGCTACATTGGCTCGCATGCCGTAGCTGCACTCGTTGAGCGCGGTGAAGAAATCGTAATTGTGGACAACCTGCAGCAAGGACATAAAGACGCCATTCTTGGCGGTAAGCTGTACGTAGGGGATCTGCGGGATGCGGCGTTTCTAGATACCGTATTTCAAGAAAACAAGATCGACGCGGTCATTCATTTTGCCGCTAACTCACTCGTCGGCGAGAGCATGAAGGATCCGGGCAAATATTATCACAACAACGTATACGGGACGCTTGAGCTCCTTGAGAAGCTTGTTCAATATGACGTGAAGAAGATCGTCTTCTCCTCGACTGCGGCAACGTACGGCGAGCCGGAAAGCCTGCCGATCCTGGAGACAGATCGGACCCTTCCGACGAATACGTACGGTGAAACAAAGCTTGCCATGGAGAAAATGATGAAGTGGTACGATACCGCATACGGTTTAAAATTCGTCGCCCTTCGTTACTTCAATGCGGCGGGTGCTCATGCGAGCGGCCGTATCGGCGAGGACCACAGCCCGGAGACGCATCTGGTTCCTTTAGTTATCCAGGCGGCACTTGGTCAACGTGCCCATATCTCGGTCTTTGGAGAAGACTATCCGACAGAGGATGGAACTTGTGTGCGTGACTATATCCACGTTAGTGATTTAGCGGATGCGCATCTTCTTGCGGTGGATCGTTTACGGAATGGCGGAGAGAGCGCGGTTTATAACCTTGGTAACGGTACAGGCTTCTCTGTGAAGCAGGTAATCGATATTGCGCGCCAAGTAACTGGCCGTGAAATTCCAGCGGTGATCGAAGAGCGCCGTGCAGGCGATCCTGCGGTACTCGTCGCCTCGTCTGACCGTGCGCGTCAGGAGCTGGGATGGAACCCGGTGCGCAACAAGCTGGAAGATATTATTGGCAGCGCATGGGCTTGGCATCAAGCGAACCCGAGCGGCTACAACGATAAATAAAATGACAGTGCCAACCCGCCCTGCTTGCATGGGCGGGTTGGCTTGGATATTTACAAAGGAGCCTATCATGACACAACAACATCACATACCTAGCGCAGATGAAGCGCTCGTTCTTATTGAACGTCTCGTACAATTCGCTGCACAGCGGGAGCTCATTGGGCCTCTGGACAGCTATTTATCCCGAAATGCGCTGCTTGATTTATTTGGCTTCACCGAAGCCTACAGCGGCGAGGTTCCTCATGAGCATTTGGAAAGCCCGGTACCGCTGCTTGAGCCGCTGCTTGATTACGGCGCTTCGATTGATCTTATTTCAGATAATATAGGGACGTTCCGCGATCTATTGGATGCGCGTATTATGGGACTGCTTATGCCGCGCCCCTCGGAAACTGCGGCGAAATTTGGGCGGATATCCGCAGCTGGCGGCGTCGCTGAGGCAACGGATGATTTCTACCGCATGAATATCGATTCCAATTATATTCGGATGGACCGCATCTCAAAGAATCAATATTGGGAGCAGCCTACAGAGTACGGCAAGCTGGAGATTACGATCAACCTGTCGAAGCCGGAGAAGGATCCGAAGGAAATCGCTCTGCTTAAAACGATGGCTCCCGGCCATTATCCGAAGTGTTTGCTTTGTGTCGATAACATCGGCTATGCAGGCCGCGCTGATCATCCGGCCCGCCAAAATCTTCGCGTTATCCCGATTGAGCTTCAAAATGAACAGTGGTACTTTCAATACTCGCCTTATGTGTACTACAACGAGCACAGCATCGTATTTAAGGGCAAGCATGAACCGATGCGGATTTCAAACGAATCGTTCGCTCGTTTGCTTGATTTTGTCGATGTGTTCCCGCATTATTTCATCGGCTCGAATGCCGATCTGCCCATCGTTGGCGGATCGATTCTGAACCATGACCATTTCCAGGCTGGACGCCATGTATTCCCGATGGAGACAGCGCCTGTTGAAGCGGTATTTACGGATTCAACCGAGCCAGGTCTGCGCTATGCCACTGTTGCATGGCCGATGTCAGTCGTCCGTCTGAATGGTACAAGCAAGTCAGCTGTGTTGAAAGCAGCCGGCCGCATTTTGGAAGCATGGAGAGCATACAGCGACCCGGCCGCGGATATATTGGCATACTCCGCTCAAGACGGTGTACAGGTGCCTCATAATACGATTACGCCAATTGCGCGAATTCGTGACAACGGCGAATATGAGCTGGATCTTGTGCTTCGCAATAACCGTACGAGCGCCGAGCATCCAGACGGTATTTTCCACCCCCATCAGCATTTGCATCACATTAAGAAAGAAAACATCGGTCTTATCGAGGTTATGGGTCTTGCAGTACTCCCTGGCCGTTTGAAAATCGAACTTGAAGAAATTGCTGCCCTGCTTACAGGGGAGGCCGTTCTTGATCAGACTGCTCTAAATGATGGCTCCCTCGCCAAGCATGCGGACTGGATCGCAGGCATGATCTCCGCTCACGGCACCAGCTTATCCGCTAGGCAAGCCGAAGAGGTGCTTCGTGATGAAGTAGGACGCAAATTCCTTGACGTTCTTAAGGATGCCGGTGTCTACAAACGAACGGCAGAAGGTCAAGAAGCATTCAGCCGATTCTTGCTTTCTCTTGGTTTAACCGCCAGCAGCTAATGCTTAGTTTGAAGACTCACAAAAGTTATAAACCTGCCAAAGACGGTCGTTTTCCGGTTATTACCCGGAAAAGATCGTCTTTTTTGTTTGTTGTGTCAATCTGATGTATGATAGTATTAATTAATGGGATTTTTTTATAATTAATAAGAGGAATACTGCTGTTTGCAGCGAAAATTAATGTATGAACCAATCTTAGATATCGGGAGGCTCACTATGCCGTTACCAATCGTACCGTTAGAACAATTTTTAAGCTTATCGACCGATGAGCAAGTGGAAAAGCTGAAGCAGTGGAAGATGGATTATACGCTGAAGGACATTCGGGATGCTTGGGGATTCAAGCATTCGGCCCAGTATTATATGCTTCTCAAGAAGCTGCGAATATACGAGAGGGTCGTTAACAAATCAGATAAATTCTCGCCGGAGCAGCTGCTTTCATCGCGCAGTGGAGCGGATGCTTACTCGTCCTCACCTTATGTATCGACCCAGCACAGCGCTCCTGCCGATCAATTCGGCTATGAGCTGAATTCAACTTTAACAGGGCCTGAGCTGGCCGATAAGCTTGAGCGTCTTGCTCATTTCCTGAAGGGTGAGCATAAAGCCGTTACCATCAAGCTGTCCATAACAGCTGCGTCCCCAATTGCAAACCCTTCGAACGATTCATAGCTAAATGGATAACGCTTACAAATGATGGAACAGAAAGAAACCGGCGCTTAGCAGCACCGGTTTCTTTCTGTTAAATAAAGTCGAATAATGTAATTAACTGTTAACATTTGTAATGAGATGTCATTGTTTTGAACGCAGACGGCCAAGCTCGGAGACGAGCGCTTCTACCTCGCTGATGCTGAACTTATCTTTGCTGGCTACAATGTCATAGATGTCTTTCATATCTTCATACTTGTCCAGGTCGAAGTTCGAAGCCTGCATCGCTGCTCCAGATGCCATTCTCAGCTTGGTTTTGATGGCTTCTATCATAAACTCGACATTTTCAGCTGTCGGATCCATTAAGTTTTTCATAATCGTAAGCCTCCCTTTCCTACCTATACGGTTGTCCGTATTGTATCACGTGCAGGACAGTGCCCGCTACCTGGGTTCCATTTGAAGCCTGCCGCCCATTTGGGTACAATTAGATGTAATGATTCCGTATTATGCTTTCGAAGTGGGGTTTGTTCATCATGGGAAATCGGGCTAAGGCGCGCAGGGAAATGAGCCGGGATGCAATTCGCGAGCAGCATGCCAGGCAGAAGTGTAATATAGAGGGTGTCCGCCAGTTCTTTACTAACATTGCGCTTAAGCACCCAGATCGGTCTAAGCTCATTTTTATTTGTATAGGCTCGGATCGGTCAACTGGTGATTCCTTCGGTCCTTTGATCGGATCGCTTCTGAAGGAGCAGGGATGGCCGAACGTAATTGGCACGCTGCAAACGCCCTGTGATTCGACTCGGTACGAAGCTGAGATAGGGGCTATTCCCCCGTCAATGACTATTATTGCGATTGACGCCTGCTTGGGCAAGGCAGCAGAGGAAAGCAGCTATCTCATTTCGGAAGGACCTTTATATCCGGCAAGAGCAGTGGGCAAGCGTCTGCCGCCGATTGGCGATTATAGTCTGGAGGGCATAGTCGGCCCGCTCAGTGTTAAGCCTTATTGGAGTCTGCAAAGTGCCTCTCTATACGTAGTAATGGGTATGGCCCGCTTCATTGCCGATGCCGCACATGATGCTTGGTCAGCTTTTGGAATGGATGAGGATAGGGTAAATAGAAGAAGCTCGATGATTATCGAATAGGAAGGATGAGATGCTATGAACGCTATATCATTAGCCAATCAAACGGTCACTATAGCTGAAGGACGACAAATCGCGTATTATGATTCACGGAGCCAGGACGACCATTCTGATTCGTCAGATCCTGTTGCTGTGCTTCTTCATGGCTTTTGCGGAAGCTCATCTTATTGGGAACAAATTCTACCGATTGTGGAGCGTAAAGCTCGTATCATCATTCCGGATCTTCGCGGACATGGGCGCAGCGGTGCACCAACGGATGATGTCTACGAAATGGATGCTTTCGCAGAGGATCTGCTGCTTTTATTGGATGCTCTTCGTATCGACAAAATAAGCTTGTTTGGCCATTCGCTGGGCGGATACGTCTCGCTGGCCTTTGCACAGCGCAATCCGGACCGTTTAAAGTCACTGAGTCTGATTCATTCCACTGCAAAACCAGATAGCGAGGAAGCGAAGAAAAACCGCGATAAAGCAGCGGGAGCGATACTAAGCGGCGGAATCGAGCCTTTTGTGAACGGTTTAGTTCCGAAGCTGTTCGCGCCAGCTCACCTCGAATCCATGAAGGAAACGGTACAGCGCATCATTGAGATCGGCTATGGAACATCAGCAGCAGGTGCTGCAGCGACAGCGCTTGGGATGAAGGCGCGCCCTGACCGGACAGCCTTCCTAAATCAGCTGCGAATCCCTGTTCTGCTTATCGCGGGTTCGGAGGATGGAGTAATTCCGGTCGAGAATACATTTACCACAAAGGGACCTCATGTCTCGCAAGTGCTGCTTTCCGGGGCGGGCCATATGTCGATGGCCGAAGCGCCGTCAGAGCTAGGGGAACATGTCTTGGCGTTCTTAAGCTTTCTATCTACAATCTAGCTAGCCAGGGAGAGGCAGAGGATGCAGCGATGTTCGAAAGAGATTATTTCATGCGGATGATTGGACAGATGGCGCAGGTAATGGGGCAAATGATGGGCCTGCGTAAAGAGCATAAACAGGAGGAGGCCCTTCTGATTATCGATGATCTGTTCAATCAGCAGTTTCGGTTGAATGCCAAACTCATACGATCCTTGTCCGATGCTGATCTTGTGCGGATAATGACAACCAATGGCGTTGTGGAGACAGCCAATTTGCATGCCATTGCCTTGCTTATGAAAGAAGAGGCCGAAATTCTGGATGAGCTCGGTCGGCCGGATCAAAGCTATGTGAGCCGGTTAAAAGCGTTTCATCTCTTTATACGTCTTTCTCTGCTGGATTCACCGATCCCTGCTGCGTACACCATCTGAAGAGGCAGCAGATCTGGCCGCTGCGCTGAACGTCTATGAGCTGCCTGCAGCGACCAAGCTGCTGGTGTTTGAATGGTATGAAGCGGAAAGACGCTATGACCTGGCTGAGAATGTATTACATGAATTGTTGGAGGATGGGGCAGTCCCTTGGGAGGAAGCGGATGATTACTATCGTCGAATGCTGCTTCTTCCGGATGAGCGGCTAATCGAAGGTGGACTTCCGAAGAACGAGGTCATGGAGGGACGCATGCGATTATCGATTTTTAAAGAAGGTATAGGAGCTGAATGAGAGAAGATGGAACAATGGCAAGAGGATATAAAGCAATGGGTAGAGAACGGAACCTTGCGTCAAGCTACATTCAGTCAGCTGCGTCGTAAGGAAGATAACATTCCAGCGAAAACAGTCATCCGTCCTATTGAGCTGAAAGGAAAGAAGCATATCCAATTCGAGTATCACTTTCAGACGAAGGTTACGCATGAGAACGTACCGCAAGCCGAAGCCTGCTCGCGAATTATAGCTTGGCTGGAGCAGCATTACCGCCAAGCGCTGTTCAAGACAATCGAAGCTGACGCACAGCTGCTGTTCTCCAAGAAAGGCAAAGCAACGATGCTGATCAAGCCTGCAACGGCAAAAGCATCGGCGGATTCTGTATCCCATAACCGCCAGAAGCAGCGCATCGTTCAAGAAGGGGAACTCATTCCGTTCATGATTGAGCTTGGCATCATGACCAAGGATGGACAGGTTATTGCCAAGAAACAGGATAAATTCAGGCAAATAAACCGGTTCCTTGAAATGGTTACTGATGTCCTGCCTCATTTGCCGATGGACCGGGAAATCAAAATTGTTGATTTTGGCTGCGGGAAGTCCTACTTAACTTTCGCGCTCTACCATTTGCTTGCTGTCAAGCTGAAGCGCCAGATATCGGTTGTAGGATTGGATTTAAAAGAAGATGTTATCGCGTTCTGTACCGAATTAGCCCGCAAATTAGGTTATGAGAAGCTGCATTTCCAGGTTGGAGACATTGCGCAATATGAGGATCAATCCGCAGTAGATATGGTTGTAACTCTGCATGCCTGCGATACGGCAACGGATGCTGCGCTTGTGAAAGCGATCGACTGGGGAGCGTCTGTTATTCTATCTGTTCCATGCTGCCAGCATGAATTATTCCGACAAGTAGCCAATGAAGCGTTAAAACCGCTTTTATCGCATGGCTTGCTGAAAGAACGATTTTCAGCCCTGGCGACGGATGCCGTACGCGCCCAGCTTCTTGAAGTGCTTGGCTATAAGACACAGCTGCTTGAATTTATCGATCCCGAGCACACGCCTAAGAACATGCTTATTCGTGCTGTGCGGGGAATGCCAACCGATACGCAGCGCAAATGGGACGAATATGTTGCCTTCCGTGATACACTAAGACTTTCGCCCTACTTGGAGCGAGCGCTTGCTGATCGGTTTACGGGGGTAACGGAAGCTGTTAAATAAGATCACACAGGTCATTGTCGAATAAATACGCATTGTGATAGAATGGGAGAGTATGGCTGGTCCCAGGTCGATAATTATTACTATAACTCGCTGATTGGGTGAAGCATTGTGGGACTATTGACATGGCTCGACTTAAGTCTTTTTCTTATTCTATTCGCACTGTTCGTATATGTCTTGGCATGTAATGTCATTACGAACGCTGCATAAGGTCTATCTGCTGTTCCACTTCTTTATGATGATTTGGCCCTTAGGCCAAGTTGCCGTTCACACGACAGACAACCCTCAACTCCAGCTCACCTACATCACGTTTTCGTTTGTCGGCTTATCGATGCTCGGCTTCGGGTGGGTTCTTTTCTCGAAATTTCTAATCAATCCGTCGTATTCGCCAACACGGAAATCTCTTTATTATATGCTTTTACCATCACTGCTCTCCGTAATTGGGATCGTGTGGAACCCGGGAAATGCATTTGTTTCCGATGTAAATGGTCATTATGAGATGCGGATTTACGGACCGATTTTTTGGTTTATGATCGTTTTGCTCTTATGTTATTATGTATATTCTGTTATTTTACTTTGGAAGGCTTATCGTTCAGCCGGTTCACAGCATAGAAGACCACAGATCGCGAACGCGCTTTTGGGCATATTCATTCTAGTTGGCTTTGCAAGCTTGGACATCATTGTGAACGTGATTCTTTCTTCTTGGCTTCCGGTTATAGCCGGGCTTACTTCGACTGGTATCGTGGTATCGGACATTTATTTTATTGTTTCGATCCAGAAGCATCGGACATTCGATATTATTAAAGTCGCTCAACAGGACGTTGTCGATACGATAGCGGTTGGCATCATCGTGTTGGATGATCAGGAGCATGTCATCGAAATGAACCGGGCTTTTAATCCGCTGTTTGGGATTAACGTGGGAGATACGTTTGACATAGAAAAGTTGATCGAATCCTTCTCGCCTGGTAATCGGGCAGCTGAATTTCTTGAAGCGTATTGGATGAGTCCCGGTGGCAGGTTGCAAACAGAGATATGCTTGAATATGGATGATAAACTTCTTTATCTAACCTTGCATGTAGCGCCCATCATCGTTGGGGAGCGAATAATCGGGAAAGTTATCACATTCCAGGATGTTTCAGAGCTCAGAGAGCTCATTGACGATTCCCAGAAGCAATATGTTGCTCTTCAGGAGCGTAACCAGGCACTCATGTTTATGCAAGATGAGCTGTTTCTAGCGAATCAAAAGCTGGAGAGAATGGCAATTACAGATGGCTTAACCGGATGTTTCAATCGCCGATACCTCATGCAGCAGCTTGAACATGAAGTCATAACGAATGTGCGGTACCGAATTCCGTTTGCTATCTTTTTATTTGATATTGACTTATTCAAGGCAGTTAATGATAAGTATGGACATCCTGTTGGCGATGAAGTGATCAAACAAACAGCCGAAATTGTTCGGGGATCATTAAGAAGAACCGATATATTGGCAAGATACGGCGGCGAAGAATTTACCGTCTACCTGCCTCATACGAACCGAGCTCAAGCTGATCTATTAGCACAGAGAATCCGTTCAGCTGTTGAGAGCAACAAAATCCCTGCAGGTATCGATAATACATTCATTTCGGTAACGATAAGCATGGGGGTTCTATCGATAGAGAATCAAACGGAAGTTCATGTTGTGGACGCCAAAGCCTATCTGCGTGAGCTCTTCGTTAAAGTTGATATGGCCCTCTATAGAGCCAAAGACGATGGTCGTAACCGAATCGTTAATTTCTAGGGAGCGGAGGACAGGCGTATGTCGTACGAAGGGCGTATTACAGCAGGGGCGATTACGATTGGCACTATACTGTTTACGGCCGGTCTTAGTTATTGGTCAAGCGGACTCAATAGCTCTGTGGCAGCTTCTGCCGGTGCAGCAATCATTGCCATTGCCGGACTTCCGATAGCGTGGATATTAGGCCGTAAATATGATCAGCTTAGAGCAGATTCCTACATAGATGTCGTTACGGGCGTTTATAATCGTCGCTTTATGGAGACTGGGTATCCGAAATTGAATGTGCAAGCGCAGCGTAAAAACAAAAGAATGTCCGTTTTATTGCTCGATGTGAATGATTTTAAAGAGGTCAATGACCGGTTTGGACATTTCCAGGGAGATATCGCACTTAAGATGATTTCCCAGACGCTCAAAGAATGTTCGGTTAAGGGAGAAATTGTCGGCAGATGGGGCGGAGATGAATTCATTATGATTTGTCCATATGCCGATGATAAAGGGATAGAGAAGCTGTCTTCCAATCTGCATGAACAGCTATTAAAGCTTTCTCAGCGGACAGGGATGCGTCTATCGGTATCTCTAGGAAGAGCGGTTTTCCCTGAAGATGGAACACAATTAAGTCAGCTTGTTCAATCCGCTGACAAACGGATGTATATGGACAAGAAGTTAACAAAACGCAGACTAGCCGAGCCTGAGGCTAAGCAAGCTTAAGCGTAGGAAGCGATTAAAGGCGGGAGTAACAGATGAGAAAATTGCACATTAACTCCGTAAAGCCAGGAGATAAATTAGCTCGGGCAATTTTGCAGGAAAATGGAAATATTTTGCTTGGTGTTGGTGTTGAGTTGAATGAGCGGTTTATAACGCGGTTAACGACACTCGGTATTGATATGCTTTTTATAGATGATCCAATGACAGAGGATCTGGAGCCGACAAGCGCGATTCATGATAATACTCGTAAAAAAGCGACGGAGACTGTGTTCAAAACGATGAGTACGCTCGTTGATCAACCCGTAGTGAAAGGCAGAACCATTGCTCCAGAAATGGGCCGATCCTTCCGGAAAGTGTTTGGGGATATTATGCAGGACCTGATGACACGCGAGGACGTAATGGTTAGTCTAACGAACATTCAGGTAGCAGACGGTTATCTGTTCCAACATTCTGTGAATGTCGCGATATTAGCCGGTATTATGGGACTTGCGAAGGGCTATAACCGAAATCAACTCGAAGAGCTTGGGATGGGTGCACTTTTATTCGATATTGGAATGACTAAAATCCCTAAAGAATTATTGTATAAGACCTCGCCGTTCACAAGTGCGGAACGGGCTGCGATGGAGAAGCATACCGAGGAGGGATTTAATATCATTCGGGCACAGCATGATATTTCGCTGTTGTCCGCTCATTGTGCTTTTCAGCATCACGAGAGATTTAATGGATCCGGATACCCGCGTCAGCTTAAAGGTGATGCGATTCATGAATACGCGCAAATTATTGCGCTTGCTGACGTGTACGATGCGCTAACCTCCCCCAGACCGCACCGGAAGCGGTACAAGCCGTCAGAGGCGATTGAGTTTCTATTTGCAGCAGGCAATACCTTCTTCGAACTTGATTTAATTAAAACGTTTTGCAAGCATATCTCGATTTATCCGGTTGCGACCACGGTGCTGCTCAGTACAGGTCAGGTTGCTGTTGTCGTGCTTAACAATCCATTGGCTCTTCATCGCCCTATCGTTCGCGTTCTGCGCGAAGCAGACGGAACCGTGCCAACTGCTCCGTACCAAATTGATCTGAAGGATGAAAACAATCTATTGATTGTAGATGAATTATAATCCAATTTCATACCATCGATAATAGCAAACTTGCTGAAAAGCAAGGACGCAAAGCTATAGGGTCTAATGTTCTGTACAGAACGAATGACAGCCTGGCTGCCGAAAGGAACACCTTGGAATAAGAGGTGAAACGAACCGGCCTCCAGGTTATACCAGGCGGTTTTTTTAGTTTGTGTGTGAAGCTGTTAATTAAAGGGGTGCAGACGATGAAGTATTCGAGAAAAGATATGATCGGTGCCAATAAGGCGGCTATTTCATCCAAAGCGCTATTGCATAGCAGAACCGTTGTAGAGAAAGAAGGATATGTGTCTACCGGAACACTAGCTCATATCGAAGGTGAAATGATGGAGATCGAAATGAGCGAATTTAAGTCTTTCGAGCTCGGCAATCCGGTTCTATTGACAATTTACTCTCCAGTTGGCACTCAGCGAATCCAAACATCTGTCATTGCAAAGGCGGAAGGATCAATCACTGTTATTTTCCCGGCGGGTTTACTTGTAGGCCAGGACGAGAAACGAGAATCGCCGCGGTTTGAAGTTACACAGTATGGAACGATTAAGCGCAAAATGAGGGAATCAAGGCAGACGAAGGATGGCACGGTATTATGGTTCGAAGCAGATGATCACATTGACTTAACTGTGCGGAATATCAGTTCAACCGGTATCGGCTTTACAATGATGGGTCCGGCGCTGAATGAGGAGGAACGGCTTGAAGCAGTCATCATGCTCGGCTTCGAGCTACATTGTACATTGGAAATCATTCGGAAAGAATCGGACAAAGATCAAACCTTTTACGGTGCCCGGTTTCACGATATTAATGATCAACAGCAGCGCGCGTTACGTGCATACCTGCTGCGTGAGCAGATCGCTGCGTACTACCGGAGGAAGGAGGGAAAGTAAGTGGAAGCTCCGGGAGTGCTCCGGTTTTTGTGTTTGTGCTCTCGTGGTACTTCGTACCAAAGTCGCTCAAACACCAAAACCTGCGCGGCAATTTTTAAGTGCGGAAAACCGGGGCTCCGGTTTTTTGGTGTTTGTGCTCTCGTGGTACTTCGTACCAAAGTCGCTCAAACACCAAAACCTGCGCGGCAATTTTTAAGTGCGGTAAACCGGTGCTCCGGTTTTGATGTTTTTGCTCTCGTGGTGCTGCGCACCGAAGTCGCTCAAACACCAAAACCTGCGCGGTCATTTTTAAGTGCGGTAAACCGGCGCTCCGGTTTTGGTGTTTTTGCTCTCGTGGTGCTGCGCACCAAAGTCGCTCAAACACCAAAACCTGCGCGGCAATTTTTAAGTGCGGTAAACCGGGGCTCCGGTTTGGTGTTTGTGCTCGTGGTGCTGCGCACCAAAGTCGCTCAAACACCAAAACCTGCGCGGGAATTTTAAGTGCGGAAAACCGGGGCTCCGGTTTTGTGTTTGTGCCTCGTGGTGCTGCGCACCAAAGTCGCTTGACACTCAAAACCTGTGCGGTAACCATTAATGCGTGCGATAACTCAAACTTTTTTGGATGAATGAGCTTGTATATCACATTCAGCGGGAATAATGGGTAATATATGGGTGATGAATTGATGGGGCCAAAAAACTGCAAATCAGCAGTAGGTATAGGTATTGCCGCTTTAGTAACTTCGGTGACGCTGGCGTATTCTGCATATCGCTTTGGAATGTTTTTTGATGTGAAATTCTATCGTTTGGAATGGTTGATTATTGTCGCAGCGCTAATGCTGGCGGTTATCAGGGCCGTTTATTCGCGTTTTGGGCGACAGAGGGAATCCTCTATCGAACGGTCAGAGCAGCGGCATCCATTCAAATATATACCTAATATTCCAGGTCCGGTACTCGGGCTTCTTTGGATGGCATTCTTATATTTGCTATCATTAATGCATGAACCGGCATCGGTGCAAAGTACAATGGAGCAGGCGATTCGCTGGTCGACCTACGCTGCTTATATGTGGCTAGCTGCAGCCTTCTTTGGATCCGCGATGGGTCGCAGCTGGCTCTCTGCTGCATTGCAAGCAGCGGGTGCTTTTGTCATCTGGGGGGCATTGGCGGGGTGGATGGGATGGATTTCTTTTCCGGCTATCGTCATGACAACTGGAGACCTCCGGCTATCAGCAATTGGAGCAAGACTATCGGGCTTCGTACAATATCCCAACTTCCTAGGCGCTGTCATGAGTGCCTATTTGGTCTGGTTTTGGCTGCTGCTCGTCCGCGCGCGTTCTAACTCGGCATTCTGGTTCGCGGCGGTGCAGGTCGTGCCTGTGCTCCTGGTGTTATTGCTCACAGAATCCAGAGGCGCTTGGCTTGTTGGTGCGCTGGGATGGGTTGTTGGGCTCGTACTTGTATCACGGGATGAACGCCCGAAGTGGCTGCTATATAGCGGCTGTACCTTAGCAGCAGCAGGGGGAGCTTACCGGTTTGTCGTGCATATTGGCGGTCGAAGCGGGGGGGCTTCTGTGAGCGGAACAATAAAGGGGATGACCCTGGACGCGCTATTATTGTTCGCAATAATCGCTGTTGCTCTGGCTGTATTTGCCCTTATTCGCAGGCTGATAATCAAGGTAGATGGGAGACGCAGGCTAGCTTATTTTGCATGGAGCGGATGGGCAGCTGCGGTTATCATGACAGTACTGCTGCTTCCGGCAGTCGTTCATGGGCGCTTGAGCGGTCATTTTCAAACGGCTGCTGCTCGTAAGCTGTTTTATACGGATGCGCTGTTATTGATCAAGAAGTCTCCTTTGCTTGGGCAAGGCGGGGACACCTGGCGGATGCTGTTTTCGCAAATTCAAACACAGCCCTATACGGGTACGGAAGTCCATAGCGGTTATTTGGATGTGATGCTGGATTTGGGTGTTATTGGGCTCATCAGTTTGATTTTGGTGTTTACGTTGATGCTTCGACGGGTTTGGGTTCGAGATCGAGCGGGCCTGCTGCCGATTATTGTACTGCTCGCGCATGCATCCATTGATTTTGATATGTCATTTGGCTACTATTGGCTGCTGCTTCTAAGCTGGGTGGTGTTGTACAGCCGGATTGAATCAGCGCCTGGGACAATAGAACGGCCACACTTACCGCCGCAAAAGGTGCTGGGGCACCGCTACCCCATTATTCAGGCAGCCGCCATACTGCTTGCTGCCATGCTTTTAACCGCCAGCGCCGCATACAGCTGGCGGTTCGATCGCTCCGTGCAGTACCGCAAGGCGGCGCTTGCCGCCTCAGGAACTGCACGGGAGGCCGCGCTGCGCGCGGCGCTCGGCGCGAATCCGTACTGGAGCCGGATTCGCGCCGAGCTGGCCAAGCTCGCGCCGCCGCAGGAGAGGGCGGCGCTGCTCGCTGCCGGACTGCGCTATGAGCCGCAGTCCGTTCCGCTTCTTTGGGCGCTCGGCAGCAATGAAGCCGAGCTCGGCCATCCAGCGCAGGCGGCGGCCTATATGCGCGCCGCCTTGCGCTATGACCGGTACAACCGCAGCATCCAATCGGATGCGGTTGTGACGATGACCCGGCTCGCGCAGCAATTGCGAGCCGCCAAGCAGTTAAGCGCCGCGCAGCAGGCAGCGGAGCAGGCTGTTCGATTTTATCAAGCTTATGAAGCGCAAACACGCCCGTTCAAAGTCAACGGACGCAAATTTTACATCACAAAGGCGGCCAAGGAAGCAGAGGAAGAGAGTCGGATGATGGTACAAGAACATGATTAGCGGCCAGCTAAGTTGGTTTTCTCTACCTCGTTGGATTCTCAACTCTCGCTTTTCCTCACTACCCCTCAGCTGTAACTCACTACCCTAGGTCCTCATTTCCCTCTAGTGTTCCTCACTATTCTTCCATACCCACGGGCTGTTCCCCACTACTCTCTAAAATAAGCAAAAACCCCGGTTAGATTGTCCACTCCCTTTGATTCGGCTAAGCATATGCTGTAGCAAACCAGGGGAGGAGTGATGACCATGGCATCTTCACGTGTCAAACCAATGCTTAACATGACCAGCACGGGAAAAGTGATTCGCAAAGCGGCAAGACCCAAAAGCTTAAACCAAGGTACTGGCCCGATCTTAAGTCGGCTTACCGTCGTCTGGGTCCAACAAAATGGCGTACCGTTCAATACGACTGGGTTTTTCGCCCGCTTGTTCCGGGGAAACCACCTCGTTTCAACTGCATCCTTCGATCGCTTCGGCGTCGTTCGTTTCAACAATATCACTACGCTGACTAACGCAACCTACACCATTCAAGCAATCAGAAATGATGGCGTTCTGTTTAGGACTCGTACCATTCCGGCTGGCGTAGAAACCTTCGCGATCATCGGATAAAGGAAACGCCCACAACCGCCAATCCCTCATTTACGACAACAGCAGCACGGCTCCATGAGGGGCTGTGCTGCTGCTATTTGTGTACCCATTTTCAACTGCCGAATGCGTCCCGGAAAGCAGCAGAGAGCTTCATATGATCCACTTCCCAGAGCTCCGCAATATCCTTGCAGACATTCTCATCCCACCAGTCCGATAGCAGCTTGCGGTTACTGGAGTTCTCATGAATCCATGGAAGGTTAAGAATAACCTTCTGAAAATACAGCTTCTCCGCTTGCGCAAGCCGTTCCTTTGAGACGTACACACCCAATCTTTTTACCGTTCGATATAGCTCGTTTTCGCAGGCGCGTCTAATTTTACGGGCGCTTGGGTAGCCCGAATCATGCTTTTGGGCAGAAGGTTTCATCGTGACCGACTCCTCTCTACCCTTATATATGCGTCCTGCTTTTATGCGGTCACTTCGTTACTGCACGACAATGTAGCCAACCATCGGTCCGCCGTGCTCCATCGTGGTATGGGTAAGGCATAGGATCGGGAAGGTGCCTTTTTCCTTCGCATGAAACTTCACAATGGTTGTTTTTCCTTTCGTGACTTCACCCTTAATGCCAAGCTCCTCGATGACAAAAGGATGCGAATCCCCGTTTACCCCGGTAATATGCAGCTCCACGTTATCGCCTTGATTGACAATGACTGTTCCTGGATCAAAGCGATACACCTCGATTTCCTTGCCATCATCGGTTTTGGAAGAAAACTCGCCCGTAACGAGCTGAATGATCCGGGTCTCCTGAGGCATGGCTGTAGCGGCTCTGGATTGATTCCATTTGAGGCAGGCTGCGGCGATGAGAACGACCAGAAGAAGAATGGAAAATAGTCGAAGCTGCTTGCGGCTGATAATGAAAATTTTAGACATCGGTAATTTCACCTTCTTTTCTCTCTACTAGATTACAGTTAGTCTATGCTTGGGCTTGGACAAGAATGACAGCTATGGAGGCTGGTCTGGAAGTATGCTAGAATACCGTATGAGGCGTGCAAATAGAGACATAGACTACGAAATGGATAGGAGATGGACAGGTGAGTTGGTTTCACGATGTAGTTAATAATCTGCTTCAATGGATCGAAGGCTTAGGCTATTTTGGTATCATCATCGGACTTATGCTCGAAGTTATCCCAAGCGAAATCGTACTCGGCTACGCAGGGTACATGGTTTCGGATGCGGGCGGCAACCAATTTACGTTTATTGGAGCTGTTATCGCAGGTACGATTGGGGCTGTTATCCAACAATGGATTTTGTATGCCATTGGTCGCTACGCTGGCCGTCCTTTTTTCGAAAAATACGGAAAAATCATTAAAATCGGACCCAAACAGCTTGATAAAGCAGAGAATTGGTTCAATAAGTACGGGGCAGGGATCGTGTTTACCGCCCGTTTCGTTCCCGTCATGCGTCAAGCGATTTCTATTCCGGCAGGCATGGCCCGAATGTCATTTGGCTACTTTACCTTTCTCTCAGCGCTTGCCTCTCTTCCATGGTCGATATTATTCGTTTACTTAGGATCAAGTCTTGGCGATCAATGGGAAAATATCGATGAGAAGGCGGCTCCTTACGTACAGCCTGCGATTCTGGTCGCGCTTGCTCTGCTGGTGGCTTATATCTTGTTTAAAGTGCTAAAAGGCCGCGGCAAATCGGTATAATTTGTGATGGCTGTGCTTCGTTTGGTACAATAGAGCGGAGTCAACTGCCGTACATATTTCTATAAATATTCCATTTAAGGAGGCGCTACATTGAGTAAAAACGTAGCAAGCAAGCTGAATAAAGGGATCAGCCCGCAGCAATTTATCGATTCCATGGAGAAAAATAAAGAAGCTTTTCTCGATTGGTATAATCGTTTTGAGTTTGCAAGTGACGAAGATCGCGAGTTCTTCGAGTCCTTGAACAACCGCGACGATTTGCGCTGCTTGATTTTGTCGGCAGAATGGTGCGGCGATGTCGTGCGCAACGTGCCTGTTGTTTTCAAAGTGCTTGAAAATACCGGTATTCCAACTGAAGTTCTTATTATGGAACAGCATCTGGATACGATGGATGAATTTCTAACGATGGGCGGGCGTGCAATTCCGATCGTCCTATTCACGGATACAGGCGGCTATGTACTAGGTCAATGGGGGCCGCGTCCGAGCCATGTGCAGGAAGCAATGACCGCGTTCAAACTGGCGAATCCAGACCGTGAAGCCGCTGATTATCAAGAAAAGCTTGGTGCAGCAAGGCAGGAAATGGGCCGCAGATACGGAGAAGGCACCGACTACCAGCAAACGATCGTACAAGAGCTGCATAAGCTGCTTGCTTCTTTGTAACATGTTGAAATTCGAGACGTTTACACTAGGACCGCTGCAGACGAATTGCTACCTCATTACGGAGGAAACCGGCAAACGCGGGTTTATTATCGACCCGGGCATGCAGCCAAAGCGGCTGCTTGAGCGTATTAAGGATCTGACGATCGAGGCTATCGTGCTGACACATGCGCATTTCGATCATATGGGCGGAGTCGATGCTGTCCGCAAAGCGGCTGGATGCCCTGTTTATCTTCATGATTTGGAGGCCGATTGGCTGACTGATGCCAAGAAGAACGGGTCCGTCCGATGGTCAGATGTGACCGCACCGCTCACAACAGACCCCGCGGAATTCAGCTTGGCCGAAGGACAGAAGCTGGAGCTCATTGGGCATACCTTCAAAGTTATGCATACGCCAGGCCATTCGCCAGGCAGCGTCAGCCTGATCTGTGATGAGCATCTGATTAGCGGAGATGTACTCTTCCGCATGTCGGTCGGCCGGACGGATCTGCCCGGCGGCCGAGAGCGGGATCTGTACGATTCAATCCGCGGCAAACTATATAAGCTGGATCCAAGTGTGCGCGTGTATCCCGGTCACGGGGCGCAAACAACGATTGGCTATGAAATGGCCAACAACCCTTACGTGCCTGCTTAAATCGGGCAAGTAGGGGTTTTATCCCTTTACCCGAGAGGAAGTTAAGAAGTGGCTGAGACGAAACAACGGATGAAGGATGAAGATGTGGAAGCTTCTGTAAAAATCGAGCTTACAGCCGAGGAGCGTGCGGCGGAGCAGGAACGCATCGTGAAGCGGATTGCAGCGGAGATTAGCTTGCCCATTACGAAAGTGAAATCGGCTGTCAGCTTGCTTGATGAAGGGAATACGATTCCTTTTATCGCCCGGTATCGTAAGGAGATGACCGGCGAGCTTGATGAGAACGAGCTGCGTTCCATAGAAGAGAAGCTGCAGTATATGCGTAACCTGGAGACGCGTAAGCGTGAGGTTATCCGCCTTATTGACGAGCAAGGCAAGCTGACGGAAGAGCTTCGGCAGTCCATCGAATCGTCAGTCAAGCTGCAGGAAGTGGAAGACTTGTACAGGCCTTATCGCCAGAAACGTAAGACGCGTGCAAGCGTTGCGAAGGAGCGGGGACTCGAACCGCTTGCTGGGTGGCTGCTATCCCAGCCTCGACAAGGTGATCCGCTTACGGAAGCAAAGCGTTATATCGATTTGGAGAAGGGTGTTCCGACTGCGGAAGATGCCCTTCAAGGTGCAATGGATATCATAGCAGAGCAGCTTGCTGATGATGCCAAGATTCGCGCCTGGGTACGTAAATTCACCTTTGACCAAGGGATTCTCCGAACCGAAGCGAAGGATGCCAAGCAAGAGACTGTATATGAGATGTACTACAATTATCAAGAACCGTTCCGCAAGCTGCCGCCGCACCGGATTCTGGCAATTAACCGCGCGGAGCGGGAAGATGTGCTTCGCGTTTCACTTGATGTAGCCCCTGAGCGAATTCATGATTATATCGATCGTCAAACGATTCGCGGCGGCACGACGGCTGCTATACGCGATATTCTGCTGCAAACGATTATGGATGCCTACAAACGGCTCCTTGCACCATCGATTGAGCGTGAGGTGCGCGGCGAATTGACCGAGAAGGCAGAAGAGCATGCGATTCAAATTTTCTCGATGAATCTGCGCAATTTGCTGCTGCAGCCGCCAGTGCGCGGCCATGTCGTGCTGGGCGTTGATCCGGCATTCCGTACGGGCTGCAAGCTGGCTGTCATCGATGAGACCGGCAAGCTGCTTGAGGTTGCTGTCTCCTATCCGACAGCCCCTCACCATAAGGTTGCTGAAGCAGAGAAGCTTATTAACGGGCTTATCGACCGTTACAAAGTCGAATTGATCGTTATCGGCAATGGCACAGCATCCCGTGAGACGGAGCAGTTCATCGCGGACCTTATCAACAAACGCAAAGCAGCTGGTTCGACTGGAGCAAGCGAGCTAAAATATATTATCGTTAACGAAGCGGGCGCCAGTGTTTATTCCGCATCAAAGCTTGCAGCAGAGGAGTTCCCGGCACTGGATGTTGCGGAACGCAGCGCTGTATCCATCGCACGACGGCTTCAAGACCCACTAGCCGAGCTCGTGAAAATTGAGCCTAAAGCGATCGGTGTCGGACAATATCAGCATGATGTTAGTCAGAAGCGACTAGAGGAGACGCTGGGCGGAGTCGTCGAATCGGCAGTTAACCACGTCGGTGTTGACGTGAATACCGCTTCGCCATCACTTCTCTCTTACGTGGCAGGCATTAATGCGACAACAGCCAAGAACATTGTTAAGTTCCGGGAGGAACAAGGGAAGTTCAATGACCGCAAAACATTGAAAAGCGTACCTCGTCTCGGGGCCAAGACGTATGAGCAATGTATCGGCTTTATTCGCGTTCTGGAGAGCAGCAATCCGCTTGACCGGACACCGATTCATCCGGAATCCTATAGCGTCGTAGATGCGCTCTGCAAGGAGCTTGGGCTTAAGCTTGAATATTTGGGCACGGAAGACTTCAAAGCCGCTCTAAACGCCGTGGAGGCCGAGCAGGTAGCGCCGAAACTCGGTGTTGGTGTACCGACACTTCGCGACATTCTGGACAGTCTTCTTCGCCCTGGCCGCGACCCCCGCGAAGAGCTGCCGGCTCCGATCTTTCACACGGAAGTTCTGAGCATGGAGGATTTGAAGCCGGGAATGGAGCTTCATGGAACGGTGCGCAACGTTATTGATTTCGGGGCTTTCGTCGATATTGGAATCAAAAATGACGGGCTTGTTCATATTTCGCAGCTCAGCAGCAAATTCGTCAAGCATCCGACAGATGTGGTCTCCGTTGGCGATACAGTAACGGTTTGGGTGCTGGGCGTCGATGAGAAGAAAGGCCGCGTCAGCTTGACGATGCGCAAGCCGGACTAAGCTTTTAAGCATGGTCAACCCATGGCACAACAAGAAAGGGCGTTATCTTCAAGCAGTCATAAGCCGACTGCCGGTAGATAACACCCTTTTTTCATTCCGCAGTTATAGGATACCTCTGGCTACAGGCTTGCAGAGTCGTCTTCGGGATGCTGTGTTGTGCGGTAGAAATACCAGCAATCGTTCAATAGACGAATTTGTCGTTGGTCCTTCTTCAGGAATGCGCGCATCAATTGGTTGCACAGCCATTGAGGCATGAACTTCGCCCTCCTTCCAGCCGTCACTTGTTGTAAGTACAGCATATGGAAAAGGGCTAATGTCCGTGCAGGTCCTATTCGGACTCTTCCTCGTACCACTGCTCAAGCTGAGCCTGCAGAGCGCGAATTTCCGTCAATAGCGAGATAAGCGGGTAGGATTTTTCTTGGATGGAGGAGAAATCATGCTCCAGCGCATTCAAATAATCCAAGCCGGAATATACGGTAACGGATTTGTCATGCAGCTCCAGATCCGCGCATTCCGCAATCGCGAAAGGCAGGGACGGAACATTGCTCGCCGTTAGCTTATCGATTTCTTTATGCAGACGCAAATTGAGCGCGCTAAGCTGATAAGCATGCGATTCAGGCATTTCGACAAAAGTGACGCCTTGTTCATCCTTTAAGACAATATAACGCATAAGTGCCATTTTTACGGCCTCCCTCAAATTAAACAGGTGAATACTACTTGACAGTGTAGCGTATCTGTCCTTTAAAATTCAAGTAGGATATGTAATAAGGTTGAAGGAGAGTATAAGGTGCACGATGATATGCTTCAGGTATGGGTAGAGAAGGTCTCGCTGGAACATTTTAATCTTCCTTTTCGCCACAAAGCGACCTTTAACAGCAGACTGACCTCAACCGGCGGCCGTTATTTTACGAAGACACATCATATTGAGATCAGCCCGCATCAGCTTGCGAACTACGGAATGGAAGAAACGGAGAAAATCATCAAGCATGAGCTATGCCATTATCATCTGCATCTTCTGAAGCGGGGATACCAGCATCGCGATGCTGATTTTAAACAGCTGCTTGCGCAAGGTTGGAGGGACGCGCTTCTGTAAATCGGTGCCTGAAGGCAGTAAAAGGAAGCTAATCCCTTACAAATACAAGCTGGTTTGCCGCAGATGCGGGACAGAATATTTGCGCAAACGCAAAGTGGATCCGTAACCGATATGCCTGCGGAAGGTGCAGGGGAGCATTGAAAATTTTTGTGCTTGACTTCAAATCCGGCACATGATATATTATTTCTTGTCACTAAAACACATTCCCTGATAGCTCAGTTGGTAGAGCACTCGACTGTTAATCGAGTTGTCACAGGTTCGAGTCCTGTTCGGGGAGCCATTTCATGGAGAGATACCCAAGTGGCTATAAGGGGACCCTCTGCTAAGGGGTTAGACTGCGTAAGCGGTGCGAGGGTTCGAATCCCTCTCTCTCCGCCATATCATGAATGTAACGAGGGCCGTTAAGCCGGTCCTTTTTCTTTGCTTAAATCATCATTTGGAGTCAATGAATGAAGTTATTCTTTCCGACATGATGAAATAAAATGCTTGCGTCATGACAAGGAATCTGATATAATAATTTTGTCGTTTGACAAGTTTTCGCAGGTAGTACTTTGCATGGCCCGTTGGTCAAGTGGTTAAGACACCTCCCTTTCACGGAGGTAACAGGGGTTCGAGTCCCCTACGGGTCACCATTATGAGCCATTAGCTCAGTTGGTAGAGCACCTGACTTTTAATCAGGGTGTCGAAGGTTCGAGTCCTTCATGGCTCACCATTTTCTCATAATTGCATACCTCATTTATATATGCGGTCGTGGTGGAACGGCAGACACACCATCTTGAGGGGGTGGCGCTCACAAGGCGTGAGGGTTCAAATCCCTCCGACCGCATCCTAATGTAAATGCTTGAAACCTTTGATATTCGAAGGTTTTTTTTGTTTTTATCTCTCTATTAATGGGCTCCTAACGGGCTCAGGATGTGCGCCATTCTTTAGGAGTGATGCGTGGGTATGACGCAAAGCGTGGAACGTGATCTTGCGTAATTTAGCAATATCTCGAAGCTTCGACCAACGTTTATCTAGGTCACGTGGCATACACTGACTTCCTAGTAAGATTCTTTTGGCGCAAAGAGAGTGGGGCTAAGCAAAACTCCTCAATGCTCAGCCCCACTCTCTTTGTCACATCTATAATGAGCCTTAACGGCTGCCAGAGCACTTATTTGGCGAATAAAGACATGATTCAGAAATTTAACGGCTGTGGTGGACCTTATTCTTACTTTTTGTCGGGATACTTACCCATTTTAAGCATAATAAGGTCTCACAGTTCCGTTAGAATTTTCATAGGTCCATTTTCATGCGAATAGCGTCTGTGGTAGCCGTTACAAGAAAGTCTGCTCCCTTCATCCTCGATCAATTTAGTCTGTAAGTGCGGTATCTCAGATTTCCGCTGGCAACAGCCATCAGCTTTTTATTCAGCAAATCTTGCAGTATCGCTCTTGTATGGCGAGACGATAGCTGCAAATGCGCGGAAAGCTCCTGCGGGGCAAAAGGACGCATTATTCTGTGTGCATAACGCAAGGTTTCCGCTTCGGCCCAGCTGAGATTGGAGGGCACGGCAGTCGAAAGGAATTTTCCGACAAAGGAAAGTGTCAGTTGCTTGCAAACGCCGGGATCCTCTTTAATAGATAAATAGGCGATAGGAAGGAATACCCAGTCATCAAGGGCAAGTAAGGCTTGCTTCATGCACAGATCCTTAAATCGGCTTGCCTCTATATCTCTGGCATGACTTCGGAAATCCTGCACTTCAATGCAACCCTTAGCGTCCCCGGGCATAAAGGCAAGGTCCAAATATCGGTATCCGTTATTGAAATCTCTCACCTCGTATTCAGCATGCAAATGGTCAAAATTTCCGATAGCAGGAAACCAAATGAAGCGAAGATACTCCGTAATCCCATGTCCCAACCCTTTTCGCAGAAATTCCTTTCTCCGCGGGCTTTTCTCTTCGGTGATCTGCTTTGCCATCCATTCTTCATACGCATCGTTAAATACACGCATCTTCTCACCCAACCTTATTATTTTAATTGCAAAAAGCCGCTTTGTTTACGCGATGCTCGAAAGCGGCGTATCAAAGCGGCATGTGCTTCATACCGGTAGTTTAATGACAATTGTACCACATAATGGACAATTAGATTGTCGAAAATGCCGGATACAGTTGGAACAAGGTACGCGCGTGATCACCCTTCACCCTGGTTTGAACACGCCTGAAATGCAGGCGATTACTCCTCATTGGAGGAAGAGGGAGTTAGAGCATCAGTTGTTCAAGGATCGTGAAATCA
Organism: uncultured Paenibacillaceae bacterium; assembly: GCA_963793665.1. Taxonomy (GTDB): domain Bacteria; phylum Bacillota; class Bacilli; order Paenibacillales; family Paenibacillaceae; genus Paenibacillus_Z. The sequence goes on from CAWCBD010000002.1 coordinate 241,695, forward strand.
AGGAGTTGGAACAAGGTGAGAGGATTGCGATTACATCGTGGAAGGAAATTCAAGGCACCGGCAGCGATTGAGGAAGGGGAACAGCTTGAAAAAAGGGGAGTCTCCGGATACGACCCGAAAAGAGTCATAGCCGGAGACTGTGTATTAAAACGATGAGTTGTTGTCTTGAAGGGCTTCCGCGCTTATGAGTTTACCATCAATGGTAGATACCCAATCGCCAGCAGCTGTTTTTACAAGAGTAATGACCAGCTTGACACGGCTATTTTGGAACTGTGGCCCTTTTACCTTCTCAGTGGTCTGGGTAAGGTAAACTTGTGCCTCGTTGTCGGTGTAATTAATGATCGACATTTTTTCAATGTTGAATTTAAGGTCATATTGATCAAAAACCTGCTGGGTCTGCTTTAAGCAATGCGTCAAAATTTGGGTCTGAAGGATCGATTGTCGCTTTGTAAGCTGCAATATCCTCCTTATTCGAAGCCTCGATTTGTTTGTTTATAACAGCGGTGATCTTTTCCTTGTCTGCTGCTGGCACATCTGCCTCGTGATTAAGGATTTCATCCGTATCGACATATTTCAGACTGATCAATTCGAGGGCAGATACGTCCCATTTCCCATAGGAACCACGAGTTAATGTGAATGTTGCAGTTGCCTCATTGTTCAAATAGAAACCGCCGCTGACCTTTTCTGAAAGCTGGTCAATAATAATGGTGGCTTCTTCCGGCTTCAGCTCAACGACTTGTACAAGCTTGGTGGTTGTACGAACGGTTACTTTATTAATCTCTTCCGGAGTCAGGCTCTTGAAGATATTGATAGATCGGCGATTTTGGATCGATCGTGGATAGGAAGCCTTCGTTATCGCCAGCTAGCTCATAAGCATCCTGTTCGCTAAGGAATGTCTGAATTTCTTGCAAATCTGCTGCAGACGGTCCCTTATCCTTGATTTTGATTGTTTTCTCGGCTTGATTCCAATCGACAAGCTTTCCTGTTGCTTCGCCCACAAAGCGAAGTGGGATCAAAGTACGGCCGTTCTGAACGAGCGGCTGGATTTGCTGAGCAGCGGCTTTGCCGTCAACGGTTGCTTGTCCGGTTGTGAGATTGATTTTGATGGAGCTTGTTCCTGAAACGCTCGTTATTGTTTTCGTCTTGGAATCATAAGCGATTGTGTAGTTCAAAGCAGTAAACAAGCCTTTGAATTCGACAAAAGTAGTGTTATTAGCAACCACGGGAGGGATGTCGAATTTCACCTCTTGTTCTCCTACCCATACGCGAATGGATTTTTGTATTTCGGCAGCCGATGCTACCCCAGACAAAGTAAGCGTGAATAAAGCGAATACGAGTAAAAGTACACTGATTTTTTTCAAAACGAAAAGCTCCTCTCAAATTAGGTAAAAGACTATAAGAGTATATAATATATTCATTACAAACAACAAGAACCATTTATGTATTTATTTAGGATAAATGAACAATCGGCCCACTTCGTGAATGAACGGTTTGTATCTAAATATCGATTAAGCTTATAATCAGGATGGAGTTTACGAGAGATGTTGTTGAAATTAGCGCATTGAAAGGGATGGATCAGCAAAATGAATGCCTTATATCATGTTCTCGGTGCCAAACAATTCGATCGGCCTGCGCTTGATCAGCTTTTTCTATCGGCGCAAGAGATGGAGCTGGTCGTCCGTCATGGCGGAACCGGCCGGTTTTCGACTAAAATTATGAGTACGCTTTTTTTTGAAGCAAGCACGCGTACCCGATTTTCCTTCGAATCGGCGATGCATCGGTTAGGCGGGCGCGTCATAGGGACGGAGAATGCAGGCCAGTTCTCTTCGACGATTAAAGGTGAAACACTCGAGGATACCATTCGAATCATATCCGGCTACAGCGATGTCATTGTGATGCGGCATACAGATGTTGGGGCTGCTAAGCGTGCGGCGGCGGTGTCGAATGTGCCTGTTATTAATGCGGGTGACGGCTCTGGAGAGCATCCGACGCAAGCGTTGCTTGATTTGTATACCATTCAGAAGGAATTTGGCCGGATCGATGGGCTGCATATCGCGATGATTGGGGATTTAACCTACGGAAGAACAGTCCACTCGCTTAGCTATTTGCTGGCGAACTATCAAGATATCCATATTTATTTTATCGCGCCTGATAATGTGGTTATTCCAGAATCGGTTAAACGATATTTGGATGAGAAGAATATTAAGTACCAGGAAACAACTGATTTGGTGGAAGTAGCGAAGATAGCCGATGTCTTCTATCAGACGCGCATTCAGAAGGAACGCTTCATTTCACCGGAAGAATACAGTAAAGCGGCAGGGAAATATGTCATCGACCGGCAGCTGCTTGAGCATATGAAGAAAGATGCAATGATCCTTCATCCGCTTCCTCGTGCAGGAGAGATCGATCCGGAAGTGGATACAGATCCTCGTGCGGCTTATTTCAGACAAGCCCAGAATGGACTTTATATCCGAATGGCTGTTATTGAGAAATGTTTGGCGGATCAACTGTAATGATAGTGAAGAAGCCTCCAGAGCCGCTGATGTCACAGCGGACTGGAGGCTTCTTCACTATTCGCAGGTACAATGGAGTACAGGTTTACGGGCAGCGGCTGTTTCATCGAACTTCTTGATTGCCATCGTGAAACCTTCCGCACCTATACGTAATATTTACTTCGTACTTTTTGCAGTTTTTCGCATCAATAACAAAGAATAGTCCTTCCCTGAGTTATCTTTAGCATAACAAAATTTGGTAAAATATACCATAATAAATGAGATCTTCTCATGACAACCCTTTAATTTATATGATTTTTATGATGATTTATGGGGTGGTCTGTTTTGCATTTATAATTATATAATCAAATTGCTTCGGAACAGTTCGTTTGAAGGCGACGATACCCAAGTAACAACACGATATGTCAATGGCTTGACAGTAAAGGCTGTCAAAGGCCGGGATAACAATAGGGGGCATATACATGTGGAGATCTTATGCTTCAGCTACGGCTCTTTCAACGGCCAAGAATTATATCATGCAAAGCGATTCCGCGTTTACGCATGCCATCAACGGCGTCGACCAGGTATTCGATATAACGGAAGCGCTTTCTCAAGCCGCTCCACGGGATAACCTGCTTTTGACTGAATATAATCCGATGAGTACGATGCGCATCCAAATGGAAAAGCGGGTCCAGCCGTCGCCGCCGCTTTCTTTGTCCTGGTACTGAGGCGCAAGTGAAAATATGAAATTCTGGGGCTTATACCCGATAAAGGTGGTGATATTGTTTCATAAAACAAGTACAGGCACCGAACGATCTTCTACAGCTACCAAGAAGTTAAAAACTTAGAAAGAAGGGATACTATAGTGAAAAAACAGGCTCAGAAACATTACCTTGATCGCATTGACTGTCATGTTCCTTGCAGTACCCGGTTTTCCAGGCCCTAAGAAGGTCATGCTGCCGTACCAAGCGTGCCGTACACGTTCAACAGCGTTAACACGGGTGCCGGAGGCGGCTATGTCGACGGCATCGTGTTCAACAAGACAGAGAAGGACCTTATTTATGCGCGTACCGATGTCGGCGGCGCATACCGTTGGGACAAGATAAACAACAGTTGGATCCCGATCACAGATATGGTTGGTTGGAACGATTTCAACAAATATGGTGTGGATGCATTGGCAACCGACCCTGTCGATCCGAACCGGGTGTATCTGGCAACCGGCTTGTACACGAACAGTTGGGACGAGCAGCCCGGTTCCATCATGAGGTCGACAGACAGGGGAAATACTTGGCAGACGACTACGCTCCCGTTCAAGGTTGGAGGCAACATGCCGGGCCGTGGCATGGGCGAGCGTTTGATGGTCGATCCGAATAAGAACAACATTTTATTTTTCGGCGCCCGCAGCGGCAAAGGACTTTGGAAAAGCACCGACTATGGCGCAACCTGGTCGCAGGTGACGTCTTTCCCGAACGTAGGCGGGTACAGACTCACTGGTGCGGCCGATCCCTACGGATTCGGCAACGATATCATCGGTCTGTCCTGGATTACATTCGATAAGGCATCGGGTACGCCGGGCAACCCAACCCCGACATCTATGTCGGCGTGGCGGATAAAGCAACGAGTATATACAAAAGTACGGACGGCGGAGCGACCTGGTCGGCGATACCGGGGCAGCCGACGGGCTTTATTCCGCACCATGGCGAGCTTGCCTCAAACGGCAACCTGTACATCACGTATAGCGACGATCCGGGGCCTTATGCCGGCACAAAGGGCGATGTCTGGAAGCTGAACACGGCAACCGGCGTCTGGACGAATATCAGCCCGGTACCGAGCAACAGCTCGAACAATTTTTTCGGCTACGGCGGCATTGCCGTTGATGCCCAGCACCCTGACACGCTGGTTGTTGCAACACTGAATGCGTGGTGGCCGGACGAACAGTTCTATCGCAGTATATGATTGAATGCGCTTTCAAAATAAACAATAAGGGAGAATCCAGATGAAGACACGAAAAAAGTTACTTCGCTTCACCAAACAAATCAGTACCTTATGCATGTCAGTTTTACTTCTGCTGATGTGCGCGATTCCCGTCGCAGCTACTGACAGCGATCCGGCCCCGGCCCCGACTCCTGCCGTCACCATCCAGGACTATGTAGACGCTATGCAGCCCGGATATAACCTGGGCAATACATTTGATGCATTTGGGGGGGACTGGGTGCAAGAAGTCCAGGATACCGTAACCCAGGATTTCATTAATGAAATTGCCAGACAGGGCTTCAAAAGTATCCGCATTCCGATTACATGGGAATGGGGCGGTCATACGGGCGCCGCACCGGATTACACGGTTGATCCGGCCTGGATGAACCGGATTCAGCAAGTTGTGGACTGGTCGCTTGATGCGGGTCTGTATGTCATGATCAACCTTCACCACGACAACATTAGGTGGATCAACCAGATGCCGACGAATCATGACGCCGTCTTGGCCCAATATAATGCGCTCTGGACGCAAATTGCCGACCGGTTCAAGAATCATTCCAACAAACTGATGTTTGAAAGCGTCAACGAACCGCAGTTTGTCAACGTTGATAATGCGAAGCAGAACGAGTTGCTTGATGAGCTCAATACCTCCTTCTTCCATATTGTAAGAGCATCGGGGGGTGCCAATGACGTTCGTCCGCTTGTATTGCCGACGTTAGTTACGAATGGCGATCAACTGGATATGGATTATCTTGCAAGCACGATGGCGAAGCTGAACGACAAGAATTTAATCGCCACCATACATTTTTACGGCTTCTGGCCGTTCGGTATAAACATTGCCGGCTACTCGACGTTTGAGCATAATGGAGACACAGCTAAGGATATCGATGGATTGGCCGCGAGAGCGTATAATACGTTCATAGCGAAAGGAATTCCCGTTGTTGTAGGCGAATACGGAGTGTTCGGCTGGGATAGCTGGGGTGCCGGGGACGATGTGCCCGAGAAAGGCGAGGCGAACAAGTTCTTCGAGTATTCTACCTATGTTTTCAAACAGAATAAATTGACCTATATGCTGTGGGACAACACCTCCCGTTTTGACCGTTCCACGTATAAGTGGAATGACCAGGATACTTACAATTACATCATGGCGGGCTTGGAAGGCCGTTCCTCCACCGCCGAATCCGATCTGATCTTCATCAAGAAGGGTGCTCCGGCCCAGGACACCGTCATCCATTTGAACTTGAACGGCAACAATCTGACCGGCATCACCGCTGGAAATGAAAGCTTGACCGCAGGAAGCGATTATGTGGTGAATGGCAATGACCTGGTCTTGAAAGCAGGATTCATTGCAAAGTTGATCCAATCGGCTCAATTGGGCGAGGTCGCCGTATTGAAGGCCCATTTCAACAAAGGTGTAGATTGGACCTTCCATGTCATGTATAACGACACACCGGTTCAACAAAACGCAGAAGGCTCCACCACGAATTTTGCAATTCCAACTGCCTTCAACGGCGACCGTCTTGCCACGATGGAGGCCGTGTACACGAAAGGGGGCAACGCCGGGCCGGCTAACTGGACTTCGTACAAAGCGATTGCCGAGTCATACAAGATTTCTTATGCAACGAATGAAATCCTTCTCACAGAGAACTTCTTCAAAGAAGTAACAAGCGGTGACGAAGTTGTTCTGACGTTCTATTTCCGAAGCGGCGCGGTACTTGAATATAAGGTTACGAAAAACGGCACGAGCGTTACCGGCAAAGCGCCTAGCGCTCCGTCCGTCTCGATCACCTCGTATGAGGAAGGTCAGGCGATCAACTCGAACAGTCCGCAGCTTGACTGGACTTTCCTTGACGCTTATTATGGGGATACCCAAGCTGCCTATCAGGTTCAAGCCTCCAGCGACGGTTGGAAGACGGTCGGTATGGACAGCGGTGAGCTGGCGGGCACATCCAATTCCTATAAATTGAGCGGATTGGCAGACGGAAATTGGTCGATCAAGGTACGTGCGAAGAACAATCATGGTACCTGGTCGGAGTGGGCGTACAGAAGCTTGATCATTGATACGGTTGCTCCAACCCTGAACGTTGTTCTGGATAAGGAAACCTTGTGGCCAGCTAACAACAAACTGGTTAGTGTAAAAGCTACCGTTAAAGCTGAAGATGGGCTGTCGCAGGTGGAATCCGTTGTTCTGCTGTCTATTACGCCAAACACAGCCGTCGACAGCTACGAATCCATGGTTCAACAGGCCGAATTCGGCACATTCGATACCGAGTTTATGCTGCTGGCTAAAAAAGCAGAGGGTACGGAGCCTCTTGTTTATACGATTAACTATAGAGCCGAAGATCGTGCAGGGAATGTTACGGTTACATCTGTCACCGTTACGGTCCCCAATGGCTAGTCAGGAAAAAAATAAGCTTGCCCAGCAATGGTAGTGAGTACAGCATCCTAGAATAGCAATCGTTACGGGAAAAGGGAGTCCTGCCGGCGTCCGCGTCGAGCAGGACTCTTTTCTACAAAATCAGAATGTTGTGGAAAGGCGGAGAGGTTAGAGAATGAAGATGGGTGTGGATTATTATCCGGAGCATTAGGAGCGTGGGATGTGGGATCAGGATGCGGAGCTAATGCGGCAGACGGGCGTCCGGTTGGTCCGGTTAGCTGAATTTGCTTGGTCGCGTCTGGAGCGTGCAGGAGAGATCGATCCGGAAGTGGATACAGATCCTCGTGCGGCTTATTTCAGACAAGCCCAGAATGGACTTTATATACGGATGGCTGTTATTGAGAAATGTTTGGCGGATCAACTGTAATGATAGTGAAGAAGCCTTCAGAGCCGCTGATGTCACAGCGGACTGGAGGCTTCTTCACTATTCGCAGGTACAATGGAGTACAGGTTTACGGGCAGCGGCTGTTTCATCGAACTTCTTGATGGCCATCGTGAAACCTTCCGCACCTATACGTAATATTTACTTCGTACTTTTTGCAGTTTTTCGCATCAATAATAAAGATTAGTCCCTCCCTGAGTTATCTTTAGCATAACAAAATTCTGGTGAAATATACCATAACAAATGAGATTTTCTCATGACAACCCTTTAATTTATATGATTTTGTGATGATTAATGGGGTGGTCTGTTTTCCATTTATAATTATATAATCAAATTGCTTCGGAACAGTTCGTTTGAAGGCGACGATACCCAAGTAACAACACGATATGTCAATGGCTTGACAGTAGAGGCTGTCAAAGGCCGGGATAACAATAAGGGGCATTTACATGTGGAGATCCTATGCTTTAGCTACGGCTCTTTCAACTATTCGATATAACAGAAGCGCTTTCTCAAGCCGCTCCATGCGATAACCTGCTTATGCCTGAATATATGTCCATGAGTACGATGCGCACCAGAATGGAAAAGCGGGTTCAGCCGTCGCGGCCGTTTTCTTGTCCTGGTACTGAGGCGCAAGTGAAAATATGAAATTCTGGGGCATTTACCCGATAAAGGTGGTGATATTGTTTTATAAAACAAGTACAGGCACCGAACGATCTTCTACAGCTACCAAAGAAGTTAAAAACTTAGAAAGAAAGGATACTATTGCGCAAAAACAGGCTCAGAAACATTACCTTGATCGCATTGACTGTCATGTTCCTTGCAGTACCCGGTTTTCCAGGCCCTAAGAAGGCTCATGCTGCCACAGCAAGCGTTCCGTACACGTTCAACAGCGTCAATACGGGTGCCGGAGGCGGCTATGTCGACGGCATCGTGTTCAACAAGACAGAGAGGGATCTTATTTATGTGCGTACCGATGTCGGCGGCGCATACCGTTGGGACAAGATGAACAACAGCTGGATCCCGATCACCGATATGGTTGGTTGGAACGATTTCAACAAATATGGTGTGATTATTATAAGCTTATCATGCTATTGAATCAATGAACCTTAAGCCATCATTTGAAAAATGTCTAGATCGTTCTATTCCCCCGTCCAAATAATCAAAGTTTTTAATCAAACTCATATAACTGAATGCGCTTTCAAAAAAACAAAAAGGGAGAATCCAGATGAAGACACGAAAAAAGTTACTTCGCTTCACCAAACAAATCAGTACCTTATGCATGTCAGTTTTACTTCTGCTGATGTGCGCGATTCCCGTCGCAGCTAATGACAGCGCACCTGTAGGAGCAGTAATATCCGAATCGCCGGCTCCGGCCCCGGCCACGGCTCCAGCCGTCACCATCCAGGACTATGTAGACGCTATGCAGCCCGGATATAACCTGGGCAATACATTTGATGCATTTGGGGGGGACTGGGTGCAAGAAGTCCAGGATACCGTAACCCAGGATTTCATTAATGAAATTGCCAGACAGGGCTTCAAAAGTATCCGCATTCCGATTACATGGGAATGGGGCGGTCATACGGGCGCCGCACCGGATTACACGGTTGATCCGGCCTGGATGAACCGGATTCAGCAAGTTGTGGACTGGTCGCTTGATGCGGGTCTGTATGTCATGATCAACCTTCACCACGACAACATTAGGTGGATCAACCAGATGCCGACGAATCATGACGCCGTCTTGGCCCAATATAATGCGCTCTGGACGCAAATTGCCGACCGGTTCAAGAATCATTCCAACAAACTGATGTTTGAAAGCGTCAACGAACCGCAATTTGTCAACGTTGATAATGCGAAGCAGAACGAGTTGCTTGATGAGCTCAATACCTCCTTCTTCCATATTGTAAGAGCATCGGGGGGTGCCAATGACGTTCGTCCGCTTGTATTGCCGACGTTAGTTACGAATGGCGATCAACTGGATATGGATTATCTTGCAAGCACGATGGCGAAGCTGAACGACAAGAATTTAATCGCCACCATACATTTTTACGGCTTCTGGCCGTTCGGTATAAACATTGCCGGCTACTCGACGTTTGAGCATAATGGAGACACAGCTAAGGATATCGATGGATTGGCCGCGAGAGCGTATAATACGTTCATAGCGAAAGGAATTCCCGTTGTTGTAGGCGAATACGGAGTGTTCGGCTGGGATAGCTGGGGTGCCGGGGACGATGTGCCCGAGAAAGGCGAGGCGAACAAGTTCTTCGAGTATTCTACCTATGTTTTCAAACAGAATAAATTGACCTATATGCTGTGGGACAACACCTCCCGTTTTGACCGTTCCACGTATAAGTGGAATGACCAGGATACTTACAATTACATCATGGCGGGCTTGGAAGGCCGTTCCTCCACCGCCGAATCCGATCTGATCTTCATCAAGAAGGGTGCTCCGGCCCAGGACACCGTCATCCATTTGAACTTGAACGGCAACAATCTGACCGGCATCACCGCTGGAAATGAAAGCTTGACCGCAGGAAGCGATTATGTGGTGAATGGCAATGACCTGGTCTTGAAAGCAGGATTCATTGCAAAGTTGATCCAATCGGCTCAATTGGGCGAGGTCGCCGTATTGAAGGCCCATTTCAACAAAGGTGTAGATTGGACCTTCCATGTCATGTATAACGACACACCGGTTCAACAAAACGCAGAAGGCTCCAACACGAATTTTGCAATTCCAACTGCCTTCAACGGCGACCGTCTTGCCACGATGGAGGCCGTGTACACGAAAGGGGGCAACGCCGGGCCGGCTAACTGGACTTCGTACAAAGCGATTGCCGAGTCATACAAGATTTCTTATGCAACGAATGAAATCCTTCTCACAGAGAACTTCTTCAAAGAAGTAACAAGCGGTGACGAAGTTGTTCTGACGTTCTATTTCCGAAGCGGCGCGGTACTTGAATATAAGGTTACGAAAAACGGCACGAGCGTTACTGGTACAGCGCCCAACGTTCCGGCTCCGGCTCCGGCTCCGGCTCCGGCTCCTGCCGTCATCCAGGACTATGTAGACGCTATGCAGCCCGGATATAACCTGGGCAATACATTTGATGCATTTGGGGGGGACTGGGTGCAAGAAGTCCAGGATACCGTAACCCAGGATTTCATTAATGAAATTGCCAGACAGGGCTTCAAAAGTATCCGCATTCCGATTACATGGGAATGGGGCGGTCATACGGGCGCCGCACCGGATTACACGGTTGATCCGGCCTGGATGAACCGGATTCAGCAAGTTGTGGACTGGTCGCTTGATGCGGGTCTGTATGTCATGATCAACCTTCACCACGACAACATTAGGTGGATCAACCAGATGCCGACGAATCATGACGCCGTCTTGGCCCAATATAATGCGCTCTGGACGCAAATTGCCGACCGGTTCAAGAATCATTCCAACAAACTGATGTTTGAAAGCGTCAACGAACCACAATTTGTCAACGTTGATAATGCGAAGCAGAACGAGTTGCTTGATGAGCTCAATACCTCCTTCTTCCATATTGTAAGAGCATCGGGGGGTGCCAATGACGTTCGTCCGCTTGTATTGCCGACGTTAGTTACGAATGGCGATCAACTGGATATGGATTATCTTGCAAGCACGATGGCGAAGCTGAACGACAAGAATTTAATCGCCACCATACATTTTTACGGCTTCTGGCCGTTCGGTATAAACATTGCCGGCTACTCGACGTTTGAGCATAATGGAGACACAGCTAAGGATATCGATGGATTGGCCGCGAGAGCGTATAATACGTTCATAGCGAAAGGAATTCCCGTTGTTGTAGGCGAATACGGAGTGTTCGGCTGGGATAGCTGGGGTGCCGGGGACGATGTGCCCGAGAAAGGCGAGGCGAACAAGTTCTTCGAGTATTCTACCTATGTTTTCAAACAGAATAAATTGACCTATATGCTGTGGGACAACACCTCCCGTTTTGACCGTTCCACGTATAAGTGGAATGACCAGGATACTTACAATTACATCATGGCGGGCTTGGAAGGCCGTTCCTCCACCGCCGAATCCGATCTGATCTTCATCAAGAAGGGTGCTCCGGCCCAGGACACCGTCATCCATTTGAACTTGAACGGCAACAATCTGACCGGCATCACCGCTGGAAATGAAAGCTTGACAGCAGGAAGCGATTATGTGGTGAATGGCAATGACCTGGTCTTGAAAACAGGATTCATTGCAAAGTTGATCCAATCGGCTCAATTGGGCGAGGTCGCCGTATTGAAGGCCCATTTCAACAAAGGTGTAGATTGGACCTTCCATGTCATGTATAACGACACACCGGTTCAACAAAACGCAGAAGGCTCCAACACGAATTTTGCAATTCCAACTGCCTTCAACGGCGACCGTCTTGCCACGATGGAGGCCGTGTACACGAAAGGGGGCAACGCCGGGCCGGCTAACTGGACTTCGTACAAAGCGATTGCCGAGTCATACAAGATTTCTTATGCAACGAATGAAATCCTTCTCACAGAGAACTTCTTCAAAGAAGTAACAAGCGGTGACGAAGTTGTTCTGACGTTCTATTTCCGAAGCGGCGCGGTACTTGAATATAAGGTTACGAAAAACGGCACGAGCGTTACCGGCAAAGCGCCTAGCGCTCCGTCCGTCTCGATCACCTCGTATGAGGAAGGTCAGGCGATCAACTCGAACAGTCCGCAGCTTGACTGGACTTTCCTTGACGCTTATTATGGGGATACCCAAGCTGCCTATCAGGTTCAAGCCTCCAGCGACGGTTGGAAGACGGTCGGTATGGACAGCGGTGAGCTGGCGGGCACATCCAATTCCTATAAATTGAGCGGATTGGCAGACGGAAATTGGTCGATCAAGGTACGTGCGAAGAACAATCATGGTACCTGGTCGGAGTGGGCGTACAGAAGCTTGATCATTGATACGGTTGCTCCAACCCTGAACGTTGTTCTGGATAAGGAAACCTTGTGGCCAGCTAACAACAGACTGGTTAGTGTAAAAGCTACCGTTAAAGCTGAAGATGGGCTGTCGCAGGTGGAATCCGTTGTTCTGCTGTCTATTACGCCAAACACAGCCGTCGACAGCTACGAATCCATGGTTCAACAGGCCGAATTCGGCACATTCGATACGGAATTTATGCTGCTGGCCCAAAAAGCCAAGGGTAATGATCCTCTTGTTTATACGGTTAAATACAGAGCCGTAGATCGTGCAGGGAATGTTGCGGAAACATCTGTCACCGTCACGGTTCCCCATGACCAGTCAGAAAAAAAATAAGCTTGCCCAGCAATGGTAGTGAGTACAGCATCCTAGAATAGCAATCGTTACGGGAAAAGGGAGTCCTGCCGGCGTCCGCGTCGAGCAGGACTCTTTTCTACAAAATCAGAATGTTGTGGAAAGGCGGAGAGGTTAGAGAATGAAGATGGGGGATTATTATCCGGAGCATTAGGAGCGGCAGGTGCCATATTTAACAAGAGGTTTAGAAAAAGATAGAGCATTGGGGCTGTTCCATGGATTGAACAACTAAGCTCCGAAAGCAAAGAATAGAAGTCAAATTCTTAAGACCGTTGACAAAGGCATAAGCCAAGTCAGCGGTCTTATTTGGTCCCTTGATATATCCAGCTCTTTCATCCCAGTTTTCTCATAATTCTGGCACACCACATGGTGCCGGATTTTTAGATGTTATTGCCTGTGTGGTATAGTGGTAACAGTAAGCGAAAGGTGGGGTTATCCATGAGCGTGAATCGTGAAGCTGCTCAGCAATTGGATATCGAGCTTCTTTCTGATGATGTGGATCTAATTCGAAAGGTTCAAAAAAGTCGCGAAGATCGAAACTCTGGACGAGTGAAGATAGAGCTGTCACTTGGATAGATGGAATTAAACATAAGCGTGAAAATGTCTATTGGAAGAAGTAATAAAAAGATTTCAACCAGCAACCTACTCAATCACGAGCACGCGGCGGAGGCTTTTATGCTTTTTTCTCAGAGCCTCTCTTTCGAGGGCTCTTTTTTTCATTCCAATATAACGGAGGAACGAATATGTCAGCGTACAGTTGCTTGGACTTGAAGGAACGCGTCATATTCTTTACTGCAGATGACTTTGGAATGTGTCATTCCGTGAATGAGCGGTCATTGATTTGTTTGAAGGGGATGCCATTCACTCTGCAATGATCATGATGCCATGCCCGAACACGCGGTCTTTAATGACGGCATGCTTCTGAATACGAATCATATCCGGCTACAGCGATGTTATTGTGATACGGCATACTGATGTTGGGGCTGCTAAGCGTGCGGCTGCGGTTTCGAATGTGCCTGTCATTAATGCGGGTGACGGCTCTGGTGAGCATCCGACGCAAGCGCTGCTTGATTTGTATACCATTCAGAAGGAATTTGGCCGGATCAATGGGCTGCATATCGCGATGATTGGGGGTTTAACCTACGGAAGAACGGTCCACTCGCTTAGCTATTTGCTGGCGAATTATCAAGATATTCATATTTATTTTATCGCACCGGATAATGTGGTTATTCCAGAATCGGTTAAACGATATTTGGATGAGAAGAATATCAAGTACCAGGAAACGACTGATTTGGTGGAAGTAGCGAAGATAGCCGATGTGTTCTATCAGACGCGTTTTCCCCATTTGAGCATTTAATTGTTGAAAAGCTGAAGGAATATCATAACTGCAGTCAAGATGAGGCTTCTGGAATTGTTCAGAAATATTTACCGGTTATTAGGCAGTTGGATGACAATCATGATAGTCCTCGAATTCAAGCTGAACGGTATTATGAAGCTTCAAAAAAACGGATCGATCCTGAAATGTGGGTATTTAAAATCCTTAGAAATCAACAAGCTTATGAAACTGCTAATTCAAAGTTAAGTGGACATGAAAAAGAGAAATCCAAATCGGATAAATCCAGATTTTTAATCAAAACATTCTCAACTCCTTTAGTCGGAACTGACATTGATACTAATCGTATAGTAACAAAGGTGAACGAAGCTTATAAATATTCTCAACGACCATCAAGAGTAAGTAGAATTTTCAGAAATGATAAACGGAATGATTTAGCTGTGGTAGTAGACTCAGTTAGATTGACTGATGTTAAGAGTAGATTTAGAAAAAATGAATTAAGTTAACGCAAATCATAATAAAAGAAGGGCTGTACCCGTCTGTGATGGCAATCATCACTTATGCAGGTACAGCCCTTTTGTCTTAGAGCTTGGTCAAGATCAATGGTCCATCCTCTGTGATGGCAAGTGTATGCTCGTATTGGGCAGAGAGCTTGCCGTCTATTGTTCTAGCTGTCCACCCGTCTGAATCCAGCTTGCTCTTCCAAGCACCGACATTCAACATCGGTTCAATTGTCAAGACCATGCCTTCCTTGAGCCTTGTGCCTCTGCCGGGTGGGCCGTAGTGCGGAACCTGCGGTTCCTCATGCATATCTGATCCGATGCCATGACCGATAAATTCGCGGACAACCGAGAAGCCTTCTGCCTCCGCGTAGACTTGAATGGCGTTTGAAATATCACCAATGCGGTTGCCTACAACGGCTTGGGCGATTCCCTTGTAGAGGGATTGTTCCGTTACATTCAACAGACGCTGGGCTTCAGCGGAGATATTGCCAACAGCGTAAGACCAAGCGGAATCGGCCAGCCAGCCATTCAAATTTACGACCATATCGATCGTTACAATGTCGCCGTCGTTCAGCGGTGTGGCTGAAGGAAAGCCGTGGCAGATAACATCGTTAACGGATGCGCAGGTTGCAAATCGATAGCCGTTGTAGCCCTTCTGTTCCGGTGTCGCGCCATGCTCAAGCATGAATTTCTCAGCAAATTGATCAATTTCCTCCGTGGTGATGCCCGGCTTGATCAGCTTGGCGATTTCCTTATGGCAGGAAGCTAGAATAATGCCGGCTTGACGCATCTTATTTATTTCGTCTTTTGTTTTTATAACAATCATGGTACACCTCGTCGTCGTTATAATTACTGCAAGCGTGATTACTCATCTTTAATCCTATATCTATTATAGTCGGTTATAAATCATAGTGGAACTTCTAATATTCCTTGCTATAACATACTCATCCCGCCAATGTTTGATTCAGTTTCTCCTCCAGATGAAGGACAGGATATAGAAATAAGAATGATTTAACGATATAATCTGGAGAGGGATTTCCCAATAAACCAGTTTAAGGAGTTTGATCATGGAAAAGGTACTTATTTTCGGACATAAAAATCCGGACACGGACACGATTTGCTCGGCAGTTGCGTATGCAGAACTTAAGAAAAGCCTTGGCGTTGACGCTGAAGCGGTTCGTCTTGGTGAAGTTAGCGGCGAGACCCAATATGCGCTTAACCAATTCAAAGTAACTGCACCGCGTCTTGTTGAAACGGTTGCTAATGAAGTGAACCATGTTATTCTTGTTGACCATAACGAACGCCAGCAAAGCGCTGGCGACATCGATAAAGTTCGCGTGGTAGAGGTTATCGACCACCACCGTATTGCTAACTTTGAGACAAGCCACCCGCTTTACTACCGCTGCGAGCCAGTTGGATGTACAGCAACTATCCTTAATAAAATGTACAAGGAAAACGGAGTTGCAATCCGTCCGGAAATCGCCGGATTGATGCTCTCTGCTATCATCTCTGATTCCTTGCTGTTCAAATCTCCGACCTGTACGCCGGAAGACGTTGCAGCCGCTCGCGAGCTTGCTGCAATTGCTGGCGTAGATGCAGACAGCTACGGCCTTGAAATGCTGAAAGCAGGAGCGGATCTGAGCGACAAAACAATCGCACAGCTTATCTCTCTAGACGCAAAAGAATTCCAAATGGGCAGCTATAAAGTGGAAATCGCGCAAGTAAACGCGGTCGACGTCAATGATGTCCTTTCCCGTCAAGCCGAGGTTGAAGCGGCGCTTAACACAATCATCGCTGACAAAGGCTTGGATTTGTTCGTATTCGTCGTAACGGATATCTTGAATAACGATTCCGTTGCACTGTCCCTTGGTAAAGCGGCAAAGTCGGTAGAGCAAGCTTACAACGTAACGCTTGTTGATAACAAAGCGATTCTTAAAGGCGTCGTTTCGCGCAAATCGCAAATCGTTCCCGTTCTCACCGAAACTTTGAACAAGCTGTAAACTAAAAATAGTCCTATGAAGAAGGCAGCTTCCATTTAACGTGGAAGCTGCCTTTTTGGGTTCGATGACCATCCACTCAGCAGCATGTATCATCCGGCTTGACGAGCCATAACTTCATCACGCAAATCGGAATTTTGGTCAACGATATAGAAGCGGCAAGCCAGTCGTATGCTGATTTTTTTGGAATTGAAAAACCGGTTTAATTAGGTTGCCCGATGGGTATATAGCCGTAAATGGCGAATGCAAACTGGAATGGATAGAGGAGAGGGTGCATAATGAAGGCTGTTTATGCAGGCAGCTTCGACCCGATCACGCTCGGGCATATATCTGTCGTCGAACGGGCATTCAAGCTTTTTGAAACGATACATATTGTCGTCGCCAACAATCGCGCCAAGCAGCATTTGTTTACGTTGGAGCAGCGTACTGATCTCGTTCGAAGATCCATTCCAGAGCAGTACGTCGACCGCACCGTCCTCTCACCTTTCGAGGGCATTGTAGCTGATTATATTAATGAGCACAGCATTGGAGCCGTCATCCGGGGTATCCGCAATGCGACTGATTTGGAATACGAGCTTCAGCTGGAGCAGTATATTCGTCATACGACAACAGCTGAAACCGTCTATATGTCTCCCTATACGAAGCATATGCAGACTAACAGCTCGCTTGTCCGCATGTTCTTTCAATCCGGCAAGCATGAGCTGGCAAGCCAATATATGGCTGCGGATGCATATGAGCTTGCCTTGTTATATGAGCTTGGCACCGATTAGCGCTGGGAATCCCGATAAGCGGCTGGCGAGATTCCATGCTTCTGACGGAATACCCGGAAGAAGTAGGAATAGCTTCCAAAGCCGCAGGTTTCGGCGATTTGCTCCAGCGTCATCCTGCTGAATTTGATCCGCTCGGTGGCCATCGATAAACGCACATTTTGCGTATATTGAATAATGGTCATCCCAAAGCATTCCTTGAACAGATGAACAGTACGGGAGACGCTGAGTCCAACATGCTCGGCTACCATCGTTATCGTAAAAGCATCACCTGCCCGCTCGTCGATATAATTTTTCATCCGGGTTGCGATGAATGATTTTCCCTGAAGCACGGATTGTGTTTTGACCGCGCGATCAAGACCGAGACAGAGGGCGCGGAGCAGGTAATCGGCCAGCTCCTGATTCTCATCCTGAAAGCGCCGCTTCTCCAGGATGAGCGCTTGCCAAATGGATAACCAACGATCATCGGGAACGACCTTAACAAGCGCGGGACGCTCTTTGCGGCCCCACCATTCGTCGAGCCATTGCCCGCTGCATAAGACATAATAGTCACCGCTGGAAATGCTGGAATCGATACTATTAAGCTTAGTTTGCATTTCTGTTATGTTAAGATTATAGCTGTCTCCCGGCTTAAAGAGCAGCAGATCTCCTGCTTCAATACGCTGCATGCGTCCGTCGACGAGCGCCTCGCAGCAGCCTTCGGTTTGAAATCGGAATAAATAGGTCTTCAATTTTTCAGGAAATCCGGTTTGGAAGGGTTGAGTGTGGTAGGAATAACCGCAGTCCATTATTTCTGTATGCATGAGAGCTCCTTTATTTGTAGCAGAATCGTACATGTCATAATTATATTCTACATCTACCTATAGAAGCTTTTCCACTATAATAGGAATCAGATTCGCAAACTACATGTATGACGAGAGGGAGATATAAAAGTG
Organism: uncultured Paenibacillaceae bacterium; assembly: GCA_963793665.1. Taxonomy (GTDB): domain Bacteria; phylum Bacillota; class Bacilli; order Paenibacillales; family Paenibacillaceae; genus Paenibacillus_Z. Next base: position 259,829 of record CAWCBD010000002.1, read on the forward strand.
AAAATCGGTTTGCAGTTGTATACGCTCCGCGACGAGACAGCAAAGGACTTCGCAGGTACGCTTCGCCAGGTCGCCGAGATGGGCTACGAAGGCGTTGAATTTGCTGGTTACGGAGATGCTTCGGCTGAGGAAATGCGTGACTTGTTGAATGAGCTTGGACTTGTTGCTTTCGGAAGCCATGTTAGCTTGCAGCGGCTTGAAGAGAACCTGGATGAAGAAATCGCTTATTTGAAAACCGTTGGCGCTACTTATGTCATCTGTCCCTACTTGACTGCTGAGCATCTTGCTGGCGGAGAAGCATTCTGGCGCGAGCTGTTCGTTAAGTTCAAAGGCTTCGGCGAGCGTCTGCGTGCAGAAGGCCTCGTATTCGCTTATCATAACCACGCATTTGAATTTGAGAGCAAAATCGACGGTGAATTTATATTCGATGCCATGTACAGCTCCGTTGATGCGGATTTGCTGCAAGTTGAGATCGATTTGGGCTGGGTTCAATACGCGGGACAGGATCCGCTTGCTTATATTGCTAAATACGCGGGACGCCTTCCGCTTCTTCACCTCAAGGATTTCCGCCAGGGCAAACCAGGCGAGCAAATCGATACGGTTGAGCTGGGCCAAGGGGATTTGGCTTTGAATGAGCTAATCGCTGCTGCCGAGAAAGCTCAAGTGAAATGGTTAATTGTGGAGCAGGATAGCTGCGCTAATCCGCCGCTGGAATCTGTTCAGACAAGCATGGAATGGTTGAAGGCGAACGGACATAAAGCTTAATCCATCATAATAAATAGAGGAGTTTTATACGATGAGTAAAATTAAAGTAGCTGTTGTTGGTTGTGGTTCCATCTCCAAGCACCGTCATATTCCCGATTATGCCGCCAATGAGAGCGTTGAGCTTGTTGCTTTCTGTGATCCGATAGTTGAACGCGCGCAGAAATACGCCGATCAATATGGCGCCAAAGCATATGCAAATTATGAAGATATGTTAACGGAGCTTAAGCCGGATGCTGTCAGCGTCTGTACCCCGAACTATCTGCATGCGCCGGTTGCAATTGCAGCCGCTAATGCAGGCGCGCACGTTCTTGTTGAGAAGCCGATGGCTTCGACGGACGAAGAAGCGGCAGCGATGATTGAAGCTGCACGCAAGAATGGTGTCTATCTGATGGTTGGCCATAATCAGCGCTTGATGCCGCCTCATGTCAAAGCAAGACAGATTTTGGAAAAAGGTGAGCTAGGCAAAGTACTTACGTTCCGGACCTCCTTCGGACATCCAGGGCCGGAAGGCTGGAGCGTCGATGGCAAAGGAAGCTGGTTTTTCCGCAAGGAAGAAGCTATTATGGGCGCAATGGGCGATCTTGGCGTGCACAAGTCTGATCTTATCCGTTACCTGCTGAATGATGAGGTTTCACAGGTTACGGCCTTTATCGATACGATCGATAAAGAAGGCACAGATGTCGACGATAACGCGACCGTCCTTCTGCGGATGAAGAGCGGGGCAATCGGTACGCTAATAGCAAGCTGGACGTATTATAAAGGCGAAGACAACAGCACGGTGCTTTGGTGCCAGAATGGGGTTATGAAGATCGGTACCGACCCTGAGGACCAAGTTATCGTCGAGCTTCGTAACGGAACTGTGGAGCGCTATAACGTGGGTGCGATTGCTACTAACGATAAGCAGGAAACAAGCGGCGTCATCGACGCGTTCATAACGAGCATCATAACGAAAACAACTCCTAGCATTTCAGGTGAAGAAGGGCGCAAATCGTTGGCAGTTATTTTGGCTGCTTTCGAAGCTCAGGCCACTGGTAAAGTCATTAGTCTGTAAGTGTTCAGGTCAGTAGAATAGCCAAAAGCCCGGTTCCTGAGTGGAACCGGGCTTTTGCGCGTATACGGAAACTGTTATTTGAAGAATAAGAAATTTGTAGGTACCGGTCGCAGCGCGCCGTCTGAAGGATGATTGACGACTTGTCCGTTAAATACAAGCGAGGACGAGCCGCCTCCGTCCAGATTGTAGCCATCGATGGCGCCGAATCGGGAGAGCAGGATTTGAACTTCCTTCAGTGTTGCTCCTGAGCTGCCGCTCTCATCATAACCATCGATAACGAGAAATAAAAGCTGGTTATCTTTATAATTAGCGACCACCGTTCGGGGGGCTCTTGTCGGGCTGGACTGCCATTTTGCCGGAATTGCCTGCGGTACGCCGTTCTTCATGAGGACAGGTACAAAGGAAGCGCCGAACTTAGGCTGCTGCTGGTCAAGCTGGCTCTGATTATTGAATTTACCGCCAATCAGCTTCATATCCTTGTTGAGGCCGACGAAGAAGAGATCCTTGTAGGTCGGCTGAAATCCACTTAAGTATTTGCCATTAAGGACCGTGGTACTAAGCGGATAACGCTTGCCATCCTGATCAGCGAAGCCTCCTGCATTAATGCCGGCTACAGCCTGATAACGGCGAGCTGCGGCAAGCGTTGTTTCTGCGCCGCCATACTTGTCCTTGCCGAGGGTCATTTGCATCCCTTTAGCGGATTTCAACTTCACTTTAAGCGCGTAACCGCTGAAATTCTGCGCATGAATGTTGAACAGCTGCGCCGTTATTTTATCTGATTGAACCGAGCGAGCCGGAGAGCCGATAGCCCTTGTAATCCGCCGATCATAGATAAGAGCGGGCCGGCCGGCTTGCGAGGAGGCTGTCTTCACAAGATGCGCCATACTGTCGTTTGTCGCATTATATAGCTTGATAGTCCGCTTGATCGATGACGCTGTATGTATGGCCGTCTGTTTAGCTTGATCAAGCTGTGTCAGTAAAGTCTCTGTTTGCGCGGGGATGACGCCGGTTTGTGGCAGCTGCCTAGGGAATGCTTCACTTGGAAGTAAGATCGAAGCATTTGTTGCGACAAGCCATAATGAGAGCCCGATGAATGGAGCCAAGCTTAGCAGAACGAGACGATTTAATTGCTTGACGCTTATGATCATTTCAACACATCCAAGCTTTTCTGCAGTTCATTCAGCTTCTTCTTCACTTCGCTAAGCTGGCTGAAGAGCTTATTGCTATTGTCGGTCTTGCTATTGGCATTGTCTTTGGAAAACTGAAGCAGCTCATTAAGGGCATCTACTTTTCCTTGAACCTTGACGATCTCGCTCGTGAAATTCGCTTCAAGCTGTTTGATTTGGGTCTCGTAATCCGTTTGCATCGCCGTAATTTGCTGAGCGGTCTGTTGGCTGACCTCGAGAGTTAACTGCTCTTTTATTTTACCGGTATACCAGATCGTACCTAGGAAGCCGGCTGCAATTAAGAGAATCCATAGGATTAGAAAGAAAGTGACGGATGGTTTGGATCTGCGGGGGTGACGCTCTAATCCACTTGGTGTCGACGACTCGATGCTGGTATTCATGTTTAATCATTCTCCTCTTGATTTATATAGATTAAGACGGCATCTCTACCGATAAAAGTTGCAAGTCTATGAAAGTGAATCTATATTTTAACATAAATTGACGGTTGGGGGAGGCCAAGTGCATAAAAAAGACTTGATTTCAGGAGAAATAAGCATTTGACGGGGCATCACCTGCGGATAGGTATCAGAGCATACCTGCTGGGGAATATTCATTTATTAGCTTAACTGATTAAAGCCATAAGATCATTCAAATTGACCCGCCAACGCCTGATATGTTAGGTTCAAGAGAATAAAAAGTTTATGTTAATCATCATCCCAGGATTGATAATAAGTAAGCTACGGTGAGGTGGATATTGATGGAGCTTCAAGTAACAAACAGTCCGTTTAACCAGGAGCAAGCAGAATTGCTCAATCGTCTCCTGCCTACACTAACGGATACACAGCGGATTTGGCTGGGCGGATATTTGACTGCCCTTCAAGGGGCGGCTTCGGCCGCATTGGCGGCGCCGGGTGCTTCACCGTTAATGGCTGTGGCAGAGAATACAGCGATTGCCTCCAAGGAAGCAACGGTCCTCTTCGGATCACAGACCGGCAACAGCGACAGATTGGCGAAGAAGCTGTCCAAAAAGCTGGAAGAACAGGGCTTTCAGGTCACTGTCAGCTCTATGAGCAGCTTCAAGCTCAACAGTCTGAAGAAAGTTCAAAATCTGTTTATTGTAGTAAGCACGCACGGGGAAGGAGATCCGCCGGATAACGCGATTCCTTTCTATGAGTTCCTTCACAGCAAGAGAGCGCCACAGCTGGAAAGCCTGCATTATTCCGTGCTCGCCCTGGGTGATACCTCCTACGAGTTTTTCTGCCAGACAGGCAAGGATTTTGACAAGCGTCTGGAACAATTAGGCGGTACACGGATTACTCCACGTGTAGACTGCGACGTTGATTTTGACGAGCCTGCTGCGGAGTGGATGAATCTAGTTGTTGGCTCCTTAAGCCATGCATCCTCTGACCAGGCTGCGGCAGTTTCAGCCGGTGCAGCGGCCCCGAGCGGGACGGAATCGGAATATTCAAGAACAAATCCGTTCAAGGCCGAGGTTCTTGAGAATTTGAACCTGAACGGCCGCGGATCAGAGCGTGAAACCCGCCACATCGAGATCTCGCTTGAGGGATCGAACCTTCAGTATGAGCCGGGTGACAGCCTGGGCATCTACCCAGAGAATCATTCCCGCCTTGTGGACGAGCTGATCGATGCGATGGGATGGGAAGCCGAGGAACTCGTACCTATTAATAAGAATGGGGAAGAGCGGTCACTTCATGAGGCGCTGCTGCGTCATTATGAAATTACTGTGCTAACGCGGCCTATGCTTACGCAAGCTGCAGAGCTAACTTCCAATCTTAAGTTTACCGAGCTTCTGGGAGCGGGTCGTGAACAGGAGTTAAGAACCTATCTGGCCGATGGGGATTTACTGGATTTGGTGCGGGATTACTCTTTGAAGGGCGTACCTGCGCGTGAATTTGTAACGATCCTTCGGAAAATTCCTGCTCGTCTCTATTCGATTGCCAGCAGCTTGAAAGCAAACCCGGATGAGGTGCATGTTACGGTCCGCACGGTGCGTTACGAGTCGCAGGGGCGTGAACGTTACGGTGTCTGCTCCGTTCAGCTCGCAGAGCGGGTGAAGCAGGGCGATACACTGCCGGTTTACATTCAGCATAACCCGAATTTCAAGCTGCCTGAGAACCCGGATATACCGATTATTATGATAGGACCGGGCACGGGCGTCGCTCCGTTCAGAGCTTTTCTTGGGGAGCGGGAAGAAACAGGTGCTCAAGGAAAAACGTGGCTGTTCTACGGCGATCAGCATTTCTCTACAGATTTCCTGTATCAGGTTGAATGGCAGCGCTGGCTCAAGGAAGGCGTATTAACACGCATGGATGTTGCGTTTTCCCGTGATACCGATAAGAAGGTATATGTTCAGCACCGAATGCTGGAGAAGAACCGCGAGCTCTATCAATGGCTGCAGGAAGGTGCTTTCGTATACGTCTGCGGTGATGAGAAGAAGATGGCGCATGATGTCCATGCGGCACTGGCTGCGATCATCGAACAGGAGGGCGGCCTCAGCCCGGAGGAAGCAGCGGAATATTTGACCCAAATGCAACAGCAGAAACGTTATCAGCGAGATGTCTATTAACCGTCCCGCAGATCACGAGAGGAGATGGCCAGCATGGCACAAAATCAGTTCTTTCCGCCGCATGATGCTCCGCACAGCGACGTTGAGCATATTAAACGCAGAAGCAATTACCTGCGAGGAAGCCTGACTGAGACACTGGAAGACCCGATTACGGGATCGATCCCTGAAGATGATAATCGTTTGATGAAGCATCATGGCAGCTACATGCAGGATGATAGAGATCTTCGCAATGAACGGTTAAAGCAGAAGCTGGAACCGGCTTATCAATTCATGCTGCGGGTCCGTGCTGCTGGCGGAGTCGTCACACCGGAGCAGTGGCTCATGATGGACCGCGTTGCGCAGCAATATGCGAGTGGAACGATTCGTCTGACGACACGTCAGTCGTTCCAGCTGCATGGCGTACTTAAGTGGAACCTGAAGAACACGATCCGCGAAGTGAACGAGGCGCTTCTAAGTACACTCGCCGCCTGCGGCGATGTGAACCGTAACGTCATGTGCAACCCGAATCCATACCAGTCTGAGATTCATTCCGAAGTCTATGAATTAGCCAGCAAGGTCAGCAATCACCTTGATCCGCGGACCAAAGCCTATCACGAAATCTGGATTGACGGTGAAAAAGTAGTCAACAGTCAGGATAACGAGGAAGAGGAAGAACAAGAGCCGATCTACGGGCCTGTCTATTTGCCGCGCAAGTTTAAAATCGGGATTGCGGTCCCTCCTTCCAACGATGTCGATGTATTCTCCCAGGATCTGGGCTTCATCGCCATTATCGAAGAAGGACAATTGAAGGGCTTTAACGTATCCGTAGGCGGTGGAATGGGGATGACTCATGGAGATCCGAAGACCTATCCCCAAGTATCCAAAGTGATCGGCTTCTGCAGGCCGGAGCAGTTGATTGATGTTGCAGAGAAGACGGTGACGATTCAACGGGATTACGGTGATCGTGCCGTGCGGAAGCATGCACGGTTCAAATACACGATCGACGACCGCGGTATCGGCTGGTTTATCGACGAACTAAGCCAGCGCCTTGGATGGAAGCTTGAGGAAGCGCGTCCGTACCATTTTGACCATAACGGGGATCGCTATGGCTGGGTGAAGGGAAGCAATGGCAATTGGCATTTAACCCTCTTTATTCAGAACGGGCGGGTCAAAGACGAGAACAGCTGCCTTTTGATGACGGCGCTGCGTGAAGTCGCTAAGGTGCATACCGGGGATTTTCGGCTTACACCGAACCAGAACCTGGTCATTGCGAACATTAACACAAAGAAAAAGAAAGAAATTGAAGCATTGGTCAAGAAGCATGGGCTTACCGATGGAATTCAATATTCTGCATTGCGGAGAAATTCGATGGCCTGCGTTTCTTTGCCAACCTGCGGACTTGCGATGGCCGAATCTGAACGTTATCTGCCAGCGCTGCTGGATAAGCTCGACCCGATGCTGGCAGAGCTCGGCTTGCAGGACAAGGAGATCGTTATTCGCATGACCGGCTGTCCGAATGGCTGCGCTAGGCCGATGCTGGCCGAAATCGCATTTATTGGCAAGGCGCCAGGCAAATATAACATGTATTTGGGCGGCGGATATACCGGTAACCGATTGAATAAGCTTTATAAGGAGAACATCGGGGAAGCAGAGATTTTGGAATCGCTGCAGCCAATTCTCGCCCAATATGCGAAGGAGCGGCAGGCGGGGGAACACTTCGGCGATTTTGTTATTCGTGCCGGTTATGTCAACGAAGTGCTGTCGGGGCAGGACTTTCATTCGTAAGCCATTCGTTTATCAGATTACAACATAAAAGAAGCTAACTCTTATGCTCTTCTGCATGAGTGTTAGCTTCTTTTATTTCACAGCAGCTTTATCGAACACGGCTGGCGTACAATCCTCCCATCGACCAGGGGCCGCAGGCAGCCCCGAGCTCAATAGGATGTTTTTTGCTTGGCACAGTAGGAATGGAGGTTAGCTTAGACTGTGATAAGCCGCCGCATAGGCCTTGGCGAACTGCTCCGCGAACTGCTCGAAAGTTGTCGGTGTCGTGCTTTCGGCAGTTCGCAGCGCGCTTTCATATAGCCTTCCTTCACTGAGGGAGCGCATATATTCGGTCAGTGATTTGGCGCCGCTTGGAGTCATTCCGGAGCGTGTCAGCCCCAAATACATCGATTCGATGCTGGTCTGCACATAGGATACGCCAGACTGCCCGACCGCGTCGCCGAGGGTCCGGGTCATCTCAAGCGGAGTAATGTCCCTCGGACCAAGCAGATCGAGAACGCGGCCGTGATGAAAGTCGCGGCTCTCGAGATGATGAACGACAGCTGCGGCAATATCTTTGACGGCGACGACCGGAAACGCGAGTTTCGGATCGAACGGCATGCTTACTGTGCAGCTGCGCCGAATGGAGTGAAGCGAACCGAGCATGTTTTCCATGAAATAAGCAGGGCGCAAATGCATGACATTCGTTCTGGTCAGCCGATTGAGCCTCTGCTCTTGATCGTAGAGCCCGCCAACGACGCCGTTATTCACGTCGCTGTGGGCGCCTGAACTGCTAATATTTACGGCATAGGGGACGGACGCATGGTCCAGTCCGCGCGTGATCGCTTCGCCTACTTCATTCTGGAACGCGCGATATACAGGAGCTCCGAAGTCGGCAGGAATCATCACATAAGCGGCCTCGGCGCCTTTGAAGGCCTGCTTGAGAAAATCCTCATCCTTAAGGGAGCCGATATACGGCTCGGCTCCCTTATCCATCAACAGCTGTAATTTGCGCGCATCGCGTCCGACGGCCCGAACCGGCTTTCCCTTCGCAAGCAGGGCAGACGCTACCGCGCTCCCGATGCCGCCATTTGCGGATAGGACGACATACATCTCATCAGCCACCTCCCGCCTTGACTGTGAACGGCTCCAGCTTTTCCTTAACAGCTGGCCACTCGTCCCCAAGGATGCTGAAGAACATCATATCAGTGCCATGGAAGGACTTTCGCAGCGTTCCCTCGCATACCGCCCCAATTTTCTTAAGCGCCTGCTGTGATCGGATATTGCCGGCCGCTGTGCGAAACTGGATGCGGATCGCTCCCGCATCTTCGAAACCGTGGCTGAGCAGCAAGTATTTGCAGGTCTGATTGAGGCCGGTTCCCCATGAAGACGGGGTAAGCCAAGTAAATCCGATCTCGAAGCTGCGGTGTTCGGCGGATGGGTTCAGGATGCTGGTACTGCCCATAACGGAATCCTGCTTCATAACAGTGTAGGTTATTCGGTGACCCTGCTCCCCGTCTTCGATCGCTTGCCGGACGATTCTGCGCATATGGTCCAGCGTGGGGGCACGCAAAGGAAGATGCTTCCAGATTACGGCATCGGTGCCTGCTTCGAACAGCGCCTCGGCATGGGAGATTTCAAGCGGAATGAGCTTAACGCTGCCGGCGGCAAGCGGAGCTGGCCTAATCGACATGGACATAAGGTATAATCTCCCTCCCTTTATGTAGGACAATCATGCGCTTATTCCATTACCGGTTCTTGGACAATATAGTCGACGTTGCCTGCTATAGCCTTGGAAATGACGCAATTGGAGGAACAGCTTCTTGCAAGCTGGCGCATCTGTTCGCGCTGTTCCTCACTGCCGTCAACGGCAATGACGGGATACAGGCGAAGCTCGGAGATCCGCACGCCGGAACGGTCCGATACCATGTCGCCTTCAACGGTGACTTCAAGCTTCGACAGCTTAATATTGGCTTGGCCCGCAGCCATGTTCGTCGTAATTAAATAACAGGCAGCCGCAGCACCGGCCAATAGCTCACCCGTCCCCGTACTTTCGGGGACACCGCCCCATACGACGGGAAGGGAGAAGCTGGTGTCAAGCGCGCCGGAAGATCCGCTCAGTTCCCCGAGCAAGGGCTGGAATTGGCTGATAGAGCTTTGAACTTGAAATGTATGCATAAACATTCACCTCCTTCTATTAAGCCATGATGAACCGGCCGGAAAGCTTGATTCGTCCCGCCTCGTCCGTAACCGTCCATACGCCTTCGATCGGGTCGCATGATCGATCCGGCGGAACGGAATGACAGGAGCCACAGACATAAAGCCGCTCTTCTGAAAGAACGAAGTCGACGAACGCAGCATGCCAGAAGCGGAGCTTGCGCCCGGGAAACCATTCCGCCAAGGCATGGCCGGCCATCCCCATTACGAGCATACCGTGGGCAATGATGCCTGGAAATCCACTTAGGCGAGCGGCTTCGGGATCCGTGTGAATGGGGTTGAAGTCGCCAGATGCTTGCGCATAATCCTTGATGCGGGACAGGCTGACAACCGGAAGCGGAAGGGAGGGAAGCGGGACCATTGATTCCGTGCTCATTGTCCTTGCCCCCGTTCGTATTCAGCCAGCTGGGAACGGCTGACCAAAATAAGTTCTGACTCCCGGTTCGTCCATTTCGTCTCGAGCGTGAATGTCTTCATCCGATTTCTGAAGAGTGCTGAGACAACGCTTGTCGTTCCCGTAAGCTCATCGCCGGCACACAAATCGCCATGCCACTCGAACGACTGCCGGACATGAAGCGTCTGCGCCGGATTGAGGCCCAGCCGCCGGCAAATTTCGACCTGACCGGGACCGGCCGTCATCTCGAGAGCGAACGCGTACGATGGCGGTGCGGGAATGTCCCGGTAGCCGCAATGTTTGGCTTTATCGCTGTCCGAATAGAGGGCATTCGGATCGCAGACTGCTTCCGCAAAAGCGCGAATCGCCAAGTGGTCTACACGGCAATAGAACGTTTCAAACACCGTTCCTACAAGAGATTCTGCGCTAGAGACTCCCATCCCTGCATTAATTCCCATTTTTTCCTGAAACCGATAATGAATCTTCCAGCACCCGAGCTAATTGACGCTCGCATTCACGCTCCAACTCAATGATGGACGCCAGTTTGCGGAGGTGGGGAGTGATATCTGTTCTACCGGTCATTTTTGCTTTCATGGCGCCGTTCCGGAAGGAGTACCACATGTTGATCGTCTCATAGAGCGTGTCGCAGAACCGGCTATCCAGGATGTGGCTGAAATTTTCTTCGTCCTTAATAGAATGGATAAATTCAGTAAACCCCTCGCGCGTCTCGACTACATCCTTCATCCGGTCCCAGACAGAGACTAGAAAATCAATATCCGGAGTCATCCCCTGGATATCCTCGTACATACGCTCCAGCCCTTTGAGGCCTGATGTGTATTCCTCTCGAATCTCGCCGCGCATATTGCTCAGGCAGACGCGAAGCTGCGAGACGAGAAGCGCCTCATCCAGAACCGGGATCACGGGCACTGACAATTCGTAGCAGAACCCTCTGTACACATAACCTTCCTCAATGGTCCCGGCATCGACCCAGCCGACATGATGCGGCGACCAATCAACGATATGGAACTGGTTCTTGTCCTCATCGATGCCATTGATAACAAAGAAGTGGGTGCCGAAGCTCTCAGAGCCGTAAAGTCCGTGCCATGGCAGAAAACGCATGCGGGCCATCGTGTACAGACAGGTGCCTCTCTCCACGACATCTCGGACCAGCGGCTTCAGCGGCACATCCTTGTAGCGAATGGTTTTGACCTGAAAAAACCGCTCCAGGTTCTGCCAGAGGTCGGATTGATGGTAGGCTTCGAGATTGCTTCTGCGCGGTTTGAGTGACGGTGACGAAGCGAAGCTGTCCAGAGAGCGGTAATAAAAATTCCAGTTCTCTGAAAACAGCCATTTAAACGGTGCGCCGTTCGCCTCCAGAAAGGACATAATCAATTGCTCGTTACAATCCAGGAATTGCGCAACTTTCATAACAGGCGGTGAAAGCGGAAGCGTGCTTATCATGGTTTACTAACCTCCTAATGATGAGTATCGGTTTCGGCAGCGGAACGGCTGCACCGATACCGGACGATCTATTAGTATGGAAAAATGTTTCATGAAATTACAAAAATTTATCGTCAAAATTGGAATGATTTAGACTTATCCTCATAGTTTAGACAGGGACAACGAACTGGAGGGGAATGCCGTGCTTGACGGAAAAATCGCCCTGGTAACGGGTGCCTCGCGGGGAATTGGGCGGGCTATTGCGCTAGAGCTTGCCTCTGCGGGTGCAGACCTAATCCTTAATTATGCTTCAAGCGAAGCGGCTGTCCGCGAAGTGGAAAAGGAGATCGAGGCATTGGGTCGGCAATGTCTCCCCATTCAAGCGGACGTCGGATCGTCGGAGGAAGTAGAACGAATGGTGAGCCGGGCGATAGAGACTTTCGGCCGCATCGATGTGCTGGTGAACAATGCCGCCGTGATTAGGGACGGGCTCCTGTTAAGAATGGACGACTCTCAATTCGGTGAAGTCCTTCGCATCAATCTGACCGGAACCTTCTATTGCATCCGTTCCGTCTCGCGCCGTATGCTGCTTCAAAGGCAGGGCAGTATCGTCAATTTGTCTTCAGCGGCCGGCTTCCTCGGGAGCCGCGGGCAAGGGAACTACGCGGCCTCCAAAGCGGGGCTCGCTGGACTGACCAAGACGGCAGCTCGTGAGCTGGCGCCGCTCGGCATTCGCGTAAATGCGGTCTCGCCGGGCTGGATTGATACCGGTATGGCCGGTAACCGGAGCGAAGCATGGCGTCAAGAGCAGGAGAGAAGCATGATGCTTGCGAGGCCGGGGAGGGCGGATGAGGTCGCGAAGGCCGTCCGTTTCCTCGCCTCAGACGAAGCGTCCTATATCACGGGACAGACGCTTCACGTCGACGGCGGTATGGTCGTCTAAGCGATATTAGCGGGGCGGGCGAATGTTCATGTGGCCGTTTCGGGCAGCAGCACCTTATCGAGGAGGAAAAAGAAATGAATGAGACAAAGGTTGAAGAGTTTCTGTTCAAGTTTCTGAAGGAGAAAATGAACATTCCCGCCGAGCGGAATCAAATTAAGCCGGAAACGATGCTTGGCGTAGGCGGGCTGCAAATGGAATCGCTGGCAATTGTAGAGCTTGCCGTCAATCTGGAAGCCGAATTTGGCATCGTGGTGCCTGATGAAGACCTGGATCGCATCTCGCGGTTTAAAGTTGCGGAATTGACGGGGTACTTAAGCAGCAAGCAAGTGACGGCATAGCCTGCATGCGACAGATGGATATCACGAAGGAGCAAATCAAGGAACTGCTGCTTGAGCGGAACCTATTCCGGTCCGTAATGGACAGCCTGGCTGACGATACGGAGCTCGTGCTGGATTCACTGACGCTTGTTTGGTTCTTGAACGGGCTGGAGTCCCGGTACGGTCTGAACCTCCAGCTTGATGACGGGGATTGGGAGCAATTCGGTTCCATCAATGCCATCCACCAGCTGCTGCACCGAAAAAGCAAAGAGGCGGAAGGAGCTGAATCGCATTGAAGCAGCTAAGCCCGCCAGGTCGGCGGGTCGTAATAACCGGGTTCGGCTTATTGACGCCGTTCGGTTTCGGAGAAGAGGCCGTGAGACATCATTTGTTCCGCGGTGAAGACCGGTTTGCGCCGGTGACCCGGTTCGATACTGACAGGTTCAAGAACGCTGTGGCAGCAGAATCTGCCTTCAACGGCCGGTTTCTGGAGCTTGGCATGGAGCTTGCGGAATCGGCGCTGCGCATGGCTCGTATCGACAGCGGGAATGTCGCGATTATGTTGGGCACAATGGGCGATTACGGCGAGCTTAACCGTTTTTGGCGTGAGCAGCTGAGCGGTAAGGCAGAAACGACAGGCGGTATGGAATGGCTGCCCGCCTACCATCTCGCAGCGATGGCAGAACGGTTCAAGCTTCATGGCAGACAGTGGGCGTATACGAATGCCTGTATCGCCTCCAGCAGCGCCATCGCCGCTGGCTGCGAACTCATTGCCCAGGGCAGGGAAACCGCAGCGCTCTGCGGCGGCTACTCGCTCGTTACCGAGGAGATTTTCGCGAAGTTCAATTCGGGAAGGGCCTTTTCCCGGGACGGGAAGGTCCGCTCGTTCAGCAGAAACCGGACCGGCATGCTGCTTGGGGACGGCGGAGCGATGTTCGTGCTGGAAGACTTCGATCATGCCAGGAAGCGCGGAGCCGAAATGCTGGCAGAAATCGTCGGTTGGGGCGTTGCCAACGACGCCTTCCATGTCTGCCAGCCCGATCCGGAGGGAGGCGGCATGGCAAGAGCCATGATGAAGGCGATCCGAAGAGCAGATGTACGCGCGGAATACGTCGATTACATCAATGCGCATGGCACGGGTACGCCGCTCAACGACGCGAGTGAAACCAAAGCGGTCAAGCGGGTATTCGGAACTTCCGCCTACCGGATCCCCGTCACCTCTACGAAGACGATGACCGGCCATATGCTGGACGGCACCGGCGCGGTTGAGACGGCTATAACGATGATTGCTATGAACGCGGGAATCGTTCCGCCGACTGCCGGCTTTACCGAGACTGATCCGGCCTGTGATCTCGATTACGTTCCCAATATCGCTAGAGTGTCCGAGATTCGATACGCGATCAACCTGAATGCGGCCTTCGGCGGCTTCAACAGCGCGATCATGCTTAGGAACATCAAGGAGGGAGGGAACTTATGACCCGGTTAGCCATTACTTCGGCCGTTTGTCTGGGTCCTTGGGGGGACGAAACCAGTCAACTTGATGGGCTGAACTGGCAGGAAGCTGGTCCTACCGACGCTCCGCCTGTACCTGGATTCATCGAATCAGCCTTTAACCCGCTTGTATATGCCGTTATCAGACGGCTGTTCGATTTAGAAGCTTTCTCCGCCGGAGAGCAGACGTCACTGCTTCTTGGCAGCCTGTTTGGTGACGCGACGACCAACGATCTGGCCAGTAAGCAGCTGATCCAGGGCAAACCGGATAATCCGCTGCTGTTCTACCAGTCGGTCATGAATTCCATTGTCGGCTACATAACGCGTGAAATGGGCATTACCGGGACGACGCTGTGCACAACATCCTTCGGGAACATGACGTCGGCGCTCTTGGAGCAGGCCGAACTGCTGCTTGCTTCTGGAGACGCCAGGCAAGTCATTATCGTCGGCGCCGAAGTGTCAGGGAGCGTGAAGACGGATAAGACGTGGAGCCTGCTCGACCCTTCCGGAACGAGGCATGGCATGATTGTAGACGCAGCCGCCGCGTTCGTCGTAGAGCGCGAAGAAGATGCGTCCGCGGCAGGCCGTCCGATTATTGCTGTTCTCGAGCTGGCCGGCTCCGGTGTTTCCGGCTGCCCAGAAACCGCAAGCAGCACGTACTGAAGCGCTGCCGCTGCGTCTTGGCGGCATTCAGGGAATGATCGGCTTGGTGCTTGCCCTGCAGCGGCTTGGCGGCAGTCCGGCCTCGGCAAGCGTTTTATTCCGCGACTACAGTATAGGGGGAGAACCGCATGAGATCCAATTGGCAATTTCCGCCGGATTGGGCTGAGTCGCTCATCGCCCGGACAGACCCGGACAGACCCGCTCTTATTGCGGGGCAAACCGTTACATACGGCCGGCTGCAGAGCGAGATCGACAAGTGGGTCTTGGAGCTGGAGAGATGTGGAATCGGCCGGGGGACTACAGTTGCATTGCAGGTTAACCGCTCGTTCACTTATCTCTATCTGGTCTATGGGCTCTGGAGTGTTGGCGCTGGCATCATGCTGGTCGATCCGCGGCTCCAGCAAGAGGAAGCGAACGAGCTGCTGGATCGGTTCCGCCCCGATTACCATATTCGGGATAAGCTTAAGTCCGGAGGCATGCCGGTCTTTAGGGAAGAGCTTGACGTTGACATCATTGCTAACGGACAGGACTGCTGTCAGGGCGGGACTGAGGTCAAGCCGTACGCGCTTTTGCAGTTCACTTCCGGTACGACGGGACGTCCCAAGGCCGTCGTCCGTTCCGGCACCTCTATTCGTGCGGAGCTGGACCGATTGGCCGCGATCCCATGCGGCATTCAACCGGACGATACCGTGACCGTTCTCGCTTCGCTTCATCATTCCTTCGGACTGATCGGCGGCATCATGACGGCTCTCTCGGCAGGAGCGGCTGTATTGATTCCGCCTGCTCTTCAGAGCAGACAAATTGCGCAGAGCATGGCGGCTTCGCGGGCCACCGCGCTATTCGCTGTCCCGTTTCATTTCGAGCTGCTTGCAGGCTTGGCTGAATCAGAGGTCAGCAGCTTGCGATTCGCCGTCAGCGGCGGAGAGATGCTGCCGGAAACAATCGCCGAGAAGTTTCGAGAACGGTTTGGCGTGAGGGTAGGTCAAGCCTACGGAACATCCGAGACTGGCATGCTGGCAGCCGATTGGCATGGCGACCATCCTGGAACGGTTGGAGCGTGCATGAATGGTATCGAGTGGGAGATTCGGGACAGAGAACTGCTCGTCCGGCTGCCGCAATCCCCCTATGCCGACGATGAAGGCCGCGAACGCTACAGAGAAGGCTGGCTGCATACCCGCGACGCGGTCGAGGCCCTGCCTGGCAGCGGATTGATTCGCTTGCAGGGAAGGCTTGACTCCATCCGGATTATCGGCGGGCTCAAGATAGACGCTGTTGAGACGGAGAGAAGCATCGGCCAGCATCCGCAGATCGAGGAGGCACGCGCGGTTTTTACGGAGGATCACCGGTTGGAAGTTTATCTTGTCGGGAAGCCTGGGCTCGACATGTCCGAGCTGCTTCGGTGGTGTGCCAGCCGGATGGCCGCCTACAAAATCCCGCAAACGTTTCATCGCGTGCATTCGCTTCCCCGTACAGTAAGCGGAAAGCCGATTCGCGATCCCGCGGCCTTGGCAAGCTTGCACCCCTGGAACGAGTCTCAAATAACGGAGTAGAGGAGAGAGATCATGTTTGAAATGGAATCACGTACAAAGCAAATGCGCATGATGCGCCTGTTCAGCCGCAGCGGAGATCGCATGTTCATGGTCCCGCTCGATCATGCGGTGACATCGGGACCCATCAGCGACCTGGCAGGCATGGCGGCGCTCAATCGATCGATTGCCGCGAACGGAGCCGATGCCGTCGTTCTGCATAAGGGACGCGTCCGGTTCTTCGATCCGGCATGCTTCAAGCAAATGTCGCTCGTCATCCATATTAGCGCAAGCACCGTGCACGCCGAAGACGTTAATGCCAAAACCATTGTAGCATCGGTGGAAGAGTGCATTCGTCTGGGGGCGGATGCGATAAGCGTACACGTCAATATGGGGTCGCTGACGGAAGCGGCGCAGCTGTCCGATCTGGCCAGAACGGCAGATGCGTGCAGCCGCTGGAACATGCCCCTGGTCGCGATGGTATATCCGCGCGGTCCCCACATCGTGAATCCGTTTGAGCCCGGGCTTGTCGCCCATGCGGTCAATTTAGCCACAGAGCTTGGCGCGGACATTGTTAAAACCGTCTATACCGGCTCGGTCGATACAATGAGCCAGGTCGTTCGGTCATGCCCCATCCCAATCCTGGTGGCGGGCGGAGAAAAGAAAACCTCTCTGAGCGACGTCGTTCAGTTTACCCGTGATGCGATCAAAGCGGGTACACGGGGCGTGGCCATGGGGCGCAACGTGTTCGAAGCAGGCAAGCCAGATGAAGTCGTCAGGGCCGTATCCGAGGCTATCGATAGCACGGCCGGATTATTGCAGCGGGTCTAAATTAAAGGAGGAAGCGCCAATGAACACCATTACCAATGAAATCGAAAAAGGCATTGCCAATGCTAATAATCTCACCTCGATCGGGAGCGGTGCATCCAAATTTGCATGGTTTGATTTACGGATGGCAGGCGGTCTGAACGATCCTGATCATATTCTCTCTCTCCTGTCGCATCTGAAATTTGACGGTGTAATCGCAGAAGAAGCCCAGCTTGAACGGATTCCTGCCGGCTTGCGTAAAGTGCTGTTCGTGCCCGGCACACCGACTGCCGGAGAGATAGAGCGCTACAACCGAATCGGAGGCGCCGTCCTCATTCTCGAGCCGGAAGCAATCGAAAGCGGCTGGTTCAAGCAGCATCGCAGCTCGATCGGCGTTACGGTGGGGACATACGTTAGCGTGACTGACCCCGCATCGCTGCAGCGGGCGGTCGCGCTCACGCACGACGTACAGCTGCTAATCGTAGAGTTTAAGGATGATACCAAGATTCCGCTGGAGATCGTATTGGCCGATGCACAGAATACGGGCTGTGCGGTCGTTATGAAGGTGAAGGACAACATCGAATCCAAAGTTGTATTCGGCGTGCTCGAATGCGGGGCTGACGGCGTCATCTTCACCACGGACGACTGGAATGAGCTGTACGCGCTGCACGATGTCGTTCACGCGAATCGCACGCGGCAAGTGCAGCGGGTGGAGACACTCACGGTGGTCAGAACGTCCCATATCGGCATGGGCGACCGGGCATGCATTGACCTGACAACCTACCTGGGCCTGGACGAGGGGATCCTGCTCGGCTCGTTCTCGAACGGGGGGCTGCTTGCCTGCAGTGAGACTCATCCCCTCCCGTATATGCCTACCCGGCCGTTCCGTGTTAACGCGGGAAGCCTGCACAGCTACGTTCTCGCTCCTGACAATCAAACCTGGTATTTATCCGATCTCCGAGCGGGCATGGAAATACTTGTCGTAGGCACGAACGGCAAGGCTCGACGAGCAGCGGTAGGGCGGGTCAAGATCGAACGCAGGCCGCTGCTGTATATCGAGGCGGAATCGTCAGACGGCACGCGGGTTAATACGATCATGCAGGAGGACTGGCATGTCCGCATCTTCGGTGAGGAGGGGCAGCCGCTCAACATTACAAATCTGCGCCCCGGCGCCAAGGTGCTGGGCCATACGATGGCTTCGGGCCGTCATGTGGGCGTCAAAGTCGATGAGTTTATTCTTGAACAATAGGAAACGGAAGGAGTGGCTGATGGTGAGTGAAACCTTTGTACCGGCTGACGTCCGGGAGCGATGGCAGAACGACGAGCGGCTGGGCTGCGGTAATTTTCTTTCACATGCCCTAGAGGGGAGCCCTGCGCCGGACTATCCGCTATTATGGCTGCACAAGCCGTTCGCCTCGTATGTCGGAGCGGCCTATGAAACGCTTAGCCTGCGGGAGCTGGAGTCGCTGGCCCGTCACTACGCGTCGCTGTATCACCGGCTTGGCGTAGAGGCAAGAGACTGTGTCGCCGTATACCTGGATGAGGGCGTCGGCAGTATGGTTCATTATCTGGCTTTGACGTCGCTGGGGGCTATCCCCGTGCTGGTGAACGGCGCGATGAAGCCTGAGATCGCAGTCCGGTTCATCGGCCGCATCGGCGTTAAGGCGGTGTATACCGATACCCGCCGTCATGCCGCCATTTCAGCCGATGCAGACGAGTCATGCGGTGTGCTAATAACCGACGGGATCGCGGCAAGAGCAGAAGGGGGATGGCAGGATCGCAGCCTGCCATCCATCTATCCTTACCGCCACGCGCCGGGAGATCCGGTACTGATCTGTCACTCCTCAGGGACGACGGGAATGCCAAAGGCGATCACGTTCGAGCATCATCAATTTTTTGCGGGCATCCGCACCCGGTTGAGCGTCGGCCGGGACTCGGAACGTGTCCTATCCGCGCTTCCGCATTCGCATTCAGCCGGCATTGCCTTCCCGATGTATTACATACTGATTGGTTCACCGGTCCTGATTATGTCTGATTTGTCGGGAGAGGCCGTTCTTACGCAGGCGGAATCGTTCAAGCCGACGACTGTCATCGCATTTCCGCAGACGTATGCGGAGCTCGCGGAGCTTGATCCGGCCAGCCGCGATACCGATTCGATCGAGGTATGGATGAACACGGGCGACAGCGCGCATGAACGTCATATCCGTCCTTTGATTAGCGCCGGCTCGCATATCCGAAGCGGCAGGAGGGAAAAGGGCTCGACCTTCCTCGATGGTCTGGGCTCATCGGAGATGGGCTTCACCTTGTTCCGCAAAATCCACTCCATTCGCACAAAAATCTACAATCGCTGTGTTGGCTATCCGAATGAATTCGTCGACGCGGCTGTGCTGAACCCCGAGGGAGAGACGCTGCCGCCGGGCCCTGTCGGCATGCTCGGCATTAAATCACCGACGGTTACAAGCGGATATTGGAACCAATCGGCGCTCACCTATCGCTCCCGCCTGAACGGTTACTGGCTTACTGGCGATATGGTGTACAAGGATCAGCAGGGCATGTTCTACCATGTAGACCGGATTCAGGACACCATCCGGGGGCAGCACGGTCCGGTCTACAGCTTGCCGATGGAAGAAACGGCGCTTAATGCGCATGCTCACATCCGTGATTGCTCCGTTATCGGCATCCCGGCGGGAGACGGATTCGAACGGCCGGCAGCTGTGCTTCTCATAGCGGCCGGTTCCGGTTTAACGCCGGACGGCTGCCTCGCTCTCGTCAACCGCGCGCTTGAGCAGGCCGGCCAAAGCCGTCTTGCGTTCCTGGCTGTAACCGAAGCCAAGGAAGACCTTCCGTGCGGCCCGACGGGCAAAATATTGAAGCGAGCGCTGCGCGAGCGGTTTCAAGACGCGCTCAAAAATCCAAATACGCTCCCGTCAATGGACGGCGTCGCCTTCGATACAGCTGATTCCGGCAGCGCGGCGGAATAGGATACGTGCGAATGCAGAAATATTTTTTTTTCGCGGTCACGACGTTTAAGAGCATGAACGTGTATAAGCTCGATTTGATACTCAAGGTGGCTGGCTCCATTATATTTGTTACAGCCATGCGGGAGATTTGGCTGTCCATGTACAGAAATACACCCAGTCTTGCGGCCGATACCGGTGTAGATGCCAAGACGATGGCCACCTACGCGATCGTATCCATCATCGTCAGCATGCTGCTTGCGCCGGGCATGGCGGGCGAGATGGGAAACAAGGTATCAACCGGCACGATCGTGACGGATTTCATGAAGCCTTGGAACTGGATGCTGATGTACCTGGCCAAGTCGGCTGCGAGCGCGGTGTTTTCCCTGCTCTTTGTCGTTGTGCCGCTTGGGATTGCGCTGTGGATTATTTACCCAATCGATATACCGGATACAGGACGGCTGATGCTGTTCGGGATCAGCGCCGCAATGGCTTTTATGCTATCGTTCTGCATCAATTTCTGTGTTGGCATTCTGGCCTTCCGCTTCACTCAGAGCTGGGGCTTCGATGTTATGAAGGAAGGCTTGGTCCGTGTCTGCTCTGGATTTCTGGTACCGCTTTGGTTCTTCCCCGAAGCCATTGGAGCATTCCTGCAATGGCTTCCGTTTCAGGGCATTTATTATATTCCGCTGTCCATCTATATCGGACAGAAGGACGGCGGGGAATTGGCCGGCGCGCTCGGCTCTCAGGCTGCATGGATTCTGGCGCTCTTTCTGTTCGGCCAGACTATGCTGCACATCGAGAGGCGGCGTCTGGCCGCGGCGGGAGGGTAGTGCGGGTGATATCGTATGTGAAGCTGTACTTAACGCTGCAGTGGGCGAATATCCGTTCACGAACCGCTTACCCGGCAAATTTTCTGATCGGGACGATCAGCATCGCCATCATCTGCTTGGTCGATATGATTCTTTCCTGGGTGCTGACGCAGCGCGTTCCGCAAATCGGAGGCTGGGGCTTCTATGAACTGCTGTTTATGCTGTCCGTCTGGAGGTTGACGCATGGTCTGTATATCGTCGTGTTCCAGCAGATTTCCGATCTCGACCGAACGCTGAGGGAAGGGGAGTTCGACCGCCTTCTGGTCAGGCCGCTGCCGCCGCTCTTTCAATATTTTACCCGGACCGTGGAAATCGGCGGGTTCGGCGATCTGATCGTAGGATACGGCGGCCTTGCCTATGCGCTGAGCCATTTCGATGGCTGGAGCCTGTTGGATATTGCGGTGCTGCTAGTCATGATCGTAAGCGCAGCGGCGATTGAATGGTCGTTTTTTACGCTTATCAGCTGTACATCGTTCTGGACGCTGCAATCGCAGGGATTGCGGGGGATTTTCGATACATTCCTGTTCCAGTTCAGCAAATTTCCGTTATCTGCCTACAGTAAATGGGTTCAATTGCTGCTTACCTTTGTGCTGCCGGTGGGCTTTATTTCCTTCTATCCATCGCTGCATTTTTTTCAGGACGACAAGCCGATTCCGTTCTTCGATGGACTCGTCTACGCGCCTCCGGTCATTGCCGCCCTGCTGTGCGGGTTAACGTATGTGGTGTGGCGCAGAGGCATTAATGTATATAAAGGGGCGGGAACATGAGCGATGTAATAGTGGCGGACCGACTGGTCCGAGAGTTCAAGGTTCCGGCTGCAGACGGGGAGCGGAATCGGCGGACACGCGGCTTCGCTGGGTTGTTCCGGTCGCACAAAACGGTCAAGCGCGTCGTCGACGAGGTCAGCTTCTCGATTCGCAAAGGGGAATTCGTTGGCTACCTCGGTCCGAACGGGGCGGGAAAGTCGACGACGATCAAGATGCTCTCCGGCGTTCTGGTTCCGACTTCAGGCTCTGTTCAAGTGCTGGGCAGAGAGCCTTACAAGCATCGGCAGGTAAACGCGCGCAGCATTGGCGTCCTGTTCGGCCAACGCTCCCAGCTGTGGTGGGATCTGCCGCTTATTGAGTCCTTTCGCCTGCTCGCCAAAATATACGCCATTCCCCGCCGGATATATGAGGACAGATTGGCTATGTTCACGGACGTTCTTCATTTGGAGCACATCCTGCATATGCCGGTTCGGCAGCTCAGTCTCGGCCAGCGGATGTGCGGCGACATTGCCGCTGCGCTGCTGCATAATCCGGAAATTTTATTTCTGGATGAGCCGACGATCGGGCTCGATATTGTGGCCAAGGCGAATATTCAGTCGTTTCTTCGCAAGATCAATGAAGAGCTGGGAGTCACCGTCATACTGACGACACATAATCTGGACGATATCGAGAAACTGTGCAAGCGGGTGATTTTTATCGATCAGGGCCGGGTGATCTATGACGGCTCGACTTCAGAGATGGTGACAGAGTTCGGCGAGCACCGCTATCTGGTTGTCGATACGGGCGGTTGGAAACCCGGCGAGCTTGAGTGGAACGGGCCCGAGATCGTCAGGATCGAAGAGCGCAAGCTGTGGTTCCGAATCGAAGACGACGCCCATATCGCACCGATGATTGGCATGCTGAATGAGCGGCTGCCTATCCTAGACCTCATGGTCAAGGAGCCGGGAATTGAAGAGATTATCAAGCACATATACGAACAAAAAGAATATCGAAATGCATAATACAAGGAGGTTATACCATGAATGGGACGGAAAATAATATTTGTGTAGATTTGACTCCAACCTTCAACGGCAAAGGGATCACATGGGAGAAGCTCGGCATCGAGGGACGTTTGGACTTTCAGGGGCTGCACATTCATGGCGACCTGATCCCTAATGGAGAGACCGTGACGGTGGGCGACACGGCGTTTGTGTTTCCGCGCACTGATAGTCCGGGCAATGATCATATCAGCTGCGAAGGGCAGCTGCTGGAGCTGGATACTGTCCGCTGCAGACAAGCGGCATTTCTCGGGTTCTGTACGTGGGGTAATTACAAGGGGCAGGTAATAATCCGCTATGCGGACGGGATGGAAGAGAAAAAAGAGCTTGCGCTGTCAGACTGGATCCAGCCCCAGAAAGCAGTGACTGGATTTTTCCATGATGAACCTGCCTTCACATTCCTGTATTGCCATCAGAACGAGATCAAAATCGATCGGGTTCACGGTTTTTATGTAGATCGGATCGAGCTGGATGTGACAAGGGAGATCCAATCGATCGAGCTGCCGGACAATCCCAACATGTATTTATTTGCCCTGACGCTTGAGGGGGCGGAGGTTCTCTGAGGATAGAACGCCTCACGCCGCAGACGACCTATTCAAGTAAATGCTTCAATCGTAAAATAACACAAAGAGCCTGGGCTTCCCAGGCTCTTTGTGCATGAAGGGAGGAGATCCCGAGTATCGGATTCTTATGGGCGCCAAGCCAAGCCAAGTCATGTCCTGCTCCACAGAATATAAGACAAAGCGGCATACGGGCAGCCGGTTTAATAAAACAAAACCAAATAGGGCAAAATAGCAGAAATGCTTATGGAAGGGGATGGGGAATCATGCAGCATAAGGAAAACATATCAGAGCGGCAGGCAAGCCTTCTTATTTTCACTTATATTACGTCGACGCTTATTTTGTCCGTTCCCGGGATTATGGTGTCTTTCGCCAAGCAGAACGCCTGGATGTCCATCATTCCCGCTTCGCTTACGGGGATCGTAAATATTTGGGCCATGACCGCACTCTCCAAGCGATATCCCGGTCAATCGATCATGCGAGTACAGCTGCCAAGATTTGCGGAAAATGGGCAGGCAAGATGGTCGGATTTTATTTGACTTATTATTTATTTTTCTTTATCTCCAGCACCGTAAACGAGCATGCCGGGTTTCTTCATACCATTCTCCTAGTGAATACTCCCTCCGCTTGCTACTGATGGTTCCATGTTCTATTGTGCGCGCTGGCCGTGCTTGCAGGCGTCGAGGCTATCGCCAGATGCAATGAGGTGATCGTGATGATCATTATCATTGTCTGCTGATCCCGTTTTTTTTTTGCTATTCCGGGATATGAACATGGCCCGGTTGAGCCCGGTATTGGCGGAAGGTGTTATCCGGTACTTAAAGGGGCAGTGGTGCCGTCAGCCTGGATGAGCCAAGTCTTTTTTCTGGGATGGTTCCTGCCGCATCAAACAAAATAACCGCAAAGTATCCGGAAAGAATTTGTTATGCGGTAATAGTCGGATTGTTCGTTGATTATCGGAATCGATATCATTACCATTATATTTTCGGTCCGATAACTGCCCCGTTTGAAGTTCGCTTTTTTGAAAGTCATCCAATATATCGGTATCAGCGGGCCGTGGAAAGGATGGAGGCCATCGCCATCGCCATATGGATTCTTGGGATTTTCATCAAGGTATCGATGCTGCTCTATATGTTTACTTTAAGTGCAGCCCAACTGTTCGGCGCGAAAAATTATCGGAAAATTATTGTTCCAGTAACCCTGTTATCTGTTGTCGGATCTGTCTGGATATTCAAAAAGACCCAATTTCAAGCCTGGATTACGTTTACTTATCCGATATTGGCCTTCTTCACGCAAAGTATGCTGCCATCTGCTGCTGCTTGCCATTGAACCATGCAAAACAAAAATCGCACATTAAGGGGATAGAAGCTTTTTACCGAGGGACTCGAAGGCAATCTGATAGGGAACGACAAGACTAGGTAGTTCCACTCCGGCAATAAGAAGCGCGCCAATGGCGCAGGACAGTACCATGCATATCGCATATACCCAAGCCTCACGTTTTTCTTGCTCGGCCCCATAAACGGCGAATTTGAAAAAAGGTGAACGCACATAAACAAAGGATGTAGCTTCCTGTCAGAAAAAAGCGTCATTTTATAATCTCCTTTTCTTTCAATTGCAGTGACGGGCCGATAATCCCGTATTGTCTATATTCAATTCGACTGATACTGAAACTTCAGCCGTTGAAAAATACATGTCCCATTGTTCCCTACTTTGCGCCACATTTGGGGCTGTTTCCTTTCCAGCAGGCTGCCGAAACCTATAATATCCGATTTGTATGTTTGTATTTTGCGCAAAAACAGCTTCATATCATGCTCCACCTGATTTTCCAGCGCTTTTTCGATAATCGCATATATTGTTCGCTTGGGTCACGTCGAGCTGTGTATTATTTTCCAGAAGGTCGCCCCCCGCTTTGATATGCGACGAGAAATTTGAAGTGTTTTCCTTTCGGAACGACGTCGATTATTACTTCGCTCTCGTTATACGGTTAATCCGACATTTCCTTTTCCTTCAGGCAGATCGGCAGAGATTTTATCCGCCTTTCTTGTTTTTCTGAACCAAAGAAATTCATGCGTTTCCGTGCGTTATCAAAAAACCAACCAACTTAGACTATTGAAAACGGCTGTTTCATTTAATCGGAACTCGTGTCCTCGCCTTTTAACGATGTTCTGAAAAACTCCGTCGGCTCCAAAACCCCGACCGCAGGCTGGATTCCTTCGCTCGCTGATGGCAAGCATAAAATCCTTTAATGTGGTGCTCACCCCGGTCGTCTTTCATCAATTTGCATTTCTTTCAAGGCTTCGGACGGGGTCATTTCATAGGGGTAAATGATTTCAGCATATCCCCTGCTTTCATCCCTTTAACGACAAACACATAAGTCCTTAACCGGTTCCGCGGATTGCGGGAGAACTATCCAGCATGTTGTCAATCCCTGTTCTGGCCAAAGATTCGCCGACGAGAATAATGCTGCGATGCGAGAAATATAGCTTTCTGGACATTTTTTGCTGAAGCTTTTGTTCAAGATCAATCGTATTTTTTCCAACTGCTGAAATCACAACAAATTTGTCCCTATCTTTCGTTCCCCCCCGTGTTTGCGAGGAAGGGGAAGGCACGGCAACCTGAAGCGTCGCTTGTATATTTCCGTTTTTGGTCAAGTCAAGTCCCCGTCCCCATAACCAAAGCCGATATCATTAATTTCTTTGCGATCCCAACAGCCCGCAATGACCAGTGGCAATGCAACAAAATCCCAATTCGTATCCATCGCTTCAACTATTCTCCTCCTTCCTGCTGTCCGGCGACTTTAGTGCCCTTTCGTCCGAGGAATCGGATATGCTGGCGCCATCTTTTGGGAGCCCGGAACCAACACATCTTTAATTGCCTCTTAGGGAAAAGGGGCCACCGGTGTAAAATAGGGAACGCCGAACGATTTCAAAGAACGAGGTGAAGCAAAATCCCCAAAAAACCGAGCGCGACCCCGTATAGTCCAAGCGATCCGGCCAAGTAAGATCACTGGAAAACGAAGCAACCGGACACCGTTCGAAAATTGAATCGCGGAATAACAAAGGCAGCAATACCTGTCGTAGACACGACGATAACGATGGGAGCTGAAATAATGCCTGCCTGAACGGCCGCTTGCCCGATAACAAGCGCGCCGACGATGCTTACCGTCTGTCCGATCGTTCTCGGCAAGCGAAGCCCTGCCTCGCGTAAAGCTTCAAACATAATTTCCATCAGCATGACCTCGAGCATGATCGGCAATGGCACAGGCTCCCGGGCGGAGGCGATGCTCAGCAATAAACTGGTGGGTATCATTTCCTGATGGAATGTAGTCACTGCTACAAATACGGAAGGAGCAAAGATAGCGATAAACAGAAAAAGAAATCGGATCCACCGTATGAAAGTGGCAACAGGGTACTGTAGATAGTAATCTTCGCTTGCCTGCATAGCCGTTCCAAAAAGTAATTGGAACAATGAGAACGAAAGGGGTATTATCAACCATGATGGCTACCCTTCCTTCCAATAGACCTCCTGCTACGGCATCGGGCCGTTCCGTGATTTGAACAGTTGGAAAACGGGGAAACGGATCGTCATGAATCAATGCTCTCGATATAACCCGATCTCGAAGACACCATCAATCCGGATCGACATGATTTTAGTTCGTACTTGATCAACGACTGATACATCAGCCAGTCCTTCGATATAAGTCACTAATACACTCCGTTTCCGTAATCTCGCCTACGTTAAAGGCCTCCATTTTTAGACAAGGGGAACGAATATAGTTGCGCAACAAGCCCAAATTCACAGACAATCTTTCGATGAATCCTTCTTTTGACCCCCGGATAGCCGGTTCCGAGGTAGGCTCTTCGATGCTCCGGTAAATTGATTTCTCCACCGCAAAGCAATTAGCATGTTCAGCGCCATCCTTAAATACAACGGCATGACCGCGAAGCAGGAAGCGTACAATTTCCGGCCATTTCAACAAGGTATTTTTTTTGCTGACGGCCGCGGCTTCACCTTCGAGCATATTGGCAATCAATGGCTTGACAATCTGTTCATTCACTTTATTTTCATCTGCCAATGTACTCAAATAAACAATTAGATGCCCGGGATTGATGCCGCCATGATCGATCTTCCGGCAAACCAAATCCGAGCATCTTTGAAATACCTGTTTCACCAACGCTTCATTTTGTTCCAGGTCAGCCGCAACCGTCTCCCCTTCTATGCTCGGGTTATCCAAAATAGTGATATCGCCCGGCGGTTTCCGAAGCCAAGTCGTCATACAACCCCCCCTAATAAACAACTTTTACTGTTTTTAGCATGCCTTGGATACTGGGTTTTTATGCGTACAAGGAAGGTGTGCACGGGCGAATGGGCTAATATCTGGCATAATTAACTGGCTCATAGGTTCGTAGGCTGGGTAATAGAAGATAACCCTGCAGCGCAGGAATCCTTACCCAAATAAGAAAGGAAGTGCACCTTATGACGGATCAAGCGAAGAAGGTAGCTTTCTTATTAGCCAATGAATTTGATGATTCCCAGATGCAAAGTTCCTATGAAGCGATTACGAAAAATGGGCATGAAGCCGTTATTATCAGCCTTGAGAGTGGTGATGAGTTAGTTGGGGAGTATGGCTCAATTACCTATACTTCTCATCAATCGGCTGTTGAAGCGAATGCGGCGGAGTTTGATGCAGTCATTATTCCGGGCGGAGGTTCACCTGCGCATTTGCTGGAGAATGAGCATTTAATTGCCTTTATACAGCAGATGGATAAAGACGGCAAGATGATCGCGGCCATCTGTCATGGGCCGCAGCTGCTTGTTAAAGCCGGGCTGCTGGATGGCCGCAACTTGACCGCCTTTCCGGAGCTGCATCAAGAAATCAATGATTCTGGCGGCCGATTCATTGACAATGCTGTCGTCGTAGATGAGAATTTAATTACAGCACGTGCACCTGAGGATGAGCCCTATTTCATTGAAGAAACAATTAAGAAGCTCGGCGTTGCCGCTTATTAACGAACAAAGCACAAGCCCATTCTATTTTGGGCTTGTGCTTTATCATTTAACCACTATGGACGAATGAACATTTGCGACCAATATGGACTCATATTGCCGCCGGGACTATAACCGATTCCCATTTGGGTATAGTTAGGGCTCATAATATTTTGTCTATGGCCGGGGCTGTTCATCCATGCAGTCATAACTGCTTGAGCGGTTTGTTGACCTGCTGCAATGTTCTCGCCTGCATAGGAATAACTGATTCCGAACTGCTTCATCATGTCGAATGGACTTCCGTACGTAGGTGAATCATGTGAAAAGTAATTTTTGTCGCGCATGTCCGAAGCTTTCGTCTTCGCGACGCTGGATAGTGTGCCGTTCATCGTGAGCGCAGAAAGTCCTGCTTTACCGCGCTCGGCATTAACGAGCTGTAAAACTTGGGCTTCAACTGTACCTGTTCCCGCAGGGGTGCCTGTTGGAGCTGCTGGTGTTGAAGGCTGCGCAGGCGGTTGTGCTACCGGCTGTCTGTACGGCTGTCTGTAAGGCTGCGCTGGAGCGATCTGGCCAAACTGAGGAAATTGCTGTCTAAGCCAGTCCGGCAGCTGTAACCAGTTATCAGCTGTAATGACCTGTGTTGTTGATGTCGTTTTCATGCCCATTTTTTGCGCTTTAATCGGCTTATTGCCCGTAGTAATGGAGCTGCTTCTCGTCGTATGGGCCACATTATCATGAGTTAGCCGGTAAACAGCTGCACTGCCGCCTACGATGAGAACAAGGCCGCAGAGTACCAAAAGAATTTTTTTCATTGACTATGGACTCCCTTCATGCGAATGATTCATCAACTAATATGTTCATTCGCGTAAAGGGTTACCCTGAGCAAATATTGTGAAATGACCTATTTTATTTCCACAATCATAACGTCATAGCCAGCCAACTCGGTTTGTCCGGACACCTTCTGGTTCGTCAATAAATTAATGCCGGCCTCTAGGCCAAGATCGATGGTTGCGGTGCCTGCATTATGGTTCATAATAAAGAGGTAACCGATACCGTCTTTATCGCGGCGGGTAACTTCTACGTTCGATTGTTTACCTGGCAGTGGTTCAATGCCTTGCTGCTTGCAAAGCTCTCCAAGAAAGCCTTGTAGGAAGCTTGCTTCAGGACTGGAAGCAACATACCACGCTTGCCCTGAACCAAATTGATTACGCGTTAATACGGGCATGCCGGCATAGAAGTCCTCTCCGTATTCAGCTAGTACCTCCGCACCCTCAGTGTGGATCAAATCACATAATAAGCTGCATTTGAATGCAGCGCTTGCTTCTAAATTGCCGAGTGATTCTTTCATGATGATACGGTTGGATTGACCAGGGAACAGCGCATCGATTTCTTCCGCCCAAATTCCAAGCACCTGCCTTAGTTCACCTGGATAACCGCCAAGTGTAACGATATCATTCTCATTCACGATACCGCTGAAGAAGGTTGTCACGAAGGTTCCGCCGGCTTGAACGAAGGCTTCAATACGTGCAGCCATTCCTGGTTTAACCATGTACATTACAGGTGCAAGCACGACATTATAAGCACTCAGATCGTCCTCGAAGGAGACGATATCCACTTGTATCCCTTGCTGATAAAGGGCATCGTAATAGTTGTGTATTTCTTTTACGTAGTCCAGTGCAATCGTTGGACCGCTTGAGAATTCGACCGCCCAGCGGTTATCCCAGTCGTACATAATTGCAACCTTGCTAGTCTGACGTGCTCCAAGCAGCTTATCACCCAGCTTATGAAGTTCTTCGCCAAGGGCCGCGCATTCGCGGAAAACCCGGGTATGCTCGTGGCCTACATGCTCGATCAGCGCACCGTGGTATTTCTCACAAGCGCCAACGGAACGGCGAAGCTGGAAGAACATGATGCTGTCTGCACCGTGAGCCACCGCTTGATAACTCCACAGACGCATAACGCCAGGACGCTTGAGTGTATTATAGGCCTGCCAATTCTGCTGACTCGGCGTTTGCTCCATAAGTAGGAAAGGAGCGCCGCCCTTAAGTCCGCGCATTAAGTCATGCGTCATGGCGGTAAAGCTGAACGGGGTGTCTGCGGAAGGGTAGTTATCCCAGGAGACGATATCTATATGCTTGGCCCATTTGAAATAATCGAGCGGTTTATAGGTACCCATCATATTCGTTGTAACCGGAACATCGGGGGTATGCTGCTTGAGGGCATCATACTCCAGTTTATAGCAGTCTAACATACTGTCAGAGTTAAAACGGGCATAGTCGATGGAAATGCCCTGGAAGTTCGTACGGCCGTCGAATTCCTCGGACAGCGCATTTGGCAGAACGATTTCTTCCCAATCATAAAACGTATGGCCCCAGAAACGGGTATTCCATTGTTCGTTTAGCTTGTCCAGCGTTCCATACTTCTGTTGAAGCCATACGCGAAACGCGGCTTCGCAATTATCACAGTAGCAATCACCGCCATACTCATTGGAAACATGCCATAGCAGCAGAGCCGGGTGATCTTTATAGCGTTCAGCCAGCTTGGAGGCTATACGCGTGGAATAAAGGCGGTATGCAGGGCTGTTGGGGCAGGAATTATGCCTTCCGCCGAACTTTCGCTTGCGGCCTTCGAAATCAGTTCGCAGAACATCCGGGTGCCGGTGAGCCATCCAAGCAGGATGTGCCCCCGTACTCGTAGCCAAGCATGCATACATGCCATTGTGATGAAGCATGTCCATGATGGCATCGAGTGTTTCGAATTGATAGGTATCTTCGCTCGGCTGAATGAGTGCCCATGAGAAAACGTTGATTGTCGCAATATCCATCCCGGCAAGCTGGAGCATACGCATATCCTCCGGCCATACACTGCGGTCCCATTGTTCGGGGTTGTAATCACCTCCATATAACATTTTGGACAATTTAGATGTATCCATGTTTATCTGCTCCTTCTTGGCAAATGTCTCCTTCAAAACGGAGTTGCAAGCTAAAATTATGATGATACCTCCATTTTATGATATGATTCGACTAAGAGATATATAAATAAATAAGAGGCAGGATATGATAATATGGAACAGATAATGGAGCGGAAGGAATGGGTGGTGGATGGCTCGCTGCGCCGCTTCTTGTTTAAGCACAGTGATGTTGAGCTGCCATTATATATTGAAAGCATTGGCCTCAATCCTGAACAGGAAGCTCTGGTTCGTCCAAAAGGCTATCCTGTATTTCATTGGCTTCAAACGCTGGAAGGCGAGGGTGAATTCGAGCTCAGCGGAAGACGTATACCGCTTCCGGCAGGCAATGGCTGCCTGCTGTTCCCTGGCGTACCGCATTGTTATGCAGCTAAAGGAAACAACTGGAAAACGATATATGTCACCTTCGGCGGTTCGATTGCGGCATCGATGCTGGCCTCTCTTGGTATCCGCCATACCGAATGGATGCATTGGAACGAGGACGCGCCGATAACGGCCCAGCTCATGGAGATGGTTGAACAAGCCCAGCATGATGATGACCGAACAGGTCTTAATGCTTCGGCGCAGCTTTACCGTTTTTTAACGATGATTAAGATCTACGGCCAAGCAGGCGGGCGTACTTCCTTGTTTCAGCATTTGGAGAAGCTGGATCCGCTTCTTATATGGCTTGATACCAAATTTGGCGATCCTGAAATTGGCTTGACGGATATGGCTGGCCAATTAGGCATAAGCCCGCGGTACTTGAATTCCTTATTCCGCCAGGCATTTGGCATAACGGCATATGCATATTTAATTCGGCTTCGCATCCGCAAAGCGAAGGAATTTATGAGTTCAAGTGACCGAATATCAATTAAAGTTATCGCTCAGCTGTCCGGGTATAGAGATACGAGTCATTTCATCTCTGCTTTTGGTAAAACGGAAGGTATGACTCCTGAACAATTTCGAAGGCTTTACGGGCTTCATAATTAGTTTTTAGGCAGCTCTCTTGTAATCGCTCGCATGACGCCCTAAAGAGTACCGCCTTTATACACTAGCTTAACGGCAGCTGTCGGAGGGCTTCTCGAATGAACGGAGCGGAAGATCGTAATGGATATGAAAATTTGTGCGGGCTGCGGGCAGGAAAAACCGTTATCCGCTTACACGAAGCGTTCAGGCAGCAGCAGCCGCCGCGGTACATGCCGTGTCTGCCTGCGCAGGCGGCAGCGGGAACACCAGATTGCGCCAATGGAAACCAAACATACTAATGAAGCAGTTGAAGTCAGTGAAGAAGCTCTTCCTAAAACTAAACCAAAACGCAAGCGTAAACGCAGACGTCGTAAGACTGGACCTTCAGATGTGCATCCAGGTACTCAGAAGCGAAGCTCCAAACAAGTATCGTCAGTCCGTCCGCCTGACAAACGAATTACTCCGCTTAAAGGGCCATTTAAGTATAGGACATCAATCTTGAATGACAGAGGCAAAGGATGGATTCGGCTGCGCGGATATCGTGATACAGGCAAGCACTGGTCTACGGATATTCCGACTGAGATGGCAGTGCGTATGGTCAAGGAAGGCGCAGCTGGCATTATCGGTCCCGGCTTGATTCATAAACTATATACAAAGACGGATTTTCGCCTGCTTATTCTGCAAAGGGATAATTACCTATGCTATTATTGCGGCCGTTACGGAGATACGATCGACCATGTATTGCCGAAGTCAAAAGGAGGATTATCGACTCCAGCTAATTGTGTGTGCGCCTGCGCGGATTGTAATCTGAAGAAAGCCGATCATTTGGAGTTCGTGTACGATGATTTCATGTAATTGAGGAAGCTCCCAGCAGCGGGAGCTTTTTTCGAAATATCAGCCAGAAAGTATAACATTTCGTTATCCTTTGATGGAATGAAACGCATAGCGGCCAAAAGCGCCGCCAGCCGTTCCACCTTGGATTAAGAGGAGGTTACTGATGAAAAAAATTCTAGTCGTCGACGATGAGCAAAGTATCGCCGGTGCAATTACGTACGCATTTCGTCGTGAAGGCTACAACGTGGAGATCGCATACGACGGCGAGGAAGCGCTGAAGCTTGCTGCAAGCTTCAAGCCTGACGTCATGATTCTCGATGTGATGATGCCCAAATTAAATGGTTATGATGTTTGCCGCAGACTGGAGAATCGCTCCGGTATGGGTATCATCATGCTGACAGTCAAAAATGACATTGTTGATAAAGTTATCGGTCTGGAGCTGGGTGCCGATGACTACGTGACAAAGCCGTTTGATCTCCGCGAGCTTATTGCCCGTACAAAGTCTTTGCTTCGCCGGCTTGAAAGCAAGCCGGAGGAGGAAGTACAGCTTGTCGTAATCAATGATCTTCGTTTGCACAAAATGAATCGAACGGTTCAGCTGGGCAGTGAGACACTCGAATTGACGCCGAAGGAATTTGATTTGCTGGCGCTGCTGATTATGCATCCTGAACGGGTATACACCCGGGACGAGCTGCTTGATCTTGTATGGAGTATGGACTACGCCGGAGGTACACGCACAGTGGACATTCACATGCAAAGGCTCCGCAAGAAGCTGGGGGAATCCTACCAGAAGCTTCTTCAAACGGTTTATGGCGTCGGGTACAAAGCAATGCGGGAGCTGCCGGAATGAAGGGGGGAAAGCGTGTCAGACGATTCAGTTTCAGTTTGAAGTGGCGGTTCACCATCGGACTTGCTGCACTGCTCGTGCTGACCGTCTCGGCCCTCAGCTGGCTAGTATTGCGTCAAATCGAACAGGACCAACTTCAGAACATCGAGAATGACCTGAAACAAAGGAGTGATCTTGCCAGTCTGCGAGTGCGGCAAACGTATTTAAGCGGAAGCGCGGCAGATGATATCCCTACATTTCTGCGGCGAAGAGGGACAGAATTAGCTGCTGATCTTAGCGCATTGCTAAGCGGCGCCCGTGTCATGCTTTACGATGCAGAAGGCAAAGAAATCGGCAATTCGATGCCATTGTCGCAAGGCCCGGACGTCAAAGATATTATGGTGTATGCCACGCAGGGGAAAATCGTATATGAACAGTCTGGCGACTCACTTCTTTATTTAGCGCCAATCATCTGGTCGGTAGGTCAAATCGGTATCGTGCAGCTGCAGGTATCCTTGAAATCCGAGCATGATTTCTACAGCTTTATCGCCTATTCGCTTCGAAATATCGGTCTCATATCCTTGGCTGTGAGCTTCCTGCTTGGCTTTCTGTATGTTCAGCGCGTAACCTCCTCTCTTCATAAACTTAAGGTGGCGGCGGATCAAATCCGAGATGGCAGCTTTCTTAAGGAATCACCCGTCTCAAGACGAGATGAAATCGGTGAGCTCAGTGAAGGTATTGCTTATATGAGCCGTGAAATTGAACAAAGCTTGGCTAGACAGAAGCAATTTATCGGCAATGTCAGCCATGAATTCAAAACCCCTTTAACATCGATCATCGCTTATTCCGATTTACTTGATATGTACCGGGATGACCCGGTACTGCTGAATGAAGCAAGAGCGAATATCCGGCAAGAATCGGGCAGATTGCTCGAGATGGTAGAGAAGGTCCTGCATTTATCGGAGATGGAGCAATATGAATTCAGCTTAAATGCGGAGAAGGTGGATGTTAAAGAGGCGCTTGTTGAAGTGTGCGGAAGATTGACAGGGAAAGCGATCCAATTTCAATTGACAATTGAGACTGACCTGCACGCTGCTATTATTAAAGCGGATCGTGAAAGCCTCAATCATATTTTCCTTAATTTACTCGACAATGCGATCAAATATAATGCGCCTGGAGGCAGCATCCATGTCTCCTGCCGCACAGAAGCGGATAAAGCGGTCATTGTTTTCCGCGATACAGGAATCGGTATTCCCACTGAGGCAAGGGGGAAGCTGTTCGAACCCTTTTACACAGTCAGTAAAGACAGAGCCAGGTTAACCGGCGGCACAGGACTTGGGTTATCATTGGTTAAGCGGGCCGTTGAGCTCCAACAGGGCCAAGTGTCCTTCGCTGCACTGCCGGCAGGGCGGCAGGGATCGCAATTTACTGTTATTTTTCCACTGATAAAGTAAAAAGAACGTTTACAAGCCGGAAATAACTTTGGCTATTTCCGGATAAATTCATCCTGTACAATTAGCAAGTCAGCCTAATAGGAAGGATGTCTCAATGATGACATGGAAGCAAAATCGGATTAACAAAAGATCAAAGAAGCTCGCAGCAGCCGGTATCGTGTGTGCCGTCCTCGTGGCTGGCTGCAGCAGCCGGGCCGGGAATGAGGGTAACCGTAAAGTTATTGAGCAGCCTAATAAAACGATTACGATCGTGGATACGGAATCGGCAGCAGCCAGCAATCAAATTGAAGTCGTCAAAATCGTTGAGCTGAAGGGCATTCGCGGAATGGACTGGCTGGGTGAAGACAAATTAATTATTGATAAAGAAAATAAAGGAATGAAGCCCCTTACGGTAGAAGGCGAGGAGCGTTACCCGCATAATTTATACATTCACGATTTAAATGCTGGTGAGGGTCAAGCAGATGAACTGCTAAAGGGAGGAACAGTCGACCAAAGCTTCGCAATGCTATCTCCGGACAAGAAATATATGTTCTATAAGGAAGCGGAGGAGACGACGGGGCGCGGTTATATCATGGATCTTGCAACGCGCAAGACAACGGCTGCCGGGCAGGATCAAATCCCGGTGCAAGAAGGTAGCTGGAATGGGAATGAACAGATCATTTTTCCAGTTATGTCGCATAAAATTCTAACTTCCAACTTGCAGGGACAGACGAGTATCCGTACAAAGACAAGAGATCTGTATGTGTATAACGTCTTTCAGCGTGGAGCGAATGTGTATTATATTGGTATGAATAATATATTGATGCTCTATAATACGGTCAGCGGAGCAACGAAAATTCTGGACAAGCAGGTCATCTGGATGATCCCTTCACCGGACGGGAAGCAGCTTGCACTAGTGAAACGTACATCCGATACGGAAATGGAGCTGACGCTGACAGATGCTTCGTTGACCAAGAAGGTCTCTTTAGCTAAAGGAACGCAGGTATTTGGAACGAGCTGGTCACCGGATGGAACCAAACTGGCGTATACAGTCAGCTCCGAGACAGGCGGTGTAAAAGGGGTGTTTGCAGCCGATGTTGTATCTGGAAAATCAACCCAAATTGCAGTGGATATACAATATGCCTCCGACCCTATCAAATGGAGCCCATCCGGACAGAAAATCATGACTGCATCAGCAAAGATGCAGGATAATAAATATGTTTTTATGACCTATATCATCCGTTTCAAATAATAAATGGTGGAGGGAATAAATG
This sequence comes from uncultured Paenibacillaceae bacterium, assembly GCA_963793665.1. GTDB lineage: Bacteria > Bacillota > Bacilli > Paenibacillales > Paenibacillaceae > Paenibacillus_Z. The sequence goes on from CAWCBD010000002.1 coordinate 296,398, forward strand.
GTTTTGGTATATTTTATGGCATGAAATGATGAATCCCCTGTGTTAACATGGTTGGCATCGGGAAGAGCATAACCTGGTAGATTCACAAAAAACTCAGCGTATGCTTTCGAAGTGAGTTTTTTGTGAGACGCAGAAGTATGTCGGGGAAGATTCACAAAAAACTTTTAGGAGGATTCATCCATGAAGATGCAAAAACCATTTCGCGTAGGTGTAGCAAGCGTGCTGGCAGCGAGTTTAATCGTGCTTGGCGGAGGAGCAGCCGTACAGAAGGCCAATGCAGCCTCCATGAGCGGAGCCTATTATAAAGTTGTAAGCAATGATACGATGTACAAGATTGCTCAGAAGTATGGCGTTAGCTTAAGCAAGCTGATTGCAGCAAATCCAACACTTGCTAATCCGAATTGGATTTGGCCTGGAATGATCCTTAAAGTACCTGTTCTAAGCAGAACTGGCAGCACGGGAACAACTGCAGGCGGCGGAACAGCCGGTACGGTTACACAGAGTCAATTTGCGGCACAAGTTGTTACGCTTGTAAACAAGGAACGCGCAAGTGCGGGATTGTCCGCTTTAAAATCCGATACGCTTCTGACAAAGGTTGCGCTTGATAAAGCGAAAGATATGTACGCCAATAATTACTTTGACCATACTTCACCAACTTACGGATCTCCATTTGATATGATGCGTGCCTACGGGGTTGCTTATTCCTATGCAGGCGAGAATATCGCCAAAGGACAGCGCACACCGCAAGAGGTTATGACCGCTTGGATGAACAGTGCAGGTCACCGTGCTAATATCCTTAGCGTTAACTTCAAAAAAATCGGCGTCGCTTATTACAACGGCGAATGGGTTCAAGAATTCACTTCTTAATGATGATAAACAAAGTTTAAAGCGGCCATTACGGCCGCTTTTTTGTCGTACACAGTGCTGTCTTTACTAACGGTGCTTGATAAATAAAAAACCGTCGGTTATTATGTAACCAATGGTTATTTATTTATCGATGAAGGAAAGGATGAATGTGTTGGCAATATCGAGACGGAAACAGTTGACGGAGGAGATGAAGGCTGCGGTTCGGAATGCAGCTGCTTCGTTGTTTACAGAGAAAGGGTATCATTCCGTTACAATGAGAGAAATTGCTAAGGAAGCGGGCTGTTCTCACACGGCAATTTATTTATATTTTAAAAATAAAGAGGATTTACTGCAACAAATTGCGATTCCGCCTCTATTGGAACTGGAGCAGAGATTGCAAGAGAAAATGACGAGTGAAGCGATGAACAGCATGGATAAATTAATGGCAGCCAGCTCGGAATATGTCGTTTTTTGTCTTAACAATGGCAGTTTTTATACAGTATTGCTTACGTCAGGATCTGTACGAGTCGATGATCCGGATCCCGAGCTAGAAGTAAACCGCATTCGGAACCGTTTGTTTGCTCACATCATGCAGCTGCTGCAAGAGGCGACGCAGGAAACCGATCAAGTTAAAATATTGAACAATGGACGAATATTCGTCTATTACTTACAAGGATTTATAAATACTTATTCGGACCATAGTGAACCAACGGCAGCTTTGCTGGAGCGGACGCTTCCTATTTTTCGTGAGGGCATTAGAATCCTCGTTACAGGCATGAGGCAATGAGTTTTTTCAAAGGGAAAATAAATTCGAAGATTGACTCAACCACGTTTTTAAGTTTGGTTCTTCTGTTTTTGGGCAGATAAGCAGACCGAGGGGTGTTGATACGACGATAAGATCATGGATACCGATAAGAAGTACCTGTTTGTTATCTTCTGTAAAGACGGTATTGCCGGTTGAATGAATAAGAGAGGCATTGCCTTGAATGACATTTCCATCCGGATCAGCCGCGGAATGACGGCTTATTGCAGCCCAAGAGCCAATATCATCCCATCCGCAATCAACAGGAACACAGTATATGCTCTCTGCATGCTCCATTACTGCATAATCAATGGATAGCTTAGGCATAAGAGCGTAAGCGGCTGCGGTATCCAGCGGATGAAGCAGCAGACTATTCCATATATCAGGCTGAAGAAGCTTCAGACTGTTTGCAATTGTAGAGGGACGACAGACGAATATACCGCTATTCCAGTAGATCCCGGGTTCCTTGAGCAGCTTGGCGGCTTGATCTTCCGTTGGTTTCTCCAGAAATCTTGAAACGCTAAGAATGGTGGAGGGAAAATGGCTGCTTGCTGAAGCCGTTTTTAAATAGCCATAACCCGTTTCCGGACGGCTTGGTTGGATTCCGAGCGTCACAATCATGTCCTGCAGCTTTGCTGTCTTGGCAGCAAGCTCAATTGCGGCTAGGAAGGCGGTGTCATCTGAGACATGCTGGTCTGAGGGCACGAATACGACTGGATCATCATCACCAGCTGTCAGCAGATGAAAGGCGGCAAGCGCGATGCAGGCTGCCGTGTCTTTCTGCTCCGGCTCTACGATTAGCTGCTGCTTCATGATTTCGGGCAGCTGTTCATCGACAAGTGGAAGATACCGTTCCGGAACTGCGATAAATAAATGATGAGCCGGTACGAGCTGTTTGAAGCGGGCGACCGTCTCTTGTATTAAGGTCCGAGAAGTATGGAAAGTAAGAAATTGCTTAGGCAGAGAGTCGACGCTGCGGGGCCAGAAGCGGGTCCCTTTACCCCCTGCCATGATCACGATATTCAACTTATGACTCACCTCCAACATACGGAAGACATGTTCGATTAGACATCAGACACCATAAAATGTACTCCCATTGTATTCACAGCTATCAGACCTTTGGAACGGCATTTGTGCAGGTAGCAGAACGTATAGATTACGCAATTGGACGTATTTACCTGTAGGAATAACCACCGAAGTTATGTTATTCTCTTACGCGAGCCGAAACTTATTGTACGGGGGATCTTTTGGAGAACAATGAACATTGTTTTCCGCCATGAATGAACACTGAGAAGTGGTTGATATCATGGTGATTGCGCGAAAGCGCTAGGGGTGAATCGCATAGCGGATAGTTCCGCAATCAGCGTAGGGTTGAACTCCTCAATCCGAATCCGACAACTAACCTCGCAGGCGAAAAAAAGGAGGACATTAAATTGTTCAATAAAGCTTGGAAAAAAGGCGCAGCTGCTGCAGCGCTCAGCATTGCTATTCTCATTCACGCAGGGCCGGCCAGTGCGGCCATTAATTACAAAGCCAAAGATGATGATACGTTATGGAAGCTTTCCAAACAGTTTGGTGTTCAAGTTCAGCAATTGAAGAAATTTAATCCGAATCTTGATCCAATGAACATCTACAAAGGACTTACGATCGTCATTCCAGCCTCAGCTGCAAGCCTGCAGGCCAACACAAGCGCAGTCAAGAAACAGACGGCCAGAACAAATACCGTATCTGCGTTCAGTAAAGCCGAATCCAGTTCTGATTCCGAGGCTATTTTGGTTAACGGACGTGAGTATAACTTCTCCGGCGTCATTCAAGCCAAAGCAAGCGCGTATACGGCAGCAGCCTCCGAGAATGGCTGGGGGCCAGTGGATTATTACGGTAATCCTTTGAAACTGGGTACGATAGCAGTAGATCCTAAGCGCATTCCGCTTGGCAGTAAAGTGTACATCACCGGTTATGATCATGATGGTTTGCCAGTAGGCGGTATGATCGCACTCGCTACGGATATGGGCGGAGCTATTAAAGGCGACCGTATCGATATCTTCGTGCCTCAATCCCGGAAGCAGGCGCTTGATTTCGGCTTTCAATACGTTAAAGTATTCATTCTTGAGTAGGATTCATTTTTCGTTCCATAATTGAGTTATACATAAGAAGCGGAAGTGGTAACCCACGTGGGTTTCACTTCCGCTTCTTGTTTATCCCGACCATTGTTAATCGGGTCCCTGATTCACCGATGTTCAGCCGGATGGGCTTAAGCGAGTTCACTTGCGTGATTGAGGCCTTCCAATCAGCTCCGGCAGTGTCACGATTTGATATCCTTTACTGCGCAGCAGTTGAATTAATCTAGGCAGTGCTGCGATCGTGCCGTTTAAGTCCTGCCCTGCGCCACCGCCTGCATGCTGAAGTACTATGGATCCAGGCTGAAGCGTCTTCTTAATGTTAATAAGTATCCGGTTGCTATCCAAGCTCCGCCAATCCACGGAGTCAACATCCCAGTTTACGACAATAAAGCCGTTCTGTTTCAACCATTCGATTTGCCGCGGCAGTATTTCACCGTAAGGCGGCCGCACCAGCTTCGGGCTATAACCAGCCAGCGGTCTAATGATTCGGTCAGTCTTCAAAATTTGCTGTTGAAAGGAAGCCAGACTGATGCGGGAGAAGACAGCATGATTATAGGAATGATTGCCGATAATATGTCCCTCTCTCCGCATCCGGCGAACGATGGACGGATATGCCGATGCCCGAGAGCCGACAACGAAGAATGTGGCCCTTACTTTATAACGGGCAAGGATCTCCAGCACCTGCGGCGTATAGCGAGGATCTGGGACATCATCGAACGTAAGCGCAACCTTTCTCAAATTACGCGGGCCGCCCGTAATGAATGTACCGGGAAACCTTTTTTGGAGGTTTACCCAGCTGTTGGATTGTTTTCGGCTCCGTTTCACTCGTTTCTTATATTGTTCAGCCGTAAAGGATGGTTTTGAATCGCCTTGATCCGTCAGGGGTGATAGCAGCTTTAACGAAGAATGGGCTTGAACCTTTACAGCATCTGACCATACAGAAGTGAAGAGTACCCAAACCGTCAGAAACCAAGCTGCTCTTCGCATGGCATGTGTAAACAATATGGTTTCCCCTCCGATTCGAACAGCGGCATCTCAAAACAAAAGGCATTAGTTGTTTTCATTGTGCCCGGACTATCCGGTATCATGCATGAAAAGACTTAAGTTTCACTTTACTTCTAAGGAACAAACCACGTAACATAAAAAGAGGTACAAACCAAATAAAGGAGACTACATATGCCACAAGTTGATATGCCGCTCAACGAACTGCAGACCTATCAGGGAATCAGCCCGCGCCCAGCTGATTTCGATGAATTTTGGGAGCGGGCTTTAGCGGAAATGCATGAAACCGATTCCAATATTGAGATCGTGCCAAGCCGATTCCAAACGCCTGGCGCTGAATGTTTCGATCTTTATTTTACCGGTGTAAGAGATGCCCGCATTCATGTGAAATATGCCAGGCCGCGTCATTCGGATAATCCTCATCCGGCGGTTGTGAAATTTCATGGCTACTCGGGAAATGCCGGAGATTGGCATGACTTGCTTGGCTTTATAACATTAGGCTATTCCGTACTCGCTATGGATTGCCGGGGGCAAGGCGGTTATTCGCAAGACAGCGGCAGCGTCAAGGGGAATACATTACACGGGCATATAATCCGGGGCCTTGACGATACGCCGGACAACTTATTGTTCCGGCATATTTTTCTAGATTGCGCTCAGCTTGCTTCAATTGCAATGAACTTGCCAGAGGTTGATGCAAGTCAGGTTTACGCTACAGGATGGTCACAAGGCGGTGCCCTGACAATTGCCTGTGCAGCACTTGAGCCGAGAGTAAGGAAGCTTGCCCCCGTCTATCCGTTTCTGAGCGATTATCGAAGGGTATGGACAATGGACTTAGCGAAGGATGCTTACGCGGAGCTTCGCACTTTTTTCCGCAGCTTCGATCCGCAGCATGAACGTGAAGAAGAGATTTTTACGACGCTTGGCTATATCGACATCCAGTTTTTAGCTGACCGCATCAAGGGAGACGTACTGCTCGGTGTCGGCCTTATGGATACCATTTGTCCGCCATCTACCCAGTATGCGGCCTTTAACAAGATCAAATCACCTAAGCGGGCGGAAATTTATCCGGATTTCGGTCATGAAGGGCTGCCAGGCTTGAATGATAAAATTTATCAATTTTTGTTAGGCGAACAATAATATAAGAATAAGCTGGGGAGGAAACTTCGTTGTTGAAATTAGGGGAGAAGGACAAACTCGTTTTCATTGGGGATTCTATTACAGATTGCGGTCGGGGAAGACCTGTAGGGGAAGGTTTATTCGATGCAATTGGCAAAGGGTATGTCGGTAACATAGAAGCATTGCTGACTGCAGCTTATCCAGAACTTGGGATCCGGGTCGTCAATATGGGGACTAGCGGTCATCGCGTTCGTGATTTGAAGGAGCGCTGGCAAACAGATGTGCTTGATTTAAAGCCGGATTGGTTAGCAGTTATGATCGGTACTAATGATGTCTGGCGGCAGTACGACTCACCGGCGATGACCGAGGACCATGTATATATCGATGAATATAAGGCGGCTCTTGAGGAGCTTATCATCCAAACGAAGCCAAGTCTAAAGGGGCTAATCTTGATGACCCCTTTCTTCATTGAGTCCAATAAAGCGGATCTTATGCGGGCAGCGATGGATCAATACGGTGAGACTGTAAAAGGTCTTGCATTGAAGCATGGCGCACTGCTTGTCGATACGCAAGCTGCGTTCGACAGAGTGCTGGCTCACCTATACTCCGCTGCATTGTCATGGGATCGTGTTCATCCTAACCAAGCAGGACATGCCATTATTGCACGTTCGTTCCTTCAATCAATTGGTTACGATTTTGCCAAGGGTCTTTAATTTATCTATCCAAACCAGCAGCAGAAAAGAAGCCCGCGAGCCGTTGCTCGCGGGCTTCTTTATGTACGGGCATGTCTGCTAAATTTTGAATATCGATACCGTGCGCTGCAGCTGCATGACGATTTGCTGCATTTTCTCCGTTTCGGAGACGACGGCTTGAACAGAACCAATCTGTTCGTTCATGGAAGCGGATACCTGCTCGGTGCCGGCAGCTGATTGCTGCGTAATAGCGGAAATATTTTGAATCGCACCGGAAATTTTACGTGAGCTGTCGAGCATAAGGTCGCTCTCGTTTGAGAACTGATAAATTTGCTGAGAGATAAATTCCACGCTTTTCACGAGTTCATTGAATATCTGCTCGGTCTCGCCAAGCATCTTCGTTTGCAGCTGGACGACCTCTTCATTGACTTTAATGTTTGCAATGGCTTGCTGTACACCTTCATCGATGCTGCGAACGAGATGAAATACTTCTTTGGTCGAGGAGGTAGACTCCTCGGCAAGCTTACGGACCTCTTGGGCGACAACAGCAAAGCCGCGGCCATGCTCGCCAGCACGAGCGGCTTCAATGGAAGCATTCAAAGATAGCAGATTCGTTTGTTCCGCCAAATCCGAAATGGTACGCGTAATAGCTGAGATTCCTTCTGCCTTATGCGCCAAATCTTCAATCGTCGCGGCTACGTTAGAGGTAGCCTCAATATTACGCTGCATCCCTGTCGCTTGGCTTTCGACGGCTAAGCGGCCTTTCTGAACAAGTGATAAAGTAAGCTCGGAACGGTCATTCATTTCTTTCGTGGAATGCGCGTAGGCAGCGACCTTATCCTCGATCTCTCGAATAGATTCAGCCATATCGCCAACATCCTCCGAAATGGCGTTCGCTCCCGTTGCCAGTTCGCCAGCTGAGGTAGCAACCTGCTCCATCACCAGCTTGAGATCTGTATTCTTGTCAAAGATATTGCGGCTGGTATCATTGACGATACGGGCAATATTAGATGTTTCTTTCAATATTTCTCTAAGCTTGTCTATCATACTGTTGAAGGAGTGGCCAAGCTCGCCAAGTGATGCGGATGAAGAAACATCAACCTTTTGTGTGAAATCGCCTTTTGCGATACCGAAGGCAATAGAGGTCATTTCATCGATGGACGATGTAAGCGCTGTCTCGATAACGCGAACGAGAGGGAATGTGGCCAGTGCGGCAATGGCGACTACAATAATCCCCAGAACAATGCTGCTTCCTGTCATGAGTAATCCAACCAATAAGGCGATTGAGAAAATACAGAGGATGGAGTAGCAGCCGACTAACAGCTTATTTCGAATCGATAATGTACTATACCATTGCATCATGGGAAGCTCTCCTTTTGTTGGAATATCCTTAATATATATCACAACTTAATCCTTTGTCTATATTTGTCTACTACCATCGATTCAGGTCGGAAAAATAAGTGGTTATAAAGTACTCTGTCGAAAGAACTATATTTCTGTAAGGTATTTGTAAAAAAATATGTTGAATGAACTAAATATTTGTCATATAATGGGCCCAACGGACGATTTTGAAATTACTTCATGAAAAATAGAATTTTGGAGGGGTTTGGTTGTGAGTTTGGATGAAAAGCCGCTAGCACGTCAAGTCGATTATGTGTTTAAACAATTGGAAGAAGAGCTTTTGCATACTTCAGCTGGAACTGTCATCATTCAAGTTCGCAATAATGTGGTTGGCAAATATGGTGTTCGTCATAATCCAATCGAAAGTAAAAATGGTCAAATCGGTGAATCTGAGAAAGGGATGACGCTTCAACAGGTGCAGGCATTTCGCCAAATGGCGATTGATTCGATCAAGCTAAAGCGCAATTGGACGCATGGTGAGATTATGTACGATTTCTCGGTCCGAAACGCAACAGGCTCATGGTCGGCCAGCATACTCTTTGAATCTAATTATAATTTAGCAAACGGCATGTTCCGCTTTCAGCCGAAGCATTCACAACAACTCCGGGATACTCCCTAATAAAATCAAACAAAAAATGCTGCCTAGTATGCTGGGCAGCATTTTTTTAAATATCAGAACATATAAGTTTCGCTTCCAACCTTTTCTGATATTTCTAAGAAACCTGGCTCCCTGCCAAAGACGGCGTGAGCCGTTTCTCTTGTGCAGAAGGCAAGAATTAGCGTCCAGAGAATGCGCCTGCAAGCTGTTGCTCTGCTATTTGAACGAGTCTGCGTGTAATGTTTCCCCCAAGGGCTCCTGCATCGCGGGTTGCCATGTAGCCATAATAGCCATCTTGCGGAATCTGAATGCCGAGTTCTTGAGCGACTTCAAATTTCAACTGATCTAGTGCTGCGCTTGCTTGAGGGACAACCAGTGTGTTACTGCTGCGGTTCTGTGATGCCATCGTAATCACCTCCTCTTGTACCCTTAGTATGGTTCAATTGGAACCATTTATGCGACATTAGGATCATGAGGATGGAGGTAATTAATTCCAAGATTAGTGATAATAGCTATAAACCAAAATCGTAGTTGGGATAAACGTAAGGGGAATCAGGTTCTTCAATAAATTGAACCTGCTGCGCTTCCAGGATGGATACTTTCTTACCCTCAAAGCTGCTTTCCTTCAAGGTTCCCCGTACTTTAATCCATACATCGTTCTTATATGCGGCAGCCCTTGAAAAATCAATAAGCAAGCCGTAGGGTACGGAGTCAGCTGAACAGCAGTTCATCACGAACCGGCTAACAGCGAATTGGTTCTTGTCCATACCATCCTGACGGTAGACGAAGCCGCTGATTTCTATCGTTTTTCCGGTAAAAGCAGATCGGTACATATCCAGTGTCGTTAAGGTTTCAACAAAATTATTGTCGGGAATTGTAATAACAGCCTGCTTGTAGAGCTGCTTGCCATATACAGCATAAGCCTTCGTCGTTTCATCGAAGGAAAACAATTTATCCAGCTCTTTACCTGTTTTGCCCTGGCCTGGCGCGAAGGCCGGCTGTTCGATGAGAGATTCTGCCCCTGATAAATGCATACCCTTCTTCGAAGCGAGCGAGCTGCCGAGCGTACTGCTGGGAAGCAGGAAGCCAAGCGCTAGAGGAAGAATGAATAATCCGTAAATGAGCGTGTTTTTGGTTACAGAAGAAGAAGGATGTGATCACAGTCACAGTCTTCCACGGGCTTATTGCCTTTCCAGATCTGAAAGGCTTTAAATAGCTGATAAATCGCGGTCGCATATAAGCCCATAGCCGACAGCTTCACGTAAATGACCATACGCGGAGCAATGTACAGCGTCAGATTGCCTGTACGCACAAGATAAATAATATACATCGCAAAGCCGGTTAAAATCGCAGCACGCAGAAGATGATGAATCAACAGTCGACGGTCAGCGGTAGACATCATAGGATCGATGCTCCTTTCTAGGCAGGGAAGACAAGCTTCTCCATAATGATTGAACCGCAAAGAACGGCAGCAAACAAGAAGAGAATAATGGCAATGACCACCTTCGTGCGGAAGGAGGCTAAGAGCATAAGCATGCTTTTCAAATCGACCATCGGTCCGAACACAAGGAAAGCCAGCAGCGCTCCTGGTCCGAATATACCATTAAATGAAGAAGCTACAAAGGCATCTGAGGTTGAGCATAGAGATAGAGCAAAAGCAAAGCCCATCATAAAGATATTCGAAATAACCGGTTCGCTGCTGATCGTGCCAAGCAAGCTGCGATCCAATAATGTCTGAACGATTGCGGTAATAAATGAGCCCATAATCAAATATTTTCCGATATCGAAAAACTCATCCGAGGCATGTGAGAGTGTAGCGCCGATACGTCCCCGGAAACCCGTTCCCTGACCCCCATGCACATGTCCGTAGCTGTCCATATCCGTAATATCTTTATTGTTGGCTGCAGCCAAGGAAAGCGCGTCGTTCTTAAGCGGACTTTTCTTCATAAACCGGTACAGTACGAGGCCAAGCGCTATACAGACGACTAGTGCAAGGGCAAGACGAGAGTATGCCATAACGGGCTTCGACCGGAATGCGGTATATGTGGATGTGAACACGACAGGATTAATAATCGGCCCTGCAAAAATAAAGACAATTCCGATATACGCAGGCATACCCTTGCGAATCAAACGGCGCACAACAGGAATCATACCGCATTCACATAAAGGAAGCAGCAGTCCAAGCAAGCTTCCGAACAGCACCCCTATTATGGGGTTTTTCGGCGTTATTCGGGCGATTGTCGCATCCGAGACGAACACTTGGAGAAGAGCGGAGGCTAATACACCAAGCAGGATAAAAGGAAAAGCTTCTAATATAATGCTTATAAATAATATTTTGAAGGACTGCACCGATGGATTAGTCACGAGTAGATTTGTGAATCCGCCCAAATTAAGGATCTGGGCTAGCATGATCAAGCAACCAACGGTGAGCAGCGGCATACCGAGACGATAAATGAAGTTCAAACCGGGTGGCTCCCCTCTTATAGCTTAGCTAGGACGCCTGATATAGACGCAGCTGCAGTACTTCTCTATGATATGCGCATTTGGCAGTTCAAAGGACAACCATTTTCAACAATTTTGAGAAGCTTTCAAAAAAGCATTGCCATAGCTGTAGAAAAAGGGTACAATCTCAACTGGGATTGCTGTGATAATGATTCTCATTATTAACAATTATTATGATTTGGAAGATAGATGGACCAGATGGGGAGAGACGAAGATGGCTTTGGGGAAAAAACGTAAAACAGGGCAGGTGCTGGCTGCTGCGGCACTCGCTTGTTCGGTTGCAGTAACAGGCTGCAGCGATGATGTGCATGTAAAGGTAAAAGATTATCAATTTGATACAGCTGGCAACATGTTTGCTTATGCTGAATTTGAATTATCAGGTGAGCCGCTCGCGGAATCACTGGGTCTTGATCTGGATGTTCTGGATGCCGCCAAGATCGATTCGCCAACTGCGTTTGACTACATTGCGGGAATTGAGTCTTATGAGTATTCCGAGGAAGCGATGTATGAGGTTGTTGAGAAATCCGGTATGGGACTCCATCTTGTTAATGGACCTGCTGTAGCAGAAGAAGCGAAGAAAGCGGGCGTTGCACCCAATGAATTGCTGGCATCGCGCTTCCTGAAGATGGCAGAGAGTGTAGGGCAGCCTGCAGACCAAATTCAGCAAAACATGTACCCTACCTTCATCGAATATGTATCCGGAGATCCGCATTACGCACAGAAAGTAAATACGGATAAATTCGCAGATGGCGAGAATGGAACTTATATTCCGAACTACCAAGTCGATTTCAGCTCTCTTCGCTGGAATCGCGATAAGATGTCCAAGCAGCTTGTTCCGTCCGCATACGGTGCTGCGATGCTGAAGCAATCGCTTTGGGCAGGCGACTTTCTAGGTAATCTGCATAACGCGGAATCCGATGAGGAAGTGGATGCTTCCACAGCGAAGAGCGGGAGAGAGAAGGATCAAGGCCTGCGCCTTGGCGTAAGCTCGGCCGATGGCATGCAGGGTATGGTGCTTACGGAAGAGGTTTGGAATAAGCTTCTCTATGTACGCGACAATTTATTTTATAATCCATCTTCGAAAGCGATCGGCGCCTTGGCAAGCGGTACATACCTGCCTCATGCAATCGATGTCGAAGAAACCGGAGATAACAATTACGCAAACGCGAAGAGCTTGAAGGTTAACGATAGCAAGAGTATTCTTCAGGATCAATGGCTGATGTTATGGCCAGCATCCGAGTTTTTTGGCATGACCGACCAACGTACCGATAATCCGAATCGCAACCCGGCGTTCGCACGCGTCTTTGATGGCGACCCGTTCCCGGCAGCTCCGGCGGTGAATATTGATAATGACACTTCTAATGATATTGCTTCAACGGATCCCTACACGGTAACTCGTGATGTCCTTCTTTCAGTATTTGATAATATAAGAACTCGTCACTGGAACGATAAGATCGGCGCATTCGTTACAGAGTCTGACGGCGACAAGCAGGGCACTCAGGTCGATACCTTCCAAGCTGGTTATACAATGGAGGCCTTGCGTATGTTCGAACGTGCCATCGATGGATTGCCAGTCGGTTATGCGAGCGGTGACGCTGCAGAAGGATTGAAGACAGAGTGGGGCAAGCAAGCCAAAGAAATGATTACGAAGCAAGCTAATTTTATCCTTAATACCTTGATCACGAAAGACGGCCTTGCGGTCAGCGGCTATGATGCGGATAAAGAAAAAGCAGCTGAAGAGACAACGTTGATGGCACAAATTGGCGCTATCCGAGGGTTGACCTCCGCATTCCTATTGACCGAAGATGAGAAGTACCGTGATGCAGCGCGTAAAGTATATGCTGCGATGGATGATAAGCTGTGGGATGATACGATAAAAGCTTATAAAACGAATGGTGACGAGGCTTCATATGATGCTTTCACAGCTGGCGGAGTTTCTTCTGTTCTTCGTTTAGCACTGCAGCATTTGAAAAACACGAGCAGTGACAGCGATGCTCCCAAATCGCTTGAGCAAAATGCTATTCAAGACAGATATGTAAGCTTTTATCGTCAGGTCATCAACGGTCCGACGCTTGATGAAGGTATGCAGGCAAGTGAGTTCTGGGATACCGGCGATTTTTACAAAGAGGGCGATGATTCGGGTAATACCGATGGTGACACCGTGCCGCAAATTCAGAAAGGACATGGTGATAATGGGATCGCTCCGATACTTCTTCCAGTCACAATTACAAAATAAACGTTCGCTTGTTTACAAGCTGGCGGCAGGCGCAATTGCGTTTGCCGTTTTGGCATTAGTAAGTGCCTGTTCGATGAACGAGGAACATAATCCGGTAGGACCGCAATCCGGCAGCAGCATCGTTCTAAGTCCAGACGGTGAGACCCTCTACGTTGCAAACGGGGATTCGAATACGATATCCCTCGTGAATGCAGCAAGCCGCAAGGTGACGAAGGAAATTGCTGTAGGGAAGGAGCCTAAGCAGCTAACCGTTTCCCTGGACGGCAAAACACTTTACGTGACCTGCCGATATGCCAATAGCGTAGAGTGGGTCGATATCGCGAGCGGTAAAGTGCTGGGTACGCTAAAAACGGGAATTGAGCCGATCGGTATCGTGCAAAGTCCTGACGGTAATCGTCTGTATGTATCTAATTTCCGTTCGGGTACAGTTTCGGTCATAGATATAGAGAAGCGCAATATCATTACACAACTGGCTGCTGGCGCTAATCCAAGGGCTATTGCTTTGTCGGCGGACGGTAAGAGTCTATATGTGTCGGACTACTTAAATGCGGATACGCTCGCATTCGATACGGTTTCCCTCAAGGAATCGGAGTCGATGAAGCTCTCCCCTTCGCCCGATCAGAGCGGATCATAAGAAAAGCCAAGGCATCCCCAATACAGTGGAGCAGCTCCGTTTGACTCCTGACGGAACCAAGATTTGGGAAGCACATTTATTAACGAATACGGACACAGTCATTCAATTTGAAGAAGTTATTTTTCCCGCCTTGTCTGTCCTTGATCTGTCAGCTCATAAGGAGAACCTCAAAGAGAGGAAAGAGCTGTTTAAATCGATTGATGTGAAGGATAAACTGGGCAAAACGACGATTGTCTCAAACCCCACTGATATTGTCTTTTCTCCAGACGGGACGAAGGCCTATTCTCTAATGGGAGGAAGTGAGGATTTACTGACGTTTGATCTTGCCCGCGGCGGTCGGGCAAGTCAAATCATTCATCACCTGCCGGGTGACTTTCCAGTCGGGATGGTGCTGTCTAGGACAGGTGATACGCTTTATATTCATAATCTGAATTCGCATGATTTAACCGTCGTGACAATCCCTTCTGATGAAACAAGCGAGCAGGCGGCACGGGTGGACGGCAAACCAATTTCTTTGGTCAGCAAGGACCGGTTAACACCCGAGCAGCGGCTTGGCAAGACGCTCTTCTACAGTGCCAACAGCGATGATTTCCCGCTTACAGGCAACAATTGGATGAGCTGTGTCTCCTGCCACTCCGATGGCGAGGTCGATACGTTAACACTTACGACAGCGAAGGGTCCCCGTAACGTGCCTAGCAATGTTTTGGCGTTTGAGACTGGTTTGTTTATGTGGGATGGAAGCCGTGATGATTTTGACGATTATATTCATACGATCCAGGGTGAAATGGGCGGGATGTCAGACGTTGATCCTGGCAAACCGATTGCTGCAGACAAGCAGAAGATTTTTGATGCAATAGAGGCTTATATGCGAATGCCTGACGCATTTCCAGTTCCAGAGAGTCCTTATCGCACAGAAGACGGCAAGCTGACACCTGAAGCGGAGCAGGGTAAAATCCTCTTCGAGGGTAAAGCACAATGTATCGCTTGTCACGCTGCTGATGTGATGACAGACAGTATGAAAGCGGTCGACAGTCAAGGAAAGCTGACAACCGATAATACAGACTTCCTTCACGATGTAGGAACGGTGAGCAAGACGGATACGGACTATGCTGGGGACGCCCGCGGAGCGTTCAAGAATAAGCGGACTCGCGGTCAATATGATACACCTACACTTCGCGGCATTTATGCCACAGCACCGTACCTGCATGACGGCAGTGCAGCAACACTCGAAGACGTCCTCAAAAGCGCCGGCGACAAACACGGTCAAACAAGCAATCTGACCTCCAAAGAACTAAGCAACTTAATCGCCTACCTCAAGCAAATCCAATAAAAGATTTAGTTCATAGTCTATCCCATAAGGGGCAGACAAAACAGCACAAAAAGTAAAAGTGTGTCCCAAAGGGACGAAAACGAGGATACGAGCGGAGCAGCACTAGAGCGTCACATTAGCAATACCGCCAAATATCCGGGTGTCCAGAGGGCGGGAGCCCATCGGGGTCCCCCTCTGGGGGATTTAGGGGGAGCTCTAAGGGAAGTCTAAAGGAAGTAAATAGGAATAGAGGAATTTTAAGAATTTAATAAAAGGGTTAAGTCTAAGGGGCATCCCCTTGACATATCCCCCCCTGGGAGTATAATCGTCATAACTACAAAGATGGGAATAAGTAAGCGCAGATGCAAGCTGCAGAGAGTCGGTGGTTGGTGCAAACCGATGCAAGTATCTGATGCCGAATGGATCCCGGAGTTGAGATGAGGAAAGCGGCCATAGAACCGCGAGTATATGTCTCCGTGTCGTTCCGCGTTATGGAATATGTGAAGGTTCGTTATTCTAGCCGCAGGTTGTGAGGCAGTGTAACGAACAAATTAGGGTGGCACCACGGTCCTTCGTCCCTTTTATGGCGAAGGGCCTTTTTGCGTTCACATTTTCAGGCAGCATCAAGCACAAAATATTAAAAAGGAGGCTGTTTCTATGCCACGCGTACTTTCAGGAATTCAGCCAAGCGGGCAGCTGACGCTAGGTAACTACATCGGTGCAATACAGAATTTCGTCAAGCTCCAGGAGACACATGAATGTTACTTCATGGTCGTTGATCTTCATGCCATCACTGTCCCGCAGGAGCCAGCTGCTCTGCGTGAGCAAACGGAAGCTGTAGCTGCACTTTTTATTGCTTCTGGCATTGATCCTGCCAAAGCGAGCGTGTTTCTCCAGTCCCATGTTGCTCCTCATGCTGAGCTAGGCTGGTTGTTGACGACACTCACTTATATGGGCGAGCTGGAACGCATGACTCAATTCAAGGATAAATCATCTGGAAAAGAGTCCATTGGCGCAGGTTTATTCGTATATCCGGCTCTTATGGCGGCGGATATTCTGATCTACAATGCAGATCTGGTGCCTGTTGGCGACGATCAAAAGCAGCATTTGGAATTGACGCGTGATATTGCTCATCGCTTCAATACGCGATTTGGCGACTATTTTACAGTGCCGGAGCCTTACATTCCGAAGGTAGGAGCGCGGATCATGTCGCTGGATGATGGCACGAAGAAGATGAGTAAGAGCAATCCCAATCCGGCCAGCTATATTGCGTTACTCGATCCACCGGATGTGATTCGTAAAAAAATAAGCCGGGCGACGACGGATTCAGGCCGCGATGTTCTCTTTAATCCGGCAGAGAAGCCGGAAGTAAGCAACCTCATGAGCATCTATGCGCATTGTGCCGGCGTGACGCTGGAAGAAATCACTGCACGCTATGAAGGTCAAGGCTATGGCGCGTTCAAGAAGGATCTGGCGGAGCATGTAGTGGCTAAGCTTGAGCCGATCCAAACTCGTTATCATGAAATTCGCAGCTCGGGCGCTATTCATGATATTTTGAAGCAAGGCGCACAGCAAGTATCTGAGGTAGCCAACAAGACGCTGGCTGAAGTAAAAGAGCGGATGGGCTTTATTCTTCCGCGGTGAGAATGAAGAGAAAGATAAGAAACGGCTCATGCATTCTGCCTGCATGAGCCGTTTTTTATTGACTTGCACAAGGGAATCAACCTTGTCTGCGCATTCTGGCTTTAACGATGAAACCAGCGCCGATGCTGACTATTGTCAGTAAGAAAAATAAAACGGCCACCCATCCGTTATAGCTTATCGCTATCGCTGTAGCGCTCATCAGCAGGACAGAAAGAATCGCAAAAAAGAGGGACATCGATTTGGTCATGACGCGGTTCTCCTTATCTCAAATAAAATTAATAATCGTAAGCATATTCTTCTTGTAAACGTATCATAATAAGCTTGCAAGCTTGCATTACATCATCGTCTTCGGGACGAAAGGAGAAATTCCAAATGGCAGGACAATCTCGCAGCAGCAACACACTAGTAGTACCTCAAGCAGGTGCAGCGCTTGAACAATTGAAATTTGAGGCTGCTCAAGAGCTAGGCATTCAAATTCCGGCAGACGGATATTATGGCAACTTCGCCACTCGCGATGCCGGATCGCTTGGCGGTTACATCACGCGTAAACTTGTGCAAATTGCCGAACAACAACTGTCCGGTCAATCCCAGTTCCGCTAAGTCGTCCCTATAAATCAGGCAGCAACCCGCTATGCAAAACAAGAGCTCAAGGGAAACCTTGAGCTCTTCATAATGTGCACCAGCCAGTTGTCGTAAAAAGTCAGTCACATCAATGAAGGGCCCCTTCTATTGTGCAAGAAGGGGCCCAGCTGCGTCAATACGTATTCATGCGAAGTCGCTTCTGCAGACGGTCTTCACTGAGCCAGCCGACATAGGATCCGAGTGTCTTAAAATCATGATCCATCAATAAGACGCCTACGAATGGATACTGTTTCCGGTGCCGGTAACGAACATCGCACCAGCGAACCTCATATCCCCAAGAATGTTCTTTCACCTCGGCGCAGGCCGTTGAGGTGAAATAGAGGAAGGCGCTTATTGAAGGGTCATTTCGAGACTTTTCAATGGCAGGATGCTCCATACAGCGCGCGCGATCGACCCACCGAAGATTACGGTGCCGGTAATCGCCGATAAGAAAACTGCCATCCGGCCGCTTCTTCACGATATTCCAATCGTACAGAGAAATCGTAGGAATGATAATATACTGATCTCCATCATGATAATCCGTATCGATCCGTTTCATTCGTTGTCCTAACATGCGGTGTGCTGCGGTTCGCCAGATATAATAGACAATGAGCAGTGCATACAGCATAGGGAAAATTATAGCCGGGTTGCCAAGTTTAAGCGCCCAGAGCAGAATGGCAATGACATGTGAGATGAAGATTACCGGATCGAAGATATGGATGATATTCCAGGAGATCCATTTTTCCGTGAAAGGCCTCATGGCTTGTGTTCCATAGGTATTAAACAAATCCACGAAGACATGCAGAACGACGGCAAGAAGGACCCAGCCCCCGATATGCTGCCAAGGTAGATGAAACCCGAAGCCAAGCTGAATCAGGAAGGTGATAAGAATACTCCAGATCGCTACTGCTGGTATAGAATGCGACAATCCTCGATGGTTGCGTATATAAACGGCATTGCTTTTCAAACGAAGAAAACCATCAAGGTCCGGCGCCTGCGATCCGACCACTGTACCGATTAGAACGGCGGCGTAAAGAGTCTGGTCAGATGCAACGACAGGATCGATAGCTGCTAACCCCGCAAGTCCAAGTCCCATCACCAAATGTGTTCCGCTGTCCATGTGAGAACCTCCTAAGGTGTTTGCGGAGCAAACACAGCATCGTAAGCATAATCTTTGGGTGTTTGCGGAGCAAACACAGCATAGTAAGCATAATCTTTGGGTGTTTGCGGAGCAAACACAGCATCAAAATTCGCAGCATAAGTTTTCGTGTATAATTTTATATGTACGCTTTAGTATTTTCTGAATCTTGGGCATTTATAACGAAGGAGCAAATTTTATGTGCATCTTATTTGTAGAATATCACATTGAGGTACAATTCGTCGCAATCTACCTGGAATGGATCAGGGGAAAATTAGCGGCTGAAAGTGGAGTCAAGCTATACGAAGGGACGGATCAGCCGAATTTATTTGTTGAAGTATGGGAAGCGGCGGACGAGGAAGCGGCGCAATTCATAAAAGAAGAACGCTGCAGCCAGCGTTCCTCTTGGCATCGTATGGCAGAATGGGTGCCAGGCGGAGCACCCAAAATTCATGCATGGACGTTTAAACCTGTTCCCGTCCAAGTGTAGTTGTTCCAAGCGTTGCTGTCGTCGCAGGTGATGTAGACATATTTGATGTAGACATAGTTGATGTAGACATAGGTAATGTAGACATAGGTGATGTGCTCATAGGTGTTGTTGCGTTTGTTGGGGTCGTATTTGTAATCGTGACGCCTTGGAAGGTATAGGAGTAATTAATTGGTCCTTCAAACGTGACATAGTCCAAATTAAGCGTAAGCAGTAAGTAGCGCATGCCGGTGGATGGATCGCTTATGATAATATGATCGCGGCCAGCAGCTTCGATAACACCGCGGAAAATTTTCGCATTCCATTCACGGTTGTTTTCGTAAGTCATGTAGAGGGTCGCCATTTTACCGCGATTCATACGTATAATGTTCTCTACATAAGACTCTTCAGCAGCAGGGGCAGCTGCGACATTTCCCCCTTGCGGCGTGATAAACGAGCCGTTTGGCACGCTTGGTGGGAAAGCTTGCATAGACTGCATGGGCATCTGCATGGGTGACATCATAGATTGCATAGGCATCTGCATAGACTGCATAGGCATCTGCATGGAAGTCTGCATAGGAGACAGCATAGACTGTGTTGGCATCTGCATAGACTGCATTGGCATTTGCATTGGAGCCTGCATAGAAGTCGGCATTGCAGCAGAAGCAGGCAATGTCGCTGCCCCCTGTGCAGGGTAGCCATAATTATACCCGGGGAAACCTCCTGTACTTGCTGGACTTACCGCAGTTTTGTACCCATAACCGTTGGACATGGTATTAACTCCTCGCTTTCGTCATTTAACGCAAGTGTTGGTACATCTTCCTTAAATGGACATGCGTGCTTTCTGGTAGAAGTATCTTTCTTGTGCATCTTCAAATCCTCCAGGGCTTTGAAAAACCATCTGAGAAATCATGCGGATGTTTTTGAAGTCGATGCAGTTTCCACGTACTCGGTTAACCCCTGCGTTGCCAACCAGCAGCATGCCCAGCTCGCCTTCGCCTTCGCCTTCTGCCTCTGCACGCAGCAGCCTGGCTAGCAGTTTAATATCTTCGGAAGTTGCTTTAACGACTGCCATCCTTGAACAATCACTTCCTTCCACTTCCGCTTAGGCCAATAACCACAATGACAGTGTATTGTGGTCTGGGCAAAAGGGTTCCTTCCTCATATAAATTAATTGGTATCGGTCTTCTATCGCTATTCGTTCATCGTTCTGCCTATTATGCCGTGTCAAATTGATGAACAAGAAGCGCGAACATTGTCAACAGCTTGTTTTTTCGGTATGATTAAGAACGATTTTAAAACAAAGAAGATGGGTGAAACTCGCTCATACGGGATCGGAACGGGGAGGCTGGCTGTGCTTAAAGATTATGTGGCCCTGACAAAACCTGGCATCATACGACTTAATGCGATTGCGGCGTTCGGGGGGTTTTGGGTCGCTTCCAAATGGGATATTGATTGGTTGCTGCTTATTTACATGCTGGTTGGCTCTGCACTTACAATGGCCTCAGCTTGCGTCATTAACAATTATTGGGACCGTGAATTGGATAAGAAAATGGAACGTACGAAGAATCGTGCACTTCCGACCAATCGCATGAATCCAACCAACGTGCTGATCTATGGCATTGTATTGGGTGTAGCAGGTATTACGATATTGTTCACTCTTGTTAATGTAAGAACCGGCTGGCTTGGTTTGCTGGGGATGTTTGTATATATCGTCATTTATACGATGTGGCTGAAGCGTACATCGACATGGAGTACATCCATTGGCGGTATCTCAGGTGCAATGCCTCCTGTTATTGGCTATTGTGCCATCAACCCAGTGGATGCTGGCGCTTGGATTTTATTCGCTCTCTTATTTCTATGGCAGCCAGCGCATTTTTGGTCGCTTGCGATACGCCGGGTCGAAGAGTACCGGGCTGCAGGATATCCGCTGCTTCCGGTAGTAAAAGGGATTACACGTACGAAGCTGCAGATGGTTCCGTATATTCTGCTGCTTATTCCGACAGGGATTTTTATGTTTACTTATGATTATGTAGGCAGCTTCTTCCTCGTTATTTCATTGCTTGGCGGCGTCCTCTGGCTGATACACACTTTAATAGGCCTCAAGGTTAAAGATGATATCAAATGGGCGAAGACGAATTTTATGATCTCGATTAATTATTTGATGGTTGTCTTCTTCGTCATGGTTCTGGATACGAACGGG
Source organism: uncultured Paenibacillaceae bacterium (assembly GCA_963793665.1). GTDB lineage: Bacteria > Bacillota > Bacilli > Paenibacillales > Paenibacillaceae > Paenibacillus_Z. The sequence goes on from CAWCBD010000002.1 coordinate 317,728, forward strand.
ATTGGTTAGCTTCTTTTAAGGAGGAACCGGGGTATGGGATTTGCCCGAAAACATGGATTTAAAGTTGCTGTACTCGCCTTATGTGCAGCAATGGGCCTTTATTTGTATTTATCTAATTCAAAAGAAGCTTCTCCAAAGCTGGATAAATTGATAGCGGCGCCGAATTTTCAGTTAACTGATTTGGACGGTAAGCAGGTTACGCTTGATGATTCGAAGGGGAAGGTCAGAGTTATTTATTTCTTCTACGCGAATTGTCCGGATATTTGTCCGCCAACGACTTATTTAATGACCCAAGTACAGAATCAGCTGAAGGATAAAGGAACGTTCGGCAAGGATGTCGAGTTTCTCTCGATCACATTCGATCCGAAGCGTGATTCTATCGCAGCGATGAGTAAGTTTGCCGGGAAATTCGATATCGATGCGAGCGGATGGAAATTCCTGCGTGAGGACAGCGAGGAAGATACAAAGAAGCTGATGAATGACTTTGGACTTGATCTGCTGAAGGATGAGAAGACCGGATTGTTCAGCCATACGGACACCATTACCATTGTTGATCGCCAAGGTGAGGTGCGCAAGTATATGACGGGCTCGATTCAAGAAACGAAAGCAGACGATATTACGAAAGTCGTCGATACACTAGTTGATGAGCAGGTAGGTCGCTAATGACAATCTTCTGGTCCATATTATTGAACAATGTACTCCCGCTTGTCAGTTATGATCGCCATTGGCATCACGCTGCAGCGGGCTTTTTCTTTGGACATTAAAACGTTATCCAAGCTCAACTTTTACTTGTTCTCCCCAGCGGTTATTTTTCGATTATTGTACACGACGGAATTATCCTTTCAGGTGGTTGGGAGAGTTTTATTGTTCCTCGCGGTATTTATGGTGCTGCTGTATGGGGCAGTTGAAGTGGTTGTACGTATAAGAGGCTATAAAGGCGGCATGCGTGCGACGATGCGCAACAGCGTATTATTCTATAATAGCGCCAATTACGGCATTCCGCTGAATCAGCTGGCGTTTGCAGGGAATCCGTTCACGCTGTCTGTGCAGCTTCTTGTTATGGTCATACAATCACTCTTGCCCAATACATACGGCATTTACAGCATAAATGCTCACCGGGGCAACAGCAGAGAGGTGCTGCGTACGATCGCTTCGATGCCTGTGATTTATGCGATTCCACTTGCTTTACTTCTGCATGGCTTCAGCATTCCGCTTCCGGGCTTTCTGGCAACGCCTGTGGATTATGTGGCCGATGCTTTTTTCGGTACCGCGCTTGTGACGCTGGGTGTCCAGCTGGGCAGCATGAAGTGGTCGGTTCGAAGCTTATTGATGATAGATGTGCTCCTCTCGTGCGGGTTAAGGCTTCTGATAGGACCGCTGCTTGCCGCATTGATCGTATGGGGGATAGACCTGAGCATAGGAATCGACAGCATGATGGCAAAAGCATTGATTGTGTCCTCGGCCGTTCCTACTTCTCTCTCCAGCGTTCTGCTCGCCGTTGAATTCGATAACGAGCCGGAATTTGCTTCACAGACGGTGTTGATATCAACCGTGCTAAGCATTATCACGGTGACAGGGGTTATTTATTTATTGCATATCTAGAATATTGCGAGGGAGAAGCGGTCATTATCTTAAATCTTCTTTCTTCCAAGGAGCGGGATCCTGGGGCGGGTAAACGATGTACGCCTCAAGACCCGCTTTTTCTAATTGTTCGATCAAATACACCTCGGGCGTTTTCTCAACGCCGGAGTATCCTTTACGCGTATGTATGTGCTCCGCATCTGGAAAGGCATCTCTTAGCATGCCTCGTATCCTTTTACCGGAGGCGTCATTGTCGGTAAACAGGTAGGGCTGCTTGTCCCCAACCTGGCGGCGAAGCTTCTCTAGTCGGTCCGTGCTGAGCGTTCCGAATGTGCAATAAATCGGTACATCGTCTATAAGGACGCGGCGAAGCCGGCTCCGGTCGTTCTTGCCTTCCACAATAATAGCGATATCGATCATTCTTTCACTCACCTCTTCCCCTATTGTAAACCATTGCCTGCCCAAACCAAAAAGACAGCTTGCCGGGGAGCAAGCTGTCTTCTAAGATGCGTGCTAACAAATAAATACACCGCCGACAACGATAACCAGCAGGATGAACAGTACAAGAATGATGCCTGTCGAGGTGAAGATTTGTCCATGGCCGCGGGTGGATTCAACAAATTGAGACATTATGAAATCACCCCTCTTTCAGCTTTCTTTCTCAAGGGCAATTGGCCTGGGTTCTGCTCGCTGACCGCCCTGCCCACAATGTATATTATGCCCGGAGTGATAATTGCCCTGTGCCTTTACCCAGTCCTGGAAAAATGGGCGCCTGCGCCATTCGTGCGTCTCATCGAGTAGAAGGGGAGCACGGAAACGGCGATCATCAGTACTAAGAACGCAATGTAGTAGGGAGAGATGATGCTGCGCAGCTGTCCGGCCAGCATAGGACCCATAAATGCCCCGATGGAGAATGCGATAGATAAGATCGAGAATGTGCGTCCGTATCTTGCTCCCCCGCTAAGCTCGATGAGAAGTGAAGAGAGTGCGGGGAAAATCACTCCTTTTGCCATGCCAAGCAATAAGAGCATGGTGAAGAACGGTAACGGAGCCCCTGTCGCAATGGCAAAATAGGTCAGCGCCAGCATAAAGGCCCCCCATAAGGAGCGCAGGTAAGGCGACATTCGGTTCAGGAACAGCATGCTGAGCGTAATAAGAGCGCCGAAGCTAACGACGGAGAAGAGCAGGCCGGTATGCATCATGCCTTCCTTGGTCGTAGACATAAGCGGGAGCTCAAAGGAAAGAATGCCTTGTGCGCAGCTCATCGCAATCGGCAGCGTATATATAAGCCAGGGGACGTTAGCACCCCTGGCAGCATTGTCCCCGCCCTTGGCTGTCGAAGCTGCGGCTTTAGCGGGCCCATGGCTATGAAGCGGATTGGAATCAGTGCTGAAGCTATCGGCTTGTGCAGGAGAATGAGGGGCTTCTCGAATGAAGAACAGCGCACATGCCGCTGTAACTATTAATATCCAACCCAGCACATAAAAGGCGGTGGTGAACCCGATTTGAGCAACCAAATAGGCGCCTGCAGCAGGGGAGACTACAGAAGCGATCGTATGGACAAGCCCATTGCCGGCCATCAGTTTTCCTTGCTGCACGCGATCTGTCGTTATTTTGGCAAGAAGGGACATACAAGCAGGCGATAGAAAAGCCAGCACGAAACCGCTGATCGAACGAAGTGTAAGCAGCTGCCAAGGGTCTGTCACTTTGGATTGCAGGAGCAGAATAACACCCGCAGCAGCTAGACTGAAGACGATGAATAGACGGCTGCCAAATCGGTCAACGCCATAGCCGGCAATCACATTGCCAGGCAGATGGGTAATCGAATAGAGCCCCATCATGAGTCCGATAAAGGAGGGGGCAGCACCGAGTGAGATCGCGAAGGGGGTCAGAATCGGATATTGAGCATGCAGGTCAAAAAAAGCGATGAACAGAAACAGGTAAAGCCATATAGCCGTCTTCAAAATAAAGCCCTCCTGACGTTCCGAAACGTTATTCATAAGCTGGTATCGGAAGCATTTGCTGATAAACAGTATGTTACTACTTGTACGCTTGGAAAAGCCTGGTTATGTCTGCTGGGCGCAGGTTTACGCTAATAGGTGCATAGGGTATAATATTTTGTATTCAAGCTTTTTAAAGGGTATAATGGGGGGAGATTGACGATGAGCTTCGATTTTAATTATGATATGGAAACTTGGGTACAGTTTTTTAAAGATAAGTGGCTGTTTCTGCTCATTGCGTTAATCGTGCTTTTCATTGTTCTGCGCATCGTGAAGACCGTCATTAAATGGCTGGTCGTGGTCGTTATTATTGCTGGCGTTATTGTCTACAGCGGTTATTCGCTGGAGGATTTGAAGTCTATCGGCTCTACCATCGGTACGAAGGTAGCCGAGAGCGTGAAGCAAGAGGCAGTTACGGCAATGGCTGGAGAAGCCAAGGATGCCAAATACACATCCAATGGCGATGGGACTTTTACCATAACAACGAAGAACCTGGAGCTTGTCGGCGCACCCGGCGACAATGAAGTGAAGGTTTCGTTCCGAGGTACACCGCTGGGCACGTGGAAGATTGATGATACCATTCAAAGTTTAATTGATCAGGCGAAGAAAAACGTCTAGTAAACCTAATAGGTTATAATAACAGGGTGCTCAGTCAGGAGGCTTGCTATGAACACATGGGTTCAGGCGCTGCTTAGACCAGAACCGGTTGCGCTGGTGGTTTTGCTGGTCTTAATTAGCTCGCTTATTCAAGGCATGAGAAGAGGTGCATCGGGTTCTGCGAAGCACCTTTTCTTTTTTATTTGGCAGGCAATCACTGTCGTAGTGTCGCTTCTGCTGGCAGGACGCGTCGCGGAATGGCTGTCACCGCTCGTACGTGATTGGCTTATTAAGCAGCATGTGCAAGTCCCGCAGCATGAGCTTAGTGCGATGAAGCAGGTTTGGTATACGATCGTGACAAGTTTGAGGGATTTTGACCTGCTTCGGTTTGGGGTTACTTTTTTGATTGCTTATACTCTCTTTCGTTACCTGCTCAGCTGGCTGCACCCGCTGTGCGGTATGCTCTATGAATCATTCGTAAGAAGCAAGGATACGAGAAGAACTGGGGAGGGAATGCGCTTCTCTGGAACAGCAAGCCGAGCTACAGGGGCAATGATTGGCGCTTTGCTTGGGGCTGGCCGCGCCTTTGTAGTCATTACGATCTTATTTGTCTATGTCTCGATGATGCCGAGCGGACCCTTAACGGACTCGATACGCGCATCCGCCTTCTATAACAAGACGGCCTCGGAGCTGCTTACTCCGGTAGCCGGTGATGTGCTCACTCGCGGTCCTGTCTTTACCAAGGCAGTAGAGACAGAGTTCCGTCGTGTTCTGCAGCGCAAATATGAGGTAATCGACTCCGCCGTACCTGCTAATATCGAACAAGCTGCCGTCAAAATTACGAAGAATGCGGGATCTGACGAGAAAAAGGCGCGGGCGCTTTATGATTGGGTCGGGACACGTATTGCATATGATTGGGATAAGGCGCGTAATTATGAGGAACATGGCATTTGGAAAGAACAGACTCCAACTGAAACCTTTGATACCCATAAGGGCGTCTGTATAGATGTAGCTCGTTTATACGCGGTTATGGCTCGTGCAGCGGGCTTAGAGGTACGTGTCGTTACCGGCCTTGGAGCGACTGGCAACGGGGGCTATGGTCCGCACGCCTGGAATGAGGTAAGGCTTGCCGATAAGGGTGGAGCCTGGATCCCGCTTGATGCAACTTGGGCTTCCTCAGGGGATTGGTTTAATCCAAGCGGATTCTCCAGCACGCATCTTCGCGAGACCTAAAGTTTAACACTGGAAGGGGAATTGTTTGTGCAAGACGACCCGCAAAAACGGGAAATAGCGAACCGGAGAAATTTCTCGTTCCGGTTGAACTTATTCTTTTTTGTAACTTTTTTCTTATTCAGCGTACTTATTGTGCGGTTGGCTATTTTGCAGTTCGTGGAGGGACCGTCCCTTCGCGAAGAAGAAACGAAACGGGGGCAGACGGATGTTCTCATCCCGCCTATCCGGGGAAATATTTATGATTCTGGCGGTCAGCCCATCGCCTACTCCACCTCGATGCAGACGCTTTATTACAGCATAGAACCAGGTACGAAGAAAGAGGATTCCGAAGCTATGGCTGCCAAGCTGTTCAAGGAATTTCAGAAGTATGGAGACCCTAAACAAGCGATTACGCTAAAAGATATTATTAAAAACATGGATCTCGATTACAAGAAGAACACGGTTTCGGTCCCGCGCCGTATCAAGAGCGGGCTTACATCGGATGAAATTGCTTATTTCATGGAAAATCGGGACCTTTATCCGGGAATTGATATCGTGGAGGAGAGCATCCGCCATTATGATACAAGCAAGCTCGCCGTTCAGCTCGTCGGTTATTTAAAGAAATATGGCGGCGGTGCGGAAAATAATAATTTATACAAAGACCGCGCCAAGACAGAAGATCCAAGGCTCAAATATTTGCAGCAGGAAGATGTCGGCTATGATGGAATCGAATATTTGTACCAGGATATTTTGCGCGGTAAGAATGGCTTAAAGACTTATCCGGTTAACGCGTCCAGCCGAATCATCGGCCCGCCTGCGATAACGAAGCCGGAGAAGGGCGATAATCTGTATCTGACCATTAATCGCGAAGTGCAGGAGAAAACAGAACAAGCGATTACGGATCAGCTTCACTTTTTAACGACCACATCGCAGAGAGACAATACCAGAAGTATGCGAAGACCGGATATGCCGTTGCCATGGAAGTGAAGACAGGCAAAGTCATTTCAATGGCGAGTATGCCGGATTATGACCCTAACATTTGGGAAGGCGGCAGAATTGGCAAGGATGACTACAATGCCATCGCTAATGTGCTGCAGAATGGAACGATAAGCTCGGTTATCGGACCTTATACAGATCCGAAGGAGCAGCGGAAGCATCCTTCCTCTGTTGTGTTCCTTGGCTCAACAATGAAGCCATTGTCGATTCTTATTGGTTTGAACGAAAAGCTGTTTACAACGACGAGCACTTGGAATGATACCGGGGCTTTCTATTACGGAAAAGAAGGCTCATCAACCCGCCGCAGAATTGGTAATGCCAAGGGGCATGCGTATGGATTATTGGATCCTGCCAAGGCAATCACCAAATCCTCTAATCCCTTCATGGCTAAGATGGTGGGCAATGCGCTCTATATGAAAGACGGCGCTAAAGGTGTCGATGTTTGGGATAACTACGTTAAGCAGTTCGGCCTAGGGGTATCAACAGAAAGCGGATTGCCTAATGAAAGCAATGGCGTTATTGGTTATTTTCACGAACGTGAAGCGGCCAGCTCCCAGTCAGCGCTAATCTTTGCTTCCTTTGGCCAGATGGGCCGTTACACCACTCTCCAACTGGCTCAATATACAGCGACGCTGGCAAGCCATGGCAAACGTATGAAGCCGCAGTTTGTGAATGAAATCCGTGATTCAGAGGGCAAAGTTGTTCAAACCTACCAGCCTGAAGTGCTCAATACAATCACATTTCCAGATAGTTATTGGAAAGAAGTCGAGACGGGGATGGCGAATGTAGCGGTAAGTGCGTTTGATGGTGCATCCTATAAAGTGCTCAGAAAGACAGGAACCTCGGAGCAGCAGGTAAGCGGAAAAACGGTTGATAATGCCGTATTTATCGCTTATGCGCCAGCGGAGGATCCGGTTCTAGCTGTCGCCGTCGTCGTACCTGAGGGCGGATTCGGGGCTAACGGTGCTGCTCCAATCGCTCGTAAAATTTTCGATGCGTACGATGAAGCGATCGGACTGCATGGTGTGCCTCATAAACCTGCAGCGAATGCAGGTTCTACTGGAACGACTGCAGGGTCTGCCGGAACGACAGATACGGCTGCGAAAACAACGGGAACCCCATAATAGAATCGTTCAACTTACAGAGCGATACTACAAGATTTGCTGAATAAAAAGCTGATGGCTGTTTTAGCGGAAGTCTGAGATACCGCATTTACAGACTAAATTGATCGAGGATGAAGGGAGCAGACTTTCTTGTAACGGCTACCACAGACGCTATTTGCATGAAAATGGGCCTTTGAAAATTCTAACGGAACTGTGAGACCTTATTATGCTTAAAATGGGTAAGTATCCCGACAAAAAGTAAGAATAAGGTCCACCACAGCCGTTAAATTTCTGAACATGTCTTTATTCGCCAAATAAGCACTTTGGCAGCCGTTAAGGCTCACTTATAGATGTAACAAAGAGAGTGGGGCTGAGCATTTTGCTTAGCCCTACTCTCTTTGGCCAAAGAATCTTACTTTGATAAGGATCTTGTAGTTTGTACAGCCATAGGAAGCCACCCTCAGCGCGGTACCGGATGCACCTTCCCCTAGGGCAATGTCATTAAGTAGCTTAACTTAATGACATTGCCCCGTAGGGGAGCTTTTTCTGTGTGTCTTGGAAGCAAGTAAAGTTGCACAAGGGAAACACATTTGCATACAATAAAGAAAATGAAAGCGATAAATTTTTGATTGGGGGAATCCGATATGCCTCGTATGCCTCGTAAAGTAAGCTCATCTATTCGCCGCTGGTTCTGGACAATCTTATTTTTAACCGTGGCTGTGGTGCTTTAATAGCAAGATGATACACAAAGTGAACAAGAATGAGTAACGATGTCACAGGCTGGATTCTTTATAATGAGAGTCGAACGAATGACAGGCATTTCCCGCAGGCAGGTTTGGATTCGGTCTGATATGTGCTAAAATTGCTTCAATAGGGCCTGAGGAGTGAAAGTACACGTGGAATCAATTAAGCTGATCGCGCTCGACATGGATGGCACACTGCTCAATGAATTTCAAGAGGTTAGCAGTGAAAATGCAAGATGGATTCAAAAAGCGCTGGATGCGGGTATTACCGTATGTTTTGCAACCGGACGAGGGTACCAAAGCGCCCTGCCTTATGCAGAGCAGTTAAAGCTCGATACACCGATGATTACTGTAAACGGCGGTGAAATTTGGCGCCGGCCAGGCGTCCTGCACAGACGTTCGTTGATGCCTTCAGGCACGGTCAAGCGATTGTATGAGCTGGCGCTTCAGCATGCAGAATGCTGGTTCTGGGCGTATACGGTAGAAGGGATTTACAATAAGGAGAAGTGGATTGAGCCAAAAGATGACTATGACGCGCATCACTGGCTCAAATTCGGTTATTACACGGAAGATGATGCGACCCGTGCTCTTATTCTTGCAGAGACATCCAGCTGGGGCGGTATGGAGATTACGAACTCATCGCCATGGAATTTGGAGATGAACCCGCAAGGGGTAACGAAGGCAAGCGCTATTCGCGAGCTGTGTACCTTGCTGAATATCGAAATGTCACAGGTAGCCGCTATGGGGGACAGCTTGAATGACATCGCGATGATTCGCGAGGCTGGGCTTGGCGTTGCAATGGGGAATGCGCAGGAAGAGGTTAAAGCAGCCGCGAACGCAGTTACAGTAACGAATAATGAAGATGCTGTAGCCCATTTGATTCGGGATTACATACTGAAAGGGTGACCAGGCTTTGGAAATAGCCGGGTGGATTATCGTCATTGTCTTATTCGCCGTGGGGCTGGCGGGTGCTATTTTTCCCATATTACCGGGTGCGCTAGCTATTTATGCCGCATTTTTCATTTATGGCTTCTTCATTTCCTTTGAACCCTTTGGCTTCTGGTTCTGGACCATTCAGACACTTATCGTTGCCGCGCTGTTTATCGCCGATTATGCAGTGAATGCGTGGGGCGTTAAGAAATACGGCGGTTCAAGGGCTTCTGTAATTGGCAGTACGATTGGCATAATTATAGGCCCCTTCGTCATACCCGCCTTCGGCCTTATTTTGGGTCCGCTGCTTGGTGCAGTCCTCGGAGAGCTGCTGGCGGGCTCGAATTTGAATCAATCGCTCAAGGTCGGCTTCGGTGCGGTAGTTGGCTTATTTTCAAGCATGGCCGTAAAAGTTGTGCTGCAGGCTGCAATGATTGTACTATTCTTTCTATGGATTTAATTTGGAGGAGGCCAACGAACACAATGATTAAAGTAACGGTATGGAACGAGTTTTTGCATGAGAAACAGCATGAAGAGGTACGTAAAGTTTATCCGGACGGCATACATAATGCGCTTGCAGCTGGCATCGGCACGGATGGGTTTGAAGTTCGCACAGCTACGCTTGATCAGCCTGAGCATGGTCTTACGGAGGAAGTACTTGCTAACACGGACGTACTGATCTGGTGGGGACATATGGGTCATGACCAAGTTGATGATGCAATCGTTAACCGCGTTCAGGCTCGCGTTCTGAGCGGTATGGGCCTTGTCGTGCTTCACTCGGCTCACTTCTCCAAAATCTTCAAGAAGCTAATGGGAACAGGCTGCGACCTGAAATGGCGGGAGGCTGATGAGAAGGAACGGATATGGACCGTTAATCCGGCTCACCCGATTGCGGCAGGAATTCCTGAGCATTTCACGCTAGAGCGTGAAGAAATGTACGGCGAGCATTTTGATATTCCTGCGCCGGACGAGCTTGTTTTCGTAAGCTGGTTTGAGGGCGGAGAGGTGTTCCGCAGCGGCTGCACGTTCTTCCGTGGTCAAGGTAAAATATTTTACTTCCGTCCGGGTCACGAAACATACCCGACTTATTATAATGAGACAGTTCTGCAAGTAATCAAGAACGGAGTTAAATGGGCAGCACCGTCAGGAGCAGCAGTCCCGGTCCGTGGCAATCATCAGCCGCTTGAGGAAATCAAAGCGAAATAAGAAACAGACTAGGAGAATCAAGCTGGCACATGGCTAAAAAGGACTCATTGATTAAAGGAACGATCATACTCGCAGCGGCGGCGCTGGTGGCCCGGTTTCTCGGGATTTTCCAGCGTATCCCGCTCGATAATTTGATGTCTACCCAAAGCGGTGTTTATTTTAATGACGCCAATAACATTTATCTTATGCTCTTAATTGTGGCAACTGGGGGCATACCAAGTGCAATTAGCAAAATGATTTCACAGCGTTATGCGCTTGGCCGACCGGATGAAGCTCAGCGGATCTATCGGGCTGCACTGTGGTTTGGAACGGTAACGGGCATTCTGGTTTCCATTCTGTTATTTGTATTTGCGCCGTATATAGCAACTCATATTTCTCTTGAACCCGGACTCGATGCTTCGATCAGAGCCATCGCTCCCGCGCTGTTATTGTTTCCCGTAATTGCGATGATGAGGGGTTACTTTCAAGGGCGTCAGATGATGATGGCCGGCGGGATTTCTCAAATCATTGAACAAATTTTACGTGTCGTGACAGCGGTCGGACTTGTCTTGCTAGTTGCTTCATGGGGTTTAGGGGATCGCAAAATCGCTGCCGTCGCAACGTTCGGCAGTGTCCTTGGCAGCGTCGGGGCATTTGGAGTCATGCTATATTATGCGAAGAAGCTGAAGCGTCAGGATCTAACCGATCCGGCCTTAAGCATAAAAGCGGATGCTTCATCACCTTTGAAACTGCCCTATCGTTCGATATACAAAGAGTTGTTTGCGATATCCGTTCCAATTGTTATTGCAGCGATGACCGTTCAATTTGTATATAATTTCGACACCATGTTATTCAACCGTCTAACAGGCTCCTTCTATGAAACGAAAGATATAGCCAAGCAATTTCATAACTGGCTCGCCTTTCGAGCACAAGGTATCGCAGGCATTCCGCCTATTCTGGCGATTGCGTTAAGCACATCCATTATTCCAGTGCTCTCATCGGCATATTCGGTTCGGAACATCAAGGAAGTAGAACGGCAAACCTCTCTGGTTATGCGTATTGTTGTTTTTACAGGAGTTCCTGCAGCACTGACCTTAACGGTCGCAGCCGTATCCGTGACCGGATTTTTGTTTGGCGATCCTCATGCGGGCGGAAGCGGAATTGTAGCTGCTCTTACAGCGGGAACGATTTTTCAAATCACGATGATGACCAGTAATTCAATTCTATTCGGGCTTGGAAAAACTAGAATCCCAATGCGTCATACGATTATTGGGATGGTCGTCAAAGTAATCTCAAGCTTGCTGCTTGCTCCATTCTTAGGTGTATATGGGCTAATAATCGCCTCCACACTCTGTTTCATGTCTATTGCATCACTTAATTTACGTGTCATTCGGAAGGAAGTTAAGCTCAATGTTCTAGGTACGCGCTGGTTTGGATATGGCGTGACGATCCTCATTTCCGGCGCTGCAGGCTGGTTAACGGATATCCTTGTGCGGGGATGGCTCGGTGACTTGCCTGCAAGAGCTGCCTTCTTCCTATCCGGTGCAGCAGCTGGTATTATGTCGCTAGGCCTATATGCAGCGTTTCTCGTTCTGCTGAAGGTGGTTACCCCTGATGATGTGCGTCAATTCCCGGGACCGCTGCGTAAGCTGTTGAACCCGTTAATGCGAATAACCGCGCGCTCTAAGAGCAGCTCGCAATAATTTAATAATCTTCCAATAATCTCCTGCCCATGGTAGAATAGACATTAGTCTTTTTACCTAGGGGAGGAGCTTTTTAATTTGAAAACATGGAGATGGAGTAAGAAAGCAGTCAGTTTGTTACTGCTCGCAATTATGCTGATCGTGATGGCAGGGTGCCAGGCAATGGGCGGGGTAGATTTTAATCAAATGCTGAAGCAGGCGGTTAAAGTGACATCCTTCGAAGGCAATGAAACATTCGAATTTAAGCTTCTGCTGAAAGAGGATGCGCTGAAGGATATTCCGGCAGAGGAAGCAGAATTACTAGACTTAGTCTCGAATATCAAACTGCAGCTGAATGATATGAAAGTATCCGATGCAGGCCAGATGTCGATGAATGGCAAGCTGGATCTCGGCACGAAGAGCATTGGCTTTTCACTGAAAATGAATGATGAGCTGGCCGTCGTAGAGCTGGACGGTGCGAAGAGCCCATTTGTTCTGCATCTTAAGGATATGGAGCAAGCTGCATCATCCGAGACGAATCCGGGTGATGAGTCTGCTGCGCAGACGCCAAGCGATGAGAGTATCGTCGAAGCCGGACATCAAATTGCGGATACTGTAGGAGGCTATGTTATTCATAACTTGCCGAATCCGACTCATTTGTCCGTAGATCCAGGTCAAATCACAGTTGGCAGCGAAACGGTGAACGGTATGCATATCCAAGCTGAAATGAATGGCAAAGAAATATGGTCTTGGTCCAAATCATTTATCGATGCGCTTATTACGGATAAAGAAGGACTTAAATCGATGCTCTCAGGGCTGTTTGATATTGCTCAGAGCCATTCCGACCTCGCAGAGTCTTCTGGCGGAGAAAGTATCTTTGGTTCGCTTCCTGAGGAGGATGAGAAGGCAGATTCTATCAATGAAGCGACGGACAAATTCATTGATATGCTGACAGATTTGAAAGAGCAAATGACGAAGGCAGAGAAAGAGGATCCAGCTTCCATTAATTTGATATTCAACGAGCAGACCTATGTGAAAGAGGATATGTTCGTTGACAGCAAGCTGGATATTCGCAAATCAACCATTGAAGCTATGATTAAGCCTCAATTTGAAGCTGCTGAGGAAGCAGCAAATAACGAGAATGCAGACGATATGGAATCGGATGAAGAAGAAGATTATGGTTATGCGGATATGGTTGAGGAATCACCGATAGAGGGCATATGGCTGAAAATGACCACAGAAATGTCCAATGTCAATGGTGCTGTAACACCGGAAGCTCCAGTTGAAGCCCAAAATGCCATTGATGCGGAGACTCTGTTTGAGATGGAGGGCTACCAACAGCTTCGTCAATTCGATAACGACTCCGTTGTTTATGGCTTGCTGCGCAATCAAGCGCATATTACCCGTCAAACGGTGACGTATTACTCGGATGAGGATGAGAGCGATATTATCCATACGCCGTCCGGAGTAACACTTGTACCGCTTCGTCAAACAGCGGAGAGGTTCGGAGCTGTTTTGACTAGAGTGCCGAAGTCAGGTACGATTAATGTATACGATGATGCAACTGCTACAACGGTTAGCCTGAAGGTAAACAATAAGGTGGCAGTCATTAATGGGAAAACAGTCAAATGGGCATTCCCAACGACGGTTGTTCACGGAGTAACGTATGTGCCTGTACGTGATTTTGCTAAGGCCTTTGGCGGTACCGTTTCTTGGGAGAAGCTATGGGGCGGGAGCAGCATGCTGAGCATCACGCGTGAGCCCTAAAGATTGGGAATGCTCTTAACGGGATAGGAGGTTATGGGGTATGTTAATGATTCAAACAGACGAGGCGTTCCGCGAAACGGTCGCCGAGCAAGGACTAGTAACAGTTGCAGTCTTTAAAACAACCTGGTGTAAAGACTGTCATTACATTGAACCGTTTATGCCAGATATAGAGACCCAATATGCCGGTCGCATTCAATTTGTGCAGATTGACCGTGATGACCTTCCAGATTTGTGCAGTGAACTGAACATCTTAGGTATTCCCAGCTTTATTGCCTTTCAAGATGGTAAAGAGCTTGTCCGGTTTGTGAATAAGCTTCGCAAAACACGTGAGGAAATCGAGCAGTTTCTAGACCGTGCACTTGAAGTAGCAGAAGCGCTCCATCAGTAATTGTTCTTCTGAATCGTAACGTCCGCAGGTGACCTCATGGTTGCCTTCGGACGTTTTTGCTGTTCACATTTTCAACATGGTATTTGTCGATTTTGTTCGTTATAATTGAGAATGATTATTTCCGGAAGTAGGGTGATGGCTTTGATATCTAGCCGGTATCGCACGCTCGCGCTGGCGACGTGCATCGGAATGCTTCTCGTGCTGCTGGCCGGCGCACTTGTAACAAACACGGATTCTGGTCGTGGATGCGGGGATGACTTTCCGCTTTGCAATGGTAAATTTATTCCTGCTTATACGGTAGAGTCTCTAATTGAATATTCTCATCGACTAATAAGCGGACTTGTCGGACTTCTCGTTCTGGCTACGTTTATTGTGACCCTTGTCTTTTACCGCCGTTATCGTGAAGCGGTCGTGCATGCAGCTTGTGCCGGTTTTTTTACAGTGCTGCAAGCAGTATTGGGTGCAATTGCTGTCGTTTGGCCGCAATCTTCTGCTGTTTTGGCTCTGCACTTTGGTATTTCAATCTTGGCGTTTACAAGTACACTGCTATTGCTGCTGTGGGCGGATCGAATGAGACGCAGCGGAGGGGAAGGGGACAAGCTGTCCGGTCCTGTACCGCGCTCGGTTCTTGTCATTCTGATGGTCTCTCTTGTTTATACGTATTTGGTCATTTATATAGGGGCTTTTGTTCGTCATACTGATTCTGCTGGCGGCTGTTATGGCTGGCCGTTATGTAATGGGGAATTTGTACCTGATCTTACAGGTGCTACGCTTTATGTTTTTATTCACCGGCTGGCCGCTGTTGTCCTATTCCTTCTTACCGTTTACATGTGGCTTCATATCAGGCGCGTTTGCCGGGCCGTTCCAGAGCTGCGTCAATCGGCAGCGCTGGCATTGATTCTTGTCTGCTGCCAAATTCTAAGCGGTGCGCTGCTTACCAGCACGTTGAACAACTCCGATTGGCTCGTATTCACAAGTATTTTGCACAATATGATTATTTCCGGTTTCTTTGCTATATTAGCGGATATGATGATTCGTTCTTGGAAAAGGCGTGAAGGGCGGGAAAAAGCATGAGTTTTACTGATTTGCGCGGATTGATTGATACGCTGCGCCGGGAAGGCGATTTGGCTGTTATCGATGTACCAGTGGATCCTTACCTGGAGCTGGCTGAGATCCACCGCCGTGTTATTGATGAAGGCGGGCCTGCATTGTTATTCACTAATGTGAAAGGCAGCCCATTTCCGGTCGTAACGAATTTATTCGGTACGATTCGTCGTGTTGATCTCGCTTTTGGACCGCGTCCTGAGGCGTTCATGAAACAGGCTATTGGAGCGATGGACCGAATTTTACCGCCTACGCCAAAAGCCATTTGGGGCGAGCGTTCCTTGATCTGGGATGCGATGAAGGTAGGCTTGAAGCAGGTTTCGCCTTCGTCTGCGCCGATACTGGACGTTGTTAAGCGTGAGAAGCCATTAGCCGGTCTGCCGGCTCTAACCAGCTGGCAGCTGGATGGCGGTCCATTCGTCACACTTCCGCTTGTCTATACAGAGCACCCGGAGCATCGGAAACAGCATAATCTGGGAATGTACCGGATGCAGATTTTTGATGACTCCACAACTGGCATGCATTGGCAAATACATAAAGGCGGAGGCTTCCATTACCATGAGGCTGAGCAGCGCGGAGAAGCGCTCCCGGTGTCCGTCTTCCTTGGAGGACCGCCAGCCTTAATTGCATCTGCTATTGCACCCGTGCCTGAGCATTTGCCGGAGCTGCTTCTAGCTTCACTTATTATCGGCGGCAAGCTTCCCGTCGTTCAGGATCCGCACAGCAGTCATCGTATTCCTGCTGGGGCGGAATTCGTTATGAGCGGCAGTGTAGCGCCGCATGTGCGCAGACCGGAAGGTCCATTCGGCGACCATTATGGTTATTATTCGTGGACGCATGATTTTCCAGTATTCCAGGTGAGTCATATGTGGCATCGTAAAGATGCGATTTATCCGGCAACGATTGTTGGCAAGCCTCGCCAAGAAGATTACTATTTAGGTGATTTCCTGCAGCGTTTATTATCGCCGGCGTTTCCGATGGCGATGCCGGGCGTTAAAGATTTATGGACCTATGCAGAGACGGGCTTTCATGCGCTTGCTGCCGCTGTTGTACGTGAGAGCTACTCACGTGAAGCGCTTGGTACAGCATTCCGTATCCTTGGAGAAGGCCAGCTGACTTTAACGAAGTTCTTAATGATTACCGATCAGCCGGTTGATTTGGCGAAGTTTGATGAGCTATTAGTGACGGTGCTTGAACGCTTCAGACCGGAGACGGATCTGTTTATATTCGATAAAACATCGCATGATACGCTCGATTATACAGGCGGTAAGCTGAATCATGGAAGTAAAGCAGTCATGCTCGGCGTAGGAGAGCCTGTTCGTGAGCTGCCAGGCACCTATGACGAAGGATCGATTGATGAGATCAGCGGAATTGAAGTTTATTGTCCGGGTTGTTTAGTTGTCTCAGGGGCTTCCTTTGAGGAGGAGCCAGAGCTAGCGCTTCGGCTCCTCGCAAGGCTTCAGGAGAGAGGTACAAGCTGGCCTCTTGTTATCCTTGCGGATGATGCTGCCATTGCCCGCGGACAAACTTCTTTCCTATGGACCGTGTTTACACGTTTCAATCCAGCTGATGATATCTATGCAGGAACGATTATAAAACGGCATCATGTGGGCTATGAGTTACCGCTTGTCATTGATGCACGAATGAAGCCGGGATATCCCGATGAGCTTGTGCCGCGTGAGGATATCGTGGAACTTGTAGACCGCAGGTGGAAAGAATATTTTCGCTAATGGGAAATCATAGTAGAGCCGTATACGATGCGCTTATGCTGCGGGGTATGCGGTTCTTCTTTTGAAGAAGATAACAATTGGAATAAGTGGACTCGTGCTTGATTTTACGTATATCGGGGTACGCTAGGGGACACAGCATATATAGATGAATGTTCTGGGAGGCAAAGACGATGCTTCGTATATTGTTTAATGAACCTCCGCGAAAGCCGGAGGGCAAGCTGCAGGAAACGATGCAGGTAATGGGGCAGTTTGTCACTCTAATGCATAAACGGATTGCAATGAATAAAGATGTAGATCATAAGATGCGTAAATATGAGATATGGACGCTTGGACTGCTGGCATCATTAGATGAGCTGGAGCAAAGCCAGTATGCAGCCCGCAAATTTGCCGCATTAATTACTTCCGCATCTGTTGATGCAATGTCTCAGGAGGAGCTGCTTTATTACCAGCGGCATGTTTATTTTGACAAAAATGCCTTCATCCGATTGTTCTCCTTGCTCGATAAGCTGGGAACGCTGATGAATGAGCTGTTTGGATTGCAGACAGAGCGGGTTAAGATGCACTTTTCTTATTTTACCGTGCTGCGGATTATGAATCAGGGGGGGGCTTATCCGGAGCTTGCACGTGCATTAACAACGCTCAAGGAGAACTATAAGGAGCCAACAGGCAGACTCCGTAAACGGCGGAATACGGAAATTCATTATATGAATGCCGAGCTTGAAGATGATCTGAGACAAAGCCAGAAAGCCTACGGCGAACTGCATCAATTGGAGAATTTAGCTCAGCAAACGGAAGATCTTGCGCAAGGGGTAACTATGGTTATGGACATCCTCCGAGTAACTTTCGAGCATGCGATCAGACAGATGAGGAAATGAGCGTAATATGCTATAGTTAAGGGGATTACGCTTACGAAGTAGTTTTGCTCCGCAAAACTTGTAGGAGGTCCGAATGGAGCTAAAAGGCAGAACAGCGTTAATAACCGGAAGTGCCAAAGGGTTAGGCAAAATGACTGCGCTGATGCTGGCTCGTATGGGATGCGATATTGTGCTCAATTATGTCGCGAGTGAACAGGATGCCGAGCAGCTGGCTGCAGACATCATAAGGCAAAGCGGTGTCAGAGCAACTGCCATTCGGGCCGATATCGCGAGTAGAGAAGAAGTCGCGCGGCTTGCAGCAGAAGCCCAGGCCTGGTCCAATAATGGAAGTATCGATATCCTAATTAATAATGCAGGACCTTTCATACGAGAACGCAGACGGTTTGCTGATTACGACGAAGCAGATATTATCACCTTACTGCATGGCAACCTGCTTGGCGTTATGCTGCTTGATCATCATTTGCTTCCGCGAATGCGCGAGAATCAGTGGGGCCGTATTATTCATTTTGGTTTCGGGCATGCCGGTGAAGGCCGGGGGTGGCCGCAGCGTGCCGTCTATGCTTCGGCAAAGACGGGACTTGTCTCTTTCACGAAATCGCTGGCGGTGGAGGAAGCGGCAAACGGCATTACCGTTCATATGGTCTGTCCGGGTGATATAAGAGGCGGAAATAAAGAGCGCACGATTAATGAGGTTCAAGGTGAGCAGGACGAGGAATCACCAAGCAGTCGTCCTGGAAGCGGAGAAGATGTCGCACGCGTTATTGGTTTTCTCTGTCTGCCTCAATCGGATTACTTAACCGGCAACATTATGGATGTCACCGGCGGCTTTGATCCCATCAAAACAAGCATTATGCCTACATAACATACATACGTTCATGCGTACAGAAAAAGAGTCTTGCCAGTAATTCCTTGCCTGGAGGCATCGGAATTCCGGTAAGACTCTTTATTGTTAAAGCATTCTTGAACGGCTTGGTTTAGAATACTTGCATAACTTCTTGTACGCCTTCAACTTCCTCAAGCAATGCACGTTCGATACCTGCTTTAAGCGTAATCGTCGAGCTTGGGCAGCTGCCGCAAGCGCCCATTAAACGAAGCTTTACGATGCCATCCTCTACATCTACAAGCTCAACGTCGCCGCCATCGCGTTGCAGAAAGGGACGAAGCTTATCGAGTACGTCCAATACTTCATCATACATCGTGCTTTGAACTGATTCACTCATTGCAATCCACTCCTTTCTCCCCTATTATAGTACAAAGTAGACCAAATGAAAATGGATATCAACACGTATAGCTAGGAGAAATCTATGATGCTAAAACCGATTATTGAATTTTGCGCAAGCAACATGCACCACGGTACAGATACGCTAATGAAGAAACTGGAGCAAAATCCGGATTATGAAGTTATAGAATATGGCTGCTTAGGCAATTGCGGTGAATGCTATCTGGCACCCTTTGGGATGGTGGACGGCGAAATTATTGCCGCTGCATCTGTTGAAGAGCTTGAGCTTCTGATTATGAAAGCGATCGATAGTCAACAAGCAGAGCGCGAAGCCTTAGACCGGCTCATCGACGATATGTAAACCATACCCCAGAGAGCCCAACAATTCAGGCCTAGCCCAAATGATGTTTTGACATCCATAAGACGCCGCTCTTAAGTACACGCGGCACGCGTCCCATTAACGGTGTACGACCCATAAGACCGAAGCCCGCTTTTTTACCAAGCGAGCCGAGTACGCCTTTAAGCTTAATTTTACCAAGCTTCGGTGTTTTGTTGCTCCAGATCGCCTGCATCACTTCGGCGACTTGTTTGCCTTGAGCTTCTGCCGCCTGTCCGCTTGGAGAGAACGGAAGAGAAGCGCAATCACCGACGATGAATACATCATTATGATCTGGCAATTGATGGTATTCGTTAATGATAAGCCGGCCTTGATTATCCTTTGGCAGGTTCATTCGCTGAACGAGCGCTACGGGTTGAATACCTGCAGTCCAGACCGTTACATCGGTAAGAATTGGACTTGGGTTGTTATGATCATGCAGAACTCCCTCTTCGAGCCGCGTTAATGATACACTTCCCCGCATCTCAACCTCATGCTCAATAAACCATGAGGATACATAAGACTGAAGCTTGCTTGGGAAAGCAGACAGAATACTTGGACCGCGATCAATAATTCGGATGTTAAGATCAGGGCGTCCTTCGCGCAGCTCCGAGGCTACCTCAACGCCGCTTAGTCCGCCGCCAACGATGGTAACTTGTCCATAGGGCTTCACGTCGTTTAAAGCTTGATAAGTTTTTCGGCTGGCGGAGAAGGTTTGAATGCTGTGAGAATACAGCTCAGCGCCTTCAATGCCATGGTACTTATCCGTACAGCCAAGCGCCACAACCAGCCATTCGTACTCAAGTGGTTCTTGACCCGCCATCATAACATGCTTGGCTTCAAGGTCAACATCGGTTACTTCACCATAAGTAACGATAAGTCTGGGATCGGAGGGAAAGGAGACGCGCAGGTCAATATCCGCCACCGTTCCCGCAACTAAAGAATAATATTCGGTCTTCAAACCTTGATAAGGCATACGATCAATAAGAACGATAACCGTGTTTTCTGGAAGATCCCCTTCGAGCAGCTCGCTGCGCAACCGTAAGTCCTCCATAGCCGCCACCGAGAATAACAAAACGTTTCATGAACAATCCCAACCTTCTTATGCGTTAAAATATGCGATGCTGCTTCATTCATTTATGTGAGTAGTATGCGCGAAATGCCCTTCAGCCATCATACCTGATGTTGCTTGCTGAAAAGGCAAAACATTACTTATTCGTAAACCTTAACTTCGTTGTAGAAGGTATCGCGCTCTACAGGAATCCGGCCGGCGCCTTTAATGAGCCATATTAAGTCTTCACGGGTAATGCCATCTGGTGTCAGTGCGCCTGCAGAATGGCTGATCCGTTCTTTAACCATCGTACCGTGAACGTCAGATGCGCCCATCGTTAGGGAAACCTGCGTCAGTTGAGTGCCAATGTTGATGAAGTAAGCTTTTATATGTTGAAAATTATCAAGCATCAGGCGGCTAATGGCAATTGTCTTAAGATCCTCAAATGCCGAGTTGCGACGGCGGATGCCCGCTTTTGGACTAATTGGCTGCATGGAAAGAGGGATGAAAACTTGGAAACCGTTCGTCTCATCCTGAAGTTCGCGGATTTGCATCATATGGTGGATGCGGTCTGCATGTTTTTCAACAGAACCATACAGCATCGTTGTATGGGTGCGAAGGCCCAAGGTTATGTGCCGTGCGATGAACCTCAAGATATTGGGAAACATCCGCTTTGTCCACACGCATTTTTTTGCGATATTCATCGGATAAAATCTCTGCTCCGCCGCCAGTGAGGCTTTGCAAGCCAGCCTTCATAAGCTCTTCGATAATTTCTTTATAAGAAAGGCCGCTTATCCGGGAGAAGAAATCGATTTCGGCTGCCGTGTAAGCTTTAAGAGCAACCTGCGGGAAATTTGTCATGCAGTGCTTTTAAGCGAATCGACGTAGTATTGAAAAGGAACATGCTGATTATGCCCGCCAACGATATGGAACTCGCGGACGCCTGGGTGAATATGCTGCTCCACATAAGCAATCATTTCTTCACCTGATAATGTGTAAGAGCCTTCTTCGCCTTCGATCCTTGCGGAAATTGCAGAATGCACAGTGAGCTTCACAAACATTCGTGAAATATAAGCTCATGTTCTCGATAAAATATACTTTTCGTCCGTTTTTCTTCAAGTTAACCTCGTTCGCCATCTGTCCGATCGTTAGCAGATCATCGGAACGGTAGAGAAACTCACCATCTTCTTGGGTCAACCGCTCACCGGAACGAACTTTCTCCACGATTTGCTGCATCTGCTTGTCTTCCGTTTGTATTGCAATGTTCATGACGGCTTCCTCCTAGTCCGCCGGGCGCTGTGTAATAGGTCCGGATATAATATAATGTTGTCACGTATGTGACCAAAATAACAGCCGAATACGTGAAAATAGTAATCAGCCTGTACTTTGTGAAAAAAGTAACTTACTCGCTCTGTATTGGCCGATCGCAAGGATGAACTGACCTTATTATAAACCTCTCTACCGAGAGCGGCAACTATAAAGTCAAGTAAACTTAAGGGCAATCGTTATCGATGCGGTATCCAGCGGAATTGCTGCTGCTTTAGAAACGAATGGAATTGCGGTACAATAGATGAAAATGATGACTGACGGGCAGGCGGTCGGTCCATCAGGGCGGGGTGAAGCATGGCGAATACGCATACGTACACACGCAGAGAGGAAGCAGCTAATGCCATTACACATGGGATAGGCGCGCTGCTCAGCATAGCTGCACTTGTACTGCTTATTGTTTTTGCAGCGATCAAGAGCGATGCTGCTCATGTTGTCAGCTTTACGACATATGGGACGATGATGCTGCTTCTATACATTAGTTCGACTTTGGTGCACAGCTTTCCTGAGGGCAAAGCCAAAAAAGTATTTGAAATCATGGACCATTCCTGTATTTACTTATTCATAGCAGGCACCTATACCCCGATTCTTCTACATATGGTTCAAGGCGCGGCAGGGTGGACCATGTTCGGAATTGTTTGGGGAATTGCGGTATGCGGAGTCGTGTTCAAGGCGTTTTTCGCATCTAAATTTCTATTCACTTCGACCATTCTTTACATTCTTATGGGCTGGCTGATCGTGTTTGCCTGGGGACCGCTTAGCGCAAATCTTGCTCCGCATGGTCTTCATTTATTAATCGCCGGGGGCCTGTTCTATACGGTTGGAACAGTGTTCTATATGTGGCGCAGCTTCCCATATCATCATGCTGTCTGGCATTTGTTTGTTCTGGCAGGTTCGGTTCTCCATTTCTTTGCTGTATTGCTGTTCATTTTACCTTGGTAGGACATAGAGTGTATTGAGACCATTGACAAGGTGGAGTATAATAAAAGTAAGTAACTCAGAAGACGGTAGAATTGTACTTTCACCTTGTTTCACGTTGCAAAATTAGGAGGGAAACGAATATGATCAACATTAGCGAAACTGCAAATGAGAAAATAAAAGAAATGCTTGAGTCTGAGGAAACACCGAATATGTTCCTGCGAATTGGTGTCAAAGAAGGCGGCTGCAGCGGCTTTTCATACGGAATGGGCTTTGATGATGAGCAGCATGATACGGATAAAGCGTTGGAGTTTAACGGACTTAAAGTCGTAGTCGATACAGACAGCATCAAATATCTGAACGGCCTCGAAATCGACTTTAAGGAATCGGCTATGGGCGGAGGCTTTACCATCAACAATCCGAACGCATCTGCTACATGCGGCTGCGGCTCTAGCTTCCGTACGGCAACGGATGCGGGGAAACCGGCTGAAGCCGGCGAATGTTAATTGTAGAAACCGTATAGTGTCAGTGTTTACGGAAAACGACCTTTGTAACGATATTAGACCGCTAATATTCGTTATGAAGGTCGTTTTTTGTGCAATTATACAGAAAGATAAGATTCGCTTCCAACCTTTTCTGATATTTCAAATGGAAGAAGCTCGGCTTCCAGCCAAAGCACGGCGTGAGCCGTTTCTTCTTGTGTTAACAATATTTGGGCGAGTTTCTTGTATATCCGTCAAGCGGGCTGCTGCCATCAGAAGGTCTTTTTCCTTAGCAAAAGGTAAAGGTGCCGCATATAAGAGTAATACCTGGAATTATTGGGATGAAGTATATCTGGAAAAAAGGATGAAACGAATGTATACTTTGACTGTGTTAGTCCTTTCCACAAACGCAAAATCTTAGCAGAAACGTTTAGGAGGCTATGAACCGCAAATGTTGAGCAATGATAATTTTATTGGGTTTAAAGTATCCTTTAGCGTGGGAAAATTTAAAGTTATGGCCTATATGGAAAAAAATGATTACGAAGTTTGGAAAGCAGATCAGAATTTAAGTTTAAAGGACGTCGCAGTCGAAGAGGTTGAAATTGCGCTTAGCTACTTTGGGGCGAGCCCGACGGATCTGGAAGGATAAGTAACGTTTATGCCTCGTAATTTGTGCGCCTGACAAGTCTCCCTTTGCGGGAGACAAAGGCGGAACCTAATTGAAGCCCAGCAAAACGCCCCCCAGCTTCTCCCCTGAAATATTACATCCTTTATGAATTGAAACAACCGGATTAGTTTGAATTTACGTCTTCACGTGGTCGAATCGTTTCCTAAGCTGAGGGTAGAGGAGATGTGCTCAACTACAGCTTCGACAGACATATCATCCGTATTCAAATGCTGCTTTAAATACCTCGTTAGATAAGCCCGCCAAACAGCGATCTATCTGCTGAGCAGCCCATGAGTTTGGTCCATCGCCCCGAGTAAGCAATCGATGCAGAATTTTATCTTTGGACGCCAATAAAGTAAAATGATTGACGGTTATTCCGTCTGCTCGTAATTTTCCCGCGATTTCATTGAAATACATAGTGTCGACCACGGTCATCGGTACAATGATCGTGCCTTTATAGTCTTTACGGATATGCGATAGCATCGCGTAGTTAAAGTCACGCCACATCGGATAATGTTGAAAATCATCCCTTAATCTTCTTTTGGGAGTAACTCTCACCTTCCGTGGTCAAGCTTATATTATATCCCAATGGATGCAAACCCGCGTTCCTATAAAATTAACATGTAATTAATATATTTGCTAATATTCAGTTACACTTCCATGATATAATTTGGCTTTCAGAGGTTACCGAGATCGTCAAAGATGTTTAATGAAGGATGAGGAATATTGGACTTAAATAAGGCAATATTACAAGGATTGGACATGACCGGAGGAGGAAACAGAAGATGAAATTAACTCCAGAGCAGCGTATTACTTTACATGGGTTTAATAATCTGACAAAATCATTGAGCTTCAACATGTACGATATTTGCTACACAAAAACCAAAGAAGAGCGTGAAGCTTATATCGAATACATTGATGAGCAATATAATGCAGACCGCTTAACGCACATTTTAACGACGGTATCTGATATTATCGGAGCACATGTGCTCAATATCGCCAAGCAGGATTATGATCCTCAGGGCTGCAAGCGTGACGATGCTCGTATCTGAAGGCCCGGTGACAGGAGCTCAGGCGGAATCATTCGAGGAATCTCCAGGACCGATTCCCGAGATGGTGGTTATGCACTTGGACAAGAGTCATATCACCGTTCATACGTATCCCGAATACCATCCGGATGAAGGGATAAGCACGTTTAGAGCGGATATTGATGTGTCGACCTGCGGAGAAATTTCACCGCTTAAAGCACTCAACTATTTGATTCGTTCGTTCGATACCGACATTATGACAATGGATTACCGGGTTAGGGGATTTACTAGAGATATTAGCGGCCACAAGCTGTTTATCGATCACGATATCAGCTCCATCCAAAATTATATTCCGCAAGATGTCAAGGATCAATATCATATGATTGATGTGAATGTGTATCAGGAGAATATTTTCCATACCAAATGTAAGCTTAGGGAATTTGATTTGAACAATTATTTGTTCGGTTATACGAAAGACAAGCTTTCCGCAGCGGAGCAGCAGGATATTACGGAAAGTGTGAAATGGGAAATGGACGAAATCTTTTACGGTAAGAACATTAACTATGGCGGTGTGCAGTTAGAAACGCCGATTGTCCCGAAACAGGAATAACATAGACGAGTTTTATCGGTGCCCTCTCTGTGCTACAATTTGGAATGTAACCTACAGCAGGGGGTCATTCGCAAAGTGAATAAGAAACAAATGTCCGTATTTATTTTAATTGTCATCCTACTTTTCATTGGGTATCAGAAGCTCGGGCGGCCAGAACAGGCCAATCAACAGCAAGCAAAAGTCGGTTCGAGCAGCCAATTCACGCTGATTTTTCCCGAAGACCGGTTCCCTGAGACGGGCAAGCATATTAAGGATGCGATCGAATCAGGAGAATCATCAGTATGCACGATAGATCGTAAGGAAGCAGATGAGAATCGAAAAGATTCTCTCAAGGGCATACCGACCAAGAAAGGCTATGATCGTGATGAGTGGCCAATGGCGATGTGTGCGGAAGGCGGCTCTGGCGCTGATATCGAATACATAAGTCCTTCAGACAATCGCGGAGCCGGTTCCTGGGTCAGCAATCAGCTGGAGAAATACGAGAACGGAACCAAAGTGCTGTTCATCGTTAAATAGATCCATCAAATAGATCTAAAATGCAAATCCCTCTTCAAAAAGGTGCGTTGTATGTGGAATTGATCCGCATTACAGCACCAACTGAAGAGGGATTTCTTGCGTTCTATACCATCTATGATTTATTCTGCTGCAATCGCCCGAATTTCGGCAAGCGTTGCTTCATCTAATGTTACATCAGCTGCAGATAGGACGCTAAGAATATGACTTGGCTTACGAACACCGATAAGCGCGCTAGTAATTGCCGGATGAGCGAGATCATAGGCGACGGCAAGCTGCGGCATCGTTAAATCAAAGCGGGCTGCAATCAGCTTTAACTTCTCAACTTTATCAACGTTTGCGCGCAAGCCTTCGCCAATGTGGGCTTTATTGCGGGAGCGCCAATCGCTTTTATCGAAGGTAGTATCGTAAGTATAGTTACCCGATAACAATCCGGATGTAAGCGGACTGTAGGCCACAACGCCAATACCATGCTCTTGACAGAAAGGTAGAAGCTCCTGCTCCGCGGCAGGCCGCAGGATGGAATATGGAGGCTGCAGCGAGTCGACATGACGCACCGTTAATGATTGTTCAAGCTGGACGACATTATAGTTGCTGACTCCGGCATAACGGACTTTGCCGTCTTGGATTAGCTTATCTATAGCGCGCATCGTTTCCTCCGCAGGTAATTCAGCATCTGGCCAATGCATCTGGTAGAGATCAATATAATCGGTTCCTAACCGCAGCAAGGAGGCTTCTGCTTCACGAATGATAGAATCATAGGCGCCAGTACGCGTGATTGCGCCGGTTTCATCCCATACGAGCCCGCATTTCGTTGCCAGCACGACTTGACTGCGATCACCCTTCAATGCTTTTCCAAGCACTTCCTCCGAATGTCCAAGGCCGTAAACAGCGGCAGTATCGTAAAAGGTTACCCCAGCATCCAGCGCCGCGCGGATACTTTCGACCGACAGGTTATCATCCTGATTTCCCCAAGCGCTTGCCCAGCCCGCACCGCCGATGGCCCATGAGCCAAAACCGATAACGGATATTTCTGGACCGTTCT
Source organism: uncultured Paenibacillaceae bacterium (assembly GCA_963793665.1). Taxonomy (GTDB): domain Bacteria; phylum Bacillota; class Bacilli; order Paenibacillales; family Paenibacillaceae; genus Paenibacillus_Z. The sequence continues at coordinate 344,856 of CAWCBD010000002.1, forward strand.
TGCCAAGCTTCCGATATTTCATCTAAACACTCCTCTGCGCCTTAGTTGCCTCTCTATTATAAAGATGTCGTCCGCAAGAGGAAAGGCGGTGAGGCCGGCTTATCCTCTATCAGGCTATTAAATCAGGCGAGTTTACCCCTTCAATCATCCAAGAGATAAATGTCTTTGAGGCATATATTAGTTAGTAGATTTGAATGAAAGGGGAAGACTGATAATGGGTGATGGACAGGGAAGGCAGCTTGCGAGCAAATGGGCCAAAACAGCGGTGCTGCTTGCAAATTCGCAAATTGCGCCGCATATTCCGCCGACGCGGATATTCACGAAGGAGAATTTAAGGAGTATGCTGCATTCTCACAGCATGGTCGTTATTAAGCCGGTATGCGGCGCTGGCGGACACGGTGTTATTAAGGTTGCGAAGGAAGGTGACGGTTACAAGCATACGTATTATGCCAGAAACAAGCATTTTTCGTCATTCAATGCTTTCTATCAATCTTTGAATGGGATGCGCAACGGGAGGCGTTACTTGATTCAGAAGGGGATACGCCTTGCAACGATAAATGGCCGGCCAATTGATTACCGGGTGAAGCATGTGAAGCAAGCGGATGGAGGATGGGTGATCACTGCTATCGTAGGCAGATTGGCAAAACCGGGACTATTCGTAACCAACTTATGTCGCGGCGGTACGAGGCTGACCGGTTCTGAGGGGATTAGACGTTCGATATCCGCTGCTGCCGTTTCCTCCAAGAAAAGGGAAATGCGGCTGTTAACTAAATTATCGACGCAGATGCTGGAGAGCAGATTTCCTGGTATTGGTCAGTTAGGCTTCGATTACGGCATCGATCAGAGCGGTAAAATATGGATTTTCGAAGTGAATACACGCCCGCAATAAGATGTTTAGTGTGATTTAATATATTTGCTTGATAGATTCATAGAGTGCTATCAAAGTTTTTTATTAGATTTGTAAATGTAGAGGCTGTGTATAAAGGTATCCACATTATCCTCGTTGCTATTCCTGTTTATTCGACGATTACCCACATGTTACACACATGCTGTCCACAACTAATTGTGGATATCCGGAACGCTTGTTCTGCAAAAAAAGACATGCTAAGATGAACAGGAAGAAAAAGGAAAGGAGTGTGGGGAGATGGATGTGCTGTCTGATGAACTTCTCATTGATGCCTATCATTCGGCGATTCTGTTCGATTTAGAGCCTGATTTTATCCTATTACTAAGCGCGGAGATCATACGCAGGGAGATTAATCCTGAAAATTACCGCATAACAGCTTAATACACAAATACAGCATGTTACCGGAATCTCTTTAAGGCCATTTTGCAATTATTGCCGCGTAGGTTCTGTCACAATTCGGACAATATATGACATGATTGCAGCTGAGTTCTGAATATAAATCCGAAGTCATCGTCTCCATGCTGTAGGTCTTCTCAGCATCCGCTTCAGTCTGGTAGGGTGCATAAGGACCAGTGAAATCGACTATAGGGCCATAGTCAACCGCCTGCACCGAGCATGAAGGACATGCTGCGGAGAGCTGCTCGAATCCATTACAAATGGGACATAACATAAAGGGTATCCTCCTTTGCCTGTGCCGTATGAAACGGCTCTTTTGGGCTAAGGTTAGGATACCCTCATTTGTTTCAATTACATGCAGGGTTACCTGTAAATTAAATCGTCTTACATTTTCATATTGCTGCTGTGTCCTGGGGATAACTTAGCAGTTGGATCCAAATATACCTTAGCGTTGTTAATCGCAGTAGGAGCTTCGCCAAAGCCTACAGCAATGAGCTTGAGTTTACCTGGATAGGTTGTTATATCACCAGCGGCGAAAATACCCGGGATGCTCGTTTCCATGCGGGAATCGACGAGAATCGAACCGTTTTGGATCGCAATGCCCCATTCGGCGATTGGGCCAAGCGAGGATACAAAACCAAAATTGACGATAACGGCATCAACGGAGAGCTGTTTCGTTTCCTTTGATTTGATGTCCTCCAGAATGACCGACTCAATACGTTCCTTTCCCTGCAGGGAAGTAATTTCGTATGGAGTAAGCAATTGTCACCGTGGAATTCATTAATTTCTCGACACTGTGCTCATGAGCGCGAAATTTATCCCGGCGATGAATAAGCGCTACGCTTGCAGCAATTGGCTCAAGCATGAGTGCCCAATCGACGGCAGAATCCCCGCCTCCGCTAATTAGAACATGCTGCCCGCTGAATTGGCTCAGATCGTTAATGAAGTAATGCAAATTTGTCCTCTCAAAGCCAGCTGCCTCTGGAAGTTCTAATCGACGAGGTTCGAAAGCGCCAACTCCAGCAGTAATAATGACGGTTTTAGCAAAGTGCTGCCCTTTGTCGGTGACGATTTCAAACGACCGCTCATCATGTTTGATCACCTCGAGCACCTTTTCCTCCAAATGGATGTCCGGCTTGAAGTGGTTCATTTGCTGCTTAAGCTGCTCGACTAGCTCTCCTGCCGTAATTTTTGGAAATCCGGCAACATCATAAATATATTTTTCAGGATAAAGCGCAGCGAGCTGACCGCCGAGCTGAGGCATGCTTTCGATAAGGGTAACTGAAGCTTGGCGCATGCCGCCGTAGAATGCGGCGAACATTCCAGCCGGTCCACCTCCAATAATGGCGATATCGACGAAATTAGGTTGAATGGCTGAATTGGACACTGAGGGCACCTCCAATAATGATCGATCTATTCGTACATTATATCGCTGTCGACAAGCATATAGGAAATAAGAAAATTGGATGTTGTTCTAAAGTTTTTCGTACATTTTACCCTTGAATTTTCTGTGAAAAGTTTGTAATATGTGAGGTATTAACACCGCTTTGTCGAAACGGTGCGCGCATGACATAAAAGCGTTACGCGGTTCACAAACTAGAGATATTAATTTTTGTCTTGGATTGTGTAATTTTTCACAAAGTAAAAATAAAAAGATATATAGAATGGATGGGATTCTGGATGAGCAACATACCGAAAATCGTTATTCTCGGTGCCGGATACGGTGGCGTTCTAACTGCGCTTCGTCTTCAAAAGGAACTGAATTACAACGAGGCTGATGTTACGCTTGTAAACAAGCATGACTATCATTACTTTACAACACATTTGCATATGCCTGCGGCGGGAACGGATAAAACAGAAAATGCACGCGTGAGCATTTCAAAGCTGATCGACGAATTCAAAATCGATTTCGTTAAATCAACCGTGGTGCAAATTCGCACACAGGATAAGAAGGTTATTTTGGAGGATGGCACGCTTTCTTATGACTACCTCGTTATCGGATTGGGCGGCGAACCAGAAACTTTCGGTATTCCAGGTATGCTTGAGCATGCCATGAACATCCGCAGCATTAACTCCGTTCGTTTGATTCGCGAACATATTGAATATCAATTTGCCCGCTTTAAACGCGAACCGCACCGCACGGACTACCTTACCTTTGTAGTTGGCGGAGCTGGCTTCACAGGGATTGAATTTGTAGGCGAGCTGTCTGACCGTCTGCCTGAACTGGCAAAACAAAATGACGTTGACCCATCACTCGTTAAGCTTTACAACATAGAAGCGGCTCCTACAGCGCTGCCGGGCTTTGATCCTGAGCTGGTTGAATACGCGATGCAAGTTCTTACGAAGAAGGGCGTTACCTTCCGTATCGGAACAGCGATTAAAGAATGTACCGCTGACGGCGTAATCGTCGGTGAAGGCGAAGAAATTAAAGCAGCAACAGTCATTTGGGCAGCCGGCGTACGCGGCAACCGCCTAATTGAGGAAGCTGGTATTGAAACGATGCGCGGACGGGTTAAAATTGATGATTCGTTGCGTGTTCCTGGACATGACAACATCTATGTTGTTGGCGATAACTCGCTTATGTTTAATGAGGAAGGCCGTCCTTTCCCGCCGACAGCACAAATTGCCATGCAGCAAGGCGTTACTTGCGCGCATAATCTGGTTGCTTCCATCCGTAACCAGCCGCTGAAGAAATTCGAATTCAAGAACAAAGGTACGGTAGCTTCCCTGGGTAGAGGTGAAGCGGTAGGTCTTGCTTTTGGCAAGAAATATAAAGGCGGCGTAGCGGCACTTGCTGAAAAAAGCAATCGACATCCGTTACCTCTACATTATCGGTGGAATTCCGCTCGTCGTTCGAAAAGGAAAGTTTCTATAATGCGCCACTGCAGCGTACAGGTGCGTGGGCTCTTGAAACGCGATGAGCTCGACAGATACAACGCGCTGATGGAGGTCGGCTCTTACCTAGAGTCTCAGAACCGTCATGACTTGTCATATACGGTGCAGAAGGAAGTAGACATTCTTATTCTTCCGGCTATTGAAAGGCTGAAGGAAAAGGGCAGAGAACGTGATCGTCAGACAGAAGCTTATTTGGAGGCCAAACGGCTGCTCGAAGAGGATGATGACGAGGAGTAACAAATAAAGCGGTTGAGGTGCAGCATGATCTGCGCTTCAACCGCTTTTATATGTCTTAAAGACTGAGCATCTGCTCCAGCTTATCCTCTGTAAGGATGTTGCCGACAAAGAATTCACCGAATTCGCCGAAACGAGCACTAACTTCATCGAATCTCATTTCGTAAACCAGCTTTTTGAATTGGAGGGCATCATTAGCGAATAGTGTTACGCCCCACTCCCAGTTGTCGAAACCGACAGAACCGGTAATGATTTGTTTTATTTTACCCGCGTAGCCGCGACCGATCATACCGTGGCTGCGCATCATCGTTTTACGCTCCTCCATGCTGAGCATGTACCAGTTATCATTGCCTTCGCGGCGTTTGTTCATCGGGTAGAAGCAAATATGATTCCACTTCGGAAGTACAGGCTTGAGGCGCGCGATAATGTCTGGATTTTGCAGCGGGTCTGTTCCTGGAGCAGCCATATAGTTACTTAGTTCAACGATGCTCACATAAGAATGGGCAGGAATCGTGTATTGAGCAAACGTTGTTTTGTTGAATGCGGTCTCGATCGCATTCAGCTCTTCTAACGTTTCACGCAAATGCATGAAAACAAAGTCAGCTTTCTGACCTACGATGGAATAAAAGACCGTACTTCCATTACCCGCATCCTCGGCAGCCTGCCATTGTTTTAGGAAGGATTGAAGCTCGTCCAGAGCGGTATTGCGTTCATTAGCATCTGCCAGTCTCCAGGCCGTCCAATCGATGGAACGGAAATCATGCAGGGCGTACCAGCCTTCCAGCGTTTGTGCCGCTTCACTCATAATGATCTCTCCCTTATTCTATACTTGTCGTCACTATTGTAACTTAACGCTGCAAAGGAGAGCAAATGACGGACTTGTGACAACATGGCAAATGAAATTGACTTCCTAACTGCCATCTACTACACTATTCGTAGTGAAAGGGGAATACGAAACGGTATGAATTCAGATGTTGATTTCCTGCAGCTTATCATTGCGACGGTTTTGTTTTTCGTTATGATGTTTGGGATCGGGTTTATTCTAAATATGCTTCTCAAAACAACATGGTTTCCGGTTTACTTGTTCATAATCATACTGCTTCCTATATTTATTTGGCAGACATGGGATGACACAAAATCGTTTGCCGGCAATTTCGGCGAGTTTACATTTGTCGACATATTACCCGCAATTGGTGCCCTTATTGGTGCTTATATCAGTGGTGCAACGATCCGTCTGCTTCGCCGCGGCGGTTACAAAATGTTCTAATCATGAAAAAGCTAACGGTTCGGCCATACTAAGGACAAAAAAATCCGAGGTGTTGCACGATGCCGTTTTTTCATGTAGGGGATGTTTCGATTCATTATCGGGAGCAAAGCAAAGGCACCACGCCTATCGTCTGCATTCATCCGCCTTGTATAACGAGTCAATTATTTGACGCTTTAGGCGATAAGCTAAGGGATACTCATCGTGTCATCTCCATTGATGTTCGTGGACATGGAAGCAGTGAGCTTGGGCATGGTATTCTAACGCATGCAATGATCGCGGAGGATATCAGGTACCTGCTTGACTCCTTGGACATTAAGAAATCATATCTTTGCGGATACGGGGCGGGCTCGCTGCCAGCTATAACCGCCTTGCTTGCTCATCCGGAACGTTTCAGCGGCGGAATTTTAATCTCTGGAATGGCTGGTTTTAGTGATATTAAGACGAGATCCAAGCTTCAGGCGTCCTTCATCTCGAGTGCTTTAAAGGCCAAGGAGTCAATAGCCAAGCAGGTGGTTCGCCATGAAGCAGAAGATAGAGCTGCTTATGCAATCATGAATGAGGATGCGTTAAAAGGTGATCCATTAAAATGGAGAGAATACGCTGCTGCTTGTTTGAATTCATCCTTTGGCCGGGAGCTCCATCAGATCAAGCAGCCCATGCTGCTCTTATACGGTACTGCCGACAAGGTCAGCCGTGAATACTCGGCTCAGCTGTATCGTCAATTACCGAATGCCGAGCTATACGGAATTGAGCATGCGAGTCGTCAGCTGTTAAGGAAAGAACCGGCTAAGATCGCTTTAGTCATTGATCAGTGGGCGGCTAAGCAGGAGCAGCCGGAGCTGGCGGATACATTTGAAGAGCGAAACCGTCTGCTTGAGGAGCTTGTGAGTCATGGTATCGAAGATGGACTGAACGGAATTGGTGCTCAAGAGCTGCGATAAATGAAAAACAAATCATTAAATCAAATTCCCTCATTCGGGGGAATTTTCTTTTTTTCGCGCCTCTGAAACAGTCTCCTTTTATGTTAAAATAGTAGAACAAGTAGAAACGGATGGAGTCGATAAGATGCGGATTGGTAACTTGCATCAATTTACGGAGCATCATCGATATTACATCTTTCGCGATTATTCGCTAAGCGCAGTGGATCGTAAAATGGTCGGTCTAATCTATCAACCGATGATCGGTGCGTTTGCAGCCGGCCTCTATCAACAGCTCTATCAGCAGGTGGCTGATGATCGGGTGGGCTATTCCCCGCTTGAACCGCAGCGCAAGCTGTTTCTGGGGCTTGGACTGGATATGAATGAAAAGGGACGGCAGGAGCTTGTGCTTCATGCATCTCGTCTTGAAGCGGTCGGTCTGCTTCAGGTATCACGGCTTGGCTTAGAGGATAGCGATGATGTGATTTATGAATATGAGCTGCTTAAACCGCTCACGCCTGACGAGTTTTTCGGAAGCCCGCATTTAACACTGCTCCTGCGTGATAAAGTAGGGAAGCATTCGGTCATTGCGCTGCGAGAATCGTTCTATGCGAAGGAAGCCGATGAATTGGCTGGAGCAGAGCTTATGAAGGAGAATATTACGGTTCCCTTCTATGATCTTTTCAGGTTAAATACGCAGAGTATCGATCTTGAGCTTGAACAGGCGCTTACCGAGGTTGCTCCGACAAGACAAGCCCAACCTAAGCCTCAGTTCGAAACGGCCGGCATTCAATATGGTGAAATAATTATGCGGTTTCCGCGTAATTCCGCGAACAGGCGTCATGTAGAGAAACTGCGCGGGGATGAAGAACAGCTGGCTCAGCTCAATTATATCGCTTACAAATATGGTTTGACTGTCGTTGATTTATGCAGACTGCTGGATGAAGATCATGTATTTACGACTTATGGCGAGCTGATCATGGACGAACTGCAGCTGAAGGCTAACCAAATGTATCGTCAGGACCGTAAACGCAGCGATGAACGCCAACGGGTGTTTGGCCGGACGTCAGCGATGCAAGAAAGTACCGATAACGAAACGAAGGATGACACGTCTGGTGACGAACTGGACGAAGTAGCTGTTCAAGTCGAACATTACATGGAGGTACCGGCCCAGCTTGCCGCTCGGTGCGATATCCATCAATATAATATGCTGATGCGCAATGAACCGCATACGAGGTTTATCGCTCGTTTCTTCCCCGGAGCCGTTCCAGAATGGATTATTCGTGTTTTTGAAGTGATCGATCTTAATTACCGTTTGCAAGGTTCCGTTATTAATGTCCTTATTCATTATGTACTCGGTCTTAATGATGCACAGCGTGTGACGAAAACGTATATAGATGCTGTTGCCTCCAACATGCTGATGAAGCAAATTGATTCATTCGAGAAGGCGGTTGGTTACGTTAGAGAACAAGTGAAGCTGGAGCAGGACAAGGAACGTCGACGTGAAGGCGGCGCAGGTATCGGCAGTGCCGCTTCGAGAAGCGGGAGCAGTTCGGCAAGAGGAGCGCGCAGCGGCACTAGCCGCAAGCCTTCCATCTCCATCATTCAAGATTCACCAGGCGGCGGTTCAGCGTTATCGCAGGAGGAGATGGAGGAAATACGCAGGATGGCACGTAAATTGGATGGGAAAATGACATGATTTGAGGTGATTCGACAATGGCAATGGAGTCGCTTGGCGATATACTTAAACAGCTTCCTAACGGAAATAACGCCGTTCAGCAGGCAGAGAAGTTAATGGCGGAGCTGCTCGCAGATCCACTTGTAGAGCGGCTGCGATCCAAATATCCGGAGCTGGACGAGGGAACGATCCGATTAAACCTGAACCGGGTATATCAATATACGAAGGAATACAAGAACTGTACGAACTGTCCAGGACTTGAGAACTGTCCAAATGATTATGAAGGCCACTATACGCTGCTCTCTTGTGAGACCATCAGCGGCCGCGTTCAAATGACGGATCGTAAAGTTACGTGCAAGAGACTGTTATCCAAGCAGAGTGAAGACCAGATTCGCAGCCGTGTTCGCAGCTTCTATGTCGATGAAAGAGCTCTCTCGCAGGGCTATTCCGCTGATGAAATCGTATCGAAGGACCTGGAGCGGATGAAAGCCGTCGGTCAGGTGCTTAATTATATTAGCAAGACGAAGGAGCAGGGGCTTCAGAAGGAAGGTCTGTACCTCGCCGGATCATTTGGAACCGGGAAAACCTTTCTTATGTGCTATATGCTTCATGAGCTGGCGAAGGCAGGTTATACAGGTGCAATCGTATACATGCCGGATTTCGTGGAAGATCTGAAATCAATTATGCATGAGCAGGGTAAGCTCAAAGAAATGGTGGACCTGCTAAAAGAGACGGATCTGCTCATTTTTGATGATGTTGGAGCGGAGAATTTGAATCCGTGGGTAAGGGATCATGTACTGGGTGCTATTTTAAATTATCGCATGAATCGGAAGCCTACCTTTTACACCTCTAACTATGGGCTGGAAGCACTTGAGAAGCATTTTAGCTTCACGAACAAAGATGGGGACGAGCTTCATAAGGGCCAGCGCCTAATGGATCGGATACGTCCTTATGTGGAGATAGTATTCGTGACTGGGCATAATAAGCGCGGTAAATAATCATGACCCTTCTTTCAAAATAAGCCTGGAGCATTTGCTTCAGGTTTTTTATTATGTTTGTTTAGGCTTAATGAAACGGCATAAACCGACAATTCCAACCTTTGCACTTTGGTTTTCTGATATAAAGTATAAGGAGAACTTATCGTTTGGATAAGAAAAAGAAAAAAATGGTTGACAATAATGCTTGTCCGTTGGTATTATTCATTTCATAAACCAACTAAACAGGTAGGATTAATATTGTTTGCCGCCCGACTAACGGAGTGAACGACATTTCTCATCTGTAACTAAGAGAAATTAAGGGGTGCTTTTACATGACAAACAAGAATAAGAAAAGTCGCTTTCCAATCCAAACACTAATCGCATTTATCGTACTCGCAGTTGCATTAACAGGCTGCGGGAGCAATAGTAACCATTCAAACGGTAGTGCTGGCAGCACAGGGAATACATCATCAACGAATGCAACTGATACTGCAGCTGCTGATACAGCTAAGCCTAAAGAAAAAGTTGAACTGCTGAACGTATCCTATGATCCAACTCGTGAACTATACGCAGCTTACAATAAACTATTCGCAGATTATTGGAAGAAGGAGCACAATCAAGAAGTCGAAATTAAACAATCACATGCAGGATCAGGCGCTCAGTCCCGTGCCGTTATCGACGGTTTGAAGGCAGATGTTGTAACGCTTGCACTGGGCTACGATATCGATGCTATTGCAGACAAAGGCTACATCAATAAAGATTGGCAGCAGAAGTTCGCAAACAACAGCTCGCCTTATACATCAACAATCGTATTCCTGGTTCGCAAAGGAAATCCGAAGGGCATTAAGGACTGGGATGATCTCGTGAAACCGAATGTACAAGTGATTACGCCGAATCCTAAAACAAGCGGCGGCGCTCGTTGGAATTATCTTGCAGCATGGGGATATGCTTTGAAGAAAAATGGCGGCAGTGAAGATAAAGCCAAAGCATTCATAAGCCAGCTGTACAAAAATGTTCCTGTTCTGGATACAGGTGCTCGCGGATCGACAACAACCTTCGTTGAAAAAGGAATTGGCGATGTGCTTCTGGCTTGGGAAAATGAAGCCTTGCTATCCGTAAAAGAACTGGGCCCGGATAAATTCGATATCGTTTACCCGTCCATCAGTATTTTGGCTGAACCGCCAGTAGCCGTCGTTGATAAGAATGTTGACCAAGACGGTAACCGTGAAGTTGCGGAAGCTTATCTTGATTTCCTCTACACAGAAGAAGCGCAGAAGGTCATTGCTCAGAACTTCTACCGTCCGCAGCTGCAGTCTGTGGCAGAGCAGTTCAAGGATCAATTCCCAGACCTTCAACTGCTTAACATTACGGATGATTTCGGTGGTTGGGCCGCAGCACAGAAGAAACATTTTTCAGATGGCGGCGTGTTTGATCAAATCTATGCCCCAGGCTCATAAATTGCGCGCAGAACAGGGAGCTGACTTCACATGAAAGGTTCCAAATCACTAATGAAAGCGAAGACGAAATCACGCAGCATACTGCCAGGATTCGGCATGTCGCTCGGATTCACTGTTTTCTACTTGAGTATCATCGTATTAATCCCGCTTGCTGGCGTGTTTATCAAAACCTCCGGCCTCAGCTGGGAGCAGTTCTGGCACACCGTCACGAATGCGCGTGTGGTCGCATCGTACCGAATCAGCTTCGTGACGGCTTTCGCAGCCGCGGTTGTTAATCTTGTTTTTGGCTTAATCATCGCATGGGTTCTCGTAAGATACCGGTTTCCAGGCAAGAAGCTGGTGGATAGTTTAGTTGACCTGCCGTTTGCGCTTCCAACTGCTGTAGCGGGTATTGCTTTAACAGCTATCTATGCACCGAACGGCTGGATTGGCTCGAGGCTCGAGCCGCTAGGCATCAAGATCGCCTTCACACCGCTCGGTATTACGATCGCACTTATTTTTATCGGATTACCTTTTGTTGTACGTACTGTGCAGCCTGTATTACAGGACTTAGACAAGGATACAGAGGAAGCGGCTGTTATGCTTGGCGCCTTCCGCTGGCGTACCTTCCGCAAAATCATTCTTCCAGAGCTCATACCGCCGTTGTTAACAGGTTTTGCTTTGTCTTTTGCCAGAGGAATCGGAGAGTACGGATCGGTCGTCTTCATCTCCGGTAACATGCCGATGAAGACAGAAATCGCACCTTTGCTCATTATGACTAAGCTTGAGCAGTATGATTACAGAGGAGCAACAGCCATTGCGCTTGTCCTGCTCGTCGGCTCATTCCTATTGTTACTTCTAATCAACTACTTACAATGGCGCTCTAACCGCCGTGTTGTAACGGGATAGGGGGCAGGATTACATGGCAGGGGCAATTACTACTCATCTATCTGACCAAGCAGCACAACGTCCGAAGCATATTACCGAATCTGGAGTCGTACGCGTCGTTCTCATAAGTGTCGCGCTTCTCTTTCTAGCGCTAATCGTTCTGCTTCCATTATTATCTGTCTTCATCGAAGCCTTCAAGAAGGGCACGGAGGTATACATTGCATCTATTACGGATCCGGATGCATTATCCGCCCTAAAGCTGACCTTGCTTACCGCTTTGGTAGCCGTTCCGCTTAATACGGTATTCGGTGTGGCAGCCGCTTGGGCTATCAGCAAGTTTTCCTTTCGGGGCAAAAACATTCTTATCACACTGATTGATTTGCCTTTTGCGGTATCGCCAGTTATTTCTGGTTTGATCTATATTCTGCTGTTTGGCGCACAAGGCTTCTTCGGGCCTTGGCTGTCTGATCATAATATCCAGATCGTATTTGCATTACCCGGTATCATTCTGGCTACAACATTCGTTACTTTTCCTTTTGTAGCTCGTGAGCTTATTCCGCTTATGCAGGCTCAAGGCGTGCAGGAGGAAGAAGCGGCGGCAAGCCTGGGCGCGAAGGGCTGGCAAATTTTCTGGCGGGTCACACTCCCTAATATCAAATGGGGTCTCTTGTACGGTATTATCCTCTGTAATGCCAGAGCAATGGGTGAGTTCGGGGCTGTATCCGTCGTTTCCGGTCATATTCGGGGAGAGACGAACACACTGCCTTTGCATATTGAGATTTTGTACAACGAATATCAATTCTCCGCTGCATTCGCGGTTGCCTCGCTGCTAGTTCTGCTTGCACTTTTGACGCTTGTCATTAAGAGCTTTATTGAATGGAAAACAGCCCAGCGGGATCCGGAGAGGGGTGCGCAAGATGCACATTGAGGTTCGTAACATTTCCAAGAAATTTGGCAATCATAAGGCGGTTTCAGATGTCAGCTTCTCTATTAATCGGGGTAAACTGATTGGACTTCTGGGCCCTAGCGGCGGCGGCAAATCAACCATACTGCGTATTCTGGCTGGCCTAGAATCTCCGGATACCGGAGATATCTTAATCAATGGAAAACGCGTGAATGATGTCGCACCGCAGCATCGCGGAATTGGTTTCGTATTTCAAAACTATGCGCTGTTCAAGCATATGAATGTTTTTGATAACATTGCATTCGGATTGACCATCCGCAAGACCGCTAAGGCTGAAATCAAGGAACGCGTCAATGAGCTTCTTGATCTTACCGGTCTTCGCGGGTTTGAGCATCGCTACCCTCATCAGCTATCTGGCGGTCAAAGGCAGCGTGTTGCATTTGCAAGGGCGCTTGCTCCTAAGCCGGACCTGCTGCTGCTCGATGAGCCATTCGCGGCAATTGACGCGAAAGTCCGTAAAGAGCTTCGCACATGGCTGAAGCAGCTGATTAACACAATTGGCATCACCTCGATATTCGTTACCCATGACCAGGATGAAGCGGTTGAAGTTGCGGATGAAATGCTTATCGTTCAGCAAGGCAAGCTGGAGCAGCAGGGCTCGCCCGTCTCTATCTATACCGATCCGCAAACTGCATTTGTCGCAGGATTCATTGGGCATTCGAGCTTGGTCGAGCAGCCGAACCGGTTAAGAGGGTTTGAACGGACACAGGTCATTAATGGCTCGCGAGCCCTCATCCGACCAGAGTTCGTTGAGGTTGGACGGGAGCAGGAAATTGCTTTCCCTTCGGCTGCCGAGAAAGGCCATGTTCGTCATGTATTCTTCCGGGGCGCTCACCTGGAGCTTGACGTTCAGGTTGGCGATAACCGGCTTTCGGCACATCGCTCGCTTGATCAAGAGCCGCTGCGGCCAGGCGACGAAGTGTCCGTCCTGATTCATCGCTTATATGTCATCTCGGAGGAATCTGCCACAATGGTGGAAAACCCGCTTAAAGTCGACCCGATGCCCGTTCATATTTAAGTCTTATTGACTGAATCAGGCGAAGTAGAGTCTCCACCCTGATTCCCAGATGTTCAGCCGTATAGGCTTAAGCGAGTTCACTTGAGGAGGGGTTATTGATGGCAAAGCCAATCGTACTCGATCAAGAATGGCTGGAGCGAATTGCAGCACAAGTGGAAGGGCTTGAATATGGTTCGGTTCTCATTACCGTTCATGACGGCCGCGTCGTCCAAATCGATCGAACCGAACGTAAACGTTACGATGCTGCAGCCTCCAAGCAGCAAAGTCAGCTTCAGAACAGCGGCGACAAGCTGAAAGCTGTTAACAATGGCTAAGGCAAGCCCCATTCAATTGCAGCAAGGTGAAACGGCTAGCGCCGTCCTTTCGCGGCGGAACGCGGTTCATTCCGGAGAAATATAAGCAAAGTCTAGTGGAAATTTATACTTTCTATATTTTAAAAAAGAAGTGTCTGTTGAACTCGTAGCCCGAGTACGGACACTTCTTTATCGTTAATCTGCCATTATTCCATATCGATACTTCTTCTATCCATAGAGGTAAATCGGCCGGTAAGCCGTTTATTCGCACTTTTCTGGTGACGCTTGCTAACGCTTTGTTCCTTGCGTGCCTGATGGGCGAGCTCGCGGCCTGTTTTCTTATAGTTGCCCAAACGATGGGCGTCCAATGTTCCTTCCTCGATCGCTTGTTTAATGGCGCATCCGTCCTCAGCGTCATGTGTACAATCGCGGAAGCGGCATCCTGCCGCAAGCTCTTCGATGTCGGCGAAGGCTTCCTGCCGCCCGCTGCTTGCTTCCCAAAGCTGAAGCTCCCGCATACCAGGGGTATCCATCATTACAGCGCCGCATGGAAGCGGGAAGAGCTCCCGGTGTGTCGTTGTGTGCCGGCCTCTGGCATCCTGCTCACGAATCCCTTGTACCTGCTGCAGATTATCCCCTGCCAGCCAGTTAAGCAGCGTTGACTTGCCGACGCCGGATGATCCGGTAACGGCTAATGTACGGCCAGGGAGCATATAGGCCTCCAGAGCCTCCTTGCCTTCACCCTGCAGTGCGCTAACAGCATGTACGGCTACTCCGGGCGCAGCAGCACAAACGGCGGCGATGCGATCAGCCGTATCCTCGCACAAGTCTGCTTTAGTGAGCAGTACGACTGGCGTTGCTCCGCTTTCCCAAGCGGTTATGAGATAGCGTTCGATTTTGCGAACGTTGAAGTCATCATTCAACGCATTTACGATAAACAGCGTATCTAAGTTTGCGCCGATCACCTGCTCCTCAGGAACGGAGCCTGCTGCTTTACGAATCATTGCCGAACGTCTAGGCAGCACCGCGTGAATGATCGCTCGTGCCTCACCTTGTAGAGGTTGTACGGCCGTCCAGTCGCCGACACCGGGATAATCGCTTCTTGAAGCTGCATGAAACTGAAATTTGCCGCTGACTTCGGCGACATATTCGCCTTCTGCAGTAATGATCCGATATTGATTGGTAAATTGAGCGATGACGCGAGCGGGAACGAGGCCGCTTAGGATCATTTCCTCATTCATACACGAGGCCCAATAATCATTCCAGCCGTATGGGTATAAACGTTCTGATTGGTTGTTGTTCATGTTCATTAGGTTCAATAGAATAGCTCCTCAAGTTTAATTTAGTTTGTAAAGCAAATCCCGCTACAAGCGTATGCCGGGGTTCCAGCAGAATGACAAAAAAGCGCAGGAAGGAGCTCCTGCGCTTACAAACAGAAAAGCCGCAAGAAACCATAGCGGTCTCTTACGGCTCTTAAAGGTAGTTCAAAAGCAGTATGCGTAAGCTGACACTAGATTACTCCGTGTCGTGACGATACTCTTATTTAGAAGGCCTTAATCCGTAGAGACTGCTGTCTATGCAATTGTTGGATGTGGTTCGCTCTGTAATTGGTCATCTACATCAGCCTCCTTCAGTAAGATATTACGTATTGTATGCTAGACAATATAACATTGTCAATAGCTGCCATTATTGTTGTCTGAAGTCCATATGGAAAAGGCTCCGTCCGGTTATCTTGCCGGTCGAAGCCTTTTTCGCGGGTATCAGAACGGGATGCGTCTTCAAACGCGTGCACCTCTGATCCCGACCATTGGTAATCGGGTCAAGACTCCCGCCTGTTATAGGCGGGCTCTGAGCCATGTGGAGTAGAGTCTCCATCTGATTCCCTGATGTCCAGCCGGACGGGCTGAACGAGTTCACTAGGAGATTACGAATTTAATGATCACCGCTGCAGCGAATATGACGAACAAAACTCCGAAAAATCCACCAAAGCCGATTGCTACATCCATTAAGTCGTCGCGCGGTTCTTCATTCAGATGCTCACGCGGATCTCTAACATTTTCCATAGCTTAAGTTCCTCCTCGAAAACAACGAATGCTCCCACTAGTATACCCAAACTTCAGAATAATTGTAAAGTCGCAGGAGGTGACAATTGTGAGGCGAATTATAGGCGGGTTGTGACTGAATACGAGCGGCTCTCACCTTCATGGCATGCTCCTGCTGTGCTACAATAAGACTATGAATAGGGCTGGGAGGGGATCCAGAGTGGTGAACGACCAAAGTGAACATTCTGCCGCGCAGCAGCGTTCGGCAGCTGAACATATTCGCAGCAAGCTGGCATTATTGCCGGATCAATCAGGCTGCTATCTAATGAAAAATGCAGAGGGCACGATTATTTATGTCGGCAAAGCTAAAGTGCTCAAGAACAGGGTCCGTTCTTATTTTAACGGCAGCCATAACGGAAAGACGCAGCGTCTGGTATCGGAAATCCGCGATTTCGAATATATCGTAACAGGCAGCAATATGGAAGCGCTCATTCTCGAGTGTAATCTTATTAAACAGTATCACCCCAGATATAACGTGCTGCTTAAAGATGACAAAACCTTTCCTTATATTAAAATAACGAGCGAGAAGCATCCAAAGCTTGAGGTTACACGCCGCATTGTGAAGGATAAAGGCAAATATTTTGGCCCTTACCCTAATGCTTACGCGGCTCAGGAGACCAAGAAGCTGCTTGACCGTCTATATCCGCTTCGCAAATGCAATACGCTTCCCGACAAGGTGTGCCTCTATTATCACCTCGGTCAATGTGTCGCCCCATGTGAATACGACATCCCAGCAGGGACGTATGAGAACATGATGCAAGAAATTACGAAGTTTCTGAATGGTGGTCATGATGAGGTTAAAAAGTCGCTTCAGGGCAAAATGATGGCTGCGGCAGAGTCGCTTGAATTTGAGCGGGCCAAGGAATTCAGAGATCAGCTCATGGCTATTGATGCTGTTATGGAGAAGCAGAAAATTACGATAAATGATGCCATGGATCGAGATGTATTCGGCTATTTCACAGAAAAGGGCTGGATGTGCGTACAGATTCTATATATGCGTCATGGCAAAATGATTGAGCGCCGTGCGACGATGTTTCCTTATTACGGTGAGGCTTATGATGACTTTATAACCTTCGTTACCCAATATTATAGCGATAATCCGGCACTTCCTAAAGAAATATTGCTGCCAATCCCTCCGGATGAAGCCAGCGCTATGAATGAAGAGACAGGACCCGAAGTCATATCAGCCATCTTAGATGCGGAGAGCCTGTCGACAGCCGCCATTGAGGCAGCTTCAGCAGCTGTGATAGAGGATGATCAAGATAGCGATGAGGTGCTGCCGGGATCGGCTGCGGACGAAGTGCGGTCCTCCCTGCAGAAGTGGCTTAAGGTGAAGGTGTTCATGCCCCGCAGGGGACGCAAACGGAATGTTGTCCAAATGGCTGTCGATAACGCGAAAATTACGCTTGATGAGAAGTTTAAACTTATTGATCGCAATGAGGAGCGTACGTCCAAGGCTGCCGAAGGGCTCGCGGAAGCACTCGGTCTTCCTGAGGTAAGGCGAATCGAGGCATTCGATAACTCCAATATTCAAGGGACGAATCCGGTATCCGCAATGGTTGTCTTTACAGATGGGAAGCCGGATAAGAATGAGTACCGCAAATACAAGGTCAAGACGGTGCAAGGACCAGATGACTACGAGACGATGCGTGAGGTTATTAGGCGCCGCTATGAGCGAGTATTGAAGGAAGGGCTGCAGCTTCCGGATGTTATCGTTGTGGATGGCGGGCGCGGGCAGATTTCGGCTGCGCTTGATATTTTGCAAAATGAACTCGGACTGTTTGTACCTGTGTGCGGACTCGTCAAGGATGCGAAACATAAAACAGCGCAGCTGATGAGCGGAGATCCTCCGGAAATCATTCCGCTTGGCCGTGACAGCCAGGAGTTCTATCTGCTCCAGCGTATTCAAGACGAGGTGCATCGCTTCGCAATTTCCTTCCATCGCGAGCAGCGCGGCAAATCGATGATCGCTTCCCAGCTCGATGCGATACCAGGTATCGGAGAGAAGCGGAGAAAGCTGCTGCTGAAACATTTTGGCTCCATAAAAAAAATAAAAGAGGCCGGAATTGAAGATTTCCGACCCCTGTCTATCGGCGAGAAGCTTGCCGCGCAAATATTAGAAGCGTTGAGGGAGGAACCGTAACCTGCGGTTCTCTCCTTTTTTTTAATATCAGCAAGTATAAGTTTCGCTTCTAGAAACTTGGCTTCCCGGCCAAAGGACGGCGCAAGCCATATCTTCTTGCTGCCGTTTAATACATTTAAGCCGCTCGTTCCCTTCGCGGGAACGTATAGCTGAACCAACGAATCACCCATGCAATCGGAATCGGGAGCAGGATGTATATAATGCCCAGCAGAATATTGCCGACCGTGCCCATAAACATAAGGGAAATTGCCATCATGATGCTATCAAAGACAGCATGGGCGAACACGACAGCCATAAAACCGTAACGTATAAACATGAAGCTGAAGATGAGGCCGATAATCGTCAGCTCGAGCAGACGGGTCGTGGATGGGAAGATAGGGTAGGTAACATGGCCCAGCGCCCATATAATCGTCGGTATTAGCGAAGCGACGAATGTGTTTTTGAACCACTTTTTCATAAGTCCGATACCGAACAGCCGGTAAACGGCTTCCTCCGATATGGCAGCACACCAAGCCATCAATGGGAAAATCCAAGGAGTGGCTAAGTTATAAGGCGATTGGCTGACATCACTTGTCGACCATGCGCCGGTAACCTGCATCAAGACGATAAAGATCACGGTTTGCAAGCCTAGCAGCATAAAGGCGATTAAATAACCAAGCCACATGCTGCGCCATACATGGTCGCCATATTCGGTCTCACCGAATCGAGGCCAGTGATTGCGGCCCATAGAACGCCATAGACCATCTCCTCCGACCAGGGAGAAATATACCGAGACAGCGAGTACTCCCGTAATGGCTACCGTGAAAACAAGCGCGAATAATGCCTGGGAGGAAGTGTTGGCACTTTCTCCGTAGGATCGCAATAAACCCGTCCATCATGTTAAAGTCGTTCACTACATAAATAGCCAGGAAAAGCAGGGAAAGAACGATCCCGCGGACAAAAGAAGTATGTTTCCGGTACTTAGCCGCGTAGATGATGGCTAATATAAACAAGGCAAAAGACAGAAGTGAGTTTCCAAATAAGGAAAGGATAGAAGCCAATTTCTTCTGATGATTCACATAGGCCTCGTAGCTCGCCGGGACGGTGAATTGCGGTTTGTATTCCGATATGAGAAAATTCCCGCCGGGAAGCTTCTCGGTGCTGATTTTGAGGACAAGCTGTGATTTGCCAATGTTGTAGCCGCTGACGTTAAACAAGAACTCATTGCCGTCAGCTTTAGTTAATTTCAGCTCGCTCTTCTTGAAGCCCTTCGATACGGCAAAAGCGATTGCAGCAGCTTTGCTTCATTTTGTTAATGCGGCTCGATTAAACTTGATGGCGCGAAGATGGTTCCAGCTAACGATTTTACCTGTCTGCATGTGTACATACATAAATAATTCACTGCCATCGGATAATTCAGCAAGGACCTGAAAGGTATCGATCGGGAAATCCTTATCGATATTTCTTCTCATAGGAAGAATTTAGCTTCTCCTTCGATATGTAGCCCAGGAGCAAGCTGTCCGATTGGTGGACGGCATGTACATGAAGAGGCCGTTCCTTAAACTGAAGCATGGCAAAATCCGAAGCAGCCTGCTCGGCTGAGCTCTTGGAGATTACCGGCTCATTGTTTGTTCCGAAGAACGATTCCGCAGTGGAGGGGACGATTTGAATCATCACATAAATAATTGCGCCAATTGCAGCTAACCAGGAATACCTAGTCCAGTTCGTTTGGATTCGATTTAGCTTCATGTATGCACCTCTGTCTATGGTATACAAGCAATTGAACACATAGTACTACCATATCATAGTTGTTCCGAATTTATCCATGCGATTGCTCCCATTCTCGATTTAGGAACGAGGTAAACAGGCAAGAAAGCCAGTAAGCCATTGATTTAGGACAGGGATTGGGCTATTTTGGCTTATTCGGTGCATTATCTGCTAAATCGTCATTTGGTGTTTCTGAGCTTCCCATATATAATGTGAACAATTGCATAAAAAGCCGAATTTCAAAGTGAAAACGGGGGAACCATATTGCTGCTAGATGCGATTAACGTGACAGAGGTCACAGAATCCTGCAGCACGGGGTGAATTTCTCAAGTTAGCGCAAGCATTCTTGCGAATAGGGCCGCCTGTCCGGGCCCGAATCCGTCAGCTAACCTCGTAGGCTTCCTGGAACAGGACTCATCGCATCAGCATTGGGCTTCCAGTGCTTTTTTTTGTGCGTGCAAAGCTGTGTTAGAGGGGTGAAAGGTTAGTTAATGAAATCGCTTTTTAACGTATCCAAATGGTCACCGCCCCGTATTCTCGTTACTGGTTTTGCTCTTATTATTTTGTTCGGCGGCTTGCTGCTCTCTTTGCCTTTCGCATCACAGGACGGAACCTTCACGCCTTACATCGATTCCGTCTTTACGGCCGCATCGGCTACATGTGTGACAGGGCTTGTCACCGTGGATACGGGGAGCCACTGGTCTATTCCGGGACAAGTCATTATTATGACGCTCATTCAGCTCGGTGGACTTGGTTTTATGACGATGTCAACATTGTTCGCCATTATGCTGCGGAAGCGAATTTCGCTTCGCGAACGGTTGATTTTACAAGAAGCCATGAACCAAAGCAGCATTGAAGGTATCATCCGTCTAATTAGACGGGTTATATTTTACTCGCTCTCTATCGAGTTTATCGGAGGCGTCCTGTTCGCGATTCGCTGGTCCTTCGATATGCCAATTGGCAAAGCCATCTATTTTGGCATGTTTCATGCCGTTTCTTTTTTTAACAATGCGGGTTTTGATCTGTTCGGACAATTTGGCGTCCCTTATATTGGTATCACCCAATACGTAAGTGATCCACTTGTAAATATCGTGACGATGCTGTTAATTGTTACTGGCGGTATCGGCTTTATCGTTATGTCGGATTTAATGGAATACCGCAAAAATAAACGGTTATCCCTTCATTCCAAAGTGGTGCTGGCGATGACTGGAACTTTGATTGCACTAGGTACGATAGTTATTTTCGTATTTGAATTTTCCAACAGTATGACACTGGGTTCACTTGATTGGGGCGGCAAAATATTAGCTTCCTTCTTCCAATCGGTTACTCCGAGAACGGCAGGGGCCAACACGCTTGACATTGCCTCGCTTCGGCAGGCAACTCAGTTCTTCATCATCATCCTGATGTTCATTGGGGCATCACCGGGTTCGACTGGTGGCGGTATCAAGACAACGACCTTTACGGTCTTGATTGGTGCAGTTATTGCCATGATGAGGGGAAAAGAAGACATCGTCTTGTTCAAATATCGTCTTGCACGCGAGCGAATCTTCAAAGCACTGACCATTACGATGCTGTCGCTCTCCCTTGTTATTTTCGTTGCGATGGTGCTATCGACGACAGAGGATAAGGCTTTTATTAAGATATTGTTTGAAACCACATCTGCATTTGGTACGGTTGGATTAACCTTAGGCATTACACCTGAGTTATCGCATATTGGGAAAATAGTTATTTCACTGACGATGTTTGCCGGACGGCTTGGCCCGCTGACGCTTGCTTATGCGCTCGGACCCCGCACAGAAAAAGAACTGTACCGGCATCCGGAAGGTAAAATTACGATTGGATAGGGGAAAGAAGTATGAAGATGAAGAGCAATCAGTTTGTTATTATCGGTTTGGGCCGTTTCGGCTCAAGCCTGGCAAGAGAATTAACCAAGCTTGGTTATGAAGTACTTGGGATAGATAAAGATGAGGAAGCGGTTCAAGAAATGAGTCACGTACTGACGCATGCCGTCGTTGCAGAGTGTACAGACGAGGAAGTTCTTCGTTCGTTAGGCGTGCGGAATTTTGATTGCGGCGTCGTTGCCATCGGGGATGATATCCAAGCGAGTATTCTAACAGCCATATCTGTTAAAGGATCTGGGCGTCAAGCAGGTTGTTGCCAAAGCGATGACCGAGCTTCACGGGCGTGTGCTTGAGAAAATCGGCGTAGACCGCGTTGTTTATCCTGAGCGTGATATGGGTGTTCGTGTAGCCCATCAGCTTGTTTCTCCGAATTTGCTGGATTATATTGAACTGTCCAAAGAATACACCATCGCAGAGCTCACCGTTCCGAAATGCTTGAATGGAGTATCCTTAATGGACTTGAATCCCCGTGGACGCTTCGGCTGCAGCATTGTTGCTATTAATAAGGAGAAAGGCATTATCATTGCTCCTGAGGCTACCGATATTCTTGCAGAGAAAGATGTCATGGTTATCATCGGTACGAATAAACAGATCGACCATTTCGAGGAGGCGGTAATCCGCTAACTGCGGATTCTGGCTTCTTCTTGAGAACGGGTGTGTCATACGGAGATGGAAACCTCTACAACGGAACTTATTCACCACCTCATGCTGCTCCTGCTTGCGGTCGTATCGACTGGCATGGTTGCCGGAACAATTGCCGGAAAGCTTCGGCTGCCGGATGTTGCGTTATTCATCATCGCAGGCATGATTATCGGCCAGGGATTTCACTGGATTAACGAATCCAGCAGCTCCTTAACCAATCAGTTGATTCTAGTAGTGGGGTCTGCGATTATCTTATTCGATGGCGGACGTAACATCCGCTTGCATGGGCTGGGGCAGGTCGGCTGGACGGTGGGATTGCTCAGCGTTCCGGGCGTGCTTATTACCGTTGGTATTGTCGGCGCAGCCATCCACTTGTTATTCGGTATTGATTGGCTGTACGCCTTGCTGGCTGCTGCTGTTATCGCTTCAACTGACCCTGCATCCATCATTCCTGTGTTCCGACAAGTCCGAATTCGGGAACGGGTTCGTGAAACGGTCGAGAGCGAATCAGCCTTTAACGATGCGACAGGCTCCATCATTACCTTTGCGCTGCTTGGGGCAGCCACCGGCAAATCATCGCTGGATGCAGGCGTTATTACATGGGAATTTCTGAAAACAGCCTTAGGCGGTATAGGCATCGGTATTGCGGTCGGGTTCATAGTGGTCTACTTGGTGTCGCATATTCAGTTCGGTGTGCTTCGCGACTATACGACCATTGCTATGATCGGAACAGCTATCGGCACCTATCTGATCGGCGACCTGCTGCATGTCAGCGGATTTATGGCTACTTTCGTGGCAGGCTTAATCTGGGGCAATTCCGGTTCATTTGGCTTACATATGCATGGCAAGCATGAAGAAATGTCGCATTTCTCAGATAACATTACCGTCATCATGCGGATGCTGATCTTCGTCTTGCTCGGAAGTCAGGTAAATTTCAAGCTGCTGGCCGATTATTGGTGGCAAAGCTTACTTGCGGTGCTGGTGCTCATGGTCATTGCAAGGCCGCTAACGGTGTTTGCTTCGGCATTGCCGGATTTGAAATCCCGTTGGTCACTAAAGGAAATGGCCTTTATGATGTGGGTTCGTGAGACGGGTGTCATTCCCGCAGCCCTATCAGGTATGCTGGCGGGGATGGGCGTCAAGCACGCGGATATCATCGCATCGGTCACGTTTATGGCGATCATGCTGACCATCTTATTGCAGGCGAGCACCACGGCTTGGATGGCTCGTAAGCTTGGCATGGTATTGGATACGGAAAATGGCAAACAATAAAGGACAGGGCCGCAGCTAGCGGTCTCTGTCCTTTATTGTTGTAAAGCTGCAGTGCGCGGAAAGAGGGCTCCTTACGAGTCGCTGCAGCGGCCTTTCGCCTGCTGTTAAAGGCTTGATTTTCTTATTGGATAACAGACTGGCGCCGGTTAAATCAAGCCTTTAAAGGCAGGACGTAAACTCTCCAGGCCGCTGCGCGCCTTCTTCAGTCGCAATCTTTCCGGATTGCAGCCCAAAACAAAGGACTCCGTCCGCTATTCTGCGGCCTACGTCTTTATTGATGCAGGGATGGGCAGGGAGAAGCAGCGAATCGCTGCCCCGGCAAACAGCGATTGCCTGAATAGCGAAGATATAAACATTACCGCATTGCTGCCCCAGGCAGCGCAGCACGGTAATCTTTGCTGCAGCAAGCAGCATTAAATTACCGCATTGCTGCCCCAGGCAGCGCAGCACGGTAATCTTTGCTGCAGCAAGCAGCATCAAAAACGCAGTTGACGATAGTACGGAAAGCGGAGTTACAGTCTTTCTGCCCCAGCGGAGCATATAACCGCTGGGGCAAGGGCAGCCGGCAAGCAGAAGCTGGAGGATGAAGATGGCCTGGACGGGGGAAGGGGGATTCGATTGGAGAGCGCCAGCGATCGCCTTTGAACCCGGGAATACACCGCCAGCGTGTATAATCAACATTCCCGGGTTTAACAGCGACGGAAATCGTTCCCCCGACCAGGTCCAAAGGCCGCTTCTTCATCCTAGCGGAGCGTCCGCATTGCTGCCCCCAGGCAGCACAGCACGGTAATCTTTGCTGCAGCAAGCAGCATCAAAAACGCAGCTGACGATAGTACGGAAAGCGGAGTTACAGTCTTTCTGCCCAGCGGAGCATATAATCGCTGGGGCAAGGGCAGCCGCAGCGAAGCTAGGATGAAGATGGCCTGGACGAGGGAAGGGGGATTCGATTGGAGAGCGCCAGCGATCGCCTTTGAACCCGGGAATACACCGCCAGCGTGTATAATCAACATTCCCGGGTTCAACAGCGACGGAAATCGATCCCCCGACCAGGTCCAAAGGCCGCTTCTTCATCCTAGCGGAGCGTCCGCACTGCCGCCGCCGCCCCCACGTTTATAATGCGTAGCGATCTCGTCGATCCACAGCCTGACAGCCGGACTCAAGCTCTCCGTATTGGCATGGATAAGTGATGTGGTCCGTTTGGATTCAACTAGCTCGCGAATGGGAATAACGGTAAGGTCATTATCTGCGATCATTTCCGGCCTTAAGTAGGATTTGGGCAGCAGTGTACCCGCGCGGCAAGTGTGCAGCAGCCTTAGAATAGCTTCGAACGAATCGATCTCCATCCGAACATCGGGCAGCAGCTGATACTTGTCGAATAATTCATCGGTTAAGATGCGGTACCAGGTTCCTTTTGAGAAGAGGATCATCGGCATGCCGTCTAGATCGCCAATGACCGGCAATCCCTTATCCATGACAAAGTGGTTACGGGGAAGGACGAGCACGAGATGATCGTCGAATAACGGTACACAATGAAGCGATGGATCATCAATCCGGGATGCGACAATACCAAGGTCTGCTTTGTGATCGCGGACGAGTGTCACGATTTCATGGGTTTTGCCGGTAATGGCTTTAATGTCGAGATCGGGGCTTCGTTTGGTCAGCGCTTGGATAAGATCCGGCAGTGTCGTCTGCAGGGTGGTGAGGCTCGCTCCAATAGTGAGGGAAGAACGGCCGACACTCTTATAATCAGCCACCATCTTCAGGTACCGCAGATGCTGCTGGCGTGCTTCCACAGCGTATTCGTAAGTGAGCTGGCCGATACGTGTCAGCTCCAGCCTCTTGCCGATGCGGCGGAACAGCAGTGCGCCGAGATCCTGCTCCAGCTTAGCAATTTTGCGAGAGAGAGCGGGCTGGGACAGATTCAAGATGGCTGATGCCTTATTCATACTGGATTGCTCAACCACGATGGCAAATACTTTCAGTTCTTCAAGCATGTGTATCTTCCTTTGCTGTTTCATTTCTACATATGCAAAATTGTTATAACTTTTAATGAATATTAGGCAATTCCATTATAAGCATAAAAGGAGTATGATGTGAATTGTGATCGAGATTTGTCAAGCTTATATATTGACGCCCATAGGGGCTGGCGGTACAATGGAGAATGGTTTTGGCGAAGTTTGGCGAATGTAATTCCACAGTTTGGAAAGGAGAACGCATAAGTTATGAAAGGAAATTCGTATTTATCGCGCAAGATCCACTCCCTGCTAGGAGTAATCCCGCTCGGCTTGTTCATTATTGAGCATATGCTGACGAATTACGCGGCATTTGAGGGCGGAGCGCAAGGGTTCAAGGATAGCATCAAAACGCTGAATGATCTTCCATTGGTCTTCTTCCTTGAGCTATTTGGCATTTGGCTGCCGCTTTTGTTCCATGGCGTTTACGGCCTTTATGTCGCGTATCAATCGAACCTGAATACCGGACGTTTCCAATATGGCCGGAACTGGGCATTTACGCTTCAGCGGATATCAGGTGTTATTACTTTTATTTTCATCTTCTGGCATCTTTACCAAACACGTTTTCAAGTATTCATCGGTAAAGTTAAGCATGAAGAACTCGGCGGTTTAATGCATGAAATTTCGACAAACGGGTTCTACTTCGTGCTCTATATCATCGGTGTTATAGCAGCTACATTCCACTTCAGTAACGGAATGTGGGCATTTCTTGTGAGCTGGGGCATTACGGTTGGTCCACGCGCTCAGAAAATTTCTTCCTTTATATGGATGGGCGTATTCGTCATCGTAGCGGCTTTGTTCCTTTTGTCGCTTGTGGCGTTCCGCGGCGATGAGTTTAAAGAAGCGGCTTCGGCAGCGCTGCAATTGACGAATCTCGTTTAGGCATTAGGACAAGGAGCGAATCGATATGGCTAAAAATAAAATAATTGTCATAGGCGGCGGCCTCGCCGGTCTGATGGCTACAATTAAAGCAGCAGAAGCGGGCATGCATGTTGAACTATTTTCTGTCGTTCCCGTCAAACGGTCACATTCCGTTTGTGCGCAAGGCGGCATTAACGGGGCGGTCAATACGAAAGGTGAAGGCGACTCCCCCTGGGAGCATTTTGACGATACCGTTTACGGCGGTGACTTTCTAGCGAACCAACCGCCGGTAAAAGCGATGTGTGATGCGGCACCAGGCATCATCCACCTGATGGACCGGATGGGCGTTATGTTCAACCGTACTCCAGAGGGCTTGCTGGACTTCCGTCGTTTCGGGGGAACACAGTATCACCGAACTGCTTTTGCCGGAGCGACAACAGGCCAACAATTGCTGTATGCGCTGGATGAGCAGGTTCGCCGCTGGGAAGCAGCAGGGCTTGTAACCAAATATGAGCATTGGGAGTTTCTTGGAGCGGTTCTGGATGACGATGGCGTATGCCGCGGCATCTCTGCGCAGGATCTTCGCTCGATGGAAGTCCATACGTTTTCGGCGGATGCTGTTATTTTGGCGTCCGGCGGTCCTGGCATTATTTTCGGCAAAACGACAAACTCCGTTATTAATACCGGAACTGCAGCGAGCGCTGTTTATCAGCAAGGCGTTGATTATGCGAACGGCGAGTTCATTCAAATTCACCCGACAGCTATTCCAGGTGACGACAAGCTTCGCTTGATGTCGGAATCAGCGCGCGGTGAAGGCGGACGGATCTGGACGTATAAAGATGGCAAGCCATGGTATTTCCTTGAAGAGAAATATCCGGCATACGGAAACCTTGTTCCTCGTGACATTGCGACTCGGGAAATTTTCCACGTCTGCGTAGATGAGAAGCTTGGCGTCAATGGTGAGAACATGGTTTACCTTGACCTTTCCCACAAGGATCCGAAGGAGCTTGACGTTAAGCTCGGCGGTATCATCGAGATTTATGAGAAGTTCATGGGTGATGACCCGCGCAAAATTCCGATGAAAATTTTCCCGGCTGTCCACTACTCCATGGGCGGGATGTGGGTTGACTACAACCAAATGACGAACATTCCGGGATTGTTCGCTTGCGGTGAATGCGAATACCAATATCACGGTGCGAACCGTCTTGGCGCAAACTCGCTGTTATCGGCTATCTACGGCGGCATGGTGGCAGGGCCTAAGGCTGTCGAATACATTAAAGGTCTGAAGAAATCGGCTGAAGACATTTCTACTTCGGTTTATGACCGTGAGAAAAAACGCCAAACCGATAAATATGAGAGCATCATCAAGATGGACGGCACAGAGAACGCGTATGTGCTTCATAAAGAGCTTGGCGAATGGATGACGAACAACATGACGGTTGTGCGCTTCAATAAGAAGCTGGAAGAAACGATCGAGAAGATCAAAGAGCTGAAGCAGCGTTACCGAAACATCAACATCAACGATACGGCGCGTTGGAATAACGCAGTCAGTCGCGTTTACCCGCCAGCTGTGGAACATGATGGAGCTCGTCCGAAGCGATGACGCTCGGCGCTCTGCTTCGTAACGAGAGCCGCGGCGCGCATTACAAGCCGGAATTCCCTGAACGTAATGATGAGGAGTTCTTGAAAACGACGAAAGCGAAATGGACGGCGGAAGGCCCGCAAATTTCGTATGAAGAAGTGGATATTTCGCTTATTACAGCCGCGTAAACGCGACTATTCGAAGGAAAAGTAGAAAGGAGAATAAACGATGGCGGAAACGACAGTTGCAGCAAAAACAGTTAAGCTGATCATCACGCGTCAAGACGCTCCGGACGCTAAGCCCTATACGGAAGAGTTTGAAATTCCATACCGTCCGAATATGAACGTAATCAGCGCGCTGATGGAAATTCAGCGTAATCCGAAGAAACAGGACGGAGACAAGACGGCTCCGGTATGTTGGGAATCCAACTGCCTGGAAGAAGTATGCGGCGCATGCTCCATGGTTATCAACGGCAAGCCGCGTCAAGCGTGCACCGCGCTGATCGACAAGCTGGAGCAGCCGATCCGGCTTGCAGCCGATGAGCACGTTCCCGGTCGTCCGCGATCTTGTCATCAATCGTGAGCGGATGTTTAACGCCCTCAAACGCGTTAAAGCATGGATTCCGATCGACGGTACGTATGATCTCGGTCCTGGACCGCGCATGGCGGAGACGAAGCGTCAATGGGCGTACGAGCTGTCCAAATGCATGACTTGCGGCGTTTGCCTGGAGGCATGCCCGAACGTGAATGACCGGACTAGCTTTATCGGACCGGCAGCGATCTCGCAGGTGCGCCTGTTCAACGCTCATCCGACTGGTGAAATGAACAAGGAGGAGCGTCTGGAAGCGCTGATGGACGACGGCGGTATCGAAGGCTGCGGCAACTCGCAGAACTGCGTGCGCTCCTGTCCGAAAGGCATTCCGCTGACGACTTCGATTGCGGCGATCAACAAAGATACGACGAAGCATATGTTCAAGAAATGGCTTGGCATGTAGTCTTATTGCCATTAGCCTGGACTCCAAACACGCGATGCGTTTCTAACGCTCGCGTGTTTTTTGTAT
Organism: uncultured Paenibacillaceae bacterium; assembly: GCA_963793665.1. Classification (GTDB taxonomy): domain Bacteria; phylum Bacillota; class Bacilli; order Paenibacillales; family Paenibacillaceae; genus Paenibacillus_Z. Next base: position 374,047 of record CAWCBD010000002.1, read on the forward strand.
GGAAGGAAACTTTATCCGTTGTGAGAATGTAAAAAAGGCGCCAGGACGAAATTGCCGTCCTGCGCCTCTATTATTTATCTATAATAAGCAGAAAAGCTGCCGTCATTAATGCGGCAGCTTAACACCAACCCTCGCCCCAATCCTGAATCGATTGGATAACGGGCTCTAAGCCCCGTCCTTTTTCGGTTAATTCATATTCAATCCGAACCGGCATTTCCGGATAAACGTTTCGTTTAATAATTTGGTACTGCTCTAGTTCTTTCATCCGGTCTGTAAGCATTTTATCGCTCATTTCCGGAATTTGTTCCTTTACTTCTTTAAACCGTTTTGGCCCGCCAAGAAGAACACGTACGATCATGCCAGTCCATTTCTTACCGAGTAATTCAGTGGCACATTCGTATTTTGGGCACATTTTGGAATAATCCACCGCTATCACCCCTCTTTCGCTTTCTTTATTGTAGCACATGGTCCTTTAAAATAGGAGTGGGTATTCGACAGAAACGCTAATTTGCTTAAAATAAAATATTTACTTTAGTAAAGTTAGCAATTTTTACGCATATTATGCAAAAAACATAGTCATCTGTCGAATAGAACCGTTATAATGGTTTGTAATGCCCATGACAAGCTAGATGCTACTAAATAATACAGAGGTGCGATATGACGGACAATTGGGGATTTTATGAACGCCGAACAGAGTCGGATCAGATGCGCGTCCTAGTCAACATTGGCTATAAAGCCTCTGCTCCCTTAGCTGAATATGGCGAGTTATTTTCCATCACCATTAATTTATATCCGATTCGGACGGACAACCGCTCGAAGCAGGATTTTATAAAGCAATTAGAACAGTTTGAATCCAAGCTTGAGCAATGGCTGAAGAGTGAAGCGGGTGCGATCTACATTGGGAGAATCAATGCGTCGACACGGCTGGAGTTCTATTATTACGTAGGTACAGGGCGCTTGGATGAAGCTGTAATTCGGCAGTGGATGGAGAAGCATTGGGAATATCGGGTACAGCACTATTTAAAGCCGGATCCGGAATGGTCCTTTTATTTCTTTATGCTGCCAGATGCGCTGGAAGAATTATTCGTGCATAATGCTCAGATGATTTACGCTCTGATTCACAAAGGGGATGACATCAAACAGCCAAGGCATGTATACCACTGGCTGCTGTTCCGTGAGGATAACCATCGCCGCGAAATGGAAGCTAAGCTGGAGACACTCGGATACCGGATTGAGAAAGAGAAGGAAGGCAGTCCCGAGAACGGTTACCCCTATCCATTAGTCATAAGCAGATTTGAGGATGTCAGGCTCGATACGGTTAATGAACGTGTACGTGAGCTGTATAGGCTAATGATAGGGAAGGGGGGACGATACGATGGCTGGGGTTCGGTCATGAAGCTGTCCTCTGGCAATCGGTTGAAGCATCAGGTTAAACGTTTATTTGGTTCCACTCAGGCTTGGCTTCGAAAAGGTTTTTCATTCCGCAGCAGGTCTTGATAAACCTGCCGGGAAGCTGGGCTACAGACGAATCAGGATAAGTCCTGCAGCCGTAAGAATGAAGGCTATCCATTGGATAGGGGTGAGCCGTTCGCGATAGAGCACAATGGAGCCTGCAGCTACAACTAAGCTGTTAGCGGCAAAGATAGGACCTGCTATATTGGCTTGTCCCGTTTGCAGCGAGATGGCATACAGCTGCAGCCCGCCATAGGAAAATAGCCCAGCAAGCATTCCCCAGCGCATTCCTGTCCGTGAGGAACGCAAGGAACGGCTCATTGCAGCACTTGTATCGTTTAACCTTCCAATGGGGATAAGCTGATTGCGTTCCCTTAGTGCTGAACGAGCAAACCAGATAACGGATAATAAATAAGCGACGAATAATACTGGCGCCCCCGCAAGATTCATCTCCTCAGTAACCTTCAAGCCTCCATTACGAACGGCAAACATGATGATGCTGACAGCTACATAGATGAACCATTTTGGTTCCTTAATGGACTGCTTCTCTTTGTTCCCGCGCATGGAAACGAATATGATGGCTAGCAGCAAGAGCAGAACGCCGCTAAATTGCGTGCCTGACAAGGGCTCGTGGTATAGGAAGGTTCCCATTGCAATAACGAGGACGATATTCATATTCGTGAGCGGAGAGGTTAGGCTGGCAGGTCCGCATTCCAGCGCTTTCATGAATAACATATTTCCAAGTGCAGAACCAGCCCCGATAATAATCCCGGCAGCCCATACTTTGGGGTTTTGAAGGGAGGCGGCTAAAGTATGTTCGATCATCGCATGAAGGCCGAATCCGATTGTTCCCGACAAATAAAGACCCAGAAGCAGCCATGCGGTGGAACCGCTCTGCATCTGGGACACTTTCATCCACCAACCGGCTAATCCGAACAATACCGCACTGCCCACTGCCGCTGCAAACCACATGATGCCTTCATCTCCTTGATTGGGCAGTAGCTCATTTAAATTTGTTACACAAATGAAATCATATCTGTTATCGTCCCATTACATTCGAGGGTTATTATAATAAACAAGACCCCCTTTTTACTATATATTATTTTGGACCTGCCGCGTGCAGGTCCACTTTTTTTTATAGGGCTATAACGGTACGACTACAGGCTGCTTTTGTTTAAAATAAACCCACTGCTTAAAGCCGATATCCTTCAACCGTTTCGGACAACGCGTCCCAATCATCGCCGACACGGCTTGGTATATGGGCATCTGAGCCGAAAGTAACCTGAACCCCATAATGACAGGCACGCTCCAAAATGGCATCAGACGGATACCAGCCTTCCGCATCCTTCAGCTTTGCCAGAGGTATTAATTTCGATGGCTACACCGCTGTCTGCAATCATGCTTAATGTCTCATCAATAATCTCTTCTGATGGAATGTCGGAGAAAGCGGGATAATAACCTTTCATGGCATCAATATGGCCAAGAACCTGAAACATACCGCTCTTTGCCGATTGTCCGATAAGCTCATAATAATGGCATCTTCTCAGTCGATCTGCTGCCTTCGGGCTCAATCCCTTCCACCGTTTGCGGTTAAAAATGCTGACTCCCCGTGTTTGATGAACGGAGCCAATAATGTAATCGAAGGGATAACGTGCATAAATACTCACTATAGATCTGAGCATGCTCAGGATAAAAGTCGGATTCCACGCCGAGCAGCACATCGATTTTGCCTTCATATTTGGCCTTTAACTGAAGGACTTCGTCCACATAATTAGCGAAATCACTTTTGCCCATCGCAATGCCGGGCTGAGGCTGATCATGCTCGTTGGCAAAATAGGGGGAATGATCGGAGATGCCGATTACACCCAGCCCGCTTTTATCCCGGCTTGAATATAAGCTTCAATATCACCGTCAGCATGACCGCATCTGAAGTGATGCGTATGTAAATCAAATTTCATATCACTCCTGAAATTTAAATGTCCGTTCTAGCCCTATTCACTGCTTATAAATTGATCCTCAGGCATACCCTTCAAGTCACTCAGAAACTGCTGCATAGCCGAGTTGATATAGCGTCCTGATTTATAAACAACACCGACGGGATGGCTCATATCGAGCTCATTGACTTTAATCCGTTTCAGCGTACCCAGCCTCACTTCATTGGCGATGGACAGCTTGGAGACGACGGCGGCTCCCAGATTGATCTCCACCATCCGTTTGACTTCTTCGCTGCTCGAGAGCTCCATGACGATATTGGGCTCGATGTTGAATTTCTGAAATTTGATCAAGAAACCGTCTGCCGAGCGTATCTGGGGAGAGCATGATCATCGGGATATCCTTAAGCGATTCAACTGTCGTATGCTTCAAGTTGCTCATTGGATGCTCTGGAGAGACGACCAGCTCGTAAGTATCATAATAAAGATAGATGTTTCAACATTGGGATTGCGTTCAGACAAATAAGTGATGCCGATATCGACCGAGCCATTCTCTACACTTGCCATGACCTGAGAGGAGGGCATGGAGTGAATGGTCGTTTTGATCAATGGGAATTGATCTTGGAAATAAGACAGAACGCGCGGTAAGATTTGAATGGCGATAGAAGAGGTTGTACCAAGAACAATATGACCTTGCGGTGTTTGGTTAAGGTCGGACAGCTTCTGTTTAAGCTCTTCGACGACTGCGAGAATTTTCTCCGCATGATCCAGAAACACTTGCCCGCGGTCTGTTAAAGTAACAGGCTGATTCCGGTCAATGAGAACCGTCTTAAACTCATCCTCCAAGCTTTTGATTTGTGCAGAGACAGCCGGTTGGGTTAAATTAAGCAATTCGCCCGCCTTACGAAAGCTCATCGTCTTGGAGATGGTCAATAACGTCTCAAGTTGGTTGATATTCACGGAATCCCTCCTTTGTTGATTAAAGATTTTTATCAGAACTCATCCTATTATAATTGAAAATCGGTTTAACAGCAAAAGGCTCAGACGCAAAATCGATATTACTGCCCAGGGCCGCCGAAAAACTTTTTGTAACATTTTTGATTATAGAAAGGCTGCCCGTAGAAATGCAAGGTTGAATGGTCTTTTCGCACTAGGTGAGCATATTTTGTACGGAACAAAGAGGAGTGATCGCAATGGATCGAAAAGCGGTTCGGGGATGGCTGATGTACGATTGGGCAAATTCAGCGTTTGCCACAACGATAATGGCGGCCGTTATGCCCATTTTCTATAAGTCGGTTGCTGGTGGTGATTTACTGGGGAATACGGCTGAAAATTACTGGGGCTATACGCAAACGATCGCGATGCTGTTCGTCGCCTTGTTATCGCCGGTTATGGGAGCAATTGCTGATTATTCCGGAGCTAAGGTTAAATTTCTTTCTGTCTTCGCTTTGATTGGAGCGCTCGCAACGATGTTCATGGCATTGATCGGACATGGAGATTGGCTGCTTGCATCCATTCTTGTCATTTTAGGGACAATTGGTTTTTCTGCGGGGAATACCTTTTATGACGGGTTATTAACTGATATTGCACCGCCAGAGAAGCGGGATGCACTAAGTGCCAAGGGCTATGCTCTAGGTTATTTGGGAGGCGGGCTGCTGCTTGCCGTTAATCTGGTTATGATCGAGGGATGGGAGAAGATTGGGTTTCCGGATAAGACGACGGCAACGCAGATCGCCTTTATTACGGTGGGGATCTGGTGGCTGGTATTCTCCATTCCGATTGTGAGGCATGTGAAGGAGTCAGCCAAGGGAGTCAGCGCCGGCTATGGGAACGCGATCAAGAGCGGATTCATGCGGATTGGCAAGACGATGAAGACGGCTTCGCGCTATCCGGAGCTGCTCAAATATATGGCTGCATTTTGGTTTTTTAATGATGGCATTAATACGGTTATCGTGATGGCTACGATTTATGGAAGCGGTATTGGTATTGAAACGTCAGATCTCATCCTTGCACTGCTGATTACACAGTTCGTGGGATACCCGAGTACGCTCTTGTTTATTAAGCTGGCATCGCGGTTTGGCGCGAAGAAATCACTGAATGGATCGCTGATGATTTATGTTGTTATTGTCATTCTTGGTTTCTTTATGACCAACTCCACGCATTTTTATTTACTCGCCTTTATGGTTGGACTTGTCCAAGGGGGAAGTCAGGCTATTGCGAGATCCTTGTACGCCAACCTAGTGCCGCCCTCGAGAACAGCTGAGTTTTTCGGTTTTCTGAGCTTATCGAGCAAATTCTCCTCGGTTGCCGGACCTCTGGTATTCGCGGTAGTCGGGACGATTACAGGCTCAAGCCGGCTATCGATTTTATCGCTTATCGCCTTCTTTATTATCGGAATCGTCATTCTGGCATTCGTTAATTTGGATAAAGGACGGAAGGAAGCCTTAGCTGGTGAATCTGTCTAAGCACGGAAGAAGACGGCTGTCACGCCGATCACAGAAGAGGCTCCCTGAAGTCCGCTAGGACCAAAGGGAGCCTCTATAACCCTAATTCCTTGGGATCCTTCACAGCCAATCTTTCTTGCGGAATATATACAGCATACCTAATCCCAGCAGCAGCATGAATGTAAGCAGAACATAGGATCCGCCGTGGCTGTGCATGCCAGGTATATAATCAAAGTTCATTCCGTAGATGCCTGTTAAAAAAGTCAGAGGCATGAATATCGTCGTTAGTGCGGTAAATACGCGCATAATTTCATTGGCCCGGCTGGCCAGACTGGACTGATAAGCCTCACGTAAGTTGGCCATCAGATCGCGATACGTATCAAAGGTTTCAGCGATCTTGACGGCATTCTCATAAATATCGCTAAAATACTTCTGAAGCTGATCGTCGATAAGCTTCAAATCTTTTTTGTTTAACGTGGCGATAACCTGCGTTTGCGGGCCAAGTACTTTCTTGAGCCACAGAATCTCACTTCGAAGGCCGATAATTTCGGTGAGGTGAGATTTTTTCGTATGCATCAGGATATCTTCTTCCAGCGTCTCGATGCGAGCTTCAATTCGGTCTCCGACGAGGAAGTAATTGTCGACCACAAGATCAATCAGATGATAAAGGAAATAATCGGGCCGGCTCACTCCTTCTTCCCAAAGAACAGGCTTCAGGGAACGAAGCTCGTTGATTTTCTGTTTCGTAACCGTAATGATATAATGACGGCCAAGAAAAATATTAAGCGCACGCAGGAAAATTTCCTCATCGTCGAATCGTATGCTGTTAATAACGATAAAATAATGGCCTTCATGAATTTCAATCTTAGGACGCTGCTCCTCTTCACTGAGACAATCCTCAACAGCCAGCTCATGAAGCTGAAATACTGGCTGCAGAACTTCAAGATCATCAACATCCGCATCAATCCAATAAAATCCTTCGGCAGGCGGTACAAGCGCCGATTTAATATCCTCAACTGGTGTAAATACACCTTGATTGACCAACCGGATTTTCATCCGCGTCCTCTCCTCTCATCCTTGCTGCTGCAATACCCCGGATGCCGGTAAAGTGGAAGAGAACGGACGAGAGACGCCCTTTAAGCCATGAAGGTTAAGCCGTATATGATTATGCGGCGTTGACGAACATAGACTTCCGAACGTTAACTGTCACGTCATCTTGCGTTACCGGAAATTTAGGCCTCGGGTCGCCATCCATATTCGTCAACACCCCTTTTTTCGCTATTCGTTATTTGAAAGCAGTTATTGAAACTGTGCAATCCTTGTCTAGTATACTCCGACATTGTCTTTCCATTCAAGAAGAAACTAGAAGGCTTAGCTGCCTTATATCATATGCCCCGCGATTAAGGCAAGTGCTTCCTGATTCACAGACTCGCCATCGGGATTCACTTGACGAGAATAAAGGAATGATTTAAAGTGATACTAGTAAGAAGTAATTAACCAAATAGCAAGCTTTCTTATCAAGAGCAGGCGGAGGGACTAGCCCGATGAAGCCCGGCAACCGGCGTTAACACGCACGGTGCTAATTCTTGCGGAAACGATTTCGATGTTTCTGAGAGATGAGAGGCGCATGAACGATAAATTTGTGCCCCTCTCTGACGACAGAGAGGGGGCTCTTTTCGCCTTCGTACCTCAAACAAGTCACGTTGAATAGACCGCATCATGGAGGAGTGATTGAGATGCCGATTAAAGTTCCGGATCATTTGCCAGCCAAAGAAATTCTGTCTGGCGAGAACATTTTTGTCATGGATGAAAGCGTGGCCTACCATCAGGATATTCGCCCGCTGCGCATTGCGATTTTGAATTTATGCCGACGAAGGAAACGACGGAAACGCAGTTGCTCCGGTTGATCGGCAATACACCGTTGCAGTTGGAGGCTGTTCTGCTTCACATCCGAAGACACATACGTCCAAGAACACGTCCTGCAGAGCATCTGGAGAGCTTCTACAAAACGTTTGAGGATATCGCAGATGAATATTATGATGGTATGATCATTACAGGCGCGCCAGTTGAGCAAATGCCGTTTGAAGAAGTGGCATATTGGGAAGAGCTTAAGGAAATTATGGATTGGAGCAAGCGCCACGTCACTTCAACCTTGCATATATGTTGGGGTGCCCAGGCTGGTTTGTATCATCACTTCGGGGTTCCGAAGTACGATCTTGACGAGAAAATTTTTGGCGTATTTCCGCACATTGTCGAGAAGCGAAACGTGCCTCTGCTGCGCGGCTTTGACGAACTGTTCTTCGTACCGCAATCCCGTCATACGGAAGTGCGTCGCGAGGATATCGAGCAGGTATCCGGGCTTGAGATTTTGTCTAGTCGCCAGGAAGCCGGCATCTATATTGCGGCCTCTTCGGACGGCAGGCAAATTTTCGTAACCGGTCATTCCGAATATGATCCGCTAACGCTTAAATGTGAATATGATCGCGATCAGGCCAAAGGGATTGACATCGACGTACCGAAAAATTATTTTCCGAACGATGATCCAGCGCTTATACCGCTGTCTACCTGGCGCGCGCATGCGAATCTGCTTTTCTCGAATTGGTTGAATTATTATGTCTATCAGCAAACCCCATATGATTTAGGGGCAGATATCTAATATAGAGCGAATCATAAAGGAGCCATGCCAGAATGAAAATAGAAAGCCGATTAGCGCAAATTGGATCGATACAAGAGCCTGTAACAGGAGCGGTCAGCTTCCCGATTTATCAAGCGACGGCATTCCGTCATCCGAAGCTTGGGGAGAGCACTGGATTTGATTATGCCCGAACGAAAAGCCCGACCCGCAAAGTGCTGGAGGAAGCGGCCGCAGATTTGGAATCCGGTGATGCCGGGTTTGCCTGCAGCTCCGGAATGGCTGCCTTCAAACGATTTTCGCCTTGTTCAGCCAAGGAGATCACCTGCTCGTTTCGCTTGATTTATATGGAGGGACATACCGTCTTCTGGAGCGAATAATGAGCCGTTTCGGTGTAACAGCTTCATATGTAGATACGAATGATCTCGATGCAATGTCTTCCCTGTATCAGCCAAGTACGAAAGCGGTTCTGATTGAAACGCCAACGAATCCGCTAATGATGATTACGGATATCGAACGCGTAAGTGCATGGGCAAAGTCCAAAGGCATGCTGACGATTGTGGACAACACACTGCTGACGCCTTTCTTTCAACGTCCAATTGAACTGGGTGCTGATATTGTCATTCATAGTGCGACTAAATATCTTGGCGGACATAACGATGTGCTCGCCGGACTAATCGTAACCAAAGGCAAAGAATTGTCCGAGCAAATGGCATTCCTTCACAATTCTATCGGCGCGGTGCTGGGCCCGCAGGATTCATGGCTGCTTATGCGCGGGATGAAGACGCTTGCCCTGCGTATGGAACGCCATCAAGAGAACGCGACCCGGGTTGCAAAATGGCTGCTTGAGCATGAGTCCGTCGATGAGGTGTATTATCCGGCTTTACCGCATCATCCCGGGCATGATATTCAGAACCGCCAATCCTCTGGCAATACAGGCATTTTCTCATTCAGATTGAAGGATGCCCGTTACGTGGAGCCGATTCTTCGCCATATTAAACTCATTGCTTTTGCAGAAAGCCTTGGCGGCGTCGAATCACTGATGACCTATCCGGCTGTACAGACACATGCCGATATTCCGGAAGAAATCCGCCGTCAAATCGGTGTGGATGACCGATTGCTGCGCTTCTCTGTCGGCATCGAGCATGTTGAGGATATTATTGCGGATTTGGGCCAAGCGCTGGATGCGGCCAAACGTGAAATCGGGGGAGTGTAAGAACGATGGCAGATCAAGAGCAAGGCAGCCAGGAGAAGAAGTTCGCGACGAAGCTCATTCATTTTGGAGCTGAAATCGATGCGCATACAGGCGCGTCCAGCGTTCCGGTTTATCAAGCATCCACATTCCACCATCATGATATCTTCAACCCGCCGGACTATGACTACAGCCGTTCCGGTAATCCAACAAGGCAGGCTCTAGAGGATTACATTACGCTGCTTGAAGGCGGAGTCCGCGGCTTTGCATTTGCATCAGGCATGGCAGCGATTTCCACGACGTTCCTCCTTCTATCGGCTGGTGACCATGTCATCGTAACAGAAGATGTATATGGAGGAACATATCGCTTGCTAACAACGGTACTTAACCGTCTGGGGATAGAATCTACATTCGTTGATATGACTGAATTTGAAGCGGTGAAAGCAGCGCTTCAATCGAATACAAAGGCAGTATTCATGGAAACCCCATCCAATCCGACGCTGAAGATTACCGATATCGGTGAAATCGCGGAGTGGGCAAAATCACTTGATCTAATCACAATGCTGGATAACACATTTATGACACCTTATCATCAGCGCCCGATTGAGCTCGGAGTCGACATCGTACTTCACAGCGCAACGAAATTTCTAGGCGGCCACAGTGATGTTCTGGCTGGTCTGGCTGTTGTAGCTACTGAAAGTCTTGGACGCCGATTAAAGCAGCTGCAGAACGGCCTTGGCTCTGTTTTGGGCGCACAGGAATCATGGCTTCTGATTCGCGGGATGAAAACTCTGCAGGCAAGAATGGAGCACAGCGAGCGAAGTGCGCGTAAACTGGCTGAATGGCTGGACAAGCGTTCTGATGTCGTACAGGTGTACTATCCAGGCTTGCCTAGCCATCCGCGACGTGATATTCACGAGAAGCAGTCGCGCGGCTATGGAGCTGTCGTATCCTTTGATATCGGTGATGGCGACCGTGCCAAAGCGGTTCTGAACCGTGTAAAGCTGCCGCTCGTTGCGGTCAGCCTTGGCGCCGTAGAGAGCATTTTATCGTACCCTGCCATGATGTCGCATGCGGCGATGCCGCGTGAGGTTCGACTTGAGCGGGGAATTACGGATGGCCTCGTTCGCTATTCAGTCGGCCTTGAAGATATTGACGATCTGATTGCCGATTTGGAGCAAGCGTTGGACGGGAAAGAAGCGATATAAAGCGATACGCGGCAGTCCTAGCGGACTAGCCGCGTTTTTCTCCTTTTAGACTTGCTTTACTCGTTTACAATGCGGATGACGCAGCCGCTTTAATTATGTTAGTATGAAAGAGAAGTCTATAATGGGACGGATAAGTGAGAGAGAGAAGGAGGACTTCCAAGATGCAGCAAATAGATCGCATTTTAGATAAAGCGCTTCAGGGTGAGCGGATTGGATTAGAAGAGTGTACGACGTTGTTTGAATCCGATGAGATTGAGAAAATGGGCCATGTCGCTAATCAGCTCATGCTGCGCAAGCATCCAGAGCCGATTACTACTTTCGTTGTAGGCCGAAACATTAACTATACAAATATATGCGACGTATACTGCCGTTTTTGTGCTTTTTATCGTCCGCCAGGCTCGGCTGAAGGCTATGTACTGCCAGATGAGACGATATTGACCAAAATTAAAGAGACGATGGATGTCGGCGGTACAGAAATTCTAATGCAGGGCGGAGTTAATCCCGAGCTGCCATTTACGTATTATTTGGACTTATTGCGCAAAATTAAAAGTCATTATCCAGGTATCACGATGCACTCCTTCTCTCCGGCAGAAATTCACAAAATGCGTGAAATCTCTGGAGGTTTATCCTTAGAAGAAGTCGTAAGGCAGCTCAATCTGGCCGGCCTTGATTCCTTGCCTGGCGGTGGCGGAGAGATACTTGATGACCGTACAAGACGCAAGATCAGTAGATTGAAGGGCTCATGGACGGACTGGATGGACGTAATGAAGGCTGCGCATCGCGTCGGTATGAACACGACTGCAACGATGGTAATCGGGTTTGGTGAAGAGATGGAGGAGCGTGCGCTCCACCTCATTCGAGTACGTGATGCACAAGATGAGTGTTTTGCAAATGGTTATCATTCTAAGGGCTTCCTAGCGTTTATTCCATGGACATTCCAGCCTGATAATACAAATATGAAACGTGAGAAGGCTACTCCTGAGGAATACCTCAAAACGCTGGCAATTAGCCGGATCACGCTCGACAATATCGATAATTTCCAATCCTCATGGGTTACAATGGGCCCAGAGGTCGGCAAACAATCGCTCTTCTACGGCTGTAATGATTTTGGCAGTACGATGATCGAGGAGAATGTTGTGTCTGCAGCAGGCACGACACATAAGGTCAACATTGAATCGATCCTCCGCTTGATCCGCGAGTCAGGCAAAATTCCTGCCCAACGGAACACCAAATATGAGATTCTTAAAATGTACAATGAAAACGAAGGCGCTTTGAATGATTTTGTTATGCAAAATTAAGCTGTGCCTAGGTTAAAGCAGTTTATAAAATGAAAAAAGAGCTTGCCCATGCGAATGATCCAATCATTCGTAAATGGGCAAGCTCCTTTTTGTTAGGCAAGCTGGCTCTCGGGAGACCCGGCCGCAATAACGGTTTTATTCTTTCCTGTCGATTTGGCTTTGTAAAGCGCATCGTCCGCCCGGTTGAAAAAGTGTTCCTTACCTTCGTTTGTTATATACTCTGCGAATCCAACACTGACTGTAACTGATTTGCCCTGTTGAAGCTCATGGGGCGCTTGCGCAATATCCTGACGAATCTGCTCGACTAATTTAAGCGCCTCCATCTTGAGCTTGTCGGTGAATAGAATAGCGAACTCTTCTCCGCCGTATCTTGCAACAAAGTCATTCGTACTTACCTTCGTGCGAATGAGCTCCGATACACGCTGTAATACAGCATCACCGGCACGATGGCCAAACATATCATTGACCAGCTTGAAATTATCGATATCGAAAATGGCCAGCTGCAGCGGTAAGCTGTTTTGTTCATGCTGTTCGATTAGTTTCTCGAAGTATTCATGGAAGGTCATATGGTTGTACAAATCCGTCAACGCATCGGTCTTCGCCAATTTATCCATCCACACCGTTTTGACAAGCAGCTGCTGATGCGATTCATGGGAGGATTGCACATATAGCATTAGTTCCCGGCCGCGCCTCAATATTCCAAAAGCAATTAATGAAAATACGCAAAACATGACTGTAATTGTAGTCATACCAACCAAAGTGATATCATCATGCATCCACGCCTTTGTCCAGTAAAGTGCATACAAGGAAACGAGTGTATTGCCTAATGCAAAGACAAGTTTCTTAGGGTGGAAATAAAAGATAGAAACCATAACAGGCAGGAAAAGCGCTAGAAGCAGGTAATTGATGGAGTTATGGATATCGACAATAATAACGGCGAGCAGAGCCGAGGTGAGAATGAGAATATAATCCTGAAATTTTCCCTTAAGAACACGAAATGCGGTTTCTGTCAAAAGCAAAAGGGCAAGCTGCAGGACAGAAGGCTTTAACATATAATTGGTAAGAAATTCAAAGGCAGGCATTTCGGTAATTGTCAAATACATGGACTCTAAAATAATTGTGATCATTAAAATAATCCAAAAAACATTAAGCAGCATACGGTTCCATCGGTACCGATTGTATTCAATTGACTCGTAATCCATTAGGTTCACTCCAACAGGCGTACTTCGTACAAGACCCAATATACCATGAATAACCTTTCATTCCAATCCCTCACCAGTATCTCCACTCCCTACATCGTATATATGCTTTTGTAAGGCCATATACTGTTAATGGGCCAATTGAATTGTATAAAAGAAGCTTCTTTTTCCGGGAAAACTTTGCATGGATGAAGGAGCCTTCAGGAAGCCATACAAAACGTTTAGGAGTGGAGCGCATGGAACTGTTCACCGTTTCTTTAATGTCAGCTTCTAATGAAGCGCTTGATCGGCTGCACCGTTGTTTAAACGAGGAATTTGTCGATTTACATAGCGAAATTGAAGCAATCGATCAATCTGTTACCTGTACCTTGAACGTGGATTATGAAGCAAAAGAGATTCAGTGTTTAGCTCCAATGCCCGCGTTTAACCTTATGGAGCAAGGTCCTGTCGTGTACCGCAAAGCAGCCAGCGCATTTGCCAACTATATTTTGACAGAGCTTGAGCCTTTACTGCTAAAGGCGATCATCCGCAAACAGTTTCATTATGAAGAAGACAAAGAAATTGAGACTGTAGATCTTTATTGCAGAAATTTGTTATATGGCACCCTATTGCCGGCAGCAGATGAAGAACGGGTAGACACTGACATGCTCCGGACCGATCGGGAACGGAGAAAAAGCAAAGTAGCTGATGAGTTGGAACACTATCTGTCCAGTCATACGCGAATTAATTTAGACGGCTTTGTAACCTTCCGTCTATCGACGTATTGGGAGGAGCTGCGCGAGGTTGTCGCTTACGCTGTTGATGAATATGTGATGGACCAGCAGTACCAAGAATTTATTTCGCTGTTAAAATATTTTGTTCGCATGCAGGAGATAAAGCTTCCGATCGTCCATGTTTTACACAAGGGGGGGAGTGAATTCGCGCTGTATGACGATCAATTCGAGCTCCTCGAGGCTGTACCGACAGACCGTATAGTAGCCGAGATGCTGGAGACGGAAATGAATATGGAGGACATGATCGTCAGTACGCTGATCACGGTTTCACCGCAGCAAATTGTCATTCATACGCGTCAGCCTGAGCTGCCTGTGATGCGGACATTAGAGACAATCTTTGAACTGCGCGTTCAGCTCTGCAGCGATTGCGGCCATTGTCGTTCTTACTTTGATGATACGGCCATTCAGACTGCTGCTTTCAATGAATTAAAGGCAAGAGTCCGCAATGTGATTCCTTGAACATCGGGCTTGACCAGAAAGCAGCGACCGGATTATAATTATGGGAGTAAAAGCAACGACAAAGACATGTTTGTGCAACATGCGCGTTCCAGAGAGAGGAAACCTCGGCTGTAATTTCCTTACGTCAGCGATTGCACCTATACCCCTTTGTAGCTGTACAGTTGAAGCCGAGCTGCCTTTATTCGGTTGTAAGCTGTACCGGGCCGTTCCCGTTACAGAACGTTCACAAGGATCGGCAGTTTTCAGTTAAGTACCAGCTGCGCAGGTCGAATTAGGGTGGAACCACGGGTCTAACAAGCACTCGTCCCTTCGCGGGATGTGTGCTTTTTTTGTTGTCTGCACATCCGCAGCGCTTACATTGATCCTATGCGGATACGCCAAGCCAAACCGCGGGATAACGTCCAGGAGGAATAGGGAATGACTATCAAAGTAAAACTGCCAGACGGAGCAATCCGGGAATACGCTAAAGGAACAACAGTCGAAGAAGTTGCGGGTTCTATTAGCTCCGGACTCAGGAAAAATGCAATCGCCGGCAAATTGGACGGCAAGGTAATCGATGTATATACACCGCTTGAAAACGATGCTTCGCTAGAAATCGTAACCGTTGATTCCGCTGACGGACTCGAGGTATATCGTCACAGCACTGCGCATTTGATGGCACAAGCCATTAAACGACTTTTCGGCAAAACCGAAGTAAAGCTAGGTATTGGACCCGTCATCGAGGATGGCTTTTATTATGATATTGATTTGGAGCAGTCACTTACTCCTGAGGATCTGATTAAGATTGAGAAAGAAATGGAACGAATCGTGCAGGAAGATCTTCCGATTCGCCGCCGCGTGATCAGTCGTGAAGATGCCATCTCGACTTTCACGGAGCTGAACGATCCGCTTAAGTTGGAGCTGATTCGTGATTTGCCGGTAGAAGCAGAGCTGACGATTTATGATCAGGGTGAGTTTTTTGACCTTTGCCGCGGTCCTCATTTGCCGTCCACAGGTAAAATCAAAGCGTTCAAGCTGCTCAGCGTTGCTGGAGCATACTGGCGCGGCGATTCGAAGAATAAGATGCTGCAGCGTATATACGGAACAGCGTTTGCGAAAAAAGCACAGCTTGATGAGCATTTGCATTTCCTGGAAGAAGCTAAGAAACGTGATCACCGCAAGCTGGGCCGCGAACTCAAGATGTTCGCTTTCTCCCGAGAGGTTGGACAAGGCCTTCCGTTATGGCTGCCAAATGGCGCCAAGCTTCGCAGAACGATGGAGCGTTACATCGTCGATTTGGAAGAACGATTAGGCTATCAGCATGTATATACGCCGGTTCTTGCGAATGTTGAACTTTACAAAACAAGCGGTCACTGGGAGCATTACAGCGAAGATATGTTTCCGAAGATGATTATGGACAATGAAGAGCTCGTTCTTCGTCCAATGAACTGTCCGCATCATATGATGGTGTTCAAGAGCGACATGCGCTCGCTACCGTGATCTGCCTATCCGTATTGCTGAGCTAGGCACCATGCACCGTTATGAAATGTCAGGAGCATTAACTGGTCTTCACCGCGTTCGTGCGATGACGCTTAATGATGCGCATATCTTCTGTCGTCCGGACCAAATCAAGGATGAGTTCGCACGCGTTGTTAACTTGATCCGCCAAGTTTATGATGATTTCGGAATCAAAGACTATCGCTTCCGCCTGTCTTACCGTGATCCTCAGGATACTGAAAAGTACTTCCAGAATGACGAAATGTGGGAAATGTCTCAGCGTATGCTTCGTGAGGTTGTAGAGGAGCTTGGTCTGCCTTTCTTTGAAGCAGAGGGTGAGGCGGCATTCTACGGACCGAAGCTGGATGTTCAGATTAAGACAGCGCTTGGCAAGGAAGAGACGCTTTCGACTGCCCAGCTGGACTTCCTGCTCCCAGAGCGTTTTGAGCTTGAATATGTCGGCGACGATGGCAAGAAGCATCGTCCAGTAGTTATTCACCGGGGGATTATCAGTACGATGGAACGTATGACAGCATTTTTGCTGGAGAACTTCGCTGGTGCGCTGCCGCTGTGGCTCTCGCCGGTTCAAGCGAAAATTATACCCGTTTCGACAGCGTTCGAAGGTTATGCGCGTGAAGTTGAAGAGAAGCTTCAGCTGGCAGGCATCCGTGTCGAATCGGATTTGCGCAATGAGAAGCTCGGCTACAAAATCCGCGAAGCACAGCTGGAGAAAGCGCCTTATATGCTTGTAATCGGGGATAATGAAGCACAATCCGGAACGGTCTCCGTCCGTAAACGCGGAGAGGGAGACATTGGTGCTAAGCCGGTTGTTGAGCTTATAGCTTTGCTCCAAGAGGAAATCAACGCGAAAACCATCTAATTTACCATCCTATTAATCTAGCGGCATCTAAGCTGGCCGCCTGCATAAAGCTTGTCACGTTAGGGTATCCTTCCGAGTAAGGGGGACTACAAACCAAATGATGACAAGCTTTATCGCGTTTCAGCGTATGCTGATGAGTACGATCATAGCATGCGGTTTGCTTCTCATAAGTGTTTCTGCGCAGTGTACAGCAAAGCCGCACCACCTATCTTCGCATCAGCAGGCGGACACGAAGGTGAAGGAGAAACAAACGACACATAAACCGATGATAAGCAGCGCACAAGCGCTGAAGCATATTCAGGTTGTTGCAACCGGCTATACAGCCGGCATTGAATCAACCGGCAAAAGGCCCGGTCACCCGCAGTATGGAATAACCTTCTCGGGTGTTAAGGTCAGACGAGACATTGTTTCAACAATTGCCGCAGACCCCAAGGTTTTTCCAATCGGTACTGTTTTGTTTGTTCCCGGTTACGGCTATGGGGTGGTTGCAGATACAGGCTCCGCGATTAAAGGCAGGAAGATCGACCTTTATTTCGAGACACGAAAACAGGTATTCAAGCAATGGGGGAAACGAACCGTTGTCGTCCGTATCATCAGGCAGGGAAAAGGAAAAGTTACGGAAGCCTGGCTGAATGAGCTTAATGAGGCCGTCACAGCAGAGAAGAAGATCCCGGATATGTTTTTAAAATCATAATAGGTCTGCGAAAAAAGGATGTTCAACAAAAATATTGTTGAATGTCCTTCTTTTTATTATTATAGAGGTATGATATCATGAATGAAAACGTTGTCATTAGATTATTGGAGCGATTATCGATGAATGATGAATCCTTGTATTCACCTGTCGAATTAAGCAATCCGTTGCAGTCACCAAGCTCCGAGGATAAGCTCAGGGAGCTGTATAATCAAATGATTCGAGTCGCTTATTCGAAAGTTTACAATAAGTCAGATGCACAGGACGCTGTACAAGAGGCTTGGGTGCAGATACTTACGAAACATCATACATTAAGAGAACAGAGTAAATTAAACGCATGGGCGAAGAGAATCACTGCTAATGTAGCGCTCAATTTGAATAAAAAATTCAAACGGCAGCAGCAATGCGGCACTTGTGAATCAGGTGAGGCCTTTAGAGATTCGAGTGCCAAGACGGAAGCAGATTTGATGCTCGAAATTTCTGAACTGCTTGGCTTGCTTGATGCAAAGTCTCGCACGCTGCTGCTGTTTAAGTTTTATTACGGGTTTAAAGACCAAGAAATCGCAGATGCGATGAAAATGCCGGTTGGTACGATTAAAGCTCGCATTCACCGCAGCAAGATTCGGTTAAAGCACTGGATTGGCGGCTGAGGAGCCTTCCAGGGTGCGTAACAAAGAAAGAGGAGCCATTAGGTTCCTCTTTCTTTTTGCAGAATGCTGGATTATAATGTTACTTATTCTTACATTATGTCGAAATAGAGGTGGATTATTCGATGAATCGACTGCAGCGACTATGGACTAGAGGGAATGTGCTACAGGACAATAGTGAGAAATATATAGACAATCAGGTGCTTACCCAGTTAATTAATGAATCTTTAGTAATTTCAGATCAGTTAACAGCTGCAGTCGAAGAGGTTGATTTATCCATTGGTCAATTGACTGACATTGCGGATCATTCCGTCGTTACAGAAGGCGAGTTAAGAATATATAGTGAACGTGCCATGCAAGGCATCGAAGAGACCTTCTCAAACTTGCAGGAGGTTGCTGCTTCAGCTGAACAAATTAGTGCGACTGCTGAGTATTTGGAGGAAGAGAGTAAGGTTACGAAGGATGTTGTCTTGCAAGTATGCCGATCGTTAACGAATACGGATCAAGTGATGAATGAGTTAAACAGCTATAATCAAACGATGGACCGCTCGATTCGTGAACTTATCGAACAAACCTCCCGAATCAATGAAATTAATAGTTTTATTCAGGAAATCGTCTCCCAAACCTCTCTGCTTGCGCTTAACGCATCCATAGAAGCGGCTCATGCTGGTGAATATGGCCGCGGCTTCTCCGTCGTTGCTCAGCAAATCAAGAAGCTTGCAGAGCAAAGCCATGAAGCAGTCATACGTTCCAGCGGCTTGGTTGAGGAAATCGGGAAAGGCGTCAAACAGGTCGTCGAATCAGTAGATTTGGAGAAATCGGCAGTCGAGCGTGGAATTGATGAAATGGCGCAAACGAAAGAAAGAATGGATATGATATTTACCCGTATTCATGAAGTGGACAGTCTTGTCAGTAAGAGCAGTACAGCTAGCAAACGGCAAACGGAGCATATAGCTGCGACAACCGATATGCTGAAAAATGTCGTGGATACGGTTAACCAAACGCTGGGCAGCGTTGACCAAACATTAGAGTCTACCCGTAAGCAGCGGCACCAAGTCAGCAAGCTGGGTCGTATCAGTACCGATTTAAGTAAATCATCCTATGAGCTGACCAAGGCCATCCAACAGGTCGGCGTTAAACATGAGGTGAGTGATTATAAGGTCAATGTAAGTGGAACGATGGAACAAATCGTCAAAATAGCCGAACAATCAGGGATAAGATCGTTAAATGAGCTGGAACATTCGCGTGTTCTTGCGGCGATGCTGAGTAATGCGCCGGAAATCGAGGCCATTTGGTCCAATCGAGATGACGGTTCCTTTATTGTCTCCCTCCCGGAAGCGGGGCTTCTGAATGCCAAGAAAAGAGATTGGTGGATTCGCGCGATGGAGGGCCGGTCCTATACCTCCGAAATTTATATATCGGCAATAACCAAAAAACCATGTCTTACGATATCCGTGCCTATTCGTTCAGAAGCCGGACAATTAATTGGAGTTGTTGGCGCTGACCTGCGTGTCAAGGAATTGCCATTACTTGTGTAGAAAAAAGGATTGCAAATACGGTATGATGGTGTAAAATTAGTGGTGTAACAATTGATAACATGTAGGGGCAGGTGAGTTATCATGACGGACCCAATTAGCTATAAGGCACCATCACGTTTAAGGCATGGTAAAGTTGCTGATGTCATCCCATTCTTAAACACATATATTGCGAGAAAAGAACAAGAAATCAGTGAGATTGAGCAAATGGTAGATCGTTACGAGAAACGCCGTTTGATGGAAGAACGGGCATATCAAACAATGTCTACTCTGCGTCGGATGCTCTCTGGCAAGAAGCCTGATCATCATTTAGCCGTTGAGTATATCCATTACGTCAAGAAGCCGATGGAGAAAGTCAGGCAGCTGCGGAAAGAAGTAGAGAGGGCTCGTGATATTCTAAATAACCCTGTTGAATCTGATGTGGTTGCAATGTCTAATGAGCTTGCTGAAGAAATGAACTAAAGCCGTCTGCGGACGGCTTTTAGGCTGTCGAGAAACCTCGACAGCCATTTTTATCTTCATTTATTTTAATGCATTACCGCGTTAATGTGATATAATATACTTATCATGTTGAGGATGGTGATTAAATGCTTCGAAGTAATAAAGATAAACAAACCACCTTTGAATTTGTCTCCCTCGAAAGCCTTGTGCCACAGGACCACATGCTTCGAAAGGTAGATCAATATATCGATTTCTCCTTCATTCTTGAAAAAGTTCGCCCTCTGTACTGCGAAGATAATGGGCGTCCTGCTATAGATCCCCTGGTCTTATTTAAGATGGTTTTCCTTGGTTACTTTTATGGGATTCGCTCTGAACGTCGTTTGGAGCAAGAAATTCAAACGAATGTCGCTTATCGTTGGTTTCTTGGGCTGGGGTTAACGGACCGCGTTCCGGATCATTCCACAATTAGTTGGAATCGTCGTAAACGTTTTGTAGATACGACCATTTTTCAGGACATTTTCGATGAAATCGTCCTGCAAGCGATCCAACATCGTATGGTTGGTGGGCGCGTGCTAATTTCGGATTCGACCCACTTAAAAGCTAATGCGAATAAAAAGAAATTCACGCGCGAAGAAGTTTTGCAAAACACCAAAAGCTACCTGGAAGAACTTAATGCAGCCGTTAAGCAGGAGCGAAAAGAACGAGGAAAAAAGAACTAAAACCCAAAGAGGAGGTGGAAGAAAAGAAAGAAATAAAACGAAGTACAACAGACCCAGACAGCGGTTATATGGTGCGAGACGGGAAACCGGAAGGCTTCTTTTACCTCGATCACCGGACGGTCGATCTTAAATACAATGTGATCACGGATGTGCATGTAACACCTGGCAATGTTCATGATTCATTGCCGTATGTGGAACGACTCGAACGGCAAGCAGAGCGATTTGAATTTAAGGTAGAAGCAGTAGCATTGGATGCAGGTTACTTAACCACCCCGATTTGTAAGAAGCTTAAAGAGAAAAAGATCTTTGCCGTTATTGGCCACCGCCGGTTTCATCCGACACAAGGATTGTTTGCCAAGTGGAAATTTAAATATGATGCTCAAAACGATGTGTATCGCTGCCCGAACAGCCAAACCCTTACCTACCGAACGACAGACCGTAACGGTTACCATCATTATGCTTCAGATGCGGAGGTATGCAAAAGCTGCCCCATGCTCGAACAGTGCACCCGTTCTAAAAACCACCGAAAAGTGATTACACGACATGTGTGGGAAGATAGCAAAGAATGGGTGCGTGAAAACCGATTAACCCCTTCAGGTAAAAAGCTGTACAAGAAGAGAAAAGAAACGATTGAGCGAAGTTTCGCGGATGCTAAAGAGCTCCACGGGCTTCGCTATTGCCGGTTACGGGGACTAAAGAATGTAACCGAGCAGGCGCTGATGACAGCAGCCGTTCAAAACATGAAAAAGATCGCCATGCACCTCAGTAAGAGAGGGTAAGGAGAATTCTACGTCAATAACTATCATATATTGGTCTATAAACCATAGGACAACTAGAAACATAAAAGAAAGCCTAAAACCATAGGCTTTCTCGACAAGCTGCAAAGCCGTTTTCGTGACTATTTTTAAGTGATCAGAAACAAATAAGCTTCCTAGCCAAAGCGACGGCGTGAGCCGTAACTTCTTGTTCCAATCTATAAAAAACAGACGTCCCTCTGCCCGCAAACATGCGGCAGAGGGACGTCTGTTTTTACTTTCTTAATTGTTCAAGATCGAGGAAGTCATGCTCCTGGTTATAAGCGGGCACACCGTGGATTCCCACATCAAGACCAATCAATTCTTCATCCCGGGATACTCGAACGGGCATGATTAGCTTGATAAGCTTCAATGCAGCCCATGTCATAAGGAAGCCCCAGATGCAGATAATGACTAGCCCCAAGGCTTGTATACCAAGCAGGCTCCAGCCCCCGCCATACACCAAACCGTAGTATTCTTTACCGACACCTTCTGTAAGCTCAGGCTTGGCGAATATACCTACTGCAAGTGTGCCTAAGCTGCCGCTGACACCATGAACGGCAAAGGCTCCGACAGGATCGTCGACACGCTTACCCTCCAAGAATTCCGTCGCGAGCACCATTATGATTCCGCATAGCGCTCCGATGAAGATAGCAGCACCGTCGGAAACGAAGGAGCAGCCAGCGGTAATACCTACTAGTCCAGCAAGCGCGCCATTGATAACCATTGGCGGATCTGCTTTTTTGTACCGGAACATCGTGAACAGAATACAGCCCGCACCACCGGCGGCAGCCGAGAGCATCGTAGTAACGGCGATGTGGCCGATAGATCCGTTGGTTGCGCTTAGCGTACTGCCTGCGTTAAATCCGAACCAGCCAAACCACAATATGAAAGCGCCAACGGACGCGAGAGGCAGATTGGAAGGCGGTACGATGTTGCTTTTGCCATCCGGGCTGAATTTTCCGATCCGAGGGCCGATGAAGATAGCGGCAGCTAATGCGGAAAATCCCCCTAGTGCATGGATGACAGCCGAGCCGGCAAAATCGACCATGCCGATACTCCCAAGCCAGCCTCCAACGCCCCAAACCCAATGTCCAGCAAGCGGATAAATAAGTCCGGTCATTGCGATGGTATATAATATGTAAGCTCTAAAGTGAATGCGTTCAGCTACCGCTCCTGAGACGATCGAGATGACAGCGATAACAAAAGCACATTGAAATAACCAGTAGGTATCATGCGAAATGTTTAGATGGATGTGGGATAAGTCACCACTTAGCAAGAAACCCGTTATGCCTACTAACCCGCCTGCATCTTTGCCGTACATAAGCCCGAAACCGATAAAGTAAAAAATAAGAGCGCCGAAGGTAATATCAACAAATACTTTCATGATGATGCTGACTGCATTTTTTTGCCTAACGAATCCTGCTTCAAGCAAGGCGAAGCCGCCTTCCATTAGAAGAATCATGGCTGCCGTCAGGACAACCCATATCGTATCAAGTCCTTTGGAAAGTGTAGTTATGTCCAGATCCATTATTTCATCCCCTGTTTTCTAGTTTTGATGTCAGGTTGTCATCTCTTCCTCTAGTCCGTTCATCATTATATAAGTGTCACGTAAGCGATGTCAACGAAGAGAGACAGTTCCTATGACATGTTGTGCATGGCTTGCGATCTTGATTCTTGATTCACTCCGTCTCTAGACTTAGAGCGGTTTCAATCGGCAGACCCTTTATGGCTTATAGCGGCATAGGGTATACTTGGAGTACAAACCTTGGAAGAACAATTGGGAGTTGATGCCATGAACAGTCACTTTTTAAACCGATTAGTATGGGGATTATTTATCATAGTAATTGGTGTTGTACTGATGCTCAGACAGGGCGGTGTCCTTGATTTTGATATCGGCGAGCTTATATCTCGGTTATGGCCGTTATTCCTGATATTCTTAGGCTTTCAGAATCTGCTCTCTAATCTCATTTATGGCAGAGGCTCGATTATTGGTTCCACTATACTAATGCTTGTCGGTTTTGTTTTTCTAGGACGCAGCCTGGAGTGGTTTACCTGGTCTATTAGCGATCTTGTTCAATTCGCAGTTCCAATAATCATTATATTGTTTGGTGTTCAGATGATTTTTAAGCCGAAACGGAAAAAAAAGGATGCTGCACATGGAGAGGATTGGAAAGCCTACCCTTATAGCGAACCGGAACGACATATACCCCCTGCGCCGCCGCTTCATCCGGATCCAACCCGATTCACGGTAAACCTGAAGAAGAATGATACAGGAACGGCAAGTACAGATGCATCCGAATCTGGCAGCAGCGATCAGCATGGGATAACGACAAAGACGGCGCCGGGTATAAGCCTCAGCGAGAAACTCGGGTCAACCTCCATATAACCCATACATTCATCCGAAAATGGATAAGTGGGCACGACGCACAGAACGCGTGCGGGAGCGAATGGAGCAGCGGGCGTATCGGCATCAATACCGTCATCATGATCGTACAGAGTGGTGGAATTACGATCCCAATGCACAGAATAGATCCGGCTTTATCGGAGATGTTTATCTCGGTCATGACTATTGGGAGCTTAAGCCGATGAACATTTCTCATTTTATAGGCGATACCGTACTGGATCTGACGAAAGCGCAAATTCCGGCCGGTGAGACTCGTGTCCATATCTCATCCTTTATCGGTGACGTGAAGGTGTTCTTGCCTAATGACTTTGAGGTTGGCATTCATGTTGTATCCAGCGCTTTCATCGGTGATGTCGCGGTGCTTGATCATAAAGAAGGCGGGATCTTTAAGAATATGAATATAGAAACCCCCTTTTATCAAGATACAGACAAAAAAGTAACGCTAGTCGTGAGTACCTTTATCGGCGATGTGCGTGTTACGAAGGTAGGCTGATGGCGTTATGATGGTCAGACTTTTCCGCAATAGCAAGTGGGAAATGATTATCCTGTTCACAGCATCCTCAACGCTATCCGTACTCATATGGACAGTAGGCTGCAGAATGGCGGCATCAATGGCTGGCGGAGGCGACTTTTGGATCTTTATAGCCGCTGTTTTTATTCTTGTCAGTGCAGGGATTGGTTATTGGGCCGCACAGCGGACGCAGCGACAGATCGATGTGTTATATTTGGGACTTAAGCAAGCGGCTCACGGCAACTATGCTGCAAGGCTTCCTGAGGAAGGTGCTCGTACTTTCATGGCTGTATATCAGGAGTTCAACGATATGGTGGAAGCATTGGATCAACGAATGCAGGTCATTCAGCGTTCAGGCGAGGAGCAGGTCATGAGGGAAGCTGCATCCAATGAAGCAGCTGTTCTGGAAGAACGCAAACGGCTTGCCCGCGATTTGCATGATACCGTAAGCCAACAATTATTCGCTATTCATATGTCGGCTTCTTCACTTCCGAAGCTGCTGGAGATTAACCGCGATAGAGCGGCTTCGGTGATGGAGCAGCTCATTTCCATGTCATCTCTAGCCCAAGTACAGATGCGCGGCTTTATTGCGCAGCTGCGTCCATTAGAGCTTGAAGGAAGGTCGCTTGAGGAAGCGCTGGACAAATGGTTTCCTGATTATTGCCGGCAAAATGGGCTTCAAGGTGTGCTGGAATGGCGCATAAAGGAGAAACTCTCCGAAGCGAAGGAGCATCAGCTGTTCTTAATCATCCAAGAGGCAATGGCGAATATTGTAAAGCATGCAGGTGCACAGACGGCGCTCCTCACCGTCGCAGAAACGGAACGGCAAATCATTATGACTTTGCAAGATGACGGAGCCGGATTCCGGGCTGATCAGGTCAAGAGGGGCTCCTATGGCTTAACCACCATGAGGGAACGGGCTAATAAGCTAGGCGGAGATACGACTATTATTAGCAAGCCGGGAAGTGGTACCCGGGTCCGTGTAACGTTGCCAAATTATGTAAGTAAGGGAGCTGAATCGCAGGGATGAGCGGTGTTGATCAGTGGAAAATAATGATCGTGGATGATCATGATATGGTTCGTGCAGGCTTGCGTACTTACTTAATGCTCGAGCCCAAATTTGATGTTGTGGCCGAAGCGGCTAATGGCGAAGAGGCTGTTCATATGCTGCGCAAAGGGATCGCAGGAGGATTTCCGCATCTCATCCTTATGGACTTAATGATGCCTCAAATGGATGGCGTTGAGTCCACGCGGGTCATTATGAAGGAATTCCCAAACGTGAAGATCGTCATGCTTACAAGCTTTTTGGAGGATGAAAAGGTAGTTGCAGCTATCGAAGCTGGTGCGGTCAGCTATGTGCTGAAAACAGTATCGGCTGAAGAGCTTATTTATGCGCTTAATGGTGCCGTTAAAGGGATGCCGGTCATGACGGCGGATGTTTCACAAGCACTGACACGCGGCTTGCGTCAACGCACAGCGCAAGGCGCTGACGAAGGCTTAACCGAGCGGGAGCGGGAAGTGCTCCTGCTTATCGCAGAAGGCCATGCCAACAAAGAGATTGCTGAAGAGCTGCATATTAGTATTAAAACAGTGAAAACGCATGTCAGCAATCTATTGATGAAATGCGAGCTGGAGGATCGGACACAGCTTGCTGTCTTTGCACATCGTAAAGGTTGGGTTAAGACGGGATAACGCCCGCCTGCTCCGGGCACTCTAATGGCATAAACCCCATAATAAGGAGAATGTCTAGATATGATCCCCCTTTCTTCGAGATTGGAATCAAGCGAGCAGCCGTTTCAAGACATGAAAGACGCGCTGGAGGAACATGAATTTGCGCTTGGCGGCAGCTGGGACTATATTCATGGCTCATTTGACCGTTATTTGGACGAAGCGCATAAAGTATGGCTCCGGGTTCCTTTTGACGTTGTGAATGGGCATGTGGATAGTGAATCCGCAGATAGCAAAGCCACCATCAAGATTGGTCAGCCCTTTGTACTAAAACATGTCTATAACGAGGGATTGGACTCTGAGGCTCATCCTAGAGCAATTGGCAGTTTTATCGATCAATTCCAGGAACCGCTTGATTCGGATGCCCAAATCGAATCGAAATGGATTAAGAAAGCGGAGGATGTTCTACACCAAGTAGAACAGCTTTTTCCCCACTAGTAGAGTGTGAGATTCAAAAAAGTCCGGTTCGGCTATAAATAAATAGCTGTTTCCGGATTTTTTTATGTTTACTTATAATAATTTTAAGTTTGATTTAAGGTAGATTGTGCAAGATAGTATTAACAGCAATTGTTGTTACGAGGAAAGTATGCTAGGTTAAAGCACTTCGTAGTATCATACTTACAAATATGAGGAGGAATTACCTTGGACGATCAAAACAAAAAAAATCCTTTCGACGATTTCTTTCCAGCAAACAAACGCGAGGAAAACGACGAGAACTATAAAGCTTCACAGGATGAGCAGCATTCGAAGGATACTTATGACACTGGTGAGCGTGGCAGCAATGATTCATCAAAGTCATCCTATTATTACTCCTATGGGCCTTTCAAGCCAAGCGATCAAAATTCGGAACTGAACGTTCAGCCTGGTGCTCGATCGAGCCAGGCGGGCAAGTAGAAGTGACACCGCCTCAGCAGGTGCGCTCTTTCGCTCCAACACAGCCGGCAAGAAACGGGTGGCAGGTGAAGGAACCGCGCCGTACTTCCTTTAAAGCGATGTTTGCTTCCTTTCTAGTCGGTGTCATCGCTGTCGGTTCGCTGATGTTTGCAGCAGATAAAGGGAATTGGTTTAGTTCTGACCAGGCCTTGTCGCAAGTGTCGAACACTGCTTCCTCGGCGGTTGTAAAGGCAGGGGATGACGGTAAAGTTTCTACCGCAGCAGATGTAGTAAGACCCAATAATATCGCTCAAATCTTTGAAAAATCAAGCCCGGCTGTCGTGAAAATTGAAACGTTTGTGAAGCAGCAGACTTCCAATAGACAACTCGATCCGAATGATTTCTTCAGCCAATTTTTCGGCGATAACTCTGGAAGCCAAGATAATGGTCAAGATCAAGGAAACAGCTCCGGTTCTAATGGCAGTCAACTGACTCCCGAAGGTATCGGAACAGGATTCTTCTTTGATTCAAGCGGCTACATTTTGACGAACCAGCATGTTGTAGGTGACGCAGACCAAATTCAAGTTACCGTACAAGGCTACAACAAACCGCTCGCTGCTAAGAAACTTGGTGCGGACTATAACCTTGATTTAGCTGTATTGAAGGTCGAAGGCACAGGTTTCCCGACTCTTGCAATTGGCAGTTCTGATAAAATCAACATTGGTGATTGGGTTGTGGCAATCGGTAACCCATATGGATTTGACCATACAGTAACCGTTGGTGTACTTAGTGCTAAAGAACGTCCGATCACGATTCCGGATACGGAAGGTACTCGCCAATACGAGCATCTTTTGCAAACAGACGCTTCTATCAACCCAGGTAATTCCGGAGGCCCGCTGATTAATCTAAATGGCGAAGTTGTTGGTATTAATACAGCTGTCAGCTCACAGGCACAAGGAATCGGTTTTGCCATCCCGTCGAGTACGATTCTGGATAACCTTGAGAATTTGAAAGCAAACAAAACGATTCCGAAAAAACCGATTCCGTTTATCGGCGCTTCTTTAGCGGTAATTACCGATGATATTGCCAAACAGCTGGGCTTAACCAGCACAGATGGATCAATTGTTCAGAATGTGCTCTATAAATCTCCTGCTTATATGGCCGATCTGAGACAATATGACGTCATTAAGGGAATCAATGGCAAAGACTATAAAACCAGCACGGACTTAATCGCCTTTATTCAGACGAAGGCAGTCGGCGATACCATTACGCTCAATATTATCCGTAACGGTAAAGCGATGGACCTCAAAGTCGTGATCGGCAATAAAAATGAGTTTGCGACACAGGAATAAATCGTTTTGTTATTCCAACAGAACAGGGCGCAGCAGTCTATAACAGGGCTGTCTGCGTTTTTTTTCATGGGATGAAACATTTAGCTTTTCGTTTGAGACAAAAAGTACGATATAATTATAGATGTATTTTTCGATCATATAGGGGAATAACGATGGGGGATTACAATGCGACCGCATATATTAGTAGTAGATGACGATGAGAAAATTATTTCGCTGCTTCGCCGCAGTCTTGCTTTTGAGGGCTACGAGGTAGCGACAGCTTCAAACGGTCTTGAAGGGTTGAAACTGATGCTGACAAGTGATCCGAACCTGCTGATTCTTGATGTGATGATGCCTCAGGTGGATGGCTGGGAAGTTTGCAGGCGCGTCCGTGAAGGCGGCAGCACGGTGCCTATACTGATGCTGACGGCCAAGGATGATATTACGGACCGGGTGAAAGGCCTTGATCTGGGTGCAGATGATTATTTGGTAAAGCCTTTCGCGTTAGAGGAGCTGCTTGCCAGAGTACGCGCCCTGCTGCGCCGTAAATCCGACAAAATTGAAGAGTCAACAAGCCGTCTGCAATTCGAAGATCTGATCTTGGATTTGGATTCAAGGGAAGCGGGTCGTTCTGGACGAAGAATCGATTTAACGGCTAAAGAGTTCGATTTGCTGCTGCTTCTCATGCAGAACCCGCGCCGTGTGCTGACGCGTGATACGATCATGGATAAAATCTGGGGTTATGATTACAGCGGAGAATCTAACGTGCTCGAGGTTTATATTGCGATGCTCAGGCAAAAAACCGAGGACGGTACCGATAAAAGACTCATTCAGACTGTTCGTGGTACAGGCTATGTGCTAAGAGGGGAAGGGGGCTAGTGCGGGATGTCCATTCGCCTAAAGCTTACGTTCTGGTACTCCATCGTGCTGGCGGTAACGCTGGTTGCCTTTGGTGTAGTTATTTACTTTGTTGTTAATTATAGTACGTATAGTGAAATGAAGGAGCGAATACACACGCAAGCCCTTCAAATCCAAATTGGTGCAACCCTGGATTTCAGTGACTTTACAGTTGTGTCTTCGATTCAGGATGAGGAATTGTATATACAGCTCGTCAAGTATAAACAAGATTCGGTTCAGTTTGAGCGAACATCTAATTTAATTGATTATCATTTAAAGCTCCCATATCCGGAACCAACTAGTCCTGAATTACGTAAGGATAGCTATGTGCATGTAAAAGTGAATAACGTTTCTTTTCTCGTCTATCAGCGCCCGATAAAACAGGGCAATGAAGTGCTGGGTTTATTACAGGTTGCAGCATACTCCGGCAGAGAAGAAAAACTACTGAATCAGTTAAGAACGATCCTTATTTTCTCTTCAATTGTGATTGTAATAATCGCTTTTACGATTGGTCTGTTTCTAGCAAGGCAAGCTCTGCGCCCAATCGAGAGTATTATTCGTGCGAGTGATCGCATACAGCATGGTTCTGACCTTAGTATGCGAATTCCGCGTGAAGGGCCGCCTAATGACGAGATGGGCCGGCTGGCTGATACGTTGAATGGCATGCTTGGCCGCCTTGAAACGACGTATAACGGGCTCGATGAAGCCTATAAAGCGCAAAGAAGGTTCGTATCTGATGCTTCACATGAATTACGGACGCCACTGACGACGATACGCGGCAATATTGAGCTGCTGGAGAAAATGTGGCTGCCTCTGCTTGAGGCTCCGCTGCAGCAGGATAAGCTTAATTCAGACTCAGAGAGTCCTAATGAGGAAATGTCCAAACAAGTACAGCAGGCGCAGTTCACCCGAGAAGCGATGCAGGATATCGCAGGGGAGGCCAAGCGCATGTCGAGTCTTGTTAATGACCTGCTCTCTCTTGCCCGCGCAGATGCCGGCTATGAGATGGAGAAGACTCCCCAGCTGCTGATTACATTAGTTGAGGATGTTGCGCGCAGAGCGCAGCTATTGCCGCGCACGGCCGAGTGGCGAATCGGTGATTTGAGTGCTTTGGATGGCGTTCAAGTGAATGCGCATGCTGATTTCCTGAGGCAACTATTTTTTATTTTCGTTGAAAATGCATTTAAATATACGCCAAGCGGCACAGTGGAGATGAAAGCTACCCGTTCCGCGAATCAGGCTGGCATTATTATTAAAGACACGGGAATCGGAATGAACAATGCGGAAATTCCGTATATCTTCGAGCGGTTCTATCGTGCAGATGAGTCCCGAGGACAAACGAGCGGCACAGGTCTTGGTCTGTCTATAGCAAAATGGATTATCGACGAGCATGATGGCTCTGTCGAGGTTTCGACAAGAGAAGGCGAAGGAACGACATTTATTGTATGGCTCCCAATCGCTTTCCACGAGAAGATCAATCAGGTATAATAGAATAACCGGGACTTTTGGAGCTTGTCCTGGTTCGTATTCGGCTTTTGGAAAGCAGGTGGAGCATGGAAATTGTAAAAATTTCACCGCGCGGCTATTGTTATGGTGTCGTAGATGCCATGGTTCTTGCGCTGCAAACGGCGAAGAACCTCGAACTGCCGCGCCCGATATATATTTTGGGCATGATTGTTCATAACAGTCATGTGACAGAAGCCTTCAAGGAAGAAGGCATAATCACGCTTGATGGCGACAATCGATTGGAAATATTGGAACAGATCACAAGCGGAACTGTTATTTTTACAGCACATGGCGTTTCTCCTGAAGTTCGCATTCGCGCACGCGATAGAGGGCTGACGATAGTTGATGCGACATGTCCGGACGTTACGAAGACCCATGATTTAATTCGTGACAAGGTAAATGATGGTTATGAGGTTATCTATATCGGCAAAAAGGGGCATCCTGAACCGGAGGGCGCAATTGGAATTGCTCCCGAGCATGTCCATCTCATTGAGAAGGAAGATGAAATCGACCTTCTAGAACTGCAAGCGGGCCGAATTATTATTACTAACCAAACGACTATGTCACAGTGGGATATTAAGCATTTAATTAACCAATTACTCGCAAAGTTTCCCACTGCTGAAATTCATAATGAGATTTGTTTGGCGACGCAAGTTCGTCAAGAAGCGGTAGCCGAACAGGCTAAGGAAGCTGAATTGTGCATCGTAGTCGGAGATCCAAGAAGTAACAATTCAAACCGGCTTGCTCAAGTATCCGAGGAAATTGCCGGTGTAAAAGCATATCGGGTTTCAGACGTTTCCGAAATTCAGCTCGAGTGGCTGAAGGGTAAGAAACGGGTAGCGGTAACGTCAGGGGCTTCGACACCGACACCGCTTACCAAAGAAGTTGTCACTTACCTGGAGCAATTCGACGAGGCTGACCAGACGACATGGGAAATACGTCGAACGGTTAATATGAATAAACTGCTTCCCACTATTCGTGTAAAATCGACGGTCTGAATGAAAGGAGCGCAACTTAATATGAGTACTTCAAGAAAACCGCGCTCAATGAAACGCTGGATGAAGTTTAAGTATACTCAGCTCATGAGAGCGCCAGGCGGAGCGTCGTTTGTTGCCCTTGGTTTTGCTATAGGCATGGCTGTTGAGATGTTCACTTTGCCTACTTATGGATTAGCGTTTTTTCTTATTTTCCCTCTCATCTACTGGCTTCGCGCTAGTTTAGCCGGTGCGCTGATCGGGTTTGTAGTAGGCAAAATTATCTTTATTCCGGTTGCTTTCATTAACAGCAGGGTCGGGGGATGGGTGCTGCCTCATCATATGCAGATTCATGTACCTCTTGCACCCGAATGGCTTGACCATATTCTTTTGATGAATCTCAAGCTGATTGTCGGCGGTATTATTGATGGCATTATTTTAGGCGCGCTCTTTTATTTACCCGTTAAGCTAATGATTCAATATGTGGCGAACAAACGTAAAGAGAGACGGAAACTGCGCCGAGCAGTTGAAGTAGATGTCAAGTCTGAAATCAAGTCTGATCAAGTCGAAGTCTGAAATCAAGTCTGAAATTAAACCTCTTACAGAGTAATTTCGAATCCGGTCTATTGACGAGACCGGATTTTTAATGTATATTCACTTTAGCGATTAAAAGCCTAAAAGCGTAGAAGCATAAAAGCTTAAAAGCGAACACGCGTTGAAGTATGAATATAAAAAATCTTGGGGAGTTGTTCTTATATGATCGTTATTACGAGTAGCAATGTTACAGAAGAGCGTATTGAGGAGATCGTGCAATACATTGAGAAATCAGGCGTTCAGGCTCATGTTTCCATAGGGACGGACCGTACGGTTATCGGCATTATCGGCAAAGCAGAGCCAACGCTGGCAGAGCATTTGCGTCAAATGAAAGGTGTCGAGAATGTAATCAAAATTTCTAAGTCTTACAAGCTGGCAAGCCGTGACTTTCATCCCGATGATACCGTAATTGAAATTAAAGGTGTTAAAATGGGCGGGGAGCATCTAGTTGTAATGGGCGGACCATGCGCGGTGGAAACGCCAGAGCAGATCGATGAAATTGCGCGACTTGTTAAGGCCGCTGGCGGACAGGTGCTCCGCGGGGGAGCTTTTAAGCCCCGTACGGGTCCTTACAGCTTCCAGGGGATTGGAGTCGAAGGACTCGCAATGATGGCGGAAGCAGGCAAGAAGCATGGCCTTCTGACGATTACAGAGGTTATGACACCTGAATATGTAGATGTATGCGCAGAATATGCGGATATTCTTCAAGTGGGTACACGGAACATGCAGAATTTTGATCTTCTGCGCAAACTGGGCACGATTCAAGACACCGGTTCTGCTCAAACGCGGTTTCAGTGCAACTTATGACGAATTTTTGAATGCGGCGGAATATATTCTCGCAGGCGGAAATCCGAACGTTATGCTTTGCGAGAGAGGAATACGCACTTTCGAGACCTATACACGTAATACACTTGATTTGGCTGCTATTCCGGTACTGCAATCGCTTAGCCATCTGCCGGTTATTTCGGATCCAAGCCACGGTACTGGACGACGCGAATTAGTAGAGCCGATGTCCAAAGCATCGGTGGCAGCCGGAGCGAACGGGCTGATCATTGAGATGCATACTGATCCTGATAACTCCATGACAGGTGACGGTGTTCAGTCTCTTTTCCCAGATCAATTCGCCAACCTGCTTAAGGAGCTTGAGCAGATGGGTAAGCTGGTAGGGAGACGATTCGATACCCCAAAACAGCCGGCAGATTACTTCACAAGTTGGATTAAATAAGCAAAATTGGATCTATCTAGACAGACCCAACTGGAAGCTGCATCCATCTCGAAACCCGAGATCTGCAGCTTCTTTTTTTGTGCAAAGTGGAACACTGTAAAATAATCCAACAAATGTGTGAAGATACCTCACAGCCGCTTAAAAAATACCTTACATAACTATTGACGGGGTGCAAAGCTAAATTCTATAATTACCTCATAGTTTCAGTGCAAAAACTTGAACAATAACTGTTCAACACATCGCTAATGTTCGGAAATGGAGGAAATACCTAATGTCAGTTCAAAATGTTTTGAACACAATTCAAGAAAACAACATCATGTTTGTCGATTTCCGTTTTGTGGATCTTGCAGGACATGCGCACCACATTACTCTTCCTTCTACGGAAGTTGATGGCGAAACATTCGTAAACGGCGTAGCTTTTGACGGTTCGTCGATTGCAGGCTTCCGCGGTATCGAAGAGTCCGATATGGTTATGATGCCGGATACAGAATCCGTATTCATCGATCCTTTTACAGATCACCCAACATTAAACGTAATGTGTAACATTTATACGCCAGATGGCGAGCGTTATGAGCGCGACCCGCGCAGCATCGCTCAAAAAGCCGAAGAGTTCCTTAAACAATCCGGCGTGGGTACTGCAGCATACTTCGCTCCAGAATCCGAATTCTTCATCTTTGATGATGTTCGTTTTGAAAGCAAAATGAATACTTCTTTCTACTCCGTTGATTCCGAAGAAGCTGGCTGGAACACAGCAAAACAAGAAGAAGGCGGTAACCTTGGTTACAAAATCCCTGTAAAAGGCGGTTATGTTCCGGTTGCTCCTGTTGATTCCCAACAAGATATCCGCAGCGAAATGGTTCGTCTAATGCAAGAATCCGGCCTTCGCGTTGAGCGTCATCATCACGAGGTTGCTACAGCTGGACAAGCTGAAATCAACTTCCGTTTCGACACGCTTACAAAAACAGCCGATAACCTTATGAAATACAAATACATCATCAACAACGTTGCCCGCCAATGGGGTAAAGTTGCAACTTTCATGCCTAAACCGCTTTTCGGCGACAATGGCAGCGGTATGCACGTTCACTCATCGATCTTTGACGGTGATTCACCTTTGTTCTACGAGAAAGGTGCTTATGCTAACCTTAGCCCTATGGCTATGCATTATATCGGCGGTATCCTTCACCATGCTCCAGCTTTGATCGCTTTGACTAACCCGTCCACGAACTCGTTCAAACGTCTCGTGCCTGGTTACGAAGCACCAGTTAACCTGGTATTCTCGAAAGGTAACCGTTCTGCTGCAATTCGTATTCCGGTTGCTGCTGTTACGCCTAAAGGCTGTCGTATCGAGTTCCGTACACCGGATTCCACGGCTAACCCTTACCTATCATTCGCAGCTATGCTTCTTGCTGGTCTTGATGGTATCAAACGCAAATTGGATCCAGTCGCTCTTGGATACGGTCCTTTTGATAAAAACATCTACGAATTGCCAGAAGAAGAGAAGAAAGAAATCCGCTCGGTTCCAGGTTCGCTTGACGAAGCGCTTGACGCTTTGGAAGCAGACTACGAGTTCTTGACAGAAGGCGGAGTATTTACAAAAGACTTCATCGATAACTATGTAGCATTGAAGCGTTCCGAATCAAAAGCTGTAGCAATCCGTGTTCATCCACACGAGTACAGCCTGTACTTCGACTGCTAATTCGCTCTTTACGGTTTTCTTTTGAACAAGCCTCCCTTTGGGGAGGCTTGTTTTTATGTATGGCGAAATCCGAATGTTTTCTTTGTATGAAGAGATTATGTTCGACTTTTGCACTTGATGCCAGCCCTTAAAATTGCTATCATAACGATATAAAGAAAGATGACTGGAGTGAACAACTGTGACCAAACGCGCGTATAATTTTAACGCTGGACCGGCAGCATTACCGCTAGAAGTATTGAAGCAAGCACAGCAGGAGTTTATCGATTTCTCAGGTGCAGGCATGTCCATTATGGAGATGTCACATCGCAGTGCGATTTATGAACAGGTGAATAATGAAGCACAAGAACTGCTGCGTGAATTGTACGGAATTCCGAACAATTATAAAGTGTTGTTCCTACAAGGCGGGGCAAGCACGCAATTTGCTATGATCCCGATGAATCTTTTGACACCGGATACGACGGCTTCATTCGTTATGACTGGAAGCTGGGCGGATAAAGCGATTAAAGAAGCGAAGCTGATTGGACAAACTTCGATCGTTGCTTCATCCGAGGCTGATAAATTTAACCGTATTCCAGATCTGAGCGGTATTGAACTTCCATCCAACGCGGCTTATTTGCATGTAACCTCCAATGAAACAATCGAGGGTACACAATATGCTGCTTTTCCAGAGACTGGTGATGTAACACTAATTGCTGATATGTCCAGTGATATTCTGAGCCGCCCAGTTGATATCAGCAAATTTGGACTTATCTATGCAGGAGCTCAAAAGAATCTTGGACCTTCTGGCGTAACGATTGTTATCGTCCGTGAAGATTTGGTTGCCCAGAGCCCGAAAACAATTCCGACGATGCTTCGTTATGATACGCATGTAAGTACGAATTCACTCTATAACACACCGCCTTCTTTCTCGGTATATCTCGTTGGCCTGATGCTGAAATGGGTGAAGGAAAGAGGCGGCGTCGCAGCAACGGAGCAGTATAACCGTGATAAAACGAAGTTGATCTATGATACAATTGATCAAAGCGGAGGTTTTTACCGGGGCTTTGCAGATCCGGCGAGCCGTTCGTTAATGAATATTACTTTCCGTATCCAATCGGAGGAACTTGAGAATCTGTTCGCCAAAGAATCGGAGAAGCAAGGGTTTGTCGGATTGAAGGGTCACCGCAGCGTAGGCGGCCTTCGTGCTTCGACATATAATGCAGTTCCATTAGAAAGCTGTAAAGCACTGGCTGAATTTATGCAGGATTTCCAAAAGCGCAACGGGTAATTGGTTTCGTATCTGAGACGGCTATCGGTCCTTGTGGCGAAGTAGCTAAAAAAAAGACCGTATACTTTCCTTGTTATGACTACTGCATGAAGGAAAGGCGGTCTTCTATGTGAAGGTATCGTAAATCGGTCAGGCCAATGATGAATCAGCGAGGTTAGGACCTGTCAACTTATAGCCGACGTTGCGAACAGTCATAATATATTCAGGTGTTCTTGCGTTCTTCTCGATCTTATCGCGCAGATGGCTAATATGGACGTCGACGATCCGTGTGTCGCCAAGGAAATGATAGTCCCATACACCATGCAATAATTGCTGACGGCTTAACACTTTGCCGCGGTGACGGCATAAGAAGAGGAGCAGCTCGAATTCCTTTGGTGTTAGTTCAACAGGCTTGCCTTCAATCTGAACTTCACGCTGCTCGGTGAGTACGGACATACGGCCAATATCATGGACAACCGTCTCGCTTGATCCAGGCAGTGATTGTATTCTTCGGAATATGGCTTGAATTCTGGAAAGCAGCTCCTGAGGAGAGAAAGGCTTCGTCATATAGTCATCGGCGCCATTATCAAGACCAGCGATTTTGTCCGTAACATCCTGCAGTGCAGTCAGCATGATAATCGGAACAGCATTATTTTGTTTGCGCAGTTCACGGCATACTTGGATGCCATCCATTTTGGGCAGCATGAGATCAAGGACGATCAGATCAGGCCGGAAAGGTTTTAACATCTCAAACACAGCTTCGCCATCTGGTACGCAGCGTACTTCATATCCGGCTAATTTAAGGTTAAACTCTATTAACATGGAGATGGAAGGCTCGTCATCGACGATTAATATTTTCTTCTTCATCGTTCATGTTCTCCTTTGTATACGATTCTAATACTAATTATGGCAGTGTACATTTTTCGAAAGATTAAGGGATCGTTAAACCTATGTTAAATTTCGAAGAAGTACATGAATAGGAGTGAGCCAGTTTGTCTCTACATATTGTTTTAGTGGAGCCGGAGATTCCGGCTAATACGGGGAATATTGCACGTACTTGCGCGGCTACCGGAGCACATCTTCATTTAGTGCGTCCGCTTGGCTTCGATACTGATGACAGAACGCTCAAGAGAGCGGGTCTAGATTACTGGTATGCTGTTCAAGTGCATTATTATGATTCCTTTGAAGAATTGAAGTTGGCCTATCCGGACCAACGCTTTTTCTGTGCAAGTACACATGTATCAAAGCGCTATACGGATTACAAATTTCAAGACGGTGATTTCTTTGTTTTCGGCAAAGAAACGAAAGGGCTGCCGAAGTCGATATTAGAGGCGCACGAGGATACCTGTATGCGAATTCCAATGACAGACAAGGTAAGATCACTCAATCTGTCAAATTCTGCGGCAATTGTCGTTTTTGAAGCGTTAAGACAGCTTAATTTTGCAGGATTAGAGTAATTATTGCAGGATATTAAGTAAATATCCTCAAGAGCAGGAATTTGACATTTACTGTCGAAATCTATAGGGTGCAAAAGTTATAAGGGAAGCTTGCAAATCCAGACAGTAGAGAAGGTGAAAACATTGAAACCGGCTGGTGTTGTGCGTAAAGTCGATCAATTAGGGCGTATCGTGCTGCCCAAATCGCTGCGCAAAAGATATCAAATGAACGAAGGCGACCCCGTGGAGATTCTAGTCCAGGGTGACCATATCATTTTGGAACGTTACCGTCCACGCTGCGTATTTTGTGGGTCGATGGAGGAAGTACGCGATTTTAAAGAACGTTCGTTGTGTTCAGCGTGTATTACTGAAATGTCTGGTATGCGTCGCGGCTAATGCCAATAACAGACTAAGCTCCTCATTAGCGGCTGGTTGGCAGAATCGCTGATCAGTCGTCTAATCAAGGCGAAAAAAAGAAGCTTCGAGCTATGAACTTTCGTTCAATTGCTGGAAGCTTCTTTTTTTCTAATTAAATACCTTTAGTCTTGTCGTCATTGTATGAAGATGTAAGCATGGCAACCACGAACAACACGAATACAGTCAATACAATTAGAAATTTGATCGTCATTCTGGACACCTCCTATACACGTAATTTATTATAACCAAAGATGGGGAAAAAGAAAATGTTCAAACTTGTGAACAAATCTATTCTCCTGCAGAAACCGAGTCGTTCTGCTGTTATTTAGTTGCTCCGTCACCTATTTGCGCGTAAAATGTAGCATATGGAAAAGGGAGGCGAACCATCGTGAATTATCGGTTTTCGAGCAATGTGGAGCGGCTGCAATCGTCGGCCGTTAGGGATATTCTTAAGTTAACGCAGGGGAAAGAAATTATATCTTTTGCTGGAGGATTGCCAGCAGAGGAGCTGTTCCCGCTTGAAGCGATTCGCGAAGCAGCAGACCGCGTGTTTACTGCCGGCACAGGCTCGCTCCAATACGGTTTGACGGAAGGCTATATGCCTCTTCGTGAACGGCTTTGTCAGAGGATGGCCCGCAAAGGGATGAAGGTTCAGCCTGATCAAATGATTTTAACGACAGGCTCGCAGCAGGCTATCGATCTTATTACCCGGGTGCTTATGGAGCCTGGAGATATCGTGCTTGTCGAAAACCCGACTTATTTGGCGAGTTTGCAGGTGTTTAATTTGAGCGGGCTTCGTATTATTCCTGTCGCTAGCGATAAGGACGGGATGATTATGGAGGATGCGCAGCGCCTTATTAAGGAGCATCAGCCAAGGCTTGTATATGTCGTACCTACCTTTGGCAACCCTACAGGACGGGTATGGAGCCTGGAGCGCCGCAAAGGACTGCTGGAGCTTTGCCATCGCTACGGTATTGCGATCCTTGAGGATGACCCTTATGGGGATATTAAATTTGATGCTGCAGCTAATTATCCGACTCTGTTCTCTCTGGAAGGGGAAGCAGAGGGCGGCTGCGTTTTATATACAAGCACCTTCTCGAAGACGGTCGCGCCGGCACTGCGCACGGGCTGGGCGATGGGCGGCCGCCAAGTTATTCAAATGCTGGCTAAAGCAAAGCAAGCCGCAGATCTGCATTCGAGCGCTGTCGATCAACAAACACTTAGTCATCTGCTTGATCATTTCCCGCTTGATGCGCATATCCGTAAAATCGCAGATGCCTATGGGGAGAGG
This sequence comes from uncultured Paenibacillaceae bacterium, assembly GCA_963793665.1. Classification (GTDB taxonomy): domain Bacteria; phylum Bacillota; class Bacilli; order Paenibacillales; family Paenibacillaceae; genus Paenibacillus_Z. Next base: position 413,950 of record CAWCBD010000002.1, read on the forward strand.
ATGCAGGATATGCAGAGACTGCTTCGCCAGCAGAACCTGCGTGACGTATCCTGGGAGGAAGCAAAGGGCGGTATGTTCCTGTGGCTTGAGCTTCCTGAAGGTCTTGATGCGGCAGCCCTGCTTCGTTGTGCAGTTACGAAAAATGTTGCTTTCGTCCCAGGCGCATCCTTCTATGCGGCTGAGCCCCAATCGAATACGGCGCGGCTTAACTTTACTTACACACATGGCGATCGGATGGCGCTTGGTATTCACGCTTTTGCCGAAGCCTTCAATGAATTTATGGCCCGCTGTTAAGCAGCCTTGCCAAACGGACAGAAGACCGGTATCCCAGTTGATGGGATGCCGGTCTTCTTTTACTGTGCAGGTCTTATAGATTAATAGAAATCAGGCTCATCTAAGAAGAAGCTTGAATAATAAAATGCCCGTCTAGGATAGCTAGCGGCTGGCATTCCAGCTGTTCACCAGGAACGTTAGTTGAAGCACCCGTTGATGCATCGAAGGACCAATAATGAAGCGGGCAAATTAACTCGTCTTCCATTGGACGAACGGTACCGCCAGCATGAGGGCAAATGGCAGAGACCAGCTTGTATTGAGGCGCCTCGTCTTTGGCACGCACATTGGAATGAACGATGAAGAATGGATCGTTATCCACTTGAACAGCTGCTGGAAACTGCGGGAAGTCCTCCACTTTGCCAATGCGGCGAAAGGCTTCGTTTGATTCATTGTCTGATATGCTGCTCATGCTTCGTACTCCCCTTCACTCTGAATTGGCTGCAGAGCTCGACCCTTAAGCCAAGCTTCAATAACCTCGGAATGCTCGATTATGGCAGCTGCGCCGTCCGGCTTCAGCCGATAAACACCGCGCTTGACCCGTTCGAACCAGCCATAGTAATCCTTCTGAAGAATATCGCTGGCTAATCGAACCTCTGTAATTGCCGCAGCTTGGCGAGGTGGTAACTGGCCATGCTGGCTTATTGCCCATGCGACCCGCAAAGCCTTTTCCCGATATGCAGTGACCAGCTTCCGGCCTGTACTGCCGCCTATATTATAGTCGCCGCTTCGTTCACGGAATTCATTAAGTAGGCGCGTTTGACGCAGGCGGCGCTGCCCTCGCAGAGGGGGCTCACCTGGCTCGCAGAGTATATCGAGCACCGGTGCTTTCGTCTTAAAGAAAGTAACGGTCATCAGACCGATGCCAAGCATCCGGCATAATTCTGTCAGGTCGCCAAAGCGCTGATTATGGGAGCCGTTCTTCTTGCGGTTGCGCTCGACCGCGAGCACGACGTCCCCGCCCAGACGCAAACGTTCAATGCCCTGAAGCAGAAGAGCGAGATTGAACGTTTTCTTCATTTCTACCAGTATGGTTTCGCCGCTTTGCGGATGAATGGCAACTAGATCACAATGCATAATTTCACTTTTCACTTCAAAGCCCCGAGCTTCGAAGTAGGATTTAATTGGCTTGTACAATTCTGTTTCATGCTTGACGGCCATGTGCGTGAGCCCCCTTCCAGCTGCCTGCCCCAGATTATAACATATTCACTCCCGCCGTTATAGCAATGAATCGGACCAATTTCATAACGATGGATTTTGTCGCCTTATGAAGCATTTCGTCAGGTTGTGCCGAGTTCGACATGGGCATGTAGAGCCGAACGTAGAGCGGCTTGTGCAGAGTTCGTAAACGGGGTGTAAACGATGGTTGAAACAATTGTTACAGAAGCGCAGAATTTGATGGATTGTCATTTAAAATATAGAGCAACTTCCCCTATGTTGACGCATAGGATTGTATTACTTCAATAAAAAAAGCCGGGCAGCTTTAGATGTGATGGATGGTGACCCGCAGCGTAAACAGGTAATGTGTTAGTGAGCAGCACCGGATTGGACGAGAGGAGGTACGGCATGGATATTTTAAAACGGATATCAGCGTACAAAGCGGAAAGCGAGAAGCTTGCGTGGACTGGGACGTTTACGGAATACCTCGAGTTGCTGAAGCAGGATCCTACTCCTGCAATGACAGCGCATGCTCGTGTCTATGAGATGATCGAGTCTTTTGGCGTTGTTGAGGATGGTGGGGCAAGGAAGAAATACAAGTTTTTTGAACAGGAGATATTTGGATTAGACCGTGCGGTTGAGAATCTGGTGGAGGAGTATTTCCATTCGGCGGCAAGAAGGCTTGACGTTCGTAAGCGGATTTTGCTGCTGATGGGTCCAGTCAGTGGAGGGAAATCTACGATAGTAACGATGCTCAAGCGGGGGCTGGAGCAGTTCTCACGTACAACAAAAGGTGCCATTTATGCGGTAAAAGGATGTCCGATGCATGAGGATCCGCTTCATCTTATTCCGAACGAGCTTCGTCCCGAGGTAGAAAAAGAGCTTGGCGTCCGTATAGAAGGCAATTTATGTCCATCCTGCCAGATGCGGCTGAGGACAGAATACGGCGGTGATATTGAGAGGGTTATGGTGGAGCGTGTATTCGTGTCCGAGGAAAGCCGGGTCGGTATAGGAACGTTCAGCCCTTCGGATCCCAAATCACAGGATATTGCCGATCTGACAGGCAGCATTGATTTCTCGACGATTACGGAATTTGGGTCGGAATCAGATCCAAGGGCCTATCGATTTGACGGTGAGCTTAACAAAGCCAATCGTGGACTGATGGAGTTTCAGGAAATGCTCAAATGCGACGAGAAATTTCTCTGGAATTTGCTTTCGCTTACACAGGAGGGGAATTTCAAGGCTGGCAGATTTGCGTTAATTTCTGCGGATGAGCTCATTATTGCGCATACGAACGAGACGGAGTACAAATCGTTTATTGCCAACAAGAAGAATGAAGCTTTGCAATCCCGGATGATTGTCATGCCAATTCCTTATAACTTGAAAGTGTCTGAAGAAGAGAAGATTTACAAGAAGCTGATTGATCAAAGCGACATGAAGCACATTCATATTGCGCCGCATACGCTCAGGGCTGCTGCTATTTTCTCCATCCTTACCCGGCTTAAGGAGACGAAGAAGCAGGGAATGGACCTTGTTAAGAAAATGCGCATGTATGATGGTGAGGAAATCGAAGGCTACAAGGAAGCCGATTTGAAGGAAATGCAATCCGAATTTATCGAAGAGGGTATGTCTGGTATCGACCCGCGGTATGTCATCAACCGTATTTCAAGTGCGCTTATCAAGCATGATGTGCAGTGTATTAATGCTCTTGATGTGCTTCGTGCGCTTAAGGAAGGCCTCGACCAGCATCCTTCGATTACGAAGGAAGAGCGTGAGCGGTACTTAAACTTCATTTCGATTGCCCGCAAGGAATATGATAATTTGGCCAAGAAGGAAATTCAGAAAGCCTTTGTGTATTCCTATGAGGAATCGGCAAAAACGTTGTTTGAGAACTATCTCGATAATATTGAATCCTACTGCAACTGGTCAAAAATCAAAGATCCTCTGACCGGTGAAGAGATGGATCCGGATGAGCGGCTTATGCGTTCCATTGAGGAGCAGATCGGTGTTTCTGAAAATGCGAAAAAAGCATTCCGCGAAGAAATTCTCATTCGGATTTCCTCGTATTCACGCAAAGGCAAGAAGTTCGATTATTACAGCCATGACCGGCTTCGTGAAGCGATCGAGAAGAAGCTGTTTACCGACTTGAAGGATGTTGTGAAGATCACCACCTCTACCAAAACACCGGATGAAAGACAGCTCAAGCGAATTAACGAGGTGACGAAGCGGCTTATGGATGAGCATGGATACTGCCCGGTTTGTTCAAATGAACTGCTGCGGTATGTAGGAAGTCTGTTGAATCGATAAAAGGCAGCTTAAAAAAGCCGCAGTGTGATTTCATGCACTGCGGCATTATCTTTGATGGGTTAACCTAACGAAGGAGGGTGGATAAATTTGTGATATCATGATAATATGGGAACGTAGGTTCTTATTTTATCAGGAGGGATTTCATATGGAGCTGCTGTTAGTGAATGACCAAGGAGTGCCCGGGATTGTCCAAGTCGATGAAATTTGCATGGTCATTCCAACGAAGAATGGGCCGGAATTTGTGACTCGTTGGGGGAATTTCCATTATCCGCAAACCGCGGCAGAGCTCATTTCTCAGTTCGGTGCCTTTGGTTACGTTCAGGTGGACAGGAATGCGATCGTCAACCTGAGTAAAGCCAATGTTTATGATCCCATACAGCGCAAGCTTTACTTCGAAGATGACTTGCCTACTGGCGAGCGCATATGGGCTACGGTCTCGGCAGCGAATATCCGAAAGGTGAGTCACCTTATACGTGAAAACAGTCCTGCTTATCTGGCTTATGCCGGATGATCTGAGAAGTTGAAAGCGCAGTCAATACATAATCGCAAAAAAACCAGTAAGGACGCCGTGTTGGCGTCCTTACTTTATGTTATATAAGTTGACATGTGATTTTGTATTAGGTATGATTCAGGTAACAAACTCCAGCGTTTCATCCAAAATTTATAAGATTTTCGAGTACAACTTGACATTAAAGTGACAACTGATGGCTTTGGAGGCGGTAAACATGTCGATGGCGATTCAGTCGCAATTCAATTCTTACGATTCACAGTCGTTTTACGACGAGATGTTCGAGCAGGATTTAACGGTACGCGCTCATTATGAGGCTGTCCATCGAACATTCGCCCGCATGAAGCCCCCTGAAATCGCTGCGAGACATTTAACGATGCAGCAGCGCATGCTAGAAGAAGGCATCACGTTTACTTTATATTCGCCTAATCAATCTGAACCGCTCGAGCGGACGATCCCCTTTGATTACATTCCTCGTATTATTCCGAAGCATGAATGGGATTCAATTGAACGGGGAATGAAGCAGCGGGTCAAAGCACTGAACGCCTTTATCCGGGATATTTATTTTGATCAGCGGATTGTGAAGGATGGCGTTATTCCACGGCAGATGATCGTCAGCAACAAGTATTTTCGTCCGGAAATGGCTGGGCTGCAGGTACCAAAGGATATTTATATAACAGCCTCAGGGATTGATTTGATCCGTGATGAGAAAGGCCGTTATTATGTCCTTGAAGATAACCTGCGTACCCCGTCAGGATTCTCTTACTTATATAAGGGCAGAAGCTTAATGAGCGAGCTGTTCCCTGATTTGTATCTGTCAAGCAGGGTAGCGGATATTGAACGCAGCTTGAATGTTTTCCTAAGCTCACTGCGCAGCTTAGCTCCATCTGGCAAAGCGAATCCGCTTATCGTACTGCTCACGCCTGGAGCGTACAACTCCGCATATTTTGAACATGCATTTTTGGCCCAGCAAATGGGTATACATCTTGTAGAAGGCCGTGATCTCCTTTATAAGGATCATAAAATTTTCTTGCGCGACCTTCGCGGGCTTCGGCAGGTCGATGTTATCTATCGCCGGTTGGATGACGAGTTCCTTGATCCTATCGCGTTTCAAGCTGATTCTCTGCTTGGTGTTCCTGGGTTAATGAATGCGTACCGTGCAGGTAATGTTGCGATTGCCAATGCTCCTGGAACGGGTGTCGCGGACGATAAAGCAGTGTATGCCTATGTACCGGATATGATTCGTTATTATCTAGGAGAAGAGCCTATTCTTCATAATGTTCCGACTTACATTCTTTCACGCAAAGAAGACCGCGAGTATGTATTAGATAATTTGGAGCAGCTGGTCGTTAAAGAAACCTCTTTATCCGGCGGATATGGCATGTTGATCGGCCCGGCCGCTACTCCCAAGGAGATATCTGCCTTTGCTGATGCGATTCGTCACGATCCTGCCAGGTATATCGCACAAACCACGATGAAGCTCTCTACAGCTCCGGTCATGATGGGCGGAGCGATGACTCCGCGTCATATTGATTTGCGTGCATTTACTCTTATGGGTGCGGACACGCATGTTATTCCAGGCGGTTTGACTCGTGTTGCACTGCAGGAAGGTTCCCTTGTCGTTAACTCTTCTCAGGGCGGCGGCGTCAAAGACACATGGGTGTTAAGTCGTTAACTGAATATCATTTGGAGGGATGAACGATGCTCAATCGAAATGCCGAAGCGTTGTTTTGGATTGGTCGTTATATGGAGCGGGCAGAGAATCACGCAAGACTCATTGATGTTCATTACCACCTGCAGTCCGAGGAATTACAAGTACAACCGATCGGGGAAGCAGAATCCAAAGAGCAGCGGCTGTGTAAATGGGGTCGAATCGTTGACGCGCTCGGAAGCCGCCTAGCTTATGAGCAGCAGTATGGCGCTACCTATACGGAGCAGGATGTCATTCATTACGTAACACTGGATCGTGACAACGAGAACTCGCTAGTCACTTGTGTGAACCACGCCAGAGGCAATGTGCGCACGCTTCGCGAGAAGCTGCCGAGCGAGCTTTGGGATGCCATCAACGGGTTTTACCTATGGCTTAGAGAGAAGCAGCCAAGTGACGTGAGCAGAGAATCTCCGCATCAGTTTTTTGGACGGATCAAGGAATGGACCGCGCTCTTCACCGGTATCTGCCAGTCCGTTATGCCGCGGGAGAATGAATGGCATTTCATTGAATGCGGCCGTTATTTGGAACGGGCGGAAAATACACTTCGCATTATGCAGTCTGTCCATGCTTCCAAATCGACCTCAACCGAAGATTTTAGCATGGATAGCGATGTGTATCCATTCTTGCAGGCGGTGCTCCGCTCGGTTAGCGGTTATCAAGCGTTCCGGCGTTATTACGCGGATGGATTCTCACTTGACTCTATCGTTGAGTTTCTTGTGCTTAGTACGGCGTTCCCGCGTTCTGTACACTTCTCGCTCGATGAGCTGGATGATCACCTGCGCGGTATCGAGCTGCAGGAGAAACAGCTGCGGATCTCGCATGACCGTATCATCCGTCAGGTGGGTAAGCTTAGGGCAGAGCTTGCATGCTTGGAGCGGGAGGATCTATCCTTTGATCTGGAAAATGCAGTAACTGGCCGCCTGCTGCAGGCCTCTCAGCAGCTAGGGGTAACGTTTGCGCATACCTTCTTTCGGATGGGGGAGGTCAGCGCATGAAGCTTTGCATTTCGCACACGACACAATATTCCTACATGGGAGCAGTAACGGACAGTGTCAATGAGATCAGATTGACGCCGTTTACGAATGATCAGCAGTCCTGCTACCAACATTCAATCTTCGTCGAACCGAATGCTTCGCTTTTTAGCTACGAAGACTATTTCGGTAATCGTGTGCATGCGTTCTCGGTAAATGAGCCTCATAAGAAGCTTACGATCAGGACGCAAATGACTATCGTAACGAAAGAGGCAAGCAAAAGGATCGTAGGAACGCAAGGGATGGAACCGAATAAAGCATGGGAGTGGCTGGCGGGCGAAGAGGCACAGAACCGCTTCACTGAGTATCTGCTCCCGACGGACTACACCTGTATCACGCCTGAGGTGGCTGCTTTCGCGGAAGCGCATGTTCCCGATCATAATATAGCGGGAGAGGAGCAGGAGGTCTATGACTGGCTCCTAAGCGTCTGCAGCCGAATACATGCAGAGTTCGTATATGATCCCTATGCAACGAACGTATATACAATCGCCAGTGACATGATACGCAGACGTCGCGGGGTATGTCAGGACTTTGCCCATTTAATGATTGCCATATGCCGGTCAAACGGTGTTCCTTGCCGCTATGTGAGCGGCTATCATTTTGTCGGTGATTTACAGGGAGGCAGCGCTGACTTTGAACAGGCGTCACATGCGTGGGTTGAAGCCTACGCGCCCGGAATCGGGTGGTGCGGCTTCGATCCAACCAACGATTCCTTAGTCGGCGAACGTTATGTGAAATTGGGTCATGGCAGGGACTATAAAGATATCGTTCCCGTCAAGGGTGTATATCGTGGGACAAGCGAAGCGGACCTTGTCGTTACCGTTGATGTGACAAAGGTAGAGGTTTGACTTACATTTGCGGCCGCGTGTTCGGGCAGAGCGCAGAACAAATGGTTGAAGAAGGAGCGGTTTGGCATTATTAGATGCCAGCCGCTCTTTTTGCGTAGGAGAGGGATGAATAAGGGTAATAGAAGAATGGGGAACCTAACATGATACCCTATCTATTTATAGCTGGAGGAGGTAACTGATGAATCACCTTATCGTCGTCGCACATCCCAATTCTCAGAGCTTTAACCATGCCATCGTACAAACAACAGTACATACCTTAAAGGCAAAAGGGCATGAAACTGTCGTTCGTGACCTGTACACCTTGCAATTCGAGCCTGTATTGTCGCTTGAGGAATTCAATTCGTTACGTGCAGGTCAAATACCCGCAGACATTAAAGCCGAACAAGATTTCATCACATCTGCAGATGTTATTACATTCATTTATCCGATATGGTGGACGGGCCTGCCGGGCATTCTGAAAGGGTATGTAGACCGCGTCTTCTCCTATGGATTTGCTTATGCTTATGGTAAGGATGGTAATATCGAGAAGCTCTTGACCGGTAAGAAAGGGTTGCTGATCAATACGCATGGTACACCAAATGAAGTCTATGATTCTACCGGGATGACAGATGCCATGAAGAAAACGTCGGACGCAGGTATTTTCGAGTTTTGCGGGATAGAGGTTGTAGATCATCTCTTGTTCGGCAGTGTCCCGCGGGTCGATGATACAGCAAGGCGGGCAATGCTGGGACACATTGAGGAACGGGTAAACAGTTTATTCTAAGGCTTGAAACGCACCACAACCAGTTTTAGAAAATAATCATTCAAGAGCCGGGTATCTGCACTCGAATGTTCTATAACTGGTTAATCTAGTAATACTATTGATAATGAAAATGAGTAAAAATTAGCAGTGATCGGCTTAATCATGGTAAAATTAGCAAAGGTTCATATTTAATATCAGAGGGAGGTCGACCATCGTGTCAAATCCGGATGAGAAGAAATTCCACACCTATGAAGATTGGCTAACCTGGGACGGAACGTGGGAATTAATTAACGGCAAAGCCTATAATATGTCGCCGGCTCCGACCTCATTGCATCAATTTATTGTAGGTGAGCTTCATTTTGCCCTAAGGACATTCTTTCAGAACCGGAGCTGTTATGTGTTCGTTGCTCCATTTGATGTGTTTTTCAGTGAAAATGAAGATTATGAGTCGCCTGAACACGTCACGCAGCCCGATCTCTCGGTTGTATGCTCGAAGGATCAGATCTCAAAAAATGGCTGTCACGGTGCGCCGACCATTATCATTGAAGTGCTGTCACCATCAACCGCACTAAAGGACTTCAATGAGAAGTTCAACCTATATCAGAAGTATGGGGTGCAGGAATATTGGATTGTCGATCCTGGCAATCGTACGGTTCATGTGTATACGCTGCAGGACGGCAGCTACAAGGTACGTCATTTGTACACGGAGCAGGAAACGATCCAATCCATCGTATTTAAAGATTTGCAGGTGCCCATGAACAGGCTGTTCAGTCTGGAACGCTAGAATATTTTCAAATAGGAATATGGATACAAATGTCGACGCAAAAAAAGAGATCGCCTTCCTAAGCTCATAAGGAGCCAAGGAAGGGCGATCTCTTTTTCAATCCATCAAATAAACTTGCGGCTCGTTTTCTTGCCATCGCAGCTGAATACGATGCGTTTATCTTCGACAACCGTTTCCAGATGGACGGATTTGCCCCACAGCTGCACAACATGGGGCAAGGTGCGCTCCACGTACTTCAGATCAAGCTCGACGCCTTCATATTGATGGCTCAGGAAGAGCTCACCAACACGGTTGAAATCGCCGTCTATAACCATAATATTCGGGAAGCCGCCGTTAACCTTGGAATAGACGAGCTGATCCCGTACCGATTCCCATGTTTTGTCCGTAATTTTCCACTCTGCGCCCTTCTTCTCGAAGACGTACAGGTCGAGATCCTCAACCAGCTTTTTGGTCAAATAATTGCGCAGGAAAGAGATATCGGAATCATATTCTCGTACCTCGAACATTTTCTCGCGTCCGAGGCCCGGCTTGCGTCCGAACCGTTCTTGTTCCTCTTTTGTCGGATTGTCGTACCGCTTCTCAATATCCTCGAAGATTTTGAGGCCCAGATAATAGGGGTTTAAGCTGTGCCGAGAGGGCTGTACGACAGAAGAATTCAGCATCGCGAACTCAATCGTCTCTTCACTTGAGAGATCAAGCTCACGGATGATTCGTTGATGCCAATACGAAGCCCAGCCATCGTTGAGCTAAGGTGCTTATAAATTTGGTTGAAAGCGTTAATTTGGAAACCGTTCACTCAGTGGATCGAGAGGATGAAGCGAAAGCCTAGTCGCAAGTCGGCAGGCAGAAAGCAACTTGAATCCTCTTGACCGATAAGCCCAAAAGGGCAGTTGTCTGACGCAAAAGACTTAATATACATAAATTATCAAGTGGGCAGGGCTACCTTTAATGGCTGCTCGACCTTTTGGTTCTGACAACGAAAAATGATTGTCATAATTTTCAGTCAAAAAACAACTGGGTTTTTATGCAACGCTAGTGCACTAAATATATTCTTAAATACTTTAAATCGGATTCCTGCTAAAGCAGCGACAGCTACTACAGGGTACAACGATCGCAACTCCTACAATAGCAGAACCAGCAATAGCAGTCCCGAAAGCTGCACGCACCAACAGCAACTCCAGCCGAAGCGACAGTTGAGACGGCGGTAGTAGCAGCTGCAGTTCCGATAGCACCTGAAATAGTATTAATGGTTGCAGCGCCAGCAGTATTCCCAGTAATTTTTCTCTCCATTTTTCTGATTTACTTAGAAATTGTGCATCTTTAATTCCTACTTCAGATTCTATGTAATTCTGACCTTGTTATTTTTTGCTTGTTTAATCAAATAAGTGTAAGGGTATATCAACAGTTTTTTGGTTTCTGTTATTTAAAGTAATTTATTACTTGAAACTAATATCGAATAAAGTGTATAGTTCGTCTTTAATAGGCATTAATGGTGTATAAAGTTTATGATATGATGTACCAATTGTTCCTTTGTATAAGATTAGTTCAGGTTGGTTAGAACCATTATTAAGGATATGCTTTTGTGCAATACCTGGGTACTCATCGATATAATATATTTTAGTTATTCCTAATTGGTATGCTTTCTTAGAACAAAGTTCACAAGGACTAGCAGTGGTGAATAGATAGCCTCCCTTAATCCCCATCCCACCATATTTAGTTAATTGTAAAAATGCATTTTCTTCAGCGTGCAATGATCTGGTATGAACTTGATTATCTTTATCTGTACTTCCGTTATACAAGTCTTTGAAACAATAGGTAAATACTCTATCACTTACATCGGGATTATTTAGCTTATGTTCTGCTTTGCTCTTGTAAAATTCTATAAATTTTTTGTCTGTTCTTTCAAACTCACTAAATGCATTTTTATCATTACCTTTAATTAATCTTGTTAAGCTTCTGAGATTGCAAGGGATTTGACCTTCAGGTACATCATTCCATCCAATTGTTTTTACTGAATAGTTAATATCAGTGACAACGGCTCCTACTTGTCTAGAAAGACAACCAGAATTAACTTTTGCAGTAAGAGCTACTTGCATACATCGTTCGATGTTTGTAGGGGTAATTAGCCCAGGATGCATAATTAAAGTGATGTACTTAGCTAATTGTCTTTTAAGTTCATGATAGTTACCATCATCTTCTTGAGGATTAAATAAATGAATATCAGCTATTTGTAAACATTCAGGTATATTTTGATTTGTGAATTTTTCTTTAGTTTTATTTTTGGTTTGTGCTCCGCTTTCAACTTCATCGATTTCATCAATGTCTTTTTCATTTAATAAGTTTGTTCTTATTCTTGTTTTTCTATCTTCTTCTAAAGAATTTATTGAAAATAGATGAAATGCTGAATAGCGGTCTTTAAAAAATGTGATTTCATAAGGGTTCCTGAAAGCATCTATTACAATCAAGATTTTCTTTTCTTTCTTGATATGTTTAATGTAATCTCTGAGTAATTTAACTAAATTATTAGTTCTTTGTGATAGTTCTAATACGTTTCCCGGCTCAAAATCTGTACAGAATGCAAAACCCGAAGTTCGTATATTATTACCTAATGCTTGTAAAACTTGAGAACTTAATTTAGGTTCTAATTCATCTAATAAATCTCTAAATTGCTTTGAAAATAGAGGGAGTTTTTCGAAGTAAAAATCATATGCATTATACATTTCATTATATTTAGGTTTTGACTTAGGTTCATTATTTTTGTGGGTATAAAGATGTTTTACTGTTTCTCGAATATCTCTCATTTCATTAAATAATTCTTCAAATGTTTTATCTAATATTGGTAGCTTATTTTTCTTTAATGCAGTCTGTACTTCTGTTTTTAGGGTACTATTATTAAATACATCTGTAAGAACATATGTATTTTCTTGTTTTCTTTGAAGTTGTAATTTAGTTAATTCTTGTACGAAGTCTATGTAAGTGTAATCAAGCAAAAAAGTTGAAATGATATTACTTACTTTAATAACATTAAAAGGATGCCAGTTAGATTTCAAATAATGATGCACTATTTCATATTTTCTTTCTTCATTATTAGTAAAATTTGAATGAATAACTTCAGGAGGATTAAAATCCTCAAACATTTTACTATTTAGTAAAGTTGCTGTAGTAGAACAGCCAGAACCTGTTTTACCGGTTAAACCAATTAATATGAATTTTTGTCTTTCTTCTAGCAATAAATTAATTGCTTGTGCAGCAGCTTTTGATTCATCTTTTTCATCAGATTTATTAACTTGTCTGTTATGAGGCAGTTCAAAAGTATTATTATCATCTTGATCTTTTTCTTTAACAGAAACTTGTTGATTGGTTTTTTTTTGATCTTCTTCTAAGTTCTCTTGATTCATTCCACAACCTCCTGTTTACGTTATACAATAATAGTATTATATTGGTACAAAATAAACAATGTTAACGCCACCAAATACTTGTCCATACTATAGAACAGGACACGGCAGCAGTAAACCTAGGTTTACCAGATGTTTTTAGTTTGGACTAGGACGACATATTCTTTTTGTCTCGGTGGAGCGTAGTGATACCGACGCTTCATCGAGATTTTTATAACTGAACTTTCGCAGAGCGAAAATCGGCTTAACTGCATGATGTGCCTAAATAAACGGCGAATTCAATACAGAGGTTGCCAAAATAGAAAAACACCGCTTCGTTTGGTAAAGTGAGAGTGTCTAGCAATCACTACCATACAGAAGAGGTGTCCTCTACATGATAGAGCAAAACGTACATCAGAATCAACTTCCAAATGAAATCAAACCAGCATTTAAAGAACTGAAAGTGCTACAACACTTGAAAACAGCGGGCTTTAGGAAGAAGTTCGGCTATTCCTGTTCGTTTTTATTCCAGCTTGTCTTTGTTCTCTTGTTTCATCACAAGAACTGGTTTCGTTTGTTGGAAAGCGATAGAGGAGATTCATTTCCTGGTAAGGATGCGGTTTACCGCTTCCTAAATCACAGTGGCTACGCGTGGCGCCGATTCTTGTCATTGCTCAGTTCGTCCACGATTGAAAAGGTTCACGCGCTGACCAGGAAGGACCGCGTATCTGTATTTGTAGTCGACGATTCCATGTTTGAGCGGAATCGCAGCAAGGCGGTCGAATTGCTTTCTAGATTTAAGGATCATGCGACCGGTAGCTACTATAAAGGATTTCGGATGCTCACGCTAGGCTGGTCGGACGGTCACACATTTATCCCTGTTGACTTCTCCCTGCTGGCTTCGCTCAAGTCCCAAGTAAGTGGCATTATGGAAGGGATAGACAAGCGAACGTCCGGCTACAAGCGACGGCTGGAAGCTTTATTGCCCGCGCCTCGGGTCATACCAGCTATGATCGATCGTGCGCTTTCCGCTGGTGTGCAGGCTTCTTATGTGCTCATGGACAGTTGGTTTACACATGCGCCACTAATCCAAGAGATGCTTGATCGCGGTTTGGACGTGATTGGCATGGTAAAGGCAGATAAGAAGCGTTATCTTGTCGGCGGACGTCGTTTATCTCTGCAAGAGCTTTACTATGAAGCCGTCCCTGTTCAGGGAAAGAACAATGGTATTCTGCGTTCCATTCGTACTGAATTGTCCCCTGGCATTCCGGTCACGATGGTATTCGTGCGCCATCGTTCGAATAAGAAAGAATGGCTTGCCATCCTGTGTACCAATCGCTCATTGCCCGAGGATGAAATTATTCGGATCTACGGAATTCGTTGGGACATTGAAGTGTTCTTTAAGTGCGCCAAATCCTTGCTGCGTCTGCAAAAGGAATTTCAGGGGCGTTCCTATGATCTGCTTGTCAGCCACACCACAATTGTTTTCTCTCGTTACATTCTGCTGGCATGGCAACATCGTCAAAGCACCGACCACCGCACATTAGGTGGCTTGTTTCACTTGCTTTGTGATGAAGTAAATCAATTAGATTGGGCGATTGCTTTAAAGCAACTCATTAATTTGATCGAAGATGTCGCCAAGAAGGTCAATAAGAAGATCACAACACTTATCCAAACACAACTTCAGCAATGGATCGCAGGTTTGCCTAGTTACATCAAGGCTTACCTGCCAAATTTAAGCTGCGAAAGTTGAGTTTATAACTATAGGACAAAATTAATTTGGATCGTAAATTTACCACAGATTACTGAAAATCTGAGTGATAAGGAAGCATAAAATATTCTGTAGGATAAAGGCATCTTGGTCATTTTTGTTGATATTTAGCAGAATGTCTTTCCACAGACCCTACTAGTTCAGTCGTAAATAAAAAATAATAAGCCTGTGCATATCACTGCACAGGCTTATTATTTTTTTACAAAAACTTCCGACTAACCATCTTCCCCTCAAACATAAACAAGAACGGTTTATCCTCGACAACCGTCTCCAGATAAACGGTTCCCCACAGCTGATGAACATAGGGTAGCGTCTAATTCCACATACTTCAGCTCCAGCTCACACCTTCAAACTGATGCAGCAAGTAAAGCTCGCCGTTGTGCAAATAATCCCCGTCTTTCACAACGAGATACGGGAAGCCGCCATTTACGTGAGATTAAGCGAGCTGATGGCGGATGTTTTCCCACGATTTTATGGTGATTTTCCACTCCGGACCTTTCTTCTCTAAGACATATAGATCAAGTTCCTTCACCAATTCTTTGGTTAAGTAATTGCGTATAAAAGAAATGTCCGCATCATTTTCACGAACCTCAAACATTTTTTCTCTGCCGCGTCAGGGTACTCGTCCATACCGTTCCGTTTTCTTCTAGGGTAGGGTTATCCCAACGTTTCTCGATGGCTCGAATATCTTCAGTCCTAGGTAGTCAGCGAATGTCGTGATGGCTGCACAGCATTTCATCGCTATGCATTGTTAAGATATCTCGCTGCCATGGTTCTAGGACGGATGAATACTCCTCAATAAACCATAAGATATCCTTCTCATGCTGAGGAGGGAAGGATACAGGCTTTTCTTGTTCCTCCTGCGAATCATCTTTCTCTAGTGACCACAAATCGTCATAAGACGATGAGAGCGGAGTGGGTTTTGCTGCCTTTGAAGGCTTTTGCAAGGAAGAAATATAAGTATCCTTTGACATCCGATAAGGTTTTACGATGGAAGGATCAACATGCTCTTGGATAGCAAGGTCAGCTTCAATAAATTGTTCATCGGCTAGTGTTCCATGGATCATATCGTACTCGCTGGTTCGTTCTTCCGTTGGTGTCATGCTTTCGACCATGTTGCGGTTTGTTTTGGAGAAGCGGGCATTATTTTTGAAAAACTCACAGTGGGCAAGAACGTGAGCTACGATCAGCTTATTTTGGACAAGGGAGTTGCTGTCGAGCAGGAATGCATAACAAGGATCAGAATTTATGACAAGTTCATAAATTTTGCTGAGTCCGAAATCGTATTGGCATTTTCATTTTGTTAAACGTCTTGCCAAAACTCCGGTGGCTAAGCGGGTAGGCAAGCCATATGCCCAAAGGTATAGATGATATCCGACGGGCAAATTTCGTACCGCATCGGGTAGAAATCAAGCTAGAGTCCAGATGCAACCTCCATAATTTCAGCAATGGCATATTCCAGCTCCTTTTAAGTCTGTAGATGGCATTTCCATTCCTCCATTTCGGATAGTGTTTATCTAGCTACTGCGGTGAAAGCGGACTGATTGAAACACCAGATGGTTGGTAAGGATGGATATAAAGGAGCGATGTATAATGACTGTGCTGTTCTGCTTATCGATAGTTGCTATTTGTTATTTACTGTATCTGTATTACAACCAGAAACGTATGTTAGAGAACTATCGCAGGAATGCGCTTGATGCGTTCTCATCTCATGAAGATATGAAGGAGACCCTTCGTATTGGTCTGTATAACCGTTTCAAGCGGGACCTGGAGCAGGAGAAGGACGAAGATCCGCTGCTGTTCGAACATTTTGTTGCGGATATCATGACAACCGTTCGAGGCGGCAGAACTTACGTTACTAAGAGTTCAGGAGATTTTGGCGTCGATATTGAAGAGCGGATCGATAATAAGTTGTACCTTGGTCAAGTGAAATGTTACAACGATATGAATCTGGTTGGATTTGGTCCGATCGCGATTATTCACTCCCAGATGGTCAAGCAAGGTGCTGTAGGTGGTTATGTGGTGACAACGAGTGATTTTACTGCTAATGCTCGTAACTATGCGCAAGGATTGAATATGGATCTGATTAACGGCAGACAGTTAGTTGAACTGTGGCTAGAGTTTTTGGAAAGAAAGCGTGAATGGGTTATAGAACGAAATTTGATACCACAAATATAGGGTTGGATAGGAAGTTTGGAAATAAACTGGAATGTAAAGTTACAGGGAACCCGACAGGAGGAAGCGGAATGCCAAGAAAAACAGCCTGTGTAGCTGCGGATTTCTTGGCATTAATTTATTCATCATCAGGATCAATTCCCCAGAAAATATGATGAACAGATCCGGAATTTGCGAAGTAACAAGCATCAACGTAAACTTCTTGCAAGTAAACAACAACAATATTACCGATTAGAGTCCATGAGTAGCCATTAAAAGAAAATCCGGGGAAGCCAGAGATGCCGTATGACTTGTTCTCTGGTTCTGAAGATAAAATGGCTTTTGTCCGCCGGAATACGTTCATGGGATCAATTTAAATGGCTGCATCCTGGCTAGAGCAATACGAGCACAACTCGTCCATAGAACCTTAGATCGTTTATTTTTCATGATTGATCTCGGTTAGCAACCGGGAGAATTCTTCCTCACTATCACTATAAGTTGAAATACCGTTTTGCCTGTCCATCTCAGCTTGGGTAAGCTGATGAATGACGTCTGGATCGCGAAAGATTACCGAGGTAATTTTCTTCTTTTGTATCTGTGATTTCCACTGGCTGTTCCATTCGCGTTAATTGAACATGGTATCCGAAGCTTTCCTCAATTAAATGGACAAGATCGTCAAGTTCTACAACGGATTAACCTTTGAAACTTTGCTCTAATGCTTTTTTTAATAAAGACATGATAATCACCGTTTTTTTAATTAACATTTTACCACATGTGCTTGTTTCCTAAAACATCAATATCAAATCCGGATGAGAAGAAAATCCACACCTATGAAGATTGGCTAACCTGGGACGGAACGTGGGAATTAATTAACGGCAAAGCCTATAATATGTCGCCGGCTCCGACCTCATTGCATCAATTTATTGTAGGTGAGCTTCATTTTGCCCTAAGGACATTCTTTCAGAATCGGAGCTGTTATGTGTTCGTTGCTCCATTTGATGTGTTTTTCAGTGAAAATGAAGATTATGAGTCGCCTGACCACGTCACGCAGCCCGATCTCTCGGTTGTATGCTCGAAGGATCAGATCTCAAAAAATGGCTGTCACGGTGCGCCGACCATTATCATTGAAGTGCTGTCACCATCAACCGCACTAAAGGACTTTAATGAGAAGTTCAACTTATATCAGAAGTATGGGGTGCAGGAATATTGGATTGTCGATCCTGGCAATCGTACGGTTCATGTGTATACGCTGCAGGACGGCAGCTACCAGGTACGTCATTTGTACACGGAGCAGGAAACGATCCAATCCATCGTATTTAAAGATTTGCAGGTGCCCATGAACAGGCTGTTCAGTCTGGAAAACTAGAACAATTTCAATGGGAATATAGGATACAAATGTCGACGCAAAAAAGAGATCGCCTTCCCTATGCTCATGAGGAGCCTAGGTGGGCGATCTCTTGTTCAATCCATCAAATAAACTTGCGGCTCGTCTTCTTGCCATCGCAGCTGAATACGATGCGTTTATCCTCGACAACGGTTTCCAGATGGACGGATTTGCCCCACAGCTGCACAACATGGGGCAATGTGCGCTCCACGTACTTCAGATCAAGCTCGACGCCTTCATATTGATGGCTCAGGAAGAGCTCGCCAACACGGTTGAAATCGCCGTCTATAACCATAATATTCGGGAAGCCGCCGTTAACCTTGGAATAGACGAGCTGATCCCGTACCGATTCCCACGTTTTGTCCGTAATTTTCCACTCTGCGCCCTTCTTCTCGAAGACGTACAGGTCGAGATCCTCAACCAGCTTCTTGGTCAAATAATTGCGCAGGAAAGAGATATCGGAATCATATTCTCGTACCTCGAACATTTTCTCGCGCCCAAGGCCTGGCTTGCGTCCGAACCGTTCTCGTTCCTCTTTGGTCGGATTGTCGTACCGCTTCTCAATATCCTCGAAGATTTTGAGGCCCAGATAATAGGGGTTTAAGCTGTGCCGAGAGGGCTGTACGACAGAAGAATTCAGCATCGCGAACTCAATCGTCTCTTCACTTGAGAGATCAAGCTCGCGGATGATTCGCTGATGCCAATACGAAGCCCAGCCTTCGTTCATGATTTTGGTTTCGATTTGCGGCCAGAAATAAAGCATCTCATCACGAAGCATAGAGAGGATATCGCGCTGCCAGTCCTGCAGCTGCGGAGAATATTCCTCGATGAACCAGATCAGATCCTTCTCCGGCTTGGGCGGGAACCGTTTCGCTTCGGAGCCTTTGGCGGCTTGATCAGCTTGATCGGCTTGAGCATCCGTTTCAAGCGTCCACAGATCCTCATAACCCGTCTGCAGGGGAGGCACTCTGTTCAGCTCATCCTTGCTGTGCATTTCGATATAATGCGTTTTATCGAGCTGGTAGGGCTTAATCAAGGTGGGATCGATATGCTCTTGAATAGCTAGAATCGCATCGATAAATTTCTCAACCGCCTCGGTCCCATATAACATTTCATACTGGCTGACGCGTTCTGCGGTGGCAGACATACTCTCAACCATGTTGCGGTTCGTATTGCCGAACCGGGAATTGTTTTTGAAAAAGTCACAGTGAGCGAGCACGTGAGCGACGATTAATTTGTTCTGAATGAGTGAATTGCCGTCGAGCAGGAAGGCATAGCAAGGATTCGAGTTAATGACAAGCTCATATATTTTGCTGAGCCCAAAGTCATATTGCATCTTCATTTTGTTAAACGTCTTGCCAAAGCTCCAGTGGCTGAAGCGGGTCGGCATCCCATAGGCACCGAAGGTGTAAATAATATCTGCTGGACAAATCTCGTACCGCATCGGGTAAAAATCGAGACCGAATCCTTTAGCGATTTCCGTTATCTCATCAATGGCACGTTCTAAAGCTTTCACTTCATCCTGGCGCAATGGAGGCTTCCCCCTTGAAAAGGAAAATGGTTATGCTGCATACCTATATGTATGGGCACGGGGAGGCTGATATGTTCATTTTCAGGTTGCTGGATTATTTATCAGTACACGCGCCGTGCGCCAGCGTAACGCGGACCCCAATAGAAATTATCCAGCTTCTGCATGTAAATCCCTTTTGAAGCGGTTGCGGATATAAAGGAACCATTGCCTAAGTAAAAGCCAACATGATCGATCATGCCTGTACGGCTGTTATTGAAAAAGACGAGGTCGCCCGGTTGCAGCATTGATTTATTAATGGAGATGCCTTGCGAGAACAGGATCGCTGATGTTGATCGAACCTGCGGGATTCCGAATTTACTGAACATGAAATAGACAAACCCGGAGCAATCAAATCCAGTAAGAGGGTTAGAGCCGCCCCATACATAAGGGGTTCCAATATACGAATATGTATCCTGCAGCAGATTTCGTTTAATGATACTATGTTTGATCGCCTCCAGGGTCAATGGTCCGGCAATTCCGTCTGCGCTCAGAAGGTAATCAGCTTGAAAACGGGCAACAGCCGTTTGGGTGATGGAGCCATAATAACCGGTTACAGTCGGATAAGAGAAATAACCAAGCTGCTTGAGGTCTGCTTGCAGCAAGGTAACCTGATCGCCGGAAGCTCCAATATTCATACTGATAGCGCTTGCATAAACTCGGCTTGTAAAAGGCGATGCCATCTGATCCGCACCTGCGAGGAGCATAATGCTTATTGCGATCATTGCTGCTTTGTTCTTCATATCAATTCTCCATTCAATAGGTTGATGGATCATACATGCACATTAATTCATCATAACAGCATCTCGTAGAGGAATAACCCGTAATTTGCTGGAAATTCGGGAATTGAGCCTCATATCGGTCCTAAGGGCTGAAAATAAAAACTCCGGAAGCGCGCGCTCCCGGAGTTTTTCTGATGTGTTGCAAAATAAGCTGCTGCCTTCAAAGAAATGTGCTTATTCGTTATGAGTTTGTTTCTTCGCAGTACGACTGCGGATGAATTTCCATAATGCCCCGCCGCCAGCTATGAAAATAATCCAAAATTTCTTGGCGAACAAGAGGATCATCGCAATGAGGCCTACCTTCTTCGCCACGAGCAGTCCGCCTCCGCCTAATATAAGGGCCGTTAAACCGTATTGGGAGGTTTTATCGGTGCTCTTATCATAATCCTCGTAACCGTTTGCCCTCTTTCAAGGTGAAAGCAGGCAGAACGGCAGTTTCGAAGGTTTTGCGGTCTGCTGCAAGATGCTCCGGATCGGAGACTAGAACGGCCGAGACATAGCCTTCTCTCGTTAAGATTCGCACATTATAATTGAGAAGCTTATTGCCGCCCGCATCATGCAGCAGCAGTGACCAAGACAAGCTCTTTAGCTTCTCATCGTAAAAGGGTGCCACATCCCATTTATCGACATACAGCCAGTTTTCCTTTGCAAGTTCTTTGTTGTTCTCTTCGGTTCCTTCTTTGTAGCTTTGCAGAAGCTCGTCAGCATCGATGCTCGTCTTCTCATCGTCTGATACATGTCCGGGCTCCAAATAATCGAAGTACACCGCCCAGTTCTCATCCTCGTTTACTGGGAACACGGAACCGATTTCATCGTCTGTAGGTACATTTCCGATTTGATTTTCAAAGGTTTTCGTATTTTCTTTATCAAGAAAAGTAAACCCTTTTGGCAGCTTCAGCTGTGCAAGTCCATCGCCAAGCTCGATCGTTTGGCCCGTGCCGTCGATCCAGTTTAAAGATGGAGGCTCGCTCGTTGTTGATGGTGCTGCTTCACCTTCAGCAAAGACGGAAGCAGGAAGGAGCATAGTAACGATAATGCTAAGCAGTAATAGATGTGAAAAATAGTACCTTTTTCGCAATAGAAACACAAACTTCGACCCCATTCATTGTTTTTATTTATAATATCAGATTAAATAATAGCAAAAATTTATCATGATTAAAACCATTATTTCACTTATTTTCAATATACAAATTTTAAATAGAGTAGAAATTTACTCCTCTTCAATTTCCGATATAACGCAAAAAACCGATAAATCAAGAATTACCCTGATTTACCGGTGGTTTTGTAGAATTGCACAGCAGCTGTAAACATCTATTAATTATGCTTAGGTAATTGACTTACATAGCTATCAGACATCTGCAGCAGTTTAAGTGCGCGATTGTATTGGTCAACCGTAGCAGCCGAGTTCTCTTCCAGCTTGCGGTCTAATGGATAATGAGTGCCGTCATTGAAGCCTGTGCCTGGTATAAACAGCTCATCGTTCGTAATAATCGAGCCGGAAGGCAAATAATAGCGCTCTGGCAAAATATTACTCGTCTGATTCAATAAATCCTGACCGAAATGGATATGATCCTGCAGGGAAACGCCAGTCAGATTCGCGACCGTTGGCAGCAAATCGCTTTGTCCTCCTACTTGATTGAACTCCTTAGGCGACGTAACGCCCGGTGAGGCTATAATAAGCGGAATGTTGATCATATCGGTAAAACCATATTCATGACCGTAAATTTCCTTCATCAATGCCTTATCATCACTATTGAGTGAATATACAGGCAAGCCAAGATGATCGCCATAGATGAGAATGATGCTTTTATCCCATAAACCTCTTGCTTTAAGATCGTCTATGAACAGCCCGATTGCGTAATCGGCATAGTTCTGGGCGCGAATATAATCGCCGACGAAGGTGCCTTCATAACGTTTGGGCAGCTCCATCTTGTATTTGTTCTCTGGAATGGAGAAGGGATGATGAGCGGACATGGAAATGATTTGGGAATAAAAGGGCTTGCCAGACTGGCTTAGCTTCTCCAGCTCTGCTGATGTTTGCTTGTACAGCTGCTCATCCGAGGGACCAAAAAACACGGTATCCTCCTGACCGAAAAACTCCTGATCATAATAACGATCAAAGCCGAGCGCCTTGTAAAGCTCTTTACGATTCCAGAAAGCCACAGAATTAGTGTGGAAGGTTGCTGTATAATAGCCCTTCTGGCTCATGAGCTTCGGCAAACTGGGCAGCGCTTTGTCCGCATAAATTACTGTTGCAGCTCCACGCGGCGGGATATAGAAGGATGTATTGACGACAAACTCGGCATCGGACGTGTTTCCCTGGCCAACCTGCTGGAAGAAGTGAGGGAAATAGAAATTTTCCTTGGCAAGCTTATTCATATTCGGCGTGATTTCCAGGCCGTCTATGTGCAGTCCGATCAGGAAGTTCTGAAAGGCTTCAAGCTGAAGGATAATGACATTCTTACCTGCGGCTGCATCCCAGTATTGGGGCAATGCCGGTTCTTGAATGCCTTTCAGCATATCAATGGCTTCTTGATTAATATCCTTAGGATTTATATAAGGTACATCGTCATTTGCGAAAATGGTGTAAATCTCATAATTTAAAATGCCCATTTCTTCGGCTTTGACAATTTCGTTCATACTCGCACGGTTAGGCAGAATACTTAGTAAGATTAAAGCTAATGAAAGTACAAATATAGATGTAACAACCTTGAGATTGAGCTTCTTCATGCTCAAGCTCTTCCAAACCTGTGCCCTCTTGCTTCGGAGCAGGAGAAATGTAAGCAGGAAGATGTCCAGGAAAATAAATAAATAATACGGATCCAGCAGCGTAAAGACACTGTCCTTGACCGCTGTTACCTGGTTAACCTGCTCAAGCGCGTGATACGTAACGATAACACCGAAATATTTGTAATACATAATGGCAGCGAACAGAACCGCGGTAACAAGCAGATTGACGACTACATACAAAGCCAGCTTTCGTTTGGCCGAGAACCACTCAATGACACAGAACAGCAGCCAGAAAAAAGGGATCTCTGTCACAAGCATCGTCCACGAGGGACCTCCGTCAAAAATAACGAAATAAGCCAGGGTGCTCTTAATGAGTAAAATAATCGTAAAGAAAATAAACGGCTTCATGCGAAAAAGCCGCCTGGGATCAAGAAAAGACATACGGAACCTTCCTTTCGCTGCTTATATTAGAAGTTTACTTACAAACTGTCTAAATTGCGTTTTATAATTTTATGATAGGTTAATTAATTATGCTATTCTGATCCACCAATGTCAAAACGGAAGCGGCACCCGATAGCGTCAGAAAACTAGATAGGATGAAGTAATTATTAATTTCTTTGCTCTTCATCGTTAGGTGGTATAATCACTAGAGCCTCTCTAAAACAGATACCAGAAGGGTAAGAGTATCACATGAATGCCTTCCAACATTTCATATCCAGCATGAGACTTCGGCTAGGGCCCAGAGCGTGGCATAACTTCTGTATTGATGCCAGCGCATCGGTCTTGTTCAGTTTCTTTAACGTCGTCTTTAACCAATTCTACATCCCAATGGCCATCCAGGAAGGAGCCAGCAATATTCAGGTAGGCCTATTATCGGCCTCTCCGGCGATAGGACTTCTATTTTCTCCTATTTGGGCGGGGTGGATTGAGCGGGCTAATCCGAAGCCGTTTATGATTATTCCCAACTTGATCGGCAGGGCTCTTATCATCCTGCCCGCTTTCTTTGGCGTTCCGGTCATCTATGTCATTGTCGCGCTATTATTTCAGCTATTAATGGGTATTCAAGCACCTGCGTATGCATCCATCATTATTCGAATGTACCCGCCGCAGCATCGCGGGAAATTAATGGGGAATGTTCGAGTTGCGATGGGGATGTTGATGATTCCTATTGCCTTTTTAGTGGGCCGCTGGACGGATGCTGCAGGACCTTCCGGACCGCTGCTGTTCGCTGCGCTCACCGGAGTCGTTTCTATTCTAGTGTTTATTAAAATTAAAGCGAAAAAGGAAGCGCTGACCAAATCGCTCACCGCCAAACGGTCATCCTTGCGGGAGCAGCTGCAGCTTATTAAACAAAACCGGGAGATGGCCATGTTTTTCGTGGCCTGTACCTTTACGGGCTTCGGCAATATATTGTCGCAGCCGCTCTATCAAATTATTCAGGTCAATCAACTAGAACTGACCAATACGGAGATCGGATTTGCCAGGGTCTGTTATTTCATCTGCCTCTTGGTTTCTTATTTTGTAGTAGGCGGAATCATCGATCGTTTCTCCGCTAAACATACCGTTGCTTTTGGGCTTGCTGCCTTCTCGATTGTGCCGATTTTATACGCGGTCTTTGGCAATTATCCGTCGGTTCTAATCGGCAGCGGTGTGCAGGGCATTGGCGATGCGATATGGGATATCGGCTTCTTGGCTTACGTATTCCGTTTAGCCCCTGGTCGTGAAGCGGTTGTGTTCGGCCTTCATCTCATGCTGTTTGGTATACGCGGCACGATCGGACCGCTTCTAAGCACATATCTATCAGGAGAATTGCCGGTAGCGGATTTGCTCTACAGCGCTTCGATATTCGGATGGATCGGATTTCTCTCATTCAGCGTTTACGCTTGGAAAACAAAAACAAAGCCCGCGGCTAGTGTTTAGTCGCGGGCTTTCCTTTAAAATATAAGAAAGTTCTCCGGAATGAACCGCGCTCCGCCGCCAAAGGACGGCGCTAGCCGGTTCACCTTGCTCCTGTTAGAAAATCAACGCTCGATTGACGGCGGAGTATTCGTTCTGAAGATCGTGCTGCGGTTTGATAAATCGAGATAGAAATGTGCTTGTGCGGTGTAGTAGTACGGGCACAGCCAGAGGAAACCGATCCCCAGCGTCAAGATGCCGAGCAACCACCATCCGATAAAGGATAAGTAGAGCATGAATAATCTTCCTTTGTGGCCTTTCATCATCTCTTTACTGCGCCGAATGGCTTCTAATGCGCTTATTTCAGGATTGTCACGCAGAATGTAGTACGCCTGGGAGTAGCGCAGTGCTGCAATAATTCCGGGGATAATCAACAGCAGCATCCACAAGTATACGAAAATCATCATGAGCACGTACAATAGAAATGTCTTTCCGAATCTGTTAAACCCGATGAACAGCGTTGAAACAGAAGGCCGATGGCTGCCAGCGAGCGCTAGGAAGGCTGCTGACATTCCGAACATAATGGGTCCTGTTACGATTATCAAAAAAGCAAATTGAACCGTTTTATCGATGGAAGATAAAATAATGTCCGGCACACCGATGATCAACCCCATAAGAACGAATAACAAAATCGCTCTTCCCCAATTCCCTTTCAAGCTTGATCTTGCCCTTGCGCGCAGCTCTGAACTTGTAATCACTAAAGTATGCCACCTTTTCCTAAATATTTTATTCGACACGATTCGACATTATTCTACATGGTTTGTAACTCATTGACAACAGATATTTTAATAAGACAAGGAAAAGAAGCCAGCGCCTTTTAAATAAAAATTGAGGCCTAATGGCTTCTTTTACATACATAAGTTCAATTAATTATGAAGGCTTTAAACGGGCAGCTTTCTTAAACGGCAGCCTCACGCTTGCGGAAGAAGGACTTCAGCGCGTTGTATACCTCGCCTTTCTCGCGAATGACATAATACATGAAATTTGGGACGTTTATATGCTTGTATGCAGACATAAGGGTGCTTGAACGGTTATATTGATTCACTTCACCGTAGCCGAACAGGTTGGTACGCTTGAGCAGCTCGCCGATCAGCTTGACGCATCGCTCGTTGTCGCTTGTCAGATTATCGCCATCCGAGAAGTGGAACGGGTAGATGTTATAGGTTGTCGGCGGGTAACGGCTGTCGATGATGTCGATCGCTTTCGTATAAGCAGAGGAACAGATGGTACCCCCGCTCTCGCCGCGTGTGAAAAATTCTTCCTCTGTCACTTCTTTGGCTTCTGTATGATGGGCTATGAAGACGATTTCTACCTTCTCATACTGATGACGAAGGAAGCGGGTCATCCAGAAGAAGAAGGAGCGCGCTACATATTTCTCGAAGGAACCCATAGATCCAGACGTATCCATCATTGCGATAATGACGGCGTTTGATTGCGGCTTAATAATTTCTTCCCATGTCTTATAGCGGAGGTCATCGGGAGAAATACCGTGAATGCCAGGATCGCCGCTCGTTGCATTACGCTTAAGATTCTCGAGAATTGTCCGCTTCTTATCGATGTTGGACATAATGCCTTTCTTCCTAATATCATTGAAACGCACTTCCGTCGTTTCCAGCTGATCCCGGTCCTTCTGCTTGAGGAATGGGAGCTCCAGCTCTTCGAAGAGCATCGTCTCCAGCTCCTCAAGACTGATCTCTGCTTCTACGATATCATCCCCGGACTGATCGCCGGCTCCTTCGCCTTTGCCGCCCTTTTGCGAGGAAGCAGGATCGACGCCGAGGACGTCGCCGACTTGGCTCTCCCCATCACCTTGGCCGACATGCTTGTTCTTGTTGAAGTTATATACAAAACGAAATTCATCCAAGCTCCGAATGGGCACCTTGATGACCTTTTTACCATCCGACATCACAATATTTTCTTCCGAAACTAAATCCGGCAAATTTTGTTTGATGGCCTCGCGCACTTTTTGTTGGTGCCTTGCTTGATCCTGATAACCTTTACGATGCAGGGACCAATCTTCCTGTGATACGGTGAACAGCGATTTAGTCATGCGGAACACCTCCTGTATATTGTAATTGAACGGTATCAAGGGCAAACGATCTTCATAAAAGCTTGTTACTAAATATATTCAAATAGCGGGGGGTTATGTGAAGGAGTTCCGGTTCATATTTATTAATCCGAAGAAGTCTGCAAGCAATTGCCGTTCATTATTGAGGATAGCGCTTTACTTAATTGAGATTAAAAAAACAATTGAATACGCTTACTGAATGATATATGATGAAAATATCACTTTATTGGTCTCGATTATAGCAGGTTAAGCGCTTAACCTAATTTAGCTGTTATTTTTATTTAGGAGGACAATGATGGCAACGATCCGTATGACTATGGCTCAGGCTTTGCTGTGTTTTTTGGATAAGCAATACCTCTCTGCAGATGGTAAGGAAATCAAATTTGTCAAAGGCGTTATGGGGATCTTCGGACACGGTAACGTTACGGGTTTGGGGGAAGCTCTGGAGAACCATATTGGAGAGCTTGCCTTCATCCAGGGGAAGAACGAACAGGGAATGGTTCATGCTGCAGCTGCATTCGCAAAACAGCGCAATAGGCAGCAAATCTTCGCCTGCACCAGCTCCATAGGACCAGGTGCGCTCAACATGGTTACAGGTGCCGCTACTGCTACGGTGAATCGTATTCCCGTCCTGCTGCTGCCGGGTGATAATTTTGCTTGCCGCCAGCCGGATCCTGTCCTTCAGCAGCTTGAAATGCCAAATGATTATACTATCTCTGCTACAGATGCGTTCAAACCGGTAAGTAAATATTGGGATCGGATTGAAAGGCCGGAGCAGCTTATAGCTGGAGCTTTGCAAGCGATGCGTGTGCTTACCGACCCGGCGGAGACTGGTGCAGTCACGCTCGCGCTGCCGCAGGATGTCCAAGCGGAAGCTTATGATTATCCGGATTGGTTTTTTGAGAAAAGAGTGCATATCGCAGAACGTCGTCCCGCTGCAGCAGATGCGATAAGCAGAGCAGCCGAGCTGATACAAAGAAAGAAGAAGCCGTTAATTGTTATTGGCGGCGGCGTGCATTATTCGGGCGCATACAAAGAGCTTCTTGCATTTGCCGATGCATTCGGAATACCTTTTGCAGAGACCCAGGCAGGCAAAAGCGCAGCACCATGGGACCATCCGCTTCAGCTGGGTGCCATTGGCGTAACGGGCTCACTTAGTGCCAATCTCCTTGCGAAAGAGGCAGATCTGATTATTGGGATCGGAACCCGCTATTCGGACTTTACGACAGCTTCAAAATCTGCCTTTCAACAGGATGATGTAGAGTTTCTGAACATTAATGTCAGCTCCTTTGACGCATATAAATTAAATGGCGTACGTGTTGTGGCAGATGCTAAGGATGCGTTGGTCGCTCTAAAAGCAGAACTGCAAGGCAGAGGGGGATATACCCCGGCTTATGGTAAGGATCAAATCAGCAGACTCAAGCAAATCTGGGACCAGGAAACGGATCGTTTATATGACTTGGAGGGACCAGAAGGCCTCATTCAAACCCGGGTCGTTGGCGAAATCAACCGTTTTGTCGGCACTAGAGACGTCATCGTAGCTGCTGCCGGAAGCTTGCCGGGGGATTTGCACCGGCTGTGGAGGTCATCCGAGCCGAAAACCTACCATATGGAATATGGGTTTTCCTGTATGGGCTATGAGGTAAGCGGTGCTTTTGGCGTGGCACTGGCTGAGCCTGATCGTGAGGTATACGCCGTTATCGGGGATGGCAGCTACCTGATGCTGCATTCCGAGCTGGTAACCAGCCTCCAGGAACGCAGAAAAATAACGATATTGCTTTTAGACAATCATGGCTACCAGTGCATTCATAATTTGCAAAAGGGTCATGGAAGCGCAGGCTTCGGCAATGAATTCCGGTTCAGATCTGCGGAAACCGGAAAGCTGACGGCAGACTATATGCCGATCGATTATGCCGCACATGCCCGCAGTATGGGCGCCAAAGCGTATACGGCCACCACGGTGGAAGAGCTTCGGGAAGCGCTGAAGCTTGCAAAAGAGGAGACCGTTACTACTCTCGTTGAGATCAAGGTGCTTCCGGGAACCGGAACTGTTGGATATGAGTCCTGGTGGCGGGTAGGCGTCCCAGAAGTTTCCACCAGTGAGCAGGTACTGGAATCACATGAGAAAATGAAGAATGATCTTGCGCAAGCCAAAACAATCTAGCAGGAGGTTTCAGCTATGAGCACGGTATTGCCTTTTCAGCTGGGGATTCATCCAATTAATTGGGTTGGGGAAGATGTTAATGAGCACGGCAATGATACGACATTCGAGCAAATTATGACGGATATAGCCGCCCTTGGGCTGAAAGGTACAGAGATGGGGCGGAAATATCCGAAGGATACGGAAGTGTTAAAGCGAGAGCTGGCAGCAAGAGATATTAAACTGGTCTCCCAGTGGAAATCTGTTTTCTTCACAGAACCCTCAAGGCGGGAAGCAGAGCTGGCGGCTTATCGCGAGCATGTTCTTTTTCTGAAAGAAATGGGCGCGAAAGTCATCAGCACGTGCGAAATTGGCGGATCGCTGCACTTGTGATCCGCGCCGAAGCGCTCATGAAACGGAAGTGGCAAGACTGAATGAGCAGGAGTGGAAGAGCTTGGCGGAAGGGCTTAATCTTGCCGGCGAAATAGCGCAGGAGCATGGCCTTAAGCTGACCTACCATCATCACGGCGGCACAGCTGTAGAGAGACCGGAAGAAATCGACCGGTTAATGGAGCTGACGGATCCGAATCTGGTTTACCTGCTTTATGATACCGGGCATGCCTACTATGGCGGCAGTGATCCGCTAAATCTGCTTCGCAAGCATTATGACCGCATCGCTTACATTCATTTGAAAGACATTCGCGAGCAGGTGCTCGGTGAGGCCAGAGCTGAGGGTGTGGATTTCGTCACCTGTATTCGTAAAGGCGTGTTCACCGTGCCGGGAGACGGCTGTATTGATTTTGCCCCAATTATTGGGGAACTGATCGATCGCAATTACGAGGGATGGGCGCTGCTGGAAGGCGAGCAGGATCCAGCGGTTCATAATCCATATGAATATGCCAAGAAGGCGATTACTTATATCAACTCGATTAGCCGCTATGAAAGAGGTGAAGGAAGGATGAGCTATCTTCAATTTCGGGAAGGCAGGACGTTGGATTTTGTGGCGATAGGCCGCTTATGTATAGACTTGAATGCGAATGAAATCAACCGGCCAATGGAAGAAACGATGACGTTCACCAAATATGTCGGAGGCTCTCCGGCCAATATTTGCATCGGCATGTCGCGGCTGGGCATGAAAACCGGCTTCATCGGCAAGGTGGCCGATGATCAGATGGGCAGATTCATTGTCAGCTATTTGCGGCAGAACGGAATTGATACTTCGAATGTGCTGACGGATCATACTGGCGCCGTTACCGGTCTTGCTTTTACAGAGATCAAAAGTCCGGCAGATTGCAGTATTCTGATGTACCGTGATAATGTCGCGGATCTGAAGCTGCAGGCAGGCGAAGTGCTGGAGGATTATATGGCCAAAGCAAAAGTGCTGCTCATTTCCGGTACGGCGCTGGCTCAAAGCCCTTCGCGTGAAGCGGTGTTCCAATCGTTAGCGTATGCCAAAAAACATGGCGTGACTATCGTCTTTGATATTGATTACCGTCCTTATACATGGAAATCCAGAGAAGAAACAGCGGTTTATTACAACTTGGCAGCAGAGAAATGCGATGTGATCATCGGGACTCGTGAAGAGTTCGATATGATGGAGGTTTTCGAAAACGAGCATAATGACCAAAAAACCGCAGCGCAAGTGGTTTAACTACAGCGCCAAAATCGTTGTCATCAAGCATGGCAAGGACGGTTCTATCGCCTATACGCAGGATGGAAAAAGCCATACCGGCTGCGATTTTTCCCGCTAAGGTCATTAAAACCTTCGGAGCCGGCGATTCCTATGCAGCTGGTTTTCTATACGGCTTGATGCAGGAATGGAGCGTTGCGAAAAGCATGGAATACGGCAGCGCGGCAGCCTCAATCGTAATCTCCAGCCACAGCTGCTCGGATGCGATGCCAACGGCTGAGCAAGTAGACGCCTATATAACCAAGTGCAGGAATGACGAAGCTGTCAGCTCTTAATAATATCGATTAGAAAGAGGAGGAATTATACAATGTCTACACATACACAAATGCAGCCGCTTAAAAATTTTATCGGCGGGGAATGGGTGGATTCCTTATCTTCCCATACAGAGCCCGTCTATAATCCCGCTACCGAAGAACTAATCGCTCTAGTGCCAATTTCCTCCAAAGAAGACGTCGATCAAGCTGTTGCAGCGGCAAGCAAAGCTTTTGAGCTATGGAGCAAAACACCGGTTCCCCGCAGGGCGCGTGTTCTGTTCAAATATCAGCAGCTGCTCGTTGAGCATTGGGAAGAGCTGGCTCAGCTGATCACGAAGGAGAATGGCAAGAACTATACCGAAGCACATGGTGAAGTGCTGCGCGGCATTGAGTGCGTGGAATTTGCCGCAGGCGCTCCATCCTTGATGATGGGCAAGCAGCTGCCGGATATTGCAACGAATGTAGAATCGGGCATGTACCGCTATCCGGTCGGAGTAATCGGCGGCATTACACCGTTCAATTTTCCGATGATGGTACCGTGCTGGATGTTCCCGCTTGCTATCGCCTGCGGGAATACGTTTGTATTGAAGCCGTCAGAGCGGACACCAATGCTTGCAAACCGCTTAGCCGAGCTGTTTCATGAAGCAGGACTTCCAAACGGAGTTCTTAACCTGGTACATGGCGCTCATGATGTTGTAAACGGTCTGCTTGAGCACCCAAGTGTAAGAGGGATTTCATTTGTCGGCTCTCAGCCGGTCGCGGAATATGTCTACAAAACAGGCACTTCCCATGGCAAAAGAGTGCAGGCTTTAGCTGGCGCTAAAAATCATTCAATCGTTATGCCAGATGCGGATTTGGATGGCGCAGTTACACAAATCGTTAATGCTGCATTTGGCTCTGCCGGTGAACGCTGCATGGCCTGCGCCGTTGTTGTCGCTGTAGGAGATGTGGCTGATGAATTGGTTGCCAAGCTGGTGGAATCCGGAAATCGAATCGTTATCGGCAATGGGATGGATGAAGGGGTATTTCTGGGTCCAGTCATTCGCGAGTCACAGAAAGAAAGAACGCTCAAATATATTGGAATTGGGGAACAAGAGGGAGCCCTCCTCGTTCGAGATGGCCGTAAAGATGCGGAAGCGGGCAGCAAAGGCTACTTCGTAGGCCCTACGATTTTTGATCATGTTCAAAGCGGAATGAAAATTTGGCAGGATGAAATTTTCGCACCTGTCCTATCCATTGTGCGTGCAGCTTCATTGACAGAAGCGATCGAACTCTCTAACAGCTCTGATTTTGCTAACGGGGCCTGCCTGTTTACACAGGACGGCAGCAATGTACGCCAGTTCCGCGAGACGATTGACGCGGGTATGCTGGGAATCAATCTGGGCGTTCCTGCGCCAATGGCTTTCTTCCCATTCTCCGGCTGGAAAAATTCATTTTATGGCGATCTTCATGCTAACGGTTCAGATGGCGTGGAATTTTATACGAGAAAGAAAATGGTCACCGCTCGCTGGTAAATCATGAACGACTATATAAATAGAAGGGTGGAGCACACGATGACAACAATTCATGTAGGCATTATCGGCGCCGGCCGAATCGGAAAGATTCATGCGGATAACCTGCTTCGCTTGCCGAATGTAGAAGTTACGATGATTGCCGATTTATATGCAGATCAATCTTTGCATGATTGGGCAGCTTCCCGGGGGATTAAGCAGGTGTCGGGCAAAAACTCGGATGTCATTGAACATCCTGGTATTGATGCAATATTTATCTGTTCCTTGACTGACTCCCATGTTCCGCTTATTAAAGCAGCTGCGGCAGCAGGTAAGCATATCTTCTGCGAGAAACCAGTCAGTATGGATATTGTTCAAACGAAGGAAGCGATCGATGCTGTAGCGAAAGCCGGCGTGAAGCTTCAGGTTGGGTTCAACCGCAGGTTTGACCATAACTTCAAACGGGTGCGGCAGTGGGTTGAAGAAGGGAAGCTGGGAGATCCGCATATCTTGAAGATCACCTCAAGAGACCCGAGCCCGCCGCAAGAGGAATATATTCTGAAGTCCGGCGGCCTTTTCATGGATATGGCGATCCATGACTTCGATATGGCCCGTTTTCTTTGCGGCAGTGAAGTGGTGGAAGTGTACTCGCGCGGATCGGTGCTGGTCGATCCGGTATTTGCCAAGTATGGTGACGTGGATACGGCTATTACGACATTAACGTTCAAGAACGGTGCGATAGGAGTCATTGATAACAGCCGCCAAGCGGTCTACGGCTATGATCAAAGAGCGGAGGTATTCGGTTCCAAAGGCAGCGTGTCCGCTAATAATGATTTCCCCAATACGGCAGAAATGAGTACGGCTGAAGGGATTTACAGAGATAAACCGCTGCACTTTTTCCTTGAGCGCTACAACGAAGCCTATATCGAAGAAACGCAGATGTTCATTGAAAGCATCCGCAGCGGAACACCTGTCTTGGTAGACGGTAACGACGCGTACCAAGCAGAGCTGATTGCACTTTCCGCAAAGCTATCTAACCAAATAGGCAAGCCTGTCAAAATCGAAGATGCCATCAAGCTGGCAGCGGAGGTGCTGATATGAGTGAACTAATCGTACCCCCATATAAGACACCGCTGTCTGATGGGCAGGTGTTAAGTGTAACACCGGAATCAGCAGGATGGAATTACGTTGGATTTCAGGTGTATACCCTTAGTGAAGGCCAAGTCTTGAAGCAATCAACAGGAGATTTGGAAGTGTGCATCGTCTTCTTAACAGGAAGGGGCCATGTTACGACAGATAAAGCGGAATGGAGAGATGTAGGGAAACGAATGAGCGTTTTCGAGAAAACTCCGCCATTTTCCGTTTATGTCCCTTCCGGCGACAGCTATACGGTTGAGGCTTCAACTGCACTTGAAATTGCCATTTGTAAAGCTCCCGGCAAAGGTACGCTTGAAGCGCGTTTAATTACACCGGAGCAGGTTGGCGTGGAAACTCGCGGTTATGGCAATTTGGAGCGGCAGATCCACAATATTTTACCGGAAAATGAGCCGGCGGACAGCCTTCTCGTTGTTGAAGTTTTCACACCGGACGGACATTGGTCCAGCTACCCGCCTCATAAGCATGATAGCAATCAACTGCCGGATGAGTCCTTTTTGGAGGAGACGTATTATTATCGTGTTCAGCCTGAACAGGGGTTTGCCGTGCAGCGGGTTTATACGGATGATGAATCACTCAATGAAACGCTAATCGTTAAGAACGGGGAGGCCGTGCTTATTCCGAAGGGCTATCATCCTGTATCTGCCCCACCCGGCTATGAGGTCTATTACCTTAATGTGATGGCGGGTCCAGTTCGCACCTGGCGGTTTCATAACGATCCTGCCCATGCTTGGCTCATGAATCCGCCTGAGCAAAACCGATTTTCCTATTAAGAGTGGTTGCAACGATCCCTATGGACCAGCATAATAGAAGAAATAGCTCCAAACATCCGGGTAAATGAGGAATTTGTATGAAGGCGACCATTTATGATGTGGCCAAAGAAGCAGGAGTATCGATCGCAACCGTATCCAAGGTTATTAACGGCAAGGGGAAAATCAGTGAAGAAACCCGCGGGAGCGTTCTCGCGATTATGGATAGAATGGATTATCAGCCCAGTGTAATCGCATCTGCGTTAACTGGTAAAAAAACGTTCACGCTTGGCCTGTTAGTACCTGATATATCCAATCCATTCTTCGCTGAAATTGCTAGAGCGATAGAAGATCAAAGTCAGCGCTATGGATATAGTGTGGTCATGTGCAGCACCGATAATAAAGATGATAAGGTTGAAAGATACATTGCGCTGCTGCTGCAAAAAAGTGTGGATGGCATCATCATCGCAACAGGCATTGATAAAATCAATATTTTGGAGCAGCTGCTGTCCAAAAGAATTCCGGTCGTACTGCTCGCCAGAGAAATGCCGCTTGTTGCCGTGAATACCGTTGTGGTTGATGATTATGTCGGCGGAAGCCTGGCGGCTAATCACCTGCTTGAGCTGGGCCATAAGCGAATGGCTGTTTTAGGTGAAAGTGCGAAGGTAGTCAGCAGCCGGGAACGGATACGAGGCTTTCGTCAGACGATGGAAGATGAACAGATCCCGTTTCGTGAGGAATGGCTCAAATATTGTGATTACCGCATTGAAGACGGCAAGCTGAAGGCTTTGGAGCTGCTGCAAACGGAAGATCGGCCAACCGCTATTTTTGCTTGTAACGATATGCTGGCGGTTGGCGCTCTCCAAGCTGCTAAAGAAGCTGGTGTGAAGGTGCCGGATGAACTGTCGATTGTGAGCTTTGATAATACGATTCTCGCCACGGTAACCGACCCGCAGCTGACAACAATTGCGCAGCCTATGGATTATATGGGGAAAGCGGTAGTCGATTTAATTGTAGATGAATTGAAAGGCAGCAAAAGCATCAAGCAAAGAATGGTCTTAAGACCGGAGCTGCTCATTCGTGAATCCACTGCTTCCCAGCTAGGCAAATAAATCAGCGTTTGCTAAAATAGGTTTTACCCGTTTTTGTTCTTTGGAACTAAAGACGGGTTCTTATTATTTGTACGGCATGCGACAGGTCGGCGACTTTTCTGATAAGGCGGTGATGGAGTGAAAAAAACTTGGTTTAATCGTTTATTAATTTCTTATGTGCCGATATTGTTCATTACAATTACGATTATTATCTTTATTTCGGTCTCCATCATGAGTCAAATATCGTTCAAAGAAACGGAAAAGGCCAATCATGTTTTTTCCAAGTATGTCACGGACTCGATGGACACTTCCCTGCATGATATCGAGCGCTTGATATTGGAAAATATGGTTAATAATGATGAAATCAAAGCTTTTTTCGAGCCGAACTCTAATCAGAATCAAAGACTGCAAAACTACGAGGTTTCACGGGAAATTAGTAAAATCATGAGCGATAATCTGATGATTGATTCCATTTATTTGTACCGCAACCTGGACCAAATGGTCATCTCCAAAAATTTAATTGAAAAGCTTGATGATTTTCAAGATAAGAAATTTATACATCAAGCCTATTCGCAGCCAACGAGCGTCCGGTGGTCTCCGGTAAGAAATTTTGCGGAATATCAAGGGGATGCCCCCTACAAAGTTATATCCATGAGCAAAAAAGCAATGCTGCCATTTGGCGACCAAGGCGTCGTGATTGTCAATGTTAAAGTGAAAGCGCTGTTAAACGTTGTGGACCAAATGATTAATAAAGATATTACCTTCATGAACATTACGAGCGATGCGAAGGAACAGGTTTATCCGGAGCCGCAAGACCGCAGCGGAACCCGCTTACGATGCTCAGTCTTCACAGGGCAAAGTGGTAACCGACTTCTACTCCTCTTATATAGGCTGGCATTTTAGCAGCGGGCTGAAGACGGGGAGGATTTTTAGTTGGGTATCCTTCGTTTCTCGTATTTGGCTTGGAATTGGAATCTCGACGATTTTACTCAGCATATTGTATATCGTTTATATAACACGAAGAAACTATCGGCCGATCGAAAATTTACTCGGACAAATTCAGTCCTATCAAACTCGGAATGATACTAAAGGCAGCGGCAATGATGAATTTTCGTTCATTGGTAAAGTGCTGGGCAATTTATTTGATCAAACCCAGGTTTATGAGAAGCAATACCAAGAAGATCTATTGGTTAGGAAAAGGCAGTTCTTCTTAGAGGTTATTGAGGGGGAGCAGCCGGTTTCCATGGAAAATTGGCGGAAGTATATGAACAGGTTTAATCTTCAAAGCGAGTTTCAGCATTTGACTCTTGCCGTTGTGGAACTTGATCATTATCCTGCTTTTCAAAAGGAATATAAACGGAACGATCAAAACCTGCTGAAATTCGGTATGACGAACGTTTTGAACGAGTTTAGCTCGAATGAGGGACAATCTCTATGGTCGGAGTGGGTTTCAGGGCAGAGGCTGTACGTGCTATTTATCTCGGATGAAATGACAGAGGAAGTATTCAAAGCAAAGTCCCTGAATATTCTCGATAAATTCCGAACATGGATCACGGTGAATCTGAAGCTTTCCCTTACCATTGGCTTAAGCGGTTCTGTTAATCAATTAAACGAGGTTCCCCGGTTATTTGAAGAGGCAATAACTGCTCTGCAGTATAAAATGTCACTTGGCATGAATCAAGTAATCCGCTATGAGGGATTATCAGGGATAGCCTCCAAAGATACTTCTAAATACGTGCAAATGACTAACGCCATGATCCATGATTTCCGTATCACCAACCCCTATTGGGAAACGATTTTGGAACAATTTTTTGATCAATTAGAACAGGATGTACTCAAGGACGTTGAAATCCAATACGTGCTGACTTACCTGCTGCGGATCTTCAACAAGCAAATGGCGGAATGTTCACTCGAGGTAACCCAAGCTTGGATGGAACAGATTCATCCAACTCTTCAGCACAGATTGGATTCATCGGAAACTCTTGAAGAGATCAGACCGCATTTTGACCTGCTGCTCAAGGAATTGTATGGGCACTATTTAACGACGAGAGAATCCAGCAGCCATTATAATCTGGTTAACAATATTCGCGACTATATCGAAAACAATTATGCCAATCCGGAACTATCTCTCAATCATATTAGCGATAAGTTTGATGTTAACGGTAAGTATGCGAGCCAATTGTTTAAGGAAGAATTAGGTATGAAGTTTGTGGATTTTTTGGTCAATTTACGAATGGAGCATGCCAAAACCTTACTGCTGCAAACGGATGAATCGATCAATGCGATTGCTGTTAAAGTCGGTTATATTCATTCCATATCGTTTGGCCGGACCTTTAAGAAAGTAGTTGGGGTCACTCCAGGTGATTTTAGAAAGTATATGAATGAGTAGTAACTATACGCTGCTGTGCCTGTGCTTCAGAAGGCTTTCCTTCTCGCAAGGCACCTTTTTTTTGAGGAATGACGCGGGTTTCAGCCAAAAGGTTTAGGAACGGAAAATTGTTGGCTGCCTGTTTTTGGCTCATTCTGACTATTGTTTAGGCCGCTGAATTTTGTAGATTGCCCTATAATCCAAGGTACCGTATAACTAGGGTACATCCAGCAGCGGCAGCCAAGAAGAAACGGCTATCGCCCCTTAGGTGCTATCGTTCAACAAAGCCGCTGGTTAAATAATTAATAAGAGGAGTTGGTAACGGTGCCCAAGAAAGCGCTTAAAAGAACAGCATTCTCCGTTTTGGCAACAGCTTTAACATTTAGTGTCTTAGTCGGATGTGGAAACAATAATGAGGGGCAGTCAACAGAGACAGGAAATTCTGCAGCAGGGGCAGCATCGAAAGGTCCAGTAACGATAAAAGTTGAAGTATTTGATCGAGGGAACTCCCCTGCAGGCCAGTCGGTTACAAACAACTACCTAACGAACTATGTAAAGGAGAACTTCACCAAAAAGACAAATATAAGTGTGGAGTATGTTCCAGTACCAAGAGCGCAAGAGGTAGAGAAATTAAATGTTTTGATGGCGAGCGGCGACTCCCCGGATATCGTTTTCACTTATGATTCCAATGTCATTTACAATTATGTAAAGCAGGGCGGTTTAACGGATATTGGCGCGCTGCTGGATCAATACGGTTCCAATTTGAAAAGCTACTTGGGCAAAGACACGCTTGCTTATGGAACCTTTGACGGTAAACAGTATGCAATACCAGGTAAACGTGTATATTTGGGTAAATATTCGTCGATCGTTCGTCAGGACTGGCTCGATAAGCTGGGACTTCAAACTCCGAA
This sequence comes from uncultured Paenibacillaceae bacterium, assembly GCA_963793665.1. Classification (GTDB taxonomy): domain Bacteria; phylum Bacillota; class Bacilli; order Paenibacillales; family Paenibacillaceae; genus Paenibacillus_Z. Next base: position 453,003 of record CAWCBD010000002.1, read on the forward strand.
GACGACCGATGAAGTATACCAAGTATTGAAAGCGTTTAAAGAAAAGAAACCGGGCGGCGATCAAACGATTCCACTGGGCTTCTCCTTGACTCCTGCTTCCTATGAGCCGATTATTTGGCCGTTCATTAAGAAAATGAGCGAGGAGGAGCAGTACACATTAACTCAGAAGCTCGGTTCCGCAGATTATCCGACACTTCTGCCGGGCCACAAAGATGGTGTCCGATTCCTGAATAAGCTGTATAACGAAGGCTTAATCAGCCCGGACTTTGCACTGGATAAGGATAAAAAGAAAATGTATCAGGATATAGCTACAGGAAAAGTAGGCTTCTATAGTGAAGATGCAGGCAGCAGCTATGGGAACCAGCCGCCAGATACTTACGGCGTTTTGAAGAAAACAGTTCCAGGTGCTCTTCTTAAGCCGTTAGATCCATATACGAATGAAGAAGGCAAACACACCAAGCCTAGGTATATACCGGCAGCCCTTAACATCGTTATTCCTAAGGCAAGCAAGGTTGCTGCTGAAGCGATTCAATATTTGGACTGGATGGCTCAAAAAGATGTGCTTATGGCCATGGTTTACGGTGTGGAAGGCAAAAACTACAAAACGGTTGACGGATTGCCTGTGCCGCTCGATAACGAAGAAACGAAAAATACGTTCTATAATCAGGGCGATATGACCATTGTGACGAACGGTTTTGACTTTGGCAGCTTGGAAAAGAATACAAAAGGGCTTTCGCTCGCCTTTATTGAAGCGAATCAAGCCGATGCAGCTGAAGCTTTTAAAAACGGTCTGCAGGATGGAATAGCGCCGCTTAGGTTCCAGCGTCCGATTGAAGCGGAATCGAAATACGGCAAAACGCTTTCCGACAAGTATGAAGAGCTGCTGGTAAAATCAATGCTGGCTAAACCTGCCGATTTTGACAAGGTTTATGATGATATGCTGAAGGATTACATGAGCAATGGCGGAGAAGCTGTGAAGCAGGAAAGAACTGCAGCCTACCAGGAAATGAAGAAGTAAATGGTGGGGTTTCGTGCATGGAGGCGCTTGCGCTTCCATGCATGAGCTTTAATGAGATCGTAAAGGAAGGTGGAAAAGTTGAAGGGTTTACGTATCTATCTGTTCAGATATTGGCAGCTTTACGCCATGCTGATGCTCCCTGTCGCTTTTTTCATACTATTCAAATATGGGCCGATGTATGGGGTTCTGATTGCTTTTAAGGATTACAACTTATTTCAGGGTATTAACAAGAGCCCGTGGATTGGCCTTGATACGTTTAAAGAAATGTTCGGCATGCAGGATTTTTATACGGCGCTCAAAAATACGTTTATGCTTAATTTGCTTGATATGGTTGTTTCATTCCCGGCGCCTATTCTGTTAGCGCTTATGCTGAATGAAGTGAGAGTGGTATGGTTCAAAAAACTGTCGCAAACGGTTCTCTATTTGCCGCATTTCATATCTTGGATCATTATCGGTGGAATCGTATATCAAGTATTTGGCACGAACTCCGGTATTGTTAATCATTTACTGGGCAGTCTGGGGATCCATCCAATTCCATTTTTATCTGATAAATTTTATTGGTTAATCACCTATCTCGGTACGGGAGTTTGGCAAAGCGCGGGTTGGGGCACGATCATCTATTTAGCCGCTTTGACAGGCATCAACAAGGAGCTTTATGAGGCTGCTGAGGTTGACGGAGCTGGAAGGCTGAGAAGAATATGGAATATTACCATTCCGGGTATTAAATCGACCATCATCGTCTTGTTAATTTTGAAGCTAGGTGAGATGGTGCAAATCGGTTTTGACCGCCCTTTCGTTATCGGCAATGTTACCGTTCGCGAGTTTTCAGAGGTATTAAGTACATTCGTTTATAAAATGGGTATGCAAAACGGCCTGTATTCGTTAGCTACAGCTGTCGGATTTTTCCAGGGCATCGTAGGCTTAGTCTTTATTTTGGGTGCTAATTATATTTCTAAAAAAACAACAGATCAAGGCATTATCTAAGCTATAGCACGGTAAGGAGGGCTATAAAATGAACGCAAAAATGGCAAACCGTACGTTTGATACGGTAAATATCATCTTTCTTTTCGTTATTTTTAGCGCTAAGCTTAGTTCCTTTTTTGCATATTATTGCAATCTCGCTCAGTTCAAACGCACCGATCATGACGGGCATTGTAAGTATTTTTCCGGTGGATGTCAGTTTTGAAGCCTATTCACGGGTTTTAAAGGATCCGATGATGCTCAAATCCTTATGGTTTTCGATCTATTTGACAGGTATCTTCACCGTATTATGCATGGTGATGACGATCTTAGCCGCTTATCCGCTGACGAAGACGGAGCTGAAAGGCCGTAAATTGTTCATGTATATCATTGTATTTACGATGTTTTTCAGCGGCGGTATTATTCCAGAATATATTTTGGTCAAGGAATTGGATATGGTCAATACGATTTGGTCACTTATCCTGCCGTTAATGGTCAATCCGTTTTATATGATCATCTTGATTTCGTTCTTTAACTCGATTCCCAAGAGCCTGGAAGAATCGGCCGAGCTTGACGGAAGCAGCCATTTTGGCACCTTAGTCCGCATTATTTTACCGCTGTCCATGCCGATTATTGCGACGCTTAGCTTGTTCTATGCCGTCAATCGCTGGAACGGTTTTATGGATACTTTATTTTATATTACCGATCCTAAGCTGTATCCGCTGCAGTTGAAGCTGTATCAGCTTATTATGAACAGCCAAATTAGTGATCAGCTTCAGATGGAAGGCACACAAATCGTGCAGGTATTACCGGAAAGCTTGAAAGCGGCCAGCATTATGTTTGCGACCATTCCGATTCTTATTGTTTATCCGTGGATGCAAAAGTATTTTGTGTCCGGGATCATGCTGGGCTCGGTGAAAGGATGAAGGATAAGGGGATATATTCATTCTCAACCTGCTGGAATATCAAGAAGCATCCAAGCAGCGGCCGCGAGTTGATCGAGGAAATCAAAGAACTGGGATTCCACTACGTGGAGCTCAATTACAATATGAAGCAGGAGCATTTGGAAACGATCGAGCCGATGATTGAACAAGGGGAAATCGGCATATCAAGTGTGCATAATGTATTCCCCCACATCGCAGATAAGGATTATGATACGGATTCCGTGATGCTTGGCTTTGACGATCCGGATAAGCGCAAGCGCTCGGTGGAGCTGTTAATACAGTCCATCGACTATGCGCATCGCTATGGCGCCAAGGCAGTTGTGGTTCATCCGGGAGAGGTCCCTTTTGCGTACAACATCGATGAAGAGCTGAAGAGACTGTACCGCGAGCACGGCAAGGACTCCGAGCCTTACCGGGCTCTATGGAAGGAAATGCTGGAGCAGCGCCAAGAAGGCAGTCCGATCTATACGAAACGGATTGTAGAGAGTTTAGATCAAGTAAGCGAATATATCGCCCGCAAAGGCTACAGCATTGCAATTGGGATAGAAACCCGTTCCCGCTGCTATCAAATGCCTTCCCTGCAGGAAGCAAAAAACATATGTGAACGTTTAATGGGCAGCCCGGTATATCTTTGGTATGACATCGGTCATGCCATGATGATGGACCGAATGGGCTTATATGACAATCTTAAAGAGCTGCAGGATGTAGAGAAGTATATTTATGGCGTTCATATTCACGAAACACTCGAGCTGTCGGATCACTGGTGCCCTTATGTGCACAGCAAGGAACATTATTTTGACCATTTCCTTAAGGTGATCGATCAAGCTCCTGTCAAAGTCTACGAATTAAAGGCGGCTTGCCAGCCCGCTGAAATAGATGAAAGTCATGAGCTGATAATTGGGAAAATCGCAGCGCTTCGCGGAAGCGCGGAATCATCAGAAGAATTGAAAAGAGGGTGCGGATTCATATGTACGCCAGACTGGTCAAAGTCAATGACGCCTGGACAGCGGCTGCGCTTCATAGGCAGGTAACCGATAAGGAGAGCAGATTTTACGGGGGGATTACAGATGCAGCCAGCGGAGTGGCACGTCCGAGCCATGTAGGTTCAGCGGCTGTACTTACATACTGGATTCCTGCCCTGATCAATCCGGACTCGGAGTATTATCATGATAGCAAGCTTCTCGAATCCATTAATTTAGCCGCTGATTTCATGCTGAACCGCCAGCATGCAGATGGCACGATATCACTTGGCTCGACTAATTTCAATTCCCCTCCGGATACAGCTTTTGTTGTCGGTGTTATCGCTCCTGTTTACGAGCTGCTGCATCGTCATGATTGGCTGGAGACGCAGTCTACAGCTGTAAAGCTGAAGGTTTTTCTCGAACGATCCATACCGGCAATGCTGACAGGAGGCTGTCATACACCTAATCATCGCTGGGTGATAACAGCGGCGCTTGCCCTGCTATATCAAATCTTTGAAATGCCGGAGCTTGTCGCCAGAGCTGATGAGTGGCTGGCTGAAGGTATGGACATTACGGCGGACGGCGAATGGACCGAGCGCAGTAACGGGATCTACAATCACGTCAGCGATATTGCCTTATACTATACGGCAACACTTCTGGGGCGTCCTGAACTGCTGGAATATGTCAGGCGTAATTTGCGCATGATGATGTACCTGGTGCATCCTTCCGGAGAAGTAGTCACCGATTACTCGGGCCGTCAGGATTTTGGACAGCGATCCGACCTGTCGGGATATTTTCTAGTTTACCGTTTGATGGCGGCACTGGATCAAGACACTCTCTTTGCCGCAATGTCCGACTATGCAGGAAGCTTTATCACGGAGAACGGCGGCGGCAATAATGCTGTCATGGGTTATTTGTTATTCCCGCAAATTCATATTTCCGATTTGGAGAGGGCACCGCTGCCCGATAGCTATGTGAAAATTCTCAACAAAGATCACCCGATCGACGAGCATCTGCAGCAGGTAGAAGAGGTCGGTCATCATTCGAAAATTTTGCACAGTAATATGCACCTTGCATTTGGAACGCCGATTGTACGCATTCGCGATCGGGAAGACAGTGTAACTATAATGACAAGGACGCCATCCTTCTTCTCGCTGCGGCATGGGAAGGTGCGCTTGCTTGGTGTTAAACTGGCTTCCTCCTTTGCGCCAGGAATTATAGCTTTTAACGAATTCTCGGTAATTGATGGCGGATACCGACTAGCTGCAACGTTAGAAAAAGGCTATAACGGACCCATTCCAAGCCATCTCTTGCCGCAATCGGCAAAGGGAGCAGAGGTCAGCCCCTGGTACCTGCTGCCGCATCAATACCGCCCGATGACCCATCTGCAGCAGCACCGGCTTGAAGTAGAGCTTACGCAAAGCGACGATTCCGCATGGACGATTCATTTGATTTCGGATGACCGTGAGGATGTATATACGCAGCTGACTTTTATTTTGGGAGAAGAGGGCTCGATCAGCGGCAGCGATCTGCATGATGCAGGCGGAGATAAGCATGTTCTAAGAAACGGTTCTTTCCTCTATTCGGCAGGTGAGGATGCGATTGAAATTGAGGGAGGCGCTTATGAGCACTGGCTCCCTATGATTCGGGAGGACCAGCATCCCAGCGGCTGTAAATACGTGCATATTAATCTGTTAACTCCGTTTAATCGGGTATTTAAGATTCGATTGCTCTAACTGAAAGGATGAGAGAGCGTGACTACTTATATTGACGAAATGGACAGCGCCCGGTACCGATTCGGGGGTGATGACCGCGGGATATTGACCCTGCTTGCGGATCGCTATATCGGTGTCAATCCCGCAGTTCCTTTTACCAATAGAGCTTTTCTCAAATCTGGTATTCTGCAGACAGCGGAGGGCAGGTACGTTATTAATTTGGAAGATAAGCTTCCCCGTGCAAAAGTTGGCCAATATGCCTATGCTTGCGGTTTGGTCTGGAGCGATAGTGAACGCAATCTAGACATTGGGATTAGCTGCCTCGGTCCGCTCCGTGTTTATTTTAACGGTGAGCAGGCATACCGCTCCAATGTGATCGATGAAATAAAACCGGACGCGAAGGTGAAGCTCAATTTGGATTTCCGCAAAGGCTGGAATACATTCATCCTCTGGATGAGAAAAACACCTGCCGGTTTCGGCTGTTTGATCGGTGCCGAGGAAGCCAAGGTTCGGATCTTGAACGTGCTTGCTCCCTTTCAGGAACGAAAAGGGCAAGCGGGCTGGGTTTTCTCGGAAGCGGTAGACGAGGATGTTTACGCAGATCAGATGTTCCCGGATCTGCATCAGTCCGAAGCGCTTAGCGGACTTCATTGGCTGCCGCGTACAGAATGGAACCAAGAGGAGCGAGGCATGCTTGCTTGTGAGCGCTTGTTCGGCATTCAGCCTGGGTCAATGGCTTACGCATGGTCGAAGGTTGTTCTTCCCGGTCCTGCCGCGCAGTCCTGCCATCTATATGGTACAACTGCAGGGCCTTTGACCTTATGGATGGGGGAACGGGAGGTTCTTACTGTTGACCATAAAGGTGAGTTTCATGCGAAGCTGGATCTGCCTCCCGGAGAGCAGAATGTGCTGGTCAGGAGTGAAAGCGGGGCAGATCATTGGGGGTTTGAGCTTACGATAGCCGCGAGCGGTGTCGATGGAGAAAAACGATGTCCCTTCATTCAGCCTTCTACCGTGCATGGCTGTTTAGGGCCATGGTTGTATGTGGGACCATTGGATGCGGCAGAGGAACGAAATCCATTGGATGTGATGTCGATGTCCCGTTTATTCGCGGGACGACAGAGCAAACATTATTGGCAGCTGGATGCTCCGGATGCCTGGGTGCGTCCGTATTATGAGAATGCGATGCTTAGCAACAAATGGACGACCAGCGGGGTGACGAATTTCGGCAGATGGGATTACCCGCTTGGCGTTACGATGTATGGTCTCCTGCAATCGGGCAGACAATTGGAGCGTCCCGATATTGTCAGCTATGCGGCAGCACATATCCAGGCAACTACCGATCGATATGAATATTCGTTTGGGATCGTCAGGAATATGGTTTTCCCGCGATCAATCAGCAGCTCGTGATGATGCGTATGCTGGATAACTGCGGTTCTTTCGGCTCAGCGATGCTGGAGGCTTATGCGGAATGCGAAGACCCATCCTTCCGCGAGATTGCAGATCATATTGCCGATTTTATAACAAACCGGCTGGAACGCAAGGAAGACGGGGCTTTCTTCCGAGAATGCTTCGGAGATTATTCGGAGAATACCCTTTGGGCAGATGACCTTTACATGAGCACGCCCTTCTTGAGAAGGTATTCCCGTATAACAGGAGACAACAGATACCTGGATGAGGCAGCTAAGCAGTTCCTGTTGTTCAAGAAATACTTGTACATGCCGGAGCATCAAATCATGTCGCATGTATTTGATTTTAAATATGGCCAAGCTACACAGATTCCATGGGGCCGAGGCAATGGCTGGAGTATTTTCTCCCTTTCAGAGCTGCTGGAGGTATTACCGCAGGATCATCCGAACCTGGAGGAATTAATCGTGTTTTTCAACCAGCTGTGTGAGGGATATGCTGCGCTGCAGGGGGACAATGGCCTATGGCATCAGGTGCTCACGCATCCGGATGCTTACCAAGAGGCCTCATGTACAGCGATGTTTGCTGTCGCCTTCTCCAGAGGTGTTCAGCTCGGTTGGCTGAGTAAACCCGAACGTTACATTCAAGCATCCATTCGCGCCTGGGAGGGATTAACCCAGCATGCGATTGACCGCCACGGTAACGTACATGGTGTATGCAGCGGTTCACGTTATTCCTTTACAGCCGAATATTACAAGGAGGATTTGTTGACCGTTGTGAATGATAATCATGGTATTGGGATTATGATGCTGGCGGGGACGGAAGTGCTGAAGCTCAAGCAGTGGCTGCGGAATTAGTTTATCGTTCTACGCTCAATATTCAAAAAAAGTCTGCCAAGTCTCCCTCGGGAGATTTGGCAGACTTTTTTAAGATTTCAGAAAGTATAAGTTTCGCTGCAATACTTTTCTAATTAAGGAAGACTTGTTTCTCGCCAAAGGACGGCTTGAGCCGTTTCTTCTTGTAGTACCGAAAGATGCTTACTGATTCGCCTTCGAAGCTAGTGCAACATCCTCCACCACAGGCGATCCCCAAGCTGCGACCTTCAGCTTGACCACGAGGTTGCCGGCTTGCTCCTCCAGTTCTTTTCCCGTGTTTTCCTTCACGTAATATTGCTCGATTCCATAAGTAATGCGTATCGATTCATTATCGACATATTCGATTCGACCCTTGAGTGCGACTTCCCCGTCTGACAGCGAAGGTTTATTGGAGAAAACAGCTTTTGCCTTATAGATCCGATCTGCTGTATCCTCCTGCAGCACGACATATACGCGGTCACCAGTCTTCGGTTTATGACCGGTTTCTTGCCACGAGCTCATAGGAATCCGGTTGATGTCATAATTTAAATGCACGTAGTCGCCGTAGAAGAGATCCCGCGGATCGATAGGTACGGTTTGAAGCCGGATTTCTTTGCCATACCATAGAGTGGAATAGTGGAACCCAGCGATTCCGGCCAGAAACAGAATCTGGATGACAAGCAGCAGGATGAGCCATTTGCTCCGGCTGCGCCGCAATGTTGAACTAATCATGATGCTTGCCCTCCTCTACTTCCTCCATGAATCGTTTTTTGCGCCGGTTCAAGAACCAGCTAAGGGCAAGCAGAATGATGCCGCCCAAAATAAAGAAAACGGATTTGTCCATAAAGTCCCAAGCGAGCTTGCCGTAGGCAGCCATGGTGCTGCACAGGAACAAGAGTGTGCCTAAGTTGATTTTGACCGGCCATTCTTCAGCATAACCGCGCCATAGAAGGTACAAGGAGAACAGGAACAGAGTTAATAAATAAGCTGCGTCGACTCCCGTGCTTAAGTAGAAGAGAGGGATGATTAAGACCCAATCCAAACTCGAGGTTAAGCGCTTGTATTTATATTTTCCGGCGAGTGATACTGCCAGCAGGATAAGCAGTGTCAGGCCATACCAGAGAGGCTGCGCCGAGATATTGTTGGTGAAGAATACGGAATCACCTTTGCTCCAGAACAAAACAATGAACATGTTAAAAGCAAAAGCAGCAACTAAGGGAACGGCTTGTAACGGGTATACGATTTTGCGTTCACGCGTCCAATCGGTCAGTGCATATAACAGCCAAATAGGAACCAAGAACCAGGTAAACGGCCAATTATGAACAGCAACAAGCATAATCGACTGTACGGCAAAGCTGAGTGCCAAGCACCAGCCAAGCAGAGCATCCGGGCGCTTCAGCCAGTAATATCCGAGCCCAATGATCATGATGGCTAGCGAGACGAAGCTGAAAGTATTAAATTCAACGGAATTGTACCACTGCAGCCCCGTGAAGATAAGTAAGCTTATTAGGAACAAATATCTGCTTTGAACGATATAGGTTAACAGCAGTCCGATGCTTCCCCATACAATAAAGGAGGTCACGCCATAGGCCTGCAAATGGAACATTTGAGCGATAAGGATGATACCTGCACCGAATGCAGCTAAGCCGAGTCCGATTAGAGCGACACCAAGCTTCTCGTGATCCTTCTTTAGGAAACGTTCGCCAGCGATGTAGAAGCCTGCCATGATGACACAAATCATAACTAGACGCGCAAGCGGGGCGATGTCCTGCCAATTAGCGGCTGCAAAGCTGAGGATCCCCAGCCCGACAAGGATGCTGCCGAGAATAGGGATTATTCCAATCGCACGCTTTTGCACCGGATACAGATCCAGTATTCGTTTGTATTGATCATTCGTAATTATACCTTGCTCGGTCCATGAACGGCCTTCGTGCTCCAGCCATTTTCTACTCATGCCTCACACCTCTTTCGTACTTGTAGCTCTAAGTATAGTCAACATTCGGCCGAATAATAGTACTAACTTTTCCTAGTACCGTTTAGGATGAGCCATCTTCGCAAGTATAAAAGAAATAACCTTAGCTCGGAATTCCAAGGCTAAGGTTGATGGTGGTTGCTCATCTATTCGGTTCTTGCATGCTGTTAACTGCGCCTGCGGTAATGCCGCTCGCTATTTGACGCTGGAAGAAGATATACATCATGAGTACCGGGATAATCGTGATGAGCAGAGCTGCGAATAATGGGCCCCATTCTGTCCGGTATTGCATTTCCTGCTGCATTACACCAATCTCAACGGGAAGTGTGTAATGCTTCGGGTCGTTAATGAGGATCGTTCCGACAATGTATTCATTCCATATGTTCAGTACGTTAATGATCGCTACCGTAATAAGTCCAGGCTGAGAGAGCGGAAGCATGACCCTGAAGAAAGTTCCATAGTAAGAGGCGCCATCCATAACGGCCGCTTCTTCAAGCTCCTTAGGCAAGGATTTGAAAAATCCGACGAGAACGAAAATACCGAATGCGAGTACGCTTGAAGCATACACCAGAATAAGTCCAAACTCGGTGTTGATCAAATGCAGGTTGTTCATTAAGAAGAACAGGGGGATAAGCGCTAAGCTGAATGGCACCATCATGGATGCAATGTAGAGCAGATATAGCAAATGGCTTCCTTTGAATTTGTATCTGGCCAGCACATAAGCGGTTGAAGCTGATAATAACAGACCCAGTACCGTAGAGCCGGCTGTTACGATAACCGAGTTCATGAAATACGTGCTGAAGTTATATTTGCTCCACACATAGGAGAAGTTGCTCCACAGCAGCGGGAATTCCGGAATCGACCAAGGCTTGTTCGTGAAAAACTGTTCATTGTTCTTCAAAGAATCGAGCAGCGTCCAAAGCAGCGGGTACAGTACGGAGACACCCCAGACGAGGAGAATCGCGTAAAAGAAAACTCGGACGAGCGGATTTTTTATCGTATCATTCATCATTATTCTCCTCTCTGCTTAGCTGACTTCAATGGTTTCTTGGCGCAGCAGACGTTGGAGAACGACTGTTGTGATGAGCGACAGAACCAAAATCAGAACGCCGATCGATGCTCCATAACCAAAATGATATTGACGGAATGCCATCTGATAAAGGTAGGAGCCCATGACCTGCGTCGAGTTATCAGGTCCGCCCTCGGTCATGATCCATACGATGACGAAGGAGCCGTTAAGCGTTGTCATCATAATGTTCAGAATGGAAACCTTCATTTGCTCCCAAATAAGCGGGATGGTGATATTGCGGAACTGTACCCACTGACCAGCGCCTTCTAAACTCGCGGCTTCATAATACGAAATGGGAATGTTCTGGATCGCCGCAATTAACAGAATCATATAGAAGCCAATGCCGGCCCATATTGCAGGTGGAAGCAGCATCCAGATTGTATGCTTAGGGAAGCCAAGCCAAGTAATATTCACTTGTTCACTCGTGAATAGCGATAGGAAGCCATTCAGAAAGCCGATTTGCGGGTTGTATATGAAATTCCAAAGCACACCGATGACAACGACGGAGATGACATTGGGGATGAAGAAGATCGAGCGAAAAAATCCCGCCAGCTTGAAATTAAATCGTGTTAGCGCAACCGCGAAGAACGTAGCGATAAGCATGATACCGATAATTTTGCCGACTACAAGAAAATAGTCATTGCCGATTGATTGCCACATGATAGGATCCTGGAACATTTCTTTGAAGTTATCAAACCCGATAAAGGTTTTATTCTGCGACATGCCTGACCAATCGAAGAAGGAATAATATAGCGCCTGTGCGACTGGATAGATCATAAACACGCAGAAGAACAGTAAAGTTGGAATAATGAATGATGCGATAAATACATTCCGCTGCCACTTTGCCGTTGCTGTCTTCATCAGAATCACCGCCCTTTAAGTAAATTCGCGGAGGATGAGAAGGCGATTGCCCTGGTCATCCTCCGCGTCTTCTAACTGTATTTGCCTGATTTATTTGGCTGCTTTCTTAACAACATGCAGTTACACGTTTAACCCACTCTTCTGGAGTAATGGTTTTGATTGTAAGTGCATCTGTTGCATCCTGCATCGCTTTATCAACGTCAGCATTGAATGTAATGGCTGGGATAACAACGGTGTTCGCATCTGTCAAATATTTCGCTGCATCCTTAACGAAGCTAGGTGCACTCGAGCTGCTGATGTCGCCTTTAATGTTGGAAGGCGCGCCGCTAAGCTCTGCCCACTGGGAAGCTTGTGCTTTGGAGAACACGAACTGCAGGAATGCTTTTGCCGCTTCTTTGTTTTTCGCGTTTTTAGCGATGGCTACGTTGGCTGTGGACGTGTTAGCAACCACTTTGCCGCCAGCGCTTTGCGTCACGGATGGAATGAATCCGAAGTCGAAGCCGGAAGGAATATCTTTGGACATTTCATTTGGCAGCCACAGACCGTTCGGAATGAATGCATCTTTGTGCTGCAGGAACAGCATTTGTGAATCGGTGTGATTGATTTGAATGGATGCTTTGTCGATAAAGCCTTTGTCGCGAAGCTCGACGATTTTGTTCAGAGCTGTAAGGACGGCAGGGCTTTCGAAGGCTTCAACCTTGGAAGCGGCCATATCCTGCAGATATCGAGTAATCATCATTGTTTGCGGATACGATAGCCGGGTATAGGAATGCTCCATTGATGTAGTACGGATATTTGCCTGTATGGATAAATGGCGTGATGCCGGATGCTTTGATTTTATCGCTGATATCCAGGAAGGATGCATAGTCAGTCGGTTCAGCCCAGCCTTTTTCTTTGAACAGGGCTTTATCCCAGAACACACCCCATGAATTTAGTACGAGCGGAATATCGTATACTTTGCCGTCGAATTGCTGAGCCGGCTGGGCTAATATATCTGTGATGAGATCGCCGTCAATATTTTTCGCGTCCTTCAGCCAATCTGTCAAATCCTCCAGCTGGCCATCTTCGACCATTTGGCGGTCATTGAGACCCGGTCCGTCGATGTACACGAAATCTGGCGGATTGCCGCCGATCCAGCGGGGCTTGTTTTGATCATTGATTTTTGGCCCGCCTTGTTCAATTACGTTCAAGTCCGGGTTAGCTGCTTTGAAATCAGCAATGACTTTTTTCCACCATTTGTCCCCATAACCGCCGACAAAGTATTGAATTTCAAAATCTCCGGTGAGCTTCGTTCCGGTTTCCGCAGGCTGATTCCCCGTACCCGCATTTGCCGCCTCGTTCGTAGTCGCATTCGTAGTCGTATTCGTGTTAGCTGCCGGCGTATTCTCGGCCTTGTCGTTCGAGCTTCCGCAACCTGCTAGCGGCAAAGCGACCATTAATGCAGTGATACCCATTGCTGCAACTTTTTTGTTAAGCACCATTGAAGCAAAACCTCCCTGAAATAATTGGTTTACGCTAACGCAACTTGCATCTCTAGCGCCTACATTCATCATAGAGGGAGAAGACTTTCGTCTCTATCGAAATTCTTCCATGAATTCTTAACTATTTTCCTTTTGTAAAGAAAAAAGCTCTTGCGTAAAGGATGGATTTCACCTTATCGCAGGAGCTTATTTGCTTCTTTATTGTTTACTTCGAGTTACTGCGAACTGCTGCAGCTGATCAAGCGCATCCTTGGGGGAGAGATGATCATAGAGAACCGCATCGCCCATTTTGCGGGCAGTATCCATAACGGCTTGCCAGGCCGGCTGCTGGATCGGATAGAATTTGGCCTTGCTCAATGAATCGAGATTGCTTTGCATAATGCTATCGGCAGCCGAGAGCTTTCGCTCCGACGTTCTTCGTTACCGGAAGAAGGCCTTCCCGCACAATCATTTCCTCGTAAGCAGGAGTCATCGTAGAGAAAATCAAGAAACTTCGACAATGCTTCTTTGTTCGTATGGTCGGTTTTGAAGGAAACAAGCACATCCTGCACGCCCAACGAAATCGGCGGTATGCCTTCCTTGACCGGTATTGGCCCTACATCCCACTTCAAGCCGGGAAACTCCTTTGGCATAACGGAAGTGAAGTAGTTTCCTGAGATCATCATGCCAAGATTGCCGTCTCCTAATATCCGCTGCTTCTCATCCCGGGTGGTGACGGTTGGTTCAGGGTCCGTTAACCCCTGATCAAACAGGTCTTTCAGGAAAGTAAGCCCTTCGATATTTTCCGGTGAATTAATGGTCCACTGTCCATTCTTATACCATCCGCCGCCGGATCCAAAGAAGAAGTAGGAAAGATAAGCTTGAATTTCGTTATCAGTCAGATCCACGCCAAAGCCATGCGCTTTCCCGGTATTTTTGATCTTATTGGCGTCTTCCTTGAGCTCGGTCCATGTCGTTGGGGGAGCGGCTATGCCGGCAGCCTCGAACAGTTCTTTATTAAAATATAGTTTGCGGGTGGAAGCTACATAAGGGATCGCATATTGTACGCCATCCGAATTATCCATCGCCATTAAGTTCGGATAGAACTTTTGCTTTCAATTCCGGAGAGAGCAAATCATTAAAATTATTAAGCAGCTTATCTTTGGCAAAATGAGCGTATACGTTCGTATTCAACAAATCTGGCGGCTGGTTTTTACTGATCATAGCCGTATAAATGCCATCGAGGATATCCCAATTGGCGACCTGCAGCTCAACGTCGATCAAAGGGTTTTTAAGCTCGAACTCTTTGACCAAATTCTCAAGCAGCGGCTTCGTTTCCGTACTATACTCAGAAGCGACGAAACGGATCAGAGCACGATCCGCCGGTTTCACCGCAGTGGCCGGAGGATCACTTTGCGCACAAGCGCTCAGAAGCAGCGGCAAGACAATAACAGCAGCGGCTAAACGGATAGAAGTGCGAAACGTATGGGCAGCAGTCATCGGTCAACACACCTTTCAGGGACGAAACTAATTACCAATAAAGGGAAAGAGGAGCTTCTGGTTCTCCGGTGTATACATGTTATCACGAGTAACGACAGTGGAGTCCGTATACGTTGTTTGTTCCGGATTATCTCTATTGACTAGCTGAAGTGCGGTTTTTACGCCTAAATATCCCATATTAAATGGCTTTTGAACGACTAAGCGCTTTTAGCGTCCCTTCTTCAAGCAGTTGAATTTCATAGATGGAGCTGTCAAACCCAATCAGTTTGACTCTGCCCGCATGAAGCTCCTTGATCGCTTTGGCTGCGCCTAGAGCTGCAGCTTCGTTCAAGGCTACAATTGCACGGAGCTTAGGCTGACTGGCAATGAGCGTCTTGGCGATCAAATAAGCGCGGTCCTCCGAATCTGCACAGTAGAAGGTGCCTAAGTCGCTGGAGTCATACGCCTTCAATGCTTGCTTGACTCCCTTTTCCCTCTCAACAGAAACACTTGAGTTCACAAAATCACTAATCATGGCAATTACCGGATGATTTTCGTTTCCTTGGCAACCGTAACCCCTGCAAGCCGACCAGCCTCCAAGTGGTTGTTGGAGACGGAGACCGGCGGCGGATCAAGACTGAGCGGGGTATCGATAACGACAATTGGGATACCGGCCTGCCGGATCTTAGCAATAGCAGCTAGAATCCGCTCATCATTGATGGGGGCTACGACGATCGCTGCCGGTTTTTGCGTTATAGCCTCCTCCAATATTTGAATCTGGGTTTCGGTGTCGGATTCCTGGAGCGGGCCTTGCACATCGAGTGCAGCCCCGCCTTCTTTCGCTGCTGCTTCGGCACCGGCGCTGACAGTCTGCCAGAAATCAGAGCGGACATTATTCGACTTTAGTACGATAATGACGTTCTTCTCCTGATCGGAGCTACCGAGAAGAGATTGAAATAGTAGACGGCATAGCCGGCAGCCGCTGCTGCAAAAATAGTGAGCAGGATAGTGAAACGCTGGATGCGCATGCAAGGCTTCCCCTTCTAGATCAGTTTAGGAATGGTAATCGTGACGCAAGTTCCTTCTTCAAGCCTCGCTGCGAATCTGAATTCCGTATTCATCGCCAAAATACAGCTTGATACGCTCGTTTACATTGCTGATTCCAATGCCTTTGCTAGCTGAATCTCCGTCATCGGCCATCAAAATTCGTGCCAGCTGCTCCTGTGACATCCCAAGGCCGTTATCCTCAACCTCAAAGACAATTTGGTTATCTCGTTCCATTCCGCGAATCGCTAATAAAGCCGTTATTCCGGGCTGTTGCGGATCCCATGGTAAATCGCATTTTCGATAAATGGCTGCAATAAAATTTTCAAGGATTTGATAAGGCAAAATGCTCTCGGATACTTCGATCGATATAATCCAATTTGTTCGGTGTATCTCATTTTTTGAATCAGCATATAGTTGGTAATATGGTCGATTTCAACGCCGAACCGGAACAAGCTCCTTGTCCTTCGTAATGCTGGCACGGAACAGCTTGGCCAAGGCAGAGGTCATTAGCACGACATCCTCGCTGTTTTTTCTGCTCAGCCATCCATATGATCGAATCCAGCGTATTGTAAAGGAAATGAGGATTGATTTGCGCCTGCAGCAGCTGCAGCTCGCTTTTTCTTTTATTTTCCTGTGTTGGAAATAATTTCTCCCATCAAATTTTTGATTTGACCGACCATAATGTTAAAGGTACGTCCGAGCTGACCGATCTCATTCATTTGCTCCAATCTCGGTTTGGATGTCGAAATTACCTTTCTCTACCAGCTTCATATTTTTTTGCAAGCTTCTTGATCGGCTTTGTTAAGCCGGTGTGAGAGCACGACGGAGAGAGTTAATGAAATAGCTAGACCGAATAACGAATAGAGAATAACCGAATTTCGAATGGTGTGCTTTGCTGGCGATCAGATCATCCGTATAAGCGACTCCGGCGATTTTCCAGCCAAAGTTCGTATCCTGCACGGAGTAAATCCGTTTGCCTTCACGGTCGTTAGCAATAAAGGAGCTGCCGCTAGGCGCCTTGCATCACTTCAGGTGATCACGCTCTGTGGCGCAGCTTGCTTTGGATGAGCTGTTGCTGCGGGATGATAGATGATGTTGCTGTTCTGGTCGACGATGAAGAGATAACCTTTCTTGCCTAGATTGATATTGTTGCAAATATCATTAATAATGCTTAAATTCAAGATCGACGAGAAAGATGCCTTCAGCCGTAATGCCATCCGTGCTTTTTAGCTCTCGGCTCGAGCGAAACGACCCAGCGGTATTCATTTTGAATGATATTCTGAACGTGCGGGGCGGAAATGACAGATTGACCGCCTTTGCTCTTGGCCATCTGGTATACCAGGTTTGCTGTTGAAGCTTCGCGTTCGGGTTGAAGCTTGTAATCCGCCTGTCGGAGACGAATCGGTCGTTGTAGCCGAATACCATGATGGAAGCGATATCCTTGCGGGTATACAGAATGGACTGGAACAAATCGGAGATTCGCTTCTCGTAAGTGCGGCGATCGTCAGCGCTAATGAAGCTGTTGTCGCGAAATGTAATATTTCACATCTTTGTTCGTTAAAGCAAGCAAGGAGATGTTCTCCATATTATCGATATAGGATTGAATATTACGTGTTGACCTGCTTAATGATTTCCTCGATATAGCCTTGTGAGTTCTCTCTCTACAGCATCGACAGACAGTTGGTAGTTGATTAAGCTGGTTACGACAATCGCGACAAGGATGAGACAAGAGAAAGCAAAGGAAATGCTCGATTGGATGCTTTTGAGCGGGAATAGAGGAAGAAGAGGCCGACGGTCTTTGAACATGTTAAGGTTTGGCTCTCCTTTAGCTGCTCTCTCGCGAAATTCATTCGGTGTTTGACCGGCATGCTTTTTGAATAAGATACTGAAGTAATTCGGGTCTTTGTAACCGACTTGCTCGGCAATTTCATAAAATTTCAACGAAGTGTTATGAAGCAGCTCCTTGGCTTTCGCGATACGCACACCGTGTTAAATATTCGATGAAGGTTTCCCCGGTATGCTGCTTAAAGACGAGACTGAAATAACTGGTGCTCATGAGAACGTGGCGGCACAAATCCTGCAGGGACATTTTATCATTCGCGTAATTCGTATCGATGTACTCGTACCGCTCGGATGGATTTGGGCATGTTGGTAAAATGGCTGCGATTATCGGAAATAGTCGAGCCATGACAGAGCGAACGACTTCTTTTAACCAGATTTCGACTTCATGCAAGCGTTTTGAACCGATAAACATCCATAAGCCTCATCTGACGATCGATGGGATCGCTTCTTGATCATGTGCGACCAGCTCTTGAATGGAATTCATTAAGGAGAGGACAACCTTCTGCATTTGAAGGAAACAAGCTTCGATCGGAGCCAGCGAAGTTTTGAGCTCTAGCTACCCAGTTGCTCGATAAGCAGATATGCTTCTTGAATGAGAGCCGGATTTGACAGCGGAAACCAGCTTACGGTCCGAAGTCTGAATAAAGCGAGAGAAGGGAAGGGGATGCGGTTGAGGGTTTTCCTTCCATATCTAGATATGCTGAGCACCTGGTTTTTCCCGAGTAGAAAACGATAATCCAAGACGGAAAGCATGCGCTTTTATAAGAAAGAGGCAGCTGCTGGACATAATCACAAGATATGGCCAATGCCGATCGTTACGGTGAATTTCAGAATATTTCTCTATATGATGCCTAACTTCTTCGGCTAGCGGAAAATACCAGTTCATATAGAGTAAGCTCTTCATTGTCCGGACCCGAAATAATCGACAACCATCCGCTCCTCGCGCGTGCGAAAAAGCATGGCATTCGTCGCGCTCGAGCGTTTCTTTGAAAATATCGTAAGCGGCAAACCGCAGAAACTCCACATCGTGCTCATAGGAATGGGTAGCTCGCGGTCGCCGAAATCATCGATATCGACGACCATAACCAGATAAAGGGGGGAAATCGGATGGGAAGCTCGAAGATAATCGAACCTCTCTTCAATTTCCGCTTTGCTCGAGGTCCGACGGCAACGAGCCTCTCAAGAAAGCGTTCCTTCAGCAGCGGGAGGCTTTGACTTAACTGGCTGTGCAGCTCTGCTAAGATCCTCACGGCGCTGAGTTTCCTCATCCATTTCAGCTCTGACTCGATCAAGAAGGCTGCGGATTTCTTGAGCCGTAATCGGCTTTAATATAAAATCAGACACCTTAAGACGAATGGCTTGCTGGGCATATTCAAACTCGTCAAAACCGGTTAAGATAATCATCTTAATATAAGGAAATTGAGCCGAAACCAATCCGGCTAACTCGAAGCCATCCATGAAGGGCATGCTGAAATGTCTGAGATAATCAAATCGGGCTTATGCTGCTGGATAGCTTCCCACGCCTCACGGCCATTCGCGTAGTCGCCGACGAGCTCGAAGCCATGCTCGCTCCAGTTGATCGTATGTTTCAGTCCATTCACGAACAACAGCTTCATCATCAACGATGATTACTCTGTACATCAGCAGGCTCCTCCAGACGGAAAGCAAGCAGTTAATTAGTGTAGATAACCTTACACTAGAAGTCTATTATACTTGAATTAATACGGGGTGAATATATGTTTTAAATACCGGTAAACGCTCAAGTAACAATGTAAGCGCTATCGTTTAATCATATACGAATGAACGGTAATCAGCAAAGCAGCAAAAAAACCTGCTTGTCACAAGCAGGCTTTTAATAAGGGATCACTATACTCGTTTGGCGCATCATTAACCTTGACTGCCTAATGAAATTCCAATTAGGAACAGGCCGATGAAACCGACTGGAAGCAGGGCATTAAGTACGATCCCGAGGATGGAGAACACTTTACGCTTATTTCTGCTGCAGGCGCCGACTATACCAAGAATGAGCCCAATGATGACTAACAAGCGCTGAGCCCAGCATCATAATAACGCCAATAACTAATGGAGCATACCCCGAGAAGTCGTTATTATTGATACTATCTTCGATTTGCCTCTGAATATTGTTGCCGTCATTGAAATTCTGGTTCATAATAAATGTTGTTACTACGATGATGCCGGCAATAAAAATGATAATACTTGTTAACCCGATTATAAAAGAAGCAATACCAAGCTTAGATTGCGTTATCCTTGGCTCCTCCTCGTAAGTGGAGAATGGGGCATAACCATTCGGCTGCTCATGTACGCTTTCTTTGTTGTCGGTGAATCCGTGATTTTTTCCGTCTTCATGTTCACTCATCATCTAGTCTCCTTTTATGGCCTTAGCTAACGTATATTTTAACCGATTTGTAAGTGATTGGAAAGGGTGGAGAATGTGATGTTTAAGAAATATGGTGCATTAGGAGCTATACACGCATTGCTCGCGGTAGTGCTTGGCGCATTCGCTGCACACGGTTTGCAGGATCGAATAACCGCGGAAATGCTGAAAGTGTTTGAAACCGGCGTCCGCTATCATATGTACCACGGAATCGGGCTCTTGCTGATTGCGCTGGCGTCTGATCGGATCGGGGAGAGCAAAGGGATACGGTGGGCAGGACGATTGATGCATATTGGTATTTTCTTGTTCTCAGGCAGTCTTTATGCACTCAGTATGCTTGATACCAAATGGCTGGGAATTATTACGCCATTTGGCGGTGCTGCGTTTATTATCGCATGGGCGCTCGCGGCTAATGCGATTTGGAAATCGAAAAACCACTAATCATGGACGAGTGTGACTGGTTCGGGGAAGATAAACAGACTTCCGCGGGCCGGTCATTTTTTTGTCAGATTGTAGGCTATTAAGTATATCCATATACCTAAACATTGGTTATAATAATCTCATATGAGAGATTATACCATTGAGAAAGGAAGATGTTGCGTGTCTGCAACCACGAAGCTGTCTTCGAAACAACAAGAGCTACAACATAATGTAAGCGGTATCATCTCAGGGGTGGTAGCTATAGGATTAAGTATATTAGCGGTGGCATGGGCTGCCAGCGGCCAATGGTGGCTTACTACTCTTCAATATTGGCAGAGTACACCCATTCTTGTATTAGCTGCAGTCGTATATGTTTTCGCATTTCATTTTCCTATCGTCCAAAGAAATCAAGAAATTTCTAAGCATCTTATACATACACCTATTGTCGAATCTTTATTGAATCATAGTCCAGTGGCTTTGGCTGTCATTGATTCAGAGGGCAAGTTCTTGGAACTGAATGAGTCCTCTAGTCAATTGCTTGGCTATGAGCGCCATGAATTAGTAGGCAAGTCTTTTTTACCTTTGTTTGATTCCGAGTGTCATCAGGATGTGCTGCGAAGCTTTGAGGATATGCTTCATGGTGGTTCGCAGGATTTATCTGTTCGTGTCATTCATCGTTTGGGGTATTCATTCGAAATTAATATCATCACCGCTCCGCTTATTCGTGAGAATGAGAGCATGGGTATAATCATCATCAGTCATGATGTCAGCGACCGTAATAGGAATGCAGAGCGGATCCGGTATATGGCCTACTATGATGATATGACGGGACTGCCTAATCGGCGTACATTCATGCTGCAGCTTACAGATAGTTTAATATGCGCTCGGGACAGCGGTAGTGCGATAGCCATTCTATATTTGGACGTTGACCGTTTTAAGTTAATCAATGCTTCGTTTGGGCGGGAAGTCGGCGATATGCTTCTTATGCAAGTGGCGGAAAGGCTAACCCGTAATTTACAACAGCAGGACGTGGCAGCCCGGATGGAAGGTGATGAATTTGCGATTATGTTCCGAAATGCGGGCGAAGAATCGCAAATGCTTGCTAAAGCGAAACAATTATTGCAGTCTCTTGATGAGCCCTTCGAACTGCAAGGCTTTCCCTTGCACGTAACAGCTAGCATCGGTATTGCATGGAATAGGCTCGAGAATGACGATGCAAGCATTCTAGTGAAGAAAGCGGATATGGCTCTCGCAAAAGTAAAGGAGAGCGGCAAAAACAACTGCCTGCTTTATTCGGAGGAATGGGATAATTGCTCGCTTGAGCGGCTTAAGCTGCAGCATGATCTGAAGCAGGCTGTTCAAAGAGGGGAATTCGTGCTTCATTACCAGCCGCAATACGATCTAGGCACTGGCAGCATTGTCGGTGTAGAGGCTCTAGTTCGCTGGCAGCATCCGGTTCGGGGACTCGTTCCGCCAGGACTATTCATTCCTCAGGCTGAGGAAAGCGGGATAATTGTTCAGATCGGAGATTGGGTGCTGGAGGAGGCATGCCGGCAAAATAAAGCTTGGCAGGATAAGGGGCTTCCATCGATTCCGATATCTGTGAATCTATCGATCAGACAGTTCCTGCAGCAAAATTTGACGGAGAAGGTTGCGCACATTCTGGCAAAAACAGGCCTCAAAGCACGCTATCTCGACTTAGAAATTACAGAGAGCATGACGATGGATGTGAATCATGCTTCACGATGCTTGTTAGAGCTAACCAAGCTGGGGCTAAATATTAGCATCGATGATTTCGGCACAGGCTACAGCTCCTTTCATTATCTCAAAAATTTGCCAATTGACAGGCTCAAAATCGATCGATCCTTTGTCCGGGACATTGAGCAGGACCCTAGCGATGCAGCTATCGTGGCAGCGATAATATCGATGGCTCACAATCTGAACCTGCAGGTTATTGCTGAAGGGGTGGAGAATGAGGCGCAGATGCATTTTTTGCAGAAGCATCAATGTGATGAAATGCAGGGCTTTTTCTGGAGCGCACCTGTAGAAGGCGGCCGAATTGCTGAGATGCTGATGGGTGGCGCCCCGCATTAAACATAGAAAAGGAGTCCTCAAGAGCAAGAGAGGACTCCTTTTCTATGTCCAAATATAAGAAAGTATAAATTTTCACTATACTTTGCTTATATTTCTCCGGAATAAACCGCGCTCCGCCGACAAAGGACGGCGCTAGCCGGTTCACCTTGAACTATAGGAAAGTATAAGTTTTGGCTCTTACTTTCTCTATCGTTCTAAGGGAAGAAACTAACTTCGCCACATAAGGACGGCGATAGCCGTTTCTTCTTGGTATAAGAGTTTAAATGACAAAGTCATCGATTTCGCTCAATGTAAACGAGTACACCTGTTTTTCATCTACATGATAAACAGTCAGCATTTGCGAGTTTACATCAAAGTTAATGATCCGGCACGGGATATTCAATTTCACGCCGTAGCCTTTGTTAATCATTAACCGAATTAATCGGTTATCCCTGGCACAGGCTTTGATTCGTTCGGTGACGAGTGTAAGCTCGGCTGCAGAATCGGCTGCCGTCTTTTTCGTTTGCTGGTTAGGTGCTGACGCTTTGCTTGGAACGTTTTTTTTCTCCATGACCGGCTGCTTTACTTCTAACTCCTCTATAAGACGACCAAGCTCAATGCCGGATTTAATCCGGTAATCAGCGAAATTGCTTTGGTTAAGCAGATGAAGCAGGCGTTCCATCGCAAGTGCATTTGATTCACCGTATACTAATAAATCTACATTAAACATAAAAGTAGATTGTTCTGTGCTGACATTATCGTTTTCCATGGTGTATTTTGAATGCCTCCATCACTAGCTTTGAGTAACTTTACTATACCACTATTGGGGTACTTAGCGATATTGTGCAGGGCGATTTTTGATCGAATTTTGAAAGAAATCATAGAACATATCATGACATCTGTTCAACACCGTATATCCATGACCGGCATATAGTAAAGAAGCAAAACATGCTCTCTGTTTATCCTTGGAATGATAGAAGGAGGTGGTTTTCGATGATGCGTATGGTCCCCATTATGTTGGACGGGGGAGAAACTGTACTTGGCGTTGAGGTGAAGCTGCCTAAAACAACTCTAATTGCGGTAACAACTGATAAAGGCTACATCATGTGCGGTGCGCTTGATGTAGCACTTCTCAATGACCGTTTGAAGGATAGAGGTATCATCGCTGGCCGTGCAGTCGGGGTTCGGACGCTGGAAGAGCTTATGGATGCCCCGCTCGAATCGGTTACAGCAGCGGCGGAGGCGCTTGGTATCACACCCGGAATGAGAGGCGCGGACGCGCTCCGCTTGATGGTATAGAGCGATATTTAAATAAGGGTTGTCCTAGCAGCAGCCATTGCTGCAGCAGGGCAACCCTTATTTATTACAATAGAGAGGAGAGAGCTTAGATCTGCTCAAACAGCTTCTTCAAGTTAATGTCAAATGGGGGATGGATGATCCCCTTCTCGGTAATGATGGCCGTTACATAAGGATGCGGCGTCACGTCGAAGGCAGGGTTAAATACTTTTACGCCTTGCGGTGCAGTCCGTTTCCCGAAGCCTTCCGTTATCTCCTCCGCGCTGCGCTCCTCGATTGGAATCAAATCGCCCGATGGCGTATTTAAGTCGATGGTCGAGAGCGGACAAGCTACATAGAACGGAATGTTATGCGCTTTAGCGAGAACGGCTACACTGTAGGTGCCAATTTTGTTGGCCACATCACCGTTCGCTGCGACACGGTCGGTTCCGACGATAACAGCATCGATCCAGCCTTTATTCATGACCATACCTGCCATATTGTCGCAAATTAAAGTAACATCAACGCCAGCCTGCTGGAGCTCGAATGCAGTCAGCCGAGCACCCTGCAGTACAGGTCTGGTTTCATCAGCAAATACGCGAAGCTTCATGCCTTGCTCTTGAGCCAGATAGAAGGGGGCAAGCGCGGTGCCGTATTTAGCAGTTGCTAGTCCGCCCGCGTTACAGTGGGTTAGAACGCCCATATCATCCTTAAACAAAGTGAGCGCATGTACGCCAATCATTCTGCATGTTTCCTCATCCTCACTCTGAATAGCTATCGCTTCATTAAGGAGGAACTGTTTGCAGGAATCAAGTGAATAGTCGCAAGATGGAGCTGCGAGCTGCTCGGCACGGGCTTTCATCCGATCTAATGCCCAAAATAAATTAACAGCTGTCGGACGTGAAGTTGCCAGATATTCGCAAGCCTGGTGTACAAGCTGCAGCCACTGTTCTTTGTCGTCACCCGCATGACGGCTTCCTAAGAAGACGCCGTAAGCGGCAGCAATTCCGATTGCAGGTGCACCCCGCACCTTCAGATGGCGGATTGCTTCCCATACATCTTCCGAGGACTGCAGCGGAAGGTAAACGACTTCCTCGGGCAGCAGGCGCTGATCGAGCAAATCGAGATGGTCTGTCGCCCAAATAACAGATTGGAGCGCAGGTTGGTTCGTTTCCATGATGTGCTTGCTCCTTTCGGTTTAAACCTTTACTGCAGGTGAAGTGGATTGTACGGTCTTAATCAGTTCATCGATAGAGCTTGCGCTGCGATTTAGTTTTATTAATGACTTACCTATTGAGAGCGCTAGACGCTGTGCGTTTTCACGCTTTGAGACATCCGATATTTTGTCAATATCAGCGACATGAGCAAGTCCGACAACACGACGCACCATTTTACAGCCTGCGAATCCAATTGTATCCTGGAGCAAACGGTGCAAATAATCATCGATATAATTTGGAGCTGATTTGGCGATGCGGTCGTTTCCGTGCTCCGTCCAAAGTGAACGGAACTTATATTCGAATTTGGTCCATAGCTCACGGATGGTTTCCAGTAAGTAGCTGCGGTATTCGCGAGCTGAAGCGGGATCGCCATTCCAATACTCACGGCTTGCGTAATTTAGAAGCAGGTTCGCGATTATAGCGCCGATATCAAAGCCCATTGGCCCGTAATAGGCAAACTCGGGGTCAATGACCTTTGTCGATTGCGGCGTGATGAAGATGCTGCCAGTATGCAAATCCCCATGCAGCAAGGCTTGGGCATGCGTCAGGAACTTCTCGCGCAGCAAAGCGACTTCAAAGTGAAGCGCTGCATCACTCCAGAGGGCGATTGCTTCATCTCGTATCGTTTCGTCAAAGTTATTCGTATCGGCATCACGGTACGGATCGTCGAAAATAAGGTCTTCCGTTATTTTACACAGCTCCGGATTCGTGAAGTCACGGGCACGAAGTTTTTTCAACTGTTGATTCATTCCTAAATCAGATGTGAAAAAAAGTGTCTGCGCTAGGAAGGTGGATATATGCTCTGCAAATAACGGATAACGATTGTTTTGCATGAGTCCCAGGCGCATGATGACATGGTCGCTGAGATCCTCCATAATCGTGAGCGCAAGCTCAGCATCATAATGGTAGACGCGTGGAACAAGTCCGGGCGCAAGCTCACCTTCAAGGATGAGTGCTTCGCTCTCGATCCGTGCGCGATCGAGCGTTAATGGCCATGATTCACCAACGACCTTCGCATAAGGAAGAGCTTGTTTCATAATAATACTGCGGCCGCTGGCCGGATCGGAAATGTGAAAGACGAGGTTCAAATTGCCATCGCCGATCTCGCGGCTCGTAAGCTCTGCACCTTCGGGAAAAAGCTCCTTTAAGCTGAGTGCGATTTGAATGGCTTCTTTTTCGTTTAATGGATGATAAGCAGACATAAGTTGTCCACCTCCGGTAGTTGATATAGGTTCGATCGTTCATACGCTTGACCTCCATTAAGTATAACGAATATTATTTCGCGTTGGAATACCTCCGTTTGTTATAATAGTTATAAATAGTAATGAGCGTTGTGACGTAAGGGGCAAAATGACAAGGAGGTCAATATCATGAAATCCGTCGAATTCTCAACCCACGGACAGCCGGTAGCGCTGAAAGAATGGGCGGTAACGGTAAAAGCATTAACTGAGGGTAAGCTAATCATGTTATTGCGTAAAGGAGGAATTTCGGAGGAAACGCGCGACTTTCAATTAGTTAGTCCTGCTTTCTATTTACTTCCCGCCTATGAGCATCAGAAACCGGAATTATTGAAGGAAGTTTATCAAGACGGACTTAAGCAGACAATGAAGGAATGGCATCCGGAAGCAGAAGAAATCGAAATTCGTGCTTATGCCGAGGTTGCGGAAGATATAGAAATTCATGATCAAGAAACATTAGATCGTCTTCGGGAATACCATATCTGGACAGACACTTTCGCCGAGGAACGATTAAAGTGGAAGCGGGCCAAGCCGCTCCATTTGCTGCTTCTTCGTGTCAGCGCTCTGGAGCAGCCAGTCCGAATTCCGAATCGTGCTGCTTACACGGGATGTAAGTCATGGGTTAGGCTGGAAGACAGTATGCCGGAGTTAACGGCCAAAGAAGTTATAAGCGATTCGGTTTTTAACGAACAAATAGAAAATATTAAGCGATCTGTTATCCTTCAAATCCACAATTTGAGCGGCCTTCGGGCGGTAGGCTCATTGATTTATAACAAGACTTATAATAAAATAAGTATTGAGAATCAATGAGAATCAAATTAGAATGATTATAAAAGAGGATCTCGCATTGAGACATCCGAATAGTTGGAGGGAGCAGTTCAACATGGCAACACATTTCAAAATCGATGGCTTAAAAGCTTCGATCGAGGGTAAAGAAATTCTTAAAGGGATCAACCTTGAAATTAAAGGCGGCGAAATTCATGCGATCATGGGACCGAACGGTACAGGTAAAAGTACCCTTGCATCGGCTCTTATGGGGCATCCTAAATATGAAGTAACAGAAGGCGAAGTCCAATTGGACGGCGCAGACGTGCTGGACATGGCGGTCGACGAGCGCGCTCGCGCTGGTTTGTTCCTGGCGATGCAATATCCAAGTGAGATTACGGGCGTAACCAACTCCGACTTCTTGCGCAGCGCGATTAATGCCCGCCGCGGCGAAGGCAATGAAATTTCGTTGATTAAGTTTATTCGACAAATGGAAAGCAAAATGAAAGAGCTTGATATGAACAAGGAGTTTGCTCACCGTTATTTGAACGAAGGCTTCTCCGGCGGCGAGAAAAAACGCAATGAAATTTTGCAAATGATGATGATTGATCCTAAGCTGGTCATTCTTGACGAGATTGACTCGGGTCTTGATATCGATGCACTGAAAATCGTAGCTAACGGCGTGAACAGCATGCGTTCCGAAGACCGCGGCTTCCTAATCATTACTCACTATCAGCGTTTGCTTAACTATATCACTCCAGATCACGTTCATGTTATGATGCAGGGCCGCATTGTCAAGTCAGGCGGACCAGAGCTCGTTGAGCGTCTGGAGAGCGAAGGTTATGATTGGATTAAAGAAGAATTAGGCATTGAAGATGAAACGGTCGGACAGGTTTAATCGGAGGAGGAGCACCTGAAAATGAGTACACAACTATCGACTCCGGTAAATCGCCAATCTGTTGAAGCGTTGTCCCATAGCAAAGGCGAGCCGGCATGGCTCGAGGAACTGCGGGCTAAAGGCGCTGAGCTGGCGGAAACGCTGGAATGGCCGAAACCGGAAAAAATTAAAATGGACCGCTGGAACTTGACAGCTCTTGGCAGCCATAAACAGCAGGATGCGATTGACATCAACGGACGAATTGCCAGAAGCCATTCGTGAATTGCTTGCTCAAACATCAGCCGGGCTTGTTATTCAGCGCAATTCAAGCAGCGTATTAAAACAACTTTCACCTGAGCTTCAGGCGAAGGGCGTTATATTCACAGATTTAGAGACTGCCTCGCGCGAGCATGCTGATCTGGTTCAGAAACATCTGTTCCAAGCGGTTGCACAGGATGAGAATAAGCTTACTGCGCTTCATTCTGCTTTGTGGAATGGCGGAATATTCTTATACGTACCGAAGAATGTGGAAGTGGAGCTGCCGCTTCAGGCGCTGCTCTACAGCGATGACTCGACGGCCACTTTCGCTCCGCATGTACTTTTAATTGCAGACAACCATAGCCGTGTCACTTATGTGGATAACGTAACGACTGCCTATGGATCTGCAGAACAACAGCCGCTTGCTAAACAAATGATCGTCGAAGTATTCGTTAAGCCTGGTGCTCAAGTCCGTTATGCGACCGTTCACCACATGGCTGATAATATTATTGACTTGACCATTCGCCGTGCGGTGATTGAAAATGATGGACGCATGGAATGGATTATTGGCGACCTGCACGACGGTAATATCTTATCGGATACGCATTCCATTCTGAGAGGCAAAGGATCAACCTCCGATGCCAAAGCGATCAGCGTAGGCAAGAATTCCCAACAAATGAGCTTGACGACTGGAGCCGTTCATATCGGCCGCAGTACAGAGAGCAACATGGTTACGCGTGCCGTAATGAAGGACAAGGCTACAGCGATCATTAATGGAATTACGAAGATCGAGAAAGGCGCGACCAAAGCAAACGGTGTGCAAACAGAGAAGGTTCTTATGTTAAGCCCGAAGGCCCGCGGAGACGCTAATCCGATCCTGCTTATTGATGAGGATGACGTTAAAGCCGGACATGCGGCAAGTGTTGGTCAAGTAAATGCGGAGCAAGTGTATTATCTAATGTCTCGCGGCATTACTAAACAGAACGCAGAGCGTTTAATCATCTACGGTTTCTTGGCACCAGTCGTATCGGAAATTCCGATCGAGGCGGTAAGGGAGCAGCTTCAGCGTTTGCTTGAAAGGAAGCTGGAAGGATGAATATAAGAGCGATTCGGGAGCAGTTTCCGATATTGCATCAAGAGATAAACGGGCATCCGCTCGTTTATCTGGACAGCGCGGCGACTTCACAGAAGCCGCGTTCCGTCATTGATGCAGTGAATCGATATTATGAGCTGGATAACGCCAACGTGCATCGCGGCGTTCACACGCTTGGCTCACGTGCAACCGATGCTTATGAGGGCGCCCGTGAGAAGGTAGCTGCATTCTTGAATGCAGCTAGTACCCAGGAGATCATCTTCACGCGCGGTACAACAACTGCACTTAATCTCGTTGCTTCAAGCTATGCCCGGGAAGCTTGCGGTGAAGGTGATGAAATCGTCATTACTCAGATGGAGCATCACTCTAACCTCATCCCATGGCAGCAAGTAGCTAAAGCAACAGGGGCGACACTTAAATATATTCCGCTTCAGGAAGATGGTTCCATAAGCTTGGAAGATGCAGAGAAGACCATTACTGACCGTACGAAGATGGTTTCCATCACGTATGTTTCTAACGTTCTTGGCGTCATTAATCCAATTAAGGAGATTTCGGCAATTGCTCACCGTCATGGGGCTAAAATAGCCGTTGACGGTGCGCAAAGCACACCGCATATGAAAGTTGATGTGCAGGATCTGGATTGCGATTTCTATGCTTTCTCAGGTCACAAAATGTGTGCGCCAACCGGAATTGGGGCTTTGTACGGCAAGAAGGCCTTGCTTGAAGCGATGGAGCCGATCGAATTCGGCGGCGAAATGATTGATTTTGTAGATCTCTATGAATCAACATGGAAAGAGCTTCCTTGGAAGTTTGAAGGAGGCACTCCAATTATTGCTGGAGCGGTTGGTCTTGGAGCGGCAATCGATTTCCTGTTGGAAGTTGGTATGGATGAGATCACCAAGCACGAACAAACATTAGCAGCTTATGCATATGATCGTCTTAGCACCATTGATGGCATCACTATCTACGGTCCGGAGAAAGACCGTACAGGGCTGGTAACCTTCAACCTGGATGACGTTCACCCTCATGATGTAGCGACTGTCCTGGATACGAAGGGGGTTGCTGTACGTGCTGGGCATCATTGCTGTCAGCCGCTTATGCGCTGGCTGGATGTTTCAGCTACTGCCAGAGCAAGCTTTTATATATACAACACCGAAGAGGACGTTGATCGTCTACTAGACGCCCTCCATCAGACAAAGGAGTTCTTCGGTTATGCAGCTGGATGATTTGTATCGCAGAGTCATTATGGATCATTATAAAAACCCGCGTAACCGCGGAACGTTGGATGATGAGACATTAACAATTAACCTTAACAATCCAACATGCGGCGACCGTATTTCCCTTCAGCTTCAGGTTGAAGAGGGAATAGTCAAGAAAGCAAAATTCACAGGTGAAGGCTGCTCCATCAGCATGTCCTCCGCATCGATGATGACGGAAGCTGTAACAGGCAAAACTGTTGATGAGGCACTTGGGATGGCTGACAAATTCTCTACCCTTGTAAAAGGCGGAGACGTTGAATTTGAAGAGCTGGAAGATATTGAGGCGCTGTCAGGCGTTAGTAAATTTCCAGCACGTATCAAATGTGCGACATTGTCTTGGAATGCACTTCGTAAAGGTATTGAGCATCATAAAGAGCAAAAGTAATAAGCGCGGTTTATGCGTATGAAAGATGGGAGGCTTTAATCATGGCGAAGCAAATGCCCGAAATAGAAGATTATAAGTATGGCTTTCGTGACGAGCATAAATCGATTTTCCAATCTGGTAAAGGGTTAACACCAGAGATCGTTCGCACAATTTCAGAAATGAAAAACGAGCCGGAATGGATGCTGGAATTTCGTCTGAAATCACTGGAGCAGTTTAACAAAATGCCAATGCCTCGTTGGGGCGGCAACATGGATGATCTGGATTTCAATGATATCCAGTATTATGTTAAACCATCTGAAGGACAAGGTAAAACTTGGGAAGAAGTACCTACAGAAATTAAAGAAACGTTTGATAAGCTGGGTATTCCTGAAGCAGAGCAAAAGTTTCTTGCCGGCGTTTCTGCACAGTATGAGTCTGAGGTTGTTTACCACAGCATGCAGGAAGATCTGGAGAAGCAAGGTGTTATCTTTACGGATACGGATACGGCTCTTCGTGAGCACCCTGAGCTCTTCAGAAAATTCTTCGGTACAATTATTCCGCCTGAAGACAATAAATTTGCTGCATTGAATAGTGCGGTATGGTCGGGCGGAAGCTTCATCTACGTACCGAAAGGCGTTAAATGTGAAGTGCCGCTGCAAGCTTACTTCCGTATTAACTCGGAGAACATGGGTCAGTTTGAACGGACGCTTATCCTTGCAGACGAAGATAGCACGGTTCATTATGTTGAAGGCTGTACAGCTCCAATCTACAGCACGAATTCATTGCATAGTGCCGTTGTTGAAATCCTATGTATGAAGAATGCCCGCGTTCGTTATACAACGATTCAAAACTGGGCGCCAAACATCTATAATCTCGTAACTAAACGAGCTGTTGCCGAAGAAAACGCGACAATGGAATGGGTAGATGGTAACATTGGTTCCAAATTAACAATGAAATATCCAGCCGTTGTGCTCAAAGGCCGCGGTGCTAAAGGGATGGTTCTTTCTATCGCTGTAGCCGGCAAAGGGCAGCATCAGGATGCAGGAGCAAAAATGACTCACCTAGCACCTGATACAACGTCAACAATCGTATCCAAATCGATCAGTAAGCACGGCGGTAAAGTAACCTACCGCGGGTTGGCATCCTTTGGCCGCAACTCCGAAGGCTCCAAATCAAACATCAAATGTGATACGCTCATTCTCGATAACGAATCAACGTCTGACACGATTCCATATAACGAAATCATGAACGACAATATTACACTCGAGCATGAAGCAACGGTTTCCAAAGTATCTGAAGATCAATTGTTCTACTTGATGAGCCGTGGCCTTACAGATGCGGAAGCGACGCAAATGATCGTTATGGGCTTCATCGAACCGTTTACGAAAGAATTGCCAATGGAATATGCTGTAGAAATGAACCGTCTCATCAAATTCGAGATGGAAGGCTCCATCGGTTAATACGTTTGAGTTGAAACAACAAAACCTCCGAAACGCGGTATAAGCCGCATTCCGGAGGTTTTTGTTTGGCAAGATACCTACATGTAGACATGCATCACTTCAAGGGAACGATCAACGGTCAGATCGATGAACTGATCTTC
Organism: uncultured Paenibacillaceae bacterium; assembly: GCA_963793665.1. Classification (GTDB taxonomy): domain Bacteria; phylum Bacillota; class Bacilli; order Paenibacillales; family Paenibacillaceae; genus Paenibacillus_Z. The sequence continues at coordinate 485,427 of CAWCBD010000002.1, forward strand.
AATTTGGATAAGCGGCCGAAAAAATTCAGAAGGATGTGTCATGATAATCGTACCTGTTTCACCAGTGTTGAGCTCCACACGTTTGCCAATAAAATTCGGTATCATGTGCTTGATAAACGTGTGGGTTGTAAATGGGTCCAGCTCCGTGTAGCTCATCCGGTATAATTCCTTCAAAACAAACAATAAGTCACGTTTCTTCTGGTAAACACGGGAAGAAATCATAGCGCTATATACATCAGCGACAGCGACGATTTTGGAGACGGGGTGCATTTGGTCACCGTTCATCTGGTTTGGATAACCGGTTCCATCCATTCGTTCATGATGCTCGAGTGCAACCTTGGCATGCAGAGTATCCCCGAAGGAATTCTGAATGATATCATGACCAAAAATGGTATGCTGCTTGACCAAATCGTATTCCTGGGCCGTTAAGCTCTCTGGCTTGTTTAGAATGAGATCATCGATTTTGCATTTTCCGATATCATGAAGAAATCCTGCCTGACCGATTTTGATAGCTTCCTTCTCATCATAATCGAGCCAAGAAGCCAAATAATAGGAAAGCATGCCAACTTGCACGGAATGCTGATAGGTGTAATCATCTTTGGTATTGAGCAGCAGCAGCATGGAGACAACGTCGCGTTCCATTTTGAAATTATCCACAAGGGGCTGGAAAGTTTGAGCGACATCATCCTCATAGATCTTCCCATTCTGGAGAGCTTCCATAAATAATTGTTCGCATCCGTTAACCGCATCTTGGTAAATGGGTTCAACGGTTGGAAGCCATTTGGGATTAAGACCGGATTCAATCGTTCGCATGGTTACATTCTCGATAACACGTGTTTCGATATCCACATAATCGATGTGATGTTGAAATAACTTCGAAATATCATTGGATGCTAACAGAGCGCCCTTGGAGAGTACATGCAATCCATAGGAGTTAAAAGTGTCATGGCTTAATATATCGCCATCAATAAGTTCGGTTACGTGTACCCGCATGTTCCACCCCAAGCAACTAGTATCAACTGTTATTACTTTATGCCTATGTTAGCAACAAAGTCATAAAATGGCAATATCAGTCTATAGAAATAAAAGTCTATAACCCGTATATTTCACTATATATGCGTTTAGCAATAATAGGATCATCTGTTCCTTGAATAAGGGCACGGCCGTCCGGGAATAAAACAGCGGTTATCACATTATCACGCCGGTAACGAAGCAGGAAAGGATTGCGCTCTACATCGCCGACTCTTGAGAGTCTTGCTCCGAGTTCATCCAGCGAAAGGCTAACCGGAAATGCCGGTGTGATTTGAATCGTATTGCGCCCGCATAAGCTGGCAGCACCCGATTCCTGCGATTCTTGGGACAAATGGGTATATTGTCCCTGCTTGGCAGACGGGGCAGCCTTTATGAGGAGAATCACCGACCTTAAGAGGCATCCAGCTATGCTGCCACAAATCAATTTGAAACAGTGTCCCGTGAAGAGCGTCTTGGTTACCGCTGAAGTACTTAATCGCTTCTGCAGCTTGAATGGAAGCGATGATATCTACTGCAGGTGAAATAACGCCTGCGGTTTCACAGGTATCAACGGAACCAGCTTGAGGGGCAATTGGGAACATACAGCAAAAGCAAGGCGTTTGGCCGGGCAGGAATGTCATGGTCATGCCGGAAGCGCCTACTACGCCGCCATAAATCCAAGGTATGGATAACTTCTGGCTGACGTCATTGATTAGATACCGGACGGTAAAATTATCCGAACCATCCAGGATCAAATCGACACCTCCGAGTAACGCTTCAGCGTTATGAGGCGAAAGGTCGGCGACTACAGGTTCGATGGTGACGTCACCATTGATGCTCCTTAGTCGTTCGGCGGCTGCTTGAGCCTTGGGCAGTAATCGCTGGACATCTTCCTCAGTGTATAGTACCTGCCGCTGGAGATTGCTCCATTCAAGGATATCACGGTCGATAATCCGGACATAGCCGATCCCCGAACGAACTAAATGCTGCGCGGCGACAGAGCCCAAAGCGCCCATGCCGACTACAACTGCGCGGCTCGCGCCCATTCGCCGCTGACCTTCCGCTCCAATAGGAGCAAAGCGGCTCTGTCGTGAATAACGGTCAGTCAATAGCAGGACCTCCTAAAAGTTTTTGCAGCCAATAACGGCGAGAATACAGACGTAATAAGCAAAAACTCACATCGGAAGCATAAGCTAAGTTTTTGCGGGCGCAGCCAATAACGGCGAGAATACGAGACGTAATAAGCAAAAACTTACATCGGAAGCATAAGCTTAGTTTTTGCGGGCGCAGCCAATAACGGCGAGAATACAGACGTAATAAGCAAAAACTCACATCGGAAGCATAAGCTAAGTTTTTGCGCAGCTTATAGAAGAGGGGCGGCCGGATTCCAGGGTCCTTGCTGGTGCCCCTTCCATTCGGAGCCATCCTCCCAAATTTCGCGTTTCCATATGGGCACGATTTGCTTTAATCGTTCAATCGCGTATCTGCTGGCTTCATAGCAGGCGTCACGGTGAGGGGCGGATACCGCGATAACAACACTAATCTCAGCGATTTCAACCACCCCTATGCGGTGAGAAATTGCGCATAACGCACCTGGCCAGCGATCGTTAATCTCAACGCCGATTTGCTCAAGCGTCTTTAGAGCCATCGGTGCATAAGCTTCGTATTCAAGTCTTATCGTTCGCTGCCCCTGCGTCCACTCTCTTGTAGTTCCAGTGAAAGTCAGAGCTGCACCATTAGCAGCTGTGATCACCTGCGCAGTTATCGAGTCGACGGACAATGGCTCGGTCGTGATCGTGTAACGGCTCGTTGGAACGAATGTTTCGTCTTCCGTGGAGGAATCGCTTTCCTCGCCACCGGATACAGGAGGCAGCAGAGCCAGCTCGTCATGAACGGTAATTATGCTGCTATCCGCGGCATATGCCTGATTACAGGCAAGAAACGAGACGTTAATCAGCGGCTATGAATTGGAAATGCGTCTGCTAGTGCTTGCTTCAGCTCCGATACGGTGAGCTCAGCTTGCTCTAGGTCTAAAGAAATAGCTGGTTGTCCGAATCTGTCGGCCAAACCAGCGAATAGGTGAATGGTCCATTTTCTCGTCATTGTCATGGGAACAAACCTCTCATTTATAGATAGGGAATGATCTCGTAAGCATACCATATTCGGTCCGAAAATGTTATGCTAGGAGGAGATGGAAAGGAGTGCGAGCTATGTCAAATTTGACGGATCGATTCGGTCGAGAACATGATTATTTGCGTATTTCCGTCACGGATCGCTGTAACCTGCGTTGTCTGTACTGTATGCCGGAGGAAGGGATGGAATTCGCGCCTTCATCGGATTTGCTTAGTTACGATCATATCGTAGAGGTCGTCAAGGCTGGCGCAGAGCTTGGTATTACTAAGCTTCGTATAACTGGCGGGGAACCGCTCGTCCGTCCTGGAATAGCTGGTTTGATTCGCCGGCTTGCCGATATTCCAGGTATTCAGGATATATCCATGACTACGAATGGCGTACTGCTTGCGGATCAAGCAGAGGCGCTGCGTGACGCTGGACTTAACCGAGTTAATATAAGTTTGGATACGCTGGATCCCTCTCGCTTCAAGTTTATTGCTAGGCGCGGTGATCTGAAGCGCGTATTAGCGGGCATCGAGGCGTCCGCTCGTGTTGGTTTTGCGCCAATCAAGCTCAACTGTGTTCTTTTGAAAGGAATTAATGAGGACGAGATTGCTGCTTTTCTGAAAATGGCTTATGAGCAGCCGCTCCATGTCCGGTTTATTGAATATATGCCGATCGGTCATGCAGACGATAATTGGAAGGCTCATTATTTACCGCTGTCCAGGGTGCTGGAGATCGCGCAGGAGCAGCAGCTGGAAGTGGAAAGAAAAGAAGATGTGCTTGGCAACGGTCCATCGGATGATTACTATATAAAAGGCGGAGCTGGGTCGTTTGGGCTAATACATCCAATCAGTGATAACTTCTGCAAACGATGTAATCGTCTTAGATTGACCGCCGACGGTAATATCAAGCCATGCCTCTATTGGGTTGATGAGCTGAGCGTTAAGCCTGCTCTAGGCGACCCAGCGGCTATGCGCGAGTTATATTTGAGAGCGATGGATATTAAGCCGCTCAACCATGAGATGGCTGCCAAGCTACTAGATGAAACGTTAACGCATGAACCGACAGCCAGACGGATGTCGCAGATCGGCGGATAAATAGGAAGGAGTACGACATGTCAGATCGACCAACTATTCGTACAATTGTAATTGATCATTTCGGACAACAGGCGCAAGAGACGCTGCCGGAAGTGATGGCAGAGCTCGCTGAAGCTGTGTTTCCGTTATCGGAGCGCGTGCCGGAAGCAGCAGGCGAGGCGTTCGACTTTGCAGTCTGGTATGCGGCTTGGAGAACCAAACAGGGTATAGATCAGTCAGTCCCGCTGCCGACTCATCTTAAAGTGGAGGCTGCGGATACGTTTGAAGCACTTATCCCATGGGAACAATTAACCGATGCTGCTGTACAATTCACGATTAATGGGGAGCCCCTGCCGAAGGGGCCGATCCGTCTTTACGTGCCTAACGGATCCAGCGAATGTTTGAACGTGAAAAGCGTTGTCGCATGCCGATTCATTCATGAAGAGGCTAGTCGAGGAGATGTATCCTATGGCTTTAAGAACGTTTTTACCCCGCAGGATATGCAGCTCAAGCGTTAATTCCTCAAATCCCGGGAGGCAAGCATGAACGAATCATCTTTGGATGCGCCAGAAGTTGTATTGCTTCACAGCAATGACGTACACAGCCGCTTAGAGCCGGCAGCGAAGATGGCTGCTTACATCGCAGAGACACGCCGCATGTATGGCAGTGATCATGTGCTGACCGTCGATATCGGTGATCATATGGACCGGATGAGGGTGGAAACGGAAGGAAGCGATGGTCTTGTTAATATCGACCTTCTGAATGCAGCCGGTTATGAAGTCGTTACAATTGGCAACAATGAAGGACTTACATTTACACCGGAGCATCTTGCAGGGGCGTATGGGGAGCGAGCAAAGTTTCAAACGATATGTGCGAACTTTCGATATCATGCAAGCGATGAAAGGCCGTCATGGCTTATGCCTAGTACGATTATAGAAAAAGCGCGGCTTCGAATCGGTTTAATTGGCGTTACGGCTGCTTTCGCCGATTTTTATAAACTGCTGGGCTGGCATGTTACCGATCCGCTGCAGGCAGTAGCTGAGCAAGCTGCATTGATGAAGGAAAAGGTCGACGTGCTTATTGTCATGTCGCATCTGGGCTTGCCGATGGATCGGCGAATGGCACAGGAAATTGCCGGGATTGATTTGATTCTAGGCGGGCATACACATCATTTGCTGGAAGAACCGGAGTACATAGGCCAAACCTGCATATGCGCAGCTGGCAAGTTTGGCGAGTATATTGGTCGTGTAGAGATCGGCATCGATCCGATCTCAGCCCGGCCGACTTTTCGCGCGTCGTGCGTGCCGGTGGCCGCGCTCGAGGAGCAGCCTGAAGCCGCCGCGATTATCGGCAGCTTCAAAACGGCAGGCGAGCGCCGCCTCAGCCGGGTCATTGCCCGGCTGAGCGCGCCGCTGCCTGCCCGCGCCGAGCGAGAATCGCCGCTCGGCAATCTGCTTGCCGCCGGCCTCCGGCGCTGGACGGATGCCGAGATCGGCATCGTCAACGCGGGGCAGCTGCTCGGCGGCCTCGCCGAAGGCGAGGTGACGGCGGGCGATATCCATGCGCTTTGCCCGTCCCCCATAAATCCTTGCCGCATGATGCTCCGCGGCAAAGACATTCGCCTCGCATTAGAAGAATCGCTGCTCAGCGAATTTATTAACAAGCCGATCCGCGGCTTCGGTTTTCGCGGTACGCAGCTTGGGACACTTGCCGTGGATGGGGTGGAGATCCGCTGGAATGACGAAGCGGAGCCGTACAACAAAATAACTTCGATCTCAATAGATGGTCAAGCGTTTGACGATGAACAAGAGTACCTTGTAGGGACGATAGACATGTTTACGTTCGGTGTAGGTTATGAGACAATCAAAGGCGGTACGGACGTCCGGTTTTATTTGCCGGAGTTTATTCGTGACGTACTAGAGAGAGAGCTTCAGGATAGCAGTGCACTGTCCGAAAGCCATCGTCTGCGATGGGTCAGTTCGTAGGCCGGAATTCGATGACAGTTAATTTGGATGGAGAGTGAGTGGAGAGCCTATGGGAGATTTATTGAATGCAGTGATTTTAGGAGTTATCGAAGGATTGACGGAGTTTTTGCCAGTATCCTCTTCAGGACACATGATATTGGCGAATAAGCTGCTTGGCTACATGCCTGATAACCAGATGATCGTTACGTTTGAAATCATTATTCAATTGGCGGCTATTTTAGCCATTGCGCTTATTTACCGCCAGCGGATAGCAAGCTTATTCGGTTGGTCCCGTCAGACTGAGTCGGTTGGATCGATCCGGCCCTTTAGCCAATCATCCAAACGCAAGCTGAATCTGATCCACGTGGCCCTCGGGATCGTACCTGCTTTACTGCTTGCCTTCTTATTACGGGATATCATTAAAGGTGAAGGATTCAATCAAGCGCCTGTGCTTGTATCGCTTGTAGTAGGCGGTATCTATATGATTGCTGCGGAATGGCTGGTAAGATCAGGACGTATTCGCACGGTGTCGGAGACAATGGATGATATCACCTATAAACAAGCCTTTTTAATCGGTTTGCTGCAGTGCTTATCCTTATGGCCGGGTTATTCACGTTCAGGCTCGACCATCGCAGGCGGTATGCTGGTGGGAACGAGTTACAAAGCCGCGGCAGATTTCTCATTCTTAATGGCTATCCCGATTATGATGGCAGCATCCGGCTATGAACTCCTTGATAATTACAAATATATCGAAGGTGATAATCTGATGTTCTTCATTGTCGGATTTCTCGTATCATTTGTCGTTGCTTGGATCGTTATCATTCTTTTCTTAAAATATATTCAAAAAGTAAAATTAACTCATTTTGCAATTTATAGGTTTGTGTTGGCGGCATTATTTTGGATTCTTGTTATGAGATAACGAAAAAAATGTTAATAATTGTCGACTTTTGGCGAATCCGTTCTTGCTCTTTTCTCTAAAATCCCTTACATTAACATTACGAGGTCTTTTTCCTAACCCTCTATAAATAGGAAAATAGATGCAAGGCAGGGGTCGAAACGATGCGATTATTGCCCACACATATGTGCCTACCGGGCATGAAATTGGCCAAAAAAATATACTCCGAAGAAGGTCTTGTGCTGCTTAGTGAAAGTGTGGAGTTAACCTCCAAGCTTATCTCTCGCCTCACGGACTGCGGAATCAGCTTCGTTTACATTGATGACCCGAGGACTGCGGATTTGGTAGTGCCTGACCTCATTACTGATGAGACCAGGTTCCGGGCAATATCAGAAATTCGTATGAATTTCCGAGATATGATGGACAGGCCTAACCGGAAGACCGGGGTAACCTATCCGTATATCGGGAAGTCTTTTCGCCAAGTTATGAATATGGTTATCGGTGATCTAACCAATCAGAAGGACGCCATGATCATGCTGATGAATATGGGGATTGTTGATAATTATCTATTCCAGCATTCACTAAACGTCTGTGTATATACAACAATTCTTGGTATTGCGAGCGGTTATACACAGGATGAATTAATGACACTTGGACTCGGTGCAATGCTTCATGATATCGGGAAGACACAAATTAGTACCAATATCCTGAAGAAATCGGGCAAGCTCTCCAACGAGGAATATGAAGAAATGAAGAGGCATGCGGAACGGGGTTATTACTTATTGAAGGATGAGCCCAACATTCCTCTTCTTGCCGCGCATTGCGCATTTCAGCATCATGAACGGCTTGACGGCAGCGGTTATCCTCGAGGGATTAAAGGGGATGACATTCATGAATATGCCAAATGGATTGGTCTTGTCGATTCTTATGATGCCATGACCACCTCTCGTATCTATCGCAACCCGATGCTGCCGCATCAAGCAGTAGAGTCATTGTACGTTGGTACAGGCACGCTCTATGAGCAGCGTATGGTTCAATTGTTCCGTGATAAAGTAGCTATATATCCGCTTGGCGTAACCGTAAGGCTGCAGACAGGGGAGTCTGGTGTCGTGGTAGATATTAAAACTTCTTGTCCGCATCGTCCAGTCGTTCGCGTCCTCAATGGTGAGTCGGGTGAAGATCTCAAGATACCGTACGAAATCGATCTCTCCACCAGTTTGACAACGATGATTGTTAGTGTAAATGAAAGTCAGTCGCAGATCAAAGCGGCTGGCGCATAAGCACCTAAAGTCGAATATCAACAAATTCATGGAGCCGAATAGGCTCCTTTTTTTAAATCAGAAAGTATAAGTTTCCGTTCCATCCTTTTCTGATATTTCAAAGGGAAGAAACTCGGCTTCCCAGCCAAAGGACGGCGCCAGCCGTTTCACCTTGTGGAGAAAGCTTTCCGTTACCCGCCTTCAATGAAGAAAGTAATTTGCAACGAACGTCCTCGGATATTACAATAAAAGAAATACGACTTGTAACTATGTCTAAAGTCAGGTGCTGAATACATGCAAAACGCCATATCTTTATTCCAGAAACATGATTTGCCTTCTTTTTCTCCATCCTATGATCCGTGGGATCCCATTTCTTCGATTCGACAATTCGGCCGTCATCAATTGACTAGCGTGGAGATGACGATTTCTAATTTATGTAATATGCGCTGCGAGCATTGCGCAGTTGGTGATACACTTGTTATGGTCGAGCCGGTCAAGCTTCCACTGGAGAAGATGATTAGCCGGCTTGAAGAGGTTGAACATTTGCAAACGATAAGCATTACTGGCGGTGAACCTTCATTTTCCGACAAAACCGTGAGGGAGTATCTCATTCCGCTTCTTAAATACGCACGCAGCCGGGGAGTCCGTTCACAAATTAATTCCAATGTGACACTCGATTACAACAGATATGAAGCGATAGCGCCTTATTTGGACGTCATGCACATCTCCTTCAACTATACGGAGGCTGCCGATTTTCATCAGGTCGGATTCGCAAAAAGTGGACATCCGGTTGCCTATGGGACAGCAGCCCGCATGTATGAACGTATGGTGGAAAATGCGAAGCGGCTCAGTGCTGGCGGCTTATATGTTTCGGCGGAATCTATGATTAACTATCGCACGCATATGAAGATGGCGGATATTCACCGCCTTATCGTAGAGATGGGCTGTCAGCGGCATGAAGTACATCCGATGTATCCAAGTGCTTTCGCAGCTGATTTACCGGTTATAAGTAAGAAAGAGATGCGCGATTCCATTTCGCAATTACTCGATCATCGAGATCCTTCCGTTTGGATCTTGTTTGGCACACTGCCTTTCTTTCACTGCAGCGAAGATCAAGAAGATCGGAAGCTGCTCAAAAGGTTAGGTTTGGAGTCTAATGTAACGGTGCGTAATGATCCAGACGGCCGGAATCGTTTAAACGTCAATTTGTTTACCGGTGATGTGTTTGTCACTGACTTTTCGGATATTCCAGCCTTTGGTAATATCGATGCTGATCGGCTTGATGTGCTGTTTGATCGCTGGCGCACTCATCCGGTCGCACGCGGAGTTGATTGTCATTGTCCGGCAGTAAACTGCTGTGGGCCTAATCTGCTTGTGAAAGATATGTATTACCGTGATGCTGATTTTACTGTTCGCCAAGCCATTTTATAGAAGTAGAGATGTAGGTTGTGTGGATGAGAGGAGTGAATGATCCGGTTGGAACCTTTTGAGACGAGTCGCATTATTTGGAATTTATTTGTCGTTGTCTTTCTTGTTTTGCTGAACGGATTTTTCGTCGCGGCTGAATTTTCTCTTGTGAAGGTAAGACAGTCTAGATTAACACAGCTTTCCAATGAAGGACATAAGCGAGCAAAATATGCACTTGCCGTTAACAAAAAGCTCGATACTTATTTATCCGCGACCCAGCTAGGGATAACGCTAGCCTCCCTTGGGCTAGGTTGGGTAGGCGAGCCCGCAATCTCACATCTTATCGTTGAACCGCTTCTTGTTAATTTTGGAATGGAAGACGGCACGGTGATCACGACTGTATCGGTCATTATCGGTTTTCTTGTTATCACCTTCATGCATATTGTACTCGGTGAGCTTGCTCCCAAGACATTGGCCATTCAAAAATCGGAGGCAACCTCGTTATGGTTGTCAATGCCGTTGTTAATTTTCTATCGCTTGTTTCTGCCAGTCATTTGGCTGCTTAACGGTTCCGCTAACCGGTTGCTTCGTATGTTTGGAGTTAGATCTGTAAACGAGCATGATTCTGCCCATACGGAGGAAGAAATTCGTATATTGATGGATCAAAGCGCCAAGAGCGGTATTATCAATAAGGATGAGCTTACGTTATTTGATAACATTTTTGAATTCTCGGATCGATTGGCTCGTGAAATCATGCTGCCTCGTACAGACATGGACTGTCTTTATGCGGATTTGTCGTTCGCCGACAATATGAAGATTGTATATTCCACCAAGCATACACGTTATCCTGTGTGCGTGGAGGACAAAGACCAGCTAATCGGATTTGTACATATTACGGATCTCCTAACGGCAGATCCTGATGAGGAACTGACGTTGAATAAGTTTCTTCGGCCGATTCTCAATGTTCCGGAATCTATGGAGATCAGCCATGTTCTCAAGCTCATGCAGAAGAGACATTCACAGCTTGCTAATCGTTGTTGACGAATACGGCGGAACGGCGGGCATGCTGACAACAGAATCTATTCTGGAGGAAATCGTTGGTGAAATTCACGATGAGTTCGATACCGAACTGCCAAGTATCGTGGTTAAAGGCGATATTACATCAGTGGATGGACGTATGCTTATTGAAGATGTGAACGATATGTTTAATCTGGATATCGAGGATGATGATGTCGATTCTATCGGCGGCTGGCTGTTTACCCGCTTGGAGGGAGATCCAGTCAAAGGCAAAAAAATCGAACAGGACGGTTATATCTTCGAGGTTGCCGAAAGTGAACGTATTCGCGTGCTGCGAGTAAATATTTATAGGAATAAAGTCAAGGAGCCTAACGAGGCTCAATTCGAACTATAAGTTAATCACTCATGTGGATGTAACAAGGACGATCTGAAGGATCTCAGCCGAGATCTGGTGGATGGTCCTTTTTTTATTTGGGAATATGGAAGCTTTAGGGAATTTATATTGCCCGGGAAATCTCAAATAAATAATTGGGCGGAAGGGGAACAAAATCTGGGCGGATGTCATATGCTAACAAAAGGAGTATCCATGAACTAGTCGATTTATTCTAAGCGAAGCACGCAAAAACGCAGTATATGCTTCCGAAGTAAGTTTTTGCTTTGTGATTCCCTGACCGGGATCACTAAGCGAAGCACGCAAAAACGCAGTATATGCTTCCGAAGTAAGTTTTTGCTTTGTGATTCCCTGAATCACTGAGCGAAGCACGCAAAAACTTTTAGGAGGGACGAAAATGAATTTAACTAAACCTGACCGAGATTGGTATCCGTTCGTGGGGCCGTTTGATCCTTGTCCACCCAAATATGTGAAGACGTACTCTGTACCGCCTAATCAATATATTCCCTATCAACCTATGAACCTGCCGCAATATTCGCTTCCGGAGGCATTAATGGCCGGGACGCTGTGGCCAGCGCTGTTTAGTCCTTATGAGTCTAAATGTGAAAAGAGGGAAAAGGCTGATGAGCAAACTGGATGAACATTATTATGGTAAACTGCTTGAGCTGCAGCAGCTTGATTTTGCTCTCGTAGAATTGTCCTTATACTTAGATACCCATCCTAATGATCTGCAAGCATTACAGCAGTTCAACCAGCTCGCTCAGCAGCGGCAGCAATGTGCCCATGAATATGAAATGCAGTATGGGCCGCTTATGCAGTTTGGGCATAGCTTCTCAAGATATCCTTGGCAATGGGTGGAGACGCCTTGGCCTTGGCAGGTATGATCGAAGCATACTTAATCGGCAATATCGGTTAGAAGCTGCTGTGGGAGGGATGAAATCAAATGTGGATATATGAGAAAAAGCTGCAGTATCCCGTTCGTGTGAGTAAATGTGATCCGCGAGTAGCCAGATATCTCGTCGAGCAATACGGAGGTGCTGATGGTGAGCTTTCTGCTGCACTTCGCTATTTGAATCAAAGGTATACGATTCCCGATAAGGTTGTTGGCTTACTTACTGATATAGGTACGGAAGAATTTGCTCATCTTGAGATGATCGCGACAATGATTTATAAGCTGACGAAGGATGCTTCGCCACAGGAGCTTGAAGCGGCCGGCTTAGGCCCGCATTATGTGGGCCATGATAGCGCGCTATACTACAACAATGCCGCAGGTGTACCTTGGACAGCAGCTTATATCCAAGCCAAAGGGGATCCATTGGCCGATCTTTACGAGGATATTGCGGCTGAGGAGAAAGCGCGTGCGACTTATCAATGGATCATCGATATGACAGATGACGTCGACTTGCAGGACGGTCTAAAGTTTCTGCGGGAACGCGAAATTGTTCATGCGATGCGCTTTAAGGAAGCGGTCGAGATTATAAAGGCAGATCGTGATACGAAGAAAGTGTTCTAATTTCATGAGCTTTTCATCTGGATAGGCCAAAGCCCAGTGTTCTTAACTGGGCTTTTTTTGCGCGAAATTTATCCATGAATGAACCCCAGCTTGCAGGCAGCTTGCAAAATTGCGCTACGTTTTAAATGTTGTCGCATCTTGCGCCTCCATATAGGTTTACTAAACCGTCCGGACGGTTAACAGTCCATATCGAAGCCAAATAAAGCTTGCGGTTTGTTGCCAAATTTACCTTTACCAGGAAAATCAAATAGCGAATAAACACTAGTTTTGTCGCTTGCTGTTCCGACTGAAACTTTTATAAACCGCCATACGTTGTAATAATTAGGGCGAGGATATGGAGCAGAAGAGAGGCGAAAGAGCATAATGGAAACGGAAGCGGAAGCAACAACGAACCTAAAGCAGCTTATAACTCCACGGACCATGTCGAAGAAGAGTAACCCGATTGCGCATAAGAGCTGGAGAAAACGGATTACCCGCACGATTCTATATGCGATGACAGCTGTTATGTTATTGGGTGTGTTGATGGCAGGGTATTTATTTATTACGCCTTCAGGCAGTAATCTTCGTTATTTGATTGCTGATACGATTATTACGACACAGCATCGGCAATGGGCCAAATATATCATCGGGCAGGCAGAGCTCGACAGCAGGGTCAAACAGTATCAGAAAAGCTTTGATGATATGGGAGAAGAGCGTGACAACCACATCATTCAGATTCCTGGGACAGCGGGAGATACAGCAGGCAGTACGGCAGAAGTGAAGAAGGATTTAGTAGAGATTGAACCAATCTCAGGCAAAGGCTACAGCGGATATGTGATGACAGTAAACGATCCTAAGAAAATTAGACTTGGCATTCCCAGCAAGCCTGGTAGAGGCGAACGGGTTTCTAGTATGGTGAAGAGGACTGGTGCCATTGCCGGTGTCAATGGCGGCGGATTCGCCGATCCGAATTGGCAGGGGAATGGTTTTCAACCGATTGGCATCGTCATGTCGCAAGGCAAGATTTACTACAATGATTTGGGTGGTAAGAAATCGACTCAGGTTGTCGGAATCGACAAAGATGGCAAGCTCGTAGCTGGGCGTTATACGTTAAAGGAAATCGAGGATATGGGAGTACAGGAAGCTGTCACCTTCCAGCCCCGAATTATTGTGAACGGGAAGGGTTTAATTAAAGATGCGGCAGACGGGTGGGGGATTGCCCCGAGGACAGCTATGGGCCAGCGTGAGGACGGTGCGATTCTGTTCGTCGTCATTGATGGGCGCCAGCCTGCGCATAGCATCGGAGCGAACTTATACGACGTCCAGCAAATTATGCTTGAGCATGGTGCGGTGATTGCAGCCAATCTAGATGGAGGATCATCAACGGTACTCGTTAAGGACGGAGAAGTATTGAACAAGCCTTCCTCGAAAAACGAAGAAGGCCGTTATTTGCCGACTGCCTTCTTAGTATTTGAGCATCCGGAGCTTGTTCACATGCCTAATGTATGGGAAGGACTCCGCCCTCAGGATATCGATGCGTCAAAATGGTAGCCGCTCGCGGAGCTTCATCATATATTGTGCAAAATCGTTCTTTTCCGTTATCATAAGGACAGATTGCGGAAGGGGAGAATGAATTGACTAACAAATTAACGTCGCCTCAGGCGATCATCTTTGATATGGATGGAACGTTATTCGAGACCGATACGCTCCTTGTTGGCGTACATGAACGAATTTTTCAGACCTTACGCGATGAGCAGCTATATATGAAGCCAACTCCTCCAGTAGAGAAGCTGCTCGGCTGCCTGGGTATGCTGCTGCAAGATATCTGGAAACAGGTTATGCCAGACAGCACGCTGGCCGCTAGAGAACGTGCGGATGAGCTGATGCTGCAGTATGAGCTCGAAGGATTAGAAGCTGGAGAAGGCTCACTGTATCCCCATGTAGAGTCAACGCTGCGCAAGCTGCATGAACGCGGAATTAAGCTGTTTGTAGCGAGCAATGGCTTGGAGCATTATGTCAAAGGGGTAGCGCGGCATAAAGGAATTGCTCCATTATTCGATGGCCTATATAGTGCTGGTGAGTATGAAACGGTATCGAAGGTGGACTTGGTTAACCGTCTGCTTAAGGACCATAAACTCGAGTCGGCCTGGATGGTTGGTGATCGATCCTCCGATGTAGAGGCAGGGAAAGAGAATGGTCTAACGGTAATCGGCTGCGCTTATGCTGTTTACGGCCGTAAAGAAGAGCTTGCAGGTGCAGACGCACGAATTAGCGACTTCCGTGAGCTGCTTGAGCTGAGTGGAGCAGCTGGATAAATACATCCATAACGAAAGAACTCCCGTCACCTGTCTTCTGGTGTCGGGAGTTCTTGTTCTAGAGGCGTGTTTTTATCTTTGCGGTGATTCTTCTGTTCATGCAGCCAGATGGCATATTCGAGCGGCCTTATAATCGCTTTGCGATAAGTCTCGCGTTCGCCTGCCTGGATGAACACCTCGCGCGCTGGCTTAGGATTAACTTCAAGCAGCCAGATATGACCTGAACGGTCGATGGCAAGATCGAGTGCCATCTCACATAAGCGGCCATAGGTCTGCTCCAAGAAGGCCGCCATTTCGACGCCAAGCTTTTCGGCTTTAACCGTAACGGCATAGACAGTGTCTTCATTCTTAATCCATTGCTGGAGCAACGCCTTCATCGTTATCGCTTCTCCGCCGCCATGAAGATTGGAGGTGATGCTTCCGGATGCTCCTATTCGGCCTGCGCAGCCGGTAACCTCCCAGTTGCCTTTTCCGTTCTTCTGCACGAGCATGCGGTAATCATGAACGCGGCCATTAGGAAGCTTAAGCTGTATGCCCTGCTGTACCAGATATTTATTGGCTTTCAACTTCCAGCTCTCAAGGCGTCCGTGGAGCCCGGAGAGCGGGACGCGCTGGGGACTGACGATCCGCCTGGATTGATCGCGGCCTTGAATAAGATAGCTGCCGCCGTTTTGCTTCTCAATTCGCAGAATTCCGCGTCCGCCGGTACCGTTAATAGGTTTTAGGTAGACAAGCGGATATTTTCGAATCATTTCCGTCAAGTCAGAAGGGCTCTCGTACATTCTCGTAAGCGGAAGATGGGGTGAAAAGCGTTCATCCTTGCGCATTAACCGGTAGATCGTCCATTTATTACGCAGAACCCGATTAAGAAACGTCAAATGTCCGTACTGTTTACGGAAGTGGAGCAGCTCCTCAAACCTTTGGCTGCGTTGGATGCGGCATCGATCGAAGATCATATTGGGAAAAGAGCGCCATTTACGGGTCCAGCTCTTCGTGCTTGTATCGAACATAAGCGCATGAATGCGATTCTGCTTGTAGTTCACATCACGTGGAGTGAAAACGTATACGTCAAGCCCCATTTTACGTCCCGCGATTGTCATTTTCTGATAAATGGGCTTTTCTTCGAGTAAGCCGTTATCATTAAGATACAGCGTCATTATACCAAGCACAGGCTGGCCCATGCGTCAATCCTCCTAGCTTTCGAATCGCAGTGTTGGCTTGCCTGTCGGCCCGAGATGCAAGCTGACAGCTTTCATGTTTGCTCGGAAGCATGCTTGCATACTGGCTGGGTTATCGGCAGCCACGCTGCATGTAAGGCGGCCGCAGCGGCTCTGAAGGGCGAGCAGCAATGCCGTTGCCGCACCTTGGCCTCGCCACTGCGGGTGTACGACAATCAAGCATGCAAGCTCGCCGGCTTCGATAGCGGCCGCGAAGCCGGCCAACTTGCCGCCTTCGATTGCAACGGTAACCGCCGATTCTGACTTATCGTCATCTAACTGGAATGGAGATAGCTCCCGCAGGACAACGATTCCCGCGGAAGTTAAGCGGCTGTCGCCGAATCGAATCGCGAATGAAATTATTTTCTCTTTGACATTCGCCCATTCGTCTCCGGACAGCAGCTTAACCTTCATGCTAGTCGTCTCCCTTTATCCCTGATTTCGTTCGTAATAGATAATGGCCATATTGGAAGATGCGGTCTAAAGAGCGTTTGCGGATATCAGGTTCATCGAATTTCATCGGTTTGGCGTTGGCTTCGAAGAACCAGATGTTCCCTTCTTGATCAACGCCGAGATCCAGCGACATTTCAACCAGGCTGCGTCTTGAACCGCGTTCTATCTGCCTGGCTATCGTTAGCGCCGTATTGCGCGTCTTTACTAGTAGCTTACTCGCTTCCTCTTGGCCAAATGCACTGACTAACAGTTTCTCAGGATCGTCGATACTGCCCCCTCGAGGAACATGCGTCGTTATGCTGAGTGAGCCGGCGATCCGTGCCCCGATTCCAGAAATGTCCCATTGCCCGCGTTGGTTTTTCTGTACGAGGGCCCGCAGATCAAAGGATCTATCGTTAAAGGAAGCCAGCTGGATGCCCTGCTGCGCGATATACCGTTCGCCCGTGCTCTCTTTTTTGATCCGGACCCAAAGCTTGTTGATTGATCCGCAGTTATACGTAATGCTTTTTTTGTCTGCTTGTATTTTGAGCCGATAGGGAAGCGGCTTCTCAGGCTGCAGCTGGATTGTCATAATTCCTTTGCCCGCTTTGCCGCTGACCGGCTTCAAATATAGAAACTTATGCTTGATCATCATTTTTCCAAGTCCGCCCTGTGTCAGCATGCGTCGTGTAGTCGGAATGAAGGGCTGCGTAGTTTTGGACATACGCAGCCATTTGAACAAACTCCATTTGTTAAAGAAGGCGGGATTAAACAGTTTGACACGCGGATTCTTGATGCACGCTGCGATTTTTTGCTTCACCTGAGGGAGGAGTTCATCCTCCCGAAGTGGAATCCGATTATAGATGAGATCGGGAAAGGGGAATTTACGCAGAACCCAGTGCTCGGTTGAATTATCGAAGGTGTAGCCGTCGAGCTGTTTGCGAGTAAGCTTGAGCTGTTTTACCGTGACGACATAGACGATAAAACCATGCTCGCCGCCGGTTTGAATCAGATCCGCAAAATTGCTGCGGTTTCCCCGGAACATTTGGATGTCGTCATCGATCGTGAGGATTGCCAGAACCGGCTGTCTGCTCTGGATATCTACATCAGCCGAGTCCGCATGCAGTACGAATGCCATTAACTGGTCCCCCCTTGGAACCTGCTAAGATACATACAATGCTCCAGTATATGAGACAACGATTCACGCCCTTGTGCCCGGAGGGCAGGGTGGCTGAAGATCGAACGTCCTGGCTTGGCATTGGCCTCAAACATCCAGACATCACCATCTTTATCGATCCCGATATCAAGGCCAAGCTCCCCAAGGGTATGAGGGAAGTTGCGCTCTATGGCTTCGGAGAGCTTGATGGAAACTTCCTTGGCTTTTATTAGCATTTCATCTGCGCGTTCCCCAAAGGTCCGGCTAAGCGCTTGCTCTGGCGTCAGCAGCTGTCCACCGTTTTTGATGTGGGTCGTGACGCTGCCGCGTCCTGCTTTCTTCGCGCCGATTCCAACCGGAACCCAGTCGTTGGTACCGTTCTTATGCATATGGAAGCGGAAGTCTATCGGACATCCGTCGATTTCAATTAAACGTACGCCTTGCTGGCTCACATAACGGCCCAAAGCATTTCCATGCCTTCCTTGCAGCATTCGCATCAGACTGTTGAAATTCGTAAACCGCAGTAAGACATTGGTGTTGCCGCGCCGATAACGGGCAAAGTAACCCCTTTTCGGATGGTAGGTGAGTCGATATATGCCGATGCCAAGGCTTCCGGCAGACGGCTTATAGTAGATGAACTGATGCTGCTCAAGCATTTCTTTGATTTTCTCGGGCTTGGGATTATTAACAGACTCCGGCAGATGTTTAAGTGCTTCTACGTCCTGATCGAGCAATTTATAAACATCTGATTTATTGAAGAAGCTCCAGTTAAAGAATGGCACCTCTTTACGGATAAACTTCTCCCGAAGAGACATAATGGTGGCTGTTGTTTCTGCTCGCCGGCTCGGAAGGCGATTATAGACGACATCGGGAAGCGGCACAACTTTACGGTACCAGCCATTATTGTTGGTGTTCAGGAAATAGGCATTGATCGTTTCCTGCTGCCAGTTAATATCGCGGGGGGTAAAGGCGAAGAAATAAGCCTTCTTCTCTCCCATTCGGACCAACTGCCTAATATAGCCGGTGCGGTTCCCAAACGGCGAATCGCTTGAGCTCAGACCGGATTCGGTTAGAACACCGATTAGAGGCCCGAGTTGAACCTCGTTCTCACTGCCCTGTACGAGTGAAATGCTGCCAGCCTTTGGTACACGAATCATCTGGCGGACACCTGCTGACAAGTAGAGATGGTTGCCCTGCCGTTCGATGGGCTTCACAGTTGCGGTGATCGTTTCTTTGCCGAGCTTCACGTGAATCGTTTTTTTGCCGGCTAGTTGCAGTGATTTAAGGAGTGAACCCGACAAGTAGACGACTCGTTCGCTCTGCGGCGAGAAGTGTACGTGACACGATGTCAAACTCATGGATGAACCTCCTGGACGTATCTCCTTTGGATTCGTTGAGCAGCTTTAACGGCGTCGCGGTGTTGAAGCGGTTGAGGATGGAAACTAAGCATCGGTTTACGACGAGCGGCAAGAAGAAGGGCGTATTGAAGCGGGCGCAGGAGCGAGAGATGAGCGAGCTTCTTATCGGTATTCATCGATAGCCGTCCCGGCTTGGAATTGGCTTCCAAGAACCAAAGCTTTCGGTCCGGTTCAATCCCAAAGTCAATTCCAAGCTCAGCCAGTCGGCCAAAATGCTGCTCCAGATAAGGAGCTGCCCTTTCGCTGATGCGGCGAATACGGGCTAACAGCTTACTCGCGGAGTCTGGACCGAACCTGTCGCTCAATGCATCCAGAGCACTGACGGCTTTACCGCCTCCTGAGAGATTAGCTGTGACACTCCCTGGCGTGCCTTTGCGAAGTGCAGCGCCGGTGAAGCACCATTTTCCATGTTCGTCTTTCTGGATTAGCGCCCTAACATCAAATGCACAGCCTTCTTCATCCAACAGCTGCAAATAAGGCTGAATGATATAGGTGGATGTACGAATGAAACGAGCTATGAAATGGGAGGCCGCATGCCACTCGGCAAACCGCTCGCCGATAGGCTGGTTGGCTGTGTCTCTGCCTTCAAGCTCCCAACCGCCTGAGCGGCGTCGGATGCGCAATACCCCTTTGCCATGCGTACCTGCAGAAGGCTTCAAGAATAGACCTGCCGGATGCTGATGCTCGAGAACAGCCAGCTGCTCCACTCCTTCATAGGGATAAGTAGGAGGCAGTATTTTCGTCAGCTGCTCGTCGGATTGCATAGCAGCGTATACATCCCATTTGCCAGGCAAGCCTCCGCTCAATGGGGTAAAAGCATGCAGCTGCTTCAGTTCTGCTAACAGTCTATTGCGGCGTCTATACTGCTGTGCATTCCGGGAAAGTGCACGGTCGTAAATAACATCAGGAAACGGAAAGCTTCCCGCTGCCCATTCATTACCCCGCAGCGTACAGCCGGTTATCGCCCCTTCCGATATGCGGCTGGATGCATCAAACAAATAAACGAGGAGCCCAATTGTCGGACCAAGCCGGCACAGCCTGCGGCAGAACTCGTCTTCGGGTACGGCAAGAGGAGTATCTGTACGCTCGGCCTGATCGATTGCCTGTTCACTAATCATAATGCCAAGTATGCATCGATATTGAGGCACAGCCATAGGCGCTTCCCCCTTTGCTTTAAAATTCGGCTAAATGCCGGGAATAACGAACCATATTACGGACGGATGGCCTTATTTTTCGATCCTGAAGCGGCGTGTTATCATTTTTCGAGGGCTTTGAATTCACTTCAAGCAGCCAAACCCGGCCGTACGTATCAACGGCTAAATCAATGCCGAGCTCCCCAAAATGCGCGGGGATAAACGTATCGATTCCTTGGGCAATTTCGAGTGCCGCCCGGTTTAGGCGGCTTGCAGTATGACCGCCGGAAACACTATTTAGATTCGATTTGGCGACAGCTTCCCTAACGGTGCTGAGTGTTCCTCCGCGGGCCAGATTGGAAACGAAATGGTGACTGCCCGCTGTACGTGCGACAATGGAGGTTACCGTCCATTTACCGGATTCGTTCTTCTGCACGAGCGCCCGGAAATCAACCGGTCTTCCTCCGATATCAATCAAGTGCAGCCCCTGTTGAATTTGATAGCGCACCGTTTTCATTTTGCCGGATATAGAAGTGAAAAGCTTCGGCAGACTAGTGAAATGCTGCCTGCGTGTTCCTGCAGCGGTCGTATACAGTGCTTGGAACGAATCGTTATCGGCCTGTGAAATGCGGATGATGCCCTTACCCAAGCTGCCTCGTACCGGCTTGAGGAACACATTTGAATACTTGGAGCACATCGTCCTCAGCATGGCGAAATTTCGCAGGACATGGGACTCCGGTAAATATTTCACTAAGGCAGGGTCCTTGATCAGAGCTTCGAATACTTCTGGCTTATCAAGGAATTTCTCATTGAAAACGGCGGTGTTATACCTGGATTTTACTTCTTTGATAAAATGTTGTACGCTGGGTTTATTCTCGAGCTTACGGGATGTAAGCCGATTGTTTACAACATCTGGAGCGGGCACCGCCGTTTTGCGCCAGCCCTCCGAGTAGACCCAGCCTTCGACCGTATTAACGTTGCCGGAGATATGGTTTGGGGTGAAGAAATAAACGTGAGCGCCTTGCACCGCGCAGGCGTCGACAAGCTCCTTGCAGAACATGGTGATGGAACCGAATGGCCGTTCCTTCACCTCCGGATCATCTCGGCTGATGAGCACGCCAATTAAAGGGCCGAGAGCGAGCAGTGAGGTTTCGCTGCGATATTGAATGCGCAGTGTTGTGTTCGTGAATAGCCCCATTCTTCTGGCTAAGTTTTGGCCGATCCGCATGCCGTCGAACCTTTCAACGGGCACCACCTTGACTGACTGGCGAAGGGCTCCAAATTTGAGAATGATAGGCTGCCCATGCGGAATTTTCAATTGTTTTAAATAAGCCTCGCCGAGCATGATCACATCATCCTGCAAGATGCCTGAGCTGATCACCTGAACGGCGACTTTCGATTTCAGCATCGACGGATCTCCTTCCAAGCTGGAGGATGACGACGTGTAGCCTGTAGTTGCCTCTAGGTTTTTAACACGAATTACTTCATCATATGAGGACATCTATACCTTGGTGATTAGCGGACACAGCCCCTTTTTCAGTGAATACACAGAAAAGTAATGTATTTCATGGTTTTAGCAGTAGCGCAGAGCGTTAAATTTTGGGCGGCAAACGATCTTATTTGTAGAGGAGATACAGCAGATGAACGTCTATGATAAAGCCTATGAATTGACAAAAGCACTTCAAGAAACGAACGAAGCGAAGGAACTGAAAGCGGCGTTAGCCGCGGCGCGCAATGACCCCGATGCGAAGCGGATGATGGACAATTTTCGTGATAAGCAAACGGTGCTTCAGCAAAAGATGATGGCAGGCGAGCAGCCGTCACCGGAAGAGATGGAGTCGATGAACAAGCTCTACGAGGTGGTTACCTTGAATCCGCTGCTTAACCGTACGTTTGAGGCAGAAAGACATTTCAGCATTATTTTTGATGATGTAACGAAAATCGTGACGGAGTCGCTGCGGACGATTATGGAATAGCCCATTTATATCACTCTGCCAAGAACGGCCTTATTCGCGGAACATGCGGACGAAGGTCGTTTCTTTTGTTAGAATGAAATCATAAATGATGGTGCGGATAAGGAGTGACCGGCGTGACGGTAAGAGGAAAAGAGCTTGAGGGCCCAACAAAACATGAGCGGCTTATGCAATATATTCAGCAAGTGAAGATCGGTACGAAACTTTCTGTGCGAACGATGGCGGAGGAGCTGGGCGTAAGCGAGGGAACAGCATACAAGGCGATTAAAGAGGCGGAGACGCAAGGGCTTGTAAGTACGAAGGAACGGATAGGCACCGTACGGATTGATCGGAAGAAAAGGGGATCCGTTGACCGGTTAACCTTCGGTGAGGTTGCGGACATTGTCGAAGGCGAAGTCATTGGAGGCGCAGCAGGATTAGATAAAACATTGCATAAATTCGTCATTGGCGCCATGGAGCTTGAGGCGATGGTTCGCTATATCGATGCTGGCAGCCTGCTGATCGTAGGTAACCGTCAAGATGCGCATCGCTGCGCAATTGAACAAGGCGCAGGTGTTCTCATAACAGGGGGATTCGGGACAAATGAGGATGTAAAGCATTTATCGGATCAACTGGGACTCCCGATTATATCGTGCAAGCATGATACCTATACCGTAGCGTCCATGATTAATAGAGCGATGTTCGATCGGCTTATCAGACAGAAAATTATGCTGGTAGAGGATATCGTCACTTACAGCAGGCCGGTTGAAACGATGCGGCTTGGCGAAACCAATGCGGATTTTCGGGATTTATCGAGGCGTGTCGGCGGTTCTGTTTTCCCTGTACTTGATGACCGCGGGCGCGTCGTTGGCATGATGACAACGAAGGATGCGGCAGACGCGCCGGATACGCAGCTTATCGATAAGCTGATGACGAAGTCATCCGATAACGGCAGCACCGAACATTCCGTATCGCCTCGGCAGCGCATACGATGGCTGCGGAAGGGATTGATTTTCTGCCAATCGTCGACAAGAACAGGAAGCTGCTCGCGGCAATCAGCCGCACGGAGGTTCTCGAAGCGCTGCGATATGCAGGCAAGCAGCAGGAAAGCGGTGAAACCTTCGATAACTTAATAAGCGCGGGATTCGAGAAGGTAGCAGCGCAGCATAACAGCGAGTGGATGTATAAGGGGCGGATCACACCGCAGATGTCAGGGATATTCGGCATTATTTCCGAAGGGGTATTGGTAACATTGATGACTCAGGCAGCGCGGGGGCTCATTCGGGAGATCGGCAAACGAGATCATGTCATCGAAAGTATGACGACGTACTTCGTGCGCCCCGTGCAGCTCGAGAGCGAGGTTGCAATTCTCCCGAAACTGCTTGAAATGAGCCGCAAAAGCGCCAAGCTTGAGATCGAGCTGAAGGACCCAAGCGGACTTGCTGCCAAAGCGATGCTTACGGTGCAGCTCATTAATCCGTTCTAGTGTCTGCGGAATATCGGGGGAGTGAGATTACTTCATGGAGTTGTACACGCTATGATTACGCAGGCCTGCAAAAAGGTTGAACAGTCCGAGCACAATAAACAGCGCGCCGATAATCACTTTAACCGTTGAGCCGCTATAGGCGAGCATCATGAAGATGGCAACCAGTACAAGCATGACTCCCATGCTTATATTCATGCGGGCGGCATTAATCCCCCGTATGCGGCTGTCACTTGACCGGCGTGATTTGAAGCTGAAAGTGACGGAAAACAAGGAAGAAGCAATGATAAGAATAACCAATATCCAGTGTAAGACTAACATCGTTTGCGTTACAGCTCCTTCACAGTGAAAGTTTCAGCACCTATTGTACCATGATTGGAAGCGATAGGCGAAGCCGGTTAAAGAAGGACGGAAGAGAAAGCTTTAGTATGGACCGCCTTTAGTCATAGATGAGTCCCATCAGCTTGGTTTACGCTCAACTTCCTTTGCTTTAAACCACACCCGGAGCACATTTTCCACGATAAGCATCGTCTTGATTTCAACGCTGTAATCTTTGCCGTTTACATCGGTATAAATTTTACCGTTCAGCAGCAGCCTGGCCATCTCCGCATTATAGTCAATCTTATAAATGCTCGAGCCGATAAAGACGCTGAGCTCCTTTTTGAGACGCCGTTTCAGCTCTGATTTGGTTAACTCGCCTATCACATATCTGCTCATTTATCCCCTCTATTATCTAGTAAAACCGGCAGTACGATTTTGATAACGGTATGCTGATCCTTGAATTGATTCAGCTTCTGAATACGCTCCTCATACTCGGCGATTGTATCTTCTTGTTCTCGATTGATGTTGACCAGCGCATTGAAGTTCATGAAGAAAATGGAATGATATACGATTGATCCGATGATACCGCCTACCACCATGAAAGCAACGGCCTGCGTTATTTTTGAATAGCGCTCAAAAGGGGGGACGCGCATCCGTTATACCGCCCCCTTGCACAGCCACTTCACCAGCTCCGTACCCATATGGGCGCCCAAAAAAGCGCAGATAATGAAGCCGATTTGCTGGGCAACCGGTGATAATTGACCTTCAATCATGTTGCTTTCGATGACCCGCATAGGATCAATCGTGCCGCCTACCGCCGCCGCAAGCGCCCAGATCTTCAGTCTGGAGGCTGTATCTATCATCATGTAGGCCGGCGGCGCTAACACGAATACGGAGCCGATTCCAGCCAGCATAGACCCGCCGAACACAACGCCAAAGGCAATAAAGAAATCAAGTAAAGCTTTGGATACAAAAGAATCCATCGTATTGATCACCTGCCCTGCAGATTGGAAGAGAAGCTCGTCCTCTCCACTACTCATTCTATGGGCTTGCGGGGGGCCAATATGATAAACTAGTATAAAATGATGGTTTTTCTGAAAGAAGGATAGATAGCGATGAGCGGCGGACACGATTTTGTACATTTACACGTTCATAGCGAATTCAGCTTGCTGGACGGAGCCGTTCGGATTCGGGATCTTGTAGCCCGGGCAGAGGAGCTCGGTATGAAGGCGCTTGCGCTAACGGATCACGGGGTCATGTACGGCGCCGTTCCTTTTTATAAAGCTTGCCGTGAACGGGGCATTCAACCGATTATTGGCTGTGAAGTTTATTTTACGGCGGGCTCCAGATTCGATAAGGGCGCACGCAAGGATAATCCAACCTACCATCTTATTTTGCTGGCTAAGAACGAGACGGGTTACCGTAATTTGATGAAGCTGAGCTCGATCGGCCATTTGGAAGGCTTTCACTATAAGCCGCGAATTGATTTGGAATCACTCGCAGCGCATGCTGAAGGGCTGATCTGTCTGAGCTCTTGCCTTGGCAGCGAGATTGCACAGCATCTGCTGCATGACAGGACGGAGGAGGCGCAAGCTGCCGCTCTCCGGTACCGAAGCATGTTCGGAGACGACTTCTACCTGGAGCTTCAAGATCATGGCCTGCTTGAACAGAAGAAAGTGCTGATCGGTACGATTGCGCTCTCTCGCGCGACCGGCATTCCGCTTGTGGCGACGAATGATGTCCATTACTTGGAGCCGGCAGATGCCGCCATGCAGGATGTGCTGATTAGTATCGGTACCGGAAAAACGATCGAAGATGACGACCGGATGAAAATGATGAGCGACCAGATGTACCTGAAGAGCGGGGAGGAGATGGCACTCCTGTTCCGTCAGGCTCCTGAAGCGGTATCCCGTACGGCAGAAATCGCGGCCAAATGCAGTTTGGAGCTGACATTTGGCCGTGCGCTGCTGCCTTCCTTCGGTCCCATTCCATGCATCCATGACCTCATCATCGTATTTGAATGCGCTCTGCCATGAGGGCTTGGAGGCTCGGTATGCCGGAACTCCTGAATGGGCTGCAGACGCTGCCCTGCGGGATCAAACGACAGAACGGCTGGCCTATGAGCTGTCTGTTATCGAGAAGATGGGCTTCAGCGATTACTTCCTCATCGTTTGGGACTTCATCCGGTTTGCCCACGAACAGGGCATTCGAACGGGGCCGGGGCGGGGTTCGTCAGCGGGAAGCTTAGTCGCTTACACGTTGAATATTACCGATGTGGATCCGATTAAATATAAATTATTGTTCGAGCGGTTTCTCAATCCAGAGCGAATCTCCATGCCGGATATCGATATTGACTTCAACGATGAGCGGCGTGATGAAGTTATCCGTTATGTGTCGGCCAAATACGGCGAGGAGCATGTCGCGCAAATAATAACATTTGGCACAATGGCAGCGAAGGCTGCCGTCCGTGATGTTGGACGGGCGATGGCGGTTCCTTTTGCGCGAAGTTGACCGTGCGGCCAAGCTGATCCCGAATCAGCTTGGCATTACACTTGAGGAAGCGCTCCGCATGAGCGCTGAACTTCGTGAAGCGACGGAACGGCAGCCCAAGACAGGCGCGCTGCTGCGGATGGCGATCAAGGTGGAGGGAATGGCACGGCATGCCTCGACGCATGCTGCGGGCGTAGTCATCTCTGGGGAACCCTTGACGCATTATGTACCGCTGCAGGCCGGTACGGAGAGCACGGCGCTGACACAGTATTCGATGGAGAATTTAGAGGCCGTCGGCCTGCTCAAGATGGACTTTCTCGGACTTCGCACGTTATCGATTCTAGAGCGGGCGCTGAATTGGGTGAAACGCCAGCATGGCATTACGGTCGATTTTCGCTTTATTCCTGATGATGATAAAACGACTTACGAGATGCTTACACGGGGCGAGACGACGGGGATCTTCCAGCTCGAGTCTGCTGGCGTCCGCCGCGTGCTGCGCGATTTGAAGCCGACAGGCTTCGAGGATATCGTATCGGTTGTCGCGCTGTATCGGCCGGGTCCGATGGAGTTTATTCCGAAGTATATTCAAGGCAAGCACGGTGTAGTAGACGTCGAATACCCGCATCCTTCACTGGAACCGATTCTTGCCGACACGTACGGCATTATCGTCTATCAGGAGCAAATTATGCAGATTGCTTCCGCCATGGCAGGCTTCTCCCTAGGGGAAGCGGATTTGCTGCGCAGAGCGGTGTCCAAGAAAAAACGCGAGGTGCTCGATGAGCAGCGTGCTCACTTCGTGCAGGGCAGCTTGGAGCAGGGATACACCGAAGAGGAAGCGAACCGCGTCTATGATATGATTGTACGATTTGCCGATTATGGGTTCCCGCGTGCGCATGCGGCAGCCTATGGCGTCCTTGCTTTTCAAACGGCATGGCTGAAGGCGAATCATCCTGTGCCGTTCATGGCCTCGATGCTCGCATCGGTTACAGGCAATCAACGGAAGACAGCGGAGTATGTCGATGAATGCAGACGAATGGGCATTGGGGTGCTGTCTCCAGATGTGAATGAGAGCGATATTACGTTTACGCCAGTTGGTGAAGCGATCCGATTTGGACTTGCGGCGATTAAGAATGTGGGAACCCAGGCGATTGAATCTCTGCTCAAGGAAAGAGCCGAGCGGCCTTTCGACAGTCTGCTCGATCTATGTCGGCGTGTCGATCTGCGCGTCGTCAATAAGCGGGTGCTGGAATCGCTTATTCAAGCAGGGGCTTGCGATAGCCTCGCTGATCATCGGGCACAGCTTGTAGCCGTTCTCGATGAAACGGTTGATGCAGCCGTCAAATGGCGCAAGGAGCGGGAAGAGCTTCAAATTGAGCTGTTTGGATTTGACGAAGTACGCAACTGGGACGTGGAAATGCCTAATGTCCAGCCTTTTACAACGGGGCAGCTGCTCGCGTTGGAGCGGGAGCTGATCGGCCTTTACCTATCCGGTCATCCCTTGGATGACTACAAGGCCATTCTGGATGCCTTGCCGCTTGACCGGATTGTCGATCTTGCAGAGACTCCCGAGGGCGGTCATGCGCTGGTAGCAGGGATGGTCGTATCATTAAAACCGTTTACGACGCGCAAAGGTCAGGCAATGGCCTTCCTCGAAGTGGAGGACCGCATTATGCGGGTTGAAGCCGTCGGGTTCCCGACGGCGTGGAAGCGGCACGCGGCGCTTTTAAACCCCGGCAGCCTGGTCATTTTGCAGGCAACGGTGCAGCATCAGGATGACGACTTCAAGCTTATCATCGAAGACGTCATCCCGCTTGACCGCGCGGACCAGGACCTTGCGGAGCAGGTCCGGCGGCTTGAGCGGCAGGCGCGCGCGCGTACGCCGCGCGCCGCCGCTCCGGCGCCGGCGGCGCAGGCCGCGCCGCGCGGGGGCGGGCCCGCATCGCGGCCCGCTGCGCCTTTGGCGGCTGCGCCGCAGGCGCCCGGCGCAGCCGGCGCGGCGCAGCCAGCGCCTGCGGGGCAGCGCCGCAGCGCAGCGGCTGCGCCGCCAGTGAAAGCCGCTGCCGCAGGGAAGCGGCAGCAGCGGCTTTACATCAAGGTCGCCGCCGGCCGCGATCAGCCGGCCGCGCTCGAGCAGCTCAAGGCGCTCCTAGCCGGCAGCGCCGGAGGGCTCGAAACCGTTCTGTTCTACGAAAGCGAACAGAAAACAGTTGCGCTGAGCGCTTCTTACCGGGTTAAGCCATCCCCTCAGCTGCTCGCTCACATCGAGACGATTTTTGGCAAAGGCTCAGCAGTGGTTAAGTGAACTCGCTTAAGCCCGTCCGGCTCGAACATCGGGGAATCAGGGTGGAGACTCTACGTCCACCTGATTCAGAGCCCGCCTATAGAGGCGGTGGTCTTGACCCGATTAACAATGGTCGGGATAAATAATCAAAAGTTACGGGGGCTAACGCCTTCGTATCCTACATAAAATTTGACATGCACATGTTTTTCCCAGACCGCATACATTTAGGAGACACGGAGCTTCTCATCATCCATTTGCCTATTGTATGGACGAGAAATCCGAATTTTCAGGCTTGAACGAATGAAGCGGCAGCAGGACCATGCTTCCATACAGGTCTTTTTCCCTGCCACTTCGTACAAGCTGATGCGGGGGGATGAATCCATGTCGTCCGAGATGGAGAAATGGCTTGAGAGACGAGGCGTTTCAGTCGGTGATGTTGCAGCTATCGTTTTTTCACTGCAGCTGCCGTATAATCCAGATCTAACGTTACAAGAATGTGAAGAGAGTGTCTTTGCAGTCTTGAACAAGCGAGAGGTGCAATATGTATTATTTACCGGTATTGCACTTGATGAATTGGCAGAGCGCAAGCTTCTTCCTGAACCCTTGCAGGCAATCATGGAGGCCGATGAATCTTTGTACGGCGTGGATGAAACGTTAGCGATGGGCATTACGAATGTATACGGAATGATTGGTTTAACGAGCTTCGGTTATTTGGATAAAGTGAAGCCGGGCATTATTCGCAAGCTCAACGAGAAGGGCAAGCATATCCATGTTTTCCTGGACGATCTTATTGCGGGCCTTGCTGCTGCCGCATCCGCGCGAATAGCCCATCAGGACCCGAAAGCAAATCGGTACGGATTGGATTGAATTTCATCATGAAATCGGATAAATGCGGGTTTAAAAAGCAGCCTTCCTTCGTTTCCAATCTTGTGGCGTTGCGGTCAAAACAAAACATATGGTATCATTATGACATCATATGCCCAGATAACATGAGTTTGTGCGGTTAAACGATGCCTAAGCTCATGCTTCGGATCGAATTTCTAATTATGCTCAGGAGGTTCCTTTCATGTGGACGGTTATTTATATCGCGCCGACGGCAAAAATTGCGGAGAGCATCAAAAACCGGCTGACCCAGGAAGGGTTTCTCGTTAAGATTCGACCGATTAATATGTCCAAACAGCAATTCGAAATTTTGGTCCCATCGGGAGAACTTGAAGAAGTGCAGGAAGTACTTAACAACATTTTGAATTCGCAAAGATAGTGTAAAACTACTGCGCCCCCAAAGAGGTGTCACTTGTGTTCAAGGACTTATTTCATAAAAGAAAATATGCAACGATTCCTTCCGGACAACAGCCGCGCACGAAGCCGGATATTCCTGAAGGTTTAATGTCCAAATGCCCGAAATGCGGCAATATTCAATTCAGTAAAGAGATTGAGAAGAACCTTAAAGTATGTACCAGCTGCGGACATCATTTCCGCTTAAATGCGCTGGAACGTATTGCTATTACCCTTGATGAGGGACGTATTGAAGAGTTCGACGCTGATCTGGAATCTGAAGATCCTCTTCAGTTCCCAGGCTATGCGGGCAAGCTCGAGGCTCAAAAGAAAAGCTCTGGATTACGTGATGCTGTAGTAACGGGTCAAGGGGCGATCGGCGGTTTGCCGGTCGTCGCTGCTTTCATGAGCTTTGACTTTTTTGCAGGCAGCATGGGTTCCGTTGTCGGGGAGAAAATCACACGCGCGATCGAACAAGCCCATGCGAGGAAGCTCCCTGTCATTATTTTCTCTACATCGAGCGGTGCTCGTATGCAGGAAAGTATTCTAAGCCTCATGCAAATGGCAAAGACAAGCGCTGCGCTGGCGAAGTTCCAAGGTGATGGAGGGCTTTACATCTCTGTTATTACGGATCCGACGACGGGCGGTGTTTCCGCGAGCTTTGCGATGCTTGGCGATTACATTTTAGCCGAGCCTGGCGCTTTGGTTGGTTTTGCCGGACGGGTTGTTATTGAGCAGACGATTCGTCAGAAGCTCCCGGATAACTTTCAGACAGCAGAGTTTAACCTGCAGCATGGCCAGCTTGATAAAGTTGTGCATCGCAAAGAGATGAAGTCGATACTTACAAAGCTGCTTGATATGCATGCTGTAAAGGGGGATATCGCCCATGGCGGGTGAGCTGCCGTTTGAAAAGCCGCTTAGCGAGCTGCGCAAGAAAATTGAAGAACTGAAGAAATTCGGTGCGGAATCAGGTATTGATTTTACCGATGAAATATGCCGATTAGAAGAAAGATGCACGCATTTGCAGGAGAAGCTCTACGATGAGCTGACACCGTCGCAGAAGATGCATTTGGCTCGTCATCACAGCCGTCCTACCTCGCTTGATTACATCCAAACGATATTCAGTGATTTCATTGAACTTCATGGGGATCGGCTGTTTGCAGACGATCTGGCGATTGTCGGCGGATTAGCGAAGCTTAATGGTATTCCGGTAACGGTAATTGGCCATCAGCGAGGCAAAGATACGAAGGATAATATTGCCCGTTTCTTTGGCAGTCCTCATCCGGAGGGGTTCCGTAAAGCGCTCCGGCTGATGCAGCAGGCGAATAAATTCAATCGTCCGATCGTGACGTTTATCGACACGAAAGGCGCTTATCCAGGCAATACAGCAGAGGAACGCGGTCAATCCGAAGCGATTGCAAGAAACCTTCGTGAGATGGCGATGTTCGGCGTTCCGATCATCTGTGTCGTTATCGGGGAAGGCGGAAGCGGCGGTGCCTTGGCGCTTGGCGTTGGCAACCGGATTTTGATGCTTGAGAATGCGATCTATTCTGTAATTTCGCCTAATGGCGCAGCCTCCATATTGTGGAAGGATGCATCGCGCGCGGATGAAGCGGCAGCCGTTATGAAAATTACAGCAGATGATCTTGTTTCATTTGGCATTGTGGAAGAAATCATTGCAGAGCCTCAGGGCGGAGCACATCGCGATTTGGCCGTCCAGGCAGAAACGATCAAAGAAGCAGTCTGGCGTCATCTGCAGGAGCTTTCAGGTTTCTCGGCGGAACAGCTTGTTGCAGATCGTTATGAGAAATTC
Organism: uncultured Paenibacillaceae bacterium; assembly: GCA_963793665.1. Lineage (GTDB taxonomy): Bacteria > Bacillota > Bacilli > Paenibacillales > Paenibacillaceae > Paenibacillus_Z. Next base: position 517,340 of record CAWCBD010000002.1, read on the forward strand.
CGTAAGATCGGCAAGTTTAAATCGCCGTCAGCGCAAGCTGAGCCGGCAGCCGAGATTATTGAATCCGCACAAGTTTAAGAGATATATGCTTGTAGCAGTACAAGCTTAAATCATAACTTAAGTCAGCAGTACCAAATGGAGGATGGAACTTAATCATGCGCAAAACGAAAATTGTATGTACAATCGGACCATCAAGCGAATCACTCGAAAACACCAAGAAGCTTATCAATGCTGGAATGAACGTAGCACGTCTTAACTTCTCGCACGGCGATTTTGAAGAGCACGGCAACCGGATCAAGAACATTCGTCAAGCCTGCAGCGAGCTTGGCACGACCGTAGCGATTCTTCTCGACACGAAAGGTCCAGAAATTCGCCTTGGCAAGCTGGCGGATGAGTATGAGCTGATTCAAGGGGAGACGGTCACTTTAACGACGGAAGAAATCATTGGGGATCGTAACCGTCTTCCGGTAACGTACGCCAATTTGCCAGCTGACGTTGAAGTAGGTTCGACCATCCTCATCGATGATGGCTTGATCGGTCTAACCGTTGAGAGCATCGAAGGCACTGAAATCCTTTGCCGTATCGTTAACAGCGGTCCGGTAAAAAGCAAGAAGGGCGTAAACGTTCCTGGCGTACATATCTCTTTGCCTGGTATAACGGAGAAGGATGCAAATGACATCGTCTTCGGTATTGAGCAAAATGTTGATTTTATCGCCGCATCTTTCGTGCGTAAAGCGAGCTGACGTTCTTGAAATTCGTGAGCTTCTTGAGAGGCACAATGCAAGTCACATCCAGATCATCTCCAAAATCGAGAACCAACAAGGCGTTGACAACCTCGATGAAATTCTTGAGGTTTCCGATGGTTTGATGGTTGCCCGCGGTGACCTCGGCGTAGAAATTCCGGCTGAAGAAGTGCCGCTCGTACAGAAACAAATGATTCAAAAATGCAACCGTGCAGGCAAGCCGGTTATTACAGCTACGCAAATGCTGGATTCCATGCAGCGCAACCCGCGTCCTACTCGCGCAGAAGCAAGCGACGTAGCGAACGCGATCTTTGATGGTACGGATGCGATCATGCTCTCCGGAGAGACAGCTGCAGGTAAATACCCAGTTGAATCCGTTCAAACGATGTCCCGTATTGCAGTTCGCGCGGAATCCGCGCTCGACTATCGCGAGATTTTCACGAAGCAAGCGAAAGCCCAGCAAACAACAGTTACAGAAGCAATCAGCCAAGCCGTTGCTAATTCTGCATTGGATCTGCAGGCCAAAGCGATTATCACTTCTACGGAGAGCGGATATACAGCTCGTATGGTTTCCAAATATCGTCCGAAATCACCGATTATTGCGGTAACGCCTATCGAGCCCGTTATGCGTCGCCTTGCTCTAACTTGGGGTGTCATCCCGGTTCTTGGTACACCTGCGGAAACGACGGATGAAATGTTCGACATCGCGGTTCGCGGCGGAATTGATTCCGGCAATGTGAAACTGGGCGATACCGTTATTATTACAGCGGGTGTGCCAGTTGGCCGTTCAGGCTCGACGAACCTGATCAAGATTCACACGATCGGTGAGATGATCGCTAAAGGACAAGGTATCGGTACGCAAAGCGCTACTGGTAAAGTAGTCGTAGCACGTACACCGCAGGAAGCTATTCAGAAAACAACAGAAGGCTCCATTCTCGTTACCGTTTCGACGGACAAGGAATACATGCCAGCTATTCAAAAGGCTGCCGCTGTAATTACGGAACAAGGCGGAATTACTAGCCATGCGGCGATTGTAGCATTGAACCTTGGCATCCCAGTTATTCTGGGTGTGCAGCATGCGCTTGAACTGCTGCAGGACGGTTCTGAAGTAACGGTATATGCGGAAGTAGGAATTATCTACTCCGGTCAAGCTAGAGTACTGTAAGCTGCAAGCAACAGACTTTGGCAATGACAACACACATACAGAGGCGATGGTGCGCGGGCACCGTCGCTTTTGTTCTACTATAGGAAAGTATAAGGTGATGATAATGACGGAGCCTGCAGCTGCGGTGTGGCATTTACATACCCTGAGAGTGAGATACCAAGAGACTGATCAAATGGGAGTTGTCTTCCATGGTAACTATGTTACCTGGTTTGAGATTGGCCGAACGGAGCTCGTACGAGCCTTGGGAATGCCTTATCAGAGAATTGAGCAAGCAGGAATGCTGCTTCCGGTTGTAGATTTAGCCTGCAGCTATCAATTACCCGCGCATTATGATGATCTTGTCGTTGTATGCACCGACTATTGAGAGCTTTTCACCGATCCGAATTTCATTCCGTTCCGAGATTAGACGAATAAGCGAAGGTGAAGAAACAGGTTTGCCCAAAATATGGTCAGGTGTTCAGCCGCCCGGAGAGCTGCTTGTAAAGGGTGGTACGAAGCATGTGTGGGTCAATGAGCAATGGAGGCCTTCGCGCTTAGATAAAGCTTTGCCAGAGCTTTACAGCCTGCTGCAGCGAATGGCAGACGGTACGCTTTTAATCGAGGGAGGCAAATAGCATGCTGAAATGGATAATAGCAGCAATCATAATCATACCTGCCGTAGAGCTATGGGGTATTATCAAAATGGGCGATTGGATTGGCGGCTGGGCGACGTTTGGATTGATTCTGTTAACTGGCTTTGCAGGCGGCGGGTTTGCCAGATCCGAGGGGCGCAAGGCACTGCAGGATGTGCAGCAGCAGCTCCAAAGCGGCCAGCCTCCAGGCCATGCCATGCTGAATGGGCTATGCGTTCTCATCGGCGGTTTGCTGCTGATGCTGCCTGGTTTTCTGACTGACATTGTCGGTATCACCTTATTATTTCCTCTGACTCGTCCGTTCTATCGGGTTCAAATGCTGCGATTTCTGGAAAAGAAATTGCGCAGCGGTTCATTCATCATCCGTAGAAGGTAAACAAAAAAAGCAGTTCCTAATGGGATAAGACACCCGCTAGGAACTGCATGAAAGGCCCCTTTATTTGCTGGACCCCTTCATAATAAAGAAATACAAGTCTTTAAATACATTCGCCCTATGAATGGCAGACAGAATAACAAGCGATACAGGTCCTATAATAAGACCTAAAACTCCGAACAGCTTAAGTCCGACAAACATGGCAATAAGAGTCGGAAGCGGATCAAGCCCTACACTGCTGGCAAGAACCTTGGGCTCGAGTATTTGTCTTGTAATAAGAATAACGCCATATAGAATAGATAACCCTATGCCAAGCGAAATGTTGCCATAAATGAAGGTGAAGGCGATCCAAGGCACCATCGCAGCTCCGACACCGAGATAGGGAAGCAGATCGACAAGCCCGATGAGCAGACCTATAGATATGGCATAATTGACCCGAAGGATCGATAGACCGATTATGACGACAACGGCCGTTATAGAAATCATAATGAATTGGGCTCGAAAATAACCGAATAATGCTTTTTGTAAATCCGACCATACCGCGGTTGTTGATTTCCGGATGCTATCCGGGAACCAATCCTTCATTTTAAAGAGATGACGATACCAATCTTTGCCGATAAAGAACGCGGCGAGCATGACAACGACCATAATGGTGGCTACGTTAGGCAAAGATGAGATTAAATTGACGAGACCGTTTAATATAAAAGAAATGATGTATGTACTTGTTTGGGCAAGCAAATTAGCGGTACTGGATATACGTGCGTTGATCGTCTCATGATAGCTTGGGTTATTTAAATAAAAGTCATTTACTTTATCAATTATATCTTGAATATTAGGCGATGCGATAAGAATTTGAAACTGATCCCGCCACCATTCAATCGTAGAATTGAGTGATTTGGACAGATAGATGATCTCAACGACCATTTTGGTGACCAAAGCGGTTGCAATCGTAAGCAGACCGGTAACAAACAGCAGAAGGGTTAGCGAAACGGCCAGCCAACGCGGAAATTTCAGCCTCCGGTTCAGCATGTTTACGACAGGGTTTATAAAATAAGCAAGCAGCCATCCGATAATAAAAGGATATACGAGCGGTGTAACATAGATGATCGCTAGTACAAATACTGCAATTCCTAGCAGAACAAGCAGTGAACGGCCAATGCGTTTCCAAACAACGCGGTCCATCAGATCCCTCCTAAGATCGAAAGCCTATCGTCAACAATCTATGTCATATTGTATCATGACATCATACGTTTACCAATAAAACGCAATTGAATATCGATCACTTTACGCTGCATTTACAATTCTATAACATATTACAAACAGAGAACCTGCATAATGGAGATACTCGGCATTTTTCTATCAGGAGGATTCGCATGAATAAACCACTGTCCCAGTATGTCAATCGCGATTTAAGTTGGATTGAATTTAATCGAAGAGTTCTTGAAGAGGCTCAGGATCCAAGCACTCCGTTACTGGAGCGAGCAAAATTTCTTTCCATTATGTCAAGCAACCTCGATGAATTTATGAGTGTCCGAGTGGCAGGTATCCAAGACCAAATGAAGGCTGGATATACGAAGAAGGATTTTTCCGGCTATACCCCTGCAGGCTTATGGAAACGGCTAATGAAACGGGCTTCTCAGATGGTTGCAGATCAATACCGTACGTACCGCGAGGTTTTAAGAGGACTGGGAAGGGAAGGCATTTGTTTTCGGTCCATAGATGAATTGAATGACACCCAGCTTGAGGCCGTCGATCATTATTTTCATGAAATCGTATTTCCTGTTCTTACACCGATGGCTGTGGACCAAAGCCGGCCATTTCCGCTGCTGCACACAAGAGAGCTCTACTTAGCCATATTGCTCGGCCGTGAAAATATGCCGCCTGAAGAAGAACCTTTTTTTGCCATTGTCCAAGTTCCATCCATTCTTCAACGCTTTGTTCCTATTCCTGGACGCCCGAATAGTAAAAAGCTCGATTTTCTGCTGCTTGAAGATCTTATCGAACGCAACATTAATACCTTGTTTAATGGTTATACGATGATTGATGTAAATCCGTTTCGTCTCACGCGAAATGCGGATTTAACGCTGAACGAGGAAGGCGCGGAGGATTTGCTCGAAGAGATCGAGAAGGAGCTTCGCCGCCGCCGCTGGGGAATGCCAGTAAGGCTGGAATACGCGAAGGGCATGCATCCGTATGCGCTTCAAATGCTGAAGGAAGAGCTTGAACAGGGAGAGAACATGATTGAGATAGATGGACCGCTCGATTTATCCTTCCTGATGCGGTTTGCAGGTTCCCTTAAAGGGTTCGAGCAGCTTCGTTATGAGCGTCTTGATCCTGTTTATCCGCAAGAGCTTGAAGAGACGGAGGATATGTTCGCCTTGCTAAGGCAAGAGGATGTCTTAATGTATCATCCGTATGAATCATTTGATGCCGTGAATGATTTCGTGACGGAAGCCGCTCATGATCCGGATGTGCTGGCGATTAAGATGACGCTATATCGTGTCAGCGGACAATCAGCCCTCGTACAAGCACTTGCGAAAGCGGCTGAAGCTGGTAAACAGGTTACGGTGGTCGTCGAGCTGAAGGCAAGGTTCGATGAGGAGCGTAACATTGCATGGGCACGCCAGCTGGAGAAGGCAGGCTGTCATGTTGTATACGGTCTTGTCGGCTTGAAGACACATGCGAAAATCACGCTTGTCGTGCGCAGGGAGCAGCAGATGCTGCGCCGTTATGTCCATGTGGGTACGGGTAACTATAACGACAATACGGCCAAGCTTTATACGGATATCGGATTATTCACGTCCCATCCGATAATCGGAGCGGATGCATCGGCTCTTTTTAACGAGGTGACGGGCTATTCGTCTCCTTATGAGTGGAAGGCTTTCGGCGTGGCGCCGACCGATTTGAAGCAGAAGCTGTTTGGTTTGATTGAACGGGAGAAGGAACACGCGCTTGCAGAACGACCGTCGCATATTATTGCAAAAATGAACAGCTTATCGAATCAAGAAATGATCGATAAGCTGTATGAAGCCTCGCAGGCGGGCGTTAAGATTGAGTTGATCATTCGCGGAGTTTGCTGCCTGAGACCAGGGGTACCCGGTCTTAGCGAAAATATTCGTGTCATTAGCATCGTCGATCGATATTTGGAACATTCGCGTATTGTTTATTTCCTCAATGGCGGTGAAGAGGAGCTATTCTTATCGAGTGCGGATTGGATGACGCGTAATTTGACTCGCCGAATCGAGTTGATGTGTCCTGTTTTCGATGCTAGGCTGCGTAAAATGCTGGTAAATATTTTACAGCTCAATCTCAATGATAATTTAAAATCACGTGAACTGCAGTCAAGCGGCGTTTACGTTCCAGTACGCAATGATCTGCCGCCGCTTAGAAGCCAGTTCGAAGCGAATACGATTCGCAAATGGAAGAGTTATCTATAATCCTGCGTTAAAAGGACGGGAGTAAGACCCCACATTTTTTTGAAGTCGCTTGCCAATGTGTCGATTTCCTTGCGTTCCACAGCTAGCGTACCTTCGGCGCGAACAGCATGCAGGAGCAGCTTGCTGCCTGTGACCTCAATCTTGAGGCGGCCTATAGCTTGCGTCTGACTGCGGTCAAGTGCGACAGCAAGCTGCTGCAGGGAACCAAGCCTGCAAATCAGCATAACATCTTCCTCGTTCAGCAGCGGCCTATAGGCTGCCGTAAGCTGCTTGACCCGGCTTTTACTTTTGAATGAGGCGATTCCGGCACAAAGCAGGATTTCCTTATGGCTCAGCCCGCTGATATGGGAATTGATCATCAAATAAAAGGTATGCTTCGTGTAATCGTAATAATCGATGCTGGCGCCGATTCGATAGAGGATTGAGGCTGTGTCAATCCACAGCCGCGCCCGCTCAGGACATAAAGGCTGCTCTAACTGCAGGGAGTCGAATAACTGTAACACCGTTCTGTTGACCTGCATCATATGCTGCTGCGGAGCTTCTGGATGAAGGGCGGCAATATTGTTCACGCTGTAGGTAAGCACGTCATCGAGTCTTGGCTGCTCGGGGAACCTTGTAGAGAAAAACAGCCCATCGCGCAAGCCTGAACCGCAGATGATGTAGTTGGAAGCTCCAATTATCCGGTAAATGGTTCGTAGAATCGCTAGGCCGGGTACGATAATATCAACACGGTCTTTTGACAAGCCAGCAATTTTGTGGCGTTTATCAAGCGGCTCATTGCGAAGCAATTCAAACAGTTCATCGGTGTCATTATCCGTCATGGGATAGTTATGGTAGCTCTCGAACGGATATTTGACATGAGCTTGATGCACTTTACCAAGGGCGCGAATCGTTCCGCCAACACCAACAAGAGGTAGTCCTGGTGACCATTTGAGCCATCCTTCACGCTCTGCAGCTTCTTCAACAAGCTGCTCAAGTGCCCGCAGCTGATCATCCGAGACGACGCCCTTGGAAGAGAAGCGGCGTGTCAAGCTTACACAGCCAAACGGAAACGAGACAGCTTGTACGAGCGTTCGATCTTTAAACACAGATACTTCCGTACTGCCGCCGCCGATGTCGATAAGAAATCCGTCTTTGATATCCATGGAATTAATCATGCCAAGAAATCCATAGCTCGCTTCTTGTTCTCCGGAAATCAGCTCAATAGGCAGACCGCTTTCGGCTTCGATACGATGAAGCAGATGCTCACGGTTCGTAGCATTGCGAATGGCAGCAGTCGCGACTGCTCGAACATGCCCCGTTCTATGATGGGCGCATATGAGACGGAAATGGTTAATTGTTGCGACCAGCTCATCAATTCCTTTATCAGGTAAGGCGCCATTGTCATCTATTTGTTCACTAAGCCGAGCTGCACGCTTGCTTCCATCAATGACACGATGCGCTCCAGCTGCGGTCCGTTCGTATACAACTAGACGAATCGAGTTGGAGCCAATGTCAATAATACCGATGCGTTGTTCAGTCATGAGAGGCCTCCGGTTTTTCAAATCTTATTTTTTCTGCTAAAGTACATATTACCACTTGCGCGGCGATGCCAAAAGAAATGTTTTGTATGGGTAATTTGGAGTCATTTAGGGAAAAATAATTGAAGTATTTGTGCTGCGGTTGTACTCGCAGTGTTTGACAGAAAAAAACTTTATGATGCCGATAAAGCATTTTTATGTCCGCTTTTATTCACTTCCCTGCCGAAATCCGATATGATTAGAACGACGATACGGAATCGAAGCCCTTTATTGTTATCTACGATATGAACAATTGAGCTCGATGTGCCCTGGCAATTGTTCATTACGGTGCCCTCAACAGCAACGCCGCTGCTTAAACTACAACGTATATGTATACGAGCTAAAAGGAGAGAGAAACATGACAGCAACCAAAGGTCTAGAAGGCATTGTCGCTACGACATCCTCAATTAGTTCCATTATCGACGGCGTATTGACTTACCGCGGTATTGATATCGATGATTTGGCAGAACATGCTTCTTTTGAAGAAGTCGCCTATTTACTCTGGTACGGCAAATTGCCTACACAATCTGAGCTGGATAACTTAGTTGAGCAGTTAGGTGAAATGTCCGCAGTACCAGCGGGAGTAATTGATCAATTGAAGCTTTATCCTAAAGATACGAACTCTATGGCCGCATTGCGTACTGCAGTATCCAGTTTAGCCTTGTATGATGCAGCCGCAAACGACATGTCCAAAGAAGCGAACATTGTTAAAGCAATCAAGCTTCAAGCTCAAATCCCGACTCTTATTGCCGCATTTGCGCGCATTCGCGAAGGCAAAGAGCCCGTGGCTCCAAAGAAGGGCGCAACTATTGCTCATAATTTCCTATATATGCTCAACGGACAAGAGCCAGATCAAGTAGCAGTAAAGGCGCTTGACCAGGCACTCGTACTTCATGCAGATCATGAACTTAATGCTTCCACTTTCGCAGCGCGGGTAACGGTTGCGACGCTTTCTGATATTTATTCAGGTGTAACCTCTGCTATCGGTGCGCTGAAGGGACCTCTTCACGGAGGCGCTAACGAAGCCGTTATGGTTATGCTTGAAGAAATCGGTTCGTTCTCTAACGTTGAACCATTCATTAACGAGAAGCTTGCCAATAAAGAAAAAATCATGGGCTTTGGCCACCGTGTTTACAAAAACGGCGATCCGCGCGCGAAGCATCTACAAAAAATGTCCCGTGAGCTTGGCAAATTAACAGGCAATATGGAACTATACGAAATGTCTGTTAAGATTGAAGAGCTTGTAACAGGCCAAAAAGGATTGAAGCCAAACGTAGATTTCTACTCCGCTTCCGTTTATACAACACTCCAAATTCCTCGTGATCTGTTTACACCGATCTTCGCGATCAGCCGTGCATCCGGATGGACAGCCCATATTCTTGAGCAATATGAGAACAACCGTCTAATCCGTCCACGTGCCGAATATACAGGACCTGTTAATCAAAAGGTTACACCAATCGCTCAACGTTAATCGGTTTAATAAACGGCTTCATTCCAAAAAAACATTTTTAAAGGAGAACGACTATGCAACTCGAAAAATTCGCAATGCCTGCTGAAGGCGACAAAATCACCATCGATAATGGTGTTCTGAACGTTCCTAATAACCCAATTATTCCTTTTATCGAAGGCGACGGCACTGGCCGTGATATCTGGAAAGCGTCCAAGCGCGTTCTTGATGCAGCAGTTGAGAAAGCCTATAATGGCGAGAAAAAAATCGCTTGGTATGAAGTGTTTGCCGGCGAGAAAGCATTTAACGAATATGGCGAATGGCTGCCAGCTGATACACTGACTGCAATTCGTGAATATATCGTAGCGATCAAAGGACCTCTTACAACGCCGATCGGCGGCGGTATCCGTTCCCTGAACGTTGCCCTTCGTCAAGAGCTTGATCTTTACACATGCTTGCGTCCAGTCCGTTACTTCGACGGCGTACCTTCACCGGTTAAACGCCCTGAACTTGTTGACATGGTTATTTTCCGTGAGAACACAGAAGACATCTACGCAGGTATCGAATATCAAGAAGGCTCTGCAGAAGTGAAGAAAGTGATCTCCTTCCTGCAAAATGAAATGGGCGTTAACAAAATCCGTTTCCCTGAAACTTCAGGTATCGGCATTAAACCCGTTTCAGCTGAAGGTTCAAAACGTCTTGTACGCGCATCGATCGAATATGCACTGAAGCATGGCCGCAAATCGCTTACACTTGTTCATAAAGGCAACATCATGAAATTTACCGAGGGTGCATTCAAAACTTGGGGTTATGAAGTGGCTGAACAAGAATTCGGTGACAAAACGTTTACTTGGGGCGAATATGACCGCATCAAAGAAGCTCAAGGCACTGACGCTGCGAACAAAGCGCAGAAGGATGCTGAAGCAGCTGGCAAGCTGATCGTGAAAGATGCTATCGCGGATATCGCATTGCAGCAAGTTCTTACACGCCCAACTGATTTTGACGTAATCGCTACATTGAACCTTAACGGTGACTACCTGTCCGATGCACTTGCTGCGCAAGTTGGCGGTATCGGTATCGCTCCAGGAGCTAACATCAACTACCTGACAGGCCACGCGATCTTCGAAGCAACGCATGGTACAGCTCCTAAATATGCTGACCTTGATGTGGTTAACCCAGGTTCAGTAATCTTGTCCGGCGTTATGCTGCTTGAGCACCTTGGCTGGCAAGAAGCGGCTGATTCCATCTATAAAGGTCTGGAAACAGCGATCAACAACAAAACCGTTACTTATGACTTTGCCCGTCTGATGGATGGCGCTAAAGAAGTTAAATGCTCTGCGTTTGCTGATGAAATCATTGCAAATCTGTAGTTGAATATACCCCCTAAAGGTACGACCCCCTAAATCCCCCTGGAAGGGGGACCCCAAGGGCTTTGCCCTTTGGAATCCCTCCTGACTAACGTGGGAGTTGGACAGGCGCCTTGGTGGCTGATTAGGGTGGAGGCTTACGCCAATAACGCACTGTTATACAGTGTGTTATCGGCACGCGTGATGTGTTTGATGCGTTCGGTGGTGCGTTCGGTGCGGTGGCCGCTTGAGGCGGCTTTATTTGGTCGCTAGGCGCGATTTGGGAGAGAAAAACCAAGAATCGCTTGAGGGGATCAACTAATAGGCTATTGGGAGGCAATTCGAACATGGCGATTAAACGTAATAAGATTACTGTTGTTGGTGCTGGTTTTACTGGAGCTACTACGGCGTTGATGCTTGCGCAAAAAGAACTTGGAGATGTCGTGCTTGTTGACATCCCGCAATTGGAAAACCCGACTAAAGGTAAAGCGCTGGATATGATGGAATCGACGCCGGTTCAAGGTATCGACTCCAAAATCATCGGTACTTCCAACTATGCCGATACGAAGGATTCCCAAGTAGTTATCATCACGGCAGGTATTGCTCGTAAACCAGGCATGAGCCGTGACGATTTAGTTAATACCAACGCAGGCATCGTGAAATCCGTATGTGAGAACATCAAGGCAACAAGCCCTGATGCCTATGTAATCATCTTGTCCAACCCGGTTGACGCCATGACTTATGTTGCTTTCCATGCTCTTGGTTTCCCTAAAAACCGTGTAATCGGCCAATCCGGCGTACTTGATACCGCACGCTACTGTACATTCATTGCAGAAGAGCTGAATGTATCCGTAGAAGATGTTCGCGGCTTCGTGCTTGGCGGCCACGGCGACGACATGGTACCGCTTGTTCGTTATTCCAACGTTGGCGGAATTCCAATCGAGAAGCTGATCCCTGCTGAACGTATCGAGGCAATCGTTCAACGCACACGCGTTGGCGGCGGCGAAATCGTTAACTTGCTCGGTAACGGCAGTGCTTACTACGCACCGGCTGCTTCCCTTGTGCAAATGACAGAAGCCATTCTGAAAGATAAGAAACGTATTACACCTGTAATTGCACTTCTTGAAGGTGAATATGGTTACGATAATCTGTTCATGGGCGTTCCTGCAATTCTGGGCGGCGACGGCATCGAGAGAATATTTGAGCTTGAGCTTACCGCAGATGAGAAAGCAGCGCTTGAAAAATCAGCTGTATCCGTTCGCAACGTAATCGCGATTGTAAACGGCTAATTCATTCGATCATTGAACAGACCTCGTGAAGCACATGGGACCCTGACTAATTCATGTCAGGGTCTTCATTTTTTCGCAGAAGAAAGGAGGGGGACGATGAATAACCAGGCACGGCAAATGTTAAAGCAGGTGTACGGCTTCGATTCTTTTCGCAAGGGTCAAGAGGATATTATTACCGGATTGTTAGAAGGGACAGATACATTAGCGATTCTACCGACTGGCGGAGGTAAATCAGTCTGCTACCAGCTGCCTGCGCTGCTGCTTCCCGGCACAACGATCGTTGTATCGCCGCTTATTTCACTTATGAAGGATCAGGTCGATGCTCTTAACCGACTAGGTGTATCCGCTGCCTTTCTGAACAGCTCGCTGGATGCTGCAGCTTACCGGGATGTTGTGAGGCAGACGTCTGCGGGTGTCTATAAACTGCTCTATGTCGCACCTGAGCGCCTGGATGGAACAATGTTCGAATCACTCGCAAGCCAAATGCATATCCCGCTCATCGCAATCGATGAAGCGCACTGTGTCTCCCAGTGGGGCCATGATTTTCGGCCAAGTTATCGCCAGCTTGCCAATTGGATTGGCCGTCTTGAGAACCGTCCGCCCGTTGCTGCGTTTACTGCAACAGCTACCCCGGAGGTATCGCAGGATATTGCAGATATGCTCGGGCTCCGTAAGCCGAATGTATTCGTTACAGGATTTGCCCGGACGAATCTGTCCTTGTCAGTCGTGACAGGTACGGACAGACGAAAATTCCTTCGTGATTATTTGGCACAGCGTCCGGATCACTCTGGTATCGTATATACCGCAACACGCAAAGAGGCGGAAGAGGTTTGTGATCATTTGAACCGGTTAGGGATATCGGCAGCCAAATATCATGGTGGACTAAGTGACCAGGAGCGCGCGGATGCGCAGGAGAAATTCCGTTTTGACGAGATCCGTGTCATGGTCGCGACGAATGCCTTTGGTATGGGGATTGATAAGCCTAATGTCCGATTCGTGGTCCATTGGCAGATGCCGGGTGATGTGGAGTCTTACTATCAGGAAGCGGGAAGGGCCGGACGTGATGGCGAGGAAAGTGAGTGCGTGCTGCTCTTTGAGCCGCAGGATGTACAGGTACAGCGATTTCTCATTGAGCGGAGTACAGCGGATGCAGAGCGCAGGACCATTCAATTAAATAAGCTGTATACGATGATGCATTACAGCCGGTCAGACCGATGTTTGCTGCAGTTTATCGTTAGTTATTTCGGTGAGGCGGATGTGCCTTCCTGTGGGAAATGCAGCAATTGTATGGATCAAAGCGCTAAGGTGGATATCACGGAAGATTCTCGGAAAGCTTTGTCCTGTGTAGGGCGCTTAAAGGGCAGATTCGGCGTTTCACTCGCAGCCAAAGTACTTAAAGGCTCCCGGGAGAAACGTATTATAGAGTTTGGTTTGGACCGGCTTTCTACCTATGGCTTGCTGCGCAGCTATGTCGAGAAGGATATTACGGATTTGCTTTATTACCTCGTGGCTGAAGGTTACTTGCGCATTAGTGAAGGGGAGTATCCAACCGTGTCGTTAACCGCTGAGGCTCTTCCCGTGCTTGAAGGTACGGTAACGGTGTCTCGAAAACAATCAGCAGCAGTTAAACGAAGAACGAGTGATAGCTCAGCCGTCTCGGCAGCTAATACGCCGCTCTTTGAGTCGTTAAGGGATTGGCGCAGAGAGGCGGCGGCACGGGAGCATATACCGCCGTTTATGTTATTTTCAGATGCTGCTTTAAGGGAAATTGCGGATAGACAGCCTGTGGTTAGGGAGCAATTACTTGAGGTCAAAGGCGTTGGTAACGCGAAGGCTGGCAAGTATGGCAGCGATGTAATCGCTATTGTACGTAAGCACCGTGGAGAGGCAGCGCAGCCTGAGGATAATGGTATTGATCGGAATGATTCTTCACCTATTTATAGTAATGATAAGCCCAATAAATCTAGTAAACCAGCAGCTGCAGCTTCCAGCGCTGCTAGCGAAATGGCCCGGTTAGCTGGTCTATCAAGTCATATGCAAACTTTAACGCTGTATAGTGAAGGTCAATCGATTGCCGAGATTGCCGCATTGCGGGGGATGAGCCGAATGACGATTGAGAATCATTTGCTGCGCTGCGCGGAGGAAGGCGAATCGCTTAATTGGGATGATTTTATCCCTCAGCAGCATGAGGTGCTTATTGTGGAGACCATTGCCGAAATTGGAGCAGAGAAGCTTCGTCCGATTAAAGATGCGCTGCCGGAGGAAATCGATTATTTTGCAATTAAGGCGGTCATGTTCAAACATAACCTGACGCATCAGCCGGAATAAACCGTTTTCTTTGAATTTGGCTGTCTGTTCTAGTATACTTGTAACGATAATATAGGTTTGTGATCGTATCGCAAAACATGGATTATGCTTTCGAAGCGAGTTTTTGCTCGCGAAGATGTGGGTTCAAGGAAGTATCGCAAAAACAAGGATTATGCTTTCGAAGCGAGTTTTTGCTCGCGAAGACGTGGATTCAAGGAAGTATCGCAAAAACTTTTAGGAGGAAAAAGAATGACTGATTTTTTATTGTTTTTGCATGTGATTGGAGCTGCGGGGATGGGGTTTTATATCGTGCTTCCCGTTATTATTGGCCGCGCTACTAAGCTTGACGGCGGTGGACAAGCTGGACTTGCGGATGGACTTGTATCCGCTAACCGGGTTGCGCAATATTTTCTAGTGCTGCAGCTGCTTACTGGCGGTTATTTGATGTCACAGGGAGAATACGCGGTCATTTGGATGATTCTAGTTACGATTCTGTTTCTTGCTATCGCTGCATTGGGCGGTATTGTATCAAAACCGCTTAAACAGATTGCGGTTTCCATTCAAACCGGAAAAAGCGCATCTTCCCATATCGCTAAAGCTCGTGTGCTTAGCATCATTATTCTAGTGATTTATTTGGTTATTATTTACTTTATGAAATATCCAATCTACAAATAAGCTTAATTAACTGTAGTGGATGGGGGCGAAAAACGTGACGAAGATAAGCGCCGGATTTATTGACATTCGGTGAGACGATGGCGTTATTCATGCCGCAGGAGTACCGGGGCATTGAAGGGGCGGCATCCTTAGATCAGGGCTTTGGAGGGGCTGAGAGCAATGTGGCCATTGGTGCTGCAAGGCTTGGATGCTCTGTAGGATGGTTTGGCGCTCTTGGGGATGACCCGTTTGGCAGATCGATCTTGAAGCGGATCCGCGGCGAAGGTGTTGATGTATCGCGTGCGAAGCTCGTTCCTACTGCTCAAACCGGGATGATGTTTCGAGAAATGGTTGCCGGTAAGCTTGCGGTTCATTATTATCGTAAGCATTCGGCAGCTAGTCAAATGCAGCCCGAGGATCTTGACCTGGATTACATAAAAAGCTGTAAGCTGCTCCATGTTACCGGCATTACGCCGGCGCTTAGTGATAGCTGCCGCAGGACGATTTTGGCGGCAGTAACTGCTGCGAAAGAAGCTGGAGTCACTGTGAGCTTTGATCCGAACCTGCGGCTTAAGCTGTGGTCAATCGAAGAAGCACGCCGTGTTGTGCTTCCTTTGGCAGAGCAGGCGGACTACTTTCTGCCAGGCTGGGATGAGCTGCGGCTGCTTTACGAGACGGATGATTTTGAAGTGGTCAAAGAGAAGCTCTCACGCTTGAATGCAGTAAGCATCGTGAAGGGTGTCGGTGACACTACTGTTGTTTTGGAGCGCGGTCAAGCCAAGGAGGTTCCTTTCTATCCGGCGGATAAAGTCGTAGATACGGTGGGAGCAGGCGATGGATTCTGTTCAGGCTTTCTTGCAGGCATCCTGAAGGGGATGACGCCACTGGAAGCTGTGCGTTTAGGCAGCATCAATGGCTCGTTAGTCGTTCAAATGCGAGGGGACTGGGAAGCGCTTCCTGATTGGCCGACTGTCGAGCGTCATCTGTACGATAAAGGCTGGGTGGAACGTTAATGGCGGATGTACAATCGTCCAAAGGTCATCGACGCCGTGAGCAAGTCATGAATTTACTGAAACGGCAAGGCCGGATTACGATTCAAGAAGTAGTCGAACGGTTTGGCGTTTCGGAGGCTACGGCAAGGCGCGATCTGGAGCTGATGGAGAAATCAGAACCGGTCATACGAACGATTGGCGGAGCGATGTACGATGGCATGAATACGGTGAGGGAGCTTCCCTTCGCAGAGAAGGAAGGGCTGTCATTTCTTGAGAAGGAACGGATTGCGGAGGCGGCTGCAGCGTTAATAGAAGAGGGCGATGTGGTTGGATTATCCGGCGGCACGACCAGCTATTACTTGGCTAAGCTGCTCAAGACCCGCCGAGGCATCACCGTCGTTACGAACACGGTTAATGTGGCGATGGAGCTTGCCGGAAGCGACATTCAAGTCGTTGTTACCGGCGGCATGATGCGCCATAACAGCTTTGAGCTGTGCGGACCGCTAGGAGAGGGAATGATCGGACAGCTCAACCTTGGCAAAATGTTTTTAGGCGTCGACGGCGTCTCTTCAACCGGCGGAATCACGACCTATTCCGAGCAGGAAGCTCAAATCGCGAAAGCGATGATCCGCCGTTCGCAAGCGACCTACGCCATGTTCGACCACACGAAGATTGGCCGAACTTCTTTATTCTCCATTGCGCCGCTATCTGAGCTGCAGGGATTAATTACAGACATGCCTCTCCCTCAGCAGCTTACTGCAGCCGCGGAATCCTTTGGCATCCAAGTGTATCTTGCGGGCGAGGAGCGTTGAATCGGATGTATGAAACGGATTACGAAATTAGTTAGACTGATGTAAAGAACTTTACCCGATAATCTCTGCCTCAGATTACAATAAGTAAAGCCGACGGATCCTATGAGAACCGTCGGCTTTGTTATCGTACGCCCAGCATTACTCCGTACTGCTATAGACCTGCTGTCCATTGACCCATGTGGAGTTAACGGTCGTAAACGTCTTATCCGTCCAAACCAGGTCAGCGAGCTTACCTGCTGCTATCGTTCCAGTCTGCTGCAGCAAGCCAAGCTGTTTGGCCGGGTTGGCACTAGCCAATACACTTACTTGCGGTACGGTAAGAGAGGTATTGGCAAGCATGTATCGGAAAGCGTCGATCATCGTCAGTGTGCTCCCAGCTAGATTGCCGCCTTCTCGAAGCTTGGCGACACCACCTTGGACATCAACGGTTAAGCCGCCCAAATCATATTGTCCGTCACCAAGACCTGCAGCTGCCATCGCATCCGTAATGAGAATCATCTTGGCAGTTGATTTAGCGGCTGCCAATAGGCGTATCGCAGCAGGATGAACATGATGGCCGTCCGCTATGAGCTCCGCATAGATGCGTTCATCTGTTAGAACAGCGCCAAGTGTTCCCGGCTCTCGATGATGAAGGGCGCGCATCGCATTATAAGTATGAACCGCTTGGGAAAGGCCAGCATCCGCCGCCGCGATAATGTCAGCGTAATTGGCATCTGTATGTCCGCAGGCAGCGACAATTCCTTGCCCCGCAAGCCATGAGGAGAGCGCCAGCGAGCCTTCTTTTTCCGGTGCAAAGGTAAGCTGTTTGATGACCCCCGGATACTGCCTATTCCATTCCTGAAGCCAGTCCAGTCGGGGCGGCGAGATGAAGCTGGGATTTTGAGCGCCAGGCCACAGCTCGCTAATGAATGGACCCTCCAAATGTACGCCAGCTAATGCAGCATAAGGCATGGGATGTATCATATACGCAGCTGCAGCGTGGAGCACGGAATCGATAGCAGCGTGAGAAGCCGTTACTGTAGTCGCAAGCATCCTAGTCGTACCTTTAGAAGCATGAAACTTGAGTATCGTATCGTAAGCTTCCTCATTGGCCTCCATAAAGTCCGCCCCGAAACCGCCATGTACATGCATATCGATAAACCCGGGCAGCAGCCAGCCGCCAGCTCCGTCAATCGTTCGAATAGGAGAGCTGTCATATCCTTCACTGCCCTCAATAATTTCAGTGATGAGTCCGTTTTCTACCGTCAGTGCCCCTTCTAGAACAGCATCATCGACGACGATTTTCACATGATTGATACGCCATTTACTGGTGAATTCATTCATGGGTCATAGTAACCTCCCAGCCTCTTTATCGAGCAGTACGATGACATTTGCATGTGTTTGCAATAAGGATGCCGGGCACGCTGTCGTGATCGGTCCCGTTAAAGCTTGCTTTACGATCTCTGCTTTATCTGCGCCTTTAACAACGAGCAGAATGGAGCTGGCTTTCAAAATTGAGCCGACGCCCATCGTAATCGCCTGTTTTGGCACGTCATCCAAGGAATCGAAAAAACGTGCATTCGCCTCGCGCGTCTCTTCTTTAAGCTCAACAATATGCGTGCCGCCCTGCAGCGCTCCGTCCGGTTCGTTAAAGCCGATATGCCCGTTATGACCAAGTCCAAGCAGTTGGATGGCAACAGGCTGCTCTTCAAGCATCCGATCATACCTCTTGCATTCGTCCTCAAGATCTGGTGCTGTTCCATTGGGCAGATGAATTTGTTCACATGGCAAATCGATATGTGCAAATAAATGCTGTCTCATATAATGAGCATAGCTCTGGTCATGAACCGGCGGCAGACCTACATACTCATCGAGGTTAAAGGTAGTCGCTTCTTTAAAGGAAATCTCGCCTTTTCGATACATCTCTATCATTTTTTCATAAATTCCGATTGGTGTCGAGCCTGTTGCAAGGCCCAAAGCTGCACGTGGATTATGCGTCAATGCTGCGGCGAATAGCTGAGCAGCATACTGGTCAAGCTCTGAAATGGTACCAAAAAATTTCAATTCCATATAAAAGTCCTCCTAGTGTAAGCTTGCCTGAGTTGATTGTAAATCAATTCGACTTATTTGACAATTTAAATGATTATAAAGATCATTAATATGATGTAAATAGTCAATATAATTTTCGATGTAAACATATATATTGAAGTGTAACTGGCGTTGATGGCGTTGATTGGGGTATTACGCTATAGTAGAAGCATTCGGAAAAATGGCTTTTGAGCTATAATCAAGTTTGCACAGGTGGCAGCGGTATTTATCGGCGGAGGGATGAGCAAATGGCAGACAATCGGACAACAGACCGAGACAATGAAGAACAGTATATGAAGACAGTAAAGCGCAAAGGCGAGCATATCCGCATCTGCTTGCAGGAGCAGGTCCAGAGCATCGGTATCGATACAGGCTTTGGAAGGTATCGGTTTCTTCACTCTGCACTCCCGGAGCTCAATTATAGAGAAATCGATACGACGACTTATTTTCTAGGCAAAAGGATGCTCGCTCCACTGCTCGTGAGCTCCATGACCGGAGGAACAGGTGAAGCCTCATCGATTAACCGCCGGCTGGCTGAAGCAGCAGAAGCGAGGGGCTGGGCAATGGGCCTAGGCTCCATGCGTGCAGCAATTGAGAATGATAAGCTTACCGAGACATTCGGCGTGCGCAGAGAGGCGCCTTCCATTCCGCTTATTGCAAACCTCGGAGCCGTTCAGCTCAACTATGGTTATGGTGTGGACGAATGCAGGCGTGCGGTAGAGCTTGCTGAAGCGGATGCGCTTGTCCTGCATTTGAACAGTCTTCAGGAGGTATTCCAGCCTGAGGGAGATACGGATTTTCATGGTCTGCTGTCGCGTATCGGCGATGTTTGCCGCAATGCCGGGGTACCAGTCGGTATTAAAGAGGTCGGCTGGGGGGTTGATGCGAAGACGGCCGCTGCGCTTACATCAGTTGGCGTTGCTTTCATTGATGTAGCCGGAGCAGGCGGAACCTCCTGGAGTCAGGTGGAGAAATACCGATCAAGCGATCCCCTTCGAGCAAATGCGGCAGCTGCATTCGCAGATTGGGGAATACCAACTGCGGAATGTGTGCGTGATGTACGCGCAGCCTTGCCTGAGTCCTGCATTATTGCAAGCGGTGGAATGAAAAATGGAGTCGATGCCGCAAAAGCAATTGCGCTTGGAGCCGATTTGGCTGGTTATGGCCGGATGCTTCTAAGCGGCGCGGCAAAGCGGACTGATTATACTAGCGAGCTGCATGCGCAAATGGAGCAAGTTGAATTCGAGCTTCGTACAGCCATGTTTGGTATCGGCTGTCGTACCATCCAAGAGCTTCGTTCCACAGATAGACTGCTGGAACAATAATGGAGCTCGATCCCAGGATGAGCCTAACTGGTTCGCCCCGTACCTTCGATTTTCACTGCTACTTTCACATCGAATTTCAACTTCGGATAGATGGACTCCCAGTCCTTCCATGTCCGGTCACTGCCGATATGGGTAGCGCGGTAGCGAAGCCCAAACCCGAATGGGTCTACGCCTGCTTTTTGAACTTTAACAAGCAGGCGCTCGGCTTCCTTCGATATGCTTTTGTTGAAGGCCTTCTCCAGTTTCCCCCAGTCACGGTTATAAATGCCTATAGGGGCTTCCTCGAATATCCCGCGGATATGCAGGTCCATTTTGACTGCATAGTCTCCATCAGATGATTTGACGATCCGATAGTGAGATCTGATATGACTGATGGAAAGCACCAGTACATACCCGTTCAGCTTTGTTGTAACCGTAGATTTAACATAGGCATTGCGGATTTGATTGTACATTTCCGTTTCATTGGCGTTTAAAGTCAGGACAAGCTTCTCTTTGTTAAGCAAGCCTACTCTGGTAATGACATAACCATTTTTTCCGCTTCTAACAATCGGCAGAACCGGATCCAATCCCTTCTCTTCCACTTTTCTCATAAAGTCAAAGAGGTATTGATAAATGATGTAGGAGGACTCCGTTCCGTCTTTGCCGAAGATTAAGAAGATGGTATTCCCGGGAAACCGTTCGGTGGGCGGGTTAATATTCAATATCGTGGCGGCATCCGGTTTTCCGACGGCTATATAGGCTACGTTCTGGACATCGCGCCTCCGGCCCAGCCAGTTAATCGTATTGTTGTAATCATCTTTGACCAGACCTTCGCCTAACAGGTAGAGCTTGCAATGGCCGAAATCCAGCTCCTTATCCACATGAGATTTAATTAATCGTACCGCTTCGGAAATCGTCGATGCATGCATCGACTCGATTTGAGTTTTGGCGGCACCAGGTTCGATTTTCGGTGACGTGATCGCAAGGCGAAGAGTAACGATAAATCCTTTAGCTCCTTCTTCCGCTGGCTTGTCTATACCCATGGCGATTACAAAGAAGCGTTTATCGATATCTTTAAAGCCGCAGCCGGTAAGCGACATGGCGAGAAAGAGGATAACTGCTGCAAGGTGAAGTGATTTGCTGGTCATGTGGAAGATTTCCTCCTTAGGACGAGCACGAACAAGAATAGGACGCTTCCGGCCTCGGTAAACATTCGAATCGTGAGCCAATAAGTCGTAATATTTAAGTGATCCTTCTCATTAAAGAGATAGGCGTAGACTAATGTGAACAGGGCGAAGATTGATGTGATGATCCAATTGACTTTAGGTGTCTTTCTCGTGTCGATCTGCGGGTTGCTGTGAGGCAAACAGCTCTTCACCAGTTCCATGGCCTGATGCCAGCCGATCGTCGTGTATAGGAGCGTTAAATTCAAATAAAGAATGAGAAATAAGAAGATGACCCGTTCAATAAACCCGTACTCCATGAGCATAGAGTCTGCAGTGACACTCCATATATATAAATAATTATCGACGCTTTCCGTGCCGTGAAAACCGATTGGAACGAAGAAAGACAGCAGCAGAATAAAGGTGCCGAATACTGGAATTACCCACCTGTAACGGAGACGGAAATTGGGCGGATTGAGCCGGTTAAAGATCGCATAGTTAATATAGCCTGTAAATATATAGGATGCGGCGCTAACAGGCTGCAAGCTTTGGCGGCTTGTTCCAGTAATTGGCGATTGTACGTATAGCATCCCAGTCAACGGCAGTGCTTCTTGCAGCTTTAAGCAAAATAAAGAGCAGCAAAGGTGTATTAATTAGGAGCCCCATTTCAATAATGAAAATAACAGTCAAGGATGACCGGCTGGAGGAATAGGTGATAATAAGCACCAGAAATCCAAGGACAATAAGCGGGCTTGTGTCCGGATTCAAGAAACGGTTAATCAAGACCGCATAACCAATCAATGCAATGGAAGAAGCGACCAGCCACATGAAAGCCACGAACAGCAGGAAAGGAATCGTTATTATTTTAGGGAAAAACTGCTGCAGTATTTCTGGCAAGCCTTTCCCGGGGAAGGCCTTCATCACTTTCGTGAACATGAGGGCGAGCGTGCTCCCGATAACAACAGCCACCGCCATCGAACTAACCGCTCCATCGTAACGAAACCGGAGTAAAATATGCGGAACGAACAGCATCAGGTTCAATAAACTGACGACCATCACATTGTAGTAGAAGTAGCGGCTCATGGCTCTTGCACCTGTCCAATGTCACCAACTGCAGGCTTTGTTCGACCGATGAATCGAAAGTAAGGTTTGCCGAAGCTTCTTTGGTCGGACATATACACCAGGTAGACAAATACCCCCAGAGCCACTCCGGTTAAGCCGAAGAATATAGCAGGAATAAGCAGCGGGTATTTGAGGAAACGAATGGCTATCGACATGTTATTAACCGGTACAACGAAATTAGAGATGGCGACAACAGAGGTCACAATGATCATAATGCTGCTTACAAGCCCAGCCTGCTGAGCCGCTTGACCAAGTATTAATCCGCCTACCGTTGTTGCCGTCGAACCGATATATTTGGGCAGCCTCAAGCTTGCCTCTATAAGAGACTCAATCATGAAGAGCATGAGCGTTACCTCGATAAAAGAGGGATAAGGCACGGCAGAACGACTCCCCGCAATAGAGAAGGTGAGTTGGACACGGAATATCTCGGGATTGTAGGATACGATCGCTACATATAAAGCAGGCAGCGTTATCGTCAATACAACAGCGGTATACCGCAGCAGAATCAGGAATCGGGTCATCCAGAAGGAATCATAGTCATCATCAACCGCATGCATGAAATCATAGAAGGTAGCAGGCAAAATAAGTGCAAACATAGAGCCTTGCATGATCAGCACGATTTTACCCTCCTGGAGGTTGCTGCATACACGGTCAGGACGCTCTGTAAGCATCATCGTGGGAAAGAGCCGGTGCCTGTCCCCAAGCTCTTTCTCCAGCTGTCCGGAAGCCATAAGAAAATCCATTTGGATGCCTAGCAGCTTCTCGCGCACATTGGTTAATACATTAGGATCCACTCTTTGATTATCGTACAGCATTTGAACCCGCGTCTTCGACATCGAGCCAATCGTCTGCTCTTCGATACATAGCTCCGGTGATGGATAGCGGCTGCGAATAATGTTGATCGAATCAATTAAATCCTCGCTAAGCGCGATTTGCGGCCCGAGAATGGCGGTTTCTACGTTCGTTTGCGGATTCTCATTACGAATAATCCGAGCGGCATCAAGCATGTAGACGGAGCTGTTCAAACTAATGAGCACGAAGCCGCGGAGCAGCGTATCCGCCCATTTAGCCGGATCATCCAGCGACTTAAACGAAGGGTTCAGCTTAAGGATTTGGCCATAGGGCTGTGCTTGCTTCATGAAGGGAACGAGAATGTAGTCGCTCACTTTACTTTCATCGCATAGCGTTGAGATGTAAGCCACTTCAATGATAGAAGTATCATTACTCACCCGATGCGTCGTCAGGTCTTTCGCTTGCGCAAACAAAGTTTCAATTCGGTTCAGCATGAAGGGGTCCTCCTCTACGAAAGCATAATCGCCAATGATTCCTCAAGCTGGATTAGTATGGAACAAAAGGAAGGAAAATATGCCGCCTGAACTGCACTTTGCCAGAATAGCGAACATTGCAGTACAATTTAATTAAGGCATTATAAATATCGCTAATAATTGTAGGAGTGAACGTATGACAACAGCATGGTACGAGCAGAGCTTTGGCTCTGATTATATGATTGTTTACCGCCATCGGAATTGGGAGCAGGCAGAGTCCGAAGTTCAGCGGATGGCGGGCTGGATGGAGCTTCAAGAAGGTGCGGCTGTTCTGGATATTGGCTGCGGTATGGGCAGGCATGCGCTTGCGCTGGCGGGTCTTGGTTATCGTGTAACGGGAATCGATCTATCGGATGCACTGCTGCAGAAGGCTAAGGAGCATAATAAAGAGGGCTTGATTGAACGGCTTGTTCAAGGGGACATGCGCTCATCTGCCGTTTGAAGACGGTCAATTCGAAGCAACGGTCAATTTATTTACTTCCTTCGGATATTTTTCGGACGAGGCTGACAATTCCCGCGTCCTGAAGGAAATTCGTCGCGTGCTGAAGAAGGACGGACGGTTCTTGATTGATTTTCTCAATCCAACATACATTGAAGCGAATCTGGTTCCCCGTTCTGAACGTACAGACGAGGCGTCGGGATTACATATTGAAGAAATTAGAACGATTGAGAATGGCTGGGTTATTAAAAAAATCAATATCGGCCCCCTCCGAAGCCATCAGGAATCCCGCAGCTATGAGGAGCATGTGAAGCTTCTTCCTCTGGAATGGTTTATGAAATGCATTATTAGAAGCCGGCCTGTCCCTTGAGCGTGTCTATGGGAATTATCAAGGCGATGCTTACGTAAAGGCCCAATCACCAAGAATGATTATGATAGGGAGGGTATCGGATTGACTGAATCGGGCGTAACGGGAGCGACGCTGTGGCCAGGCGATATTTTACAGGTTAAGGTGCCGCTGCCTTTTTCATTAAAATGGGTGAACAGCTACTTACTGAAGGATGAGAGAGGCTGCACGCTGGTTGATCCCGGCCTGAATACCTCCGAAGCTAGAGGGGCTTGGGCTGACGTAATGGCCGACTATCAAATTCGTTATGAACATATTCATACGATTATTTTGACGCATCAGCATCCCGATCATTACGGCCTGGCAGGCTGGTTTCAAGGTAAGTCCGGAGCGCCGGTGTTTATTTCCAAAGAATCCTACGCGTATACGCAAAGGCTTTGGGGAGATCGCCGGACATTCGCAGCTGATTTAACTGCGCTTTATTCTCTTCACGGCACTCCGGCGCAGCTGCTAGAGCAGATTGAGCCTCATTTAGAGAGTTTTGTAGAGAAGGTCAGCCCGCAGCCGGAAGTGACATTTATTGAAGCGGGACAGACGATTCCGATAGGTGGATTAAGTTTTGAGGCTATTGCTGCCCCAGGGCATGCAAGGGGCCAGTTATGCTTCTATTCGCGTGAGAAACGGTGGATGTTTTGCGGTGATCAGGTACTGCCGGATATTACGCCTAATATTAGCATTGTGCCAGGCGACGAGGGTGACCCTCTGCAGCAATTTCTTGATAATCTGGCCCAGCTGCGAAGCTATGAGGTTGATCTGGCCTTTCCCGGACACCGAGACCCGTTCTCAGCATTTGGAGTACGTATAACGGAGATCATCAACCATCATCTGCGCAGGCTGGATACGATGCATAATCTGCTCGCCAAAGAGTCTTACACCGGCTTTGCCATGTGTGAGAAATTATTCGGAGCACGGATTGCCGGGAATATTCATCAATTCCGGTTTGCCATGTCGGAGACGCTGGCTCATCTTTATTATTTGGAAAACAATAAGCGGATTTGGCGTACAGAGCATTCCGGAGTTATTGAATATAAAGCTTGACCGAAAATATAAGCTTTGCTTCCAACCTTTTCTGATATTTCTATGGGAAGAACTTGGCTTCCTGCCGAAGGACGGCGTTAGCTGTTTCTTCTTATCCTATCTTATCCTACTCGTTCTAAAGGAGCTTACTTACTATGTTTGTATCCCGTTCTGAATCGCATCAACATAATAAAAAACGAAAATCCCGCAGGATGAAGCGCCTTCTGGTGATAAACCTTATTATGCTCGGCGTTATTGGCGGGTTGGTTATCTTCTATTTCATGATGGGCGGTACAGGTGGAACAAAGAACCAGGCAAATGGAACTGATCAGCATGAAGCGGATAAGCCGTCCGTCAGCGACGGCGTCAGTAAGAAGGCCGAGGATACTGCTTCTGATCCGCAGACTGCCCCGGATGCCGGAACGAATAGCTCCCAGCCGTCCGAAGGCAGCGGAGAGAATATGCCAGGCACTGGAACGGATACAAGCACAGGTACTGGGGCACAAAATGGTATAACCGGCGGAACAGGCACGGATAGTGAATCAGATTCGGATAACACAGGAACTGCTGGAACAGGCCTTGAAAGTAAAGACCGTGTAAGGTTGTCTTTTGTGGGAGATATTTTACTCGCTGCTTCAGTCGATACATTGATGAAGAAGAATGGCTATGAATATCCATACGCGAACGTACTGCCCTTTCTGACCAAGCCTGATCTGATGGCTGCCAATCTTGAGACACCAATTACGGAGCACGGTTTGCCTGCAACCAACAAATCCTTTGTATTCAAAGGATCACCCCAATCGCTTCCGGCTCTAAAGGAAGCAGGCTTTGATATTGTGAATCTGGCGAATAATCATACGCTTGATCAAGGTGTGGAAGGGCTGTTTGATACGATGGATCACCTTGGTGAAGCGAATATTGCGAATATGGGAGCCGGGCGTAATGATACGGAAGCCTTTAAGCCTGTAATTTTAGAAGCGAAAGGCGTTCGCATTGCTTATCTGGGATTAACCAGAGTCGTGCCGGTCGGTTCCTGGAAAGCGGAAAAGGATCGTCCGGGACTCGCCGAAACCTATGATGCGACCCGTGCGCTCAAAGCGATAAGAGAGGCGAAAAAGCAAGCGGATATCGTCGTAGTCATGGTTCATTGGGGTATTGAGCGTTCTGAGAGCCCAAATGCGGTACAAAAGGAGCTGGCGCATGCTTATATCGATGCCGGCGCGGATTTGATTATCGGAAGCCATCCGCATGTGCTGCAAGGATTTGAACACTATAAAGGCAAATGGATTTCTTACAGTCTTGGCAATTTTATATTTAATATGACGGTAACGGATAAAACGAAGGATACAGGGGTACTGGATGCCGTTTGCACGCAGAAGGGTGATTGTTCCTTACAGTTTCATCCGATGCGGGCTGTGAATTCACAGCCAATACCGGTTGAGGGCGATAAGGCAGCCGCGATTTTGAAGCGGTTATCCAGCCTATCATTTAAGGCTGTAGTAGACAAAGACGGATATGTCAATTCGAAGGGGTAATTGAATGAGCCTGGTCAATTCATGTGTGGCGCATCGGGGCGCGTCAGGACTTGCGCCGGAGAATACGATGGAAGCTTTTCGGGAGGCCCTCAGCTTCCCCTATGTTGAGTGGATTGAGCTTGATGTGCAATTGTCTCGGGATGGAGTTCCGGTCGTCATTCATGATGATACATTGAGGAGGACGACCAACGGTTCCGGGCGCGTAGCGGATGCTTCAGCTGAGCAGCTTGCGGGTCTTGATGCGGTCAGTTGGTATTCCAAGGCGTTTGCAAAAGAGGGAATTCCGCCGCTTGAAGCTGTGCTGGATGCGACAATTGGACGCTGCCGGCTTAATATTGAGCTGAAGACGTACGGCGGCCGTTATCCAGACTTGGAGAAAAAGGTTGTCGAGCTGCTTTATGCAAAAGGGCTGCAGCATGATGCGGTCATTACTTCATTTGATTCTGCGGCACTTCGGACCGTGCGGCAGCTCTCAGATGAAGTGAAGACAGGTTTGATCATTGATGCAGCGCCGTGGATGCTGGTCTCTAACCTTAAGGAGCTGGATGCGGGATTCCTCTCTATCGGGTACACCCGCATTTCCTCCGGCTTAATGAAAGCGATGCATGAAGCCGGCATAACCGTTATGGCCTGGACCGTCAATGACATCGCGATGATGAAGCGGCTTGCCAAGCTTGACCCCTCAATCCTGATCTGCACGAACTATCCGGATCGTTTTGGTCAAGCATTTGGCCTCGCATTAACATAATTAGGAAGGGATGTTTCGCAGGCCATTTTTAACTGGATCCTTGGGACATCCCTTTCTTTTACAAGTTATGCTGAATCTATAAGAAGGAAGAGAGATATACATGAATGATTGGCTGTCAGAATGGTGGATCAGGTTCATATTTGGGGCTGCAGGAAGTTCTTTAATTGCGGCTCTTGCTTATCGGCTGCGCTCCTTGTCAAGGTCAGGGATGTGGTCAGCTATTATAATGGGCACAAGCTACGTAACGCTAGGGGGTCCTTTATGGTTTGGGGTTTTGCTCGCTTTCTTCCTTTCGTCTACCGGATGGTCCAAGTGGAAACGGCATCACCGAAAGAAGCAGCAGGCAGAGAGCAGCTATGCCAAGAGCGGGCGCCGGGATGCATGGCAGGTATGGGCAAACGGCGGTTTGGGTCTTTTCCTCTGCGCTGGCCATGCGGTATGGCCAAACGCAGGATGGGTATATGCTTTCGTTGGCGTGATGGGTGCGGTGAACGCCGATACGTGGGCGACCGAGATCGGCGCGCTTAGCCGCACCGCGCCGCGCGCACTCTTGAGCGGCAAGCCAGTAAAGCCGGGCACAAGCGGCGGCGTTACTATGCTTGGCAGTACGGCTGCGCTGGCAGGCGCAGCCTTTATCGGCGCTGCTGCAGCGCTGCTTGCGCCGCAAGCAGCGGCATCGCCTGGCGTGCTAATCGCCGCCGCAGCTCTGGCGGGCCTCATCGGCGCCTTCGCCGATTCGCTGCTTGGCGCGACCGCGCAAGCGATGTACCGCTGCAGCGTCTGCGGCAGCGATACGGAGCGCGCCGAGCACTGCGGCGCCGCTGCCGTGCAAATACGCGGCTTCGCCTGGATGACCAACGATGCCGTGAATATGGCCTCGTCGGCAATTGCCGGCTTACTTGCATGGGGTATTGGTGCTTGGATCGGCGGGGCTTAACAAATCTATTAACTTTAAACTTCAGTTGACAGCGCATTCATTCAACTAGTATTCTAACTCTATTATAGAAAATTTATGGAAATTTTACGCGGATTAACAGATTGATAGAAAGGGGATTAGCAACATTGAGAATTGAACTGGCTGATACGTTTCCAAGCAGTGAGACGATTCTGCGTGCAGTTAATGTCAAAAAGGTTTTTGGACGCGGAGATACAGCCGTAACTGCAGTCAAGAACATAAACTTGGATATTACAAGGGGCTCTATGGTAGCACTCAAAGGACGATCCGGATCCGGGAAGACCACGCTGCTTAATTTGCTCTCAGCGCTTGATCAGCCGACAGAAGGACAAGTTTATTTTAATGGACAACTCATATCCAAGCTGCCCGAGAAACAACGCAGCGCCTGGCGGCGATCCAATATCGGACTTGTCTTTCAGGCGTTTGGACTTATACCGCTCATGTCCGCCTATGAGAATGTCGAGTTCGGGCTTCGTATCGCGGGTGCTCCGCAAAAACTCAATAAAGAGCGCGCAGAGAAGGCGCTTGAATGGGTAGGCATGAAACCGCGTATGAAGCATCGGCCGCCCGAATTATCCGGAGGTGAGCAGCAGCGTGTCGCCATTGCCCGCGCTATCGCTCATCAGCCGCTAATTTTGCTTGCGGACGAGCCTACCGCCGAGCTCGATAGCCGCATGGGACTTCAGGTTATTAAAGTATTTCGTGATTTGGTGCAAAACCTTGGGATGACGGTCGTCATGACGACGCATGATCCGGGTATTATGGAAATTGTCGATCATGTCATTGCATTGGAGGATGGGGAGATTGTTACAGAACCGAGCTCATAAACGAACTAACCGGTTCGTGATCCAGTCGGCAGCGGCCCTGATTGCGGTTTCCTTGCTTTCGGGCTGTTCGCTGCTGCCGCAAAAGGAAGTAACACTTCAGCCGCCGCTTATTAAGCCAGTCACAGAAAAGATTGACGCCGTTGAAGTAAAGAAGGGCACGATCGAACGGCTCTTGCAAGGATCAGCCACAGTCACATCCAGCCATAATGTCCCTTTATTTTATAAGCAAAATGGACGCCTTAAGGACCTGTATGTGCAGCAAGGCGATGAAGTTAAAGCAGGCCAGGTGGTTGCGGATCTAGATCAGGGAGATTTGGATTTACGAATTAAGCTGCAGAAGCTCACACTGGAGCGGGTGAGCATTCTATTTTACCAGGCGAAGCTATCCGGCGCTGATGAGAAGGAGCTGCGACTGCGTCAAATCGATTTGGAACGGGAGCAGATCGTTCTAGCCTCTTTGGAGGAGCAGGCGACAGGGGCTAGTCTCACGAGCCCGATCAGCGGAATTGTTTCCTATGTGGACACGGTCCAATCCGGTGATGGTGTAAACGGTTATGTGCCGATTGTTTCCATCGCGGATCCCACCCAGCTTTATTTAGTATATACAGTAGATGACCCGAAGCTCATTTCCGCTGTTCAGCTTAATATGGATGTTGATGTGACGGTAGATAACGTGACAATGAAGGGAAAAGTGCTGCAGTCCCCTTCCAGCGCACCCTTTACAGATAATAAAGACCTCTCTGACCGCAATTCAAAGCTGTTATATATCGGGGTTACGGACAAGAAGGCGAAGCTTGAAATGGGCGAAAGCGTGGAGATCCTAATTTCACTGGAGAAGCATGAAAACGTTATCGTTCTGCCGCGCAGCGGGCTTCGAACCTATCTAGGGAGAACTTACGTGCAGGTAAAGGACGGAGACCGGCGTAAAGAGGTTGATGTAGAGCCGGGTATCATGACATCGACTGAGGTTGAAATTGTTAAAGGTCTTGAAGTCGGCCAACAAATTATATTGAATAATAATTAGTCTGATAACGGTCAATTGAAGGGACAGAAGAGGTGAAAAGATGGCCTTATGGACGATGATTTTTCGGAAAATGGCGAAAAATCGTTGGCTTCAGCTTAATTTGTGGTTTGGACTAACGATTTGTGTTGCTTTATTCAGTTCGATGCCGTTGTATTCGCATGCTATCCTGCAGCGAACGTTATTTAAAGAGCTTCAACAACTTCAGATTGACCAGAATATTTATCCCGGATTATTGCGCGTTTCAACCTCCATAAGCGGCGGAAGAACGTTTGATAAGCTTCGCAGTCAAGTTGCGAAGGCGGATAATTATATGAAGAACGCTCCTGGTCGGCTAGGACTTGACGTACAATCGTATTTATTGATGCGTGCTACACAATCCTTCCGCATTTTGCCGGCCAATGCGTCGCAGCGAGAAGCGAAGGAAATGACAATCAGCGGCAGCTTCCGTTCTATATCCGATCTAGAGAAGAGAGTTCACCTAATCGATGGGAGATTTCCCGATAACAAGCGAAGTGACGGCGTTTATGAGGTTCTAGTTACACAGAAATATATGATCGACCTTAAGCGTGACTTGAATCAAGAGTTCGTATATACGAATAAAGAGACGGGCAAGAAGATAAGGATTCTTCCCGTAGGTCTGATTGAGACGAAGTCGGATAACGGGTACGACCAGTTCAATGTGGAGTATTTCAACTCCTCCTTTTATATCCCTTTTGACCAGTTTGAGCATGACTTTGTACAAAATCAGAGTGTGCTGAAGCTTTCCGTCTCTGATGTGGCAGTATTCATTGAATTACGAGCAAATTAATATCGATTCTATTGAGTCATTTCTAGCCCAAAATGCTGCGATCAACAATTATTTCAATATGCGGCTTGGCATTGCATCTGTAGATATGCCGGCAAAGGTTCCGATCGCCACTTTCATTGAAAAGAAAGAAAAGCTGGACATCATGCTTTGGTCGCTCTATTCGCCGGTTATGTTTATGCTTGCTTTTTACTTGTACATGGCGGCAAATTTGATTATCGACCGTCAGAAGACGGAGATATCCGTACTTCGCAGCCGTGGAGCAAGCAGATGGCAGATTATGTGCGTCTTTGCTGTCGAAAGTATCATCCTCGGATTGTTGGCACTTGCTGTCGGGCCATTTATTGGTATTTATTTTACCAAAATATTGGGGGCTTCCAGCGGGTTTCTCGAGTTTGTTCAACGCTCCTCGCTGCAAGTTGCAATGAACAGCACGTCTTACAAAATTGCGGCAGCAGCCGTACTTGGTTCGATCATTCTTATTCTGGTGCCTGCTTTTCTGGCGACGCGTATCTCGATTGTCGGCCATAAGCAGCAGCTTGCAAGGTCGGGCAAGATGTCGTTCTGGCATAAAACCTTTATCGACATCATTCTGCTTGGCACTTCCATCTATTTATTATACCGCTTTAATAAGAACTTGGATCAGCTGAAGGAATTGGCGCTTGATCCCAATGCTATTCAGGTTGACCCGCTTCTGTTTTTTATGCCGGCTATTTTTTCTCTTGGCTGCGGGTTGTTTGCGCTTCGTATATACCCATGGTTTATTAAGCTCATCTTCTGGCTGGGTAAACGCTGGTGGACACCGGCACTTTATTCCACGTTATTGCAGATCAGCCGTTCATCCTCGCAATATTTAACGATAAAGGTGTTTCTTATCATGACTATCGCGATGGGGCTCTTCAGCGCTAATGCTGCCCGTACCATTAATGGCAATATGGAAGACAAAATTCACTATACGACAGGCTCAGACATCCAGCTAAGCATTCACTGGGATAACGATGCGCCTCCGCCTCCGCCGCCTGGAGGAGGGCCGCAGGCGGCAGCGGAATCCGATGCGGGTATCACAGTTCCCAAGCGGGTTTCGTACACCGAGCCTCCTTTCATAACGATGACGGAGCTTGCGGGCGTAGAGACCGCCGCCCGTGTATTTAAGAAGGACGATGCCCATTTCAACTCGGATGGCGGACAGGATGTTACAACCTTATATGGGATCGACACGTATGATTTTGGTAAAGTCGCTTGGATGCGGGATGGACTGCTCCGTTATCCAATGAACAGCTATTTGAACTTAATCGCTTCTGACCCGAAAGCGGTGCTTATCTCCAGATCGATTGCGGATAAATACAAGGTCAAGCCTGGAGACCGGATCTCGGCGAACTGGAGCGGGCTGGATTATGCAGGCTTTATCGTGTACGGCATTATTGACTACTGGCCCGGCTGGAATCCGCTTCCGGTGGGAGGCGCAAGTGAAGAGAATGAGACAGAGAATAATGTTCGCAAACCAAATCTAATTGTCGGGCATCTATCCTATATTCAGAATCATCTTGCCCTTGAGCCTTATCAAGTATGGATCAAGCTGAAGGAAGGCGCTTCAAGTAAACTAATCTATGATGACCTAGTGAAGAAGGAAGTGCCTGTTGAAGAAATGGTAGATGCCAATCAGCAGCTCATCCGTTCTAAAAATGATCCGTTTAGACTTGCAATTAACGGGGTTATGACGCTGGGATTCGTTATTTCCATGATGATTAGCTTCTTCGGTTTCCTCTTGTTCTGGGTACTCACCTTAGCGGGAAGGACGCTGCAGTACGGCATTTTGCGAGCGATGGGGATATCATTCCTGCAAATTATCGGTATGCTGTTAAGTGAGCAGGCTTTAACGTCAGGGGCTGCGGTGCTTATCGGCGTGTTTATAGGAAACGGGGTCAGCGATATGTTCGTGCCTCTATTCCAGCTGTCATTCAATGCCTCCGAACAATCTCCGCCCTTTGAAATTGTACGGCAGCTAAGCGATTATTTGCAGCTCTACAGCGTTGTCGGCTTTATGCTGACAATCGGTCTTGCCGTGCTGGGTATTCGTATCTCACGCATGAAGATTACTCAAGCTCTGAAGCTCGGGGAGGAATAAGCGATGATTCATTGCGACGGACTTGTTAAAATTTATAAGACCGACGACCTTGAAGTCGTCGCGCTGCAAGGTCTTGATCTTCATGTTGAGGCTGGAGAGCTGATGGCGATTATCGGCAACAGCGGGAGCGGGAAATCTACGCTTCTTAACATGCTTGGTGGGCTTGATCGTCCTTCTGCCGGCCAATTACTTGTCGATAATAAGGATTTGCTTAAGTTTACGGAACGAGATCTGGTGAAGTATAAACGGGAGACGGTTGGTTTCGTTTGGCAGAGCAATGCACGCAACCTGATTCCCTACTTGACGGCGCTGGAGAATGTTGAACTGCCGATCCTGCTCAAAGGACGGCGTAAACGTCTGCGCGCCCTAGAATTGCTGGATGCGGTCGGCTTAAGCCACCGCATGAAGAATAGGCTGAGTGAGCTATCTGGAGGGGAACAGCAGCGTGTCGCTATAGCAATCGCTCTATCTAACGAGCCGAAGCTGCTGCTCGCCGATGAACCAACCGGCTCCTTGGATACGAAGATGTCCAATCAAATTCTCGATCTGTTTCGGGAATTGAATCGGAAGATGGGCATTACCATTGTAATTGTGACGCATGATCCGCTCCTTGCCCGCAAGGTGGATCGCGTCGTAGCGATAAGGGATGGAAAGACATCCTCAGAAATCATTAGACGGCAGTCGTATGCGGAAGAACTGGCTGCCCTATCAAGCGGTGCAGCGCTCACGCACGAGGAAAGCCATGTCGAGTATGCGGTGATCGATAAGGCTGGCAGGCTGCAGATTCCTTCGACATACCTGCAAGCGGATGAATTCAAGGAAAAGAACAAGGTTCGTGTCGAAATGGAAGAAGGCCGAATTATTCTGTACCCGCCGGATTGATAAACTGAATAAGACATTGCTGCTCGCACCTCTAAGGGGAGCGCAAATTCAACGGTGTATTTCAAGCTATAATAACCTCTCAGCCGGCCAGCGTCAGCGTGTAACGCTGGCTAGAGTGCTGGGCAAGTATCATCTTCGATGATGAAGTTTGACAAGCTGACAGGCGTGCTTGATGCGCTCTAGAAGCAGCAGGCCGCATCATTAGCTCTAATAAACAAAAACAGCGACACCTACTCAGTAGGTGCCGCTGTTTTTTGATCTTTATATCGTTATTTCGTTAACTGCTCCATTTGGCTGATCAATTCCTCGAACACGCTCATCGCTTGCTCGATCGGCTCTGGTGTGGACATATCAACGCCGGCCTTTTTGAGAATGTTGATGGAGTAGTCGCTTCCGCCGCTCTTCAGGAAGCCCAAGTAGCGATCAACTGCCGGTGCGCCTTCTTCAAGAATCTGCTTCGAGAAGCTTGTTGCAGCCGAGAAGCCAGTCGCGTATTTGTACACGTAGAAGCTGTTGTAGAAATGCGGAATGCGGGCCCATTCCATTTCGATGTCTTTATCGATAACCATGCCTTCCCCGTAATAAAGCTTATTCAGGTCATAATAGATTTTGCTAAGCTCTTGCGGGGTAAGAGAGTCGCCTTCCTCTGCTTGATCATGGATGATTTTCTCGAATTCAGCAAACATCGTCTGGCGGAATACCGTCGTCCGGAATTGATCCGCATAGTACGTAAGCAGATACATTTTTTCCTTCGGATCCGTCGATTTCTTCAGCATATAATCCATGAGAAGAGCTTCATTGAGCGTGGAAGCAACCTCAGCTAGGAAAATCGTATACTGCGCATCACGGTAATCTTGATTGCTGTCGGAATAGTGCGAGTGAAGGGCATGGCCCATCTCGTGGGTAAGTGTGAACATGCTGTTCAGGTTATCCTTATGATTCAGCAGCACATAGGGATGAGTGCCGAATGCTCCCCAGCTGTAGGCACCGCTGCGTTTGCCTTCATTCTCGTACGTATCGATCCAGCCGTTAGTGAAGCCTTGCTGCAGCACGTTCAGATAATCTTGACCAAGCGGCTTCAAGCTATCGATGATCGTCGCTTTAGCCTCATCATAAGAAATGTCCATTTTGAATTCATCGACCAGCGGTGCGAAGAGATCATACATATGCAGTTCGTCAACCTTCAAGCAGCTTCTTGCGAAGCTCCATGTAACGGTGCATGAGCGGCAAATATTCGTGGATCGTATTGATTAGGTTCATATACACGTCTTTCGGAATATTGTCGCCATAGAGTGACATTTCCAGGGTCGAAGGATATTTACGGGCATTGGCATAAAAAACATTTTTCGTGACGTTGGCACTCAGCGTTGCCGCAATCGTATTTTTCAGCTTGCCATATGTCTCATACATAGCTTTGAACGCAGCTTTGCGCACTTCGCGATCCTTGCTCTCGAGAAACTGTATGTACCGGCCTTGTGTCAACTCGATTTCTTCGCCGTGCTCATCCTTAACCTTAGGGAATTTCAGATCAGCATTGTTGAGCATGCTGAAGATTGTTCCAGGTGCTTGGCTGATGTTGCCTACTTGAGCGAGCAGAGCTTCTTCCGCTTTGGACAAAATATGTGCTTTCTGCCGGCGCATTTCTTCCAGTGTATGACGGAATTTAGCAAGCTCTTGCTTGTTAATCAGAGCTTCCAATTCTTCATCCGAGAGACTAAGCACCTCCGGCGTAATAAAGGAGAGAGCTTCGCCCGTTTCAACGCTGAGCTTCTTGGATTTATCGGAGAGCGCTTGGAATTCAGGCTCAGCTGTATCTTCATGATGCTTCATATTGGCATAGACATAGAGTCGCTCCACATGGAGGGAGAGCTCGTCCTCAAGCTCAAAGCAGGCTTTCAGCTGAACAGAATCTGCAAGCTTGCCTTCAAAAGCCGATACTTCCTTCATCTGCTTCTTAGCTGCAGCGTATTCTTGATCCCATGCGGCTTGATCCTCAAACAAGTCTGAGAGCTTCCAGCGGTGTTCAGGCGCTGTTTCGGAACGTTTCGGTACTTGGTTCATCGGAATCCTCCTCGATTGGTGGTGATTGGTTGGCGGGGCTGCGGTAACTTGGACTGTACGGTGAGACGTCGCACCGGTTATAGGCAGCAGGGATAGGGTCAATAGGATAGGCAGCCACTTCATAATGCTCACACTCCAACAATCGTTTGCCCCTAGTGTAGCCCGCCAGTCGCCTCGTTATGACCCCATTGTTGCTAAACTATAAACAATCAGGAAAAAAGCAAAGGCAATAAACGCGATAGCTGCAATTGCGACGCCTCTGCGCATACTTGCGGGCATGTTATTCCGCTGCATAATAATGATAACGCCTAACGAAAAGGCCGCGATGATGAATATAATCGTAGCTGTAATATCCACTTTCTGATGAACTCCCCTCCGCACAACCTATGCATTCCTGCATATGGATATGTTCGATATGCAGGATGAATTTTCCTTCTGATTAATTAAACAGAACGGAAGGCTTCGAAGATTTCGTTACGCTCTTCCTCGCGTCCCGCGAAGTCCTCAAGTTTGAAGTGATTTTGCGCCCAATGAAGCATTTCTTGACGGCTGACGAAGGTATGGCATTCCTCGCCCCATTGATCGGATATTTCTCTTACGATGAGGGTTTTTCCCTGTACTTCTACATTTAACATGTTATACTTGTCCGTTTTATAAATTTGCACTTTTTTAAACATAACAATCATCCCTTCAGCCTTATGCTCGTATCTTTTAATCATAGCCATAAAAAGGGGTAGAAATCAAATATTACGTATGTTAGAATATGTAAACCGTTCGTCAGCGCATCCCAAACAGTGGGATTCCGGGACGATGGAAATGCAAGTTTGAGCCTGAGATGAGACGAGCAGAGGAGAGATTAGTCCATGAAACAAGGTTATGAGCAAGCTGGTGTCGCGGTTACTTGCCGGAGTTTTGAGGAATACATTCACATGTTTGATTTGCAGGAAGAGCAGTTGGCAGCAGGTCCTATTCTGGATATTGCCGCTGGAGCCTCGTCATTTACAGCTGACGCGTATGAACGAGGTCTGGAAGCTTTCGCTTTTGATCCCAGGTATGCTCTGAATCCAGAGCAGCTCATTGCCGATGCTGAAGGAGAAATTGCAGTCTCTACAGGCAAGCTTGAGAAGCTGGCCGATCAATTGGATTTATCGTATTACGGTGATTTGACCAAGCATCGTGCTGGAAGAGAAGCTTCACTAACAAGATTCTCTGCCCATTACAGAATGGAAGAGGAGCGACAGCTTCGCTATCAAGCTGGAAGTCTTCCGACACTGCCCTATACGAACGGTCAATTTTCTCTTGTGCTTTGCAGCCACTTTCTGTTCCTGTATGAGGAACAGTTCGATTATGCGTTCCATCTAGAAGCAATTATTGAAATGATGCGTGTCTGTAAACCGGGTGGCTGTATTCGAATTTACCCCATTATGTCGTTAAAATGGGAGCCCTATCGTTTCCTAGATCAGCTGATCGAGGAAATTGAACAGAATGGCGGAACGACAGGCTTTTTCAAGTCCAAGCTGCCCTTTATTCCGGGGTCGAAATTGGGAATTATTATAAATATTTGATTGAATATGGACACCTTGAGAATGTATAATAGGAGTAGCCGCCGGTTTAACCGGTGTTCATTTTAGGAGGTTGTTTAAATTGAAAGGAACTGTTAAATGGTTTAACGCAGAGAAGGGCTACGGCTTTATCCAAGTTGAGAACGGAGAAGACGTGTTCGTTCATTATTCTGCTATTCAAGGCGAAGGATTCAAATCATTGGATGAAGGCCAGTCGGTTGAATTTGATATTACTCAAGGGAACCGCGGACCTCAAGCTGCTAATGTAACAAAGATGTAGGAAAGCATTATCTCATATACGCTGCATCAACCATTCCTTGACCATAGATGCCAGTAGGTACGCATACTCACCCGACAATCCGTTGTCGGGTTTTTTATTTGAATAAATCGTTTTTATGCCGCTTAAACTTTTGACCGGGAGGGCCACATGATGATAAACTGTTTATTGGAATTTAACGTTAAGGGGAGAGGTCGTCATGAAGTTCAAGCTCTTTAAAGACCGCAAAGGCAAGGCCGATCAGGCTAAAAATAATAAATTCGTTAAATTGGCACGTGAAATTTACGTGCATGCCCGCAAGGGAGGACCAAATCCGGAATCTAACTTCGCGCTGAAGACAGCTATTTCTGCCGCGCGCGCGGAACAGATGCCTAATGATAATATCGAACGTGCAATTAAGAAAGCAGCCGGAGCTTCCGATAGCGCCGAGTACGAGGAAATTATGTATGAAGGCTATGGACCGGGTGGAGTAGCGATTATGGTCCGCTGTTTAACGGATAACCGCAATCGCACAGCTGCAGATGTCCGTTCTATTTTTAACAAACGGGGCGGCAACATGGGGGAGAGCGGCAGTGTAGCGTATATGTTTGATCATAAAGGGCTGCTCGTTATCGACCGTGAGGAATTTGACACGGATGAGGATACCATGATTATGCAGGCACTTGAATAT
Source organism: uncultured Paenibacillaceae bacterium (assembly GCA_963793665.1). Lineage (GTDB taxonomy): Bacteria > Bacillota > Bacilli > Paenibacillales > Paenibacillaceae > Paenibacillus_Z. The sequence continues at coordinate 556,410 of CAWCBD010000002.1, forward strand.
GGCGCAGAAGATGTCATTGTTAATGAGGATAGCTTTGAGGTTCTTACGCATGCTCATGAATTTGAACAGGTGAAAAATGGCCTTGAGAAGGAGAATTACACGTTCGTAAGCGCAGGAGTTCGGTGGCTGCCGCAAAACACGGTCAATTCGGAAGGCGAGAACGCTGAGAAGCTTCAAAAGATGATGGATGCGTTCGAGGATAACGAGGATGTTCAGGATGTGTACGTCAACTTTGAAATCGAAGGCGAAGACGAATAACAGCGGATTACGAATACGAAACAGCCTTACTTCAGCCCGGTTACTGGGCAAGAAGTAAGGCTGTTTGTTCTATACATTCCGGTTTAAGTAGTGCTTGACCAAGAAACAGGCAGAAGCGATAAGTGCAAGAGTCATTGCCAGCTGGAAGAACGATGTTTTACCAAAATGCTCATAGACCGATCCGCCAATGGTGCCGCTTATCACACCAGCGAAGCCGCTGAATACAACAGCATAGACCGCTTGGCCTGACGATCGGTATTCATCAGGAATGATGGCGGATAAATAACGCAGAGAAGTTGCGAAATAAATACCGAAGGAAATGCTGTGCATCGCTTGAATGGGAATGACCAGTATCGGCGAAGTAACCTCACTTAGCAGCCAGAACCGAATCGCATACATGAGACTGGCAATGGCCAGCAGCGGCAGCTCCTTGAACTTGTGACCGTATTTGCCAAGCAGGAAGAGAACAGGAATTTCACTGCAGGCTGAGGTCAGCCAAGCGATGCCGACAAGTGAATCGCTCGCTCCCATCTCGCGCATCGTGACCGCTAGAAAACCTTCGTACATCCGATGGGAGATCGATACGATGAGCACGATGACGAAGAAGCCGACGATGCTCGGCTTGCGAATAAGGTTGAAAAACCCGGAGAACTCAATTTTCCGCATGGAGCCATGGTAATCTTTTAGACGTAAAGTAAGCAAGCATGTAAGCCCGACCGTACAAAGGGTAAGGATTAACGTTGCGGATGAACCTGTAAGCTTGAGCAGCTGCCCCATAGCGAAGGCAGCAAACGCGAAGCCCAGTGAACCAAAAATACGAATCAGGGCATAAGGTGTACCTGTAAACGGACTGGACAGTAATATTAAGCTATCACTAAGCGGGTTTACAGGGGTTTGGAAAAAATAGAACGCAAGCATGATGAAGCATACGATGAAGAAAGTATCTGTCGTAAGCAGCAGTGATATCATGACGAGCTGACCGAACAGGAGCAGGGTCATGATTCTCTTTATCGTCCGGTATTTATCGCTGAGTGCCCCAAACATGAGATTCGCAAAGATTGAGATGAAGGGACCCGTCGAATAAATAATGCCGATTTGTGAGGCGCTGTAACCCCGATCTAGAAAGAATAGCGGAAAGTAAGACACGATCATAGCCATTGTCATATAAGAAGAGAAGCTGAATGATCTCAGGGCGAATACTTCCTTCCGAGCAGATGCCGCTCGTTCAGTAGTGAAGGATGCATTCGAGATTGCCGGTGTTTCAGAAGAATTCGAATTTGATATACTCATGCTGACAGTCACTCCATATCCATAACTTTTCCAGCTAAAATCCGGCTTTTTCGGCTGCCGCGCCAAACGGCATAAGCGACAAAGTACATTCAGCCGTAAGGCCCGCAGACTGTGCCCAAGCGCCGATCGAGTTGCGGAAATTCCAAGCGGCAAAAAAAACCGCCAAAGCTGTCTCATCGAGGACGGAGCCGGGCTGTTGAATCATCGAATGATCTCCTTATATCGTAGCCATAAACCCCAGTATATCATATGGCGAACATGTTTTCGCGCTGGATTTGTACTCTCTGAAATGGTACATTAATGCATGGAGGTTTTTGATTGTGAATCATTTTTTCATTTGGAACGAGCGTCTGGGTATCTCACTTCCTGAACTGGATCGCAGCTGGGAATTGTTCAGAGAAGAAGAACAAACGTTCATTGTCACGCAATGGGAAATCATCCGCGGCTCGATCCCCGACCGTGTTTTTGCGTTAGAAAGACTCATTAACGTAAAGCAGGCTGAATTATATGAGGAGGATGATTTTGAAACCTCCTGTGTCATCAATTCGGATATCGCCGAGCTCGCAAGCCAAATTAATGATTTGCATATTTGGTACCGCATCAATCAGGAGATTGAATCGCGGCGCCATTCCTAACGGAATTGGTCAAGGAGGGCGCCTACGAATGAAGCTGTCATCATCTTCAACTCGTCATATCCCACAGTCGCCCGTACGTTTAATGTTTCGGGTTTATAAATATGTACTGCCGGAAGTAAATGCGGAGCTAAACCGATTAAGAGTTATTGCCCAGCACATACCAGACGATGAGCTCCGAACACAGGCCATTGCGAGTATGGACAGTAAGAAATTTCACTGCCAGGGAGGCGGTGTATACGCCGCGGCTAACATAAGTTGGCGGCATATATTAATACCGCTCATCGTTGCATTACAGACAATCAGTGATTATTTGGACAACCTGTGTGATCGAAGCACTTCGCTGGATCCTGATGATTTTCGTCTTTTGCATCAGTCGATGCTTGATGCTGTTGATCCTCATGCACCGCTCAGGGATTATTATGCCTTAAGAAATGAGCGCGATGACGGCGGTTATTTGCATGAACTTGTTCAAACTTGCCAAGCCTGTATAAGAAAACTACCTTCTTATTCCAGCGTTTATCCTTTCGTAACTCAGCTTGTCAGCTTATATGGAGATTTGCAGGTATACAAGCATATTATGAAAGAAAAGCGAGAACCCGAGCTGCTCGCTTGGTGGGAGAAACACCGCCAATTAACGCCTGAGCTGCATTGGAATGAATTTGCCGCAGCAACCGGCTCAACATTGGCTATGTTTCTGCTTTTTGTTGCTGCTGCGGAAGAAGGAGTCACTGAAGCTGAAGCAAGAACGGTACGAGATGCTTATTTTCCGCATGTATGCGGTCTTCATATAATGCTGGACTATTTAATTGATCAAGAAGAGGACCGCACTGGCGGTGATTTGAACTTCTGCAGCTATTATGAGGATCAGACGAAGATGATTGAAAGAATTGGCGATATCGTTGAGAATGCGAGGCAGGATGTTAAAGCATTACCTGCTTGGCGGTTCCATCGAATGGTTATTGAAGGGCTGCTCGCTCTTTACTTGTCTGATCCAAAGGTAAGCGGTCAGGAGGATGTGAAGCGGGTGTCCAAACGGCTTATGAAAAAAAGCCCGCTCACGAGGCTGTTCTTTTGGGGAAACAGTATTCTTATACGTAACAGCAAAGCAAACCATTAGGTGCAAAGAGATATTTTGAGGAGTGGATGGGTATGTCAGCAGTTAAATCGATTGCCGTATTAACAAGTGGCGGAGATTCACAAGGAATGAACGCAGCAGTTCGAGCGGTTGTTAGAAGCGCGCTCTATCACGGTATTGACGTTTACGGTGTACAACGGGGTTACCAAGGCTTGATCAACGATGATCTTCGTCAGATGGACTTGCGCAGTGTTGGAGATATCATCCAGCGGGGTGGTACGATACTTCAAACGGCTCGCTGTAAAGAATTTTTGACACCGGAAGGACAACAAAGAGGTGCCGAAGTTCTGAGGCAGCATGGTATCGATGGTCTCGTAGTAGTTGGGGGAGATGGTTCCTATCAAGGCGCCAACAAGCTTTGTAAGCTTGGCATCAAGACGATGGGGCTTCCAGGAACGATTGACAATGATATCTCTTACACGGATTACACCATCGGCTTTGATACATCAGTTAGCATCGTTGTAGACGCGATTAATAAGCTCCGCGACACGATGACATCACATGAACGCTCATCGATCGTTGAAGTAATGGGCCGTCATTGCGGAGATATTGCGTTATATGCAGGTCTTGCAAGCGGTGCGGAAACAATTATTGTGCCTGAAGTGCCTTTTGATATTGATCAGGTTGCTAATCGGATGAAGGAGAACTTCGCTTCAGGCAAACGTCACAGTATTATCGTTGTTGCGGAAGGTGCCAGCACCGGTGAAGAGATCGAAAGAGGAATTATTCAGCGCTGCGGCATAGAGCCGCGGGTTACGGTGCTTGGCCACATTCAGCGCGGCGGTTCACCGACACATAAAGACCGGATCCTTGCCAGCCAGCTTGGCGATTTTGCAGTACGTAAGCTGATGGAAGGCGAATCAGGCAAAGGCTGCGGTATTATTCACGGCGAACTCGTTACAACGGATATCGATAAGGTTGTTAACACGAAGAAGCCTTTCAATATGGAACTTTATAACCTGGCACTTCGCTTATCCCAATAATATATGAAAAGCCTTATACGGATGCGTGTGTAGGATGAAATCAGCATGCAGCAGCCTTATAAGGTTTATGAAGCAGGGGGAAACAACCATGTTCTTATATAAAATTGAAATCGAAATGGAAACGACCTCCGCGCATTTGATTATCCTTGCAGAAACTGACGAGAATGCCTTCTCAGTAGTCGAGAGTCATGTTGCCCGTCATTATATAAAGTCTCCAATTATCAACTCGATTGCTATCGTAGAAAAGAAACGAACAGAGGCTGGCGCAGGTTATTTTATTCCCCAGCAATAGAGTGGTTGCTCTGGCAAAAAGCCCCCAATGACCATATGGATACGTATCCGTATGATGACATCGGGGGCTTATTTGTACTTAATAATTAGTGCCAGGAGAATATTTATTGCCTGCATTCCAAAGCAGATACTCCTCAACGTTGGTATCCTTGAGTGCTTTAATTTGTGCGTTAACCTCGGTATTTCCGTACGGAATATAGTGTCCTTTGCCGAGCCAGCTGGCTGTGAAATCTTGAATCCATGGACGTATAACAGGCTTGAATGATCCAATAGGGTCTAGCTTCTTATGTGTATCAAGCATGGCACCCTTTATCGTAGCATAAGGGTTTTTATCTGGATCCTTCACTCCGAACCAGCCTGTGCTGTAGTGGCTTGGGTAAACCATCGGAGAGATTACATCGACGTTCTTCGAAATTTTGACAAAGTCTTGACCGATACCCTCGGCTGCCGGGACTGAGGCGGCATATCCGAATATATCTACAGATACCCGTACGCCCAGAGGCTCCAGCTGGGACTTGGCATATTTGACAAACCCGGCTATCGCATCAACACGAGAATCCTTCGTTTTGGTAAAAACAAGGGAATCGGCTTTTTTCTCAAAACCTTCCGGGAATCGTACATAGTCAAACTGGATTTCCTTGAATCCGAGCTTTGCTGCTTCTTTGGCCACTGCAATGTTGTAATCCCATACCTCCTTCATATAAGGATTTACGAAGCTGTCCCCTTTGCCATTCTCCCAAACGCTGCCGTCCTTATGTCTGAAGGACAGCTCAGGGTGACTGCGGGCAAGTACGGTATCCTTGAAAACAACAATACGGCCGATTGGGTAAATTTGATGCTTCTTAAGACGTTCCATAAGAGCGTTTATGTCACGAATGTATTTTTGCGGTTTACCCAGCTTGAGAAGATCAGGATTTTGTGTTGGGTAAGTAATATAACCATTATCATCCTTCAAATCGATAACCATGCTGTTTAAAGCGGTGTCATCCAGAAGCTTCAGCAACGATTCCATCCTTGAACCGCCTGCACTATGAGCCGTCACATAAATACCTTTGATCTTGGGGGCGTCTGGCTGCGGATCATGTTTGACAAACTCAGTTCCGCTTGAGTTAGCATCAGATGTTGCTTCAGGGGAAGTAGAATCATTGGTCGAGGATACAGGTTTTGCAGCACCTGTATGCTGTGCAGCTGATGCGGTTAATACTGCAGCAAGAAGATGCTGTGTTGAGGCGCTCTCCTGTCCATGTCCTGCACTGGCCGCACCTCCTGTTAATACGTGAAAAAGCAATAAAATCGTAGAAAAAATAGCATCCATAATGTTCTCTCCCTATAAGCTCTGTACGTCAAATTATAAAGCAGATTGGTCATCCGGCACAGAGGTATTTTGTAGGATCTTAAACGAGCTTGGACGTATGCGAATCAAGGCATTGGGGACGCGGCTTCATAGACAAAAAAGAACGAGAACGGAATCAAATCCGCTCTCGTTCTAATGGCTGCCAGAAGGCTAAAGTTAGCCGCTTCTAGTTGAAACACCGTCAATCGATAATCAAAATGATATCCTTGACCGATGTTATTTCTAACTATTGCAAAAGCACTTCTCTTTGATGCTTGCAAATGCTGTGCTGAACAATCTCCATCGCGTCCTCCGGTTCCAGTAAGGCCAGTCCATCCCGCAGCACAATGTTCAAATTCAATTCACGCTCCGTGAGGAAAGGCACTAGCTCCGGCGCCAGCTTTTCTACTATCCGCGACAGTCTAACCGTTTCCATATCCATCGAAGCATCACCCTTTCATCGTAATGGAGGGCAAAAACGTATGGCATGAAACAATAACCACGGGATAGTTATATTATATCAGCAGCCGCTGAAAAAACTAGGGGTATCCAGAAAAATCCATGTTTGCCGGGGATAATCCGTAAAGCTGCGTAAATTTTTTGTGTTCTATAGGCGGGGTTGGCGGAAATCTCCCATAATACCGACTGTTTCAACAATATTTACGAAGGCTTTGGGATCGATGGATACAATTATTTTACGCAGCTGGCTGAGTTCGAAACGGGTCGTAACCGTCATTAACATATCGTATTCCGAATCGGTGTAGCCGCCCCGGGTACGAATGACAGTAATCCCTCTATGCAGCGGCAGAAGAGCCTGTCGCATCAGCTTCGTCTGGCTTGTCACGATGAATGCGGTTATTTTGACATGCTGGACATGGATAAGATCAATAATTTTACCCGCAGTAAATATAGAAAGAAGGGAATAAAGCGCGATATCCCAATTCCTAGTCATAAAACCGAGAGCCGCGATAACGGAACCGTTCATAACGAAGATCAGCATCCCTACAGACAGATTTCGTTTGCGTGTCAGAATGGTCGCAATAATATCAAAGCCGCCCGAAGAGGAGCCTTCGCGCAGCGACAGTCCGCTGCCAAACCCGATGACTACCCCTCCAAAGACAGCGCCTAGTGTAAGATCAGTAACAAAAGGCTTCACTGGAATAAGCTGCATCGCGACCGTCGTAGCGATAACTGAAAACATACTCCATCCAACAAAACGCACCCCGAGAACTCGCCAACCCCAGATTATAATAGGCACATTTAGAACAAAATAAAGCCAGCCAATGTTTATGCCAGTCGCATAACCAATAATCATAGTGATACCGGAAATCCCTCCGCTTATCATATGATGAGGAATGAGCAATTGGTTAAAGCTGAAGGCAATAAGCAGGGCACTTATCAGCATCGCGATGGCAGTTCGGGTCATCTTCAAATTAGTCACCTCAGACCAGTTTCAGGTAGGTCTTAGTATGCCTTATTGAGACTTACTGGTATTCGCAAAGGTAACTGTGCTATAATGAACTGTATATTTTCTGTAGGATGCAGATAGAAGGAGATTGAAAAAGTTTGAAAACATTTGCTGAATTCGGCTTGGAACCCAAAGTTTTACAAGCCATCACGGAGATCGGATTTGAAGAATCCACTCCAATCCAAGCAAAAGCCATTCCTATTGCGCTGAACGGTACCGATTTAATTGGTCAAGCTCAGACGGGAACGGGCAAAACGGCTGCATTCGGTATTCCGCTTGTTAACAAGATTCCGGTAACCGAAGAGCGTATCGTTGCATTGATCATGACCCCGACCCGCGAACTTGCCATTCAAGTTTCGGAAGAAATCGGAAAGCTTACTCGTTTCAAAGGTATTCGTTCGTTGCCTATTTATGGCGGACAAGAAATCGGAAGACAAATTCGCGCTTTGAAAAAGAAACCGCAAATCATCATCGGAACGCCTGGACGTTTGCTGGATCATATCAACCGCAAAACGATTCGCTTGGATGATGTTCAAACGGTTATATTGGACGAAGCGGATGAAATGCTGGATATGGGTTTCATGGAGGATATCACTTCAATCCTCAAGCTCGTACCAGAAGACCGTCACACGATGCTGTTCTCGGCTACAATGCCGCCGAACATTCAAAGATTGGCTCAACAATTTTTGAAGAACCCGGAGCATGTGTCTGTTATTCCAACACAAGTAACCGCACCTCTAATCGATCAAGCGTACATTGAAGTTCATGAACGACAGAAGTTTGATGCGCTAAGCCGTTTGATTGATATGGAATCTCCAGAACTTGCTATTATCTTCGGTCGTACGAAGCGTCGGGTAGATGAGCTAAGTGAAGCTCTTCAAAAACGCGGTTATTCTGCTGATGGACTTGCATGGTGATTTGTCTCAGAATCAACGTGACAATGTTATGCGTAAATTCCGTGACGGCAGTATCGATGTACTAGTTGCAACAGACGTTGCAGCTCGCGGACTTGATGTATCAGGTGTAACGCATGTTATCAACTTTGACTTGCCGCAGGATCCTGAGAGCTATGTTCACCGTATCGGCCGTACAGGCCGTGCAGGTAAAGAAGGTACAGCTTGGTCGTTCGTTACACCGCGTGAAATCGATCACCTGCACTTTATCGAGAAGGTTACACGTCAAAAAATCGCCAAGAAGCCATTGCCTAGCATCGCAGAAGCGATTGAAGGTAAACAACAAGTAACTGCTGAACGTATTCTCGAGTTTGTTGAGAATGAAGACTATTAATGAATTTAAAGCTATCGCTATTCAAATGCTGGAGCAATACGATTCCGTAAACTTGCTTAGCTGCAGCTATGAAACTTATTACAGGCGAGAAGAAAGATGTTAATATTGAGTTGACTCCTGAAGATCCGATTCGTGCGAAGAAACGCAAGCCGGATGTTCGTACAAGCGGCCGTCGTTTCTCTGGCGGAGGTTTCGGTGGCGGCAACCGTTCTGGCAGCGGTAGCAGCAGCGGACCTCGTGGACGCAGCGATAGCGGCCGTGGTGGTTATGGCGGCGGCGGACGCAGCAGCAGTGCTAGCGGAAGCAGCACAGGCGGCTACAACCGTGACCGCGATGCTAGCAAGCCGCGAACAGAAGGACGCAGTGAACCACGCCGTTCACGTCCATCGTCTGACGAATAAATAATTGAACAAACCGGGGCTATCCCTCAGCCGAGTAATCGGGAGGATAGGGATGCCCCGGTTTTTTTAACAGATTATGAGCGAATATCGATATGCGTATGGTCCGAGCGGTGCAGACAGTGGCCCTGCATATTTAAGATTGGGCGATGGCTTATTAGGCCAAGCTATATTATAGTAGAACGTATAAGACAAGATGTAATCGCTTGCTGAATTATACGCTTACGATGACGTGTTTTCTTTGAAAACACCTTAGGAGGACAAGGCAACCATGGAAATGAGAGGCTTAATGGGTGGGTTTTATAAGATTTCGGAATGGATTATGCGGTTATCTGTTACGAACTTGCTGTGGATTATATGTTCGATACCGTTTATCTTCCTTATCTTTCCGGTTATCTTAGCCCAATCAAGTGACGCTATAATGTCCAGTCTTATTTTATCAAGTATAATCGCGCCATTTACGCTTTTCCCGGCGACTGCAGCTCTGTTCTCTGTTGCACGCAAGTGGGTGATGGGTGAAGTGGATGCGCCTCTCTTGCGTACCTTCTTCCGGAATTACAAGGAATGTTATGTTCAAAGTATGGTTGGCGGTATTCTGTACGTTGCCCTTTTCGCCATTCTTATTGTCGATTTCCGGGTTTACCTGGTTAAACTGGAGTCGCTGCAGCTTATTTCATATTTATTTATCGCCTTTATGGCGCTGCTGGCCGTATCTCTCTTCAACTTCTTCTCCATGGTCGTACATTACCAAATGAAGACGTTCCAATTGCTGAAGAATGCTCTGCTGCTTACAATCGGCCGCCCTTTCCGCTCGCTATCGACGGCAATTATGTGTGGATTTGTTGTCTACATTAGCTTTAGCTCGCCTAAACTGATGTTTTTGGTTCCCTTCTTTACAGGGAGCATCGTAGCGGCTATTGCCTTCTGGAACTTCTATGCGATCTACATGAAGCTGCAGCTTCAAGCCGAGAAAGCAGCTGAAGCCGAGGCGGAAGCGCTGCAGGAGAAGATAGACAACGAAGGGATTGAATTCCTCACAGAGGAAGGACGCAATGCTAAGAAATAGCAATTTGGGCTGCGTTTACTTTTCCTTTTAATCCGGCTATAATAGCTATACATCCTGCGATGTACGTTACGGCTTATAACTTGTTTTGAACCAATGGCTGTTTTACGGGAGACCTAGATTGAAACGCAGCTGACATGCCCTCGAAAAGGGATCTCAAAAACGTTTCTGCGGACACCCACCTGCGAGAGCGGGTTCAGAAACAAGCAAGTCGGACGGCATGGCGGGTTTACTTCAAACATGAAAAGGGGGCAACCCCTTTTTTTTATGTCAGAAACTATGTTATGATATTTCTTAGTGTACATAGAAGTTGGAGGGGGAGATTACCTTTGTTGAAGCGGACCCTAATTGGGTTGCTGCGCAGTCATGAATTGACTGGCGATAAAGCGAAAGATCCAATGCTTAAATCCCATTATTACAAACTATCCCGGGAAAGATCGTGGGAAGAAGTCGTCTCCACACTGAAAAAAATGCAAGGCTACAAAGTTCTTCATGAAGTGCAGTCTGTTGGAGAAATCGTGCTTGAGAAAAAAACGATGAGCGGACGTACGATGGATATTACGGTCTCGGTTATAAGTGTAAGCCCAGTAACGGCAGCCGTAGATATTTATTCCGCTTCGCGCGGATCATTCGGGGACCTTGGTTCAAATTATAGGGTCATCATCGATATTTACCGAACACTTGATAAGAAGCTTGCTCAATATAAGACGAGCGGCGTATAAACACAACAAAAGCGAGGAAAGGTTGTCCCTTTTCTCGCTTTTGTTATATGCACAGGCTTATTGTGACGGTACTCCGATATGTATCGCCTATACGAGTGCTTTTACAGCGTTAAGTGCTTCTTCATAGTTAGGATGCTCAGTCATTTCACCAAGAATTTCAACATATTGAATGATGTCGTTCTCGTCAATGACGAAGATGGAGCGGAAGTCAAGATGAAGGTCTTTGATAAGTACGCCGTAAGCTTCTCCGAAGTTATTGTTGCGGTAGTCGGAAAGTAAGATGACTTGATCAATACCAGCAGCTCCGCACCAACGAGCTTGTGCGAATGGAAGGTCAACGCTGACTGTTAATACGACAACGTTTTCACCCAGTTTGCCAGCTTCTTCGTTGAAACGACGTGTTTGCGCATCACATACACCTGTATCGATGGATGGAACAACGCTGACGAGTTTTACTTTACCTGCGAAGTCTTTCAAGGAAACAACATCGACAAGCGATTTGTTTAGTTGAAAATCTGGAGCTTTATCACCCTTCTTTAGTTCAGGTCCGATCAGTGTAAGTGGATTGCCTTTAAGCGTCGCGACGCCAGTACGTTCTTGTGCCATGTAAAATTGCCTCCTTCAAATTGGATTATTCAATACCAAATTTATTATAATCATAATGAAATGCCGTTGTCCAATTACTTGCCGAGAGGAGCATGTTATGATTTTTTTAAGATACGAAAGCTTTCGCAGTTATTTGCGGCTTTATCCGGTGACAGCAGGAATAATCGCGATTAATATTATCGTTTATTTTATTGATTTGTTTAGTGGCAATCACGCACTGCTTCAGCGAGGGATTTTCATCAGTTCACCGGATCAGCCATGGCGGTACGTGACTGCTGTGTTTCTACACCTAGGCTTTCAGCATCTGTTCTTTAATATGTTCGCGATTCTGATTTTTGCCCCTCCGCTAGAGAGGATGCTTGGGCATGTGAGATACGCCGTGTTCTATCTGTTATGCGGCATTGTCGGCAATATATTCAGCGCTTTGGCTGAGCCCCTTACAGTAGGAGCGGGTGCATCTGGTGCGATATACGGCATTTATGGCGCATTTTTATATTTAGCGGTGATGAAGAAATCACTCGATGAAGCTTCGCGGAAAACCGTATACACGATTTTGATATTCGGACTTATTTATTCCATCTTTGTGCCGGGAATTGGTATATGGGCGCATTTTGGGGGATTGTTTGCCGGCTTCGTCTTCGGGTATGGGTATGACAAATATGTATACTATAAACAAAATCGACATCGTTAACCATCATTTGAATGTATGAGGAAAAGGGGACGTCATGGAGCTTCGTCAGCTGTATTATTTCGTAAAGGTCGCCAAAAGAGAGCATGTAACGAAAGCGGCCGAAGAGCTGCATGTGGCGCAATCGGCAGTAAGCAGGCAAATTCATCAATTGGAGGAGGAGCTCGGAGCCAAGCTCTTTCTTCAAAAAGGCCGCAATTTACAGCTAACCCCTGTTGGGGCGCTTTTTCTGAAACGCGCGGAAGTGATTATCGCCGATTTGGAACGTTCAGTATTGGAGGTGCAAGAATTTCTTGATCCAGAGAAAGGGGAAATACGGCTCGGTTTCCCGCATAGCTTAGGATTTTCCCTCATTCCTGAGATTGTATCTGCGTTCCGCAAGCTGCATCCGAATGTAAGATTCCGGTTTAAACAAGGCATGTACCCATCGTTAATTCATGATGTGACCATAGGAGCTGTGGATCTCGCATTCGTATCTCCCTGTCCGGAGCAGCATGAACATGTGACTGGGGAAATTGTATTGACCGAGGAGCTATTCGCGATTTTGCCTCCGAATCACCCTTTGGCAGGTGCTGAAGCAATCGATTTAATCCAGCTTAAAGAAGAAACCTTTGTTTTATTTAGTTCTGGTTATTCACTCAGGCCGATTGTATGGGACGCTTGCCGGGAAGCTGGCTTCACGCCTAATATTGGCTTCGAAGGGGAGGAGACAGATACAATTCGGGGATTAGTAGCTGCTGGTATGGGTGTCAGCTTGTTGCCGGAGATGGCCTTACATGCATCCGGACCTCTGCAGCCCGCAAAGGTGAAGCTGCGGTCACCGCATTTAACACGTACGATTGGACTTATTTATCGTTCTAATGAAAAGCTGCCGCATGTTGCAAAAGTTTTTCAAAAGTTTCTCCTCCATTTTTTCAGCTGCAAAGGGATGATGCTGGAAGGAAAACCTATGGTTGAATGTGAGCTTCCAGGGGAATAATGGGTGATATAATAACTTAGCTTATGCTTCCGAAGCGAGTTATTGCTCGCGGGATGTATGCCTAGGAAGTATCGCAATAACTAAGCTTATGCTTCCGAAGTGAGTTATTGCTCGCGGGATGTATGACTAGGAAGTATCGCAATAACTTTTAGGAGGTAACAATGAACACAAAGGAACGTCGGATGGGGAGGAACCGGCGTGTTTTTGTCGTTCTGATGGGGATGAGCTTCATTATGCTCCTTTTCATCGTAAGGCTGGCATGGCTGCAATTGATGCCTGTCGCTCCGGCAACGGCTCGAAGCTCAGATTGGAAGCGTGAGGCGGTTGCACAGCGTGAGCGCGGCCTCGTGCTGGATACGGGCCGAGGTGACATTTTTGATCGGAACGGGCTATCAATAACGGGTGAAACATACAAGGCACTTGCTGTGTTTCCACTGCAGGCGCGCTCACGCGGGCTTCGTTCGGCTGACTTTGCCCAGCTGGCACATGCACTCCAAATTAGCCATGAAGAGCTTGAGAAGTGGATGGGAGCGCTGAGAGAGCCTGCATTTTGGCAGGCTGAGGGAGAACTGTCGCCGCATAAGCTAAGTGATAAAGCAATTACGAGCTTTAGGTAAACTGCAGCTGAGCGGTGTGCGGGTGCTCCCATACCGGAATCGATATCCGTCTGCCTTCGATCCAAAGCATGTCATTGGATACATAAGTCAGCATCCAGAACTGCTGCGGTCGAAATTCCAACACGAACTATCTTCTCGAAAAATGGCTGAGACCGATTTAATCGGCGGTTCGGGACTGGAGCAATCCTTGGACCGGCTGCTGCGAGGAACCGGGACAACCTCGGTATCCTATTTTACCGATGGTGCCGATAAGCCTTTAAACGGCTTGGATATGAGATTAACAAGTCCGAATAATCCCTACTATCCCTTGAAAGTTATAACAACACTTGATCTATCCATACAGAATGCGATTGAAGCCTATGTCGATCAGACAGGTCTTAAAGAAGGCGCGGTTGTCGTGCTTGATGCACATAGCGGAGATATCGTTGCGATGGTTTCGAGGCCGCGTTTGGCCGTTTACTCTCTTGATTCACAAGGGACGGATATCGCCAACCATGCTATTCGAGCAGCCACTCCCGGCTCTATTTTTAAGCTGGTCACGGAAGCAGCGGCACTTGAGGCGAAAGTTACCTACGAGCAGGAAAGGTTCACGTGTAATGGAGAGTATGGCCGGTACGGGCTGCATTGCTGGAAGGACGGGGGGCATGGCACGCTGACTCTGCGGGAAGCGTTAGCGAATTCGTGTAATGTAACGTTTGCTGCAGTTGCAGAACGACTGTCTGCTGAGCAGCTTATGAGAACGGCTGATCAGCTTGGTATTGGTCGGAAGGTCGGCTGGAGTACAGAAGAGCCGCTGGCACCGCTTGGGAAACCGCTCCGGCTGCTTAGAGATGAAGAAGCAGGACGATTGTTCATTGGTACGCCAAAGGCAAGAGACGGGGGGCTGCTGGCACAGACGGGAATCGGGCAGCGGGATGTCAGGCTATCACCTCTGCAAGCGGCTAATCTGGTCGTAACCCTGCTGCATGAGGGACGGGTAATAGAACCGCGTCTGGTGAGCGAGATCCTTTATGCGAATGGTCAACGGATGATGGCTTTACCAAGGCAATATTGCACCATCACATTATGGTCAGATTGCCCCAAGTACGTCTCAAGCGCTGCTGCGGGGGATGGAAGCTGTCGTTACAGGCGGAACAGGACGTTCAATTCGGGATGGGAAGTGGGCAGTTGCAGGCAAGTCGGGTACCGCAGAAACGCTGCATGCTGGAAGGGCGCGCAATAATCAGTGGTTTACTGGATATGGACCTGTGAAAGCCCCTCGATATGTCGTTACTGTGCTGTCAGAAAATCGGTCCACTCACTCGACTAACCAAGCAACAGCAGTTTTTAGGGGGATTATGGATTTGCTAGTCTCAGCGTGCAACCTAATAGTCGATAAAAAAGCACCGCAATTATCATCGATAATTGCGGTGCTTTTTATGAAAGTGTCTGAGGCGGCTCGGGTTTCTGATCGAATTCCCCTTTTGGCGGACGAATCCAGCGGTGAAAGTAACGCTGTTCATACAGCGCCTTGATCAGAATCATAAGGATCGGTGATAAAATCACGCCTGCAATACCGAAGAGAGACAATGACATTATCATGAAGGCGAGCATGGTGAAAGCTGACACTCCAAGTGTGTCACCGGTGATTTTCGGCTCAAGAATTTGTCTAGTCAGGACAACCGCCAAGAAAAGTACAGATAGCCAGATGGCCAAGGAAGTATGGCCAACGATGAACAGATAAATAATCCATGGGATGAAAACCGTACCTACTCCAAGCAGCGGGAGAACATCAAAAACCGCAGACAATAAAGATATTGAGAACGCGTTCTCTACACCAAGCAGCAGCAAGGAAACGAATATGACACAGAAGGTAATGGATATTAATTTTCCTTGCGCCTTCAAGTAAGCGCCAATTCCAGAGAAAACATTATCTTTTAGAAAGAAAAAAGCTTTCTTGAATGTCCGCGGTGTTTTCTCAGTGGCAGCCTGCTTCCAGTCCGTAATTTCCAGGCTTAGAAAATAAGCTAGAATAATTCCGATCGAGAAGTTAAAGATAAAGGTCGAAAAGGACTTCAGATACCCGCCAAGCGATAATAAAAAGGTAGTTGCAAGCTCTTGACCCCAGTTGGTTATATATCCAATGACTTCATAAGCTTTTTTCACTACATTTTCGGGTAAGAGGTTTATTTTATTGCCAATTAACGTTGAATTTTTCTGGAATTGCTCGGTCAACAGCTGCTGATAATAAGGAAGCTTCTCAGCAAGTCCGGTAATCTGCGTGGTCATAATATAACCAGCTCCTACGAACAGCCCAACGATAACAATCGTGAAGAGCAGTACAGATATTCCTGAGGCGATTGACTTTCGAATGCCCAGCCGGTTCATCCATCTGGCAGGCGGTTCAATGAACATGAAAATAATAAAGGATAGGAAGATGGGTGTCGCAATACGATATAAATAGCTGAAGGCAAACAAAATCAAGTACACGGTTAAGACAATAAGCGCAATGTCAAAAGCGGTCCGCCAATATTTTCGATAAAAGGAAAGCATTTTCTTACCCCTTTACTCGTATTAATCTTACTATTACCAAGATTGTACTATATATCACCTTTGTTTCCCAACCTTTCTTGTCGTGTCAACAATCATAGCCGTATTCAATGGCATTATGTTACAATAAGGGGAGGCATCATAGGTCTCCGCCTTCCGCTTGGGATAGGGGAACGAAACTAGGGTGGTGGAAACAGAATATGGAAAACTTTTTTCTTTGGGGCTTTTATATTTTAACGTTTTATGCGTTCCTCCCTGGTTTGATAAGCCGAACATTCGGCTTTCGAGTTTTTAAACGAGGTCGTGCCGATAATGAAATTGCACTGACCTTCGATGATGGACCTGATCCTGAATATACACCGATGCTGCTTGATTTATTAAAGCGTTATGATGCAAAAGCGACCTTCTTCGTTGTTGGGATCCATGCAGAGCGACACCCAGAACTCCTTCAAAGGATGCATGCTGAGGGTCATATTATCGGAATTCATAACTACGTACACAAGTCAAACTGGTTAATGCGTCCTGGGTCAGTGAAACGGCAAATCCATCGCACGTCAGATATTATTAGGAAAGCTACGGACATTAGACCGGCGTACTATAGACCTCCGTGGGGGATTGTAAATCTGTTCGACTTCTCCAATTTAGGCTACTTGCAAATTATTTTGTGGTCGACGTTGTTTGGTGATTGGCGCAAGAGTGTTGGTGTTGAACGGCTTAAGAAGCGGCTAATGAAAAAACTTCGCCCAGGCGAAGTGCTGCTGCTGCATGATTGCGGCTCAACGCTTGGAGCAGATCGTGATGCACCGGCAAATATGTTAGGAGCGCTGGAGCCCTTCTTGGCTGAAGGGAAGAATCGGGGAATCAAATTTGTACATATTACAGAGATGATTCAGATTACGGATCGTAACAAATCATTACAGCGCTCGCTTGGCTTTATGAAACGCTGCCTTATTCATTGTTGGATGGGATGGGAACGGATTTTTCATATGCTTTTCCGGATTCAGTCCGGCGGCTTGGATTCGATCTTTCATGTTCGTGTTGTTCCTTACAAAGGTAAACCGTTGAAGCTTTCGGATGGTCAGATAATTGAAGACAAGGATAACATCATTGAGCTTCATTTTGATAATAAGAGGCTGTTTAAGCTCATGTCGGAATCACGGTCTATGATGCATGTTGCTATTAAGCTGATTCGAGAGGTGGAGAGAGCGATGCCGAAACTGGCAGCGCTCATCGCTGCACATAAGAAATTCGAGCATGTTCGTGGTTTATATGGAATCTCGATGATTAATAAGGGCGCGGAACAATTCGGATTTAGTGTGCTGGAACTGCCGCCAGGATTATTTGACAAAATGACCCGTGTGTACTTAAAGCTGCTGCTCCAAGTCCTTCATCCGTCTGGGAAACAAAGAGTAAAAGAACAAGGCACTAAGCTATCGCCTCGTATCATCGCGATGTCGATGGAAGAATTCCAGCGGCGTTATGGATCGAACAATGTATTGAAGCGGCATTGGACGACGTTAGAAGCTTTTGATAGAAGTCTTAATCAAGTTAGTCGAAGTGCCATCACACAGACTTCATTTGAAAACGCAAATGCCGCAAGGGAGTTTACTCCTTAGCGGTATTTTTTATCGGAAACTGGATACGAAAAAGCCCAGGATTGAACGAATGGCAAGCTGCCAATCGATCATCCTGGGCAATCATGTATAAAACAATCCAAAATAGAATAAATTAAATCTTCATTACGCCGCCGGTGCTGGCGTTTGTTACGAGGTAGGAGTAACGGGCAAGATAGCCTTTTTTAATCTTAGGCTCGAAACCTTTCCAGTTAGCTTTACGACAGTGCAAATTCCTCATCGCTGATCAACAGGTTCATTTCACGGTTATCAAGATCCAGCTCAATCAGATCGCCATCTTCAACGAATGCGATAGGACCGCCTTCAGCAGCTTCTGGAGATACGTGGCCGATACTAATTCCGCGAGATGCACCGGAGAAGCGTCCGTCAGTAATTAAGCCGACTTTAGCGCCAAGTCCCATACCGACGATTTGCGATGTTGGAGCAAGCATTTCCGGCATACCTGGTCCGCCTTTAGGGCCTTCGTAGCGGATGACGACAACATGTCCTTCTTTAACTTTGCCATCCGCAATACCTGCCAATGCTTCGTCTTGAGAGTCAAAGCAGATCGCAGGGCCTTTATGATAGCCGCTTACAGATTTATCAACTGCACCGACTTTAATGATCGCACCTTCCGGAGCAAGGTTTCCGAATAGAACAGCCAGGCCTCCGCGCTCACTGTGCGGATTATCAATAGGGTGCAGATGACATCATGGTTCGTAATTTCGTGACCCGCTGCATTCTCACGAAGCGTTTTACCTGTAACGGTAATGAACTTCGCCATGCAGTGCCCCTTCTTTTTTGAACAGCTCATTAAGAATTGCGCTAACTCCGCCTGCATTATGCACATCTTCAATATGGTAAGTCGGAAGCAGGAGCGATTTTTGCAAGATGCGGTACGCGAGCCGCGACTTCATTAATACGCTCGAAATCGGATATTCAATACCTGCTTCATGTGCGATAGCAAGTGTATGAAGAACAGTATTCGTCGAACCGCCCATTGCCATATCGAGTGCAAAGGCATTGTCGATCGAATCTTTTGTAACGATATCGCGTGGTTTAAGATCAAGTTCGATCAGCTTCATTAATTGACGAGCCGCTTGTTTAACAAATTCTTTACGTTCTGGAGATACGGCAAGAATCGTACCGTTTCCTGGAAGCGCAAGTCCAAGGCCTTCTGCCAAGACAGTTCATCGAGTTAGCTGTAAACATACCGGAACAGGAACCGCATGTCGGACAACCGTACTGTTCAAGCTCAGTCAAGCTTGCTTCATCGATTTTGCCGGCTTGGTAAGCGCCAACGCCTTCGAATACACTAGATAAGGAGATCGGACGGCCATCGGATGTTTTGCCGGCTTTCATCGGTCCGCCGCTGACGAGCATCGTAGGGATATTGACGCGAAGCGCGCCCATGATCATGCCGGGAGTGATTTTGTCGCAGTTCGGAATACAAACCATGCCGTCAAACCAGTGAGCATTTACGACAGTTTCAACGGAGTCGGCAATGATTTCACGGCTCGGCAAGTGAATAACGCATACCGATATGACCCATTGCGATACCATCATCGACACCGATCGTATTAAATTCGAAAGGCACGCCGCCTGCTTCGCGAATCGCTTCTTTTACAAGCTTGCCGAATTCCTGCAGGTGCACATGACCTGGAATGATATCAATATAGGAATTACATACCGCGATAAATGGTTTGTTGAAATCTTCTTCCTTTACGCCGGCAGCACGCAGCAAGCTGCGGTGCGGAGCGCGGTCGAATCCTTTTTTAATCATGTCAGAACGCATTCTATTTGAAGCCATGTAGGTCCCTCCCAAAGTAAGTTCAATACATTTGAGTCTATCACAATGGGCCTATAAAGGCTAGTAATAATGGCCGTAGTTTAGGCGTATTCAGTAGGTAGAATGCTGAGTAAACAGCAGATTATCAATGATTTGGTTAGTCTTTGAAAGAGGTACAAATTAAGGATGTTAGCAAAACTGCCATCAATTTTAGTTTATGTCATTAAATCTAACAGGGAATGATTTACTTCGTGATCTACGCTCGGTATAATAGCTTCATAACGCTAAAAAAGAGGTGACATCATGCAGTTGACAGAACGCGAAAAAGAGAAGCTGCTTATTACGATTGCTGCTGATTTGGCGCGTAGAAGGCTTAATCGAGGTGTGAAATTAAACTATCCGGAGAGCATCGCGCTTATTACTTCAGAGATTATGGAAGGTGCGCGTGACGGTATGACCGTTGCTCAGCTAATGGAATACGGGACTCGTATTCTTGCCCGCGATCAGGTCATGAGCGGGATACCCGAAATGATTCACGAGGTTCAAGTGGAAGCGACTTTCCCCGATGGCACTAAGCTTGTCACTGTCCATCATCCGATTCGCTTGATAGTGTAGAAATTTAGTTTACTCCGCAAGTAGTCTTGCTTCGCAAAACGAAGTGTATGCTTCCGAAGTAGTTTTGCATTGCAAAACTTTAGAGAGGGTGGCCGCATGATTCCTGGGCAATACCGTACCGCTCCTGGCGAGATTGAGTTAAATGCGAGACGAGCGACTATTGAACTTATTATTGCAAATACGGGCGACCGGCCAGTTCAGGTCGGGTCGCATTATCATTTTTTTGAGGTTAACCGCGGTCTGCAGTTTGATCGTGAGGCTGCATTTGGCATGAGACTGGATATTCCGGCAGGAACTGCGGTTCGATTTGAGCCTGGTGAGGAAAAACCAGTTCAGCTTGTAGAACTCGGGGGGCATAAGCGTTCCTTTGGTTTGAATGCGATTACGAATGGTCCGGCAGTGCATGGGGCGATGTCCGAGGAAGTTCGTCAGCGTCTGGCCGCTTGGAAGGGGGCCTTTGAATGAGCCGGATGGATAGGAGCAGCTATGCTCAAATGTTCGGCCCGACCACCGGTGATGCTGTAAGACTTGCCGATACCGAGCTATGGGCTGAAATTGAGAAGGATTATACCGTGTATGGCGATGAGTGCAAATTTGGCGGAGGCAAAGTCATCCGTGACGGGATGGGCCAATCCAGCGGTGCGCTTCGAAGCGATGGTGTTCTTGACACACTCATCACAAACGCTATTATTATCGATCACTGGGGTATAGTCAAAGCGGATATTGGTATCCGGGACGGGGTTATTGTCGGCATTGGAAAAGCGGGTAACCCTGACATTATGGACGGGGTCATGCCTAACATGGTTGTAGGCGCAAGTACGGAGGTTATTGCTGGCGAAGGCAAAATTGTAACGGCAGGCGGAATAGATTCGCATATCCATTTCATTTGTCCGCAGCAAATCGAGACGGCGCTGTCATCTGGTGTGACGACAATGATCGGGGGCGGCACTGGGCCTGCAACTGGGACCAATGCCACAACCTGTACGCCAGGAGCTTGGCATATGCGGCGCATGCTGGAGGCTGCGGAAGCTTTTCCGATGAATCTCGGCTTTACAGGGAAAGGGAACGCTTCTTTTATAGGACCGCTTATTGAGCAAGTCGAAGCGGGTGCGATTGGACTTAAGCTGCATGAAGATTGGGGCACGACGCCTGCGGCGATTGATATTTGTCTAGAGGTCGCGGATCAATACGATGTTCAGGTGGCTATTCATACGGATACATTGAATGAAGCGGGATTTCTCGAAGATACCTTAGCGGCATTCAAAGGCCGCACCATCCACACGTATCATACGGAAGGAGCGGGCGGGGGGCATGCACCGGATATTATCCGAGCAGCGGGCGAGCTTAATGTTCTGCCCTCATCGACGAACCCAACCCGGCCATTCACCATTAATACAATTGAAGAGCATTTAGACATGCTGATGGTCTGCCATCACTTGGATAGCCGTATTCCGGAGGATGTTGCTTTTGCCGATTCGCGGATTAGGCCAGAGACGATTGCGGCTGAGGATATTTTGCATGATATGGGCGTATTCAGCATGATAAGCTCGGACTCCCAAGCGATGGGCCGTGTAGGTGAGGTTATTATTCGAACCTGGCAGACTGCGGACAAAATGAAGCGTCAGCGTGGACCGCTTGCGCCGGATACGACAGCCGAAGCCGATAATTTCCGGATTAAAAGATACATAGCCAAATATACGATTAACCCTGCGATTACGCATGGCATCTCGCATTTAGTAGGTTCGATCGAACCTGGGAAATTCGCTGATCTTGTGCTGTGGAGTCCAATGTTCTTTGGGGTTAAGCCTGACCTTGTCATCAAAGGCGGTACAATTGCTTTCGCTCAAATGGGAGATCCCAATGCATCTATTCCAACCCCTCAGCCGGTTTTTGGCCGATTGATGTTCGGTGCTTTCGGTAAAGCGAATTCAAACAGCTCCATCACATTCGTATCACAGGCTGCTTATGAACGCGGGATTGCTGAAGAATTGGGATTGTCTAAACGGGTCGAGCCGATTAAGGGCTGCCGCCAGATAACGAAGAAAGACATGATTCATAACGATGCAACGCCGGCCATTTCGGTTGATCCTGAGACCTATGAGGTTAAGGTGGATGGGGTACCTGCAACATGTGAGCCGTCCGAAATACTGCCAATGGCACAGCGCTATTTTTTGTTTTAACACAAAAGAGGTGGCATGATGAATGGAGCACCGAACGAATCAGGGGAACCTGCAGTTCTTCCTTGGTTAGCGCTTCAACAATTGCTTGATTCAGCGATTCCGATCGGCGGATTCTCGCATTCCTTTGGCCTTGAAACACTTGTGCAAGAAGAGCGCATCCATACAAGTGCGCAGCTTGAAGCTTATGCTGCATCGATGCTTGCCCAAAGCTGGTCAACATCTGATGCTATGGTAATAAAGGCCGTTTACCGAGATGTGTTAGCGGGTCAATGGGATCGTCTATGGGCAGTGGAGAGGCTCGTGCATGTACAGCGAACGGCGATTGAGACACGTGTTGGCGTGGAAAAAATGGGACGTCGGCTGCTGCAGCTGCTTACCAGCATTTATCCGAGGACTGACTGGTCGCCGCTTACCGATGCGTTAAGAAACGGCAGCTCTTTTGCCACGCACCCGCTCGTACATGGATTTGCCTGCTATAAGTTAGGGATCCCTTTAAATCAAGCGGCAGAAGGATATTTATATACCTGCATTGTTACTTGTATTAATAGCGCTCTCCGGTTAATGTCCATCGGACAGACAGAAGGACAATCGATTATCGCAAGACTTACCCCCCTTGCCTCTAAAGCATGGTTAGCAGCTTCAGAATTAGAGCCAGAGAATGCATATGCCAACATGCCTATGGCAGAAATAGCAATGATTCGGCATGAAACGTTGTATTCAAGGTTATTTATGTCATAGAACAAACAACTTAGCTTATGCTTCCGAAGTGAGTTATTGCTCGCCGGATGTATGACTAGGAAGTATCGCAATAACTTTTAGGAGGTAGGCAACGATGTGTCAAGGACAAGGGCATGATCATAAGGAATGGGAAAAGCCGTCCATCGATAAAACACGTCCAATCCGTATTGGGATTGGCGGTCCAGTTGGATCTGGGAAAACAGCGTTAGTTGAGAAATTGGCGGGGGCACTCAAAGATAAATACAGCATCGCTGTCATTACGAATGATATCTATACAAAAGAAGATGCACGAATATTGGCTGCTACAGGGGTTTTGCCAGAGGAGCGAATTATCGGAGTAGAGACAGGCGGCTGTCCACATACGGCGATACGTGAGGATGCTTCAATGAATTTTGAAGCCGTTGATGAGCTGACGAGCCGGTTTGAAGGCTTGGACCTTATATTCATCGAGAGCGGCGGAGATAATTTAGCTGCAGCGTTCAGTCCTGAGCTGGTAGATCGCTTCATCTATATTATTGACGTAGCCCAAGGAGAGAAAATTCCGCGTAAAGGCGGACCCGGAATCATGCGCTCAGATTTACTTATTGTTAACAAAATCGATCTTGCTCCTTATGTTGGGGCGAGTCTTGAAGTAATGGAAGAGGATACGAAGCGGATGCGGGGTCAGCGTCCTTACGTATTTTCTAATTTATTTGGCGGTGTTAATGTAGATAAAATCGTTGGCTGGCTGGAGCATGAACTTGCTCATGTGAACAATCTAGAACACCATCATGATCACCATACGGCTCAAAGTCATACTCATGATCACACTCACGCGCATGATCATAATGAGGACAACGGCCACTCCCATAATCATAAGCATGAGCATGGCGCTGCATTCACTCAACAAGCTTAATCAAACACCGGCGGCGCGTGTATCGTATCTTCGGGCGGTTTTCGAAAATCGGAATGGACAAACACAAATCGTATCGAAGTATCATACCGCTCCGATCAAAATTGCGAAGACCTTTCCGTTGAACGGTCCCGTCGGTGTTATTGTAATGGATGTATCACCCGGCTTATTGGCAGGGGACCGATATGAGTTGGACTGGAAGGTAGGTGCAGATGCACATCTTTATGTAACGAATCAATCGTTCACTAAGGTGCATCCATGCCTCGAACTGTCAAAAGGAGCATCAATCTCTCAGAGGTTTGAGTTAGCGCCCGGTGCAATCGTAGAGTCAATGCCTGAACCGATCATGTTATTCCGTGATGCTGCGCTTATCAACGAATACAGAAATTGAATTAGCCTCAGGCTCTGTTTGGCTGCAGGCAGAGGTGCTGTGTCCGGGTAGGACGCTGAGAGGCGAGCAGTTTGCTTATCGTGCGTATCGTAATCGGCTGAAAGTAAGGTATGAGGGACAGCTTATTTTTGCGCAAAATCAATTCATTGAACCTGCAGCTCAAAATCTTGCCGCCCCAGGGTGCTTGGACAAAATGACGCATACAGGTGTCTTCTACGCTTTCTCCGATCGAATCAACAGCAGGCATGTTGAAGCAGTTCAAGCTGCCTTGGACAATTTCACAATAAGAAAAGACCAGCCTGTACTTACAGGCATATCCGTTACACATAAGCATGGATTGGCGGTAATGGCCGCAGGGATGGCTGCATGGTCCTTGCAAGAGGTGCTTCGATATGCTTGGCAGGCACTGCGGTTATCTCTTCTCGAAATGGAGCCCCTTCGATTAGGCAAATGAAAACAGGATGCTGCAATCTTCCTTGCATCATCCTGTTTCTTTATCCCCTATTATAGATAGGACTAGTTACCATATTCTGCTCTTGTCAAACCATAATAAGTAATATCCTCAGGCTGACCCCATTTGAGAACATGCTGGCGAAAAAGCCCTTCATGCTTCATTCCTATTTTAATCATGATCCGCGCTGAAGCGGGGTTTTTCACCATTGCCGCTGCATATATTTTGTTCAGGTTTAGCTCATTAAATCCGAACTGTATAATACGGGCTGCGGCTTCTGTTGTATAGCCATTTCCCCAATATGGAGGACCAAGCCAATAGCCGAGCTCAGCCCTTCTGTGCTCTGACGTGATATTCAAGCTAATGGAACCAAGAAGAAAATCATTTTCCTTATTGATTATTGCGAAAGTATAGCCATGCCCCTGCTTGGCAGCATCCAGCCTAAAATCGATCCAAAGCTCTGCTGCTCCGTCCGGATAAGGGTGAGGAAGGGATAGCGTTGTTTTAGCTACCTCATAATTTCCTGCTAGCAAATGTACGGCAGCAGCATCAGAAGGCTTAAATGGACGAAGAAGCAACCGTTCCGTTTCGAAAGAAAGCAGCATATTCATCACCCTCGCATTCGTGATTTTCATTTATTATAGGGGAATGAATTGCTGTCTGCATAGGGCAAATATGGAAGTTGTATTTGACGAACTTATAATTTCACTCCGCTTCAATTTCTTTACAGCTAAAATATTATGCTTTAAAGTAGATGCTATGAAATCGATTCAAAGGAGAATAAAAGTATGGATAATCAGCGGCAAGAGGATTTTCTCCAACTTGAACATACATTTACTCAAATGAAGCGACGTATGGATGCAGAGTGGGCGAGAGAGAATGATTTAGGAATCAATGCCATGCAGGCACGTATTCTCGTCAGATTGTTTGAGGAAGGTCCACAGAAAGCATCAGCGATTGCGGATAAACTCCAAATAACAGCAGGTGCCATTACAGGAATCGCCGACAAATTGATCGATCTTCAGTACCTGGAGCGTGAACGTGACGTAGAGGACCGTCGTGTTGTGTACCTCGTTCTTACTGAAAAAGGGCAACAGCTTGTTGAGCGGTTGAAGGTGAGAAGGGCTGCAATTATGGAAA
>CAWCBD010000002.1:585000-589333 GCA_963793665.1 uncultured Paenibacillaceae bacterium
AAGGTGCGGCTGGATCACCTCCTTTCTAAGGAAATACCTGAACCACGATGATGGTTCAGATAAACTTGGCAGTGTATCGCTCACTCGTTGTCAGTTTTGAAAGAGCAATTCTCTTTCAACTGCTTTACGGATGATCGGACTGAAGCGATTCAGGAAGATCATGCAAAACATCCGTTTGGTGGCGATGGCGGAGGGGAACCACGCGTTCCCATCTCGAACACGACCGTTAAGCCCTTCAGCGCCGATGGTACTTGGACCGCAGGGTCCTGGGAGAGTAGGACGTCGCCAAGCGGGTGCTCAAGCACCGCATTCATGTGCAAACAGAGACATCGTTTGCTGCACATTAACCTTGCACCTTGAAAACTGGATAACGAAAATTGCGATTTAAACATCCTTAGCTGAGTTAAACTTGCAGCGTGTAGGCTGTTTGATCTGGTGCATGACTTCGTTATGAGCACTTTCAATGATGCACGTCTGCAGCGTAGGTTTTCCGCATCGAGCGACTTTGGTACGAAGTACAACGGAGCACGAATCGGAAAACCGGAGCATTAGGTTAAGCTAGTAAGAGCGCACGGAGGATGCCTAGGCACTAGGAGCCGAAGAAGGACGTGGCGAACAACGATACTGCCTCGGGGAGCCGTAAGCAGGCTTTGATCCGGGGATTTCCGAATGGGGAAACCCAGCTGTCGTAATGGGCAGTTACCTGCTAACTGAATACATAGGTTAGTATGGAGGCATACCAGGGGAACTGAAACATCTAAGTACCCTGAGGAAGAGAAAACAATAGTGATTCCGTCAGTAGCGGCGAGCGAACGCGGATTAGCCCAAACCAAGGAGCTTGCTCCTTGGGGTTGTGGGACGTCTCACATGGAGTTACAAAGGTGTTGGTTAGGCGAAGAGGTCTGGAAAGGCCCGCCAGAGAAGGTAAAAGCCCTGTAGCCGAAAGCAAGCACTCTCCGAGACGGATCCTGAGTACGGCGGGACACGAGAAACCCCGTCGGAATCCGGCAGGACCATCTGCCAAGGCTAAATACTCCCTAGCGACCGATAGTGAAGCAGTACCGTGAGGGAAAGGTGAAAAGCACCGCGGAAGCGGAGTGAAAAAGAACCTGAAACCGTGCGCTTACAAGAAGTCAGAGCCCTATAAATGGGTGATGGCGTGCCTTTTGTAGAATGAACCGGCGAGTTACGATCACGTGCAAGGTTAAGGTGGGAAGCCGGAGCCGCAGCGAAAGCGAGTCTGAATAGGGCGAATAAGTACGTGGTCGTAGACCCGAAACCGTGTGATCTACCCCTGTCCAGGGTGAAGGTGCGGTAACACGCACTGGAGGCCCGAACCCACGCACGTTGAAAAATGCGGGGATGAGGTGGGGGTAGCGGAGAAATTCCAATCGAACTCGGAGATAGCTGGTTCTCCCCGAAATAGCTTTAGGGCTAGCCTCGGAATTAGAGCGTCGTGGAGGTAGAGCACTGATTGGGTGCGGGGCCCGCCAAGGGTTACCAAGTCCAGTCAAACTCCGAATGCCATAGACTGTATACCCGGGAGTCAGACAGTGAGTGCTAAGATCCATTGTCAAGAGGGAAACAGCCCAGACCATCAGCTAAGGTCCCCAAGTGTGTGTTAAGTGGGAAAGGATGTGGAGTTGCAAAGACAACCAGGATGTTGGCTTAGAAGCAGCCACCATTTAAAGAGTGCGTAATAGCTCACTGGTCGAGTGACTCTGCGCCGAAAATGTAACGGGGCTAAACACACCACCGAAGCTATGGCATGATACCTTATGGTACTTGGGTAGGGGAGCGTTGAATACGGGTTGAAGTCAGACCGTAAGGACTGGTGGACTGTATACAAGTGAGAATGCCGGTATGAGTAACGAAAAGACAAGTGAGAATCTTGTCCGCCGAAAGCCTAAGGGTTCCTGAGGAAGGCTCGTCCTCTCAGGGTAAGTCGGGACCTAACGCGAGGCCGAAAGGCGTAGTGGATGGACAACAGGTTGAAATTCCTGTACCACCGTAAACCGTTATGAGCAATGGGGTGACACAGAAGGGCAGTGACGCGGACTGATGGAATAGTCCGTCCAAGCAGTGAGGCTGATGTGTAGGCAAATCCGCATCATGTAAGGCTGGGCTGTGATGGGGAGCGAAAATTATAGTAGCGAAGGTCATGTACTCCGGCTGTCAAGAAAAGCCTCTAGCCAGGTGAAGGTGCCCGTACCGCAAACCGACACAGGTAGGCGAGCAGAGCATGCTAAGGCGCGCGGAAGAACTCTCGTTAAGGAACTCGGCAAAATGACCCCGTAACTTCGGGAGAAGGGGTGCCCCGGTAGGGTGAATAGCCCGAGGGGGCCGCAGTGAAAAGGCCCAAGCGACTGTTTAGCAAAAACACAGGTCTGTGCGAAGCCGTAAGGCGAAGTATACGGGCTGACGCCTGCCCGGTGCTGGAAGGTTAAGGGGAGCGGTTAGGGGCAACCCGAAGCTGTGAACCGAAGCCCCAGTAAACGGCGGCCGTAACTATAACGGTCCTAAGGTAGCGAAATTCCTTGTCAGGTAAATTCTGACCCGCACGAATGGCGTAACGACTTGGGCGCTGTCTCAACGAGAGATCCGGTGAAATTTTAATACCTGTGAAGATGCAGGTTACCCGCGACAAGACGGAAAGACCCCATGGAGCTTTACTGTAGCTTGATATTGAACTTTGGTACGATCTGTACAGGATAGGTGGGAGCCTTTGAAGCATGAGCGCCAGCTTGTGTGGAGGCGACGTTGGGATACCACCCTGATCGTATCGGAGTTCTAACCTGGTACCGTGAATCCGGTACGGGGACCGTGTCAGGTGGACAGTTTGACTGGGGCGGTCGCCTCCTAAAGATGTAACGGAGGCGCCCAAAGGTTCCCTCAGAATGGTTGGAAATCATTCGAAGAGTGCAAAGGCATAAGGGAGCTTGACTGCGAGACCTACAAGTCGAGCAGGGACGAAAGTCGGGCTTAGTGATCCGGTGGTACCGAATGGAAGGGCCATCGCTCAACGGATAAAAGCTACCCTGGGGATAACAGGCTTATCTCCCCCAAGAGTCCACATCGACGGGGAGGTTTGGCACCTCGATGTCGGCTCATCGCATCCTGGGGCTGAAGTAGGTCCCAAGGGTTGGGCTGTTCGCCCATTAAAGCGGTACGCGAGCTGGGTTCAGAACGTCGTGAGACAGTTCGGTCCCTATCTGTCGCGGGCGCAGGAAATTTGAGAGGAGCTGTCCTTAGTACGAGAGGACCGGGATGGACGTACCGCTGGTGTACCAGTTGTTCCGCCAGGAGCACCGCTGGGTAGCTAAGTACGGACGGGATAAGCGCTGAAAGCATCTAAGCGTGAAGCCCCCCTCAAGATGAGATTTCCCAGTATGTAAGACCCCTTGAAGACGACGAGGTTGATAGGTTCGGGGTGGAAGCGCAGCAATGTGTGGAGCTGACGAATACTAATCGGTCGAGCTGACGAATACTAATCGGTCGAGGGCTTATCCAATGCAATATCCTTTGACCATTCTTATCCAGTTTTGAAGCGCAACTTCAATATTCCCTGATAGCTCAGTTGGTAGAGCACTCGACTGTTAATCGAGTTGTCACAGGTTCGAGCCCTGTTCGGGGAGCCATTCTAATAGGGAATGAGATGTCCGAGTGGTCGAAGGAGCACGATTGGAAAATCGTGTAGGCCCTTAACCGGTCTCTAGGGTTCGAATCCCTCCTCTCTGCCAGCTATTTATAATTAAGTAATTAATAGGCCCGTTGGTCAAGTGGTTAAGACACCTCCCTTTCACGCAGGCAACAGGGGTTCGAATCCCCTACGGGTCACCATTTTTTATGGAGGCTTAGCTCAGCTGGGAGAGCATCTGCCTTACAAGCAGAGGGTCGGCGGTTCGATTCCGTCAGCCTCCACCATTATTAGAAAATAATATTATAAACTGATCGCGGGGTGGAGCAGCCCGGTAGCTCGTCGGGCTCATAACCCGAAGGTCGCAGGTTCAAATCCTGCCCCCGCAACCAATTCTTACTAAGAGGAGATCTTCATAATGTGGAGCTGTGGTGTAGTGGCCCAACATGCCTGCCTGTCACGCAGGAGATCGCGGGTTCGAATCCCGTCAGCTCCGCCATATTATGGCGACCATGACGAAGTGATGAGCCATTAGCTCAGTTGGTAGAGCACCTGACTTTTAATCAGGGGGTCGCAGGTTCGAATCCTGCATGGCTCACCATTTTTTTTACTAGGAGTGCTGGCGCGTATGGCGGAATTGGCAGACGCACTAGACTTAGGATCTAGCGGGCGACCGTGGGGGTTCAAGTCCCTCTA
>CAWCBD010000003.1:0-120000 GCA_963793665.1 uncultured Paenibacillaceae bacterium
AGAAGTGTCATCATGAGATAATACATTACCGTTTTTGTACATAATCAATACCTGATTAAGATCTCCGGTTCTTCCACTGGTAACCATCTGCTGTAGTATTCTTTGATTTAGATTGATGACCAATGACGAATCAATTTCACCATTATTTGCATTGTTTGTAAGAACCAAGGTCAATAATTTTTCACTTACATTTTTATTATCTATTACATAATCCACTTGTCTTGTAAAATATTCATCTGAAACGATATTTCCCGGTTTTCTCAGTATATTGATTATATCCTGATCCAAAAAATCAGTTGTACTCTGAATCCCTTCCCCAAGCTCAGATATATTGAATATTACCCTGTCAGCCTTTGAATTATAAATATAAATGGAGCGAATAAGCGGACTTGACATCACATATTGCTTTAGTTTCTTTAATACATCTTGATCGGCGAATAAATCTGATTTATTAACATACAAACCATAATTAAGATCACTATCCAGATTATTAACAAATAACTGATAAAAATTATAATAAACATTTATGAGCATTACATTCGCAATATAATAAGATTGAGATATAACATTTTCAGAGGTATGACTTACTTGCTCTATACTTCTCTTGCTGTAAGTACGAAATAATACAAAGGAAAAAACGGATAATAGAACGATAACAATAACTAAATAGGAGGATAAGATTTTTATTAATAAAGAATTTCTTCTAAAGAGGCGTTTTTAGACTTCCCGCTGCATGGTCTACTTTCATTTGGCTATCCCCCTCACTTACGAAACTTCAATGCCATGGGCCAGATCCCCCCCCCCCCCCCGGAATGCGGACGCTAACCTCAAAATCATCCCGGCCTACCGCCCCTTCGGGCGCCTCCCAAATCTTTAAATAGCTCATCAATTTTTCCTCACTTTAACAAGATGACTCTTTCTTCTCGATGCTTTCAGTATGCAGAAAATAGCGCTTGCAGAGTACTTTAATATTTAACGAACACTGTGATTGAACTCTTTCAAACACTGCAATCGTGCATGATTCCTATGATTTTAGGAAATGAGAAAGGACGTCCTCCGAATGAAATATCGCATATATCAAAAATGAAAAGAGGAAGGCGTAATGCCTTCCCCTCTTAACTGATCCTTTACTCTATTTCCGGACTAATCGTGCGTTCAAGTGACGGCTACAGGATTACTTACCGCCTTTATCAAGATACGCCTGGACTTGCTTGACCAGCTCTACCCGAATCTTATCCAATCCGAGCGCACGAAGTTCCTTGTTCATCTTCGTGGCCGTATCCCTCCAGTTCGGATCGGAACCCGTTACGAAGAGAGGCATATATTCGCCAAGTTTGGGTGTAACTTTGGCAATTTCAGTCTTTACAGGCGTTGCGTCGAATACAAATTGGGCCAAGGCAGCGTATAATACGCGTTATTCGTTTTTACAAATTGGAGTACCTTTTTCGCATATGGATCCGTATCAGCATTCGTGCGTTCATACATCGAGTTCATCGACAATTCATACCACGGGAAGCTGTATTTTTTAGCTTGATCATTCGAACGCGAATAGCCATTATCTCCGACCTTGGTCCAGTGCTCGCCTTCGATTCCCCAGGTGAACAGATCGTT
Source organism: uncultured Paenibacillaceae bacterium (assembly GCA_963793665.1). Classification (GTDB taxonomy): domain Bacteria; phylum Bacillota; class Bacilli; order Paenibacillales; family Paenibacillaceae; genus Paenibacillus_Z. Next base: position 1,612 of record CAWCBD010000003.1, read on the forward strand.
GTTTTCCTGGCTGCTGAAAATCCAATCCAAAACTTTCATCGTACGGTCAACATTTTTGGCCGTAACCGGAACGACAGCGTGGTTGTACGGGATATAGTTGGTTCCGAGAGCTTGGGGCTGAAGATTGGCGACTTTGGTGTTATAGACGAAGTACTCGATATCTGCGCCGGGAATAGCTTGTTGGATCGTTTTCTTAACGTCAGCCATCGCTCTTACATTCCATTCGCTTGCTGCGGCTTTGCCGGAATTGAACAGCGCTCCGGGGTTCTTCTGAGCCAAAACATCTTTCTCAAGGTATTTGTTCCATTGAACATACTTATCCAGGTATTGGTACAGGTAATCCGGTTTATTATACGGAGCCGGGAGGTTTGCATAATCCGATGCCGGGTCACCCAATGTTACAGCACCTAATACCTTTTTGCCGTCATCGGAGAGAACCACGCTGAAATTCACGCCTGTGCCGGAGATGAAGTACGGGTTGGTGCGAATGTTCTTTTGCACCTCTTCATTAGCAAACATTTCACCATTGGCAAAGCCGCGAGTATTTCGTACAGCCAGAGGAACCAGCTCCGGGTTCTGCTCCTTCACCTTATCCATGAACACCTGGAACTCTTCCATGGTCTTGATCGGTTGCAAGCCATATTTCTCGCGCAAGTCCTTGCGGTAATAAATGACGCCCGGAATCTTCCAAGCCTCCGTCATTGGAATGCTGTAAAGATGGCCGTTAACTTTATTGGCTTCAATCAGTTCCGGCGGAAACGCTTTCTTCAATCCCGGGTATGCATCATTGTTGAAATACTTTTCAAGCGGCTGATAGTACCCCTTTGCAATATTCTGATACAAGGTTCCGATGCCAAGATAGTCGAACGACAAGTCCACTTCCTCGCCGGCAGCCATCTTCAGTCCCAGCTTCAGCGTCAGTTCGCTGCCGGCAAACTCGATATCAAGCTTGGTATTCAGTGTATCCTTGGTGCGCTTCTCGAACTCGGCCAACACCTTATCCATCTCTGCCGGCTTGGATTGCAGGAACAGGAATTTCAATGTTACAGGTGTGAAGACGGTGCACTGAAGATGCGGATGCTGTGGCGCTTGTAGCGGTAGAAGTTTCAGTTTCTCTCTTGTCTTTGGAACAAGCTGCTGTGGACAATGCCAGGGTTGAAGATAACATTAATACGATTGCTTTCTTAATGGACTTCCTTTTCATACTGCAATTCCTCCCTATGATATATACTAAAGCGCTTATTAAGCGGAATTAGCCGATTAACGTTCTGTGAGTTAAAGTGAAACAGGCTGCCTTCCCACAACCATTGTAGAGGCAACCTTGTTTATATGCCATTAATTCAACCGATGCTCCATTCGGTAATGCTGCGGCGACTTGCCTGCGAACTTCTTGAACGAGACATAAAAATAGTTAGTATTGGCTATGCCGACCATCTCACTGATCTTTGCAGCGGGATAATCGGTTTGGATCAGCAGCTCCTTGGCTTTATCAAAACGGTAATTGCTGAGATATTGACTTATGGACTCGCCACATAGATCATTGAATATTTTGCGTACATGGTTTTTGGTCATTCCGGTTTGCTTCACCAAGTCGTCAATGGTTAGGTCCGGGTTACTGTATTCCGAATGGATATACTCCTTCACCTTCTCAACAACCTTGACACCCCTTAAGGAAAAATCATTGTCCCGGAAATCCATGATCTTCTCGCAGATTCTTATATATTCCTCCTTTATTTGAGCTAATGTATCCCATTGGCGCAAGGATTCCGATAATGAAGACAGATCCATGTGCAGTAATTCATCATCATCTGTAATTACCTTCGCAATACGTTCCGACATCATCACCATTTGAGACAGGTACTGAATGATTTCTTCATACTGATATTCCGAAATCGTCTCGAAAAAATCGTCTACAAGCGCTCGAAGCTTCTGTTTGTTTCCCGCCTTCATTTGATCCGTAATCATCTTTTCCAATTGGTAAGGATATTCATTCCCCGGCATCCGTTGTGACATATCCGGCACATAAGGGATGACCGTTCCTGTCCCGTGAATAATTCTATATTGTGCCGCCTGACATGCCTGGTGCCAAGAATAAGTCATTTGCTCGAGACGGTGTACAACAGTACCGAAGGATATGGTTACGGATAAAGGGAGATATTCCCTGATATTTCCCAGCACTTCATGGAATGCTTTAAGATAAGCATCGGCATTGTTCGGTTGGCCTTCAGCCATGTTCATTAGAACAGCGATCGTATCTTCATTATATTCGAATAGCTCCGCAGTACAGTAGGGACCCAAGGTTTCGTCAATGATATTCATAATCGCATACTTGAACAATGCTTGGTCTTTCAATTGAAATCTGTTGCTTAGAGAATAATAATCATCGATCCGAATCGCAGCAGCCAGATAAGGTCCACCGGCAAGATCGGATTCCAAGACTATGAAGCCGGTTTAAGATTATTGGGGTCTTCCTTAAATTGTCCAAGTATAATCTCATTTAGCAATTCCTTCTTGCTGGCATCTCTGATGCCTTGACATGCTGCTTTGCAAATCCTGCACCCGTTCCTTTTGATGGGAAATCCATGATTCGATCATTTCATACTCGTTCGCATGCGGTGGATGCAACGGTTTGGTCGAAGCTCCCCCCTATTTTCCTTGCCAAGTTCCGAACGGGTATGTAGATCGACCGAATGGAGAGAATAGGCACTTACGATTGCGATAATGATAAATAGACCGGTAATAACAAGGATGAACCGCTGAACCATGATTACGGTACCCAAAATGCTGTTTTCTTCCACCATACTGATTGCGATCCATCCCAGTTGATCGGATTTCAAATAGGAAACCAAATAGTTATCCCCTTTGATCGAAACACTGATTTGTCCCCTTGTATTTTCGGAATGCAAAATCTCATCTATATAAGGTTCATCCGTTAATATTTTTCATGAGAAATTGTGGGTCCGAATGGGAAAGCACCATTCCATGCTGATTGATAATCATCGATTGCCGTGATATTCCCTGCTCTGCCTTGCTTATAAGCTCTCGAAGCGTTTGTTGATTCAAGTTAACAACCAGCGCCCCATCTGAAGCTCCATCCTGCTTAAACTGTGTATAAACGATCGATAACAAATTCATTTCTACTGGAGTATTATTATAAGAAAACCGTTCCCTTCTTGGAATAAAAACTCCCCTGTTTGCCGATTTTCTGTCCTTGTTTTAACAGTTCGGTCATCCCGTTGTCGTAGAAGGAATCTACCATGTTTCGGGTGCTTTCGGAGGAAAATACGATGTCATGATTCATGTTATAGATATAAACCGATTCTATTAAGGGATTGGCTGCTTTAAATCCACGAGCTTATCCCGGATCCGCTTGGATTGCATGCCGGTAAATTCATCCCCGTACATCGCATTAAATATCTCCATATCATTCGTATAAAGCTGCCCGAAGTAGTAATAGGTAGATCTCAGAAGCACGTCAGCCGTGTGGTAAGCTTGCTCTGTCATTGTATCAACTGATGCTTTGGCTTCCTTAGTTAAGCCTCTGGAGACGGTATTCATCATGAAAAACGAAACTACACTAACCAAAATCAATACGAGCATAGAATGAAAAAACACCGTTTTTACCAAGATTGAATCTTTCAACGGAATACCTCTGATCCTTATCATTGTCAGCCCCCGCCTTTGATTATCCGCGGCGCTTATGCCCGATACGAAATCCTCATTAACATTCTATGTATATGCATCTCTCTATCACTTGCCGTGTAATTGAACAGAGCAAACGCATGCTTGGCAACCCGACCAGCCACATATTGAACAGCTTTCTCACTTGATCCAAAAGTAAATGTGGAAACGCTTACAGCGCAACCGATATCATGGGGAAATCTATCATAACGCGTTAATAATATGGTCATTGTATCAAAAACTAAGTTCATTGAAAAGAGAACCTCACATCAAATCGCCGATTTATCCCTTCCTACTATAATCCTAATATCTTCCTAACTTGAAAGCACTTATAGCCGCTATATATACGGAGAAACCGGCCGAGCCGTTAATTACCCAACCCGGATGTATCCATAAAAGCGATCGACCCTCTCGCTTTCCCTTCCGTTTCAAACAAAATGACTTCGTTCATCCCCTGCTTGAGCAAAGGAGCAGGCACGTACAATCTCGTCTGCGGGCCAGTCCAGAAGCGCCCCAGATTAAAGCCGTTCACGAACGCCACTCCCTTGCCCCATCCCGTAAAATCGAGGAAGGTATCGCCGGTCTCCTCAATCTCCAGTTCAAATCGGTAAAAGGCGGGCGTTCCGGAGCGGAAAGGCTTGGAAAAGTCCAGCTTGTCCAAATTATCGAGGGAAAGGCTATATTGGCTCCAGCCGCTTTGGAAAGCGCCATTCACGATTACGCCGCCCTTTATCCCTTTGTGCTGGCTGTTCATTTTGACCGAATAATTGACCCTTCCCATATTTTCTACCAAAATCGAAAGCCCGTTTTTCCGGCTCCGTCAGTTCAAAGGCCTCTTTGCCCTCCATCTCCAGATCGCCTTTCGTAAACAGATGATTACCGTTCACGTACACATGCGCGCGATCCGTGCATTGAATGAGCCGAAAGTCCTCAATGAGCCTGTTTTTGCCCAAATTCGTCTTGTACAGCACATAACCGAATGGCTGATTCAGAGCTTCCATCGTAAGCGGATACGGCGACCTGGCCGGCTCCGCCAGCTGATTCTCCACAGAGAACAGGGATACCTTCTCTCTAACCTCCACCTCGCCGTATGCTTTTTTTCGAATATCGGTGGACAATTGCACCTCCGGCAGCTCGGTATAACGGGCGATCACTTGCTGAAACGCACGATATTTAGGCGTGATATCACCGCTCTCCGTCAGCAGCGCATCGTAATCGTAAGAGGTCGTGTCCGGCGCCAGCTTCGTAGTAGTTGGCTCCGCTTGTAAAGCCGAAGTTGGTCCCTCCATGGAACATGTATATATTGACGCTGCCTTCTTCCAGAATATCGGCCAATTCCTGCGCTGCGCTGTCCGCATCCCTCGTGTGGTGCTTCTCGTCTCCCCAGGCATCGAACCAGCCGATCCAGAATTCCATCACCATGAGGGGCCGGTCTTGCCCATGGAAGCGCTTAAGACGGGCAAACTGTTCCTTAATATTGGAGCCGCAATTGATGATTGGCAAAGCGGTCTCCTGAATGGATCCATTGTCCAGAAAATCGTGCCAGGGACCGTCCGAAGTAACCAACGGAACATTAGCGCCATGCTTCGTCATCAGCTCGGCCAGCGCGTGCAGATACGCCTTGTCGTTGGCATACCCGCCATATTCGTTCTCCACTTGCATCAGAATAATCGGGCCGCCATCGGCAATTTGCATATCCCTGAACTCCGCGAACAGCCGTTCATAGTAGCGGTCAATCTTATCCAGATAAGGCTGGTAACTGAAGCGCAGCTTCACGTCCCGTCCCGCAGCAGCCAGAACGGCAGTCCGCCAAATTCCCATTCGGCGCAAATGTACGGGGACAGCAGTAGAATGACATACAGCCCAAGCTTGGCGGCCGTTTGAATAAAGGTGCGAATGTCATACATTCCTGCAAAATGGTATTCGCCTTCCCTCGGCTCGTGCATGTTCCATGGAACATAGGTTTCCACCGTGTTGCAGCCAAGAGCTTTAAGCTTCTTCCAGTCGATCCTGCCAATATTCGGGCACGACGCGAAAGTAATGAATGGCGCCTGATATAATTTTGAACGGTTTGTCATGCAGATAAAATTGATCTCCGATTGTGAATGCTTGATTATGATCTTGCACACTCTTACCTCCAAAATTTACTATTCTATTATTCTCTGTTGCCATCGGCTTCGAATTCCCGGTATTTGCCTGGCGGGAGACCTACTGCACTTTTAACAATGTGGCGGTCATCTATCAATCTGTCATCATGTTTTCCAATCTATTCTTGGTATAAATTAATCCGCCTTACACCAAGGTAAAAATCTCAAGTATAAATAAAAACTCTTCTTATTATATATCCATATTTAATCACACACATGCATACATATGCATTACATATCATGTGAGTAATGGTTATAACTGAGACAAAAATGTTACTGTTATGACCATTAATATGGTTACGATTGAGATTTATTTTGCTTATAATTGAGATTTTCCGTTAATTTTTTGGTTACAATTGATACTTTCTTTTTTCCATTGCTAGGAGAGCAACCCTCCGACGAGTCCGGCCCGGCCAAATTCATTATGAAAGAAGGATGCCACCTAATCAATCCTAGGAGACACCCTCGAGAAACAAGCCGTGCTATTGATCATATTTCAACTTTAATACTTGCCGTTTTTTATCCTATTATACTCTTCCATTGTAATTGGAAGCACAGTACCGTACTTGAAGCCGTAAGGGAAGCTGAAGCTTTCATTCGATCGTATAAAAAGGCGTATCGTTTCACATTCCCCACGGAGAAAGTTTAATCTGCTACGAGAGAGTTTTTGGACAGAAGTTCGTTGCCATGTTGCATAATCCAATATCCCAACAAACAAATTGATCATTCAATACATCTCAGTGCTAAAATGTGTAGGCACATTTACATGCCAGTTTGAATATTAGCTCTCTAATGGTCTTGTTTTGGAGAATGTATTGAAAATACTCCTTCGTTATTTATAACCAATAGATTTTCGTTTAGTAAATTAAAGCCTTGCATAACTCTTGTTTGATTTTGAATTACTATCGGAAAGCGAGTTGTCTATACAGTAATTATTGTCTGAAATTGATGTCTGTACTCACTTTTCGCCGGGCTCTACGTTAAATGGCGCTGATAACGTAGCGTTTGCCGCCTTCGGCATGGAAACGAACGCGGCCGTTCTCCGTTCGAATCCCTTCCACTTCTTCGCCGTCCTGTGTAATCCGGATAGCCGTTTTGGCATCCAATTCGCAAGTTTGAGTGATGGAAGCTGCGATGACGGCCTTAGCCAATAATCCGTTCGTCCATTCCAAATCGACCTCATATCCGCCTCGGCCGCGCAATCCTCTGACATACCCGTCCTTCCAGGAATCCGGAAGCGCAGGCAGGAGCTCCAGACAGCCTTGATGCGATTGCAGCAGCATCTCCGCGATCCCGGCCGTCGCGGCGAAGTTGCCGTCGATTTGAAAAGGCGGGTGGGCATCGAACAGATTCGGATAGACGCCGCCGGGAATGATTCATAGACTCGCCCTCCTTGACGAGCGTCAACAAATTCGATAAGAGCCGCTCTGCGCGGTTGCCGTCCTTGAATCTGGCCCATAAGCCGATCTTCCAGCCGAGACTCCATCCCGTTCCGCCGTCTCCCCTGATTTCCAGGGATGTCCTCGCCGCTTGGAACAAGTCCGGGGCCGATTGTTCCGTGATGAGCCGTCCCGGGTAAATCCCGACCAGATGGGAGACGTGCCGGTGATGGACATCCTCGTCCTCGAAATCCTTGGACCATTCCTGCAACCTGCCGCGCTTGCCGATCTGCAGCGGCAGCAGACGCCGCTTCGCGTCCGACAGGGTCTTCGCGAAGTCTACGTCGATCTTCAGTCGTTCCGCCGATTCGATGCAGTTGTCGAAGCATTCTGCGATGAGAGACAGATCCATCGTTGTCGCCTCGCTTACGGCAAAGTTCCGATCTCCGACCCGGAATTTATGCTCGGGAGAAGTCGATGGCGAAGTGACAAGATAGCCTTCGGAATTTTCAATCAACCAATCCAAGGCGAACAAGGCGGCCTCCTTCATGATCGGATACGCCTTCTCCCTCAAGAAATCCTCGTCTCCGCTGAATGCATAATGCTCCCATAGATGCTGGGACAGCCAGACGCCGCCCATCGGCCACAGCGCCCATACCGGGTCGCCGCCAACCGGCGCTGTCTGGGCCCACAGATCCGAATTATGATGCGCCACCCAGCCCCTTGCGCCATAGTTGGTTTCGGCCGTTTTCCTGCCGTTCTTGGCCAATCTGCCGATAAATTCGATCAACGGTTCGTGCAGTTCGGCCATATTGCACGTCTCCGCAGGCCAATAATTCATCTCCGCGTTAATGTTCAAGGTGTAGTTGCTGTTCCAAGGCGCCCGCGTTTCTTCGTTCCAGATCCCTTGAAGATTGGCGGGCTGCGTTCCCGGACGGGAGCTGGCTATGAGCAGATAGCGTCCGTAATGGAACAGCAACTCCACCAGCCCCGGGTCGCGGCTTCCGTATTCGGCGATTCGCCGATCGGTAGGCATGTCGGCCGGGGCTTTGCTCTCACCAAGATGAAGGGCTACCCGATTAAAGAGCCGGGAATGGTCCTCAAGATGCCGATTCCGAATATCCGCATACTCCTTGTCGCGGATGGCCCCGATCGCCTTGGCGGTCACCCGCTCCGGGTCGCGCTCGGGGTTGCTCGCGCCGATGCTCGGATCGTAACTTGTCGCCGCGCTGAAGTACAATGTCGCAACAGTCGCACCCATCACGTGAATGCCGTCCGAGTCCGTCCGTATCGTACCGCCTTCATGCGTGACGGCCAGGCGTCCGTGGAATTTCAAGCCTCTGGACATGTCCGGATCGCCGTAACGCACGGGATCGGCCGCGTCGCGACCACTGTGCTCCACGTGCTCGGGTGCAGTGCCGAAAATCCCAAAATCGCTCACATCCACTTTCGACACATAGCGGAGCGGGCTGTCCAGTCTGGCCCGGAAGCTGAGGAAGCCCTCCTTGTCCGCCGTCAGCCGAACCACAATCGCCTGATCGGGATGCGTTGCGAAGATTTCGCGGGTGTACCTTACACCGCCGATCGTATATGAAACGGATGCGATGCCGGTAGAGAGGTCCAGCTTTCGGCTGTAATCGCGGCCAAGCTGACCGTGGTCCATCACGAGAAGTAAATCTCCGAACGGCAAGTAGGATTGCGCATCCTGCCCCAGCATTTGCTTGCATAGCCGATCGGCTTCCTCATACTTCTCTTGGGCGATGAGCTCCCTCACCTTCGGCAGCGCTTCTTTGGCATCCGGGTTATTCCAATCCTTGGGATAACCGGACCAAAGCGTATCTTCGTTCAAGGCGATCCGTTCTTTCTCAATGCCGCCGAATACCATCGCCCCCAACCTGCCGTTGCCGACGGGGAGCGCTTCCGTCCAATAAACGGCCGGGGAATAAAATTGTATTTGCATGTCTTGTCCTCCGTTTCAATTGAACTAGGTTCATTACAGATTGCTAAAATAGGGTAAATAAAAGGAAAACTATCGACCATGCGACAATATTACAACAAGGCCATCTTTACAAGATGGCCTTGTTGCGCGAGCTATTGCTGATCAACCAACCGACTCTCAGCCGAATACGATGCCTTGCGCAAATTCGGCCCTTATTTCCACGGGTGTTCGCCGCCTCGCGTTCTCTGGTAGTCGTAGAGGATAATAGGCGGTCCGATCCGTCCGACGGCTGTATGTGAATCCAGTCCCATCTAATAATTTCTTTGCATTGTCCAGCATCCATAACTATTCTCCTCTTGGTAAAAGTTATTAACATAATGCCAAGAGGGAGATACGTTCGTACTTTTCATCTGATCAACAGGTTAAACAAATCCAGTATTCAGTTCTGTTAGGACACACCGCACCCTAATTAATCGTAATTTTAATCGAAGAGATCATATCATTGTTGCCCGAATTGACCAAATTGGAATTGTCCGATGTAAATGTCCAAGATGTGCCATCGAACGCGCTTCCGTCGTAAGCGACGACTGTATAGCCGACCGGCACGCGGATTGACGAGATACTGTTATTGGCGATACCTGCCGCCTGCAATTGCGCCTGCGTGTATTCACCCGCGCCTAACGTTACGGCCGTACCCACCGTAACTAGTGTTCGAATAAAACGTCGGTCCGGCAGACAAAACCTTGATGGACGAGATCATATCGTTATTGCCGGTGTTGACCATATTCGAATTGTCCGATGTATACGTCCAGGATGTGCCGTCGAACGCTCCACCGTCGTACGCGATGACCGTATAGCCGGCCGGCACTTGGATCGACGAGATGCTATTATCGGCGATACCTTCCGCCTGCATTTGCGCAAGCGTGTAGAAACCCGAGCCTAGCGTTACGCCCGTGCCTCCATAGTTAGTATCCTGAAAAACCGTCGATCCATCAACCGTTCCAAATACCTTGAACTCGTAGAAGCTGGCATTAGCACCGCTTGGCAGGCCGGTCACGGTAATCCTGACATACCGGGCGGTACCGGTAAAATAATCGGTTTGAACCTGGTCAGTCCTATTATTAGAGGTCTTATCAACTTTTACGGTCCAATTGGTGTTATCATCCGATATTTCAATCCTGTACTTATAGACTTCGACCAATCTTTTCCCACATCACCTGGGTACCGCCGGTAATATTCTTGACGGCGCCAAGGTCTACCGTCCACCAATGGCCGGTATTTGCGTCATTCGCACTCCAGCGGGTCGTCGTGCTGCCGTCGTTTCCGCTCGAAGCCGGATTTCCTGTCTGCTCGCTATCCGTACTGACGGTCCTGTTCAACGCCAGATTGGTTGGGTCTCCAAATACCTTGAAATCCCAGAAGCCGGCATTAACGCCGCTTGGCAGCCCGGTCACGGTAATCCTGACATACCGGGCGGTATCGGTGAAATAATCGTTTTGAACTTGGGAAGTGTCGGTATTGCCGGTCTTGTCCACTTTTAAGGTCCAGTTGGTATTATCGTTGATGTTTCTACCTTATACTGATATGCGGCACCACTAGTTGGCCACATCACCTGTGTGCCATAGGCGATATTCTTGCTTGAGCCAAGGTCTACCTTCCACCAATGGCCGGTATTTCCATCATTTGCACTCCAGAGAGTCGCAGCGTTGCCATCGTTCCCATTGGAAGCCGGATTGCCTGACTGTGTACTATCCGCACTGGCGGACCTGCCGAGCGCCAGATTGGTTGGGTTACCAAACACCTTGAAATCATAGAGGCTGGCCCAAGCACCGCTTGCAAGTCCGGTCACGGTAATTCTGACGTACCGGGCGGTATCGTAAAAGAGATCGGATTGAATCTGATCCGTGCTGGTATTAGCCGGTCTTGTCAACTTGTAAGGTCCAATTGGTATCATCATTGGATGTTTCAATCTTGTACTGATAGGCTTTGCCGCTGAATTCCCACATCACCTGGGTACCGCCGGTGATATTCATGCTTGAGCCCAGGTCTACCTTCCACCAATGGCCGGTATTTCCATCATTTGCAGTCCAGCGGGTCGTCGTGCTGCCGTCGTTCCCAATGGAAGACGAATGTCCTGACTGCGTACTATCCGCACTTGCGCTCTTGTTCAATGCCAGATTGGTTAGGGTGTAAGGAGGCAAAGGTGTCGGTGCAGGTACAGAACCTCCGGAAGCGATGAAGTTAATGTTGCTGGTATAGCTGCCAACATTGAAATTTCCCCCGCTGGCACTCGAACGACATTCCCATTAACAACTAAATTTTCAAATGTGACATTTTGAGTAATGCGGGTGGAATCTTGACCGTAAATCTGGGTCTGATTCGCAATTGAGCCATTATAGGTAACGTTCTTGAATAAAACATTGTTAATTCCACGTCCCGGTGCAGTGCTAAAGCCCGCATTCTTATAAGTAAGGATTTCCAAAATTTGTGCTACTGAGTTACCCTCTATCCGGATATCTGTCGAACGTAGCATTGGTTACAAGGTTACCATCACTGCTCGTTAAGGATATAGGTTGCCTTGTATAATTTCCGAAGATATCAATATTCGAAAAGCTGATATTATCAATCGTATCGCCGCCGCCAGGCGAAGTTGGATCACCATGAGTACCTATATTGATAGGATGAGCAACATCGGGAAAGAGAATAGAATTCGTAACACTGATATTCTTGGATAAATTGCCTGTCCAAGTCATACCGCCATTAAAGCGTGAACCGTATATCGCAATGGCATCGTCACCGTGCGCATAAAGAGGTCATTGAAGGAAATATTGGAAGCGGAGAATGTGTCAATGCCATCGCTCCATCTCTTACGGCTATAGGATTTAAAGTTATTGACGGTAACATTGGTGGCGCTTCCGAGCGAAATCCCATTGCCGCCGTTATTTCCATCAGCGAAGTTGTTCACGATGATCCCATCGATAGTAATTTGGTTGGCATGGTCAGCCGATACACCTCGATTAGAAGGACGGTCAAGAACGCCACGCCCGATGACTTTGGCATTCGTGGCATTATCCATAATAACGCTGCCTTTGACGACCGCTCCCCCGGCGATGTAAAGCGTCTTGCCGCTAGGCACCGATAGTCCTGATTATAATAACCGGGACCAAGGTAAATGACATTAGGGTCAGTAGGGCTCGGAGGATTGACTTCCAAAGGATTGGCAAAAATGTCCACCGTATTGTTAACATCCCCATTAACCACTGCGGAGAGCTTCATGGGACCCGAAATGGTAAATGTCATGGTATTGCCGTTGATCGTGGGAGTAATGTTATTGTTCGAAGGCCGGATGTTAGCCGATGTAATGCTTCCATTATTATTGGTTACAGATAATTCCACCGGGCCGTCCGTATCGAAATAAACAAAGGAAGCCGTATTGCCCGAATACCCATTGACCCATGTCATATATTCATCCAAATCCTGCCACACCCCGCCCGGTTCCCGCACTTTCACCGTATAGTAGGTGTTAAGCGGAACACCCGTGGGGGCTGGGTATACGTTTAATGTCGTAGCCGCGTGAACATTTGTGGGGAAGTATACCGTCATTGGAACGAAAGCTACTAAAAACACAAGCAGAAAAGATAGGATTCTAGAACTTTTATTACATCTGTTACTAACCAGACTTTCATTCATAATGTCAGCTCCCAATATAAAGTAATGTTTTCTCCTGTTTTCTCGCTTAATCTTAAGATTTCAACTTCGACAACTTGATAGCCTGTTTCTTCTAGCGGGTTCTGGCTTCGCGTCGAATAGTACTTGTGAAGTGCCTTAAACGCTTCATTCTTCTCCACCATGAGCATTACGGCGCGAAACAACAGTGCCCGTAGGCGTGATCCCCCCCTTGCTAATCTCCGTCTTGCCTTTGCGCTTGCCCGAACTGCTCTCTTTGAGATTCAGCGCTGCGAGACGAATGATTTGCTGACCATAATCGTAGTTGTTCAGATCGCCGACCTCAGCCAAAAACCCAGCTACGGTGATCGCTTCAACTCCCGGCACGGTCAGCATTTGTTCCGTTCTTGGTATGTTCTCCAAGATTTGCATGACCTTTGTCATAATCGTTTCCAGTTGACTCGTCCCCTTGTGCCTACACCACGCTTCACGTCCGTCTTACAGTGAGCCAGGACGTCTCTGGCCAGACGACCTGAATCCGCCGCCAACGGGAACCAGTAGTGTCGGTAAGCTCGATGCCAAACACGATGTCCGACTTGCTATGTGCTTGCTCGAACTCCTTCATCCACGTTGACAGTTTAGTCAGCCCTTCCTGATCGTTATGGATTACGCAGTCTACTACCGCAAACATTATTTTTCTTACTCATTAACGGATTTATCATGAGGCACTGTGACGGTTACCGGAACAACCGTTTGGTTGCCTGCTTTATCGGTTGCCGTATACGTGATCGTATATATGCGTCCTGTGCCTTCGCCCGACCGTTCCGCCCGCAAGCTGAACGAGGTGTCAAATGTGTCCATTTCGGCGTCCTGAATATCGTTCGGCTGATCTTCCGCGTCCGTTCCCTGATCAGGCTCATTGCTTGTGATCGAGGACAGGACGATAGACTCGATACCGGACAGGCTATCGCTGCCATTCACTTCCGCAAGTATGGTCACCATTTTATGATTCGGCGGCCAAATCGACGTTCGATCCAATTTGATGGTAAGCGATGGCCCCGTCGTGTCAACCTTGAATACGATGGTTCGGGTCTGCTCTACATTGCCCGCCTGATCTATAATGCGATAATTCACGGTATAAATCCCATCGCCGAATGCAGGAATGGAACCGGTATAAGTTATCGAATCCCCGTCATTTACCTGGTATTCGGTGATTGCCACACCGGAGGCGTCGTCGGATGCATCGAGGCTTACCGTAACTTCCGAGGTATACCATCCGTTATTCCCATTAGGTACGTCCGGACTAATGGATGCGATGCTGATCGGCGCAGTCCTATCGATTTTTAAGGCCACCGTTTGAGCGGCAAGCCATTAAGCGCCGTCAGCAGGCTGGCCGTAGCGCCCGAATACCCATTGACCCATGTCGTATAGGCGTCCAAATTTTTACCACACCCCGCCCGGTTCCCGCACCTTCACCGTATAGTAGGTGTTAAGCGGAACACCCGTAGGGGCTGGGTATACCTTTAATGTCGTAGCTGCTTGAACATTTGTCGGAAAGAATACCGCCATTGGAACGAAAGATACTAAAAACGCAATCAGAAAAGATAGGATTCTAGAACTTTTATTACGTCTGTTTAAAACCGGAATTTCAAACATTATATCAACTCCGTTTATATGATATAAATTCCCATTCATCTAGCAAGGCCCAAGATGCCAGTTATTTCCAGTGCATCTACATATCGATCCCCACTTTCACATCATTCTTCAAGCCATGCTGCCTAACCTTTGACAGAGCCGATCAGCATTCCCTGTGTAAAGTGGCGCTGTATAAAAGGATAGATGATTAATACAGGCAGGCTTGCGACCACGATCAGCGAATACTTCGTCAAATCGGCAAGACTCTGTCTCCTGAGCAGTTCCCCAACGTCAATATTGCTGGAGAGGGAGTTGCTGAGAATCAGAATGCTGCGAAGCACCAGCTGCAGCGGATAAAGATTCTGTGATTTCAAATAGATCAGCGCATCGAAGTAGGCGTTCCATTGGCCGACGGCATACATCAGGCAAAGCACCGCGATAATCGGTTTGGACAACGGAACGACCACGCTCCACATAAACCGCAAGTCGCTGCACCCGTCCATCTCGCTCGCTTCGTAAAGCTCATCCGGGATGGACGACTGAAAGAAAGTTCTGGTTATAATCACCTGCCAGACCCCAATGGCCCCCGGGATCAGCAATGCCCATCGCGTATCGAGCATTCCTAGCGCTTTCACAACCAGATACGATGGGATAAGTCCGCCAGAGAACAGCATCGTAAACGTAATGAAGAACATGAGGAAATTACGGCCGAAAAATGATTTTCGCGAAAGCGGATACGCGAATACAACCGTAAGCGTTACGCTGATAAGCGTTCCGAACAAAGCATAGAAAAGCGAGTTCCCATAGCCAATAAGGATTTGCGGATTGGACAGAACCACTTTGTACCCGAGCAATGAGAAATCTACGGGCCAAAGCCATACCCGTCCGGACGAAACTGCCAGCGGATCGCTGAATGAGGAGCTTACAATGTATATTAGCGGGTACAGTACGGTCACCAATATAACTATCAATACGGTATAGATTCCGGCCAAAAAAAGCCGATCGCCGAACGATTCCCTGATGCCGCGCCTGCCCCTCTGTATGGATGTACCTCTCATGTTGCACCTCTCTCCAATTTGTTTTACCACAAGCTTGATTTGGATATTCTTTTTGCGAAGGCATTAACAAGCACAAGCAGACTAAGATTGATTACGGAATTAAACAGCCCTACCGCGGTAGCAAAGCTGAAGTTGGCATTCAGCAAACCGATTTTATACACATAAGTCGCAATGACTTCAGATGTTTCCAGAATAAGCGGGTTTTGCAGCAAATACGTTTTCTCAAAACCAACCGACATGATGCCTCCCAGATTAAGGATCAGGATAATGACCGCCGTCGGCATCAGACCGGGAAGATCAATATGGATAATTTTTTGAAGCCTGGATGCCCCGTCGACTCTCGCCGCTTCATACAGCGACGGGTCGACTCCCGCCAGCGCCGCCAGGTAAATGATCGCGGAATATCCGGCGTTCTGCCATATATCCGACCATACATAGACGGAGCGGAACATGTCCGGGTTCCCAAGGAAATCAATCTCTTTCAACCCGAGCGACCTTAATGCGGTATTGACAATACCCAGGTCGGGAGCTAACACCAGCATGATCATGGAGACTATCACAACGGTCGAGATGAAATGCGGGGCATATGTGACCATCTGCACCGCTCTCTTGAATAGCCCATTCCGCACTTCATTCAGAGCAAGCGCGATCAGGATGGGGATCGGAAAACCGGCAACCAGATGGTACAAGCTGAGCAGCACCGTGTTTTTAATCAGGTCCCAAAATAACGGGTTATTAAAAAAAAGGTTGAAATGCTTGAAACCGGCCCATGGGCTTCCCCAAATCCCTTTCACCACACTGTAATCCTTGAAAGCGATTACGGAGTTGATCATCGGGATATACTTGAAAACGATAAAATAAATGATTATCGGTACGATAATCAGATACAGTTGCCAATGCTTTTTGAAGCTTTTTCTTGCAAATGACGATTGGCTTGTTATGCGGGTCTTTGCGCGAGACTGTGGCGTACTATGCTCAACAGCTGCTTCAAATTTCAAAGTAATCTCCTTCTTTCCTGAATTGTAATCTCCTACTCTCCTGATTTTCCTCGCCAACTTGATCAAGATCTTCCCGTTCTCCCCCTTTAGTTTGTCTGTCAACGCTTTCACACGGACAATTTAACGCACTGTAATTCGTACTGTAAAGGTACATATCCGGAATCGGGGTACACTTGCCGACAAACGAGGAGGGGACATTTTTCCTGATGAGTACACTTCCTGCACACAACAAAAAACAGCTTCGGGCTGGCGAAATCATGGATTCTGTACCCGATAAAAAAACCGAGAACTGCGGTTTTTTCACCCGCAGCCTCGGTTCCATGATACGTAATACCGAATATCCCCATCAATTATTTTTTAAACGATTTATCGTAGGACTGCTGCATGATTTCCAAATAGCGCTTCAGATTCAGCTTGTCAAGTCCGTTCACATATTCGTCCCAATCTTTATTCAAGTCTTTGTTTCCTGTAATAAACTTGAGCGCCCCTTGGTCGATGTAGTTCTTGATGTTCGTTTGCAGCATCGCCGCTTCGTCGGCAACCGACGGATCGATCCAGATCGCCCAATGCGGGAATACTTCCTTCGGCTGCTTGCCGTTATACAGGTTCGTTGCTTCCAGCAATCTACGCTCATAACCGGCCGATTCATAAATGTCGGTGCTCGCTACCCAGGAATTACGGAATTCCTTCGGTTGGAAATACTGTGCCATAGCTCCCCAGGACGAGTTATGCGGTTTATCGCCCTGCTTGCCCGGAATCGTAGCTAAAAGCGGAGTTGCGTTCTTGTCAACTGCTACATCGCCGGATTGAGGCTTTCTCCAATCCAGCCCTTCCTCGCCAAAGTGTCCGCGGATCTGACCCTCTTGCGTAAACAGATAATCGACAAGCTTGATTGCTGCGATTTGCGCCTCTTTGCTGGCCTTGTTCGTCAGAACAAATGTGGCGCCTGAATCGACCGGATAATTATACGTTGCATACGATGCTTTCGGTCCTGTAAGAGGAGGTACGGCATCGTAGTTTTTGGAGTTGTCTGTTCCGCCCGAGACGAAAATATAAGGATGACTGGCGGTGCCGGCACCAAGACGTTCCATTATCGCCTAATTTTTTAAATTCATCCCAGTTCTCAATCATTGCGTTTTTATCGATCAGTCCTTCTTCATACATGGACTTCATAAATTGGAGTCCCTGCTTCCATGCTTCCTTATTCGCCGCGATGTCCACTTTATCGTCGTTCAGCGTCAAGTAGGTCTTGCCGTCATTGTAAATAAAGCCGTTCATAAAAAACGGAATTAAATCAGCGCCAATGCCGCTGAGCGGAGCTTCATCGGCTTTTCCGTTACCGTTCGGATCCTCCGTTTTAAACGCTTCCATTACCTTCTTAAACTCGTCCATTGTTTTCGGCATTTGCAGGTTCAGCTTCTTTAACCAGCTCGAATTAATCCAAATTTTGTTCGGATACGAGCAATGATAGCATTCAATCAATTGCGTCAGGCCGTAAATTTTACCATCCGGCGCTGTATTCATCGCTTTGAAATACGGATATGCATCCAACGCCGCCTTAATATTGGGCGCATATTCATTGATTAGATCATCAAGCGGGAGCATTACGCCCTGTTGCGAATAGCGGAGTATATCGGTTTGGGAAAATTTATCGACCCAAGGGATCAGCATGTACAGATCCGGGTAGTCTCCGCTGGCCAGAGAAATCTGTCTCTTTTCCGCTGCGCCGTCATTAGGGACCGTCTGCCATTGAAAATTGATATTAAATTTATCTTCGACATATTTGGTGAAGCTGTTTTGGGACAGATCCGAGTCTGCACCCGCCTGGGCAAAGATTTTGATCGTAACAGGTTCGGAGGCTTCAGTTGCCCCGGGACTCTCGGTCGATTACCATTCGTGTTGGAAGCGCCTTCAGAATCTTGCTGATTCGAACATGCAGCAGCCAGCAAAAGGCTGAAAGTCAGCAGGATTGTTAACATTGCCCTTAAAGTATTTTTCAATTGCGACATCTCCTAATTTGATTTTCTTTTGGATTCCTCATGAGTAACCCCTTCTTAACCTCTCCATATTGTGCCCGATACTGTCCCTATTTACATGGACATCCCTCCAATGCGTTAAGCCGGCAGTGCACCAGCTTCTCTCCTGATGCTTGGTTAGCACGAACAATTTACCGCACTGCAATTGGTACTGTAAAGGTACATCTCCGGGATCGGGGTACACTTGCCGATTAACGGAGAAGGGACGTTTTTTTCCTGATGGTACACTTCCCGCATATAACAAAAAAACGGCTTCGCGGCAAGCGAAACCGTGGATCCTGAGTTAAGTCAC
Organism: uncultured Paenibacillaceae bacterium; assembly: GCA_963793665.1. Lineage (GTDB taxonomy): Bacteria > Bacillota > Bacilli > Paenibacillales > Paenibacillaceae > Paenibacillus_Z. The sequence goes on from CAWCBD010000003.1 coordinate 20,443, forward strand.
CGCAGATTATTTATTCCCCCGGAGTAGATCTGTACTTGCCCGGAGTTACTCCTGAAACCCTTTTAAACGCCCTCCTGAAAGAATGCGAGCTGTTATAACCGGTTTGCCGGGCAATTTCATCAATCGTCATCCCGGTTTAACCAATAATTCGATGGCCTTATTAATTCGTATTTGCTCCAAGTATCGGACAATGTTTGTCCCGTGTGTTCTTTAAAAAGCTGCGAAATAAACCTTTCCGGACGTCCCACCACTTCAGCGAATTTATATACAGTCAGATCCGGATCTGCATACAGCTCTTCCAGCTTTGCTATTAATGTAAGTACCGTCTCGTGCTCTCTATCGGTTTTATTATCCACAATCAGCTGCAAAAAGCTTCCATCACGCTCTCCACGATCATGCCTTACTTTATCAAGTCCGTCAGTCAGCTGGATACGAACCGTTTGCTCTTTTATCTTCTCCAAAACGTTGGAATCCATTAGGCCTTTTTGGTCCAGCAGCTTGATTATGGTTCCTTTGATTTGGCCTACAAGCTGTTGCGCCATTTCTGGCGACAAATCCCGATCCATAAAGTTCTGTTCGAATATAAGCGACACGATCCGCTTCACTTCGGATTGTTCCCCGGCCTTCAAAGCATTCAGCAATCGAAGCTCAAGATCAATTGGGTAATAGAAAGTCGCCGTTTCTTTCGGCATGCTATGGTACCACAGTAGCCCTCTGACTTTGGTGAAAGCGGCAAGCTCCAATCGCCCGTTTCGCTTCATAATAAGAACGGCTGATATCAGCAGGTTATGGAATACGGCGCCCATGGAAACGGTCAGCGATATTCGATACTCGGATTCGACGGCTGCACGGAGACTGTTAATAGTCGCCTCGATATCCCTATCCGCCACGGCATCGGGCTCTTTGCTAAACATAAAAATGACAACGATCTTATCGGAATCTATATCTGTCATGTTGAGCTCGCTAGCGATCTCATGCAGTTTTTGTTTGGCAAGCAGTCGCGCAGCATGCAATTCATTCAGAACATCTTTACTATCCATGCCGCTATATCCATCCACTTGAATAAGTCCCACATATCCGAATTCTCCATGCATTTCAATACCCGTTTGGGAAGCCATCGCCCTTATCTCGTTCAGCGATTCAAACTCCCCCTTCACCAACCGTTTCAAGAAAGCGTCTCTCAGCATCGGAGTCTGCCGGTTTAATTCTGCTTCCAGCTTCTTGTTGTTCGAAATCAGGCTGGATATATTTCCGTGCAAAAAATGGAATCCATTAATTTTTTCGCAGAATCCTGACCGAATTGGTCCATGAAGATCCCGATCAATTTATGGATCGGAGCGCTGTTGCGATAGGCCAGAAGCAAACTGACGATGAGCCCTAGAAGCAGTGTCGCAGCGGTGACGATCCAGGTATTCTTCTTGATGTCATTAGCTTCCTTCATGATCGCTTGCTTGGGGATGCCGGCAGTATATAACCAACCGTTGGACTCGGAACGAATCGAGATAAGCAATGTATCGTCCATATATCGCTTCGAGACATCTCCATACGTCCCTGCCTCATGTTGCAGATCCTTTACTTGCGATTCGTCGATCCCAACTGAAGCAAGAGCATTCCCATGACTGTCCGCAATATAGGCCCAGCCGCCATACTGCTTGGGGATGCTGTCCAGCAGGCTGCCGATTTTCTTCTGGTCAATGGGTATAACAATCGCACCCATCGGGTGATTATAGCTGTCCAAAGGGATCGATTGCAATAAGAGATTCGCATCGTCTCATTCCCATTATCGTTATATACGCGGAGCGGCATAATCCAGTGTTGATGGCCCTTTTCCAGTATCGTTTCTTTCCATTCCTCAAAGGAAAGATCGTTATAGCAGTATTGCTCGTAAAAATGATCAGTCCGTAAATATACGGATTTCGGAGAGATCATACGATTATAATTTCTCAAATAGATGTAAAAGTCCTGTAAAAAATCATTCGTAAGTCCATATGCATATATATCCTGCCATATTTGGCGCAGATCATAAATCTGGATAATTCCCCCTCATTTGCACTTTCACTTAGAAGACGCTTCAAATCCTGATTCATGGTGATCTTTGTTGTAAACGCTTCGACTTCGTCCATTCGCCGCTCTAAAATATCTTTACTTTGATTAAACACCATCAAGCTGGTATCGATCGAGCCGGTTTCCGCAACATCTATCGCAGCCTTGTAGGAAGTGTATCCGGCAACATTGGGAATTATTAAAATAACGATGTACGAAATGAGAAAGCTTCTGAAAATATTTGTGAATCTCGATTTGTACATTTCAGTCCCCCCGACAAACTGCAACCGCTTGCAAGTTTCAAAATTCTTGGATTTGCGAAAATCCGGTTCACCTATTTTATCACAAATTGAAAGAAAGCTACACTTTATGGGTCATCCTTTAGCATTCCATGGCAGTCTGATCGGCTACCTGCATTGTTAATTATGGAACTACGATCGCGCATCATAACGAGGCGCAGGAAGTGACCGAGGAGGAGTTCTTCACGCCCGGTTAATCCGAGCGACACGATCTACTCGTTGGCGTACACGAAGGACTGTGAACTCGCCCGTATTTTGACCCACATAAACTCCACTCCAAAATAAAAAAGCCTGCTAGATCAGCTTTGATCTAACTGGCTTATTTATTATTTAGAGTCTCAATCGTAACTATTAAAAGTCTCATTCGTTATTAGAACTGGTCTCAGTCGTACCTATTACTCACATCTTCATCTTCATTTATTATCATCTAAACCTTATATGCCTTCATCGCCTTGCGAAGCTCCTTAAACGACGGCTTCTTGCCGTACATCAGCACGCCTGTGCGATAGATCTTCGCGGACAGCCAGCCCGTACATGAGAACGTTACGACTAGAATCGCAACGGATAACCACACCTGCCAAAGCGGAGGATCAGATAAACCGAGGCGAACGACCATCGCATACGGCGAGAAGAATGGGATGAATGATGAGACCTTGATCAGCATCGAGTTTGGATTCTGTAGTCCGCCAAACATACAAATGTAGAAACCTGCAAGTGAGAGCATCGTTATCGGGAGCACCGCCTGCCCCAGATCCTCTGTTCGGCTTACGATGGAACCGACAGCAGCAAACATCGTCGAGAATAAGAAGTACCCGGTCAAGAAGAATAGAATTGCATAACAGAGCAGCACAGGATCGATATTGCTCAGCTTAATATCATATTCACTAAGCTTGCTAGCATTATGCGGCAGCGTCATATTCACAACAATAACGATGACATATACAGCGAGCTGCGTGATAACAATTAGGAACATGCCTGTGATTTTACCGAACATCGCTTTGAGGGGCGACACGCTCGTAATGAGAATTTCCATGACCCGCGAGCTTTTCTCCGCTGTAATCTCGCTTGCAATCATCTGCCCGCTAATCATAATCGCCATGAACAGCATGAAGATGATGACGTAGACCAGCGCCATATCCATTCCCTGCTCGCCTTCAGACTTTCCTGTCCCGATCGAGCCAGCACCTTCCGTGGCTGAAATTTGCACCGTATCCAGCTTGATTGGGGCAAGGATCAAATCCTTCTGTTGTTGGCTTAGTCCGGAGTGCTGCAAAACGCCCTGCTGCTTCACCCATGACAGTGCCGATTGCAGTGATCGCGAGGTACTCGTATCCATGAGTGCTTCAGACTTATAGGTCACGCTCGGGAAGCTGCCCTCTGCACCATCCATAAATTCGATATACCCTTTAATTTCACCACTCGCGACGGCTTTCTTTAGCTCCTTTTCATTACCATCCGATGAGCCGGTATCCGCAAATGATTGGAGCACAATCTCAGGCTTCTCCTGCGCTTTATAGTATTGGCCCAACAAGCCGGCAATCGTGCTGCCAGTAAAGAAATCCGACCTCGTCTTATCCGCGGCCTTATCCACATATCCAATCGACGTCGCCTTACCTTCACCGCTAAATTGCGAAATGATATAAGGCAGATTAATTCCGATACTAATAATAATGGCAATAATAAGGGTCGTAATACGAAAAGCTTTTCCTCTGAGCTTATTCTTCACCGTGAACCCGACTACTGTCGCAAATCCGTTACTCATGGTTCTCACCTACCGTCTTTATAAATATTTCATTCAATGTTGGCTCAACAATTTCAAACCGGCTTACATTCGTTTGCGCCAGTGCCAGCTCCAGAATCGGACGGCCTGCTGACTCGTTATCAATGACCAGCTCATAACCATATTCATGACGATTAACGGCGATTACGCCTTTAAGATCTGTTAGTCCTGTCACGTCGCCTTCCGTCGCGAGAATGACGCGTTCACGCGGGAACTGCTTCTTAATAGCCTTCAAATTCCCTTGAAGCACCGGATTCGATTGATGTAAAATCGTAATATTGCGGCATAGCTCCTCAACATGCTCCATTCGATGCGTGGAGAAAAGAATGCTTGAGCCCGCATCTCGAAGCTCCTTCACTGTCGACTTCAATAGTTCAACATTGACCGGGTCAAGCCCGCTAAAGGCTTCGTCCATAATAACGATTTTCGGATTATGAATGATGGCTGCGATGAATTGAATCTTCTGCTGATTCCCTTTAGAGAGCTCTTCCACCCTCTTGCCGTAATACTCAGGCACGCTGAAGCGGTCAAGCCATCGCTTCAAATTAGTGTCCGCATCCTTGCGGGACATTCCACGAAGCTGAGCAAGATAGATGATCTGATCACTAACCTTAACCTTCGGGTACAGCCCGCGCTCCTCTGGCAAATAGCCAAGCCCCTTCAACAGATCCGCACTGTAGGTCTTGCCGTTATATCGAATGCTGCCGCCATCTGGATAGATCAGGCCTAGTACCATACGCATCGTCGTTGTTTTACCAGCCCCGTTAGCACCAAGCAAGCCATAAATTTCGCCTTCGGCTACTTCAAAGCTAATGCCGTTTACCGCTGTTTTATCCCCATAATGCTTCATTACCTGATCTACTTGCAATGGTTTCATCGTTCCCATCAGACCCCTCTCACCTGTTCCATTAGTCGTTCCAAAATCTCATCAAGCTCTAGCTTTTGCTGGCCGATCACGCGAAATGTGGAGGCTGCAAGCCAGTCTTGGGCTTCCTGTGCTTCACTTGTCACTACTTTAAACATACTGCCACCCGTAGACTCTGCGTTCTGAAAACCAGGAATGGCCTTCCAATCGACATGCTGCTGATCTCCTATATCGAGATACAGGACATACCAGGATTCCAAGCAGCGTATCCTTCTCGTACATGCCAACCACTTTGCCTTGGATGATAAAAACGATGTAGTCCGCTAAACGCTTCACCTCATCCACGATATGGGTGGCCATCAGCACCGTGCGATTACCTCGCTCCATGTAGCGATGAATGACCTCGATCATCGTTTTCCATGCGATGGGATCCAGACCAGACGAAGGTTCATCCAGCAGCAGCAGCTCCGGGTTATGGGCCATAGCCAGCGACAAATCAAATTTACGCCGCATCCCCTTCGACATCTTCCCCAGTTTGCGCGAGGTATCAACCTCGAAGCGGCGCAGCAGCTCCTGGTAACGGTTCATGTCCCACGCCGGATACCATTTTCTAACGAAATCCATCTTCTGATCCGCTCTGAGATGATCCTCGATATCAATTGCCTGTTCCGGCACATAGCCGATTTTCTGCTTCAGCAGCTGGTCGTCACTTGCCCCAACCTTCTCACCCAGAAGCTCGATTTCACCATGATCCGGCTTCGCTAAATCCAGCATAAGCCGAAACAGCGAGCTCTTGCCGGAACCATTGGGACCTATAATTGCCGTCACATACCCTGCGGGAATAACCAGATCGATAGGCCCTAGATCAAACTGTTCTCTCTTCTGTATAAGGCCCTCTATCTTTATCGCGTTTTGCTCCATGCTAATGCCTCCCCACGTAGCGCTAATTCCGTTTGCTTTTCAATATTTCTTGTAGAAGTATTATCATTTCTTCATCTGTACATTGCACTCGCTTCCCCGCATCGACCGCTTGCTCCAAAGCTTCATTCACGGCACTGAGCCTGTGCTTATCCCGCATTTCTTCGCCAACCTTGGCAATAAAAGTTCCTGTTCCTTGCTTTGTTCGAAGCAGTCCTTCATTCTCCAAATCCTGATAAACCCGCCTGATTGTAATAACGCTGCATCTCGTCATTTGGGCTAACTCACGAATTGACGGCAGCAAGGTTCCTTCCGCCATCTGACCGCTGACAATGCTAGCACGGAGTTGAACCTCGATTTGATGGTACAACGGCTCTGCGCTCTGCTCATTAATTTGTATAGGAATCCACACCGTGCCACCTCTTCTCTTCGAGATCATCGACTCCAGCATCACTTTTCTTAACTCATAAAATTTCTTAAAGCAAGCTTTCTTCGAATCCAAAGCCCCGCTGCGGCAGTCATCATGAAACCGATTAGAAGCGAGCTGATCGGCCACATCACATCTTCGTCCTGGGAGGCCTTAATGGTGTGGAACACAACTTCCCAATCCGTCCACCAACTGATCAATGCTATGACTACAAATATAGCTAGGTAGGAAAGGCATACTGCGAAATATTTTTTCCCGCTTAACAGCTGTTCGAATATGACATAGTTCGCGCTTATTGTCAGCGCATAACCGATCCAGACCAAGGCAAAGATCAAATACTCGCCTGGCGTTAATTCAGTACGAAGTTCATCTAACAGCAAATACTGAAAAATAAAGAAAAAAGCGCCAACGATCGACAGAACAGTGATTAACTGCAGCATTCGTGCAAGTACCATTGATGTTAAACCAATCGGCAGTGTTCGCCAGTAAGCGATTTTTCGAGTAAATGGGTCACTTTTCCAATATTTCATATAAGAACGATTCATCAAGAACCCCATATTAGGCAGAATCGTCAAGTAGAGCAGATCACCCACCCACCATATATTCTCGTCGGATGCCTTCTGATCCAACATTTCATTGAAAAGCGGCATCATCACGATACTGACGTAGGAGAAGAACACCATCGTAATTAATAGTCCGATCCATGACCGACGCATTTCATGCTGGAATAATATTTTAGCTCCCTGCCAGCTGGTCATCCAGCCACCTCCATACAATCAACTGTATATATCAATATACACAGTATAATCACACCTTTCCCAACTGTCAACATTTGGATGCTAAAATTTTTGTAAAGAAAAAAGCTGCACCCTTACGTTGTCTGTTACAACGCGGGTACAGCTCTTATACGGCTATTTCCTAGGAAATGATGCCCCTACTTACTCTGTTCAAGAGCCTATTCCTGGCTCTCCAGTGCATCATCGATCGCATCAATGAATTGATCAAACAGCTCATCATCTTCTTCAATTGCCTTCTCTACAGCGAAGATATCCTCTTCAGTCCCTGATTCATTAGCAAAACTCAGACTATAATCCCACATTTTTCCCCTCTTGGTCAGAAGGATGACCTCATAAGGCTGTTTATGGCCTTCTACCTCGAATATAACTTGTCCCCGGTAGCTTTCATCCTCATCTTGAGTCACTGATTTATTCAAAATCGTAATCTTCATGGTCGACCTCCGTATTTGCAATTAACCGAACAATACATCTAATACCGGCTTTGTATGACCACCTGGATACATGAGATAAAGCAGTATATAGACCGTTACACCTGTAATTGCGGTAAAGAACCAAATTATTGACGTCACTCGGCCCCATTTGCGGTGTTTAGCAAACTTGCTGCGGAACGCGAGCGTAAGGGTTGTAATACCGAATACGGCACCGACTGTGGCTAGAACGATATGAAAGAATAGAAAAACCAGATAGTAGGGCTTCATCTCATCCGAGCCGCCCCAATCTGTATTCCCGACGAAGATCGTCCGTGAAACATAGATGATGAAGAACAGCAATGCCGATGTCGCTCCAGCCAGCATGACCTTCTTATGCGCATCTAGTTTTCTCTTTATCGCTAAACTCCAACCAATCGCTACGAGTATCGCACTCAAGGCAATGAAGGAAGTACTGATTGCAGGCAAAATATCATACATTGACAAAGGATATCCCATCCATTCCTACGAAAATCATTTGTTCAAACCTAACTCATTACTCCTGATTGAGCATCCGGCAGTACATCATCGGAATCCGCATGCTCTTTCTTGTACCAGTTATAAAAAACATAAGCTAGAATAGCTCCATACATAACCTCTTGAACAAGCTTCATTACAATGCCGCCAAGCTGCTGATCCTCGGCCGGATCCATAAGATTAAAGAAGGATGGCCCTTTGAACATTGCCAGCAGCGCACTAGGATCGCCGGACACACAATAACCCATCGCTTTAGCCCACACTTCGGGGTCGTTATACGTCGCATACATGGAAGTGCTAGAGAAGATAATGAGCGCGCATGCAGGCGTCAACAGCATTCCATTAGCAAAAATATAAGCCATTTTCTTTAGATCCGTTATCCGATTCCATTCAGGTACAGGACAAGCAATTTGCCACCACATCATAAAGGAGGTGATAAGAAGTACGAAATAGTAAAGTCTGTGAATGAGAAAATGTGTCATTACATAGTCATGTACGACTGGAACATGATAGATCGAGAACAGCATGTTGAACAGCACAAGCGTCAGGATCGGATGCATAAGCCATGACAGCTTAGACCACGCTTTTCCTGAGAAAGCAGCTCGCCACATAAACGTTGGAATGCCCAGCAAAATCAAGGGTGGAACAATCAAATACGAGACCGACATATCCGCCATATGGAATGTGAACATCAGATGGCCGAGCAGTTCCAAAGGTCCGCCCTGTACAAAATAAAATAGTACCATCCCCGTAACGAACATACACTTTTGCCTTATTGTAGCAGGTGCTGCTTGCGGCACATGCCTTTCTCTCCACGGTCCGGCCAAGTAAAAATAAACAATGACAAGCGCTGCCATAAAGAAGAAAGTCCATGGGCTCCATAAATCTTCAAAGCTGAAATATTGCAATCCGAGCATTATGGTACCCCTTTCCAGACATACTTCAAGCTATAACAAAAGAGGGGGCCAGCTAGGGACCACCCTCTCTTCAGTTTATAACTCGTTTACCACCAAGCCCAATATTCGGCCATGATAACGATCGTGAATACAACGAACACACCCATCGTAATACCAACAATCGGAAAAACATGTCCGCGATCCTTCATATGCATCCAGAACGACATTTGAATAAACACTTGTAAAATCGCCATAAGAACCAGGGAGATGTAAATAAACGATGTATTAACTTCTCCGGCTGCAACCATCGCAAAAGCAATAACCGTCAGCAGAATCGAGAATATAAAAGCAACGATATGCTTACGTGGTCCTTCATGCCTGTGGCGCTGACCTTGCTCTTCGGCAGCTGAATGTTGATTGGACATTCGTTAGCCCACCTTTCCCATCAAGTAAACGACAGTGAAGATGAATACCCACACGACGTCGATAAAGTGCCAGTAGATCCCGGCAACATATATCTTCGGAGCTGTAACGACATTAAGTCCTTTTTTGAATATTTGTGCAATTAATATCGAGATCCAAATGACCCCGAACAATACGTGTGCACCGTGGAAACCAACAAGTGTATAGAAGGAAGTACTGAATGCACTTGTTGAGAACTTATGGCCTTCGCTTACGTAGTGACTAAACTCATAAACTTCAAGGCCTAGAAACCCAAAACCAAGTACAATGGTAACGATCAACCAGCTGATCATCGCCTTCACTTTGTTCGTATGCATCGCTTGAATCGCGAACACACTCGTCAAACTCGAGAATAACAAGATAAACGTAGCTAAGGCAACCGTTGGCAGCTCGAACAATTCCTGTGATGTCGGATTACCGTCGCCTACTTGATGGCGAAGTGCTAGGAACGCGGAGAACAACGTTCCGAACAATACCGTCTCAGCACCAAGGAATAACCAGAAGCCGAGCACTTTATTACGGCCTTCAAGTGTTGCTTTCTCCGGCTCATGCGGCAATTGGCCATCTACGTGTGAATGTGTGCTCACGCTTTAACCCCCTTGTCGTGCAGTTCATCCGGCTCGATATGGAAACCATGATCGTCATATACCGAACGAAGGAACATACAAGCAAACGTAATAAGCAATCCGAAGCCTGTGAAGATATGTTTGTTAAAGATTGTAGCAACGAAGCTGTTTGAATAATGTCCATCCGCATACATAAGTCCCAATCCTGCAATGAACAAGCCCACAGACATGAAGAACGGCAATATCGATGGCGAAGGCATATGAATCGAACCAAGCGGTTCAGCAGGTGTCATAGCACCTTTACCTTCCATCTTTTCTTTCCAGTAAGCATCATAACCGCGTACGAGCGGAGTTTGTGCAAAGTTATATTCAGGTGCCGGGGATGAAATCGACCACTCAAGCGTGCGGCCATCTTCCCAAGGATCATTAGTCGCATTGCGAGGCTTAGCCGCTGTTACTACGATATTGATCAAGAATACAATCGTACCAATACCCATTAAGAACGCACCAATTGTACTGATTAAGTTCAAGTTATTGAAGCCCATTCCGTCCAAATACGTCCATACCCGGCGCGGCATCCCCATCAAACCAAGGAAATGCTGTACGAAGAACGTTAAATGGAAACCAAGGAAGAATGTCCAGAAACAGATCTTACCGAGTGTTTCGTCAAGTACGCGTCCGAACATTTTTGGCCACCAGTAGTAAAGACCGGCGAACAAGCCAAGAATCAAACCGCCAACGATAACGTAGTGGAAGTGAGCAACGACGAAATAGGAATCATGATACTGGAAGTCAGCAGGCGCTGCCGCGAGCATTACCCCAGTTACCCCGCCCATTACGAAAGTTGGAACGAAGCCGACTGCGAACAAGTTAGCTGTTGTGAATCGGATCGATCCGCCCCACATCGTGAACAGCCAGTTGAAGATCTTGATACCTGTAGGTACAGCGATCAGCATCGTCGCGATGGAGAACAATGCGTTCGCAACAGGACCAAGTCCCGTAGTAAACATATGATGCGCCCATACCATGAAACCGAGGAAGCCGATCAGCACGGTAGCGAATACCATTGAACTATATCCGAAGAGACGTTTACGCGAGAAGGTACTGATAACCTCGGAAATAACCCCGAATGCTGGCAAAATCAAGATATATACCTCAGGATGTCCGAAGATCCAGAAGATATGCTCCCAGAGTACCGCGTTACCGCCATTGCTGACTTCAAAGAAATTACCAGCGAATAATCGGTCAAACATCAAGCGCTACCAAACCAACTGTAAGGGCTGGGAAAGCGAAGAGGATCAAAGCGGAAGTAATGAATGCCGACCAAGTGAACATCGGCATACGCATGAAGCTCATGCCTGGCGCACGCATATTAATAATTGTCGCCAAGAAGTTAATCCCGCCGATCAAGGTTCCTATACCGGCAATTTGCAAACCGATAACGTAATAATCGACACCGTGACCTGAGCTATAGGTTGTAGTTGCAAGCGGAGCATACGACGTCCAGCCTGCATCTGGAGCACCGCCGGCGAACCAGCTCACATTGAGCAAAACTCCGCCTGCAAAGAATGTCCAGAAACCAAGCGCGTTAACGAAAGGAAAGGCTACGTCCCTCGCACCGATCTGCAAAGGAACGATCGCATTCATTAATGCGAATATAATCGGCATCGCTGCCAGGAATATCATCGTCGTACCGTGCATCGTCAACAATTCGTTGTATGTATGCGCCGCTACGAAATCATTGAGTGGCTTCCATAATTGAATCCGAATCAGAATTGCTTCCAAACCACCGACGAGGAAGAAGAAGCCGCCCGAAATCAAATACAGAATGCCGATTTTTTTATGGTCAACCGTTGTGAGCCAATCCATCAGGCCACTGTACCGTTTAACCGCATGTGCATGAGCCAAAGTAGGTACCTCCTTCATTCCGTGAGTAATTATTTCTCGTAATCAAGCTTCAATCCGGCCAAGTACTTCGATATGGCCGCAATTTGCGGTTCAGTCAGATTAACTTTAGGCATTAATGTGCCCGGCTTAACCTTCTGCGGATCAGTGATCCATCTCTTCAGGTTTTCCTCGACTGTTCCTTCATTCGCATACTTCGCATCATCCGTGTTAACCAAGATGCCGGCTACAGCCTGACGGCCGCCAATACCAGTTAAGTTCGGATACAATTGACCGCCGTTTGCACCGATTGCATGGCAAGACAAGCACTGACTGTTCAGAACATCAGCAATTTCTTTGTCTGCAGGAAGCGCAACAGGATTCTTCATTGCCGCAACCCAACGTTCAAATGATGCACGGTCAACAACTTTCACTTTAAAATCCATTAAGGAATGAGAAGGTCCGCAAAGCTCGGCGCACTTCCCTAGATAAACGCCAGTCTTAGGCGCTTCAAAGTACATGATATTCACGTTGCCGCCTGGATTCGTATCCGTTTTACCAGCAAGCGACGGAATCCAGAAGGAGTGAAGAACGTCTGCAGTCTTGGCTTCAATCGAAATGATAGCATCGTTAGGAATGAGCAGCTCCTGTGCTGTCTTCACACCCAGATTCGGATATTCAAATTCCCACCAGTACTGATGAGCGGTTACTTTCACTTGTATCGCATTTGGATCTTTGGTGTGATCCGCAGCAAGGCCGAATACGGTCTTAACGGTTGGGACACCAAGGATTACAAGGAGAATAATCGGTATAACGGTCCAGATAATCTCCAGCTTGTGGTTACCTTCCACCTGAACTGGAATCGTTTTGTCGCCTGGACGGCGGCGAAAGCGAATAATAACGTATACTGCAATTGCAAAGACGACTATAACGACCAAGACCATAATAACGACCGTTAGTTTCATTAGAAAAAATTGTTCTTCAGCAACCGGTCCTTGCGGTCTAAGCGTCGACAGGTCAGCTCGTCCGCATGCTGACAGCAGTAACACCATTCCGGCAAGAAGCGGCAATAGCCGTTTTAGAACGTGCCACCGATTCATCATTAATCAACCCCACTTTTTACGTTGTTCGCAGCTGCCGTGGATGGCGCAAAAAGCGGCTGTGCTGCGTGATTTCCTTGATGTTTAGACAACTTCCGCAATCTAATCACCTTATTAAATATAAAGTTGGAGGTGCCTTTTGTCAATGTTCCCAAGAGAGTTCACAAATTGTTCTCAAACCCGAAAAAACCGTGATTTTATTGGTTTTTTTGCTTGCCAAGCCAAGACTCAAAAGTGCTATGTCTATCCTACATTGTGTGCAAAAACCATGGTCTTTTATGTATGGAGAAAGCATGCATATTTCATCTTTCGACGTTCATCCTATAGATAGCATAAAGGAAGGAGCCACCTAAACGTGAAAAGACGAGCTGCTTATCGCAACCTACTCGTATTTCTATCGGCTGTAACCTTGACGGCCATGACCTTAACGAGCTGTAACTATGAACGGAAAGTACAGAACAGCACCTTCGACTATGGCACCAAAAAAAAGGCGACCCCAAAATGCTGGGCAGCAAAATGTATGGGACGACGAGCAGCATACCTGGCCAGCATGATAATCATTGGTTAGAATACAGCTCTCTGCTATCAACAGATGTCTCCAATATTAATGGAGTCGCCGCAGCCATCGTCATTTTGACCGATAAAAATGCTTATGCAGCCATATCAACAGACTGGACAGCAACCGGAACCCGCAAGACTGGGGGATATGGAACTCGGGAACAGGACAATTCGGGTTCTACAGAAGGCGTCTACAATGTAGATAACGGAAGTCCTTATTGGAACAATCAACGGATTGTGACGCCGTACAATTCTCAACTCTCGATCAACGACCACAATGAAATCTCGAGTGAACTAAAACAGACGATAGCCGTTCATATTCGGAGGCTGGCACCTACTGTGCAGGAGGTCCATATCTCCGCGAACAAAGAATTCTCTAACCATATCATTCAATATGCGCAAGAAGCATGGGCTGGACGTTCACTTACCCCTTGGTTAAGTTCTTTCAATAAGCTGGTCAAGCATCAGTTCGTTGGTGGAGATGATGTTCCAGAACCAATTAATATGCAGCGCAACCGTCCTACAAACAAGAGTAGCTTATCATTACCCTCATATTAGTCAAATCTAACAGGAGGATTCCTACCCAAAATGGGAATTCTCCTGTTTATTTATGCGTACAAACCCGGTCGTTTGAAACTTTTTAAAAATTGCTTCTATATAATAGACTATTTTCCTCCCCTAGATTCTCGTGCAAATCCTCGCTTGACATTCATCTTGATTTCATATATCTTTATATTAAGATATTTGATATTAAGAAATGAATCGAGGTGAGAACAACGTTGGAGAAACCAAATACCGCTCTTCAACTCTTCATTATAATGCCTAGAGCCATGCAGTCTGTTACTGCTCATGCTTCATCAAGATCGCGCAAGGCGAAGCTTCACTCTAGCTAACATTAACGAGGTCGTTACCTTTATTTTCTCGAATATCTTAATATTAAGACACTTAACTTAAAAAATGGAGGGATTTTGTTATGAGTATCGCATGGGGATTGTTAATTATTCGAACCGTATTCGGTTTGATTTTCGTAGGACATGGTGCACAAAAGCTATTCGGTTGGTTTGGCGGTTATGGACTTAAAGGTACAGGCGGATGGCTCGACTCGATCGGTATTAAGCCTGGTGTTATGGCAGCATTTGTAGTCGGATTGTTCGAGGTGGTCGGCGGATTATTATTTGTACTCGGTCTATGGATGCCAGTTGCAGCTGCCTTAATCGTCATCTTAATGCTGGGCGCGATTATTTCGGTTCACGCTAAAAATGGATTCTGGGTAACGCAAAACGGAATTGAATACAACGTCATGATCATCGCTGTTGCGATCGGCCTCGCTCTTATCGGAGCCGGTGATTATTCTATTAACTAAGGAGGAGATTCTGATGCAAACTCTTATATACGGACCAACACTTCAGGCTGTTGGCGCTTTTGACGGCGGGAAAATCACAGAGCAGAAACCGATTGGATTCTCTGGTGAAGGCTCCGTTGTGAAACGATTGGGTCCTCTCTTCTACTGGGCTTGGGGGCATTCCAAGGAGGAGGGGGCTATTGGACTCCATCCTCATCAGGCTTTTGAAATTATGACTTATGTGATCTCAGGCAGAGCGGAGCATGGAGATACATTAGGTACAAGAAGTACCGTTGGTGCTGGCGGAGTGCAGTTGATGCAGACCGGTTCTGGCGTCAGCCATGAGGAACGGATGGTTGGACCTGATATGGAAGCCTTCCAAATCTGGTTCGAGCCGCATATGGAGGAAGCTTTTCTCCGTAAACCGACCTATTATCAATACGAGCATGAGGATTTTCCTATTACTCAAGGCGAAGGCTATGTGAAAAAGACCGTTATCGGTGAAGATTCGCCCATCCTTATCGTTGCCGATGCGCTGATGTGGGATATCGAGATTGCTCCTGGCGCGTCATACACACATCCGGTATCAGACAATCGCACACTGTCGGCACTTGCAATTCGGGGTGATGGCATTTGGACTAATGGGTCGGATTCTGAACATCGTACCGCCTTCAAGCATAAGGATTTCGTCGTTGTCCGTTCCGATAAAAATGTATCTGCTGTGATTGAAGCCGCATCCGATACCCCTCTGCGGGTTGTTCTTATTGAGGTACCGACAACAGTTGATTACCCGCTTTATCCTAAACGTTAATTCGCAAGCAAGCAGATAAGGTGAAACGGCTAGCACCGTACTTTGGCGGCGGAACGCGGTACATTCCGGAGAAATATAAGCAAAGTATAGTAAAAATTTATACTTTCTTATATTTTACAAGTAAGAAGGAGATCCAGACCGCGATTGCGGCTGGACCTCCTTCTTTGTTTCTTTTCAGTTCGAATTAGTGCGCAGCGGCAGGACGCTCCTTCGCTTTGTCGGATTCACCGGCATTACGGTTAGCGGCTTCGCGATCTTCCATCATTTCCTCGACCGTTTTCGTTTTCAATCTTGCAGCACCTTGGTAGTTCTCGCGGGTAGGAACCAAATCCCCTGATGAGAGCCGCTCCTTCGCCTCTTCAACTGCGGATTCATATTGCGGCAGCCATTTAGCCTGTGCAACCAGCATTTCATCGGCCATCTGCCAAATTTCTTTGGGGTTGCAAACTGCTCCCACGAGCGGATCCATCATCATCGCTTGACGCAGCAGCGTATCATCTCCATGAATCGCAGCTTCCACAGCCAAACGTTGGACGGAAATACTCACATTGCAGACAGCAGCGCAGCCAAGCGGCAAATCGCCAACGATCGGCATATTAATACCATTACGATCAACATAGCCCGGAGCTTCAATAATTGCATCGTCAGGCAGATTTGTAATTACGCCGTTGTTGACCACGTTGAAGTGGCCGCGGTATACACGTCCAGTCTCCAGACCTTCAATAATGTAAGAGCCATGCTCCTCGCCGCGGTTCTCGGCAGAGTATACGAGCGCATCCTCCTTCATCCAGTTCGGAAAATCAGTCTCGAACCAGTTGCGGCCTTCCGTGCATACACGTAAATATCCGCCCGTCTCGCCATTAATCCATACGCCAAGATCGATCCATTCTGCAATTTCGTCTGCACGTTTGCGGTACCAAGGTACATATTCACTGAGATGACCATTGGATTCGGTTGAATAGTAGCCAAACCGGCGCAGCATATCAATACGAACTTTCTCTGTTTTGCAAAATTCCGGATGCTTCTCGAAAGCTTCCAGTACTTTGCCGGTTAAATCCTCACTCTTATGTTTAACCGAGACATACCAGGTTTGATGGTTAATTCCCGCACAGATAATGTCGACTTCTTTCTTCTCCAAGCCAAAAGCTCTCGCAATTTGCCAGTGGCCGCCTTGAACACCATGACATAGACCGATCGTATTCACGCCGCCGTATTTATTGCAGGCCCATGTCAGCATTGCCATTGGATTTGCATAGTTAAGAAGCAGCACATTCGGATCAGCAACCTCGCGAATATCTTTGCAAATATTCATCATTTCGGCGATGCCGCGCTGTCCGTACATAATTCCTCCAGCACACAGTGTATCACCTACACATTGATCAACGCCGTATTTGAGCGGAATATCAACATCATGCTGGAAGGCTTCCAAACCACCGACACGAACGACAACAAACACATAACGGGCACCCTTCAAAGCCTCACGGCGATCAAGCGTCGATTGAATATGGATATCCAAACCATTTTCATTAATATCCCGCTGGCAAAGCTGGGTCACCATGTCCAAGTTATGCGCATTGATGTCCGTAAAAGCAACCTCCATATTGTGAAACTCCGGAACTGCCAGCAAGTCCCTCAGCAGACCACGCGTAAACCCAATACTGCCTGCACCGATAAAAGTAACTTTGAATGACATTTTTTTGAACCCTCCTCAGGTTTTTTGCGTTACATCGCAGTATTAACTTCCCTGATAGCAAAAGACCACCTCGGAAGCATATGCTCGTTTTCTGCCTTACAGCCTTGCGTAAACTCCCTGGAGCAGAAAACCACCTCGGAAGCATATGCTCGTTTTCTGCGGTACATCTATCTGTATTGTAGCAGGGAGGACCAAGAATACGTTTTCAATTTTACAACGGGAATGCTGGATGGATGTCAACTATTGAAACTTAATCGAAGCCTGTGAAGGTTTCTACCGATTTACGGTAGGCCGCTGGCGAGCAGCCGGTATGCTTCTTAAACAGCGCGCTGAAATACTGCCTGCTGTTAAGCCCCACATAGTCCGCAATATCGATAATTGGCACATCAGTGCGTGCCAGGAGCATTTTGGCTTTCTCCATTCTAAGCTCTGCCATATATTCGGTGAGGGTCTGGTTCATATTAGATTTGAAAATGCGCTGCAAATAAACGGGATGCAAATTGACGACAGCGGCAATATCCTTTGCCTGAATATCACAATCGTAATGCTGATGAATGTATTCGGTTGCTTGCCTCACATAGCGGTCAATTTGTCGGACGGCGCTATCCTTGAACTCTTCTGCAGCCAGCCTAGCTACTCTAATCATGAGCTGAGATACGAGAAGATGAATCATGCTTATGTTATTCTTTCCCTGTCCGCCCGTATCCAGCTCCATCACCAGGCTCTTGAGCGTATGGTACACATCGCTTGGATCACGAAGCATAATATAACTGCAATTGCGTTCGAGCAGCTCCTTCAAGGCACCATTGCCTGCGGCCAGCTGGTTCAAGGATGGTACAACGCCTTCACATTCAGTGAAAGTAAACTCCACATTAAGCATCCGGCAGGGTCCCTCTTCGACAATTAGCCGATGGGAAGTGCCGGAATCGAGCAGAATCAGATCCCCTTTGCGCATGGCAATCGTTTGATCCTCCGTATCTACCTTGCAAACGCCGGAGATGACATACATAATCTCATTCGTTTCATGTGTATGGAAGCCCATATGAAAATCATTCCACTGTTTATAGTAATAAGCGTTAATGTCAGGACGGTATTCACCGTTAAGCCATTTAGGGTTAAACAGACTTTGCTGTGCCGCCATAACAGTACCTCCATTGTTGGGTTATATATTTAACACTGGCTTACCTTCACTATTGCCCGGGCTGTTGTTATTTGTCAAGCGCGCTAAGTGATTACTCGTGTTCATCTATACACCCTTTTCTCTCCATAAAAAAAAGCGGCTGCCCGGGATTTCACCCTTGAGCAGCCGCTTACCTTAATGCCAGAGATTAATTCGAGGACTCAACGGTACGCAGCCGTGATTTGACAGCAAGCCAGATGGAGCTTGCTGCCACACCGACGATTACGCCGATCGCCAAATCATGCGTAATTACGACGGATCCAACGGTTACAGCCATTACAACCGTTTCATTTGCGGGTACTTCACGGATGTTCATGACCGATTTCCAATCGAAAATCGCCACACATACCATCAGCATTATGCCGACAAGTGCTGCCATTGGCACTAAAGCAAGCACATCTCCCAGCACGACTGCCAGCAGGAGCAGAAACAACGCCGCCACCAAAGTAGAGAGCCGATGCCTACCGCCCATTTTCACGTTTAAGACGGATTCAGCAACCAGCGCGCAGCCAGCCATTCCGCCAAAAAAGCCGGCGATGAAGTTCGCAATGCCCTGCCCGCGCATTTCTTTGTTCGTATCGGTCTGCTCCTCTGTCATCTCATCAAGCAAATGATGCGTCAGCATCGTTTCCGTAAATCCAACAACAGCTAAAGATAAAGAATACGGCAAAATGATCATGAGCGTTTCCCAGTTGAACGGTAAATCAGGCATAAGAAACGATGGAAGCGAGACATCCATGACGGCAATATCGCCAATCCGGGATACATCAGCTAATCCGGTCGCCCATACCGCAAGAGTCAGCAAAGCCACTGCCACGAGCGGCGAAGGAACAGCCTTAAAATAACGTGGAAGCACATAAATGATAAGCAGCGTTATCCCGGCCAGCACATACATCGTCCATGAAGCACCCTTGAAGTAGCGCAGCTGGGACAAGAAGATCAATATCGCAAGTGCATTAACGAAGCCGGTCAAAACGGCTTGCGGAACAAATCTCATTAATCGGCCTAGCTTGAATACACCCATAAAATATTGAATAATGCCGGTCAGAACCGTTGCCGCGAATAAGTACGCAATGCCATGCTCCTTCACGAGCGTCAGCATTAATACGGCCATTGAGCCAGCCGCAGCTGAGATCATACCCGGCCTGCCGCCAAGAAAAGTAGTAACGAGTAAAATACAAATCGTCGCATAGATCCCAACGGTCGGCGGCACACCCGCCATGAATGAAAATGCCAAGGAGTCCGGTACGAGGGCAAGTGTCGCGGTCATTCCCGCAAGCACATTCACCTTCACATTCGTCGTCCATTGTTTACGCCAATCAGCAATCACCTTATTCACCTCAGAAAATCATGATTTCAAATTAGAGCCAGCTATGCGGGAATCCCCTTCAACTTATAAATGGCTCTGGAAAAGCATAACTTGATCATAGGTGTTGGTCAACGCTAACTTTTTCGGACAGACTTTTCTCTCCTTACCCGCTGTGAACATCGGCTCTGCGGAAGTAGAAGAATACGAAGACAAGAGGCAGAATGAATGTGATAAGCATCGTTGTCACTCCAACGGATGCCACGTTTAGATCCGGAGACAGGTTAAGAATTAGATTCATCGGTACGCTCCATGGATAGTACATAATGTACTTGGACTGCATGATCGTCAGCTCCGATATGACGGCGAAGACGCCAAGCCCCATGGCTGGGATATAGCTGCGGCCAAGGATGGCAACGACTGCCGAAATCGGGGCTAGCGCAAACTGCAAAGCAAGCAGAAGCCCGTATTTGCCCAGCGCTTCTCCCATTACGTTCAATGTCATCGGATCATGCGGTATAACATATCCCGATGCCCATGTCAGCAGCATAGAGAGAAGCAACACGGCCATCATTACTGGAATTGTAATGATGAATTTGGCAGCCAACACCTGATACCGCGGCTTAGGACCTGTCAGCAGGTTATTAATGGTACGCTCCTGGAACTCGCGCGCGAACATATAGCCTATGAGAAGAGAGAATAAGGTCGGACACATGAGCATCGTCATCAGCATGAGATTATCGCTAAAATAGATATTCCAATGCAGCACCGTTGCCCTGTCATTATTATAATGGTTCAGCATGACAGCAAAATTAAGCAGAACCGGCAGCAGCGCCCCGATAGCCATCAGCCACAGCATTTTTGACCTTTTCCACTTGATCCACTCGCAAGCGATTAAATTAACCAACCGATTCACCTTCTTCAATTAAATGAACAAAATAATCCTCCAACGAGTCTTTGATCGAACACAAGCTGCTTACAAGGATGCCTTCGCCGGTAAGTAACCGATTCATCTCACCGGATGGCTTTCCTTCATCATAGATGCGAAGCCATCCATCCTCATCAAGTCGGCAATCCCGGATCTGCATATTGGCAGCCAACAGCTCTCTGGCCTTATGGGGCTGATCCACCTGTAGGCCAATATATTGTCTGTTTTTCTCCTTTAAGTGCTGCATCGATGTTTCCTCCAGCATCACTCCGCCGTGAATGATTCCAACCTTCGTCGCAAGCTGCTCTACTTCACTGAGAATATGACTCGAGATAAGTATGGTGATTTTGCGCTTTTGTGCTAGTTCCTGAATAAGGAGACGAATTTCCTTAATGCCCATCGGATCTAACCCGTTGGTCGGCTCATCCAGAATAAGCAGCTGCGGGCTATGCAGAATCGCCCTGGCGATTCCGAGCCGCTGCTTCATGCCAAGCGAGAACTGCGCTGCTTTGCGGTTGCGTACCTCCCATAATCCAACCGTATGAAGCGCCTCCTCCAACGCTTCAGGCCGCTTGACTCCCATCATAAGGCGATGGATCTCCAAATTCTCAAGCGCTGTCAAATTCGAGTAAAAGCCCGGATACTCAATAACGGAGCCAACTTTACCGAATACTCCATTGCGACCAGGCTTTATTCGTTCACCGAAAAGTTCAACATGCCCTGACGAGGGTTGGATTAACCCCATCATCATACGGATCGTGGTCGTCTTACCCGCACCATTCTGGCCAAGAAATCCATAGATGTCTCCCTGCGCAAGCGACATGTTAACGTTGTCGACAGCTTTGATTTTGTTATAATGCTTGCACAGTCCTGTAACCTGTAAAATCGTCTGCATGTAGGAGTACTCCTTTTTAAACGATATCTTTTTTATGAAATACGGTACATCCGATGAGCAGAAGCAGTACTCCGTACACTACCGTATAGATGAGAAACGTAATGCTTGGCACATTTGCGATAGAGAACGGGCCCATAGACCGCAGCATATCGGACGTAAGAGGCAGATCAGGACCGCCAATGATTTCATAG
This sequence comes from uncultured Paenibacillaceae bacterium, assembly GCA_963793665.1. Lineage (GTDB taxonomy): Bacteria > Bacillota > Bacilli > Paenibacillales > Paenibacillaceae > Paenibacillus_Z. Next base: position 42,328 of record CAWCBD010000003.1, read on the forward strand.
CTTAATCGGCGGGAGAGCGAATCTGACGGTATCAGCAGGGAGATAAGCAGGGAGGCCTTGCTGACGGCCAGATTCGTCTTGCCTAAATTAAATAAATTGTCCGCGAAACCGCTGAAAAGGCCGAGGCCATACAGCATAGCACAAGCTGCACCATTGCCGAGCGTAGGAAGAAGTGTAGATCCCAGCAAGGACAGAGCGAGCAGCAGCAGCGGTATAAATAGGAAGAGCAGAAACGACTTCATAACAGCGAGAGGTAAGAGTGGAAAGCTCATCAGGACATGCACCGGAAGCAAGATAGCCCAGAAGAGTACTGCGTTATACAACAGCATCCAGCAAGCGATGCCTGCATATTTGCCCATATATACCTTCCACCTGGGGATCGGCCTTGCCAGCAGTGCCAGCATTAGTCCGCTCTCTACCTCGCCTGAGACCGCGCCCATCGTCGAGAAGAAAACAAGGAAGGCGGCGATCATTTGGGCGAATAGCAGCCCCAGCGACAGAACCATTACCCCATCCAGCAATTGCTGCACAGGTGAATCGCCCACTCCCTCGGTCATCCGGGAAATTTTCCACAGCCCCCAGCTGTATAAAGCAACAAAGCAAAGCGTAAGAACGCACGTAATTAGAATGATTTTTTTACGGAAAAGCTCCTTACCGGCAAAAATGAACCACATCATGATTTTTGTTCCTCCTGAGAGCCGGACATGGATAGAAACCATTCCTTCAGCCGTCCTTCGACCGGGCGGACCTCATAGATCGTTACGGCTTCCTCCATGAGAACCCGGTTCAACCAGCCGATCTGTTCCCGGTTACGTGCCGAAACGTCAAGCACAGCCTCTCCATTTCCACCTGCCATCTTCATAGAAAATGTCAAACCCGGCAGAAGCTGCTTGGACACGGCATCGAAGAGATCCGGGAACCACCCTCCGACATGAATTTCCCAATGCGTTCCGGAGCGCAGCAGCTCGTTCATCGGAAGGGCCGCGCGCAGCTTGCCTTGATGCAGGAAAGCAACCTCATCACAGATCGCCTCAACATCCTCCAGCAGATGGGTATTGAGAAAGACTGTCTTCCCCTCATGCCGCAGACTCTCCAGCAGCTCTCGCACTTCATGCCGGCCAACGGGATCAAGCGCTGAGGAAGGTTCGTCTAATATAATGAGCTCCGGGTCCATGAGCAGTGCGCATGCAATACCAAGGCGCTGCTGCATACCTTTGGAATATTGACGAACGCGGTCATGTCCACGATGGTCAATACCCACCCTGTGAAGGACTTCCTTGAAGCGTTCTGTCATTGCGGCAGATCTAGTCTGAGATAGGGTCATGCCGCTAAGGCAAGCATGGTAGGCAAGCACCTCCATGCCGGTCAGCCAATCTTGAAACCGGAACAATTCTGGCAAATAACCTATTCGGCGCCTGGATTCCGTTGTTCCAATCGGAAGACCAAACAGCTGACCGCTGCCCGAGGTGGGGCGCAGCAGCCCGACTACCATTTTCACAAAGGTGCTTTTGCCCGCGCCGTTGGGTCCAAGCAAACCGAAGATTTGCCCGCGCTTTACTTCAAGAGTGATATCCTCGCAGCCGCTTCCCGCTGCATATATTTTCGTTAATCCATTCGTTTGTAAGATCATGATTGAATCAATCCCTGGGCTTCATGAATAAGAGTGTCATCAGACGGATAGTCGATATTCGAGCCTTTGAGCTCATATACCCAGCCATCCTGAAGCCAGATTAGTGATCTGCCGTGGTCATTTGCGCTTAGCACCGCTTCCTGACCGAGTATTATTAGCGACCTTGCTTGGTCTGCATTGGCCGGAATCGGAAGCGTATGACGCCAATCTCCAATTCCAGCTAATTTCGAGCGAATAGCATCTGGCAGCATAGGCAGATCGAGGATAGCCTGACGAACCTGCTCCAGATCGACACCTTCCGGCACATCAAGGGAAGGCGCAGGGAGCTGAGTAAGTCTTTTGCCAGAAGCTGTTCCTGTGCCCGACTTACTTGCTTGCATCAGAAACGTACCAGGAAGATGAAGCTCGATGGGCTTGCCATCGGCGGATTTAGGGAATGAGGTTCCACCTCCAAGGAGTGCAATCAAGGTGTTTATTTGCGATGTGTGCAGCTTTAATATTAATTTCTGCTGCGGCTGATAGGTCACTTCCTGCAAGCTGACGCCAGGCAGCTGCTTCAATGCATGTCCTGCCAGTTGGTTAGCCTCATCCATATGCAGCATCCTTGCTTCTCCGCCGCTCCTCAATTCAATATCCCCATAACGTTTCAAGTTAAATTGCTGGTCTGCCTTCGTTCCTTCTACTATCGCTTGGCGGATAGCATCCAAGTCCGTTTTCGTTAAAGACACGGTTTCAAAATGCTGGATCCGAAGCGTACTAAGCATGGAGGCCATAACCTTCTGCCCAGAGGGGCTTAGCAGCAGCAGCCCTGCTAACAAAGCTGCCATGCCTGCGGATAGCCAACGCTTCGTCCTTCGAATTGGCTTCTTTCGCCGAACCGTCGTTTCATCGCTTGCACCAACCCATGCTCTGCTCTCCCCCGTAGATGGAGCGAGCCCGGCTTCCGGCGGTGCCGCATGTTCGGCCGGGTGGATGGAATGGTTCTGCTCCGTTTGCCCTGCCTCAGCAGCATTCATCCAGAAATCCGATGTCGGCTCCTTCTTCACCTGCTCCAACAATCTTTCCCACGCACGATTAGTATCCTTTTCGGTAACGGTCAGTTGTTCCGACGTTTTGTCTTTCATGAATCCATAACCTCCTCAGCTGTCATATTCTGCTTGAACCGTTTCGTCGCCCGCATCAGGAGCGTGCCGACAATCTGCGGATTAACCTGCAGCGCTTCCGCAATTTCCATATGACTATACCCCTTCTGCTTCAGCATTAGCGCTTGTCGGTCCCGCTTGGAGAGCTTGCTGAGCACCTGCCTTACAACATCCCGCTCCCAGCCCCGAATGACCGTATCTTCATTAGAAGGATAGAACTGCTCTTCACAGCAGCTTTTTCTTCTGCCGGTCGATCAATTCACAATCACGCCCCGATGAGCGGTAATGATCGTATACGATGCGGGTCAACACCCGATGAAGCCATGCTCCAACACGTTCAAGATCTTCCGGAGGATTCCGGTAAAGCCGCAAAAATACGTCCTGAGTCAGATCCTCCGCCATCTCGCGATCCCCGATCAATCCGGCGATTTTGCGTAAGACTGATGGATAGTGCTCTCGAAATATCGTTTGAAAACGGGTTAGCGTATCGCTCTCCATTCCTGTTCACTCCTTCATACTATAAGACGATAGTAACGCCCGAATGATAGCACCCCGTAAAAAAAGAACAGCCCGGCAGGAAACTTCTCCTGACGGACTGCTCTCTTCGATTATTATTCCTCCAGCTTAGCCTTCAATAAGCTTCTTGTAAGCATCAAGCTGACTTTGAATTTCAGCCATTACTTTATCATAACCAGCGGATTTCAGTTTATCGCGCAGTTCCATAACTGCTTTCTGTGGATCGTCTGTTTTGCCGTAAAGAATAGCTGGCAGCAGCTCGCCGATAACCTGCGAGATGGATGTCATTTCAACATCTACCTTCGTTTTATCGAACACGAATTTGCCGTAAGGGAATGGTTTTTTGATCGCATCGTATTTCTTGTAAACCTCGCCAATTCCGCTCCAATCCGTGTCGCTTGGCAAGTCGAATTTATCAACGCGGCCACCCCAGAAATCAGTGTAGAAACCATCTCTAGCATCATCGTAACCAGCTGGACGTACGCGTTTGCCATCTTTAAGGTCGTACTGTACGCCTTCAATTCCGAAGTTAATGAGTTTGTATACTTCTTCGTTCTGGCGAATAAGCTCATATGCCATTAGTGCACGCTCTGGATGCTTGCTGTGAGCGCCAATCGAAGTACCGCCATGTGTAATCGGCATCGAAATCAAGTTCCCGCGTGTATCGGAGAAAGAGAACATTTGCAGGTCTGAACCTGGCTGCGCTTTATCCATCTCAACTCGCAGACCTTTATACGTTTGTGTATGATGTTGATCAGTACCGCTTAGACCTGCCTTCAAGGCTACACGGTTATCCCCTTTATAGTTCAGCACATCTTCCCGCCAGTAGCCATTCGTCGCCCATTGCTTCATCATCTTAGCAAAATCAATAAATTGATCATTAAAGATCGGGCTATCCACTGTGTATCTGTCATCATAAGACTTCGCGTAGAATGCGTTTGCGTAGCCTGTCGAGATTGGAAGCTCGATATTATCGGTGTATGTGGTAACAAAGCCATTATAGAGTGCTGAGTTTCCGCCGTTCGTATCCCAAGGAACGACGCCCTTCTTGTTATCCTTGATACCTTGGAAGTATTTGCCAAGCATTTCAAAGTTTGTAATAGGCTCTGTAATGCCAAATTCTTTCGCCCAATCACCGCGATAGAAGAAACCATGATTGACCCACTGGGTGTAATGATCCTCAGGAATCATCATGATATCGTCATTTAATTTACTTTGCTCCCAATCCTCCGCAGGAATCTCGGCATTCGTCAGCGGTGCATACTTCTCAAGCAAATTATTCAATGGAAGGAAAGCGCCGCGCTGCGCATTGCCCCAAGTGTCAAGCCAGTCCGTACCAATTGTAATCAGATCAAGCGGTTCGCCTGAAGCGAGCAAGAGGTTATATTTCGTTTGCCAGTCCGCCCACTCTACCCATTTGAACTTGAGCTCGGCATTGATTTTCTCCTTCATAATGGCATTGACCTTCTCCATTACTTTATCTAGCTGGCCATTCTTCGGCTTATCGCCGAGCACAACATAGGTAATCGTTTCAAAATCCGAGGTGTCGATCTTGCCGTCATCCTTGGAGCCCGTGTTCGTTAGCTGCGTTCGTACCGCCATCATTCTTTCCAGTGTCCTTGCTGCCAACATTTGCGGTGTTGCTGCCTCCGCCGCATGCGGCCAAAGTGACCATCATGATGAGTGCCAAAAGGGCGATCGATAAACGTTTTGCCGTTGCCATTTTATTGCCTCCCCGTTTTTAGTTATGAACATGATTGCCGATGCCCGGTTTTGTAACCGTTTGCATTCGGCTATGGTAAGAAGTGCGCCTCGCGCTGCCTCCGGTACCCTGACGGATTAACCCTTTACTGCGCCAACCGTAATCCCTTGGATAAAATACCGCTGCACGAACGGGTAGAACAAAATAACAGGTCCCGTTGCCACGACCGCGGTTGCCATCTTCATCGATTCAAGCGGCATATCGCGGAGCTGGACATTCGATGCAGCTGACGAGTTTCGGATGAAATCCGCACTCGTAATGACGTTATACAGAAATAACTGCAGCGGCCTATACTTCATATCCGGCGAGAGGAACAGCATCGCATTATACCACTCGTTCCAATAGCCAAGGGCGATGAACAGACCGATCGTAGCCAGTGCCGGTGTTGTCATTGGCAGAATAAGCCTCATAAAGATCGTAAAATCGCCTGCTCCATCTATTTTGGCGGACTCGGTAATCGCATGCGGAATCGATTTAACGAAGCTTTTCATCATAATGATGAGAAAAGGGCTCATTAAGCCAGGAAGCAGGACAGCTAAGTAGTTATCCCTCAGGCTCATATACTGCGTGATAAGCAAGTAGAACGGCACAATTCCGCCGGAGAACAGCGTCGTGAAGTAAATAAAGAAGGAAATACTGTTCCGGTATTCAAAATCAGGACGCTGGAGCGCATATCCAGTCATCGCTACGAGAAACAGTCCGACAATCGTACCAACGACCGTAAGTCCGATCGTAACTATATAAGAACCGATAATGAGATCCGGATTCTCAAATACGATCTTGTAAGCAAATGTACTGAATTCTTTTGGCCATAGATTAAAGCCATGTTTGGCAATCGAGCCTTCCGACGTAAATGACGTACCCAGCACAAGAAGAAAGGGAATCAAGCAGCAGACCGCGAATAAACCGATGAAGATGTAGCCGAAGCCCCTGACGATTAACGATGTTGTGTCGGTCCGAATCCGTTTTCCTGCCATTTCCATGCATGCCACCTCATTTCGTTTAGAAGAGTGAATTATCCGGTGAAGCCTTCTTCACCAGCCAGTTGGCCGTAATGACGACGATGAAGCCGAATACCGATTGGTATAAGCTGACCGCGCTGCCCATCGAGAAGTTAAAGTTATTCATTAAGGAGCGGAATACATAGGTCTCAATGATATCCGTCGTCGAGTACAGCGAGGTATTATTGGCACCGACCAAATTGTAAAACAAGCCAAAGTTACCGCGGAGCACACCGCCAAGCGAGAAAAGCAGCAAAATAATAAAGGTTGGCTTCAGCCAAGGAAGCACAATGTAGCGAATCCGCTGGAACGCATTGGCACCGTCAATCTCCGCAGCCTCGACAATCTCCGAATCGAGCCCCATAATCGCCGCGAAATATACGATCGAGCCATATCCAGTCGACTGCCAGAGAAACGTAATAATGATGATCAGCGGCCAAATATGCGGATTGGAATACGTTTTTACCGGATCTGCCCCGAAGGAAGTCAGAATGACGTTCAGCAATCCGTAATCATAGCTGAGAATGTTATAGGCGATTAATCCGATAATGACGAAGGAAATGAAGAACGGAAGAAACATGATCGTCTGGGCGATTTTTTTAAACCACTTTTTCCTCAGCTCATTCAATAGAATGGCTACGAATATTTGCAAGATATTGCCTAACACGATAAACGCGATGTTATAAGCAATGGTGTTGAAGGTCAGGCGCCAAAGATCGCCGGTCATGATTAGAAAACGGAAGTTATCGAATGCGATGAACGGGCTTTTGAAAATTCCGTCTGTGTAGTTGTATTTGATAAAGGCTAGATACAAGCCCGGCATCGGCAGATAGGCAAAGATAAGAAAAAATGCGATGGCCGGCAAGCACATCAGGAATAACGTACGGCTGTTCCATAACCTCCGGAACCTTGAGCTTGAGCTGCGAAGCTTAGTCTCTTGAATGACAGCTGCAGATTGTGCGATTGTTCTCATTGCTTCCTCTCCTTTTCCTGTTCATAATGAAATCCGCTGTATACCTCATGTTTGCAAGGAAACAGGGATAAAGGTCAGTGCCTCCAGAGAAGAAGGGCTTCCGGCTTCAACAGCCTCCAGTAAGATCGAGAGTGTGTTATCTCCTTCTTGAAACCATGCCCCAGGCAAGTAAAAGGAATCCTGACTTCCGCCGGTTAACATCGGCCTGCTATCTCCGCCTTCTGTCCAAATCCGCCCAACCAGCTGTTGTCCAAAGAACACCGTGAGCTTCATATTCGTACCCGTGACATTAACTCTCCAGCCATTACCATTGCCTGAATCCCTCAGCTTTCCATAGAGCCAAGACAGGCTGCCAGGTTCCATGATGACCGGCAGTTGAACCGGCTCCGCAGCTTGCTCCTGCTGCGCTGCATGCTCGAGCAATTCTGCTTCCTCACAGCCTGACAATTGAAAGTCCCGGGCAGCAATCCCCTCATAGAGGGTCACTCCGCACGCAGGCAATCCGAGTACCCGCTCCAGGAATACAGTTATTTGTACAGCTTCGCCTGCCGTTACATAAGCCGTAATATCCACATAAGGATCAAACGGGTTAACCTTCCCAACATGGCTGCCGTTCACGAATACAGAAGCGAGCGCTTGAATGCCCGTGAAAGCCTATCGTCCATGAATCTGCGGTTTCAGCAGCCTGGAAGCTCAGGCGGTAATACTCATAAGCTGGATGCTCCGGAGACAGCCAATTGCCGAAGCTGACAATAGGCCACTGAGTATCATCATGGTCAGGCTTTATGAATTCAGCCTGCAGTACGTTAGATCCAGCCCGATAAACGCTCCAGTTGGAGCTAATCGAAGCGACGTTGGTTACGGTCGTTAAGCCAGTTAATCCCTTCAGGGAATTCAGCTTCAGCGCCGGCAGCCTGGCATCATCGAAGTTCGTATGCCCCCAGATTTCAACGCGTGCGGTCAGCCTCTCATCCTTGAATATTGCCGAAGGCGATGGCAAGAACCGGGTACCACCTCCGGGAACTGCGGTCCCCACGTAGTTCGCTCCCGCATAAACAGAGACAACATCGCTCCCCTGGTGAACAAGAATCCCCCGCGCGGCAGCCGATTGTTCGGCCGTGATGCCGCTGACCGCCTCATACCAAGCAAAGCCTCTATAGATCCCGTTGTTCTCCAAGTAGTCCGCTTGTCCCAGCCCTAGCTGCCCACTCGATGCCATCGACGTATGGGATTCAATTGGCTGGAGCGACCAGGCAATATCTACGTGACGCGGGTTTACATCGTATTGGATTTGCTGGCCAATCTTGATGAGACCGCTTTCATCAATCTCTTCCAAGGAAAGCGCATCCGTACGAGTAAGCCCAATCAGCTGGAGCAAATGTCCGCCCTCAAGCTCCACTAGACAAGTCATGTTTCGGCCTGAGGTAAAGGATACTAGAACCGACTGTGCCTCTTCCTGGTCATGTACAATCATTCCATCCTTATCTATTACAGCTGCCGGTGCGCCAAGGTGCAGCGCAATTTCTCCCTCATGCTCCGAGTGGAACACCATGATCGTTTTATGACTGCCATGCTTGACTTCGATAAGCTCAGCTGTCGAGTAAAGGAGCGTACCCTCAAGCCCCCATGTGCTCAGCGGAACCTCCACTGGTAGTATCGGGCATTGCTCAGGAGCGACGGTCAGCTTCGTCACCTGAGGAATGAACCTCTGATTGGCAAGCTCAATGCTTATTTGCTCCTCTTGTTCACCTAAGCCAACGATGAAGAGAAGATGCCCGCCATGGGTCAAGTTCAGCTGCTTTGCAGCAAGGATACTAGGAGCAGCTGCAGCCCCTGAGGCAGAGAGGATGGTGCTTTGAGCCGCACTCGGTTCAGCTTCCGCAAGCGAACGCCCATAGGTGTTAATTACCCGCCGCAGCAGACGCCCTTCGTAGGCTTGGGCACGAATATGTCCCTCTGGAGAAATCATTCCGCCAAAATCATAATCAGAGGTCAGAAAGGAAAGCGGCTTGCCCCAATTATTCGTTCCATTCGTAAAGCCGAAGTTTGTACCGGATACCTGCAAATAAGGGCCAAGCAGCTTTGCTCCGCAGGATAACAATCGCCTAAGCAGGAAATGCGACCGGTTCGTCTCTGTCACCATAAGCGGTACGCCTATTAGCAGCAAGCCGATCTTTGTAAACCGTTACTTTTGCCTCAAAATCCGGATCCGTATCATTCGGGTAAAAGTTGCAGGTTGGGATCACATTCTCAGCAAAGCCCGATGCTTCATAAAGCCCGCCCTGACCTGCGCATGCAATGAGCGGAACCTTGATACCATGACCAAGTGCCATATCCCGCAATGCCGCCATATAGCTGTGAGGATCAGGACAATCGTAGAAATCCAGTTCATTCTCAAGCTGCAGACAGATGATCGTCCCCTTATTCCCAAGCTCGTATTTCTTGAGGATAGGCAGAATGCGGTCGTACCAGCCAGCAACAGCTTGCAGGTAGACCGGGTCGCTGCTTCTAATGACCATTCCGCTCTTCGCTATCAGATGCCCCGGAAGCGAACCGCCATCCCATTCGGAGCAAATATAAGGGCCTGGTCTAGCGACTACCCACAGCCCTGCTTCTGCTGCCTGCTGTAAGAAAGCCTCCACATTGCGTTCACCGCCGAAATCCCAGCTGCCCTCCTGCCGCTCATGATAATTCCATGGGAAGTAAACATCGATTGCGTTATAACCGAAAGCCTTTACCTGCTCAAGACGCTCTCGCCATGAAGCCCGCGGAATCCGAAAGTAAAATAGCGACGCACAGAGAATGATTTCTGATTGTCCGCCGATGCGCAATGAGGAAGCATCCAGCTGCAAAGTAAGATCGATTTCCATTTCTAAGCTCATATTCGCTGTCCTCCATTCATGAGTGCGATTCCTGTAATTATGCAAATTTTATGAAACCCATTTCATAAATGCTAAAAAATAAAATACACGTAATATTGGCGGTATTAATTGAGCTTCAGATACCTCTCATTACCATTAGTTCGTGTATTTCTTCTGACAAGTTAATCATTATTTAGTTTAAAATGTGCAATTATTGTATTTATTTATGAAACCCATTTCATAAGTCAGTTAAATGTAAACCCTCTCTCAAGGGTTCTTCTGATTTCGAGTTTACTCCGTGAATGATAGCGCTGTCAAGAATCAAATTTCAACATTTTTCTAGGGACCTAATAAATGGTTAAGGTTCGCTTGCCGGCTGGGGGTGCTGTACTCTCCCGGATAACGAGTGCGGGATCTATTGCTATCACCTTGTCGGTTCGCTGCTTTGTAATTAACTGATGCATCATATTTGCCGCAGTTCTTCCAAGCTCTGTACATTTGAGAGAGATCGTCGTAAGCTCTGGAATACTGCTCGTGGCCATTGGTGTGTCATCGAATCCGATAATAGAGAGGTCATCCGGTATGCGCATGCCTGATTTAATCGCAAATTTCATAGCACCGATACCGGTCAAATCATTCGCGCACACGACCGCAGTCGGATGATTGCCGCGGCTAAACATTTCCTCCATCAATCGTTTGCCGCTATCGACGGAAAATCCGCCATGCAGTACGCGATCCTTGTGGACGGCTAGCCCATTACGCTCCATTGCCCGGTTAAAGCCTTCCAGCCTATTAACCGTATTGGACATTTGCTTATACCCGCCAATAAAGGCGATTTCCTTATGTCCGAGCCCAATAAGATGCTCGGTTGCAAGCTCTCCGCCAACGCTTTCATTAATCGCAACCCGGTGAAAATTGCTTCCTGGCAGATCCCCGTTGATAAACACAATCGGCAGCCTTTTATTAACCTCCGACACTTCCTTTGCCATTTCCTTGCTGCATTTCGCCAGATCAATACGGCCGCCGATCATAATAATTCCATCGACCTGCTTCTCGATCAAAATGTTTAAATATTGCGATTCTCTTAAATATTGTGCCTTCACATCCTGATTGGAAGAACCCGTATCGCATAGAAAGAACGTATACCCCTTATTTCTTGCCTCCTGCTCAAGTCCCGCAAGCACCTCCGGGAAGAACGGATTCGTAATATCCGGCAAAATAATGCCGATCATGCCCGTCACTTTCTTGATTAAACTGCGGGCAAGCGCATTGGGCTGAAATTGGTACTTGTTAATCAGCTTCACAATACGCTCGCGCGTAGAAGCCTTGACTGGAGCCGTATTGTTGAGCACGCGTGAAACGGTCGCTACCGATACGCCTGCTTCTCTTGCAATATCATAAACAGTAACCGTTTTCATATCTAAGCTCCATCCTTTAAGCGTCATGATTTCCATAAGCATATCAGAGTCATTTAATAAAAGTAAATGAGTGATTTCATGCCAAAAGAAGACCATCCCTTCCATGAATTTCATGATCGGCAGGCTGGCCTTCTTCGATTATCGCAATCAATGCTTACAAAATCTGCTGTGCTCCGCTGCGCCGCAAAGCAGCTTCGGCAGTCCCGCTGCGGGTTAAATCCGGTCCGCCATTCCCTTGGTTATTGCCGATATCCGCCGCTACCACAAGGTCCCCGTTCATAATTGCCTTCCGGCAAGCTTTCACGCTGTCACTCGCTAGTCCCAATCTTGACAGAGCCTGTTTCATAGAATCGTCATCCGAGAATATCCCCGCTCCTACTATTACGGCTCCATTGCCATAAGGGCCTCCTGATCCGTTCAACATGCCCGCCGCATACACTCCTCCTGCCAGCCCTGGAGGGATAATACCCAGACCAAGAGCGGAGCCTTCATTCGAATACTTGCGCGTTTCTACCAGCTCGTCTATCTCTTCCGCATGGACATTTGTTTCGGATTCAATCCTGCTCGAATGCTCCCTGTTCTTGGACAACACTTTAATTTCAGTGTTTGTGAAGCCCTCCTGCTCCAAAGCCTGCACCGCTTCGATCGCTTGACTTTCCGACTCGAAAATTCCAATTTTCATCGCCATTGTAGTACCCTCCTAAGCATTAGCTTCTATAAGATTGCTTAACCTTGGTATACCCTGTTTCAATCGGATTCAATCGGATACAATAGAAGATAATTCCACTGCTTCCCCTGTTTCATCCACTGATCGGCAGGGTAAACAATTGTTAATACATGATGTCATAATGAGTCTGACCATGATTGAACAGGTTCTAAATTTGGGTATGGGAGAGGTCGCTATGAAGCAGACAGACAAACTCTTTTTGCGTACGGAGAATAAAGAAGGCAAATGCATCGTTTATGTGGGCGGAGAGCTTGATCTTGAATCAGCCGCTCAAATGCGGGCTATGATGTCTCCTCTTGTTGAATTAACTGACCGTGAGCTGACGCTTAACCTTCGTGAGCTTCGTTACGTAGATAGCACGGGCATCGGGATTTTCGTATCGGTATTGAAAGCGCGCCATGCCAAAAATGCCGCTTTCGCTGTAGAAGCTGTTCCGCCTAATATCCGCAAGCTGTTTGATATGACAGGGATTACTCCTTACATCCTTAAATAATATGGGCTTTTCCTCCTAGTATCGGTAGTAGGGTACAATCACTTTCTACAAAGAAGTACGATGTTCACGATGAAAGGAACGAGGGGTTAAGCCATGAAAGAATATGAAGAAATCGTCACCTTAAAGGTGCCCGCTTCAGCAGAATATATTGATTTGGTCCGCTTGACCTTGTATGGACTCGCCGTCAAAATCGGATTTTCATATGAGGAAATCGAAGATATGAAGGTCGCTGTATCGGAAGCGTGCAATAATGCAGTCCTGTATGCATATGGAGATTTGTTACATGGCCAAACAGCACCAGCACCAGAGGTTACCCCAAATATCGAGGTTCGCTTTATAAAAATGAACGATGCTCTCTCCATTGTGGTCAAGGATGATGGCCGGAGCTTTAATACTCATACGGTATCTCGTCAGTCAGAGCCTATGCACGGCAAAACCGTGGAAGAGCTGCAAGCAGGCGGCTTAGGCTTATATCTCATGCAGGCGCTTATGGATCACGTTCAAGTCAATAGTGATAAAGGGACCGAAGTGGTCCTGACCAAACGCCTCATTAGAAGCGGGGAAATAACATGAATTCACAACCGGCCAAGCAGCCGCCATTATCGAACGCCGAGCTGATTCTGGCTTACCAGAATAACCCGACCAATGATACAGCTACGCTGCTGATCGTGCATTATGAGCCGATGGTTCGAATGGCGGCCGGTAAGATCTCGCGTAATCGTCCTGATCTGTATGAAGATTTGATGCAGATCGGACAGATTGCGCTGCTTCGCTTATTTAAGCAGTTTGATATCTCATTAGGCGTCCAATTTGAGCCCTATGCCATGAAGAGCATCATCGGTCATATGAAGAACTATCTGCGTGATAAATCGTGGTACGTTCAGGTTCCAAGACGCATCAAGGAAAAAGGAATCGCCGTCCAACAAGCTGTAGATGAGCTGACCGTTCAATTGGAGCGCTCTCCTCGAATCGATGAGATTGCGCAGCATATGGAGCTTTCCGTTGAAGAAACGACAGAAATCCTTGCCGGCCGCGAGCTGTACCACTACGTTTCCTTGGATACTCCCATCTCCGAAGAGGAGAATACGACGACGCTTGGCGATCTCATTGGCTCATCTGCCGATGATTATGCAAGTGTCGATAAGAAGCTGGATCTGCAGGCTGCGATGTCAAGACTGAAGCCGCAGGAGCAGCAGGTGCTGCTTCTGGCTTATCAGGAAGGGCTTCCTCAGCGCAATATCGCAGAGCAGCTGGGTGTATCGCAAATGAGCATTTCAAGAATTCAGAGGCGGGCTATTGAGAAACTCAAGAAGCTGCTGAGCGAGAAAGAAGCAGATACGTTGAAGGATTAATCTTCTTAGATTAGACATAAGCACGCCGCAATCGGTATCAATCGATTGCAGGGCGTGCTTATTTGTTAGGAAAGCGCCGGCGAAGGTTGTGCAGGAATCGTGTTCGCGTTATGATGGTAACTATAAGCTAAAGCATGAACGGACAAGCAGGAGGCTCGTTAACCATGATGCATCGGATGCTGCGTTTTCCTTCCAATTGGGAGTGGCACGTGCTTCACGAAGAACGGCCGGATACGGCCAATCTTAGTCGTCGTTCTCAAAAACAGGCTTCCCCCACTTCAGTCACCAAGATTGAGACAATCAACGATAACGCGGAAGCGATTCATACAATCAAACAATCTAATCCCGAGATGGCCGGATGGCTGAGCGGGTTAAGAACGCCAAGCAGAATCATATTGTCGTATCTGAGCTGCAGAGCGGCGAACCGGTTCTTCAAGGGACGTTAGTCTTTCAAGCTTCAATGGATCCGCGTGATTTGCTGCCTCTTCATTTCTGGGTCACTCATTCGAAGCTGGCGACGATTCATTCGGACTACCGTTTATCGATTCGTTTGCAAAGCGAGCCCTGGGAAGATAAACTGAATCGCTGTCAAACCGCTCCCGAAGCCTTCTTCGTGATGCTAGGCCTGATCTTGGAAACCTTCCATAGCGGTCTTGATGATTTTGAGACAAGGCTTGGCAATTTAGAGCAGAAGATGCAGCGTCATAATCGAACAGGACTCATGAATGTAATTTTCGAACGCCGTTATGAGCTTCTCCACTGGAGCCACCTTTTCATTCCAATTCGAGAAATAGTAGGCGCGGCGAAGGAAGCCTTTCTGGATTCATTGGCCGAGCATGAAGAATTCAAGCGAATGGAATTCAAGCTTGATCGTATCCAATCCTTGCTCAGTCATTATGCCATGGAAATCGATACTTTATTGATGATGGATGATGCGATTTCTAATTTTCGCGGCAATGATATTATGAAGACGCTGACGATATTCACCGCCTTGTTTACGCCGGCTGCTGTAATAGGCGGCATATGGGGGATGAATTTCAACCATATGCCTTGGACATCGGAGCCTTGGGGCTTCATGGTTATGACCCTTATCATCGTTGCAGCGACCATATGCATTTACGGGTGGCTGTGGAAGAAGGGTTGGACAGGCGATCTATTGAAGGGCCGCAAGCCTCACGATATTGTCAGTTCATCTACCTCATCCGGAATGACCGCAGCCGAGCACGATACCCGCGATCAACTGCTTCGTCCGCGCAGTACGAGAATAGCCTCACAAAGACAAGCAGAAGAAGAGAAGGAAGAATACAGAATACCCTCTCGTTCCAACCGTTAACTGAAGCGAATCGAAGAAGAAGGGAAATGCAGCTGCTCTGCATTTCCCTTTTTTCGGTCAAGCCCCTCTATATACGGGCTCTGAATCAGGTGGAGTAGAGTCTCCACTCTGGTTCCCCGATGTTCAGCCGGACGGGCTTAAGCGAGTTTATTTGATATCGACCATAACCAGACATCGATCATCAGAACGTCCAAGCTCGTTATCCATTTCGAACAACGCCTCTTCAAGCTCACGATGTGAAGTAGCGCTCCCAAAAGGCTGAAGCTTCTGCTTCAAATTAGCCATCTGGTCATCCTCTATCGCTCCGACCAGATCCAATATGCCATCGGTAACCAGAATGAGACGATCACCGGAACCAATCTTCAGCGTGTGCTTCTCAAGCGTCATCTCATCAAACATCCCGATGGCGACACCGCCTTGGCTGAACGCCTCAATAGAACCATCGCTGCGCAGAAGCATACCCGGAGGATGTCCCGCATTCACATATTCCACGGTTCCTTTGTTCAAATCGACCAGCATATATAATCCGGTAAAATAATACTGGATCAGCTGGTCGGCGAACTGCAGCTGACCGGCGCGGCGATTCAATTCATGGATCACTCGTTTGGGCTCAATCAGCTTGGTCATGGCATCCTTCAGTACCGATGCGATAAACATACAGACCAGCGATGAAGAAATGCCATGTCCCATCGCATCAATAACAGCAACGCCGTATCGATGTTCATCAATTCGATTCCACGCATACAGGTCGCCTGAGAGCTCCTCTGAAGGCCGGAAAATCGCGTTAATGGCTATTTTCTCCTCCTCGACAGGCTGAGACAGGACAGCCGTCTGCACTTCCCGTGCAAGCTGAAGCTCCTCGGTTACCCGTCGGTCGTGCTCCTTATGCCAGTCCTTCTGCTCCTTGAGCCGCAGCGCCACGCGGATTCGAGCCAGCAGCTCAATGCGGTTGATCGGTTTGGTTACATAATCAATTGCGCCGGCGTCCAGCGCTTCTGCCAGTTTCTTCGAATCCCCAATCGCTGTGACCATTATTATTGGAATGTCGCGAAGTCTCGTTGACTCCTGAATGGCCGAGCAAGCCGTAATTCCATCAACACCCGGCATCATCATATCCAGTAATATTAAATCGATGCCGTGATGATCATTACGCGAAGTATCTTCCGGCTCGTTGCCCTGTGCGGTTAAACCAAGCAAAGCGAACAGCTCTGTGCCTGATGCAGCGGCCAGTGTATCTTTATATCCCGCGCGCTTCAATATTTCCTTCACAACGGTAATATTCATAGGGTTATCATCAACGACAACTATACGCATGCTCCATCTTCTAGCAATTCGCTCTTCTCGGGTCATCTTCATTATAGAATACTCTTCTCCTAAACTACCCTGCTGCAGGTAGATATACTGCCTGATGGGGGATTAACGTTTGGCGATCAAACGCGCTATATGCATGCCCGTCTCCATCCATTCCATCCATACAGGTGTTGCTGATTTCTTTGCTGCTTCAGCCTTCAAATGTGCACGGGCCATCTCACGCTGCGCGAATTGTCCGCTGCTGCCTGCTGCATCTGCGGTACCCGCGCTGTTCATGTTCATATAGAGGGAATCATCTGACTCCATTATCGCATAACTTTCTTCTATTTCACGCTCTGTTTGCTCAGCTGCTAGCTGGGCTTCTTTAGCCGCTGCCGTCTCGGCACGTCTGCGCAGCTTACTGCTCCAAATCGATGAGAAGTTATGGGCAGCTCCAGCAACCTCCTGCAGCGCTTCCCCTGCTTCACGCACAGTTGCCATTAAAGGATCGATAGCAGTGAGCTGATTCTGGGCGTGGTCTGTCAGCTTCTTGGCGCTTCCGACCAGCTCAGCAACATCGTCCTTCCATTCATGGATCGCACTTTTTACCTCCAGCAATGCTTTGCCGGCAGACTCCAAAGACGTCTGTGCTTTACGCAGGGTTTGAACCATAAAGACAGCCAGAAATGCAACTGACAGCCCGATAATCAGCATCGCTACATCCATTAATGAAACGTCCATGATTAACAACACCTTCCCTGGTTTTCATTCACCTTATCTGTTCCAATACCCTTTGCAGAGCGGATTGAATCCATTCGGGGCTGCTGGACACTTGTTCAATTGAGAAAAAAGCCGGCTGCGGCAATTATCCGCGAGCCAGCTTAGGACATAAGCCTAAAGCATATTGGCCTATACAGGCATACAATGCAGAAAAGGGGTGTGAGCGGAAATGATGAATAAAGGCAGCTCGATGGACATACGAACGGCCATCTTTCTTGCAGCGGCATGCGGGCAAACGTATAACCAGTTCAGCAGCCAGCAGCAGTTATTTCTTGTCCCTCACAGCTATAGGGTTGTTGGGTCTTTTCAGGCTGCCGCCTTCACGAATGAGGAACAGCCCTTTGGCTTTGTCATCGAATGTGATCGGGCTGCTATTTTAGCTTTTCGTGGAACAAGCTCCGCAACGGACTGGGTTACCGATATGATTGCAGAGCAAATCGTTTTTAAGCCTGTCCCCAGTGGCGGACTTACCCATCAGGGGTTCACTGACGTATATATGAGTACACGCGACCAAATATTCAGCCTGTTAGATAAGCTCCCGGCTAATAAACCACTATTCATTACGGGCCATAGCCTCGGCGGGGCACTCGCTACTCTGGCCGCTCTGGATATCGCATCGAATCGTCAGCATGACCAGGTCCTCATTTATACCTTTGGTTCTCCCAGGGTCGGTGATCCGAAATTCGTACGGGCCTTCAATCAAAGGATACCGATCAGCGTCCGGGTCCAAAATGAGTACGACATCGTCCCCCATTTGCCCCCTCTTGTGTATAAATCGCCAAGAACGGACAAAACCTATTATTACCTGCATGTGAAAGAAGAATCCAAACGGAGTTTCCGTAATGGATCCGTTGGGGGCAATCACGTGATAAGCAGTTATTTTACTGATTTATCCCGGGAATCTCCGGCTTTTGCCGAAACGATATGCATGCAGCCGCCAGGCTGGTGTCCGTTATAGCTGTTATACTTACTGACAATTCTTAAGCTTCTCGAGTACCCGTCTCTATCAGGCCAACACGGATGACCATTTCTCCCGTTCTGTTTTGGGCAATCCTTTAACGACGAGCTTATAGGAATGATCAATCATGTCCTGAAGCTCTGCATTCTGGAATCGATCCATCAATGAGGATCGAATTCCAATGCTTCTTGCTAAGATGATAACCCGGCGTTATCGCTTCATACTGTTCACGCAAATTTTCGGCTATGACCGGATCGCATTTCAGTGATAGGGTGCTGCCAGAAATTAAAGCAAACATTTTGCCGCTGATTTTGACAACGAGCGGTTCGGGTCCGAATGGATAATCTTTCGCTGCTCCCGGCTTGAACAAACAATACTCTGTAAGGGTCTCCACCGTCATCGCCGCCTTTTCATTCATACGTATATATGACTCCTAAATGCAGCAGCTTGTCCCTGGTAAACGCCTGCTTCATTCGTTAAGTTCCAGACAACAGCATTCTCAATCCGAAAGCGCCGGCCGCTGCTGGATATACGAATTCCGCTGTAGCCGTCGATATAACCTTTCTCGTTCACCGCCTGCATAAACCTCTTGCGATCCTCTTGAATTAACGGCTCTGCCGTATGTCTGGAAGCCGTCCGGGTGAAGGTCTCAGGGTCCATTTCCCATAACTTCAGCGCTGCCCGGTTGCCGTAATTAAGAATGGGGTCCATTTCAGTGCCATGGGACAATACTACGATGGGGGCTTCATACAGCTGCGAAGCAATCCCCTCACCTGCGATTATGTTCATCAGCGGTTTGCCTAGAAGGCGCTCGTAGCTTTCCAGGATAAGCCGTGCATGCTGCTCCGAATCCGAAGCATCTAATTCCCTGATTTCTTGCTTCATGCTGAATAACACTCCTCTAAAGCGAAGTAAACGACAACCTTATGTAAAAGAACTGAGAGCAGATGCCCTCAGTTCTTAGGTTTGGACTATACGCCCATTTTCTTGCGCTGGTTGTTCACTTTTTTAGTGTTTTGGCTCTTCATCGTTTGTTGGTTACCGCCAGGGCCGTGTTTTTGCTTGCCGCCTGCAGCCTGGTCCAGTTTCTTCTGAGCGAGCTTCTGTTTCACTGCTTCCGCTAGTGAAATTTTCTTCGGCTCTTGCTTCTGCTCAGCCTCTGTAGTTTCTGGAGCTTGTTGGTCTTCTGACATGAGATCACCTCATCTGATTGTACTAGTTATATTGTATCGCTTTTTCGGCCAGCTTTCCAGTAGGCAGGAGCTAAATAAGCGGATTTGGACATTCTCCTGCAGCCCAGCTGCATCCGGCAGCTACTCTCTCAGCGCTTCTTTAAGCTTCGTGGACATCGTGTCAAGCCGTCCTGCTCGGAGCATACTCCGCAATCTTGTCAGTTCCTGGACAAGCCGTTCCTTGTCCTGCTGTAATTCGGCAATGACCAATTTAGCCTGGTCCAGCTGCTCCTGCAAGGAGTGCTTAGATTCGTGCATCGTACAAGTGCCTCTCTTTCATCAGACGCTGCTTCACCTCTTATCCTGCCATTTTAACGTTAATTAGAACTGGAAACAACATTTATTACCCCGCGAAATGTATTCCGAATAATGGGCAGGCTTAGAAGTTGACAATCTTCTAAAATCAGGATATATTAAACCTTGTTTTAAACAATGTTTAAGAAGACAGAACGGAGGGATTACTTCGACGAAAGAAAAAATACTTAACGCAGCCCTGGAGCTGATTAAGGCCGAGGGCATTGAAGGGGTAACCATTCGTAAAATAGCCGGATTAGCCGGAGCTAATATTGCGCTCGTCAACTATTATTTCGGTTCAAAGGAAAATTTAATCAGCGAGACGATTAAGGTTCAGCTGGACTCGTTCCGGGAAGCCTTCTCGGTTTTTGATGAGGGAGATCTCCCGCCCCTAGCCCGCCTGAAAAAGTTCTTACTTATGTACACCTCATCGCTGCAGGAGCATCCAGAGCTGGTCATGCGACTTCTAGGTAAAGCTAACCTGTTCGAATCGCAAACAGAATACTTTAGCTTTTTCAAACGTCAGGGATTCGAGAAACTAAGCTCCACGCTGACGGAAATCATAGGTGAATCCAGCAGAGAAACGATCCTGCTCATGATTCAGCAGATTTTTGGGGCTATTCTTTCACCGATCATTAAAGCCTCTTTTTTAGATAAAAATGCCTCAGCCGATGTATCGCACTTCCAGCCTTCGATCTCCATTGAAGCGCAGATTGATCTTTTCCTTGATCACTATTTCTACAAATACACCGCTCGATGAGCAGAAAGCAGAGGTGAATAATGTCCGCTCGAACGCAAACGACAATACCTGAGGGCGATAATTTCTCCTTCAAAGCCATTCTCCCGCCATTGTTAGCCATCATCGTCGGGATGATTATGGTTATTTTGGACAGCACTGTCGTCAACGTAGCTGTTCCCAGCCTGGTTAAATATTTCAATACCGACCTGAAGACGATTCAATGGACTGTCACCGGCTATACACTGGCCTTGTCGGCCGTTATCCCGCTGGCTGGATGGCTGACCGACAAATTCGGCTCCAAGCAAATCTTTCTCGTTACGATTTCCTTATTCACTCTTGGCTCCGTCCTGTGCGGGATCGCTCAAACGCCTCTGCAATTGATTATCTTCCGTGTCATTCAAGGGTTGGGCGGCGGTATGATCGCTCCCATCGGGATGGCCATGGTTTTCAAGCTCGCACCACCTGAACGGCGGGGATCTGTCATGGGCATGCTCGGTATTCCAATGCTGATGGCTCCTGCATTCGGTCCAATCTTATCGGGCTGGCTTGTAGATGCCTACAGCTGGCATTGGATCTTCATGATCAACCTGCCGATCGGTATTGTTGCTTTCATTCTCGGTATGAAATATCTGCCTAAATCCGATCGTCATAAAACCGCGCCGCATTTAGATATTCTGGGGATGTGCCTGGCTCCAATCGCCTTCTCCATGCTGGCTTACGGCGTGAGCGAAGGCGGCGGCACGGGCTGGTCTACAACCTCAGCCTTAACTGGCCTCATTGTCGGCGGTTCTGCTCTTATTCTCTTCATTATCGTGGAATTGAACCATAAGCAGCCGCTGCTGGAGCTCAAAGTATTCAAGTCCTCCGATTTCACGCGCAGCATTATTCTGACATGGATCGTACAGCTTGCGCTGTTTGGCGCCATGCTGATCGTTCCTTTGTACCTGCAGGGTGTTAAGAATTATTCGGCACTGGAAACAGGCTTGATTCTGCTGCCGCAAGCACTCTGTGCTGGTATTGGGATGCCAATTGGCGGCCGCTTATTCGATAAAATCGGCGCAAGACCGCTCGCTTTCTCAGGCCTTATCCTTGTCTCCACCGCCTTATTCATCCTGTCTGGCGTTGCCTTAGACACCAGCCTATGGGTAATTATGACCGCCATCAGCTTGATGGGTCTTGGTATGGGCTTCTCTATGATGCCGCTTAATACACATGTCCTGAACTCTGCACCGCGAAGATTAGTAAGCCGGGTTACGCCGCTTACGACAGCAGCGCAGCAGGTCGTCGTATCGTTCGCAGTGGCTGGCCTAACCGGTTACTTAACCTCACAAATCACCTCCCATGCTTCAAGTGCCGGGAAGGATGCCAATCCTCTGACGGCTGTCGTGGCTGGCTACGGCGATACGTTCTTCTTAGCCGCATGTATCGCGTCAGCAGGCGTTGCGCTCAGCCTTATTCTTCGGAAGCCAAGAGTGGGAACAGAGGATCAATTAGCTGGCGGCGATAAGCCAGACCCCGCCATGATGATGGGGCACTAAATCACAAAGAGATGGGGCTGGCTCCTTGTAGCGATTGCTACTTGGAGACAGCCCCATCCTTTTGTACGATTTGAGCCGTGCTTCTGATTGGCAGAGAGCATATAATATTTAATCCGATTGGATGAATCAACCTTCGGATACAGCATCGGCAGTGAAGCGTAGAACACATTGGTCTTGTAAACAGCCCAATCCGTTTTGTCCTGCTTCTTCTCTGGGTACATATACGCAACGCCGCCCTCAGAGATAAAGACCGGCTTACGAGCAGCATACAGCTTATAAATGGTTGCAACCTTCTCCAACATGGCTGGAGCGTTCTTCATTTTGGAACCTGGGTGACAGACATATTTGGTAAGCGAAATAAGGCCGTATACCGGCAAATCTGGCTGCTGTATACTCAAAGGTACTAGAAGAAAGTGGTGGGATCCATGTCGAATTGGAAAACAGAGGCTCAAGGCGAGCTCGCTATCGTATTTGCTGAAGCAAAAGCTATCATTGCCGCTTACCCTGCCCCGCTCGGTGATCGCGGTCTTCGTTACTTGGAGAAGTTCAATCCAATGGAAGCAAACAGCACCAAAAACTATATCTGCTACTCCTTGCCCTTCTGGCTTCATGGTGCGGTATCCGCTGATATTCGAATATGCAGACGCATGTCACTGGCAAATGTGTTTATTATGCTGTATTTCTTCATTCAAGATGACGTCATGGACAGCCTAGATGTACAAAAGGATTGGAATGAACAGCTGGCGCTCTGTAATCTGTTCTCTCTCTCGTTCCTTGACCTCTATCGTCAGGAATTCCCTTCAACCTCGCCATTCTGGGTCCATTACAGCACCTATATAACGGAGTGGGCCGTTAGCGTTGCAACCGAAAGAACAGTCAGCAAGGAAGCTCTTAAACCTCTTCGGTTTGCAAAGAAAGCAGGGCCGCTTAAGCTTGCAAGCACGGGCATGCTGCTGCTTGCAGGTCAAGAAGCTTTGATTGCACCGGTATCGGAGATTGTAGATGAAGTACTCATCACGCTTCAGATGGTTGACGATTGGGCAGATTGGAGGGAGGATATGGCTGAGGGCAATGAAAACAGCTTGCTAGCCTTTCTTCATGCTGATTTACAGCTGACTGACAGCGACCGCCTTTCGGCAGAACAGGTGAACACCGCTCTCGCTCTACAGGACTGTCTTAGCCGGTTTGCTAATCAGGCTTCGGTCCGCCATGAGAAACTTATTCAGCCCGAGGTCCTGCAAATTCCTCACTTAATCGCCTTCCATCAAGCGTTAACCCAAGAACTGGTACAAGCGGCGCAGCACCTGCAGCAGCGCAAGCATAACCAGCTCCGCGGAGGCCTCATCAACTGGTTGGCTGCGCAGTCCAGATAGCAAAAAAGGCTGTGCAGCAGACTGATTTGATCCAGTGTCTGCTGCAGCAGCCTCCTTCCTATTTCTTTACGATAGGGAATCGAACAACAGCTTCCGTTCCTACCCCTAGCTCGCTTTTAAACTCTAATTTGCCTTCCATAAGCTCGATAATCCGAAATGTCACCATCAATCCGAGCCCGGTTCCCTTCGTATGACTCGAGAAATACGGTTCTCCCAGACGTTTAAGCATGGATTCCTCCATCCCTTTGCCGTTATCCTGAATACGAACGATTGCCTCCCCTTGCTCTTCATATGCCCATAGACGGATATCCCCCCTGCCCTCCAGAGCCTCTATACTGTTCTTCATTATGTTGATAAAAGCTTGCTTCAGCTTCGACGCGTTGCCCCGCATATACAGCTGGTCAGGAAGGTCCATCATAATTTTGCCGCCCTCCTGATTGGCAAGCGGCACCAGAATGGCTTCCACATGCAGCAGCTCGTCCGTCAAATTAAGCACGCTTACCTCTTCAAGCTGCGGCTTGGCAAAGGTCAAATAGTTTGTGATGATCGCGGCAGCGCGGTCGAGCTCATCAATTGCCAGCTTCAAATATTTATGGTCTTTTTCAGCTGAAGCAAAATCCCCCATCAGCTGCAAAAATCCCCGGGTAACCTGCAAAGGGTTGCGTACCTCATGCGCCACGGAAGCCGCAAGCTGGCTAATAACCTCCATTTTCTCCGAGCGCTGAAGCTTGTGATTGTATAGTTGAAGCTCCTTGGAATATTGAACAATTTGCCTATGGCTGTGCGCGTATCTCTTTCCAAGCAGGATAACTAACGAGCAAATAAAGCCGGTTAGTCCCCATTTCCACAAATATAACTCATATATGCCGGGGTTCAAATAAAACCATGCCAGCTCACTCGTCGCAATAATAGCAAACAACCCGAATCCGACCGATATGAATGAAGCATCCTTATTCCCTTTCACCGCATAGAGGATAGACAAAATAAAGATAAGCATAAACTGCACAATCATTGTTATGCCGAAGATAGAAACGGTAAGAAAATAGTAGCTGCTTCTCATGGGAATAAAATTTTGAAGAATTAAACAAACGATGCAAAGCAAGGAATAATAAACTTGAAATTGACGGTATCTCCGAATGATCTTATACGGTCCCACACCGTAAATACTTTCGAAGAAGAAAGTAAGGGAAGGCATAAAGACGAACAAGGCCAGGTCAAACAAATGAAGATAAATTTCCCCGTATTGCCCATAAAACGTATAGAGAAACGGAGCATTTGTAATAAGGATAATCCCGGCGCAGAAGATAACCGCGCTTAAGGAAATCCATACGTTGATCTGCTCTCTATCTAGAAATACGGAACAGATGAACATAAGAATGGCTATAAACAAGAAGGAGCTGCCCAGAATGATATCGCCCAAATCTTCTTTGACATAACTCGAAGTAAAGCGCTGATAATCACCTATATGTATGCTCTCGAATAACCCCATCTCTTCCATCGTTGATCGCACATGGATGAAAACCGTCCTATTGGAGTCGTTCGCATTAATTGGCAGCAGCATTCTATTAGTCCCGTACTGGTACTCATAGGTATGTTCGTATATGGACTGACCGTCGAGATACACGATAACTTGCTGACCGTAGAGCTTATCGATAAACAATCCGGTTTTTTGAGAGATTAGCGGCAGGTCGAACTTAATCCAAAGTCCCTTCGCACCAGCTGGCTTGGCTTTTTTGGCGGTGCCTGCCTTTACTTGAACATAGTCGTCTTGACTCATAGCCTCGGTTAAGGAGTAGGCTTGCTCACCCTCCCATTTGATCTTCCAGCTGTCAATTCTCGTATCTGCTTTACTGCTTGCATAAGCCGAGAAATGGGGGAGTAAACACAAGACGAATAAGACAATACCGAGTACCTTAGGTATGAATTTCACTACTTCACTCCTTGTCTTTGATTGTCATCAAAATCGGTAGTTTGACCGTAATGATTGAGTGCTTAAGTTACCTTATCTCTACCTGTAATGTTACAAGATAGAAACATCTCGGCCATGCTGCAGTTACAACTCCCTCTTAGAATGGTAATAGAAACGCAAAGGTCACTTTTGGCTCCCGCGCATTACTAGGAGGTAATAGACAGATATGAAGCAAAAATCGACAATCATACCCTTTATCTTACTTTGTTTGATAGGTTTCCCGCTAGTCCTTTTCTCAATTGCTCAAGATCCGAAGGATGCATCGGCTTCTATATCCCATTCCGGCTCGTCTTCCACATCTATAGCTGCAGCAACCTCTCAGACCAGCAGCCAAATTGCATTCGCTAAATTCATGCATTTGGGCGCACCTGGCTTGACTCTTAAAAAGAACAGCGCCGGCATTTCCATCATCACCAACAGTTCCAGCACGATTGTGCTTGTAAACAAAAAACGCGAGCTGGCTTCCACCTATGCACCAACCGACCTTGTCAAACCGAATATACCCTTTTCCTTTTCAGGAGAAAGCCCTAAAAAATATATGCGAAAGCCTGCAGCTGCTGCATTAGAAAAACTTTTCGCCGGGGCGAAAAAGGATAGCATTTCTTTGAAGGGTGTCTCCGGCTACCGTTCGTATGCGACGCAAAAAGCAATTTTCAATCGCAACGCGGATCTTAAAGGCGAAGCTGTTGCTAATCAAACCAGTGCCCACCCAGGCCAAAGCGAGCATCAAACCGGCCTTGCGATTGATGTTTCCAGTGCAAGTGTGAATTATGCGCTTGAACAAAGCTTCGGAAAAACTAAAGAGGGCAAATGGCTGAAATCACATGCGGCTCAATATGGATTTATTATTCGCTATGGCGAAGGTCAAGAGAAGCTTACCGGCTACTCCTACGAGCCTTGGCATATCCGTTACGTCGGCGTATATATTGCGCAGGAAATAACGAAGCAAGGCCTAACGCTGGAGCAATACTTGAGCAAGTTTTAAGAAGCTGCATGAAAATCCGAACGGCGGGCATCCAGATGGATGCCCGCCGTCAGAGGCTGTTGAGAAATTCTCGACAGCCTTTTTTGATTTTACACCTAAAACTTTACATCGATTAAGGACCGTCATCTATAGAGTCCAAGCAGATTCACCTGTACGAGAAGGCAAATCTACGAATATATGCAGGCTGTGACCGGAGCCTACTACTGAAGTCCGCTTCCACCTGAACGGCAACTCGAGCTGAATATGTGGAATGCTGCTGAACATGCATCCTTTGACGTAGGTCTATTCGGGCTCGTTCTCGGTCTTAAGGCGTGTTTGAAGCACTAAATTAATAGTCTAATGGAATCAGATTTTAGTAGAATTTGTCGTTTGCCCATGATAAACTCATTTGTGAGAACTTTATCCAATTGCAGAGGGTGACTGACATGTCCGCAGAACAAGAATTGCTGAACCAAATCATTGAGAAAGCTTGGAGCGATCCCGCATTCAAGAAACAGCTTCTTGCTGATCCGAAAGGAGCCATACAGGAGTCCTTCAACATTACCGTTCCAAGCGACATCGAAGTAACCGTACTAGAAGAAACGCCAAACCAGTTCTATCTTGTACTCCCGGCTGAACCTGTTGCATCCAAGGATGATGCTGCAAGCGTAGATGCGATGTGGTAATCGCCATGAAGAATAAGAGCTGCCGCATATATTGCGTCAGCTTTTTTTGGTCCTAAGCCTGAAGTCACATCCTAAGGACCGATGATTGCGGCAAAGACGGAAACCGGATAATAGCCTCTGTTCCCACTCCCTTCTTGCTCTTGAACTCCAATTTCCCTTGCATGAGCTCAACGATTCGATAAGTAACCATGAGTCCCAGCCCAGTCCCGTTTACCTTGTTAGAGAAATAAGGCTCACCCAGTCTTTGTACAATATGATCCTCCATCCCTTCCCCATTGTCTTGGATATGAATGATAATTTCACCATTTTGCTCAAATGCCCATACCCGGATTAGCCCGTTGTCGCCTAAGGCTTCCAAACTATTTTTCATCAAATTAATAAAAATTTGCTTCAGCTTCGTATCATTCCCTTCCAAGTATAGAGAAGAGGGAATATCGATTTCCATTTGTACACCCTGCAAATCAGCCAGCGGCACGATAATGTTTCGGACATGCGCAAACTCTCTGGCTAAGTTCAGCCGGTTGACCGATTCCAGCTCCGGTGTCGCGAAGGACAAATAATTCGCAATAATAGAGGCAGCCCGGTCCAGCTCCTCAATCGCCACCTTCGTATACCCCTGCGCCTTGACATCTGAGAGCCGGCCCCCAAGCAATTGCAGGAAGCCGCGGGAGACCTGCAGCGGATTTCTCACTTCATGCGCCACCGAAGCGGCAAGCTGGCTAACGACATCGATCTTCTCGGAGCGTTGGATTTTGAGATTATAGGATTCGAGGTCTTTCGCATACCGAACCATTTGTTTATGAGTTGCTGCCATCTTGCGGCCCAGCAGAACGATAAGAGAGCCGATGAAAGCAACCATCCCCAGCTTCCAGAGCTTAAAATCATAGCTTTCCGAATGCGCGTAAAACCAAATGATCTCACCCATTCCAATGACGGCAAATACCCCCATACCCCACGATAAAATTCTCGCCTCAACATTCCCTTTCCATGCGTAGATGACCGTGAACACGATAATGAGCAGAAATTGAACAACCATGATAAGGCCAAGAATTGTAACGGTAAAAAAGTAATAGTAATCAAAATAGCGATTATGCGTAAGGAGATTAATCACAAAGCAAATAAAACAAAAGAGGGAATAACCGATTTGAAACTTTCGAAGCTTACGGAATATCCCATAAAATCCAGGCCCAAACATATTTTCAAAGAAAGACGTCAAAGCGGGTATAAAGAAGTAAAGCGCTAGATCAAACAGGTTGTAAAAAGCTTGCCCGAACTGCCCGTAGAATGTAAACAAGAACGGGGAGTATGTAATCATCAAACATCCAATCGCCATAATCATAATGCTTAGAGAAAGCCAATTACCGCGCTGCTCCCGATTTAGAAAAATGGCGCTTACCAGCATGATTAGAGACACAAATAGAAACGCGCATCCGAGGAAGATGTCATTGAGATTGGCCTTTACATAATTTGCCTCGAGATTCTGATAATTTCCTACCAATATACCGGATGTGAGCCCGACACGTTCTGAGCTGCTGGTTGCTTGAATGAGCATCGACTTTCCTGAGAACGCCGAATCTAGAGGTACTAGAATACGGAATACGTCGTACTTATATGAGCGATCCGCTTCATAAATAACGTCTCCATCCACCGAAATTCGAACCTGATCACCGTACAGCCTGCTTATGTATAGACCGTCGTTCTTTCCGAGCAGCCCAAGCGAAATTCGAATGAAATTGGTTGTAACCTCTTTGGGCTTTATTGGCAGCTCATCTTTTGACAAGTCGACCGATGTCCACGGCTGATCACGCTCCCACCTTTGCTCCCAGTTCGTTATTGGTCTTACCGTCTGCTCGATTGCGCTGAAGGTAACTGATGGAACCAGTGACACAAGAAAAGTAAATAGGACTAAAGCTGCTATAATAACTCTGGTAACTGACTTCAAGTAGGCACCTCGATTCATAATCACTCTCTACGACATACCTATTCGACAAAATTCGCATGGTTCCTACTTATCATTTATATAAAAGTACTAACTACAGCTTTCACCATTGATATAATAAGCAGACTCTTCATAAACCTTGAACGCAATTTCTACCTCCGCTGCTCCTGCAGCCCGGATATGTCGTGTTACTGCTAGAGCAAAAGCATCCCGGATGAAGGGTCCCCGTTCAAACCAACCGATTTCGATAAACGGATAAGTCGCCACGGCTTCTCCGCCAAATACGGAGGTTACTGCCAAACAATCGATTGTAAAATTATCGGTTCCACATTGACAGATTTCAGCCAGTTCTTCCACTAATGGTTGACTTATTTGCATCATTTTCTCCACGTCAATTCCTCTAACGACTATTTGCGGCATATCAGCTTCTCCTTTATTATTCAAATTGATTGTGCTGTTCATCATCGGCAATGCTTTGGAGGTCTCCTCCGTTAATCATAATAATGGCGTAGTCATCTACGGCTGACGCATGCTTCAACGCGAGCTCCTTGATGTATTTGGGTGATCCATCCTGTTCTTCATCGTACAGAAGAATGATGCCATCTGTATTTTGCAGCAAAAACCGGTCCTTCTCTTTGAATTGCCAAGGCCCGTCATACTTCTTATTCGTGACACTATTCACATAATCGGCACCGGAGAGGATACGATTATAGATCTCCTTCTTCGGATCGCTCCACTTCTCTTCCTGTTCCAGAAATGGCGTAATGACGGCAAGCCTTAGACCTTCATAGGATACTTTCAGCTCAAGCGTTACCTCTGCTGCCCATACTTCCACGCCCCATTGACCGCTGACGATAACCCATTCCAGTCCTTCTTCAGCCAACCGTATAAGCTGCTTAGTGATAGCCTTCTTAATAATATCGATCCCGGGGTGCTTCATGGCGAAGATCCCAAGCTCCGCTGCTTTATAGCCTGTTATGAGAACCCGCTTCATACTTCGACACTCCTTGTTCATTCCTGATTTCAGGTTAGCACAAAATAGTAAAATCACGAAGCTAATTCGACAAATTATGGCAAAGATAGTGAAAATTTAACTTTCTTATATGAAAAAAACCGCCTTTCATGCCTATATGGGCAAGAATGGCGGTGCCTGCTGGAACTGGGTTAATCCACTTACATTTTCTCCGTCATCGTCATCGTCATATCCATCATCGGGTTAGCTATATACATATCGATGCATTCCTTCGTGACATAAGCTGTATTCTTAATGGCGACCGGTGCGTAGGTTAGCATCTTCTTGTCCATGCCGACCCATACATTCTTACTGCCAAGCATGATGCTAACCTTATATGGAGCAGCCTTCATCTCGTTCATATCCGACTTATCTTTCATGTCTTTCATGTCTTTCATGTCTTTCATCGTCGATTCTTTGCTTGATACCATGACGTTCTTGGTCAGCACAATCGCACTTTTCGTCCAAGTCACTTGATAGCCCAATGACTCGGCGACTTGGCGAAGCGGCACTAAACTCTGTCCATCCTTCATCACAACTGCAACCTTGGTATAATCGACCATCGTTTTCATTTCTGCGGCGGAAGCGAGGCTTGGAACCATAATTGCTGCTGCCAGCACGGATACCGCAGCCCATTTCATCATCTTCTTCATCGTAAAGCCCTCCCTAGTTATTTGCTGCTAACAACTAGAGAATAAGCTATTGTTCTTAAGAGCAGCTATCGTAAATATAAACAAACCATTACATTTGTCGTACAAATAGCTATCCCTTAGGATAATGTTCTTTAGGATTTACAACCACCGTACCGTCATCGAGGTGCAGCCAAGTCTCAAAATCTCTCTCCCCTTGATTCAGGCGGATCAAACGCGCCCCGTGGCGGAAGCCTTCCTTGCCATAGGTGTGATAACCGGTTGCCCTGCCATAGCAAAGCCGTATGCCGTACAAAGTGCCCCAATAATCGTTAATATGGTCATGGCCGCAAAATGTACCGACGACATCCTCCATTTCGACCATTGCGCTGAACATGCCCGAATTTATCGGCGGACAGGCTACCTTCTCATGGCGATGTCCATAACATAACTCCGACTTCCATACTTCTTTATACTCCGGCAGCGGGATATGGAAGAAGGCAAGCGCAGGCAGAGCACAGCCATTATTCATCGCCGTTAGCGACTGGGATTGCTGCACGTACCAATCGATTTGATTTCTCTGAATCCATTGATAGCCTTCAATGTTCGGAATATCCGAATAGCTTCCGCTATCGAGAAAATACAAAGCAGCCAGCGTCTCCTTATCCTCTGCATCCTTGACTTGAATGACAAAGTTGCCGACCCCGTCTATATCCTCCGGGCCCTGCTCGCTTATACAGTATTGATGCTCAAGCTGAACTTCCATCAGCTCTTCCCTCGTAATCAAATGCTCCGTATCATGATTACCGAATACCGCTGCCCAGCGTATGCCGCTTCTCTCTACAGCCGCAACCGCATCACGGAATGATTGCTTAGGATCCTTACAGTCTTTGCTATAAATGACATCTCCGGTAAATACGACAAGATCCGGGTGTTCGGCATCGATGACCCGCTGAATCAGCGCACCTGTCAGCACATCCTCTTCTTCTCCATTCTGCCAGTGCAGATCGGTAAATTGGGCAATTGTGAATGTTCCATCCGCACGGTAATTCAAGGATTTGCTCATCGTTTCAGCCTCTTTCACATGGAATAAATAGAATTAAAGAATAGGATTAGACCCGCAGCTTCAGTCCACTCGTGCCCTGCTCTATCATTGCATGAACGAGTGAACCGATATGAGCGCCTGCTTCTATCGGCTGCGTTCCATTGCGATGAATGTTAGAGAGTACATTCCGATCGGACTCGGCAGTACCGATACGGGGTCGATAGCATAGATAAGCGCTCATGGACTGCGGAGAAACAAGGCCAGGCCGCTCCCCAATCAGCATGACGAGCACCTCGGGCTCCAGCAGCTCGCCGATGTGATCCATTAAGGCGACTCTACCATTTTCCACAAAAAAACTCGTACCCCAAGCAAGCTTATAAGAGCGGAGCGAATCCAGCAAAGCCGGATAAACATCCTGTATATTCGCTTCAATGGCTTCCGCGCTTAGTCCGCCCGAAACGACGATCTGTACTTGAGGCCTTGCCGCGCAAGCTGCGAGAACCCGAGCCTCGCTCTCCGGTGTCAGCCTCCTGCCAAGATCCGGACGTTTCAAATACATCTCCTTATCCCGGCACATCGTCTGCACCGAGAATAGCTTCATCTCATCCAGCAGCTCTTGCCGGACCTCTCCATAGACGGCATCGACTGCCGCTGCATGATCGAGTCTGAGCGTTAACAGTGTCGATGTTAATGGACGGGTGCCTGCTCGGCCTACTCCGATACGGGCTGGCGTGCTTCTGATAAGCTCCTCTAAAATTTCATCACGCTCTGGTTTATTAGCTGACCTCGCTTCATTAGGATCCATATTTAGGCCACCCTCCCTAGGACGTTTTCCTGCTTATGCAAAAATCGTCGCGTCGCCAGCACGCCCGGTCAGCCGGCCATTCTCCATGAGCCCCATATCTTCAAGCCAGCGCTCAAATGCGGGTGCCGGCCTTAAGCCAAGCAGCTCCCTGACGGTCGCAATATCGTGATAGCTGGTCGATTGATAATTCAGCATGCAATCATCTGCCATCGGCACGCCGATAAGGAAATTCACACCTGCGGAGGCAAGCAGCACCGCTAGGTTATCCATATCATTCTGATCGGCCTTCATATGGTTCGTATAGCAGACATCTACCCCCATCGGAAGCCCGTGGAGCTTAGCCATGAAATGATCCTCAAGAGCTGCGCGGATAACCTGTTTGCTGTCATATAAGTACTCAGGGCCGATAAATCCGACAACCGTATTCACCATGAACGGTTTATAGTGACGGGCGAGGCCATAGCAGCGGGATTCCAAGGTGAGCTGGTCGATGCCGGAATGTGCTTCCGAGGAAAGCTCCGAGCCTTGTCCGGTTTCAAAATACCACCGGTTAGGTCCGCTTCCCGTACCTTCCCTACGAATCAGCTCATCCGCCTCATCAAGCAGCGCGATATCGATGCCAAATGATTGATTGCCTTGCTGCGTCCCTGCCAGGCTTTGGAAAACCATATCAGCCGGCGCGCCAAGATCAATTGCCCGCATCTGTGTCGTAATATGGGCAAGCACGCAGTTCTGAGTGGGCACCTTCCAGCGCTCCATCACTTCTTTGGTCGCAAGCAGCAGCTCCCTCACGCTGTGAGCCGTGTCAATGACCGGGTTAATGCCAATGACCGCATCGCCAATGCCATAGCTCAGCGCTTCGTAGAGCGATGCCTTCATCCCTCGGATGCTGTCAGCCGGATGGTTAGGCTGCGCCCTTCCTGCCAGCACCTTACTTTGTCCAATTGAATGGTTGCATTCCGTTATGACATTGATTTTGGCCGCTGCCTGCATAAGATCCAGATTGCTCATCAGCTTCGCCGCAGCAGCGATCATTTCACTGGTGAGCCCAAGACTCAATCGTTTGATATCCGCACCGCTCGTGCTTGTCCGAAGCAAATGCTCTCGCAGCTCCGCCACGGACCAGTTCTTCATCTCCCTGTATACCTGCTCATCGAGATTAGCCTCAATGATTCTCGATACTTCATCCTCTTCAGGCGGAAGCAGCGGGTTATCCCGAATATCGGCTAACGTAAGCTCTGATAAAACAAGCTTCGCTGCGATTCGCTCGCCCGTATCGGCAGCAGCGATACCTGCAAGCTGATCGCCGGACTTCTCTTCATTGGCCTTTGCCATTAGCTCCTTCAACTGGTGAAAGGTGTATGAGCGCCCTCGAAGCGTAACGGTTCTACTTTTGCTCATCATTTACCCTCCTCGAAAAAGGCCAGTGTCTTGATAATGACTGGAATGAGATCGCCGTATTTGAGCGGCGCTCCCAAATCGATATAATCCCCGTGACTCACGGTGATCTGGTCAATGCAAATGATTGCCGCGGCCTCCCCCATCCGGAATGCCAATGCCTGACCAAGCGCTTTAGCCATATCATTCGAGCAAATGACAGCTATAGCAGCATTGCCGGGATAGGTAAGCGAATAGCAGCTGGATATTGCATCCGCCAAGCGCTGCATAGCCGCATAAGAGCAATAATCGATTCCTGTGAAGGCGAAGGCGCAGGGAGGAGAGGCAGCTGCTCCATGAAGCCGATGGGCTCGCTGCATATGCTCGGATAGATGCTGATTGACCGCGCCTGGATCCGTAAGAAGCCCGGCTGATAAGGGGATTTTCACAACGGGAAGGTTACGAAGCGGCAGCAGCCCCGGAGTCATGTAGATCGTTGCGCCGCTTAGCTCGGTCGCATGCATGCCTGCACCGATTACGGTTGCTCTTACCGTCTGCTCAGGAGCGATGCAAGCGATCTGACGCCGTGCTAGCTCACGCTTAATGGCATGAGCCAGCAGCGGGCCAATGTCGCCATAGACAGCTGTTTCTTCTATCGTTTGCGGTGCTTCCCCAGTCATAAGCGCCGCTACACCGCCAGATACCATGAGCTCCCCATATGCAGGAAGTCCGGCCGCAGCTTCACCTACAAGCAGCAGCTGCGCAGCGGAGTCGGAGTCGATCCCCGCGTCTGTGTTTCCTCCGCTAATCGCGGTGAGCAAGCGATCTGCCATGCGCGATGCAAGGTCTAGCAAGAGAGTAAAGTCTACCCGCTCCCCGCAGCGAATGGCATAGCCTTCCGCCAGCAGCCAGGGAGCAATCGAATCCGCTACCTCTTGAATGACTCCACTCTTGTCCAAACGAATCAACCGCCCCCCAATTCGGAGTGTTAATGCCCCCACACAGACACCTCGGCGAAAGTACGCCGCATTGGCAGTACCCCCGCCAACATCAATGTTGACGATGGTCTCGCTGCTTATAAGTGATCTCGCTTCCGCACCGGAACCTTTTCCAGCCAGAATAGCTTCTAACTCGGCACCTGCAGTGGCTACAACAAAATCCCCCGCCCGCTCAGCCAAGTGGTGAACAATCCTCTGCGCATTTCGTTTGCCAGCCGTCTCGCCCGTAATAATAACCGCGCCGGATTGAATATCGGACAGCTTTATATTCGCCCGCTTGTACTCCTCTTCCAAGAGCAGGACGATTTGCCCATAATCAATCTCGTCCTTCCCAAGTAAAGGTGTCGTATGAATTTCACTGCAATAAATCAGTTCGCGGTCTGTAATCCGATATTCAGGAAAACCGAAGGATTGCGATACCGAAGCGATTTGCAGCCGGCTAACGATAAGCTTGGTCGTGCTCGTCCCTAGATCGATGCCTAGGCTTGTGATCCACTCGTCCATCTTCATTCCCCTCGGATAGCCCGCATGAATGCTATAATGATTCCCCGCCGGTTTCAAGACCAAGCACTCCGTCGATCGTCGCAAGGGTGATGATCACTTCTTCAAATTTAATCGGTTTGATCAGCTTCACCTGAATTCTCACGATGAGAACTGAATTAAGCTCGGCATCTGCCGTCTCATCGTTCTCTACGAGCATTTTGCTAATTTGGATGCCATGATGGTTGAGCTCAGAAACGACTTGATTTAAGCTTGAAGAGCTCTTCTGAATTTTCATGACAAGCTCCCGTTTGCGTTTACTCCTGGAAAATTTGCGTTCGAATTTGTTAAGAAGAAATAAGCTGATCACGACGAGCAGCGTCAGTACTGCGGAGCCGTAATAGAAGCCTGCCCCTACCGTCAGCCCAATCGCTGCAACGACCCATAATGAAGCCGCCGTCGTAAGACCGGATACGGTAATACCTGTTCGCAGGATCGTACCTGCACCTAGAAAGCCGACTCCGCTAATAACCTGTGCTGCTAACCGGGCCGGATCTAATCTGACATTCGGTTCGGATGCGAACTCGGCAAAACCATACATAGACAGCAGAACGATAGCCGCAGAACCGAGACATACGAGAATATGCGTGCGGAACCCAGCGGAATGTCCGCCAAGCTCCCGTTCCAGGCCAACTAACCCGCCAAGAATAAGCGACAGCACCAAACGGATCGTTAATTCCCAATAACTAATTTGCCAAACAGCAGGATCAAAAACTTGTGTCATACGCCATCATCCTTCTAGCTACATATTTTCGTCTATACGATTGACCCATTCACACGGACTGCTTGGAATGTGCAGTATAAACTTAATATGTTTCTACAATTATTTTTATGTTTACAAGTGAAATCCTGCTTGTCGAAGCTGGATTTTCTGTAAACCTATTGTTAACCCATCATGTTCGACATAAACCTATTCAGTCCTGCTTGGGTTGTGCAACCATCTGAATGCTCTGCCTTTGGTAAATTAAGGAATGAACTACAAGAAGCTGTGGAAATCCCAACCGGGGATCCACAGCTTCTTTTTATAACACAGAGGTTATGTTCCCCGGACCCACTGCTCACTTCACCTGAAGGCCCGTTTGCTGCGCGAACCAATCCCAGCCAAGCCCAACATGCTCAGGCTTATGAGAATCAGAGCCATATACGCATGCAATCCCTCTGCGAAGGCATTCTTGGATAAACCATTCCGGCACATATGGTTTGCCGCATGTCGGCACTCGCAGGCCTGCCGTGTTAACATCGATACCGATATTGCCCTGCTCAAGCTTCGGAAGTATCGCCTCAAGACGCTTTTTAACTTGGGATTCATCAATCGGCGGCAATTGAAGCGAGAACTTCTCGATTAAATTAATATGTCCGATACGCTTGCGCATTGGCAGCTTGGCGGCGAACTCGATGGCTCCCTCCACATGGTTGTAATACTCGTCTACTACCTTTTCCATTGAACCGTAATACGTCAATAAATGGGTTTTAAAATCATCCGTCGTAAAATCAATGCTGCGCGTTCCGCCCACACCCGGCAAATAGTGCACAGAGTAAACCACATCCTCCAGCTCCTGCTGCCATTTGTCAACAATCTGCTCTGTGAAGGATAGCTGACCTGGCAAATAATCCAGCTCAAGTCCTACGGTTACATCGATTATTCCTTTATATTGTTGTTTCATTTGTTTCGCATAGTCCATATATATAGGAAGCTCGTTAACTGGCATCGCCAGCTCTTTCATCAAACGCTCGTCCACTACATATCCGGCAGGAAGCGGAGGATGCTCGCTAATTGTGTATCTCTCGAAACCAAGCTCGATTGCACGGTCAATGTACAGCTCCTCGGCAGCATTGCTCCCGTGATAGCAAAACTTTGTATGTGTATGTCCATCCCATTTCATTGGCTTTGTACCTCCTAATATCTCTTTAAGCCCGATCTTCTATATGATAATAGAGAATGGCATTGTTAACAATGGAGGACTCCATGTGATTGGCGTTAAACTAAAAGTCCAACCAATCACCGTCCTCTGGAATGGCAACTTGACCCTGCAGCCCCTCCTCCATCAATCGAGCTTGCAAATCCGCTCTTGTGGTGAGACAGTGATTGATCGTATCCATATGGACGGCAACGACTCTCGTGTAGGATGCATGGCGGCTTAGACTTATCACATCATCCGCGTCCATCGTAATGGGGTCGCCAATTACAAAGCGTGCGCCGCCTGCATTGACGATCGTAACATCCGGGTGATAGGTATCTAGCGCCTGCACCGCATCCTCACACCAGATCGTATCGCCCGCGATATAGAGGGTAGGCTCTTCTTCAGCTTGAAGAACAAACCCGGATACTTGGCCCATTTTCTGTCCGATTTCTCCACTTCCATGCTGCCCGCCGGTACGAGAGATACGCACATTCTTGAACGTAAATATGGAATGAATGGCCGTCACAGATTCGAACCCGGCGGAAGCAATGGCCGCATCATCGCCTGGCTGACATAGGATCGGAGTAGATTTCGGCAGAGCAGCAGCCGCTGCTGCATCCCAATGATCTTGGTGTAAATGAGTCACGAGTACCGCATCGGCATTGAGCAGCGTATCGATATTCACAGGCAGAGGCACGAGCGGATTACGTCTATCATTGGTGGAGTTATGAATGGGTGGATTCACCCCAGCATCGCTGAACATCGGATCAATTAAGAAGCTCACTCCTGCATATTGCAGCCTTATCGTTGCATGGCGGATAAGTTGAATTTTCATGATTATCAACCTCTTTTTCTATCAAAATGTTAATCTGTTACAATTATAAAAGGATAAACCGTGCATGCAAACCGTTTGGTGCAACGATAATTCCGTTCCCACTTTCATTTTGAAAGGAAAATCCATAAGATATGGGCAGCCAGTCGATTGATGCGATTGATCTTCAAATTTTGCAATGCTTGCTGGAGGATGCCCTCCGCTCCCATAAAGTAATCGGGCAGCATGTCCACCTGACCGGTCAAGCAGTCGGCGCACGTGTGCGTAAGCTTCAGGATATGGGGGTCATTGAAGGGTTCACGGTGCGCTGGAATCCTGAGAAACTAGGTCAGTCCGTTCATGCTTTTATTACGGTTTTCATGAAATCGAGTTCCGCCCATCAATCATTTCTAACTTTTGTACAGCAGAGTGAGCGAGTCATTGAGACCCATCGAGTAAGCGGGGAAGGCTGTTATTGGATGCGGGTTCGTGTCTTCACGCCGGCGGATCTGAACGGATTCCTCGACGAGCTGCTGCAATATGGCAACTACAAAGTAAGCCTGTCGATCGGACAGGTAAAGTGAACTCGCTTAAGCCCGTCCGGCTGAAATCGGGGAATCAGGGTGGAGACTCTACTCCACCTGATTCAGAGCCCGCCTATAGAGGCGGGGGTCTTGACCCGATTAACCATGGTCGGGATAACAACTATTCCCCCACTTATAACACGCCGCATTGCACAAAAAACGACCCCTTCATCGGAGCCGCTGTTGTACTATGTGCGTGGGTATCTGGCTTAACTTAACGTCCCCGTATCTGAAGGTTCCGACCCTATAATCCTAAACAAATCCATGAATTCATGGACGGGCATCGACTCCAATACTTGCTGATCCTGGCAGCATTCCAAGATAGCCCGAGTTTGTCCAGCAGGGAATCGGGTGGCAAGATTCGTTTGGAATTTCTTCAGAAGCAGCGGTATCCCTTCCTTCCGCCTCCTCCGATGACCGATCGGATACTCGGTGATCACCTTCTCCGTCGATGTCCCATCCTTGAAGAATACTTGAATAGCATTGGTGATTGAACGCTTGCTTGGATCCAAATAATCCTGTGTGTAGAGAGGGTCCTCACGAACGGTCATCATGAGGCGAAGGGCATCAATGCGGGGATCGGAAGCCGCTGCATCCTCATAATGATCTGCGTTCAGCTGACCGTGAAGCAGACCGATTGCAATCATATACTGCAAGCAATGGTCCCGATCGGCAGGGTTATGGAGCGGTCCTGTCTTATCGATGATCCGAATAGCCGACTCATGGGTCGTTACGAGGATCTGATCAATGTCATCGAAGCGGTTCACCAGCTTAGGATGAAGCCGGAAGGCTGACTCCACCGCAGTTTGAGCGTGAAATTCAGCCGGAAAGGCGATTTTGAATAAAATATTTTCCATCACGTAGGAGCCGTATGGACGCTGGAAGACGAAATGCATTCCCGCCGTACAGCACATCATAGAACCCCCATCCCTTAGCGGTTAACGCAGATGGATAACCCATTTCCCCCTTCATCACCATCAAAGAGAGGCGAACGGCGCGGCTCGTCGCATCGCCGGCTGCCCAAGATTTGCGTGAGCCTGTATTGGGAGCATGGCGATAAGTCCGCAGTGCGTGGCCATCTATCCATGCATGGGATAACGCTTGAACGATATCCGATCTCGTTCCGCCGAGCAGTCGGGTCACGACCGCTGTCGATGCTACTTTTACAAGAAGGACGTGGTCCAGACCAACCCGGTTAAAGCTGTTCTCAAGGGCAAGGATGCCTTGAATTTCATGGGCTTTTACCATGGCAGTCAATACGTCCCGCATCCTTAAAGCGGGCTTGGTGAGCGGTCATATTTCTTCGGCTTATATAATCGGCAGCAGCTAGAATGCCGCCCAAATTATCAGAAGGATGGCCCCATTCGGCCGCCAGCCAGGTGTCGTTATAATCCAGCCAGCGAATCATGCAGCCGATGTTAAAGGCAGCCGTTACCGGATCCAGCCGGTAGCTTGTACCCGGAACTTGTACGCCGCCAACTGGCATCTCAGCGCCAGGCACGAGTGGACCGAGAAGCTTCGTACATTCCGGATAACGTAAAGCAAGCATTCCGCAGCCAATCGTATCCATCAGGCAGTACCGCGCCGTCTCATAGGCCTCAGCGCTATCGATGACATAGTCGCATACATAATCCGCAATATCAACAAGTACCTGGTCCGGCTCTGGTCTTGCGTTATTTATTAAATCCCCCAAACCAAGTCACCTCGATTCGTCAGATGGTCTTTCGTCGATCTACGGACGGCCAAGTCAAGCTGTCCGGCCCGATATAGGCGGCAATTGGCCTAATAAGCCGATTGTTATCGCGCTGCTCTATTATATGAGCCGTCCAACCCGAAGTCCTCGCAAGGACAAAGATCGGCGTAAACAGAGCGGTCGGAATGCCTAAGAAATGATAAGCTGCTGCACTATAGAAATCCAAATTCGGGAAGAGGGCTTTCTCGCGCCTCATCACCTGCTCAATCCGCTCTGATATCGAATAAAGATGCCCGTCATCCGCCGAGGCAGACAGCTTCTGCGCCCAGCTCTTAATAATGTCTGAGCGAGGGTCCGATACCGTGTATACCCGATGACCAAATCCCATGATCAGCTGCTTCGCCGCCAGCATCCGCAGTGTACCCGCTTCCGCTTCATCCGGTGTCTGAAACGGAGTGATAAGCTCCATCACCGCTTCGTTCGCTCCGCCGTGCAGGTTGCCGCGCAGCGTACCGATACCTGTCGTAATGCACGAATAGTAATTCGACATCGTGGATGCAGTCACCCGGGCGGCGAAGGTGGAGGCGTTGAATTCATGCTCGGCATAGAGCGTCAAAGAAACATCGAAAACCTTGATCGCCAGCTCATCTGCCGGACTTCCATGAAGCAAATGGAGAAAATGACCCGCTATGCTGTCATCAGCCGTTACGGTCTCAATGCGTTTCCCCTTGTTATGGAAGTGATACCAATACAGCAGCATCGGTCCGGTTAACGCAAGCAGACGGTCGGCAATATCCTCTGCCGTCCGCTCAGCCGTCTCCGGCTCCAGCGTCCCAAGCAGGGAGCAGCCTGTTTGAAGAACTTCCATCGGGTGTGCATTGGCGGGAAGAAGCTCCAGAAGCTTAACTAATGGATCGGGTAATTTCCTAGACGCCATTAGCTTTTGTTTATAATTTGCCAACTGCTGTTCATCCGGAAGCTTACCGTATACGAGAAGATAAGCTGTTTCCTCAAAGGTACCCTGCAAGGCTAAATCATGAATGGAATAGCCACGATAAGTAAGACCTTTGCCATTCTTCCCCACCGTGCTGATCGTCGTTTGGCCTGCTTCTATACCTGCCAAACCTCCAGGCTTCTTGACTGTCATTGCCATACCTCCCCGCATTAACACTAATCGCCCGTGCCGCCTTCACTGCTGAACAGCTCATCTAGCTTTTTCTCATACTCGTAATAATTGAGAAAACGATACAGCTCCTCCCGCGTTTGCATCAGATTCAGCACATTTGCTTGCGTGCCCTCCTCACGTATCGCCTTATACACCTGAAGGGCAGCTGCGTTCATCGCACGAAAGGCCGATAAAGGGTACAGAGCCAAACGAACACCTGCTTCTTCCAATTCCCGGGTCGTGAATAGCGGTGTTCGTCCGAACTCCGTCATATTCGCAAGCACCGGAACGTTCACCTCAGAGATGAACGACCGGTATTGCTCCAGAGAGGCGGCCGCTTCAAGAAAAATCATATCCGCCCCTGCTTCCACATAAGCATTAGCTCTCTCAATCGTGGCCTCCATTCCCTCCACCGCAAGGGCATCTGTACGCGCCATAATAACGAAAGCTTCCTCATACCTGGCATCGACGCTGCTTTTGATCCGATCGGCCATTTCCGTGGTGCTGACAATTTCCTTATTGGGCCTGTGTCCGCATCGCTTTGTCGCAATCTGATCCTCCAAATGCATACCTGCGGCACCTGCGCGAATCAACTCCCGGACTGTCCGGGCTATATTAAAGGCCGCGCCAAACCCGGTGTCCGCATCGACCAGCAGCGGCAGGTGAACCGCGCTTCCTATACGGCGAACCTCCTCCATAACATCATTCTGTGTCGTAATGCCAAGGTCGGGCAGACCGAAGGAGGCGTTCGCCACTCCGGCACCAGAGAGGTACAGGGCGCGGAACCCGACCTCCTGTGCCATCATGGCCGCAAATGCATGAATGACACCGGCTACCTGAAGCGGCTTCTCCTGCTGCAGCGCATCACGAAGCAATTCCCCCGGCGAAGATCTGTGAGCCATCGCTTTCACCTCCTATCTCACCGCATTAACGCTTCAGCAATTCATTGGAAATCACGATGCGATGGATTTCATTCGTTCCTTCATAAATTTGAGTTACCTTCGCATCACGAAAATACCGCTCAACCGGATGTCCCTCCTGAAGGCCATGCAGACCGAATCGCTGCAGCACCTTTGTCGTTACGGTCATTGCCGTATCACTGGCGAACATCTTCGCCATCGAGGCTTCTTTCTTGCAGGGAAGCCCATTCTGATACAAATATGCCGCCCGGTATACGAGCAAATGCGCGGCTTCAACCTGCGCTGCCAGCTCAATCAAGCTGTTATCGCTCGAACGCGAATGTGATCTTGTGCCAGCCATCTGCTCGTTATCCCAGCGTTCCGCCTCCGCGAGCGCAGCCCTGGCAATGCCGAGCGCCTGCGCGCCAATGCCGATTCGTCCCCCGGTCAGCGCAGATTTGGCAATCATAAACCCCTGTCCTTCCTGCCCGAGCCGCTGCGCTGCCGGCACCCGCATATCCTCGAATATCAATTCACAGGTATTGGAGCCGTGCAGGCCCATTTTCTTCTCTTTCCTCCCGACCCGCAGTCCTGGGGTATCCTTTTCTACGATAAAAGCGGTGATCCCATCTATCGAGCCCTCGGATTTAACGACGGCAAACACCAGGTACAGGCTGGCCTCGCCTGCGTTCGTAATGAACATTTTCGATCCGTTCAGAATATAGTCATCACCGCTTCGAATGGCGGACGTTCGAATGCTGGAGGCATCCGAGCCTGCGTGGGATTCCGTTAATGCGAATGCACCCAGCCCCTCTCCCGTCGCCAGCTTGGGGAGGAACCGGCTCTTCTGCTCCCTCGTCCCATGATGAACAATAGGCAGTGACGCCACGGACAGATGCACGGACAAAATAACACCGGCCGCCGCACTCACCCTCGATATCTCCTCAATCGCGATGATATAAGAGGTTACATCCGCACCTGCGCCGCCCCACTCCTTAGGAATCGACAGCCCCATCAGACCCTGTTGTCCCATCGCTTTCAAGAGCATCCTTGGAAAAGCGTCCTTCTCCTCCATATCTGCCACAGCAGCAGCGACGGTTTCTTGAGCAAAATTCCGTACCTTCTGCCTAAGAAGCTCCTGTTCCTCCGTAAAGTGCAGCCTCAAACTCGCTCAACTCCTACGCAATATATGCGGCATCGTCATCCTTCTAGTACACATAGAACCCGCGCCCCGCCTTGCGGCCAAGCCAACCGGCATTTACATAGTTGCGAAGCAGCGGGCATGGTCTATACTTGGAGTCGCCGAATCCAGCCTGCAGCGTTTCCATTATGGAGAGGCAGGTATCCAGTCCAATCAAATCAGCTAGCGCGAGCGGTCCCATCGGATGATTCATGCCGAGCTTCATCACTTGATCGATGGCATCCGGTGAAGCGACTCCTTCATAGACCGTATAGATCGCCTCGTTAATCATCGGCATCAGAATGCGATTAGACACGAAGCCTGGATAATCATTGACCGCAACCGGCGATTTTCCCATCCGCTCCACTAGATTCGTCACTGCCGCGCAAACCTCATCCGATGTCCGCAAGCCTTTAATAAGCTCGACAAGCTTCATCACCGGGACTGGATTCATGAAATGCAGCCCGATAACCCGATCTGGGCGCCCTGTTGCCGCTGCCAGTTCCGTCACTGAAAGAGAAGAGGTATTCGTTGCCAATATCGTCTGTGCAGCACAAAATCGTATCCAACTCGCGAAACAATGACTTTTTGACCGCCAATTTCTCAGTTACCGCTTCAATGACACAATCCACCTTACAGGCCGCCTCAAGCTTGTCGCTGCCTCTGATTCGAGACAGCACCTCCGCTCGCTGCTCCTCCGTCATACGGCC
Source organism: uncultured Paenibacillaceae bacterium (assembly GCA_963793665.1). GTDB lineage: Bacteria > Bacillota > Bacilli > Paenibacillales > Paenibacillaceae > Paenibacillus_Z. The sequence continues at coordinate 86,647 of CAWCBD010000003.1, forward strand.
TTTCGTTACACTTCCAGCCAAATGATTGCCAATCGACAGGATCGCCTTCCGTATCCGTTCCTCGTCCACATCATACAGCAGCACCTCACAGCCTGCTTGTGCAGCCACTTGAGCAATTCCGCTCCCCATCTGGCCGCCGCCCGCAATGAGAATGCTGCGGATTTCCTCACTCATTCCTCCACCCCGCTTAGCCGTTCACCCGAATTAGCACAGCATCTCCTTGTCCCCCGCCGCTGCAAATCGCTGCAATGCCAAGGCCGCCGCCGCGGCGTCTGAGTCCATTAATTAGGGTGAGTACAATTCTCAGCTCCGCTGGCTCCGATTGGATGACCCAGCGCGATAGCTCCCCCATGAACATTGACCTTCTCATCCTTCCATCCTGCAATTATTCCGCTTGCCAGAACAACAGCCGCAAACGCCTCATTGATTTCGAAAAGATCAATGTTCTGCATCGTTGTTCCGCTCTGCTGAAGCAGCTTCTGAATAACAAGCGCCGGCGTAATCGGGTAATTCCGCGCCTCCACACTGACTGCAGCGTGGGCAAGCACCGAAGCTTGGGGTATCTGGTTGCTTTGAACTGCTCGTTCCATTGTTGTGACGACCAGCGCGGCCGCCCCATCGTTGAGACCCGGCGCATTACCCGCCGTTATCGTGCCATCACCCTTAAACGCTGGACGCAGGCTTGCCAGCTTCACCGCATCCGTGTCTGCTCTTGGTGCTTCATCGGTATCAATATCCAGTGAAAGACCTGCTTTTATGATGATAGGGGCGGCAATAATTTCTTCCTTAAAAATGCCTTTGCGGATCGATTCTACCGCCCGCTGCTGGCTTCTTAAAGCCCATTCATCCTGAGCTTGCCTTGTCACTCCGTACTCTGCAGCGATTTGATTGGCGTAATCGCCCATATGCATCTGGTCGAACGCACAATGAAGCCCGTCGTGAAGAAGCAGATCAACAACCTTGCCATCACCAAGTCGAAGCCCCTGCCGGGCATCGCTCAGCATATGCGGTGCCCGGCTCATGCTCTCCATTCCGCCAGCAACGATAACCCCAGCATCGCCAGCCCGCAGCATTTGAGAGGCCATCGTCAGACTGCGCATTCCCGATGCGCATACCTTATTTACTGTCTCCGCCTGCACCTGCCAATCAAGCCCGCCCAGTCTCGCCGCTTGACGCGCAGGATTTTGACCCGCTCCAGCCTGAAGCGCCATACCCATAATGACCGCATCAACCTCTGCCGGATTGACATCCGACTTGAACAATGCTCCCCCGATTGCGATTCCGCCGAGCTCAGCAGCTGTTTTGTCTTTCCACACCCCGCCAAACCTGCCGAATGCTGTCCGGGCACCTCCGACAATGACAACCTCAGCCATGAGCCTCCTCCTCTATTGTTCTTGTATCGCTTCTTATCGCCTTTTCTATCGTCTTCTCATCGTCTTCTTCCAGTGCCTAATCCACCAACCAGCTGCACCGTTTTCGCATCGCGGAGATAGCGCTCAACCGGAAATTCCTTGGTGTATCCATAGCCGCCAAAGATCTGGACGGCTTGAGCAGCAGCCTTCACAGCTGCGTCAGCCCCATAGCTTAAAGCCCATATCGACCGTTCTTCATCCTGAAGTCCCTCATCCTCACGCCATGCAGCCTGACAGGCAAGCAGCATGGAAGCATCAGCTGCCGTGCGCATATCTGCCAACGAAAAGGCGATCGCCTGATGCTTTGCAATCGGCTTTCCAAACTGCGTCCGGTCTTTGGCGTAGGCCAAAGCCGACTGCGCCGCCCCCCTCGCGATACCGGCGGCAATAGCTGCCAGACCGTAACGGACACTTACGGCTGCCATGCGGGCAATTGCTTGCCCTTGACCTTCACGGCCAATCCGCTGTACGCTGCCCAGCCTGCATTGTTCAAATTTCAAAATGACCATTCCGCTGGAACGAAGCCCAAGCTTCCTCGTAACCGGAATGACCTCGAGTCCTTCGCTCCCCTTCTCAACTAGAAAAGCATGATATCTTCTGCGCTTATTGGCCGGGTTTTCGCCGCCTATAGCAGCATAGACGACAAACACATCTGCATCCGTTCCTCCAAAGACATATTTCTGAAGCCCTTCCAGCACATAGCCATCCCCATCTGCCCAGGCCGTAACACCAACACGAAGCGAATAGCGCTCTCCCAGCATCTGAGGAAGCACGCCAGTTCCAAACAGCTGACCCTCCACCAGCTTCCGCCAATAACGCTGTTTCAGCTCCTGGTGGCCAAAACGGTTGACCGGCCAAGCCGCCAAACATACATGTGACCAAAGCGAAGCAGCTATCGAGGCATGGACACTGGACAATTCTTCAAGCACAATTACGAAGCTGACGAATCCAGCGCCGGAGCCTCCATCCGATTCCGGCCATGGCAGTCCAGTAAAGCCGAGCTCTGCCATCTTGTCATATCCATAACGATCGAATCGTTCTGCTTCATCCAAGCCGCCGGCTTGCTGGGTAACTTCCCGCTCTGCAAAACGAGCCGCCATTTCCCGAATCATCTCCTGTTCTTCCGTGAACCCGAACCTCAAATTCGTTCACCCCCTCTTGGAACAGAACAGAGAGAACTGCCGCTTCTATTACATCCTATGGATCGTAAAACGGATTCATGTTGAATTGCGCCCTTAAAAAACAAACAGCCCCGTCCAAGTTGGTGGACGGAGCTGCTTATTTTCCAAGACTGACTGCTGTAACCCGGTCGGCTAATACAATATTCTAAGTCCTAATCATAACATGTATATGCTAAAAAACGACTCACTTACTCCACGTAATACCGCCAGTTACTTCAATGAAAAAGGAGCAGCCGCGGATCGCCAACTACTCCATGGTACGTTGTTATCGACTTCCGTTATTTCAACCATCCATAAAAAACCTACGTTATAAGTTCAACTTCAAACGAGGTCCAATTTCAACAAAGCCCTCACGTTTATAAAAAGATATTGTCCTCCCCCAATTCCGCTGATTAGGAGCTCCAACTTCAATGCGATGCCAACTACGTTCCTTACCATGGGAAATGATGGCTTGAATTAATTGATGTCCAATAGATGATGAACGTTTTTCAGGCAACACATAGAATTCGTGAATTAATCCGAAAATCCCCCCTGTGTAAATGGCATGGGATTCCGAGAACGAAATCATACCAACACATTGATTGGATTCAGAAAACGCTAATATAACGGTATAGAACTGTGGATGTCTAAGCAATTCTGTGCAGGTCTGCAAAAATAATTTTCCATCAGGTGTTCCGCCAAGTTCAGTGATTAGACGTAGTACCATATCCGTAATTATTTCAGCATCGCATTCGCTTGCCATTCTGAGTTCCAACGACATATGAGTCTCCCTCCCGTATAAAACTAAATACCTCAGTCTAGCAGTACTACCTATTCCCAGCCATCACCATGGCCTTCTGTAATTTCTTCGTTCTGAACAACAATGCGGATAGAACTAATGAACTGCCATTGATGACAAATATCCAGCGGATCGGCATCCAGCCGCCGAGCAAACCCCCAAGGATAGGTCCTGCCATCGTTGCCAGCTGGGCGGCTGACTGATTCAAGCTGAACGCTCTCCCCCGGAACTCTGGTTCCGTGGTTTGCACAATCATCGCGTTAATGGATGGGAATACAGCTGCGAAGAATAATCCATAACTGAAGCGTAGAATACCAAAGCCTATGTAATTCGTCACGAAGAATTGCAGCAGATTGCCAATCCCCCCGCCGATTAGTCCGATAATTAATACTTTTTTGTATCCGATACGTCTGCCCCATTTGCCCCACTTCGGAGCCATAATGACGGTAGCGATGCCTACGGCTGAGAAGATGATCCCCGAGCTAAGTGATGCACTGCTCTTGGATACGCCCATTTTCAGCACATAAACCGTTATCAGCGGTTCCAAAATCATAACCGAGAACGTGCAGATAAAAACCATGCCAAGCAAGGTAAAGAAAGGCCGGTTCGCAATCGCATGCTTCAAATCATCGCCTACATGCGAGCGTGCTGCTGAGCGGTTGAAATTCTGCTCCTTCGCAAAGAAGGTGGCGATTAACGCGGAGATTAGAACGACCGCACTCGAGAATAGAAAAGCGTTCCGATTCCCGTAATAATGACTCACAACTCCGCCAATAAGGGGACCAATAATACTGCCTGTCGCACCGGCCGTCGACATGATTCCAAGCGCATAGCCTGTCTTATCCTCGGGCGTGTTCGTCGCCACAAGAGCGATCGCCGCCGGAACGAAGCCTGCCAGCAGCCCCTGGAATATGCGGACAACCAGAAACAAATACGGATCATGTACAAAATAATTAATCAGATACAGCGCCGCCAAGCTGAAGCCGGAACGGATCAGCATTGGTTTCCGCCCGTATTTATCAGCAAGCGATCCCCAGTAAGGGGATATTAGAGCACTGGCCAGAAACGTAATACCGAAGGCAAAGCCGGACCAGGTTTCCAAATGATTCTCGACGCCAAGCTCCGTGTTCAAGTAAATCGGTAGAAAAGGAATGGAGATCGAATAGGCCGTACTGCAGAAGAAAACGCCGATCCAGAGCACAACCAAATTACGTTCCCATGAGAATTTCATTCGCGTCACGTCCTTTCACCCGGGAGACATCCTTTTATTCTACTCCTATTTCACGAAAATCTCTAATCCAATGGGCTGATAGAGTTACCAACGTAAGTTGTAATCTTTAGATCGGTACTAGGTGAAGTTGGTACTCCTCTTTCTTATCTTTATTAAATACAATGGAGCTGAGGAATAACTTTAGATAGGAGAACCCCATGAAAGTCAATTTAGAAGTTCTATTATTTTATGGTATACCGGGCATAGCGTTTATTTCGGTCATCTTATTTGCAGTAATTAGATTTAGAAAAACAAATTCATTTCTTCGATCATTACTTCAGTCCATTGGTTTAGCGATTCTGTTATATGGTAGTGCTTTCTTGTGGTGGTTTATTTATTTAGATGGGGACGGGTTAGCTCAACTTGTCAGTATGATGTGCTATGGGATAGGATTTATTGTAACTTGTATTGTTAATATTGGCGTTTTATATTTCTTGAAAAAGAAGTACGCTTGGCGCTCTGGTTAGGTAGAAAATTAAACCGAGACATTGTCAACTGTAAATCCCAAACACAAAAGGCCGTGATTCTCAACTCACGTTGAAAATTCACGGCCTTTTTCAATCCCTCTTTCGTCAACCAGTGCCTAAGATTCCCACGGATTAGCAGAGGGGAATTCGATATTAGGTTTTGCTCATTTTCCGGTAATCGGAAGGGTATTGCTCGAATGCTTCGGTGAACAGCTTCGTGAAATGCCTCGTACTAAAGTAACCGACTCCCTCGGCGATTTGCTTAATTTGCAGGTTCGTATTCAGCAGCATTTCACCGGCTTTAATCATGCGGATACGTGTCAAATACTTCATGAAGGTGACTCCGGTCTTCTTATGAAAGACCGTAGACAAGTAGTTGGAGGATACGCTCAGCTGCCCTGCAATCTGGGCAATTCCGATATCATTCATATAATTCTTATCGATATATTGAATGACCTGCTGAGCTAGATCCGACGGGGGATTATCCTTTGTTGTTTGCTCTCGCAGCAGCTGTTCGCCGTACTGCCGGAGTTCTCGTACAACTTCCGAGCAGGTCGACTGCGCTGTCAGGTCGACATCAAGCGTATGACGGACGAAGAGATGGAAGGCGCATTTGCTCTCTCGGCATGTAAGTAAATCGGAGTTTGCCAGCATATGCTCCAGCTCATTCACACTGCTCTGATAATTTAAATACATCCGGTCCTGAATATGCTGCTGAGCTGCGGATATCATGCCGCCGACAGCCAGCTTACCCGGCTTCTGCGTTTCCCGCTTCAAATCCTCGTATGTCATCCGTCCTCCGATCCCGCATATGGTTCGGAGTCCCTTCCACTGCTGCAGCTGAAGCAGCATCTCGCTCATTTCCTTGAAGCCTTGTGCTTCCCCGGTCACAAACAGAGTAATTATCGCTTTATGTACCGGAAATTGACCCGCTAATTCGGCAATACGGTCGAAGAAATGGTTTATCTGCTGCCTGCCCTCGCTATTCTTCTCCGGGTCCCAAGCGCCTACCGCGGATAGTTCCCCGCTTGGAAGTGTAAACAGCGCCATATTAATCCCATAGATCAAATGATCATGAATACAATGATGAACCTGCTTATAAAACTCATTAGGGGCAGACGACTCCCGGTTCTTGGCATTCGCCGGTACATCGAAGAAAATGGTCGCTCCGATAAAGCCGCTGTGATGAATAATGCCATCTGTGCCCCCCTGCTGAATCGATATCAGCCCATTGCTAAGTGCCGACAGATGGTTACAAAATTGCTGGTTATGCAAAATCATAAGCTCTTTATTGTCTTTATACGTATCAAAGAGCGCACTCTCTAAATCTGCCGGACTAACAGGCTTCAGCAAATATTGAGATACCCCCAGCCTAAGTGCTTCCTGCGCATATTGAAAGTCGGAATACCCGCTTAGGACGATCCATTTGGTCAGAGGAGATTTGGCCTTCCCAAGAAGAATCGCCTCAAGCCCGTTCATCTTGGGCATACGTATATCCACGATGGCAACATTAGGCTGGTGCTCAGCAAGCAGATTCATTAGCTCCTCGCCATTGCTCGATTCGCCAACGATCTGCCAAGGAGCCTCCATCTCGTTAATCATGCTTCTTAATGTGTATCGAACCAGACTTTCATCATCGGCAATGACCAGTTTCATGCCCGCTCCACATCCTCTAATGGAATTTGTATGGTGACAAGCGTTCCCATGCCAGGTGCGGCATCCAGCTTCAGCACCGCGTTCTCATAGGCAATCTGCAGCCGTTCCCTCACATTGCTCATACCCACTCCGACTCGCCCGGACTCCAGCTCAAACCCGACACCATCATCCGATATTTGAATGATCAGGTATTGCTGCGCCTCTCCTTCTGTTTGCGTCTGATAAGCTTTAATAGATAACCGGCAGCGCTTATCGCTTGGCTCAATGCCATGAATAACCGCATTCTCCACGATCGGCTGCAGCAATAGCTTAGGAACCATAATATTCAATACCTCTGGATGAGAGCGGATATCAACTTCCATTTTATCAGTGAACCGCATTTGCTGAAGCTCGCAGTATTTCTTCAAAAAATCGATTTCGTCTCCCAATCGAACACGGTCATTCTTCTCCAGCGTATACCGCAGCAGACCGCTTAAGGATAATATGGAATGTTCCAGAAGCGAGCTCTGTCCGGATCGGTTCAATCCGATGAAGCCATTCAACGTATTGTACAGAAAGTGAGGCTGAATCTGAGACTGCAGCGCTCGATATTCCGCATTTCTCTGTCCGAGTACCGCGCGGAATTCACGGTCGATCAGCTCCCTTAGCGTTGCAATCATCGTGTTCAGATGGGCGCCAAGCTGTGCGACTTCATCGGACCCTTTAGCCGGATAGGAGGCATGTAGATCACCGCGTTGAACGCGCTTCATCGTTTGCACCATACGTTTGAACGGGGTCACCATCCAGTGGGAGACGGTCGAATACAGAATGATTGCGATTACGATCCCACCGATAGCAAGCCAAACCGCCACCATATAAATCCGGGCAAGCTGCGCCTTCACGACCGACTCCGGAAATAGTACAAAAATACGCCAATTGGAGCGGATAATGGTTTGACTGACAACGGAGTAACGGTCATCAACCGATTCCACCAACAGATTGCTTCGATCCAGCTGACTTTTAACGCTGCTGACCAGAGGGCTGCTGGAATAAATGAGCTTCCCTTTATCATCCAGAATGGCAGCAACGGACCCCTTATTCAATCCTATACTCTTCATGATTTGCTCAATCGCTGCTGTATCCGCATCCGCCATAATGACACCAAGCGGTCTTTGGGTGTCAGGATCCTTAATAAGCCTTGCCACGGAAAACACCTGAGCACGGGCATTATCTAAATAATCTTGATCATGGATGCTGATGAAAGCTACACGTCCATCCGCCTTTAATGCCTGAATGTACCAATCCTGTATTTCGAAAGGGAAATGCTTGACCGCATCTGTGGAAGCATTCTGTGAGGAAACGTAGACCGAACCGTCCATCGGCAGAAGAATCGTACCTAGAATTTCTTTGCGTGTATTTTTCAATGATTTTGGCAGGGTGGTTGAAAGTGTTTGTCCGGCTTCATACTGCTCGTACGGAGTCATCAGCTGCCAGCCGTATGTCGATTTCGATTTGAGCGCACGCATAACATCGTCATTCAAATAGGGAGTTATCGTCATTCGTTCTAAGTCATCCAGATAGGTTTCAATATTGGACGTAATCGCAGATAAAGTCCCCGCCATAAGCGAGGACTGCTGTTCTTTAATAAGCTTGAGATAATAGGCAGGTAATTCAACAACAATGATCACGATAGGAACAACGATGGTGAGCAAGAAGAGTAGTGTTAATCGAAATCGAATGGATTGTCTCAAGTGAAAGGCCCCTTCATCTGCAAGTCTCTCATTTCAAACCTCCTCCATTGTCACCCTTTTACGGCACCGGATGCAAGCCCCGAAATAAAATAGCGCTGCAGGAACAAGTAGACGACGATCATCGGCAGTGCGCCCATTAGGGAACCTGCGGCAACCCAACCAACGTTGCTTGTGGAGGTTCCAAAGAAGCTGGCCAGCGCAACAGTAATTGTTCGTGTATATGGTCTTTGGAGGAAGAAGATCGAGAATTGATAATCATTCCATACCGCAACGCTGGATAGGATCACAACCGTCGCCGTAATCGGTTTTAGCAGCGGCAGCAGGATGCGGTAGAACAAGGCAAATCGCCCTGCGCCGTCAATCATAGCCGCCTCGTCAAGCTCCCTGGGAATCGTACTAATAAAGCCCGTGTACAGGAAAATAGTCAGCGGCAGCTGAAATGTAATATGCAGCAGAATGATACCCCAATATTGATTCATGCCGCCGATATCAACCATGAATTTATAGAGAGGCACTAGAATGGTCAACGGCGGGACGATAAGCGCGGAAACAAACACAGTATAGATGAATTTGTTCCAGCGCGATTGAAACCGGGATAAGGGATAGGCTGCGATTGATCCTACTAATACGATTAAGGTCACGGATATAACGGTAACGATAATGTTGCTTTTGAAAGCAGAGGCGAGATTCGCTTCCCGCCATGCATTTGTGAAGTTATCCAGGTAGAGATACCCTGGGAAAACCCATTTCGAGCTTAAATCATCCGCTGCCTTGAATGAGGTTGTAAGCAAAATATAGAAAGGCAGAATATGAAGCAGACAGATAAACAAGGAGATGCCAACCAGCCAAAGCTTGTTCTTGCTTTTCATGAATTGACCTCCCTTCTTCTCAGCAGGAATAGCGCAAATATGCTGACGATCGAGATCATAATGAACATCAGAATACCAATTGCAGCTGCATAGCCCGCATCTTCCCGGCCGAAGTACAGCAGATACATAAGCGATGACATGGATGCTGAAGCATAGCCGGGACCGCTGTTCGTCATCGCAACGATAACGTCAAACAGCTTCAAACCGCCGATAAGATTGAGCGTCATGCTGACCGTGAACGAAGGCGCTAGCAAAGGCCATGTAATATGAATAAATCGCTTGAAAGAGCTGGCACCATCTATGGTTGCCGCTTCATAATAGTCCTTAGGAATGGATTGCAGACCGGCCAGGAACAGCACCATCGCAATGCCCAAATACTGATACGTATTGACGAACGTAATCAGCCACGAGTTAACATCTTTATTCCCGAGCAGGTTTGAGGGCTCATCTTGGAAAAGCAGCAGAATATCGTTAATCGCTCCGCCGTCGTATTGAAAGAAGAAATACCATATATAACCCATAATTAAGGAACTGATGATAACCGGCATATAAATGACTGTCCGCGTAAGTCCGCGCGTACGGATGCTCATATTCAGGAATAGAGCATACGCAAGGCCAATCAGGTTCTGAAAGAATGAGCTGCCTATCCCATAGATAAGCGTGTTCTTGATGACACGTGCCCATATCAGGATCTTCCATCATACGTTTGTAATTCGACCATCCAATCCACTTATAGTCCTGATTATACCCATTCCAATTGGTGAAAGAGATTTGAACTCCTTTAATAAACGGATAGAAGATGAATACGACAAACAGAATGAGTGCAGGCACATAGAGCAGATTCAACCAAGCACTGCTCTGTGACCACCTTTTAAAAATGGATTTGTCGGATAAGGCCGGGTGGCTTGCAGCGAAGTAGATTCCGATTTCACGATAGTTCACTCCTTCTATACACAACAGATCGTGATGAACCATCACTTTCCTTTTCTTTGGGAAAAGGGAGGGCTTACACCCTCCCTGCATGTCTTCATTGAAACCCTTATTGATTGCGGAGACGTATCATATTCCTGTTTCATTTTATCAGCGAATTGCTCAGGCGTTACGTCGCCGGCGATAAGTGCCGTACCTGTTTTACACATAACGTCCCACATTCCGTTTGGCAGATACACGCGGTCGAAATAAGGGAATACGCGGATATCCTTGAATTGATCATAAAATTTGGAGAATTCATGCTCGGATGGAACATCTTTTAAGTCCGGCTGGAAGCTTCGTTGCATTGGCAATTGTGCTCATATTTTCTGTTTTCGCGAAGAACGCGATCAGCTTCTTGGATGCTTCAAGATGCTTGCCGTCTTTCCATGCTCCCATCGTATAGCGCTCTCCGCCTGAGAACGTCTGCGTATCGCCCGCCACCATCGATGTTATAGGCATGATACCGATTTTTGTATCTTTGTTTACTTTGTATACATCATCCGCGAAGGTAGGTGCTCCGAAGACGAAGGCCACTTTATCCTGCGCGAAACGCTGCGGCATATCTGTGTATTTTGCAGTTAGAACGTCTTTGTTGATGTAGCCCTTCTTCTGCATATCCAGCAGCTTCTCAGCAAGCGCTGTCCATTTCTTCCAATCGAAGGAGCCGTCGAGCAGGGTTGCTGCATCATTCGTTGCCGGGCTGATAAATTGTGAAGTCGAATAGAGATCCAGGAAGCCGCCGATCATACCGTTATCGATACCGGACATGAAGAATGGGGTTACTTCGCCTTTGCTCTCCGTTTTAATTTTCTCTGCAGCCGCCATAAGCTCTTCAAATGTAGTCGGTGGCGTGATTCCGTATTTCTCTAGTACTCCGGCATTATACGAAATACCGTCTTTGGCTTCGCTCATAACAAGCGCATAAACCTTACCGTCCTTATCTGTCACGACGGGTTTAATGGTATCAGTCAGATTAGCTGCCCAAGGCTCATCCTTCAGGTCAGCCAAATATTTGCCGTATCGGATAATTGCCCAACCATGTGTATCGAATACGTCTGGCAGATCGTTTGCTGCCATTTTGACTTTAAGGATGTTCTCGTATTCCGCACCTGGAAATTGAAAATCAACGCTAATATCAGGATTCTCTTTCGTGAAGGCGTCGCCGATGGATTTCATCATTTCTTGATTCTTAGGTTCCCCCTATCGTGCTGTATACGGTTAAATTTACTTTTTCACCGCTTGTGTTGGTTTTGGCTGGTTCCGTATTGTCCTTTGCTGTATCTGTCGCAGCTTTGTCTGTGTTAGTCGCATTGTAGCTAGTTGAGTTATCTCCCGAACGTGAAGAACAGCCTACAAGTGTGATCGAGATGATGAGCACGAGTGCCATAATGCTTAACCAAGTTTTTCTCATTCCGTAAAACCTCCCAATTTTTCTGTATGGACTTCTTGACTCCATGGAGCAATCTTATCATGAATGATAACGCTTACACATGTAGCAAATCTACGAATCATGCGCTATTTTTTTCCTTTTCAATACGGGGGTGACATTCGTAGAATTAAAAAGACAGTTATGGACTCCACTTTCGAGTTCACAACTGCCCTTTTCATTACCCCTCTTTGCGATAATAGGTTGTAGGTTCAATCGCTAAAAGCTCGTCCAATGGTATGCATAATGCCCGACTTATCCGGCCTCGTATAACTCAATCGGCAGTCCGTCCGGGTCTTGAAAGAACGTGTACGCCTTTCCCGTTAACGGATCGATACGCACCGGTTCTACCTGTACGCCCTTTGATTGAATCTCCAGCACCGCTGTTTCAACGTCATCCACTTCAAAAGCCAAATGTCTTAGTCCTCTAGCTTCCGGATTATTAACTCTCATTGGGGGATTCGGGAAAGAGAACAGCTCAATCTGATAATCGCCGCCAACGGCTAAATCCAATTTGTACGAGCCGCGCTCCTCCCGGTAGGTTTCGTCTAGAACCGTTAACCCGAGCACATGAATGTAGAAATCCTTAGACACTTCATAATTGGAGCAAATAACAGCAACATGATGAATTCGATTAAGCTTCAACTAATATCCTCCTTCGATACTTCAATTGGAATCTGTAATGCTACGACAATCATAAATGTCCGCCCGGTTAAATTCAATAAACCCATTTACATCGTTCATCGGGTGTGTTAATCTTGTTTCTATAGATTTAGAAATAGCGAAATTAAAAGGGTGTGGGCACATTGGTCACAGACAACGACGAAGTCAAACAAGCGGTGAAAATATACAAAGCACTCGGTGAACCGACCCGGATCAAGATTGCAATGCTCCTTACCGAAGAAAGAAATCTATGCTGTTCCGATATCGGCAGCAAGCTGGAATCCGTCGCCGGCTCAACATTGTCTCATCATTTGAAGCAATTGACCGATTGTGGATTGCTTAATCTCCGTAAGGACGGCACGTTTATTTACTATAGTGTTAATAAAGAAATGGCTCAAAAATATGCACCTTATTTGTTAAAATAATTTTTTTTAACGAATATTTCAATAGATTTAGAAATATAAAAGCAATGGAGAAGAGAGAAGGAGTGGAGATCTTGTCAAATGCTTGGAAGATTTATATGCTGGCCGCCGTAAGCTTTCTTGTTGGAACGTCGGAGTTTATTATTGCGGGTATTCTGGATAAAATCGCAGAGGATACAGGTGTATCGGTATCTGCAGCCGGTCAGCTTATTACTGTATTTTCACTGGCTTATGCGTTCGGTACCCCTTTCCTGATGGCCGCTACAGCCCGTATGGAACGAAGGAAGCTGCTGCTCTATTCGCTTGCCGTATTCGTTGTCGGCAACGGAATAGCTGTAGCTTTGCCAGGATTCGGCTTTCTGATCGGGTCCAGAATCATCTTAGCTGTAAGCACGGGCGTATTCGTCGTCACCGCGTTAACGGTTGCCGCTAAACTGGCTCCGCCAGGGAAACAAGGAAGTGCTATCGCTACGCTTGTTATGGGATTTAGTACAGCGCTTATCATCGGTGTTCCACTCGGCCGAGTTGCCGCATCCGTATATGATTGGAAAATGATTTTCGGAGGCATTGGCTTGCTTGGGCTCGTAGCCATGTTCCTAATCTCCTTCTCCATTCCGAATACGGGTAACGAAGAGCCGGTACCGCTGCGCAATCAGCTGGCATTGCTGAAGGATCCGAAAATCGTCGTCGCTCTGACGGTCACCTTCTTCTGGATCGCCGGATATGCCATCACCTACACGTATATTTCACCATTCCTGCTCACCGTAACAGGCATGAGTGAACAAGGCGTAAGCGCCGGGCTGTTCGCTTTCGGTATTGCAAGCTTAGTCGGCTCCAAGCTCGGTGGCTTCAGTACGGACAAATGGGGCGCTTCCCGCACGCTGGTCGGCGGTATGCTGCTTCATGCAATTGCGCTTGTCCTGTTATCTCTTGCCGCTCATTCTCCTGCTATCGTGTTTCCTTTGCTCATGCTGTGGTCGTTCTCTGCATGGTCATCAGGCCCAACGCAGCAGTATCATTTAATCTCACTGGCACCAGAAGCCTCCAGCATCATGCTCAGCCTGAACACCTCCGTACTGCAGCTCGCAATGGCCGCAGGCGCCGGCATCGGCGGCATCATCGTGGAGCAGGCATCGCTGAGCTCTATCAGCTGGATTGGAGCAGCGGGAGTCGCCGTGGCCGCTGGCACAGCCGCAGCATCATTCGGATTGTTCCGCTTCGGTTCCCGGTCGCGCAAGAAGCAGGAAGAGGCCCGTTTGCGGAAGGTTGGCGCATAACCATATCCTGCACGTTTGCAATTGCATAACATAAATTTAATACTACGATAAACAAACCTGCATATACTAACAAAAAGGAGGTGTAATATTATGTATTATGATGAAGATCGTGTACCTTTCGATGAACCGGATGAAGAAACAAAAACAAAAACATCCAGCACAGAGCGAGAAGATAATGAAGCTGCTGTCTGATGGTCAGCTCTTTATTAAGTACTTAAGTCCTTTCAACGGTTACGTTGAATCATATAGCATTTCCTTAGCAACCTCAAAGACCATCCAAGCTGGATGGTCTTTTTGCGAGTTTCATAAACCGATGGTCCTTCATTAATACCCTTCGCCTTGCGCGCCGTTGACGATAGCAACGCTTGAGCTAGCTCCGATTCTTGTAGCCCCGGCAGCAATCAGACTGCGGACAGCCGCCAAGTCGCGAACGCCGCCGGATGCTTTAACACCCATATCGGGTCCAACCGTTTGCCGCATCAAGATGATATCCTCCACAGTCGCTCCTCCTGGTCCAAAGCCCGTCGAAGTTTTGACGTAATCAGCTCCTGCTGCTTTGCAAATCATGCAGGCTTTCACTTTTTCCTCATTCGTGAGCAGTCCGACCTCAAGGATGACCTTCACGATTGCACGGCCTTTACATGCCTCTACAACCGAATGGACATCATTCTCAACCGCTTCAAACCGACCGGATTTTAATGCGCCCACATTCAACACCATATCAATTTCTGTCGCTCCTGCCGCAATTGCATCACTAGCCTCGTTCGTCTTAGCAGCCGTGCTTGACGCCCCAAGCGGAAACCCGACAACCGTCGTAATACCTACGAGCTGAGCCTGCTAATTGAACGGCAGCATCCGGCACCCAATACGGATTTACACACACCGTAGCGAATTCGTATTGCTTCGCTTCCTTACATAAACGCACGATATCCGAGAAATTACACTCTGGTTTCAATAAAGTATGGTCAAAGTATGCAGATAGCTCCGCTCCTCCAGCTGATCCAGATGACATGTTTGTATTCCTTCTTTCTTTCTATTTAGTTATCCGTTCCAACAAATATTTGGCCGTAAACTGATCCGTTATGAGAACGTTCGCATAACCGCCGCGAAGAGCCCCATAAATGCCATCAACCTTCTCGATTCCTCCTGCTACAAGAATCGATCTCTCCTTGCGCTTTAACTCTTCAAGATCGATGCCGATTGTCCGCTGATTCAATTCCTCCGAACAGATTATGCCCTCCACATCAATATAGCGGGAACATATATCGCCAGCACCCTTCGCATTAATCAGATCTAACTCTGCCTCCGAGAAATAATTCGCTTTAATCAATACAGAATCATCCGTCGGTGCGCCTACAGTGACGACCGCGATATTCGATTGCTTCCCAAGCTCCAGAATGTTACGGATATGCCGATCCGTCTCAATAGTCTGCTTCACGATTGGATGGTCCACAATCGCGGGCAAATGGATGAAATAGGGTACCGTATGGAATGCTTTGCCGAACAGATTAATGATCTCGAACGCGAACGTATTCGTCTCGGAATGACTGACGCCGCCATTGAGCTGTACAACTTTTACATCTCTTACATGCTTATCCTTCAGATTGAGCGCCACTTCATATAACGTCGTTCCCCATGTGGCAGCAATAACGTCACCGTCCTTGACGATATCATCCAGGAAATTAGCAGCGGCCTCGCCCAAATATTTCTTAACGACGATATCCTCGTACTTTGGTACGGAGACAATAACAACATTCTTCAAGCCGAATTTATGCCGAAGCTCGCCAGCGAGCAGATCGTTATTTTCTTTGGGGTCAATAATCTTGATCTGAACGTAGCCTTCTTCCTTGGCTTGCTGCAGAAACCGGCTCACAGTTGGCCGGGATACACCAATTTGCTTGGCAATATCCTGTTGATTGTAATCCAGCTGATAATACATACGGGCTGCATCGATCATTTTGCTCCGTTTATCATCGTATCGCTCGTCTGCCATCATCGTTTACCTGACTCAAAAACTTCTCCTGCCGCCTTAGGCGCCTGGGACGATTTTGAGAATAAAATGAGTGCAATCAATGTAACCACGTACGGGAACACCTTGAGAATGAACGGCGGGAACACGGCTAATGCCGGAATAACCTGCGAGACATTCGCTACCGTGCTGGCAAAACCGAAGAAGAACGTCGCTGCCAGAATACCGAACGGCCGCCATTGCCCGAAGATCAATGCTGCAAGGGACAAGAAACCAAGCCCTGCCACCGTCCCCGTAAATTCACCCGCAATCGTCACAAGCAGAATAGCACCTCCAAGACCTGAGAAGGCTCCGGAAATCAGCACGCCGATATATCGCATCTTTCTTACATTAATGCCCGCCGCTTCAGCAGCTTGCGGGTATTCTCCGCAGGCTCTGAGCCTTAAACCAAAAGCCGTTTTCTTGAGGATAAAAGCGCTGAGAGCCACGACAGCAAGGATTAGCCAAGTTGTCCAGTACGTTTTCGTAAAAAACAAATTCCCTATAATCGGGATTTGGGATAACAAAGGAACGTCGAAAGGCTGAAACCCCGTAATTCGAATATTGCCGCTTCCGGTTATATTGCGAGCAAGGAATATCGTTAAGGATCCCGCGATCATATTGATGGCCGTGCCGCTAATAACCTGATTTGCACTCAAGTGAATGCTTGCAAAGGCATGAAGGAGGGAGAACAGCATCCCGGCAGCGATCGCTGCAAGCAGACCCACCCATATGGCTTCACTCTGATGATAGGGCCAAGCCGTTTGGAGATTAAAGATCACATACGCACCCAAGAATGAGCCCATAATCATGAGGCCTTCCAAACCAATATTAACAACCCCGCTTCGCTCACTGAACAATCCGCCTAATGCCGTGATGAGCAAGGGAATCGTGAACATGATCGCATACGGAAAAATTTGTTCAATTGTCGTCCACATGGTTATCCCTTCTCCTTCCCGCTCACAGCGTTCATTGCCGATGTTGTTCTGCGCCTTGCGATGAACCAGCTAATCATACGGTCCATTAACACGCTCGTTGCTGCAAAATAAATAATAATCGCGATAATCGAATCAGCGATTTCCGGCGGAATGTCTGTCATCGCATTCATGAATCCTCTTCCTGAATACAGCAGTCCGAAGAACAGTGCAGAGATCATTACCCCTACAGGCGAATTTGCGCCAAGGAGGGCAACCGCAATTCCGTCATAGCCCTGCGTAGGAAGGATACCGATTTGAATATTGGACGCATTCCCCGCATATTGCGCTACCCCGGCAAGCCCGGCTAGTCCACCGGATATGAGCATCGATAGAATAATGCTGCGATTAACGGGAATTCCCGCATATTCTGCCGCATGCCGATTGAAGCCTACCGCCTTCAGCTCATAACCCAGCGTGGTCTTGTTAATGATGAAGGCAATAATAATGACAACTACGACGGCAATGAATAAGCCTAGATTCACATAGGATCCGCCAAACATGTCGGAGAGAAAAGGAGCCTGAAGTGAAGCATAATCTCGGCAGCGGACGTGACTCCGTCTCCAAATCAGCTTTTAAATAAGCTGGTACTGCGTAATAAATCGTCCAATAAGCAACCCAGTTCATCATAATGGTGGATACGACTTCATGAACGTTAAATTTAGCTTTCATAAGACCTGGGATAAACGCCCACAGAGCGCCGCCTAGAAATCCAACTATAATCATTAGAGTCAAGAGAATAGGTCTGGATAAATCAAGCGTAAGTCCAACAGCCGTTGCGCAAAATCCGCCGAACAGCATCTGTCCTGCCGCACCGATATTAAACAATCCCGTCCGGAATGCAAAGGCAACGGACAGCCCTGTAAAAATCAAGGGAGTACCTGTAGCTAACGTATCGCCGAACCGCGCTGGATTTTTTAATCCGCCTTGAACAAGATAACGATAGCCTTCGATTGGCTGATGGCCGGTTGCCAGCATAAGAACGGCGCCTGCAACTAAGCCAAACAAGATCGCTAACAACGATATGATGGTGTTTCTCATACGCCGCCTCCCCCTTTCTCTATGCCGGCCATCATTAGGCCGATTTCGTTCTCATCCGTTTCAGAAGCATTTACGATTCCGATAAGCTCGCCATTATTAACGACAGCAACCCGGTCTGCCACATTAAGAATTTCATCCAGCTCCAAGGATACTAATAAAACAGCTTTCCCTTTATCCCGATGCTCGATTAACCGTTTATGAATATACTCAATGGAGCCCACATCAAGGCCTCTGGTAGGCTGCACGGCAATAAGCAATGCCGGGTTTAATTCAATCTCGCGGCCGATAATAGCCTTCTGCTGATTGCCGCCTGACAATGATCGGCTCATAGACAGCGGTCCTCTTCCGGAACGTACATCAAAGCTCTTCAGAATCTCGCTTGCATATTTCCGGATGACGGATTTGTTAAGAATGCCGCTCTTAGAGAATGGCTGCTGGTTATATACTTCTAGAATCATATTCTCCTCAAGCGTGTAATCAAGTACGAGTCCGCGCTTTTGGCGATCCTCCGGAATATGGCCGACACCGCTTTTAATCCGTTCACGGATTGGCCGATGGCTAATGTCCTTCCCCTCTACAACAATCTTGCCCGCTTGAATCTTGCGAAGCCCTGTAATCGCTTCCACAAGCTCAGTTTGACCATTCCCTTCTACACCGGCGATCCCTACGATCTCTCCAGCTCGAACCTCAAGCGAGAACTGCTTTAATGCCGGACAATTTTTATTATTATTAACGGAGAGCCCTTCAAGCTTCAATACCACTTCTGCAGGCACACTCACTTCTTTTTCTACTTTAAAGGAGACATTGCGGCCGACCATCATCTCTGCCATTTGCAGCTGACTCGTTGCAGCAACATCGACGGTTCCAATCGTTTTGCCTCTGCGTATAACCGTACATCTATCGGCGACTGCTTTGATTTCCTTTAGCTTGTGGGTAATAAGAATAATTGACTTGCCTTCAGCGATGAGACTTCGCATAATCTTGCTCAGCTCATCAATTTCTTGAGGCGTTAAGACTGCAGACGGCTCATCCAAAATCAATACTTCTGCGTCGCGGTAAAGCATTTTAAGAATCTCTACTCTCTGCTGCATCCCAACCGAGATATCCTCAATCTTCGCATAAGGGTCCACATTCAATCCGTAGCGCTTGGACAGCTGTTCGATCTTGCGGGCTGCGGCTCCTATGCTGAGTACAAATCCTTTCGTGGGTTCATTGCCAAGTATAATATTTTCGGTGACGGTAAAATTACTAACCAGCTTAAAATGCTGATGAACCATGCCGATGCCAAGTTTATTCGCTACATTCGGATTCGCAATACGAACTTCCTTGCCGTTAACCTTAATCATTCCCCGGTCGGCCTGATACATGCCAAAGAGAATTCCCATGAGCGTGGATTTCCCGGCCCCATTCTCCCCGAGAAGGGCATGGATTTCTCCCTTTCGTAATTGGAGAGTGATATCATCATTGGCTACGACACCCGGAAATTCTTTGCGAATATTGACCATTTCTACTACAAATTCCATACGATACGGCTCCTTTAACAAATTGATCGTAAGGGTATTAAGAAGAAACTTGCTTCGCCGTCCACCTGTGCGAAACAAGTCTCTTTGTTTGGCAATTTCAGACCGACAAGAAGAAACGGCTATCGCCGTCCTTATGTGGCGAAGTTAGTTTCTTCCCTTGGAACTATAGAGAAAGTAAGAGCCAAAACTTATACTTTCCTATAGTTTTAAAAAGAGACGGAGCAGCCCGTCTCTTCCATCGTTTGTACTTAATTACGCTAACCAAATGAGTTACTTAATTAATGAACCTTGTTCAGCAGCTACTTTAATTTCGCCGCTTTTCAATTTCGCTGTAACTTCGTTCACTTTCGTTACCGTTTCATCGCTTAGGTTCGGGTTTTTCGCCGGAATACCAACGCCATCGTTTTTCACATCAAACGTTAGCGTTTGGCCGCCCGGGAATTTACCCTCTTGCTCCGCTTTAACCATATCGAATGAAGCTTGGTCGATTTTCTTCATTGCTGAAGTAATAATAATAGATTTGTCATCTTTGTATACGCCGTCTGCATATTGGTCAACGTCAACGCCTACGATCCATACGGCTTTACCAGCAAGCGCACGGCTCTTGGCCTCATTAATTGCACCGACTCCTACACCGCCAGCTGCCGTAAATATAACATTAACGCCACGGTCATACATTTGTGCCGCCAATTGTCCGCCTGCTGCCGAGTCACTAAAGGTCCCTTGGTAAATAACATTTTCTTTCTTAATCGAAATCTTCGTTCCTAGATTATCATTTGCGTATTTAATCCCTTGCTGGAAGCCCCAGTTATACTTCTGAACAGCTGGAATTTCCATACCGCCGATAAACCCTGCTTCGCCTTCTTTCAATTGAAGAGCTGCAGCTACACCAGCGATAAAGCCTGACTCATGCTCCGAGAAGAAGATCGATACACTGTTCGCTTTCACATCTGGTTTAGCACCAGTTTCAGGTGAATGCGGTGTGCCGTCGATAATAACAAAATTAGCATCTTTGTATTTACTTTGAGCAGCGAAGATCGCTGTTTCGAACTTGTAGCCAGGCGCCACAATAACTTTATAGCCTGCATCATAGAGATTGCCGATTTCTTTCAGATAATCAGCTTCAGTTGTACCAGATGGTTTCAAGTATTTCGTGTCAACGCCAAGCTCTTTACCCGCACGAAGAATGCCTTCCCATGTGCCCTGATTAAACGATTTGTCATCGATTGTACCGGAGTCTGTAACCATGCCTACCTTGAATTCGGCCTTCGCAGCATTTTCATTCGTGTTCTTAGTTGTACCGGTGTTGGTGTTGGTACCTGCATTATTGTTCTTACTGCCACAACCTGCAACGACTAGTGAAAACGCAAGCATACAAAGCACTAACGTAAGCATACTTTTTTTCATGGTTTTTGCTCCTCATATGTTTTTTGTGTTTCCTGCCGGCCTTACGAAAGCAACCCAACCCTCATAAAATTGAACATTTGTAAAAAGACTTATTTATCATTTGCTTGAACTATATCAAATATACGGGCAATTGCCGAATTTGTAAACTAGTTTCATCGAGAAACGACGAGAAGATTCATCATTTGTGTCAGTAAACCTAACTCGTATTTGCATGCCAGCTATAATTTAATCCTATACATAACATACATATAACATTAACCTTGAGTTCCCTACTATCCCCTAGTTAAGTATGTCTAAGTTTTCCCAATTCAATCATAAAAGAACATAAAAAAAAGCACCTATGCTGTGGTTACCCGCATTCAATGCTTTTTAACAAGATCAACGAATTTCTATACCTAACGCAGCGGCTCGATTCAAGGTTTCTTCGGTAAACTTGCTCTTCTTGTACTTCTCTTCAATCTCTTCCTTCGCCACCGGTATCCAGCGGAAATCCTTATTCGTATAAATCATCACCTTGCTGCCCCAATCCACATGGATGGTCCGACTGTTCACTTTCTTGATTTCGCCGATCTTGGATACCATATGTCCGATCGTGACCACACAATATTTACCTAACACACTATTATTCATATCTGGCGCTCCGATCTATTTCGAGTTGTTAGTAGTATATGATGTTAGCAGACAGATTACAAACTATTGTTACCGCTGCGCCAAAAACTCCAAAAACGTCGTTTACCCGTTCCCGCTTTGGAAAGGATAAACGACGTTTTTCATTAGACATTACATGCGGTCTTATTAAGTTAAACTGCAGCCTTATTATTGAAAATAAATTATTGAAAATAATCCGCTAGCCCTTTTGCAATCGCAACAGCGGCTTTCTTCTGGTAAACCGGCTTACGGACGATCGCTTCGTCATCTTCATTCGATAGGAAGCCCAGCTCCACTAGCGCGGATACGGCATCATTTTCCCGTAACACATGAAAGTCCCCGAATGATACTCCATTACTAGTTAGGCTAACACCTTTGGAGAGCTCATTTTCTATCGCATGGGCCAAGGGCTTATCCTTCGTATCTGAATAATAGAAGGTAAGTGTTCCGGAATTGTTCTTCTCTGAGGAATTATAATGTACGCTGACAAAAGCATCCGCATGTGCATTCTCGCTAATTCGAACCCGCTCAGCAAGCGACGGCTTCTGGTCATCCTTCGTACGGGTTAAGATGACGGTTGCTCCGCGTTGTCGAAGCTCATCTTGTATGTATAAAGAAGTGCTTAGCGTAAGCTCCTTCTCCATCGTCTTATCATCAACGCCAATCATTCCCGGATCACTACCCCCATGGCCCGGATCAATGACGATAACCTTACCTCTGAGGCCTTTGGTTTGACTCTCCTGGGTTGTTCCTATTGTTGCCTTGCTAATAAACTGTGAGGATACCCAGCCCGACTTGCCGTCCGGAGTCTGAATTTCCAGCCATCCATCACGGCTGCTTAGAATCGTGACGATCTCGCCCTTAATCAGGCCTCCAACTACTTCGAAGCTGCTGCCTGCTCCTGAGCGAATTCGTAATGAATCGGCGAGGACTGCGCCTTGCCTGGTGCCCGTCCCATTGTTCCTTACACTTGAAGACGTTGTTGGCTTGTTATCCGGGGAGGCGGTACGGCTGCCATTAGTCTTCTTCGTATAATAGCCCGCTACCCAGCCGGAAATGCGATTGTATGATACCTTTAACCATCCATGCTCTTCATCCGTGACTGTTACGACATCACCTTGCTTCAAAGCCCCCTCGATAGAGGCTTGCAGAGAAGGCTCGCTTCTGACATTGAGCGTACTGCTGACCACTTTGGCGGCATATTGTCCCTGACCTTCTGCTGTGACTGATGTTAAACCAGAAACACTAAGTAACAGACAAACGATGAGCGTCATGCTTATGATTGTTTTCATTAGAGTCTCCTTTAGCAAATGATAGAAAAGACAGAACTCTATTATATCAGCAACCTTAAGTCGTGAATAGAAAATGCCCAATATTTTACAAACAAATTTTACAAACTATATTTTCAACCGATAGATCGCCTTATTCTCTAAGCCTCTTACGAACGGCGTCCACTCTTCCGTCTCGGAAGTCGTAAGCAGGGCATCCTCTACCATTTGCAGCTTCGCATCCATCGCATCGATATGATGAAGTGCAACCGCCTCCGCAGTCTGCGGCTGAACTGGGCTGCCCCACTCTCCAAGATTATGATGAGAGAGCACCAGATGCTGTAAGCCGAGCACCTTATCAGACTCCAGATCGATATTCGAACGAATAGCCGCCTCTGTAATCCAATTCGATGCCATTGAGATATGACCAACCAGTTTACCGCGAATGCTGTAATCCGAAACGATGCCAAGCTCGGCAATCATCTCCTCCGGCTTTGCAATATCATGAAGAATGATCCCTGCTTTGATGAAATCTGCACTTAGGAACGGCCGCTGCCGGCATAGAAATTCACCAATCTCAAGCATCCGTACCATATGGTAGGCCAGCCCGGCAAAATAAGCATGGTGATGCGTCTTCGCAGCTGGATAATGCGTCAATTTCTCTTCTACTTTTGTCACGCAGTAGGTAACAATTGTCTTGATCTCTTCATCAGCAATGCTTGCGATTACCTGATTAATTGTATGTATAAGATCCACAGAGCTCATTGGCGCAGAGCGGATAAAGTCAGTCAGCTTGACGCCATCATCCGGTGTCGCCAGGCGCATCTTCATAATTTTTAATTGCAGCCGCTCGCGATAGGTTTGAACAACACCTTGCACCTTAACGAGTCCCATCGGGAAAAAGGTTTCTTTATCCGCCTGTGACACCTCCCACAATTTGGCCGAAAGCTGCCCGCTCGAATCGCATAAGACGATATCAAAATAATCCTTAGCCGGTGTATTATTCGTTTGCTTCACCTCAAGCTCCTTGAGCAGATAGAAGCCTATAAACTCGTCTTGATTTGCAAGTTGTTTAATCAGTGTCATGAAAATGCCCTCCCAATCTTATTACTTTCATTATACACGGCAATTAGATGTTGGTCGCGCAGATGATAGAATCGTATCGTACAAAGTCAACAATAAAGGTCGTGCTTGTATGTCACAAGCCTTAAAAAATGAGGGAAATCAGGAACAACAGTTTACGCTGCTTCTGCAGCACGGTTTATACTCTGAACAAAAAACAAGCCTCCAGATTGCCGTTCATCGGCAGTTTGGAGGCTTTGTGCTTTATTCTTTTTAATCCTTTTCTAATCCTTATACGGATCAAACTCATCCGCACCAGCCATGCAGACGCCGATTGGCTTCAAAACATGCATAACCTCAATGGTTTCCGCATGTGCGTTCAGCACATCTTGAAGCTTCCGGTAGACGAACGGACTTTCGTCGGTTCCCGCTCCACGAAGCTCGACGCCATAAGCTTGGATGGCGTCCTGCATTTGTGCTGTTGTAATCTGTCCGCCGCTGCGTTCACGCGTCTTCCAGTTCATTTTGCCAGCAGCTTGCGTACGGCTCATCACTCTGCCCGCTCCGTGAACGGTGCTGTAGAAGGAGTCGCGATTCTCCTCGCTATCTCTCCCCTTCACAATGACCGAGATATCTCCCATGCTGCCCCCGATGAAGCCCATTTGACCGGGCGCAGACGGTGTTGCTCCTTTACGAACAACGATCGTATCTTTGCCTTTATGCTTCTCTTTCCATGCAAAATTGTGGTGGTTATGCACCTCGAAATCCGCCTTCGCGCCGAGTATGTCCAGCACCTGGCTCATGACATAATCCCGGCCTGCATAGGCGTATCGCCCTGCAATTCGCATGGCACGGTAGTACATATCCCCAAGCTCGCTGTCTATGTCAAACAGCACTGGAGGCTGATCCATCTTTTCTCCTGGTGCTTTGCCGAGGAACTCTCGGCTCGCAGCGAGATTCAGAAACCCGCTTGCTGTTTTATGACCAAACCCCCGGCTGCCAAAATGATTCGCAATCCATACACGCCCCGTAACCGCTTCTTCAAACAAATCCACAAAATGATTCCCGCTTCCGACGGTTCCCAGTTGATCCCGAGCCAGCGCCTTCAGCTTGTCATGCTCTTGTTTGCCGACGGCTTGGTATACCGCCCAATCTGGATCATCGAATAAGTCATGATCAACCTTTATCTCGTTCGCACGGCCCACACCGAAGGAAATTTTACGTGCAATTTGATCCATTATTCGGGAGATGTGAGGCTTTATTTCATCGGCCAGAAGGTTCGTTCGTACCGCTTTGTTGCCGCAGCCAATGTCGTAGCCAACACCGGAGGGAGATAGCTGTCCGTCATATACGACCACGCCGCCAATCGGCTGGCTGTAGCCATAGTGATGATCGGCCATCAGCAGCGTTTGTACCACATTACCTTTTTCTGCACATGTTTTCGCTTGAGACAACGCACCTTCATCGGGGATTCCCCAGACGCGTACACCGTCTATAGTTTGGTAAGCCATATGTATTAGCACCTGCTTCGATATAATTTGGGTAGTAATGATTGATATGGTTTAGTAAGAGCTGTTACTTCCAAACCTCACGCAGAGCAGAGCGGAACAGCTCATCCAGCTCCTTGTCCCGAGTCTCCTCTGAGGGAGGTATTGCAGAGGCTGCCTTCTCATAGTAGGCAATCTGATCTTCTAGAAAATCGTTGATGGGACCAATTCTGGGCTGGAAATCCAATTCATCGCCTGCTTTCTTACGGATAAGCAGCTCCTGAATGGCTGCCTTTAATTCACTGCCTGCTGGAACCAATTCTTCAACTAATGTATCAAATTCAATCGGCGGCATCGTATTGCTGCGCTCGATCCATTGGCAGGCAAGCACGGGACGCAGAACGTAGAAGTACTTTTTGATATTCACCTGTTCGCCTTGGAGGTACATCCTGTAGTTACCTTTCGCCATATGAAGGTAGTGATACATGCAGGATCTCGGCGAGAAGGTAAGGGGGGATAGGCGGCGAATCTGCTCCGTAACCGTGAATGCCTCCATATAAACAAGCGGAGACTGCAGCCATTCGAGCAGCGGCGGATTTGATTTGCGAAACAGATTCAAGGCCTTTCTTATATCCCAGCCATTGATATCCAGCATGTCGCTGATCGGCCGTTCGATGACATCTCTCCTGTCGAAGATAGACAGGTACCAATCCGCTGGGCGGATATAGAGAAACCGTACATCGTAATCACTATCCTTAGACGGAAATCCCCATGCCCGGCTGCCGGATTCACATGCGTAGATGATACGCACTTGTTCTTCTTCTTCTTCAATAAGTCGTAATTGTTCAACGATTTGCTCATTATATATCGAGTTTCATAACTAACCTACTCCTTCATTCCTTGCTTCTGTACTTATTGTCGCCTATTCCCGCCCCAACGAACACGGCAAAAGTATAACGACCCATAAGAAAGTTTCCCATACTCGCATGCAGCTTCCCCTGTTACAATAGAATTAGCTGCTTCAAACATCGGAGGATTCATATGGCAAAAGAAAGCTTTGATAAAGAAATTCAGTTTCTGCGAATGCTCGTGCTGACGAGCGGAGCATATAACCGCCAGCAGTTTGCGGAGCGGCTCGGTATTTCGGTGCATACCTTCGACAAGACAATTCGCAAGCTCAAGGAAATCGTGAACAGCATGTACCAGCAGCTTCCCGAGGAGCAGGGCAAGGAATTCGCGGAAACGATCCGCTTCAACTATTATGACTCTGCCGATCCCATGCTCTTGTTTCTATTTCGCGCGAAGTCGCTTAAGGAGTCCGAGAGCCAGCGCTTCTCCCTGATCCTGGGTGCTTTACATAAAGAATCACTAACTGCAATGGAATTGCTCGAATGTCTGCTGCAGCACCCCTGCGGCCGCTGCTTCTTTCCCAGATGAGAAAACGATCCGTTCGGATCTCAAATATTTGGAGGAAGTCGGGGTGATCAAACGTGTACCCGGACCTCGCCCTTATCGCTATCGCATTCAGAATGACCTCGTGCAAGCTTTATCCGCCGAGGAATTACTGGACCTGTTCGACTTCGTAGATGTGATGTCCAACACACAAGTACCATCCGTCCAGGGCTATCTGCTTCGCGACGGGCTGAAGAAGAGCGTAGCGCGCAGCTATGCTGCTGATAACAGCAAGCAGGCGGTGGAGCCATTTATATATAAATATCACTACTGCTCTCGTATTCTCGACGAGGCACATCTATTCACCCTGCTCGCTGCGATTCGTCATCGCCGCAAGGTCAGCTTTCTATATTTTTCACCCAAGTCTGATAAAAGCTACAGCTCCAAGAATACCAACCCGCTTTTCGAGCGCGAATCGGAAGGAAGCACCCACAAGACCCTCCCAATTAAGGTCATCTATGACCACCAATACGGGAGATGGTATCTGCTGTCGCACAGCCGCGAAGGAATTAGAAAATATCGGCTGGAAGGCATCACGCAAATTGAAGAAGAGGACGAGCCGGTAACCGAGACATTCTATCAAGAGCGGCTCTGTGCGTTAGAGGAGAAAATTCGGTACAGCTGGCTGATCGATACAGGATCCCCCGTCACCGTCCGTGTCCGCTTCTTCAATCCAGGCGATTCACAGCCGAACTTCGTGAGGGAACGTGTCCTGCTTCAAGGGCAATGGGGTACGATCATAGAGGAAGAGGAAGAATCGTTTATCTATGAAATTCGTGTCAATGGCATCACGGAGATCAGGCCATGGCTGCGCAGCTTCGGATCGAGCTGTGAGATTATGGAGCCCATGCAGCTCCGGCGGGAAATGATCGCGGAATGGAAGGAGATTGCAGCCTACTATGAATCTATTTGAGAAAATTTTCAACTATCAGATCATGTCCCGACTTGACGATTCCGGCACGTTCATGGTTACCTCTCACGAGCGGTCATGGCTGAAGACCATGCTCCAGCACCCATCGGCCAGCGATGCGTTCTCCGAAGAAACGCTTCTGAAGCTGCAGTTGATACTACAAGAAGATCAGACAATGGAGATGAAGGAGCATTTTGAAGAAAAAGCGCGCAGTCAGGAGAAGCAGGTCTATCATCCGCTGCTGCGATCCTTGCGCAGCATGATTTTGAACCGGAGCGGTATCCGGTTGTCTTATCACATTAAAGATGGTCGGATCAACCCCGAGCAAATGGGGATTCCCTATAAACTAGAGTATTCCATGGTGAAACGTGAGTGGTATTTGCTGTGGTACCATCTTAGAAATCGCACATTGATGAGCACGAAGCTGGCCAATCTCATATCGATGACAGCATTAGACAAGCCGCTTCCTCCCGGGCAATATGAGATCGGTTTGGCTAAAATCAACCTCATGCGCGAGAACCGCAGGCAAACCGCCGTCATTGAGGTTGTTCCGACGTATAACAAAGAGCTTTCCCGGATTCTCTACGCCTTCTCCTGCTTTGAGAAAGAAGTAGAGTTTGACGCGGATAAGCACATCTACTCGATCCGTTTGAGCTTCCTTGGCGATGAAAGCGAGTATGTGCTGTCCAAAATCCGCTTCTTAGGTAAACGTATTCGCGTTACGGAGGGTGCCTTCTTCAAGAAGCGAATGCTGGAGGCTTCAACCAAAGCGCTGGCTAGATACGGGGCCGCTTCATTGCCTCGGAACTCATAATCAATCGAATAAAGCCGCTCGCAAACGACTTCTTGGTCGTAGATGAGCGGCTTTTTCACGTGAATAAACCCTGCTTCAATTCAGCCCAACAAACGCCTTAATCACATCAATTCCCAGCTTCTCACGATTACTAAACAGAACGGCTCTCCCATCGAAGCGTTCCGAGAATTCAGCGCGCACTTCGATGATCTCCGCATCCGTCAGCCCTTCAGAGAAGCTTCTTGCCACCAACGTCCGTTCCGTTAAGGAGCGGCTCTTCAGCCAATGCCACAGCCGGTCGTCGGATTGATGCACTTTCCCCTTCAATACGAGCAGCAGACGGTCGAACGTCTGGAATGGAAACCACTTTAGAAAAGCTTCAACGGGATGAGCGAGCGTATCGTAGCCGGGCGCATCCACGAAGGCAGTATCCCCGCAATAATGAATAAGCGGTACACTTAGGCTCGTACTCCAGTTGGTGGCATCCGTCTGCTGTCCAACAACGGGTCTTGGGACACAGGTTCGATTCGTCAAAAGATCGAGCAGCGTCGACTTCCCTGCACCCGGCTGTCCGAGCATAGCAACCTTCAGCCTGCCGCCGCGATATTGAGCAATCTCAGCTTGCAATCTGATCAGATTCTGTTCCAACACGGTTTGCCTAGCCGGAGCAGCCCGAGAAGCTGAACCTGCTTTTCGCTTCTTCCTCAGCATCATTGCCGGATACCGAGCTCTTCCTCCAATATTTTCTCCGCAAGCTGATGGCAGTCATTCAGGTACGACTTTCCTGCCGCAAGAGTCATGCCGAAGCCTGCGGCAGCGGCAATGGCTTGACCGACAATCGGTATGAACCGTCCAACCTGAACCGATGCTTCCCTTCCTGCAAAACGTTTCAACAGCAGCATGATGCCTTCCTTCGTTGAATATTCGAGCACCTGTTTGCCCAGCGGCAGCAGGGAAGGAATAAGCTTATTCACCTTCTCATCACTGAGTCCGTAAGACTTCCTTATATCATTAAACTGCTTGAGCATAATGGAGATATCGACGCCGATGTTCACGCCCGGAACGGGATTAAGGCCATTCGCTGCGGCTAGTCCTGCATATTTGTAGACAGATTTCTCGCAAGCGGCCCGCTTCGCTTCCAAATGCTCTTTGCTGTAGGCTTTGGCAGAGCGAGCGTATTTGTCGCGTTTGGCCGGATCAAGCGCCGCATAGATCGCATCAACTAAATCAGTTAACCCTGCTTTCGTTCGACAGCTAACGAACAGCACATTTTCGGCAGACCCCACATGCTTGTGAACATCGGCAATGATATCAGCCTCAAGCTGTTCCGTCGTCTTGCCCTCTTCCCACAGATCATCTTGTTTATTGCGCACGAAGATACAGACTCTGCCCTTCTCCTTCAATTCCTTGAAGAACATCGTGTCCGCCTCGTGAAACTTAGAGGAAAACACGCATAAGAAGAGATCCATCTCTTCCGGCTGAAATTGCTCCATCCATTTGTTCGGCGGGAATTTGGATGTGCCATATCCAGGCAGATCAACAAGCAGCAGCTCTTCGTGCTCGATAACCTTCGCCTCTGTTGTCATATCCGTGGTGGCGCCTGTTCTCGTCACCGGTTGACCGACAATCAGGTTAATTAGCGAGGACTTGCCCGCTCCCGGCTGCCCGAACAAAGCAATCTTCAACTTCTCATTCTGCTCGTCTTCAATCTCTTGACGAAGCTTCTGGGCATCAACGCGAATACTCATAGCATATACACCTTCCATCAACCAAATTGATAACGATGTCTTCCATTCATTTATAATGAACGATAGTTAAGAGTACCCGATTTATCTTATGTTCAAAGCATCTGCTCTCATATCCCGAACGAATACGTCTGCGTCCCTCTGACGCCTGGCTTGAAGGTGAAAATCCCACCGGCATGCGGCTGTGTATGAAGCTGATCATCAGCGAGTCCTACTCTTGCCGTTGTAATAAACAGGGTATCCAGATTCTCCCCTCCAAAAGCACAGGAGCTCGCCTTTGCTGCCGGCACATAGACGGAGTCAATTTTCTTGCCTGACCTTGGGTCCCATCTCGACACTTGCCAGCCATCCCAGTGTGCAATCCACAGCATGCCTTCCTCATCGATCGTCATCCCATCTGGAAAGCCCTGTTCACTTTGAAAATCAATTAACAATCTTGGATCACTAATACTCCCCGTTATCGAATCAAATTCGAATGCCATAACCGTCTTTTTCATAGAATCGATATAATACATTTCCTTCTCATCCAGGCTCCATGCAATACCGTTCGAAACTCCTACACCCTCATATACGCGTCGGCAGCTGTAATCCTTCTCCAATACATAGAGGGATCCCCGGATTTCAACCTCGATATCTTCCATCGTACCGGCCCAGAATCTGCCCGATGAATCGCATTTGCCGTCATTGAACCGATTTCCCGGAAGATGCTGTTCGGGATCGACGATCGGAGATAGCTGCTTCGTCTTGCAATCATAGCTTTCAAAGCCGTCTCTTGTCGCTAACATTACCTGATCTTCCCCTGCACATACAACAGCGCCTACCTTTTTCCCAACCGAAAATACCTCATTCATTCCAGAGGAAGGATCGACTCTACAAAACTTCTCCCCCTGAATATCTACCCAGTAGAGCTTCCCTTGGTCGGCATTCCAGCAGGGGCCCTCCGCTAGTATGGCCCCTGCATCCAGAAACAGCTCTGCTTCATGTGAATGTGAATGTAATTTCATTACTCATTCCTCCTCTTAACCCGACAATTAGTCCCCGCAGCATTTTTTGAATTTCTTGCCGCTTCCGCAAGGACATGGATCATTGCGCCCTACTTTCTTTCTTGTTGCAAAATCGACGACATCCGCCTTGATGTTAGCAAGCGCAGGCGCCAAACTAACGTTTCTATTCTTAAAGGAAGAGAGCTCATTAGGCGCATATCCCTTAATAAACCATTGTTTCGTATGATTATGCAGCATGACGATGTGATCCATGAAAGACTTAATGAGGTCTAATTCATCTATTTCCAGCTGCTGCTGAAGAAAAATCATTATATTTCCCGGCGACTCGCCTATCTGTATAGCATATACGCTTTCTTCAACCAGTTTGTCGGCAATTTCAGTCTCGATGTCGTAGTTCTGCTTAATGAAGCTGACAAATTTCCTGTAGCTAGGGTTTCGATCTACGAAATCCGGTTCACCTGCAAGCATAAGCTGGTTCTTCGTAAAGGGATAATAAGGCAAATCCGGTCTCGAAAGATGCTCATTCTTTACTCGTTCAGGATCCCAAACTCTATAATTTGAAAAGCCTGAATCATTGTGGCGGATGATTCCATAGTAATTCTTGGCATCAAATAGGACATCCAAGTACTCCTTTAATCTCACATTTGTTCCGGCGCGATAAGCATTAATAAATGTCTCTAATTGAGAAAGCGTTAAAGTTCCGTAATAATGCAGCAAACCATGCGTAAGCTTAATCCATTCCGTGTTTCTTTGAATCATTTCCTGAATAGAGGAATAATGAAGCTCGTTGAATCGCTCCAGAACCTCCTGCGGCATCATTAAGGTGCGTATCCCTTTGTAGGTGCCCGTGAAGATAAGTCCGCAAGCCTTATAATACTCAAGCTGATGGGTATCAAGCGGTATATACGCAGAACACCCTTTACTGGCGATTTGCTTCATAATACCGAATCTTGTTTCATCAAATTGGAGGATTAGATTAGATAGTTCAGATGGAATTCGATCTTTTAGAATATCAATTAAATCCTGCTTCTTGAGCGTACTGGCTCCGTGTATGTTAAGATTCCTTCTAATAAGTGTCAGGTCATCTTTGGTCAAACCGGATAAATGGTCTTCAAGCCTGTTCGGGTGGTCAATTACAGACCATCGCTTCATTTCTGCTTGTGATTCCATCTTCATTCTCGCTTCTCTTGCTTTTTTCGCTGCGTTGAAGAGCGCCTTTTGATCCTTTTGGCTCAGTTGCTTGTCCATATTCTTCATTCCTTATTTAATAATTTAGATCCACTATGCGTTGAGAGATGCGGCTGGCCCTACATGCCCGCTTGTGATTTTGATTCTTGCCGCATCTTCCGTACCTGCCGATCTCACATCAAGACTTTCATAACAAGAGAAGATTTTCTCAGCGGTAAGACTTCTCCATTTATTGCGACTGCACACGAATAACACTTTAACTGGTATATCCACTCACTATCCCCTTTACAAACTCCATTGCATGATCTATATCATTTTGAATAATCCTGTCTAAGAATGCTAAATAAGTCCAGATCAACAATCCCTTTTCCAGTCCATATTGCCGCTTGTCGTATCGTTCCTTCATGGACGAAACCATTCTTCACAAGTACCCGCTTGGAGCGCTCGTTCAACAGCATCACTTCTGCCTGAATCCGATTAACGCCAGCTTCCTCAAACAGATACTTCACAACAACTGTAACCGCCTCTGCTGCTAACCCCTTACCCCAATATGACTCCGCCAAAAAATAGCCAATTGTCACCATATTAATCTTCTGGTCAAATCCGAAAACTTCTATAATACCAATCGGGTTATCCCCTTCGTCTTTGAGAAATATACCCCACTTAATTTTCGTTCGTTTGTTATAATCCCTCTCAAAATGGCCGATCATCTTTGCGATAG
>CAWCBD010000003.1:127500-132500 GCA_963793665.1 uncultured Paenibacillaceae bacterium
GATTAAATGCTAACAATGCCGCCTGTTCGCCTATGCGGATACTCACCGTTAAGAGTCGGTACAAATCATAATAGAAGCTGCCAATCAACCGACTCAGTCGCTGAAGTGAACAATAATCAACGGGATGGTCGAATCCAGCTTTGGGCAAAGGATTGCCGATGGGCTTGGATTACCTGTACCTCAGATTGATTAGAACTTTGTTTATATAATAAAAGACAGTTTCCCGGGAGCATCAATGACCTGGGTAACTGTCCTTTTGTGGATACGCAATAAAAAAGAAGGCAAGCGCTCTACTGGAGCGCTGCCTTCCCGATTGTCTATATCAACTCTCGTCTTTCGCTGTAGTTGCTCCCTTACTGCTGCTGCTCCCTTTTGCAGCTGCTGCCTTAGCTTCTTTAATAGCCTTGGAGATGCGAAGAGGTTTTTGCTTCTTTAGCTCAGCTTTTTGCCACCTAGTCCAGCCCTTTTTACCTGTACCTCTACCTGTTCCGCCTTTAGCTTTTGCCATATAGTCAAATCACTCCATTAGTCGTTGTATGTTGATTGAACGGTTTTGCCATTTTCTCAATCAGTAACCAAGCATGATGAAATATACAGCATCTCCTTTAATATGTACAGGGAAACTCATAATTGTACCGAACTGATGGGACCACCAGTGAATGAAAAATCCCCCAGGGGTTCCTTATATGTTGGTTCCTTTTCATAAAAGCTTGTTTTGAAGCTCTCTCCATACTTTCTTGTTGCTGTACTGTTTCTCAGAGCTAATGTCTCGGCCAAACCAATCAGGCGCAATGAACCCGATCGCCGCCGCCTCGGAATCGAATTCAACCTCAACAACCATTA
Organism: uncultured Paenibacillaceae bacterium; assembly: GCA_963793665.1. GTDB lineage: Bacteria > Bacillota > Bacilli > Paenibacillales > Paenibacillaceae > Paenibacillus_Z. Next base: position 128,344 of record CAWCBD010000003.1, read on the forward strand.
ATTGAATATGGTCATAACAATCAATTTCAACAACTGTATCGTTGTCCCAAACTGCTGTTATTCGTTTCTTCGTAAGCGGTACAGCCTGAAAGGCTTGTATCACCTGCTCATAGATCCCCTCAGAAATCGAATACTCAATTTCTTCACGCAAGAGTCCATTGCCTTTCTTAAATGTATGCGTGAATTGTACTTCTCCGGAGAAAAGATCTACAATTTTTCGAACCCTCAATTCTTGATTCTCGTCGATTGCCAAGTAAGTCTGCTCTATTTTTTGCTCTGATTGAATAAGCAGCTTGCCCTCGCGGATCAATTGCTCGGGATATTCGGACAGCAGAAACTTCCGTTCAATCTCTAATGGCATCGCATTTATCTCCTTCGGTAAAAGAAAAATCCACAAGCTGAAGTGGCTTTCGTCACCTCGCCTATGGACTTTCTTTCCAAAATATCCGCAACAAACACAGACTTGCCTGCAGTCCAAATATAGATAACTTACACGCGTTCTACTTTAAATACATTATCTAATGTAACTCCACTCAATCTTTTCTTCAAGGGGACCTTAAGATCTCTTCCCAGTTCTCTAAAAAAGATATCTATATCGCAATTCACATTGGCGAGTACAACCTTCACATTACCATCATGGATTATATTATTATTCACTTCATCAGGAATAGTAATATCGACAATATACTTCTTGGTAAGCGTGTTGGAATATCTATTAAAGATTTCAATTAATTCCTCGTTCGTGAAATTCTGAATAGCGATTTTACCTTTTGTAGTGAAATTTAAATTGATTTTCAATTTCCAGTTTCCCCTTTTTTCTTCTATCATTGTGGTTCATGCGTCATCGTTCTTACTTATCATACTAATGTTCAGCCATTAAGTACATCTTTAAGCCCCTTTAAATGAAAAAGAACCCATGTCAATAGAGAATTTCTACCTTCATTTTTAATTCTCAAAATTATTATCTTCAACGTTGGAGGAGATATTCGAACGGACCTTCAGTTCAGATCCGCCTAATTTTGCATATTGAATAATGATTGAGTTTCTGTAAATAAACCCATTTCATTGGGGTCCAATAAGTTGTTGTATGGTCCCATCCTTGGAAAGGACCTGCGACAACCGTTTGTTCTTACCTCTCGGTTAAACGTTCAGTCCGTCTGCTTTAATCGATAAAGCTTGCGGGAGGCGGTCCTTAACCTACGAACGGTCCCTCATCCATTCGATTGTCACCTATTTGCAGTGTTCCACGTATCCATTTTACTTTACTAATGGCCTCTAAGGTCGATTATAAAAATAACAACAAAAAACCCTTTGCAGAGCAAAGAGTGCCATTAAAATATGTATGGAGCGGGTGATGGGAATCGAACCCACGCTATCAGCTTGGAAGGCTAAAGTTCTACCATTGAACTACACCCGCAATTGATAATATAATGGTCGGGACGACACGATTTGAACATGCGACCCCCTGGTCCCAAACCAGGTGCTCTACCAAGCTGAGCTACATCCCGTTATGATAAAATGGCGCGCCCTGAGAGATTCGAACTCCCGGCCTTTTGATTCGTAGTCAAACGCTCTATCCAGCTGAGCTAAGGGCGCAAAATTATGGAGCGGAAGACGGGATTCGAACCCGCGACCCTCGCCTTGGCAAGGCGATGCTCTACCACTGAGCCACTTCCGCATAAAATCGTTGGTGCGGTTGAGAGGACTCGAACCTCCACGAGCATACGCTCACTACCCCCTCAAGATAGCGCGTCTGCCATTCCGCCACAACCGCAAAGCTATAAAAGTGAGCCATGAAGGACTCGAACCTACGACACCCTGATTAAAAGTCAGGTGCTCTACCAACTGAGCTAATGGCTCATATTTAGAAATGGCTGGGGATCTAGGATTCGAACCTAGGCATGACGGAGTCAAAGTCCGTTGCCTTACCGCTTGGCTAATCCCCAATAGCATTCTTTATGAATTCTATGGGGCGATCGACGGGACTTGAACCCGCGAATGCCGGATCCACAAACCGGTGCGTTAACCCCTTCGCCACGACCGCCATATTAATAAATGAGGATATTTTAGATGAAAATGGTGCCGGCGAGAGGATTCGAACCCCCGACCTACTGGTTACAAGTCAGTTGCTCTACCAACTGAGCTACACCGGCATACGGCTAAAGATAATGGTGGAGGCTGACGGGATCGAACCGCCGACCCTCTGCTTGTAAGGCAGATGCTCTCCCAGCTGAGCTAAGCCTCCAAGATTAATGGTGACCCGTAGGGGATTCGAACCCCTGTTACCTCCGTGAAAGGGAGGTGTCTTAACCCCTTGACCAACGGGCCTTATAAAAATAGGAGCTTCCAACCGGAGATCGAACCGGTGACTTCATCCTTACCATGGATGCACTCTACCACTGAGCTATGGGAGCATGGCTCCCCGAGCAGGACTCGAACCTGTGACAACTCGGTTAACAGTCGAGTGCTCTACCAACTGAGCTATCAGGGAATCATAAGCTTGGCAACGTTATTCCCAGCCCTGTAATAAGCCTGGAGGCTTAACGATCTTTTGCGATTGGTTTCCCATTAGCATGAGTAAACTTGGTTTAACGCAGGTTCCGAAGCCTTGCACTCGATCCTTCGGATCGAGATGCGTAGGATAAGCCCTCGACCGATTAGTATTCGTCAGCTCCATGCATTGCTGCGCTTCCACCTCGAACCTATCAACCTCGTCGTCTTCAAGGGGTCTTACGAATTGGGAAATCTCATCTTGAGGGGGGCTTCGCGCTTAGATGCTTTCAGCGCTTATCCCGTCCGTACTTAGCTACCCAGCGGTGCTCCTGGCGGAACAACTGGTACACCAGCGGTACGTCCATCCCGGTCCTCTCGTACTAAGGACAGCTCCTCTCAAATTTCCTACGCCCACGACAGATAGGGACCGAACTGTCTCACGACGTTCTGAACCCAGCTCGCGTACCGCTTTAATGGGCGAACAGCCCAACCCTTGGGACCTACTTCAGCCCCAGGATGCGATGAGCCGACATCGAGGTGCCAAACCTCCCCGTCGATGTGGACTCTTGGGGGAGATAAGCCTGTTATCCCCAGGGTAGCTTTTATCCGTTGAGCGATGGCCCTTCCATGCGGTACCACCGGATCACTAAGCCCGACTTTCGTCCCTGCTCGACTTGTAGGTCTCGCAGTCAAGCTCCCTTATGCCTTTGCACTCTTCGAATGATTTCCAACCATTCTGAGGGAACCTTTGGGCGCCTCCGTTACTCTTTAGGAGGCGACCGCCCCAGTCAAACTGCCCACCTGACACGGTCCCCGTACCGGATTACGGTACCAGGTTAGAACTCCGATACGATCAGGGTGGTATCCCAACGGTGCCTCCACCGAAGCTGGCGCTCCGGCTTCTAAGGCTCCCACCTATCCTGTACAGATCGTACCAAAGTCCAATATCAAGCTGCAGTAAAGCTCCATGGGGTCTTTCCGTCTTGTCGCGGGTAACCTGCATCTTCACAGGTATTAAAATTTCACCGGATCTCTCGTTGAGACAGCGCCCAAGTCGTTACGCCATTCGTGCGGGTCAGAATTTACCTGACAAGGAATTTCGCTACCTTAGGACCGTTATAGTTACGGCCGCCGTTTACTGGGGCTTCGGTTCATAGCTTCGCCTTGCGGCTAACCACTCCCCTTAACCTTCCAGCACCGGGCAGGCGTCAGCCCGTATACTTCGCCTTACGGCTTCGCACAGACCTGTGTTTTTGCTAAACAGTCGCTTGGGCCTTTTCACTGCGGCCCCCTCGTGCTATTCACACTACCGGGGCACCCCTTCTCCCGAAGTTACGGGGTCATTTTGCCGAGTTCCTTAACGAGAGTTCTTCCGCGCGCCTTAGCATGCTCTGCTCGCCTACCTGTGTCGGTTTGCGGTACGGGCACCTTCACCTGGCTAGAGGCTTTTCTTGGCAGCGGGAGCACATGACCTTCGGTACTATAATTTTCCCTCCCCATCACAGCCCAGCCTTACAGTGTGCGGATTTGCCTACACACCAGCCTCACTGCTTGGACGGACTATTCCATCAGTCCGCGTCACTACCCTTCTGCGTCACCCCATTGCTCATAACGGCTTACGGTGGTACAGGAATTTCAACCTGTTGTCCTTCGACTACGCCTTT
>CAWCBD010000003.1:137500-241279 GCA_963793665.1 uncultured Paenibacillaceae bacterium
ACGACCGATTGGCGGATTTTTTCAATTCCTCATAATTTGGCGGCAATTCATTGATTACTTCATTCGTAGTCAAACGATCCAATCTCCTTTTTATATCGAAATACTTGTGGCAAAAATAAAACCATCTGCTCATGAAGCAGAAAAGCTTACCTATTGAGGACAAACATACCATAGGAATGGCGTTTGCTCCAAATATATCTTCAAAATCTGAAGCATGTTCGCAGGATTTCTCAACATTGTGTCTATAGATGTCGTCTGTAGGGTGCGCCTTTTTCCGTCAGAAATTTCGTATATCATCATCCGATTTAGGTCATTATAAAAGGGAAGTTCTGTTAATTAAGGAGGGATAACGATGGCTAAACCAGATAATCGGGCGGATAATGCGGCTCACCTGCAGGAACATATCGACCACACGGTAGCTAACTTGCGGGAAGCAGAGGATTACCTTGATGAGCACGCGAGCGAAATTTCTGCTGATGAGAAGCAGAATATTGAAGCTAAAAATGAACGACGTGAAGAAAGTATTGAAGGTTTCGCAGCGGAAAAGAAAGACGAAACTGGGCAGTAAAAGATTCGTTTACTGTTAGTTATCTCTAAGTACTATAAGAACAAGCAGCCCCTTTCCCGTTTGGGAAGAGGGCTGCTTGTCCTGTTTCAGGTCTTAAAAAAACCCTTCCGCAATTAATGGAAGGGTCTAGTCAGCGATGAAAGAAGTAGCTCGCCAAACATTTTGTACATGATATTGGCCGTTTACCTCGTTATACCATGATTTTGCAGATGTCATTAGTGAATTCAACCGGATCGTTGATCGGCAATCCCTCGATTAAGAGAGCTTGATTGTACAGCAGGCTCGTATACAGGTTCAGCTTCTCTTTATCCGATTGGTAAGCGTCTTTCAACGATTGGAATACCTCATGGTTGATATTGATTTCCAAAACCTTATCCGCTTTAACATCTTGGCTGTTAGGCATAGCTTTTAATATTTTTTCCATTTCAATCGTCACTTCGCCCTCGGTGGACAGACATACCGGATGGCTTCTCAGTCTTTTGGACGCTTTGACCTTGTTCACTTTGCCTGACAGCACCGTTTTCATGTATTCGAAGAGCTCCTTGTTGTCGTTCTCTTCTGCATCAGACTGATCTTTATCTGCATCCGATTCGATGCCGAGATCGCCGCTGGATACGGATTTGAATTCTTTATCTTTATATTTCATGATCATCTTGATCGCGAACTCGTCGATATCATCGGTGAAGTAGAGAATTTCATAGCCTTTTTCGGATACCAGCTCGGTCTGCGGCAGCTTCTCAATTCGTTCAATGGATTCTCCTGAAGCATAATAAATATACTTCTGATCTTCAGGCATTCTCGATACGTATTCATCCAATGTAACCAGCTTCTTCTCCTTGGAGGAGTGGAACAGGAGCAAGTCCTGCAGCACGTCTTTATTCGTGCCGTAATCGTTGTATACCCCGAATTTCAGCTGTCTGCCAAAGGATTTATAGAATTGCTCATACTTCTCTCTCTCATCCTTCAACAGGCTTTGCAATTGGCTCTTGATTTTGTTCTTAATGTTCTTGGCGATCAGCGTTAATTGCCGGTCATGCTGCAGCATCTCTCTGGAGATGTTCAGCGACAGGTCCTCCGAATCGACCATCCCTTTGACAAAGCTGAAGTAATCAGGAAGCAGATCAGAGCATTTATCCATGATCAGAACGCCATTGGAATACAGCTCCAGCCCTTTCTCATATTCCTTCGTATAATAATCAAAAGGCGTATTCTCAGGGATGAACAGAATGGCATTATAGACGACTGCGCCGTCGGCACTGATATGGATATGCTTAATCGGCTTATCGAAGCCGTAACGTTTCTCCATGTAGAAGTTCTCATAATCCTCCGGCGTAAGCTCGTTCTTATTTTTCCGCCAGATCGGCACCATGCTGTTGACGGTTTGTTCTTCTTGATACTCCTCGAATTCATCTTCGCTGCCTTCTTTAGGGCGCTGGCCTTTCACATCCATCTTAATCGGATATCGGATGAAATCGGAGTATTTCTTGATAATCGATTTCAGACGATACTCGTCCAGATACTCATCATATTGATCATCTTCGGTATTCTCTTTGATTTTCAAAATGATCTCCGTACCAACTGAATCCTTCTCACATGGATCAATCGTGTAACCATCTGCGCCTTCGGATTCCCACTTAAACGCCTCGTCACTGCCAAGCGTCTTACTGATTACTGTAACCACATCCGCCACCATGAAAGCGGAATAAAATCCAACCCCGAATTGGCCAATGATATTGTGCCCGTCCTTCACTTCATTTTCTTTCTTGAATGCCAGCGAGCCGCTCTTGGCGATAATGCCCAAGATTATTCTCCAGCTCCTCCTTCGTCATACCGATACCCGTATCGGTGATTGTCAAGGTTCTGTTTGCCTTATCTGCCGTTACTTTGATGAAATAGTCGTCCTTGTTAAACACCAGCTGATCGTCGGTTAGTGCTTTGTAATAAATTTTGTCAATGGCATCACTGGCATTGGAGATGAGCTCTCTCAGAAAGATTTCTCTCTGCGTATAAATCGAGTTGATCATCATTTCCAGCAATCGTTTGGATTCGGCCTTAAACTGTTTCTTTGCCATGAATAGATCTCCCTTTCGTATTCAAAGTGTTGAATATTTCAACTTCACACATTAGCACTCGAACTTCCAGAGTGCTAATTCTTACTTTTATATACCATATACTGATATTTGATGTCAATATGTACAGGCTGCTTATGCCGCTTAATAAATGGTCTTCCACGCCCTTCATCGCTTAAAAAAAGGCTGTCTCTCCAGGCATTCTCATGCCTTTCGTGACAGCCTCTTCTCGAACTCTACATCGTCAATATAACATCATGAACCAGATGATCATCCTGCAATCGGATGAACGGTCCGTCCTTGGCCATGGACTCGCCAAGATCGACTTCCTGCCCATCGACCGATAATTGAGTCTGTCCGCTGGACTTGCGCGACGGATTGTTGACGGTGATCCGGTACTCTGTGCTCTTATATTTGTAAGTGGCGGAGAACCCCGGCCACTCAGCCGGAATGCACGGGCGAATGAACAACCGTTCACCCCGGCGGCGCAGGCCAAGAATCCATTCGATGCCCGCCTGATACATCCAGCCTGATGCACCTGTATACCAGGTCCAGCCGGCGTGACCTCTATGCGGCTCTTCCGTATAGACATCGGCTGCCATGACATAAGGCTCGCCGACGTACTTTCGGACCTCAGCGGCTGTCTTGGTATGCATGATTGGGTTAAACATGTGGAACAGCTCGAACGCCTTGTCCCCATCTCCAAGTCCGCACCAAGCGATGATACTCCAAATCACACCGTGTGTATATTGGCCTCCATTCTCCCGAATGCCTGGAGGATAGCCTTGAATGTAGCCCGGACTCGGCTCCGTCTTATCGAACGGCGGGGTAAGAATATGCGCGACAGCCAACCTGCGGTCCACAAGCTCGCGGTCGAATGACCGCATTGCCTGCTGTGCTCTGTCTTGCGGCGCCATTCCGGAGATGACAGACCATGACTGGGCAATAGCATCAATCCGGCATTCCGCATCATGGATAGAACCGAGCCACTGCCCGCCGTCAGTGAATGCCCTGCGATACCACTGCCCGTCCCAGCCGGATTCTTGGAGTGATTCGGCCAGCTGTCCGCGTATACTCCGGTAGTTCTCGGCCCGCTCATGATCACCTCGATGCTCACATAGATCAGCGATCCCGCCCAAAACATCGCCAAGGAACCAGCCGAGCCATACGCTCTCACCGCGTCCTTCGGGTCCAATTAAACTCATTCCATCATTCCAATCTCCGATTCCAATGAGCGGAAGCCCATGCTCGCCGAATTTTAAAGAACGGTCCAGCGCGCGTAAGCAGTGCTCGAAAATCGTACCGCTCTGCCTCGACAAAACAGTCGGCTCATAACGTTCATGCTCCTCATCACGCAGAGACTCACTGTGAAGAAACGGCGCAAGCTCCTCCAGAATACTTTCATCCTCGGTATGCTCGAGGTATCGGATTACGGCGTAAGGCAGCCATAATAAATCATCCGAGAACTTTGTACGAATACCGCGCTGCGTCTCTTCATGCCACCAATGCTGCACATCCCCTTCTTCATATTGATGCGATGCGTGGAGCATAATTTGTTCTCGCGTGAGATCGGGGCGGGTGTGCAGCAGTGCAAGCGAATCCTGCAGCTGATCGCGGAAACCGTAGGCACCGCCCGCTTGGTAAAAGGCAGTACGCGCCCACATCCGGCAGGAAAGCGTCTGATACAGCAGCCATTTGTTCAGCATAACGTCCATCTCAGTGCTTGGTGTCGATACGTTAATCGTACCGAGCATATCGTCCCAAAACTTGTGTACTTCCTCTAGCGCATGTTCGCAAGCATCAGCTTCACTATACTTCTGAGCAAGCTGCGCAGCGGAGTCGCGGGAATTCTCGCAGCCCAGCAGGATATAAACGGTTTGTTCCTCACCCGGTTCAATCACAATTGTTGCTTGAACAGCTCCGCAGGCATCATACGCCGGCCCCGTTGCTCCCGATAGGTGAAGCCGGTTCAGGGCTGCCGGTTCCTCCACATTACCGTTGCGGCCTAGAAATTCCAAACGATCTCCTGTCCATGTCCGCTGCGCAGAAGGAATAGCTGATTGTCCAGGCTGCGCTTCCCTTTGCGGATAAACGGTTAAGAAAGCCGTGGCATCCCGGAAGCTCTCCTGATACGAGTTGCGTGCCATAAGTATGCCGCTTGGTTCATCCCACTCCGTGACAATGAAGGAAGAGTTCCCCTCACGGTGGACGCCCAGCACCCATTCGGCATAATAGGTAACGGATAATCTCCGTGTATCGGAAGTCGTGTTCTCCAGCTGCAGCTTAATTACCTTGACGGGATCATCCAGTGGAACAAAGACGGTCATGGTCTGCCCAACACCGTGGCTCATCATGCTCGTAACGCGTATACCCTTTACCGTATGATACCTTATACGTAGAGGCGTCATTTTTCCGGGAAGGCACCATCTGCCAATATTCGCCGCTTTCTTCGTCTCGCAAGTAGCATGCTTCCCCAGGCGGGTCTAGTGCCGGATCGTTCGACCAAGGGGTTAGCTTGCATTCGCGGCTGTTGCGCCACCACGTATAACCCGTATACAGCTCGGAAGTAAGGCAGCCGAATCGCGGATTGGCCATCACGTTAATCCATGGCGCAGGCAGGTGATTCCCATTCTTCAGAACGATATGGTACTCACTGCCGTCTGGAGAGAAGCCTCCCGAGCCATTATAAAACAGGTAATCGCCCACTTCAGCTGCCGCTTCAGAAGCATAGCGGTTTGGCGGTGCCGAAATCGGAAGAGGCCGATCACCCAAAGAGCCTCTCGAATCGGTTACTTGAAGCTGTGCCTTCAAACTTGGACCATCTGCACGCAGCTGGATGCGAGAGACCGCGAACAATAAGGTCTTATCCTCTGCCGATAAGGAAGCGGCAGGAACGATGTGTACACCGCCTGGTCCTGTACCTTGCCCGCCAACGATCTTCTCCGTCATTCGGAGAAGAGCCTCCCTTAAATCCTGCTGATATCCTCCTGGCGACTCGTTCAATAAAACCAAATCGATAAACAGCCCTTTATGGCGTAAATATTCATAGCCTATAAGAAGCTTATTGATAAAGGATAGATTCGCTATATCCTCAATCCGTGCCAAGACGATGGGCCGATCACCAGATACGCCATGCGCCCACAAGCCCTGCTGTCCTTTCACATTCGCAACAATACGCTTCTCTTGCTCTTCCCGCAGAGGCGCTGTATACAATGCGCGTCCCGCGAGCAGCTGATAAACGGCTGCATCGGCAGATGTGATATGCAGATGCTGCAGTTCGATTTGGCTCCGTGTCCATGCAAGCTGGAAGGATCGCTCTACTTGTTGTTCTTGTGATAACTGAGAAGAAATCTCCAGCGCTTGCTCCTTCGTCCCTGCTGCGCCGGTCACTGCGGTCAGCCGAACCTGTTCACCAGGCTCAATGCTTAATCGCCGGCGCATCACGAATGCGGGATCGGCTACAGAGCCTACCGTTCCGCCCAGACGGGATTCAAGTCCCTTTGGCCTTGCTAATGTATTCCCTCTTCCGATGAATAGGGCACGATCCGTTTCAAATTCCGCGGGTCCGAGAGATCTGCCGTATGCCGTTAATGTATGGAATGCCCAAACGGATTTCTCCCCCGCGCTACGGGGCCGTTTACGGGCAAGCAGGCACTCCGTTTCTGCCTCGTATTCGGTCTGGATAAATAATTTAGTGAACGCAGGGTGGGCCTTATCCGCATCAGGAGACGACAAGCAAATTTCCAGAAACGTCGTGATCTCGATGATTCGTGTATCGTTTCCTATGTTAGTTAGCGTCAAGCGGCGAATTTCCGCGCTGGATTCGGGCGAGACCATGATTTCCAGCTTCGTCTGCATTCCCTCGTCCTCTCGCTGGAATGTAGTACGCTCCTGTGCAAACTGCACGCTCTGCGTATCTGATTGCACACGGCAAGGCTGGTACGACGGGGACCATAGTTTATCCCGCGTAACATCCCGGATATATATATAGCTTCCCCATGGGTCAGCGACAGGGTCTTCCCGCCAGCGCGATAGAGCCATGCCATTGTACCGAATGAACCCGCTCCCGCTATTGGATACAACCGTTGTTAACGATCCATTTGCATGCACATTCACTTCGGGCAGCAGCGTATCGGCGGTCTCATATTCTCTGAGCGGGCCAATCTGTGCCGGTTTCGGATGCTTTGCTCGAGTCTTGCCTGGCAGCTCCCGGTCCAGCACCTCATCCCGCAGCGGAATACGCTCAATTAATAGAAGCTCTGCCGCCTGTACGCGTTTGTCGCGATGGAAGTAATCATACATTTTGGTTGGCAGCAGCATGTTGGCCAGCGTCAGCAGGCTCATTCCTTGATGATGCGCCATGAAGCTGCGGATCACCTTACAGGATTCACCCTGCGGCATTCGACCGCCGGTAAAATCAACAGCCTCGAAGAAGCCATACTCCCCGCGCGCGCCGAGCTTCTCCATCTGCTGCAAATCCTTCATGCCTTCACGCACCGCGAAAGGCAATGCCATGATGGTTGCATAAGGCGCTACAACCAAATCTTCTTCCAGGCCGCGTTTGAAACCTAGTCCCGGCACACCGAATGCGCGGTATTGGTAATTCATCTGATAATCGAATGCGTAATATCCGGACTCCGATATCCCGAAGGGAACCCCGCGTTCACGGGCATATTCAATTTGCCGTTTTACGACCCCTCGATACGTACTGTCCCAGATGGTATTCCGGTAGGTACGCATAATCAGCCATGGCATCATATATTCAAACATCGTACCGGACCATGAGACCAGCGTGATCTGATTGCCTTGCTTCTTGGCTGTCCGGCCGAGTGCCTGCCAGTGGGATACGGATATTTGCCCCAGTGCGATCGCTACAAAGCTGGTCTGTCTTGCTTCTGAAGCAAGCAGGTCATAAAGGATCGTATCGCGATGCCCCGCTGCGGCGTTAAACCCAAGTACGAATAAATTTGCTTTATCATCATAAAGCGGCCGGAAATCAGTTGAAGTGATCAAGCTCTCGAGGCGGTCGATCAGCTCATGTCCGCGCGCAACCCAATCCCCGGAGACAGCAAGTGACGATGCAGCTTCATTCGTTGTTCCGGATGAATTCGGATCCGTTATCCTCTTATCTGTGCTATGGCCTTGATTATGCTGCTCCTTGTTCTTGTTCTTAGCAATATCTTCAGGACGGATTTGTTGTCCGAGCTCAACAGCAAGCTCAACATTCAAGCTCCCATAACCACCCTGTACAGGCTGCCTGCGTATTGCAAGGACGGCCTCGCGGAGCCAATGCTCCAATCCTTGCTTAACCGTCATCAGACTTGCCACGAAATTACCGGAATCCACCGTGGAAACGTAAGCTGGCGGCAGTGTTTCAAGGGAAATGGTATCGTACCAGTTATAGAGATGACCATTCCATTTGGTCATTCGTTCGATCGTGCTGACGGTACGATCCAGACGTTCCACAAGCTCTGGCGTGCTGATAAACCCGAACTCCCGCGCGGCGACAGCAGCTGTCAGCAGAAATCCGATGTTTGTTGGCGACGTTCGATGAGCGACTCCGTTAAAAGGTTCGATTTGAACATTGTCCGGGGGCAGAAAGTGATCTTCAGGCCCGGCATAATCTTCATAAAACGCCCAAATTTGCTTCGCCAACCCTCGAAGCTGCTCCTCTGCCACAGGGTCAAGACGCTGCACATCCTCTGCTACAGGCTGGTCGAGCCAGCGGACAGCAAGGGGAGCCAGCGCCCAAAACAAACTTATCGCTAAACCCACCCACATTAAAGATACGTTCGACTGGAGTACAACAGCTGCTGCAAATACAACAATTAACAGGTAACCGCCGCTTGCGCCAAGTATCATACGACGACGCCCCTCGTGACTGCGTTCAATATGAGAGGAGCTGGTCCATTCGAGCAATCGGCGCTTGCTGATCCACAGCCTATACAGCGTTTTACTTATTGCATCCAGCAGCACTGCAGCTTGAAAAGGCAAGGTCCAGATGCTAATCAATACATGTACGGCAACAGGCAGCATACTTCGGAGGATCGAGTCGGCTCTCTTAATGACCAGCATCTGCCTGAACAGCGGCAATAGCATTGTCGCGAACAAGACAGCAAGCCAGCGCCACGGTGAACCCGGAAGTGAGGTAAACGCCAGCGTCAGCAGCACAAAGTAAGCAATCGGAAGCAGACTGCGGCGAAGATTATCGATGATTTGCCAGCGTGTAAGAAATGACAGATCGATCGGTCTCAGCACGCCACGGCGGTCGCATACACTTGTAAACAGCCAGCAGAGCAGCTGCCAATCTCCGCGGACCCATCTGTGCATTCGCTTCTGATAAGACATGTAGGTAGACGGGTGATCATCGATTAGTTCAATGTCAGACAGCAGCGCGGTACGAAGGAAGCCCCCCTCGAGCAAATCGTGGCTAAGCACGGTATTCTCGGGAATCCGTTCTCCTAGCAGCTCTGCAAACACATCTACATCGAAGATTCCTTTTCCAGTAAAAATACCCTGTTCTAACGCGTCCTGATACGGATCAGAGGCGGCAAACGCATACGGATCCAATCCTGGATTCGACCAAAAATAAGCGAGCCTCGACCGCATGGCCGATTCATGGCTGACTCCGATCCGAGGCTGCAGCACGCCATAACCTTCAACCACTCTTGTTCGCGTATGATTCAAACGCGGTCTGTTATAGGGCAGATGCATCGTGCCGATCATCCGCTGCGCGCTTCCTATTGGAAGCTGCGTGTCCGCATCCAACGTAATGATGTAGCGAACTTTCGGCAATATAGCCTGATCACCCACCCTTACACAATAGCTTGTCTGTGCACTGCCTTTCAGCAGCTCGACGAATTCCACCAATTTCCCCCGCTTGCGCTCCCAACCCATGAATACCCCTTCACCCCGGTTCCACTGTCTGCGGCGCTGATAAAAGTGAAAGGGGGCTCCCCCCGAGCTTGCATACAACCGATTTAACGTCTCGATTCTCTCGCGGGCAAAGGCGATTAGCGACTCATCTTCGGGACGCACCTCTTCCGATGCATCGGTGAAATCCCCCAAGAGGGCGTAATGGATATTAGAATCCCGGTTGGCCAAATAGTGAACTTCCAGACGGTCGGCAAGCTCAGCCACTTCTTCCGTAGAAGACCAGATCGCGGGAATGACAACCATTGAAGCGGCATCAGGCGTAACCCCATTTGAAAAATCATACCGCAGCAGCGGCCGCGGCTTACAAATACGCTCGATTCCAAAATGAAGCCCTGTCATCACCCACTCGCTCACGGGAAAAATCAATGCAAGCAGTATCGCTAAGAGCCCTATTGACGTTACCCCTTGTCCACTGCCAATCCAAGCGGTAATGACGATAAAGACAAGTGTAAACAAGCCGATAAACGAAGCAAAATAGGTCTGTGGAGCCCGCTTTGCAAAACCCATGCTGGGCATATTTCGCGGCTGGCTGCATTGTTTCAGCGATTGAACCAGCTTGGTTACGCCGGCTGATTCGAATAAATAGTAGGCCGCAAACGCCGGACGAGTCAGCTCTTCGGTCTTGGCAGGAAGAGAAACCGTTAGATCCTCATGAAGGACTAGTACACTTGTGCCATCTGGGCCGATCTCATTGCGATTCTCACCCAACCACCGTTCATGTTCTTGCTTCGCCAGGTCAAGCGACTGGCTGGCTACCAAGTTCTCGGGAACACGCATATGGCGGGCTAATACTTTTATTCGGTTCAGAATCTCATTCCTGCTGTATGAATCAAGCAAAGGATAGATGCCCGTGCTATCCAGGCGGAGCGTTCGGTCGAGCAGACTGATTCTCTCGAAGAGATCATTCCAATCCCGGCGCTCGTTGCTGCGCAAGCTTGTAATTAAATTACCTGCTGTTACCTGATAAGCAGCCTGAAGCTGGTGCTCGTAGGTTACGATACGATCCAGGTCGTCTAGGCCATTCTCGTATTTGCACACCAGCCATTCACGGACAGATGCAGTGTCGCCTGACCACTCCCTAAGGTGGCTGACCAAGTGAACGATCCAAGGGCCCGATAACGGGATACTCTGCCCTGCTGCTTCCAATTCCTTACTGATTACTTCCGGATTCAGCTTGGACGGCTCGATCCGTGACAGCAAGCGCTGAACCTCCACGCAGACCTCATGACGATCACGAACCATTACCATCGTCTCCGCTACCCTTCCGATTAAAGCCACTCTTAGGATGAGCGGGATAGACCTCGTCTCGGCAAGCGTTAATACGGAAATTTCCTGGTACGCATTGATATAGGAAACAATGGATTCCTCCTGCAATACCCCATCCACCAAGCCTAGGTAGGCTTCACATAAGGATTGAATGCGCAGTTTTCCATTGTTCCGAAGCCGCGGCAGGTTAGCAAGAGATGACCTCGATAATTGCATTCTTACAACCAGTGCCTGTTCCTCAATAAACTCAGCATTATCCAGCAGCCATTCTTCAGCCTGCTGCGCGCAGCCTGCATGGCTGCCCAGCAAGGCTGATACAAATTTCCTTAAGCTCTCTACGTCTGCATCAAATTGATTCCTTATATATTTGGGCTGGGCTCGCGCAGCCGTTAAGGTATGCTGCAGAGCAAGCTCATGTGCGTGTTGACCAAGTTTCTCGTTCGTATAAGTCATTGGTTCGTTCCTCCGGAGAATCAGTTGTTGAATTATTTCAAGCAGTACTGTTCTGTTCGTCCGGTATTACGAAAAATTCCGGGACTATCAAATTATTACCAGTGTTGCGCTATTTTATTAGTGGTTCGTTAATTTGGCCTCCATGGAAGACATTTTGGCTTCCTCAAAGTTACTTAGTCACATGGTTCAGGAGTAAGCTGTTTCCATACGAATAACCCCGGATCAGAGGTCCCGTGAGTTATTCGCCATTCCAGTGAGCCCTACTTTCCCTCCATCATAAATGCCGCCAATATGCTATAATACGTCCATTAACGACGGCCTCCCTCGGCCGATGGGGTTAGGAGAATCAGAGGTATGAAGAGCCGCTTCTTACAACGCCAACCGCTTGCTTCCCGATCTTTACGGCGTACATTGGTCATTTATTTGATTATCGGCAGCCTTTTGCCGCTCACTCTGCTTGGCGTGATCACGTATTTCTCCATTTATTCCATTCTCACGAACAAAATTCAGAGCGGGATCAGCGCCAGTCTTAAGCAAGAAGCCGCCAGTCTGGAGAATACGATCAGCAATCTTGATTTCGCTTCCAAACAGTTCGCATTGGATGGGCAAATCGTTGATGAAGTGGCTAATTTCCTGCAGGAAAGCCAGGTCTATAAGAAATCACAGCTCATGGCCAGCATCAACCAGAAAATCAATCTGGTCAATTTCACCAATCCCGATCTTGGGCTGACCGCTTATGTCATCCCTGGCGCAGAGGATCCGGTTCTATTCACGAACCTGACCTTAAATCGAAATTTCGATACCGGCAAGCTGCCTCCTTTCATTACTTATAATGGTGCGACTTACTTTGGCCCTCATAAGACGATGTACAACGATAGCTCCAATATCGTATTCTCGTCTCTCAGAGTCGTCCGCGCGCCTGGGGTTCAGAACGTCTTCGTCTACCTAGAGACAAATTACAATTTATTCGCTAAGATTCTAAATCAGCAATCCTATGGGATGAAGATTTCCCATCTGCTCGTCAATGAAGAAGGGGCAATCACATTTGTCGAGAACAAGGACATACCTGCGGATGTGCTGAACGCCAAATGGAGCAACGGCCAGCTGCCGCATGAGGTTTATCAGGGCTATCACTTCTTTCGGTACAAGAGCCCGCAGGGTTGGCAGCTGATTACGGCGGTTAAGCAGACAACCTTCAACAGTGAGATCTACTCCTGGCTTCGAAAGATGCTTATTATCGCTCTGGCTACTATCATTTTCGCTGTCCTGCTTGCCCTATTCGTCTGGAAGCAAGTATACAGGCCGCTGCGCAAAGTAAATTTGGAGATCGTACGGATGGCGGAGAACCGGGAAACGCCTGTATCCTATACACAAGTCGAGGAATTTGACCTGCTGCTCGGCAATTTCCAGGAAATGAAGACCAAAATCAACGGACTTATCAATGAGGTCGAGCATAACGAGAAACAGAAGAGTCAATTAGAGATCGAGAAGCTGCTGAGCCAAATCAACCCGCATTTTTTGCATAATACGCTGAACACCGTCCAGTGGCTCGCCCGGATGAACGGACAGAAGGAGATCGACAAGCTGGTGACGCTGCTGGTCAAGGTGCTGCATTACAACCTTGGGAAGAAGAGCATCATCGTTACGGTTCAGGATGAAATCGAAGCACTTCAGAACTATATGGAGCTGCAGCGAATCCGGTATGATTATGAATTTGAATATGTGGTGCACGTGGATGAGGATGTTGTTTCCGCTGCCATCCCTCGCTTCCTGCTGCAGCCGCTCGTGGAGAACGCGATCTATCACGGTACTAGCGAACGCAATGGGCGGGTCGATATAACCATTCAGTCGCTCAGCCCAGATACAATTTCCCTGCAGGTGGCCGATAACGGTGAGGGCATCGACCCGCAGACCGCACATCAATTGCTGACAGAAGACGCATTCACTGCAAAGCGCGGGCTCGGCATCGGGCTCTCCTATGTGAATCGGCTGCTGAAGCGTTTCTACGGGGACCAGATGAAAATAGACATCACAGGCATACCAAATATCGGAACGACAATATCAATTGTCATTCCGCGAAAAGCGAGGGAGGATTTCGATGATTAGAGCCTTGGTTGTTGATGATGAGAAGCTCGTGCGTAAAGGATTCATCTCCGTTATAGACTGGGCAGCATTTGGTATCGTTATTGTAGGCGAAGCCGCTGACGGCAAAGCCGCGATGGAATTTCTGAAGTCGAGCGAAGTGGATCTGCTGTTCACTGATATTACGATGCCAGGCATGAATGGCTTCGAGCTGCTCAAGAGTGTCCATCACCAGTTTCCCCGGATGAAATCCGTGGTGCTGACCTGCCACCATGAGTTTGATTTTCTGCAGGAAGCGCTTCGGCTCGGAGCCATTGATTATATCGTAAAGACGCTGCTTGATATGGAGAACGTCGATGACGTTATGAACCGGATCGTTGAACGCATTCAATGGGAAGAGCACAGCCGGACGACCTTTGTTCAGCCAGGGCGAGTCAGGCCAAGAGCAGGTACTGGCGGCATCTGCATTGCTGCTGTGTCCCGTATCCCCCGGCGAGGACAGCACCGAGCTGTTCCGGCTGCCAGTCACTAAGCGCAATCCCCTTATGGATCTGGGCGGCATCTGGATGGTGCCGCTCACCCGTTCGAGTACACCCGCTGAGCTTCGGCGCGAGCTCGAGACTTTGCATGCAGGGAAGTGGCAAACTGCTCTCGTAACCGGCCTCCAGAATCAACCGCTTACGGACGTGAAGCGCACACTTAGCCAGAGGATAGAGCGCTATCTCTTCTACATATCAGAACCGGCTGCGGCCGAGCTAACTACCATATCCTATGACGCGCTTAGCCGCGAGCAGCCTGGATCAGCTGCAGATATAGATGCAGTTTTCACAAAATGGTCCTCCTTAAGATGGGCGCTTTACCCCTCCGATTGGGATGCTCTCGTGCAGAAGATGCTTCTCTGCCAGCCTGCTCCGGAAAGGCTTGCCGCATTCGCCGATTCACTCGGCAAACAATGGACGGGCCTTCTGCTGGACGAAGAAACGAAGAAGCGCCTATATGCTGATCTCAATCGCAACCGAACGTGGAAGCAATGGAAAGAGTGGTTCCGGCTATTCTCTGATACTGCACAGCGCCGAATGCTTGAGCTCTCGCTCTCCAGAGAAGTGCTGCTTAGCTTGATTCATGCGGTGCAATACATGAGGCTGCATGCCGGAGATAAAATAAACCAATCTGATGTTGCGCTTCATATCAGCATGAGCCGGAGCTACTTCAGCCAATGCTTCGCCAGATTCGCTGGACAATCGTTTGGGGAGATGCTCCGCCAGCTGCGGATCGAGCGTGCCAAGACGCTGCTGCTGGAGTCCGATGCACCCGTTTACGAGATCGCATCATTAGCAGGCTTCGAAGATGACAAGTACTTCAGCCGGGTGTTCAAGGAACGCGTCGGGAAGTTACCGACCGAATATCGGATGGACAGTGGGAAAACGGTCTGATCAGGTATGAAATCGGTTCGCCATCTGCAAACGTCCCTGTGCCAACTACGGCTGGTTTTCACTCCTAGAAAACCAGCGTGATCAGTTACACTGAAAGCGCAATCAATAATAGAATGCAAAATAGAAACGGGGGATATCCATGAAAGCGAAGCTTCTTCTTACGACATTAGCACTTTCGGTCGTACTTAGCGCATGCGGCAACAACAATTCAACTTCTGAGAAACCAACCAACAACAAGAATGAACAGACGCAAACGAACACTTCTAACAGCAATGCTGCTGGCAGCAATGCATCCGGTAATGATGCAGCCTCAGCATCCGGAGATGATTTGGCATATGAGAAAACCGCCGATCCGGTTACGCTCAACATCGGATTCAAAATTCCCGATGACAAGCTGACGGACGGTGATACGAACGATAACAACATAGCTTCCCGTTACTTTGAAAGCCTCACAAACATTAAAGTCGTTCATTCCTGGGAAGCGAAAGGCGACGATGCATTCAAGCAAAAAGTGAACCTCGCTATCGCAAGTAATGACTTGCCGGATGCTATGGTCGTTGACCGCAACCAACTGCGCAAGCTGATCGATAACGATATGCTCGAAGACCTTACAGGTACTTACGAGAAATACGGCTCCAAGCTGGTAAAAGATATTTATGAATCGACCAAAGGAAAGGCACTGGATGACGCTACTTCAGATGGCAAGCTGTACGGTTTGCCTAACGTAGCTATCGAAGCAGATGCACCTTCACTGCTGTGGTTGCGCCAAGATTGGCTCGACAAATTGAAGCTCCCTGCACCGAAAACGATCGATGACATTGGGGCAATCGCGCAAGCATTCGCCACACAAGATCCGGACGGCAACGGCAAACCGGATACGGTCGGTCTGGAAGGCGACAAACAAGTCGTTTTCGGACAGAAGTCGAGCCCGAACGGATTCGATTCGATCTTCAGCTCGTACCATGCTTTCCCGAAAAACTGGATCAAAGACGCAAGCGGCACCGTCGTCTACGGATCGATAACTCCCGAGAACAAAGAAGCGCTTGCTAAGCTTGCTGACTGGTACAAACGCGGCCTGATCGATAAGCAGTTCGCACTGTACAAAGAAACACAGGAGCCGATCGTGGCGAACAAGACCGGACTTTTCTTCGGTCCATGGTGGATGCCGTACTGGCCGCTGGCTGACTCCGTCACCAATGATACCAAAGCCGAATGGAAAGCGTACGCAGTTCCAACTGACGCTGCAGGCAAATTCGTAACGCATATGGCACCGGTAACGGATCGTTATATTGTTGTTCGCAAAGGGTATGAACACCCAGAAGCAGCTGTCAAAATGCTCAACGTGTTCACTCGTTACGAGAGAAGACAGGATCCAAATACGGCGGAAGTGAAGAAACTTGATGACTATGCCGCCAATACAGGCATTCATATCCGCAACTACTATCCGTTCGACTTGCTGCTTGATTACTCCGATGCTATCGTGAAACGTTACAATGACGTTCAGAAAGCGATGAAGGGCGAGGTAGATCCAGCGACATTCGATCCGGATACGAAGCAAGTATACGATTTCTCTATGCTTGAGAAAGAGAATCCGAAGAAGAACATGGATGCATGGAAGCCAGCAAAAGCTTATGAGTTCGGAGCCAGCATTCTAGCTAACGAACCAATAGACAAAGTATTCAGCGTCTTCTACGGCGTGACCCGCACGATGGAAATGAAATGGGCAACACTGGAAAAACTAGAAAACGAAACTTTCCTGAAAATCATCGTCGGCGATCTGCCGGTCAGCGCTTTCGACGATTTCGTAGCACAGTGGAAGAAGCTCGGCGGCGATCAAATCACGAAAGAAGTCACCGAGATCGCAAACAAATAAACGCAAGCTTAAGCAACAAGCGGGCTTCCAGCAGCGATTTGCTGGAAGCCCTTCTTCACAAAATTCACAAAAAAGCGGTGAGAACCGATGCGAATGAAAAAGAATGCTTTCCACTATAACATTATGGTTCTGCCAGGCATTGTCTTCCTAGCCCTATTCAGTATTGTTCCGATGTTCTATGCCATCATGGCATTCCAGAACTTCAAGCCGGGACGCGGCATCCGGGGTTCTGAGTGGATCGGACTTGAGAATTTCAGCTATCTGTTCCAGCTGCCTGACAGCAAGCTAATTTTCTTCAACACCATCTTCCTGGCGGTTTTGAAAATCGTCGCCAACCTGATCGTTCCGCTTGTCTTCGCTCTGCTCTTAAACGAAGTGCGCCAGCGATTCTTGCGTAAATCGATCCAAACCATCGTCTATTTGCCGCACTTTCTCTCCTGGGTGCTGCTTGCGACTATATTCTTCGATGTCTTCTCACTCGATGGAATTGTGAACAAATTGTTCGGACTGTTTGGGGTCGATCCCATCCTGTTCTATGCCAGCAACAAATGGTTCCCGACTATCATTGTCGGCACCGACGTTTGGAAGGAGTTCGGTTTCAATGCCATCGTCTATCTGGCTGCATTAACCGGTATTAATCCGGTGCTGTACGAAGCCGCCGATATCGATGGAGCCAGCCGCTTCCGCCAATTGTGGCATGTTACGCTTCCAGGTGTGCGGACGACAGTCGTACTGCTCGGAACACTAGCGCTCGGTAACGTTATGAATGCGAATTTTGACCAAATCTTCAACATGTACAACCCGCTCGTCTATCAGTCATCCGATATTATCGATACGTATGTATATCGCGTCGGACTAAACGATTTACAGTACAGCTTGGCAACCGCGGTCGGTCTGCTCAAGTCAGTCGTCAGCTTCATTCTGGTCGTCGTTTCCTACATTATGGCCAGCCGTTTTGCCAACTATCGTATTTTCTAATGAATGAGGTGATTATCTATGGTGGGAAGATCCAGTCTTTCGAACAGAGTCATTGACGGAACGATTCTGACGGTATTGCTCGTCTTTACGCTCGTCTGTCTCGTCCCGCTTCTTCATACCGTAGCCGTCTCGTTCAGCGATAAGACGGCGGCTGATGCCGGACGAGTTCTGCTGACGCCTATTAAGGTAACGACAGCCAGCTATTCTAAAGTGCTCGATGACGGTCAATTTTTCAATGCGTTCTTCATCTCCATTAAGAGGGTCGTGTTCGGCGGCCTGCTGAACTTTGCACTTAACATTATGATGGCGTACGCGCTGTCCAAGGATGTCAAGCAGTTCCCGATGCGCAACATATACATGTGGTTTCTTGTCTTCACCATGCTGTTCAGCGGAGGCATCGTGCCTTGGTTCATGACGATCAAGTCCTACGGAATGCTCGACTCGATGTGGGCGCTCATTCTGCCTCATGCGGTGCAGGTGTTCAACGTTATTCTGCTTATGAACTTCTTCCGCAACCTGCCTAAGGAGCTATCCGAGGCAGCTGAAATTGACGGAGCCGGCCCATGGTACATCATGCTGCGATTATTCGTTCCATTGTCGCTTCCGGCGATTGCCACGGTTACATTGTTCAGCATCGTGTTCCACTGGAACTCATTCTTCGATGGCCTGATCTTAATGAGCAAGCAGGATCATTATCCGCTGCAAACGTATATCCAGACGCTGGTCGCCCAGCTTAGCGCGCAGGCGATGACCTCAATGTCGCCGGATCAGCTGGCACAGGCGATGGCCGTATCCAACCGGACGTTCAACGCTGCGAAAATCATCATCTCGATGATTCCGATTATGCTCATCTATCCGTTCATTCAGCGCTTCTTCATTCACGGGATTACGCTTGGATCTGTCAAGGAATAATAAAGCGAAGATGCGTCGTATTCCCACGAATCCGAAAGGGTAATTGGGAGTTAAGAGGATGTGATTAGAACTTATATGAATCACAATGTTTGATATGATGTGACACAATAAAATAGCCCAACCTGAACTTGTATGTTGTTCAGGTAGGCTATTTTTTTTAATAATCAGTCGCTCTCCCATTAAGCTAAAGGGCAGCCGATAGTTTGGTTTCATCTGATCACTATCAAACTACACCTACCCTATTCACACAATTCTTAGTAATATAAAAGGGTAATAAAGTTTCATAAAGGGGGATCAGCATGCAGTCATGGCTACATAAATTCGAAACGGTTGGTATTAATCCAAGAATAGACCTTACAGAAGATGATTTGGCTGAAGTTGAAGAGATAGATGATGCGGTTGATGAATTAGTCGCATTAGGTAGTTTAGACGGAGATGGAATGCCACTGTCCGAACACATCTGGCATTTCGATACCGAATGCATCTATGATGAAGATGATTATGCTGCGATTGCGCTGCGGTTAGTAAGATTAACAGGTGGGCTATTGCAGCTAGAGGAACTATATGATTTCGTGGATCTTGACGAGGAAGTCGCATGGCTGTCTTTCGTCTTCCAAGGTAAGAAGATGAAGTTAAACTTCAAAGTGGACAGTGATTGGGCGGAAACCGATATTTTTATTCATTTCTCTGAAATTCTGAAAGAAATTAGCTCGGAGTTACGATTCACGTATTGCGATTTGGGTGGGCAGGACTGCCTAATCGGTTGCGCAACTGAAGAGCAGGTACAGCGAATAGCTCAGGCCACGGGCGTACAGTTTAAGTGGCTTGTAACGGACTAGTGCTAAATGCAATGCCACCCTAAAACTATAGAAGAAAGTTAGCTCAATAAAGGCACAGCGGCAACCGGTTATTCGATCGGCTGCCGTTTTATCAACTAACGGGCATTTGAGTTCAATTAAGCTTAGCTATATACTATAAAGCTAATAGTTGATATATCATGGACTAATATTCCTGGAGGTTTAGAGTGAAGTATGAGGATAACAGCACATATTAGGAGCGTAATGGAGATTTAATAATGACAAGCTTGCAATGGATTTATATTATCTGATAAATAGCCTAGTGAAAAGATTTTATCCCCACTAAAATGGATAATCAGGAGCCGATCCGAAGAGGGAAATATTGCATGGGAAGATCCCGCATCGTACCTCAGCTTTTGCCATGGTGGATCCAATTGCGGTGTGATGTCTCGAAAATGAAGCGACATGAGTTACTCCATTTCGATGTTCACTAAAGAAAATCGCTACATTTTAATCGCGGACACGTGTTTATATCAAACGGAATTGTCTTGCAAGAAGAGTGCAATTTACAGCGGTCCATTGAAATAGTCCGAAAGTGAATCGAAGTTTCTTGAACGGAACAAGGCTCATGATCGGTGTTATGCGAGAAGTACTAGAAGTTTGTGAACTGACGCATTGTAACGGTCATAGGCGGGTGCAATGAATGAATCATTCAGTAACGATGTAGATCTCTCGGAGAGGAGAGATACAGCCGACATGCTGAGGGTGAGAAGTCACTAGAGATGATGAATGCAGCAACTGGTGCTCTTCATTAAGAAGTAGCACCAATAGAACTAGTGATGAATGAACTTCTAATCATCGAATTTTACTCTCCATTAAACGGTTAGCAGAACTACGTCATTTCCAGCTGAGGAAATTCAACGAATCTGTGCAACAACGGGGTTCGAGCCAATAAGGGCATGAGGGTCTATAAGTGAACTGGATGGTCTAGGTTGATAAATACGCAAACAGGTACGATAGCACCATGACAAGCAGGCTACCGATGTGATTGGCAGCCTGCTACGATATCTGGCAGTAATGCTAAATAATTCGAGTTTAAAAAATTAATTTCTCAAGAATGACGAGGCAGCCTCCGTACAATACGGAGACTGCTGTTTTGAATGAGTTATTTTTCTCCGCTTTCTGATGGATAAAGTTTCGTCCACGTTTTCCCGTTGTCCTTCGTCTTAAAAAGTTCTGAATCTCCGTAACCACCGAAAATCGCAATCCCGCTTTGTTCCGAAAAAAACTGCGGGGCAGTCGCATATTCCACATCGGTAGGTGGATTGATCCAAGTCCACGTCTTCCCACCATCCGTCGTTTCTGACAAACCACCTCTCTGTGTGGCTAGCCAGCCTCGCTTTTCATCTAAAAAAAACAGATCGTTTGCGTGACCGCTTTCGATTTTTGGCTTGTTTACAAGACTCCACGTTTTCCCGGCATCCGTCGATTGAAAATAGCTTCTTTCCGACATTGCCGTCGCGGGCTCTCCATTACATACCATTACGCCGCTTGAAACCGTTGCGAAATGCAAAATTTGCCGCCAGTTATCATCGGTCTTTTCGCATGGACTCAAGATATGCCCCCAGCTTTGCCCACCATTCTCGGTTCGAAGAAACGTATCGTTTTGAAGGGTACTACTCCCCCACAAACCGGTTTTGTCCTTATAGCCAGATAAGTAAAGATGGCTTTGATCAAACGCTTGGACGCGATTCACCTGCTGTATGCCGGAGACTTCCATTTTGCCCCACGTCTTTCCGCCATCGTTTGTCTGATACAAACCGTCTGTTGCTCCGATCCAACCATGCTCTATATCGCTGAACGCGATGGAGTTTATGTCAGTCATCAAGAGACTGGAACGATCCATCCAATGTTTCCCACCATCTTCTGTATAAAGCAGGATATGATTAGCCCAATGCCAGCCGTCAGATGCTTGTTTTTGTCCAGATGTAACGATATATCCGTGCTTTTCGTCTAGAAAGTGAGCATAGCGTATTTGCCGCTTTGATTCTGGTTTTGCTGGAATAACAGATGGGGTGGGTGAGGAAATAACTGGGGTAGACTCTCCACGCGGTTTTGTGGTCGCAGGTGCTGTAGACACTTCGCGGGATGGAGTAACAGGTGAATTCTCGCAGGCGGCCAATACCAGTACAAACAAAACAATCGCGATTAATCGGCTTTTCATCAACGTTTCCTCCGTTAAATTCTGAGATGTTTCCGGATTTCAAATGCAAAAGTTAGTATTCAATATCTTTGACGTAAATCATGATCCAAAAGTTACATTTATTAAACTCTCGGTAGTAAATGCATAATTCAAACAACAGGAGCTGAGCCGCCAACTCTTCGCTCATGTTCGTTGAAGTAACGGGCAGATTAGTTGAGAAGTCTTGGTACAATTTGCTTTTAGGTATGTGTTATGAAAATTGTTATAATGTGTAATCATTCAAGAGAAAAAAATGGAGAGGTAAAATTGCTAATGTATAAAAAATTTATCGAAGCGTTTCGTTGGTATAGTCCTATTATAATTGGGTTATTTATGGGTTTTAATATTGTAGTTAGTTTAGCTGTTGCGATAATTTTGTACTTTGTAAAGTGGACAAAACCGGATGTGTTTCTGTTTTTATTTTTTTATTTTTTCCTCTACGCCTTAAGCAAACTTCTGCACAATGACTGGTTGTCACCGATCTTTGACCGCGGCAATGTCCACTCCATCAGCTTCATCGGGATTTTTCTCTGGTTTTTCGGCGTTGTGACGGTGAAGTTATTTCTTTATTTCCGACAAAAAAAGAAAGTCCAGTAAAAAACTAAAAGCGAAGAGAAACCCAACGGTGTAATGCTTTTTCTTTTA
Organism: uncultured Paenibacillaceae bacterium; assembly: GCA_963793665.1. Classification (GTDB taxonomy): domain Bacteria; phylum Bacillota; class Bacilli; order Paenibacillales; family Paenibacillaceae; genus Paenibacillus_Z. Next base: position 159,755 of record CAWCBD010000003.1, read on the forward strand.
TTCAAGTAACGGGAGTTAAATAAGCAGGTGTTATCCGAGCTACTTTTGAGTACCGGATTTTTCCTCCTATTTTCATTTCAAAACATCTGACTGGGCGGCAACCAAACTGGCTGCTTCTCCGTAGATATAGATAAAAAGACAGTAAGATTGGGGAGAGTACATAGTATGATTAACATGGATCGTCCATGGTTTGCGGAGGCTTTGGCATTATGTTTTTACATTATAATCGTTCCCATTTTGATTGTGATTGTATTCGTAATCTGTCTATTGTCTAGCATCGTCACAAACGGCGCACGCTATTTCAAAAATGGGGTGGGTGAGGAAATAACTGGGGTAGACTCTCCACGCGGTTTTGTGGTCGCAGGTGCTGTAGACACTTCGCGGGATGGAGTAATAGGTGAATTCTCGCAGGCGGCCAATACCAGTACAAACAAAACAATCGCGATTAATCGGCTTTTCATCAACGTTTCCTCCGTAAATTCTGAGATGTATCCGGATTTCAAATGTAAAAGTTAGTATTCAATATATTTAACGTAATTCATGATCCAAAAGTTACATTTATTAAACTCTCGGTAGTAAATGCATAATTCAAACAATAGGAGCTGAGCCGCCAACTCTTCGCTCATGTTCGTTGAAGTAACGAGCAGATTAGTTGAGAAGTCTTGGTACAATTTACTTTTAGGTACGTGTTATGAAAATTGTTATAATGTGTAATCATTCAAGAGAAAAATGGAGAGGTAAAATTGCTAATGTATAAAAAATTTATCGAAGCGTTTCGTTGGTATAGTCCTATTTTAATTGGGTTATTTATGGGTCAGCGTAGGTTCGGAAACGACGGTTGAACGCCGAAAGGGCTGCCGCGTGGTAGCTACGCTATTCCAAAACTATACTATATTCTAGGTTACGGCTGTTCTTTGAGCTGAATAAACCAAAAAACCCTCTCAACGTACAGAGGGCAAACGAATACATGTCATTCTTTCCATTCCAGCAGCACACAGCAGATCCACAGCAGTTCGGGCTTATATTTTCAAAACCAGTTTTCCGACCGTGTTCTTCTCTTCCAAAAGAGCTAAGTGCTTCTGCGGCATTTTCCAGAGGATACACGCCTTGAATCTCCGCATGTATTTCTTTTCTTGCCAGCATACCTAACGCTTCTCGCGCCGCTTTCCCAGTCTCCACAGGATTACTGTCGCTGTATCCGCCTAATGTAAACCCTGCGAACTGTTTGTTGGAAAACCATATTTGATTATAAGAATGCAGTAACATCCTCTTCTCCGCTTGCGTTTCCAACTACAACCAGTTGCCCTAACGGACGAAGCACCTCTAAGCTTTGTTTGCGCATATTCCCTCCGACAGGATCAAAGACGGCATGAACGCCTTTTTGTCCGGTTGCCCGTAGGGTTTGCTCCACAAAATCGGATCGGACAAATAATTCGTCGTATCCGAGGGATTCGGCCAGCTTTACTTTCTCGGCGCTTCCGACGGTTCCGAATACCTTGCCTGCTCCCAGACGTTTTGCCATTTGCCCCAGAAAACTGCCCAGCCCGCCAACCGCTGCATGAACGAGTATGTTGTCACCCGTTCTCATTCTATAAACATCTTTTATAGCCAGATAAGCGGTTGTCAGATTTACAATGGAGGCTGCCGCTGTCGCTAAGTCGAGGTCGGCTCCTAATTGATCTAACGGAACCGTCAGATCTGGCCGTACATTCGCCATTGATGCAAAGCCGTTAAGATCATGCAGTGTCATCGAGGCAACGGGTTGACCAACGTAGAAGCCCTCTACTCCTTCCCCGATGGCACGTACATATCCCGACACTTCCAAACCGGGAGTAAGCGGCATCGGAAAAGCGGAAATGAATTCGCCGCGGCTAAGCAGCACTTCGAAATAACCTACTCCAGCATAAGCAACGTCAATGGTCAGCATACCGGGGGCCGGTTGTAGATCCGGCTTCTCTCGCAGCTGCAAATTTGCAGGTCCTCCTGGTCGATCAATTATGATAGCTTTCAATTTGTGTAACCTCCTTGGTTGCGAATAAGTCTATTATATTCGACGACCAAGGAGGCAGCCTGTTTGCAGTTATACAGGTATCCAGAGTAACAGGCTTATTTGCGAATATGCACTAATTTTTGCTCCGTGTCGGTACCTGCAATGGGAGTAAATACACAGCAGTGTAGGTTTTCATTGCCGTTAATATTAGAAAAGGTGTTCAATTGAAAGTATAATCGCCCTGCGACGAGATGATCAAACGTGTAATGTATGGCTTTCTTTTGCTGCACATCATGCAAACGCCATAACGTTAGAAACTCCTCGCTTTCCTTGCACATCTGCCGCACGAATTCCTCATACCAGAGATCGTCCGCCTTTTGGTCAAAATACATACGAAATACCCCTACCGTAAAATCAGCAAATTCCTTCCAATTCGCCAACTGCTTGCGCAGGTTTGGATCGGTAAATATCAACCGTGTCATCACGCGATTCTCAGCGGGAATCGCATGGAAATCCGTAATGATTTCAGAAGCCATCTGATTGTAGGCCAACACCTCGGTTCGATTGTTTGCGATGATGGCCGGATAGCTCAATTGGTCAATAATGTTCTGAAGCTCTGGATCTATTTCCTTAGCGATCGGGTAAGAGTCCCCTTCTCCACCATAATTTGCCAAACGGAGCAAATGAAGATGTTCCTCTGAAGATAATTGCAAGGCTTTGCCGACGCTCTCGATCACTTCTCTTGAGGCGGTGACGGCTCTGCCTTGTTCCAGCCAGGTATACCAGGTGATGCTTACTCCCGCAAGATGAGCAACCTCTTCTCTGCGTAATCCCGGCGTTCTTCTTGTTCCAAAGCGACCGACAATGCTGACATGATCCGGCTTGATCCGTTCCCGGCGGGATTTTAAAAAGTCTCCGAGTACTTTGATTTTTTGGTTTTCTGAAGACATTCCACAACCTCCTTCTTCGCGATCATTGTCAGTTCTATTATACAGATATTGATAATAAAAAAACGACATCTCTGTCGTTTCGCTTGTTGATATGGTGGAGCGTGGGGGATTGTCACATTCACAAACAACCTAATATCAGCCGCTTTTACATGGCATGGTAATTGCTCGTATGTTCCCATTTCTTTAATTATTGGATATATTTCTTGTAATGCTTCCTTACTCAGTTTTCCGATTGTTGAATACTTTACCATATCCTTTGATGTTATTCCTGAGAAGGCTCTTGCAAAATGGTTAGTCGGTAAGACCGCTGTAATTCCTATACCATAGTTTGCTGCCGAAAATGGTGTATATTCGCCAATAAGAATTTCTCCTGCATTATTTATCAGCTTTAAAACATGATTCTCAATATCTTTTTCACATACGACCATTAAATGTTCTGGTGCGAACCAATTTATAAAATCACAAACCTTATTAACGTCTGATGCGACAATGATTGCCCCCTTGCCATTAGGACCAAAGACATTTTGTAAATATTGTCTTCTTTTACCTTCAACCTCATCAATGCATTTCCAAAGAAGGGCTTCAACTTTTTGGGCAAGGCTTATGGAGGTAGTGATAAGTATAGAAGAGGAATCAGGACCATGTTCCCCTTCATTGATTAAATCATATGCAATTTTTAGCGGATCTGCGGTTTCATCTGCAAAAATTACACACTCTGTGGGACCGATACCTAATACACTCTTTTTACCGTATGTCATTGCAACGCTCATTGCTGCCGCAATTCCTCCTGGTCCTGGACCAAAGATTCCATCAACTTCGGGGACGGAATCTGTTCCTTGAGCAAATCCTGCTATTATCGATACACCATTTCCTATTACGAATTGATCTGCTCCTGCAAGTTTTGCCGCTGCTACTGTTCCCTGATCTCCAAATCCATCATTTAACGGAGGCATCCCAACGACGATTTTTTTAACTCCTGCTACTTTCGCCGCTACAACCAACATGATGGCAGTTGAGATTAACGGACCTTTTCTTGCGGGTATCCATATACCGACAGAATCTAACGGGCTTATGTTTTCACCAATAACTGTTCCAGGTCTTATTTGCTTTTCCCATGATTTCGGCAACAAAGCTATGTTAGCATCTTGCACATTTTTAATTACTTGTTCTATTGCAAATCGAAATGATGGTGATAGTGAAGATATACTACTTTCAACATAATCACTTGAAAGAATTAGTCCATCTAATACAACATCGTCATATTTCTTTGTTAGATTTCTAATCCCATCATCGCCCTTATTAGCAACCTCATCGAATATCGATAAAGCCCCATTTAGTATATCCCTGTTAAAAAGCGTTTTGTGTGTTTTGAACCGTCCTAAAAGAAATTCATTTTGTTCTGGAATTTTATAAATAATACTTTGACTTTGCATCATTGTTACCTCCCAATTTTTTTTATAAACAAAAAGAGCCATGTAGGATAATAAAATACCCACATGACTCTTATAGTTCAAGTCCGTAGGTATAACGCCAATAAGCGTTTGTACCTACGGAAAAAATTCCGTAATACAAACGCCTAACTATGATGATGGTTATAGGATTTAGTAAGAACGACTACAAAACAGTTCATTAAGATTAACCTCCTCAACCATGCTTGGACTTATTATAAATTGTGACCCATTATTTGTAAAGGGTTTCCAACACTTCATTTCTGAATATAATTTTCACCTGAAACTTATCACAAATCTGACTTTCCGTAGCCCACGAATCACGACATTCTACTGAACATCGCTTTACTCCTTACTATCAACGCACAGCACTCCACATGTATGGAACACATTCTCCTAATGAGATTCAAGCAGCGATAGACTTCTCCGGTATGCCCAATGGTTGGTCGGGCCGTGACCGCTGCCGATCGTGATTCCATCTTCAATGGCAGCTTGGATAAAAGCTTTGGCCCGGACCATAGCTTCCTCGATCTCCAAGCCTTGGGCCAGTCCAGCTGTCAGCGCAGCCGAAAATGTGCAGCCCGTGCCGTGGGTATGCCCCGTGGCAATTCTTCTGCCTGCCAGCTCGGTGAAGTTACTCCCGTCAAACAGCAAATCCACGGCTTCATTGCCGGAATCGTGGCCGCCCTTGATAATGACATATTGTGCACCGAAACCGCAGAGCCGCTTAGCTGCTTCCTGTTTATGCTTGTCATTGGTAATTGCGACACCGGTCAGCTTCTCCGCTTCAGGTATGTTGGGCGTGACTGCTAACGTAAGCGGCATGAGCCGTTCCGTCAGCGCACGAATCGCCTCTTCCTGCAGCAGCACGGAGCCGCCTTTGGCGATCATGACTGGATCGACGATAACTTTCTTCCAGCCGAAGGCTTGTATGGCTTCCGCCACAGCAAGTATGATCTCACTGCTAAACAGCATCCCCGTCTTGACAGCATCGACTCCGATATCGCTGCCAACGGAACGGATCTGCTCCACAACGGCTTCGGGACTCAGCGGATATACGGCCTGCACCCCGAGCGTATTCTGTGCAGTTACTGCCGTGAGTGCAGACATTCCATAGACTCCAAGCTCCTGAAAGGTCTTAAGATCAGCTTGAATCCCAGCACCGCCTCCGCTATCGGAGCCTGCAATGGTCAACGCTCTGGCTATTTTATACTCGGCCCTTGTATTCATGACAACATTCACTCCTCTCTACTTCGTCCCTATCTATCTCGGCGGGATTACCGCCCCATGTACATTCATTACCCTCTCTGGCTAAACCGTTCCGGCGAGAATGCCGAATGGTAATCTGCTGCTTGCTTGCCTTCGATAAAATCGGCTGCCAGCTGGGCGGTTACCGGACTGAGCAGAATGCCGTTGCGGTAATGTCCGACTGCGAATACAACCCGGCCATCTGAGCTGCTGAGAGGACCGATCAGCGGGAGACCATCCTGTGTGGAGGGACGCAATCCTGCCCAGCGATGGAATGGATCCTTCTCCTCAAGAAACGGAAACGCTTGTTTATTCCATTTTCGCAGCCGGTCAATCCCTTTATCCGTTACAGTTGTATCGAACCCGGCAACATCTTCGGAAGCGCCGCAAACCAAGGTGCCATTCTCTTTCCCTACCAAATACCCCTGATTGCCAAAAACCATATGCTGCACAGGCTTCATATCGGTCTCGTAGGCACAAATTTGCCCACGAATGGGGTACACAGGAATAGCGATGTCGAAGGTATCGGAGAGCTCTTGTGCCCAAGCCCCCGAGCAGACAAGCAGCCGATCTCCGCTGAACATGCGCTGATCCGCCGATTGGATGAGAATCTCGTTTTGCCACTCAACAACCGCCAGGCTGCCCAAATTCTCTTGTATATTTACACCGGTTAGTCTGCAGGCTTGTTCAAGCGCGCTTACATAATGCGGTGCATAAAGATGACTCTCTTCCGGCGTGTATAAAGCCGCCCGCACATTCCGTGACAGCATTGGCTCCATGCGGAATAAGGCATCCCCTTCCACTATGATGCCGGTAGAACCATATTGCCGCTGCCATAGGAGCCTGCCTTCCAGCGCCAGCATATCCGCCTCATGGAACGCGATATAGAGACTGCCCGAGTTGGTGTATTCAAAAGTCTGACCGGAAACCTGCTTCACACTTTCCTGCCAGCCCGGGTATAAGCGCAAGCTTGCCAAGCACAGCTGAAAAAACTCATCAGGCCCTTCCAGATTCTCGGAGTAGGGTGCCAGCATGCCGGCAGCAGCGCCGGATGCTTGACCACCGCACCGATTCTTCTCCAGTACCGTCACCTGATAACCGCGTTTTTGTAATTCGAACGCGCAGGATAAACCGATTACACCCCCGCCCATAATCACGACAGTCTCTTTCATCCCTCTACCATCTCTCCCGTATCGTGCATTATTTCAGTTTAAACGCGTCAAAGCCGCTGCTGGCTGAGGCATATCGCTTCTTCGTAATCCGTCCGGACAAATAGGCCAGGCGTCCAGCTTCAATAGCCAAGCTCATCGCTCGCGCCATCCCGACCGGGTCCTTCGCTTTGGCAACAGGGGTATTCATGAGAACACCGGATACGCCAAGCTCCATAGCTTGTGTGACATCACTTGCGGAGCCAAGACCGGCATCAACAATGATCGGGACATTAGCTTCTTCCACGATCAGTCCGATATGATAGGGATTGAGTATCCCTAGTCCGGTGCCGATAGGAGCCGCTCCCGGCATAACGGCCGCAGCGCCTGCCTCTTCAAGACGTTTGCAGATGACCGGATCATCCGATGTGTATGGCAGAACGGTAAAGCCCTCTTTGACGAGGATTTCCGTTGCCTTTAACGTTTCTATCGGATCCGGCAGCAGTGTGCGTTCATTCACGCTGATCTCTACCTTGATCCAATCGCTGAGACCCGAAGCCCTCGCTAAACGGGCGATTCGCACGGCTTCCTCTGCCGTCCTTGCACCGGATGTATTCGGTAGATAGATGTATGACTCATTTTGCAGATGCTGGAGAATGGAATCATCCTCTGTTGCCTCCAGATTGATACGGCGTATGGCGAAGGTCAGCACTTCCGCACCTGATGCTTTAATAGCTTCCATCTGAACGAATGGATTCGGGAATAGTCCGGTACCGATAAAAAATCGAGAATTTAAGGAACGTCCGCCAATTACGAGAACATCCGACTTCATGCGATCAACCCCCTCCAACAAAATGTACAAGCTCGACTCGCATGTTAGGCTGCACTACTGCTGCCGCCCACTGCTCCGATGTAAGAACAGCGCCATCCGCTTCTACAACAATGGGTTTACCTGCTAACCCAAAATGATTAATCACGTCTTGGATCGTATGAACGTCCAGACTATGCTTCGCTCCATTAATGATAAGCTCCATATGCTCACTCCTGTCCCTTCAGCTTGCTCAGGAACGCTGCGCAAGTTCCTCTTATATCGCTGCTGCCAACAATTTCACTGATTGCGCAAATCCGAGTTGCTCCCGCCGCGATCACTTCATCTACGTTATGCAGTTTAATTCCACCAATGGCGACAAAAGGGATTTTGATCGTTTGGGCTACCTCCCGCACATAAGATACAGATACCGGATCAACGACATCCGCTTTGGTCGCCGTCCGAAAAACCGGACCGACGCCGATATAATCTGCACCTTGCCGCTCCGCAAGCTGTGCTTCGTGAAGCGCATGAGTGGATATCCCGATGATTTTATTGCCGACAATCTTCCTTGCTTCAATAATAGGCAGATCATCCTGGCCTAGATGAATGCCGTCGGCGTCTACTTCCATCGCAACATCAATGTGATCGTTGACGATAAAAGTGACCTTATACTTATGTCGTCAGCTCCCGAAGCGCTCTTGCTTTGCGCAGCAGCTCCGGTTTGGCGCTCGTTTTATCCCGCAGCTGAATGATGTCTACTCCGCCGATAATGGCTTCCTCCATTACCTCGATCAAATCTCTGCCCGGATGGAATTGCTCTCCTGTAATGGCATATAGACGAAAATCCTTCATACGTTCACGATCCCTTCAAGTTAGATTCCGATATAACGGGCATATAACGTTTTTGCACGAACCAGATCATCTGTTCCTTGTACCAGTACGCGACCATCGGGAAAAAGCACCAGTCTTTCTCCTTCAGGCAGCTCCACTCTGAGCAGGTAAGGATTCAACTTAACCTGAACAGCCGCAGGCTCCAGCCGCTGGCGCCACTGCTCCAAATCCAGCTTTGCAGTGCCGGCAATTTGCACGGTGCTCCGCCCGCATAAGGAGAGGGTTGAGTCCTGATTCTGGGCATCAAGAGCCGGATATTGCTTCAGCTGACAGCAGGGACAATTGTTCGTAGGCTCCCCAAGCTTCATCTCAAAATAGTGATTATTCCACACATCGAACGTGATTAAGCTGTTTCTTCTTTGCCCGTCTGCATCGACCAAATATTTCAACGCTTCCACAGCCTGATAAGAAGCGACGATATCTACAACCGGGGCAATCACGCCGATCGTATCACAGGTTTGCCCGGTTGTATCCGCCGATGGAATGAAGCAGCGCAGACAGGGGGTAACCCCCGGGACAAGAATGGCGCTCATTCCCCGCGAGCTGACGGCCCCTCCATAGGTAAAAGGAATACCTAGTTTGAAGCAGGCGTCATTCAATAGAAATCGGGTCTGAAAATTATCCGTCCCATCTAATACGAGATCCATACCCTGCAGCAGGTCTTCAATATTATGAACGGTTACATCGGCAACAATCGCCTCCAGACGGACGTCCGAATTGATTTTGCGGAGCTTCTTCTCGGCTGCTACAACCTTCGGATAATCGTTGTCTACATCCTCTTCGTCATACAGCATTTGCCGCTGCAAATTGCTTTTCTCCACATAATCCCGATCTACAAAACGCACCAGACCTACACCGGCTCTTACCATATGGTTCGCCAGCACAGTCCCTAACGCGCCCATCCCGACAATACATACCGCACTGTCCTTCAGCTTCCTCTGCCCGGCTTCACCGATTGGCGCAAACAGCATCTGCCGTGAATATCGCTCATCCACCGACTCTCGCCTCCCTTCAAGCTTATAAATTCCGGAAAACTTGCTCTGCTTGAACGTCCTTCTTGATTTGACCATGCTCCTTCAGCCAATTGATGATCGAGCTCCATGACTGTTCAGACTGTGAGCCGAAAGGCTCCGAGCCGGCGTCCATTAAAGGCAGTAAGATGTCCAAGCTCTTCTTCTCGATATCAGCATCCAGCGGAAATTCTTTATTTTGTTTATCCAGCAAAATCTTCAGAGCTTGATCCGGATGGCTGACCGTATACGCCTGCCCTTTGGCAGCAGCCTCCATAAACTTCTTGATCGCATCACTCTTGTTCTTCAGGCCATCCTCGCTCGCGGTCAGCACAAGTTCATAGTAATCGGGAACCCCATATTTAGAAGGATCGAAAGTAATAAGCTTCTCGCCTTCTTTCTCCAGCAGCAGCTTCTCATGGTTCACATAACCCCCGATAATCGAACCGACCTTCTTCGTCGTCATGGAAGGAATAAGGTCCCAGCCGACATCCACATACTTCAGCTTAGACGGATCCCCGCCGTCCGTTTGCACCATCGTGTTAACGATTGCTTGATCAAGAGGGATGGATGGGTAACCGACTGTTGTGCCAATGAGATCCTTCGGGCTGTGAACGCCAGATGATTCCAGCGCAAATAGTTGATTGAGCGGATGCCGCACAATTGCAGCTACAGATACAACCGGAATATCCTCCGAACGCGATATTGCCACCTGCATTTGATAGCTAAGGGCAAGATCCGCTTTCCCTGTCGCTACCAGCTTGATGGCATCATTCGTGTCTGCCGGAGTTTGCAGCTTAACCTTCAAGCCTGCTTCTTCAAAATACCCTTGTTCTTCCGCAGCATACAGAAACGTATGTACGGCGTTCGGATACCAGTCGAGCAGCACCGTAAGCTCTGTCTGCTGGCTTCTGTCTGCCCGACCTCTGTCTGCCCGGCGTCAGCCGGCTCTTTGGACGTACAGCCCGTAATTACTGTCAATGCCAGTGTAAGAACTGCAGATAATCTTGCAGCCTTGCTCCAATTAAAAAATTTCATTATTCTCTTCTCCTCTTTAATCCAGATCATGGGGTCTGCGATGTGCCAGACTTGCCCGTTCCACCCATTGAACAATTAGAAACAACAAAATTCCCATAACCGACAGCAGCAGTACGCCTGAGAATACCGCCTCGCCGCGAAGCATATTGGATGCCCGCTTGGTATACATCCCAAGGCCCGCTTCCCCTCCCAGCCATTCGCCCAGCGTAGCGCCGCCAACGCTGATCGCGGCCGCCATCTTAAGGCCAGTAAAAAATCCGGGCAAGGCAGACGGAATCTTCCACTTGAGAAACAAATCCCATTTGCCTGCCCCCATCGTCCGCATCAGCTCCCCGATATCAGGGTCTGCAGAGCGGAACCCATCCGCCGTATTAACGGTAATAGGGAAAAAGGTAAATAAGATGACAACGGCGGCTTTACTCCATATTTCATACCCGAACCACATGACCATAATGGGTGATAGGGCGATAATAGGAATCGTCTGAGAAGTGACAATGAGCGGATAAATCGTCTTTTTCGCCAAGCTTGAGCTCTCGATCCATACAGCAGCCAATGTTCCCAATACAGCCGCAATACCGAGACCCAGTAATGCTTCCCACAACGTAACGGCAAAGTGCTTCGCCAGCAGCTCGCGGTTATCCCATATGGAGACAAACACAAGCGACAGTTTCGGGATAATATAATGCGGAATATGGAAAATAGTCGTCCCGAGCTCCCAGCCGACAGCGAGCAGCAGAATGAATATAAGAACAGGCATACTTGCCAACAGCCGGCGATTCAGTCGCTGCAGGCGTTTCATCGACCTTCTCCTTCCAAGCCGGTGACACTGCGTCCGAACAGCCCGAGCACCCTGCGCTTCAGATTAATAAATTCCCCATCCATTACGGCATCATAGGTTCGGGGACGAGGCAGGTTAACCGCAAGTTCCTTAAGTGTTGAAACAGGAGACTCCGCCGCTATGAGCACCCGATCCGACAGGAGCAGCGCCTCATCCACATCATGGGTGACGAATAAAATCGTTTTGCGATGCCGCTCCCATACCTGCAGCAGCCATTCCTGCATGCTCATACGCGTCATGGCATCGAGTGCGCTGAAAGGCTCGTCGAGAAGAAGCAGCTCCCCGCCGCCCAAAAGGGAGCGCAGAAACGATACTCTTTGGCGCATGCCGCCGGAAAGCTCATGCGGGTACTTATGCTCCGTTCCTTCAAGGCCTAAGACCGGAAGCTGCTCCAGCACCTGGCGGCGCGCTTCCCGCTTCGTTATCCCCAGGAGCTCCAGCCCTAGCGCAGCATTATCCAGCACGGTTCTCCAAGGCATAAGGCAATCTCTTTGCGGCATATAGCCGATATTGCCCAGCTTGGACGCAGCTGCAGCCGAGTTCTCCGACTCTCCGAAAACAATCGTTCCCATTGAAGGAGCCAGCAGACCCGCCAGCAGTCGAAACAAAGTCGTCTTCCCGATGCCGCTTGGGGCCAGCAGGCTAACAAACTCGCCTTCTCTAATGTCGAAGTCCAAGGCATCGAACAAGGGAGGCTCCCCGGGAAAGGCATACGTAAGCCCGCGAACAGACAGCGCGAGCGGCTGGTCCTTAAGCATCGCTTCGCTCAAACCGGCCATCCTTCTTGCCGATAAGCCATATCCCAGAACATATATTCAAATTTGGAAGTTATGATGAACCTCTCCTCTAACCGGGCAAGCTCCCTCTCCGGCAGCCCTTCTGCCAATCGGTCTATCAAATCGATGCACCAGTCCGTGAGATCGCCGAATTCCTCCGAGCTGTACATCAGAATCCATTCCCTATACAAGGGATGGTTCAGAGCGCCAGGATCCTTCGCAAAAGCAGTTCCAATTTCCCGGTAACTCCACATACAGGGCAGCAAGGAAGCGACGATGTCAGCAAGCGAGCCTTGAGCTCCAGCATCCAGCATGTACTTGGTATAGGCGATTGTAAGAGGAGCAGGCTTCGTCGCTTCTAACTCTTCTCTTGTGATGCCGAATCGCTCCGCATACTGCCGGTGCAGCTCCATCTCTACGTTCAACGTCGAGTGAAGCAGCTCTGCGAACTTGCCAATCGTCGCAAGATCCTGTGCCTTCATAGCTGCCTAGAGCAAACATCTTGGCATAGTCGATCAGATAGACATAGTCCTGCTTCAAATAATAAATGAAAATATCGGGGTCCAGAGTCCCCGCTCTAAGCTCCGTCAGAAACGGGTGTCTATGGCTCTTTTCCCATACTTCCTGCGCCGAACTGTAGAGTCTTTCACTGAAACAACCCACTGGCACCTTCGCCCCTCTGTTATTAATGACAAAGAAAAAGCCATTCGAGAATACACGAATGGCTACAGTTCGATATGTTCTCTACGCCAGCATTACCTGGATCAGATTAACGGTCAGGGAAACAAGTTCCCTATCTCAGCCAGACTTCATCCAGCACCCGTATCTATTATTCAGTTATTTCCACTATAGCTTATAGGGGGTATGATTGGCAACATGTCAGGTTTTAACAGTAGGGCTGCTATCACATAAGCTTGACGTCAAGCTTCATCGACATCAATTAGATACACCCGATCTTCAAAGCTGCCCCGCGCCTTTGCTTTGTTAACTCTGATCGCTTCGAGCTGCTCCCAGCTTGCCCCATGTAAGGCGGCCAGAGCCCGGATTACTTCCAGCATATCGGCCAATTCGTCCAAAGCTTCCTGCTTATCCTCAGCTTGCATATATTCTTCGGATTCTTCTATAAGCTTGACGTTAAGCTCTATCCTATATTGCTCCTCGTCCAAAATTCTCGTTCGAAAGTTCTTCCCGGTTGATTCAATGACATGCGGGATTTTGTCGCGGACAAGCTTGTTGTATACTGGCATGAACTACACCCTTTGTGTGAATTTTTGCTTCCTTGGATATCCCGCAACCATTAAGCAGCAAAAAAATCATGCACACATGATCGTGTGCATGATTGAATATCTTTACTTGCCGTATGCTGCTAATTTGTTCAGGTCCGCTTCAATTTTCTTAAACGTTGCTTCAGCTTCTGTTTTCTTGCCTGCTTTCACTTCATCCAGCATTTGCTGGGCATTAGCGATCAAAGCTTTAGCCTGTGTTTCCCCGCCAAGCACTTTGGGCAGGTCGTTCGCGATGATATTGATGAATAGTGCACCTTCTAAAGCTGTGATGGCAGCCTTATCCTTGCCCCAGTTCTCGAAAGTCTCTCCATATTCACCTTTTGCAGTTGCTGCGAAAGCACGTACATAGGCTTGATTGATCAAATCGCCTTTAACGTTCTTCACATCATTAGCAAGGTCGAATTGGCTTTCAATGTAATCCGATGAAGCCTTGTCACTCTTCTCCAGGTATTTCTTCAAGGATTGGAAGAAAGCCCAGCCTTCAGCTTGCTCTACCTTCGCATCTTTGCTGCCTTCTTTAACCGCTTGTTCAACTTTATACGCATATCCTTTTTCCGCACCGGAAGCCAGATAGAAGGCTCTCATAAGCGATTTGTCGATAAGCTGCTTGCCAAGGTTATAAGCCAGGTTATCGCCTTTCTCAGACGCTTGCTCCATCTCAGTGAACCCGCTGTCGATTAAGCTTACTAATGAAGTGCTGTAGGCAGTGTCGCGTTTCTCAACCATGCCTTTCAAGATCCCATCATAGATGGTACGCGCTTCCTTCAGTTCATCGCTTACAGCTTCTTTATCTGTAAATTTCTCATTAGCTTCCTTGAAGTCATGGCGCAAAGACAGGAATGCTATATTTTGCAGCAGTTTATCATGAATTTGGGCTACGACGGCTGGCTCAAGCGAACCGTCTTTACCTGCATTTGCGACCGCCTCCAGCTTTTCGTCAATTTGGCTCTCGGCTTCGGCATCGCGCGCCTGTACGACCGATTTGATTTTGGAATTATAGAGCTCTTGAGATTTGGCCCAGTCGATGCTGCCCTTCTCGGCTCCTGTTTTCAATCCATCAACCAGTTCTTTAACTGCAGCAACGAACGTTTCCGTGCTATCAGTCTCGGTGTCAGCTGCAGCCTCGTTATTGCTAGGTGCTGCTTCTTTTGAAGCATTGGTGCCCGCTTCGTTCGTTGCCGCAGCCGATGGTGACGGCGTTTCTTCTTGTTTGCCACATCCGGACAAAATTAGGCTTGCTGTGATCATACATACAAAAGCAACTTTCCATGAACTCATTACGTAATGCCCCTCTCTAGTTTAAAGCTCAATTGTTATTGAGAATGTATCTCAATTCATAAACCTTATTGTATTGAGAGTGAGAATCGTTGTCAATAGATTTCTGAATAAAAATGTAAAACCGAAAATCCCCTCAAAGCAGAAAGTATCTCGGTCATGAAACCATGAACCTGGACACACTCCGCCCTAAGGGGATTCTCTATATTTATAGTTAATGGTCTATTAAGCTTTTTCTGCAGCTTCCTCATGGACGGTTTTGATCTGAATCATGACCGTACTCGGATCAGTCAACACTTCAATGCCATCCTTGAAAATTAGATCGGAAACGAGAAGTTGGTCGCCAGCAGCAAGGCCGCTAATATCGACTTCCATCGAAGTTGGCAAATCACCAGGCATACAGCGGACTTCTACTTCATATATTTCCACTTGCAGAACGCCGCCGGATTTCACACCGATTGCTTCTCCTGAAAAATGGATGGTAACTTTACTATCCATGCTTTCCGTCATATTCACATGATGAAAATCAATATGCAGCAATTTGCCAGACATGATTTCCCGCTGAATGTTCTGAACGACAACCGGAACCGCTTCTTGGTCGGCTGTTTTGCCCTGCAGAATAGCCCGTGGATTCTTTTTCAAAATATTCAGCATTTCATTCTCGTTCACTTCAAATGACAAAGTATCTTTACCAATCCCATACAACACAGCCGGGATGCGTCCCTGTTTTCTACCTTGATTCATATGGGACTTTGTTTCACCAGTGCGCTTGCTTAATTGAATAAATGTACTCATTTGTCAGTTCCCGCTCTCTTTTGACCATAAATTCTTGTCAATCTGATTATAACATGACCATAGAATCTAGTCAAACTTTAGAAACCCATTCTCATCATTCATATTCAATAAAAGGATCAGGAATTTCAATCTGATAGGCTTCGGCATCACTAACGCCAACGGAAAGCACTGCCCGGCCATTGCTAGAACGTATAAGCCCACCGCTAAAAATAACATCCTCCAGCTCAGGCCGCTTGCCAGGTCCTCTTGGAAAATCGCTTCTTGCAGCAATCATTTTTATCGGCGTTGTCTCACAGGTTTCAGAGTTTATCGAAAAGACCATCGAATAATAGTGCTTGTTGCCTGATGGATCAAAGCAGGCTATATGCCCCAGAACGCCAACATGACCATTCTTCAATAAATGCGCTTCATTCGCACCGCCCCACTCCTCGGGAACAAATTGATTTTGAAGCACCTCTGCATCTATGAAGGTTTGCTCGTTCAGCTCCGCCAGCGAATCGATGATCGTAAATCCGATCTGCCCTCTTCCGCCTCTAGCTCCCTGCGGCCTTGTAAAAATGCCTATTCTGCCATCCGCAAGCTCAATGAGGCGAATATCCTTCATCGTACCGGGCCCTGATGAAAAGTGACATAACGAATCCACTTGAAACCCGCGGTAAAACTGCGTGACCCATGATACAATCTGACTTGGATTATCGGCCGCAGTGATGACTTCAACTCCGCCAACAATTAATTCACCCTTGATGATGGTTACACATGGATCCTGCAAATTATAGGTATGTGTATGCTCGCGGGGACTCCAGACCAAATGGTCGCGTGTAAAAAAGAAGACTTGAGAGAACTCACTATCCCGTTCCTCAACTCTTCCTAAGATCACTTCCTCCCCGTCATATTGAAACGGGGCCGTTATATTATATACATCTCGATTTCCAACCCCGGAGAACACTAGCTTCTCTACTTTCGTAATTCGGGGCTCCGCGTAGAATGTATCCAGCAGCTGTTTACAGGTTTGCGTTTCTATCCGTATCTTTGTCATTATCGTCCTCCTGATGATCAATATGCTTCAAGCATTGCGATTTCATTTCGATTCCTATGAGCTCTCCGGGACTGAACATTAAAATATAGACAAAGCTTAAGCAGCAAATCTCTAGGATACTGCACCATCTCATCCTTATACATACGACGAACGGAATCAAAGTGGTAATTTATATCTTTGGCAAGCTTACGAATAGATAATTTGGGGTCGTGATTTTCCATAACCTCTTTTAATTTACTGCATATGACTGACATCCATACACCTCCAACATTAATATATATGGAGAATGGATGGGGAGTCAATAAATTGACAAGAAAAAATGGTCATGTTATAGTAAGAACAGGAAATATTTTTGAATTTTCTGAAAATAAAATACTGCCACTTCCCTCTGGAAGAAATAAAGACCTCTTTATTTTCTTTTTTTTATTCCCAAAAATCGCGAACCAATGGAGGCTCTTTATATGAAGAATACAAGAAGGAATCGGAATATCGTGATTCTAGGAACCAGCCTTCCAAGAGAATGCGGCATTGCTACATTTACACAAGATTTATTAGATCAATTCGAACATATTCAAGGCTTCAATAAGCCTCGTATTATCGCAATCAACAACAACGAAACTTACCGCTATCAGGAGCAAGTGATGAGAGAAATTGACCAGCATAAGCTGCCCGATTATATAGATACAGCCGATTTTCTTAACTTCTCAGACGTTGATCTCCTTGTTATCCAGCATGAATTCGGAATTTATGGCGGAGAAAGCGGAGAATATTTGATTCCATTCGTCGAGAAACTCAGCATTCCATATATCGTCATTTTCCATACCGTGTTAACGAAACCTTCTGCCAAGCAGCGTCATATCATGAACCGGGTTGCGGAACTAAGTGTTAAAGTCGTTACGATGGCGCAGTCTACTGTAAAGGATTTGATCTCTATTTATGGAATTGATGCCGCGAAAGTTGCATTCATTCACCATGGCGTGCCTTATGTCAAAACCGAATCAAGATCAAAGCTTAAAGAACAATATGGCTTTGCGGATCGAAAAATTTTATCCACCTTTGGCTTTCTAAGTCCTGGCAAAGGAATTGAATACAGCATTGAGGCCATGCGCGGAGTGGTCAAACAGCATCCAGATGCTCTCTATATTATTTGGGGGAAAACACATCCGGTAGTCAAACAAGAAACAGGCGAGGTATATCGACAAAAGCTGATGGATCTTGTGAAAGAATTGGATTTAAATCATAACGTTCTCTTTGTCGACAAGCTGTTGACGCAGGAGGAAGTCATTCAATCGCTAGTCATGTCAGACATCTATATGACTCCTTATTTAGGCAAGGATCAGGCCGTTAGCGGCACGTTGGCATACGGAGTCGGTTATGGAAGAGTCATTGTCTCCACACCTTACCGATATGCAGAGGAAATGCTGGCAGAGGGCAGGGGCTTGCTGGCAAACTTCCGCGATTCCGCCTCTTTGGAAGCCTGCATCCTCCAATTACTGGATAACCCTGCTATAGTAAAAGAAATGGAAAATCGCACACTTGAACTCGGAAGAACGATGCTGTGGAGCGAAGTCGCCAAAACCTATGCCGCTATCTTTCAAGAGAAAATACAAGATTTCAGAGTTAGCTAAAGTTAATGCTTACGATGCCAGTTTTGCTAAAGAAAACCTAGGAGGTGGATTTAATGGACGTACAAACGATACTACAGTATAAGTCCGATTATATGCGCAGAATAACGGATGACACAGGAATTTTTCAGCATACCAAGTTTGGCGTTCCTGATCGCTCGAAGGGCTATACGACAGATGATAACGCACGGGCATTAATCGCAGCCGTTTTAATGTACAGCAGCCGAAAGGATTCCTTCACGTTGGATCTTATCCATACGTATATTTCCTTCATTCATCACGCACAGAATGCAGATGGAAACTTTAGAAATTTTATGGATTATAACCGTTCATTCATTGAGGATAGCGGCTCTGAGGATTGTCAAGGACGCACGCTATGGGCACTTGGATTCGCGCTCGCCCATTCCTCCACCCTGCCCGATAATTTACTAAACACCTGCCGTTATTTAATCAATCAGGCATTACCGCATATCGAAGCTCTCGGTTCTCCTCGCGCAGGGGCTTATGCCATAATCGGTCTAAGCTATCTGATAGAAACCCCTCATGCTTTAACTTACTCCTTTCCCTATCCCCACACACCAAGCACCGCGGAAGAGAAGGCATTTCTGCCCCGATCATTCATCATCGATCTGATCGAAACGATGGCTGTACGGCTGCACAATCAATATACCCGCAATAAGGGGAACGGTTGGAATTGGTTTGAAGACAGCCTTACCTACGGAAACTCGATGCTTCCATGGGCGCTGTTAAAAGCATTCCGTATTTCAAATAACGTTAGTTTGAAGGAAACGGCTAAGGAAAGCTTGGATTTTCTAGCCTCCAAAACCTTCGCTGAAGAAGGATATTATAAGCCGATTGGCAGCCATGGCTGGCTGCTGCGGGGCGGAGCGGCCGCTCCCTACGACGAACAGCCGATTGAAGCATGCGAAATGCTTCTTGCTTGTAAGGAAGCCGCGGTCGTGCTCCAAGACCCTGCTTATCTGAAGACAGGCAGCTTTATGCTATGAATGGTATTTAGGACATAATTCATTAAAAATCTCTCTCATTGATCCTCAAACCGGGGCTTGCTATGACGGCATTCATTCAACGGGATTGAATCTTAATCAAGGCTCGGAAAGTATTATCTCTTACTCTATTGCCCATCTGGTGATGCATCATGAATAAATTTGCTACGATCCTTGCAGGCGGGGGCGGAACCCGCTTCTGGCCGCTGTCCAGACAAGAGATTCCGAAGCAGCTTCTAAATATTAGCGGAAACGATATTATGTTGAACGATACCATCGAACGATTCAAAGGCATTATCCCGCAGGAAAATACGGTTATCGTTACGAATCGTTCTCAAGCGGTATTGATGGAGAGTATTATGCATAGCAGTGTATTGAAGGGGAATATTTTGATCGAGCCTGTTGCGCGGAACACGGCTGCAAGCATCCTTTTTGCGGCGTTATCCATAGAAAAATCCCACGGTGATTCTTTAATGGTCGTATTGCCTTCCGATCATTATATAACGGATGAAGAACAATTCCGGCTTACGCTTGATGAAGCCTGTACAGTCGCGATGGAGACTGACAAAATCGTGACCATCGGAATTAAACCGACATTCCCTTCTACCGGTTACGGCTATATCGCCTTTGATAAAGAGCCGATTGCCTTGAATCCTGTCGCTGTATACGAAGTAGCAGAATTTGTAGAAAAACCGAATTTCCAGAAAGCACAAGGTTATCTGTCATCAGGTAATTATCTATGGAACAGCGGGATATTCATTTGGAAAACATCGGTTATTATTGATAATTTCAAACGTTACCTGCCTCGGCTGTATAAGACGATGCTTCCTTTGAGCGATTATCTGGGTACAGAGCGGGAAGAGGAAATCATAAACGAGATTTATCCGGCGCTTCAGAACATCTCCATCGATTACGGCATCCTGGAGCGCTCCGATGAAATTCTTGTTCTGTCAGGCCAATTTGGCTGGAATGATATCGGCAGCTGGGATGCGCTTGGCGCGATTTTCCCTCCGGATGAATCGGGCAATATTATAAAAGCGAATTACATGGGCATCGATACCCATAATTCAATTATCTATGGAAACGGCAGACTCATCACGACAATAGGCGTAGACGGCTTCATCATTGCAGACACCGGGGATGCGCTGTTAATCTGTCCGAAGGACAAAGCACAGTCTGTTAAAGAGATTGTTGAACTGCTGAAGGAAAAGGGAATGACTGAGTATATTTAGGGTTGGCTTCCAGCTTGCCACCTTCAAGAAGAAACGGCTCACGCCGTCCTTTGGCGGAGAAGCCAAGTTTCTTCCTTTAGAAATATCAGAAACAAAAAAACACTCCATTAGGAGCTGTTTCTTGGTATTATCGCTTGACACCGGCTGCAGTAAAATACTCGATAATCGAGTCAACCGCTTCCTCTACAGACTGCACCTTAAAGTAAATTCGATTGTCCTCTGACTGCTTGCCAGCATGCTCATATCGCGGGTCATAATAATGCTCCAACAGCAGCTTGACAGCTTCACCAAATTTATCCCCCAGCAGATGCGCTTCTATTTCTTTGGCAATCGGGGTATGAATACGACTTTTGATCTGTCTAAATGCCTTCAAACATTCTTCCTTATGTTCAGACGGCCGGTAATCCTCAAGGATATAACGCACACGTTCCTCTATTGGCACATCGATAAACAGCTGAACCGCGGAATCCTTCCTGTCGATAATAAATTCGGGAAGGACTGCTTTGCCGATACGCTTGCTTTCAGCCTCGAATAATACAAACGGCGCGTTGTTGACCTGCAGGAGTCCATCAAGAAGAAGGGATTCAAACGTCTTCTGATTGTTCGATTTCATGCCGATCTCTCCGAAAACCGACCCTCTATGGCCAGCCATTCCCTCGAAATCCAGTACAGGGTAGCCCTTTTCCTTCAGTTTTCTTAAAATAAGCGTTTTGCCAGAGCCGGTATTCCCGTTAATGACGTACGCTCTTGGCTGAAATTCAAAATGATCAAGGGTATCGACCACCCACTTCCGATAAGCCCGAATGCCGCCGGATAATCTGTACACCCGAATACCCATCAGCGACAGAACCGTAGCTGTCGTCTTGCTGCGCATGCCGCCGCGCCAACAGAAAACCGTCTTTTGACCCTTTGTACTTTCGAATGTTTTAATAAACGCTGGCAATTTGGCCGATACGATTTCCAAGCCTTTTTCCTTGGCAGCCTGTACGCTCACCTGTTTGTAAAGGGTACCGATCTCCGCCCGTTCCGTATCATCAAACAAGGGGATGTTCAAGCTTCCCGGAATTGTAGCATCGCTATATTCAGAAGGCGAACGCACATCAACCAGAACGAGCTCCTTCTTGTGCTGCAGCTCCAGCAGTTCTTCTATGCTGATATCTTGAAACAACGAGCATCGCTCCTCTTAAATAACTACGATATGTCCCTGATGATCGGATGTCGTTTCGCCGATCAAGCTTGCTTCCACACCTGCTTGCTGCAGGCTGGCGAGCAGATCTTCTGCCTGATGGTCAGCTACAGCAATCAGCAGTCCGCCTGAAGTAACGGCATCACATAGAATCCATTGATCGATTTGATCCAACGCTTCTGGAAAGGTAACGGAACCCTCCAAATGCGCGAAGTTTTTCTTCGTGCCTCCAGGTACGAAGCCCTCTTCCGCCAGCTCTCTTACACGCGGTAAAACAGGCACCTGCTTTTGAAAGATACGCAGACCTACATCACTGCCTTTGGCCATCTCTGATGCATGTCCAAGCAGACCGAAACCAGTCACATCGGTACATGCGTGAACCTCGTAGCGTTCCATAGCCTCAGCTGCTTTCTTGTTCAGTGTGGCCATAACCTGCGTGACTCGCTGCACTTCTTCTGCACTAAGGCGGTCCTTCTTGATCGAAGTCGTCAAGATGCCAACCCCAATTGGTTTTGTCAAAATCAGCTTGTCACCGGTTCTCGCCCCGGCATTCGTCAGTATCTTATCGGGATGGATAAGACCTGTAACCGCAAGTCCAAATTTGGGTTCATTATCATCAATAGAATGTCCCCCGACGAGAGTGACCCCTGCTTCCATAATTTTGTCTCCAGCCCCGCGCAAAATATCGACCAACACCTGCTTGTCCAGCGTATTAATTGGGAAAGCTACGATATTAAGCGCCGTTAGAGGCTTGCCTCCCATCGCATAAATATCGCTGATCGCATTCGCCGCGGCTATTTGTCCGAATGAATAGGGATCATCCACTATCGGCGTGAAAAAGTCCACCGTCTGCACAATCGCCAGTTCATCACTAATCTTATATACTCCAGCATCATCACTGGTATCGATACCCACCAACAGATTCGGATTCGGTATAACAGGCGGCAGGCTGCTGATCACTTGCTTCAGATCGGCCGGACCGATTTTACATCCGCAGCCTCCCTTTGTCGAATAGGAAGTCAGTTTTACAGTCATTTGACGGTTCTCCTTTGGAATACGGAATCTATTTATGATTTTGGACAAATTCAATGAAAGACTTATGGTATAATGATACCCGAATTCAAATTTAAAATCTAATCATCGGGGGATTGTATGTCTCATTCTTATGGATCCACTCAACAACCGGCAGAACGCATAAAAATCATCGTCTCTGTCGCCGTGTTCCTGCTAATAGCAATCGCCGGCTTAACGTATGTCAAGTGGTGGCCTTATTATCATAAAGCTTTGGATGCCGCTGCCAAACATACGATTGGCTCCTCGATCATTTCCGGTAAAAACGCCCTGGCTCCCAGTCCATCATGGAGTGCAGCCTGGGATTATGCGTTAACCTATTACAAGTCGGTTTGGAAAGCGGCAGTACTGGGTATTGTGCTGGGATCTTTAGTGCAGGTGCTGATTCCTTCTGCTTGGCTGCTCAAAGTATTGGGAAAAACGACCTTCGGCAGCACGGCTATCGGAGGAGTTGCCTCTATACCCGGCATGATGTGCACCTGCTGTGCAGCGCCTATAGCGGTTGGCCTGCGGAAAAAGAAGGTTTCTGTGGGGGCCAGCCTCGCCTTTTGGCTAGGAAACCCTACCATTAACCCGGCTACATTAGTGTTTATGACCTTTGTTTTATCCTGGAAGTTTACGCTTCTACGACTTATTTTTGGACTTATGCTTACGTTTGGGGTCAGCTATTTCGCAAACCGGTTTGCGGGGAACGCGACACTACCAGCGGAGATCGATTCTGCTGTGGAAGAGCCGATCCATGAACATACCGACCCCTTCTGGGTTAGATGGATGAAAAGTATGGGTATCATGATCGTTCATATTGTTCCTGCTTATATCATTGCTGTTCTGTTATTAGGCGCCGCCAGAGCCTGGATGTTTCCCGCTATCGGTGATACAGCAAGCAACAGCCTATTGACCATTATCGGATTCGCGATCGCAGGAATGCTGTTTGTTATTCCTACGGCTGGGGAGATTCCCGTTATTCAGTCCATGATTTCCTTTGGACTTGGATCCGGCCCGGCATCTGCACTGCTGCTGACATTGCCTGCCGTCAGCCTGCCTTCCTTGCTCATGATCTCCAGATCTTTTCCGAAAAAGGTTATCCTCTTCGTCGCTTGTTCTGTCGTCTTCCTTGGAATTTTGAGCGGTATTGCAGGTGCGCTGTTCCTTTAAGGAGCAACTACGCCAATACGCCACGGTTATAACTTAAATTGAAAAATAAAGGGTTTCACATATTATGCATGGCTAATATGTGAAACCCTTTATGTTTAACTATCGTCAGCAAGGTTCTGGACTTAGGTGCTCCCTGTGGGCCAGTGAGCTCATAGCTTTCCCTATGTTCTAACTTTAGACCCATACATTCGGTTGTTCGTCAGTTCCTTATGGGGAACGATTCTCACCGTATCCAGTTTTTCAGCCGCGCGGCATATCCGCCCGCATACCTTTTCCGTTAGGATGGCTTCAGCCTTCGTTCTGCCGAATCTACCAGTTCTTCCCACCCCATGACCTGTCAGCCATGACGCATGCAGGAGTACTGGCGGGATGGTTTCAGGAAACATGGTCGGTACAATTTTTGCAAGACTAGAATTTTATTCCTAATACGCAGGTTTATGGTTCTCGGGAGGGATGCGTTTATCTTTAATAAATATTAAGATAATTAAAGACATTTATTGTAAATGAAAGAGAGGGATGTTGTTATGAAGCGTATTTTGCCCGTGCTTATGGTGCTTTTCTTGCTGCTGTTCTTCGCAGGGACCGTATCTGCAGTGCCTGCGAATGAAGGGACTACAAACTCTTATGACCTTGCTTTGCAAGCATTAAAAGGAAAAGACAGCGTAACCGATTTGTATGTCAAGATTACTCCTAAAGCAAATGATATGATCCCCCCGGACATACTCAAGAAAATCCAGCTTAAGTCCTACGATTTAGAAGGAAAACTCATCTACACCAAGAATCTCTTCAACGTTGCTGCTTCCCCGGAACTCACCGATATAAAGCTCAATGATGTTGAAAGATACCAATCGTTAGAAACAAGGATTCATGTACAAAATGATCAGACTGCGGACGAGGAAGTGTTAAACGGAAAAACAACCGTCCTGCTCAAACCGGACCTTGTTGTCGATAAAGTGCAAGCGACAGATAAGGTCAAAGTAAATGAACCCTTCTCCGTAACCGTGAATATTAAAGAACTGAACGGAGATGTCGGCGCTAAAGCAAACGTGCAGATCCTTGATGGTTCCAATGTACTTGATACCGCAGAAAGGTTAGTGGTGAACGCAGGGGGACAAGCACAAGCCGCTTTTATGCTCACTCTTGCCAAAGCCGGGACATACGCGCTTAAAGTGAACATTACCGGTGTGGAACCAGGGGATTATACCGACTCCAACAATGATAGGACATTTACTATTGAAGCTGTTGAAAACAACAAGACGTTGGACTACTATTCACATTACATATACACATCGGATTATGAAGAAAACTGGAAAAACCAATACAAAGAATCTCATCAAAAAGGCACTTCGGAAACGTTCGGCGTATATACCTTTACCCCTGATCAAATCAACCCGGAAGAAGTCAAACTGATACTGACCAGCGAAACGGGTAAGCAAAAGACAGCAAACGTGACTTTGTCTTATGAGGATACAAGGGACGGTTACACCTATTGGTCCGGATCTGATCCATCAACGAGTACGTCGGTACGGGCTTATCAAAATTCAGAGGGCACCCATTTAGAAGTCTCACAATATTTTGACTATATAACCAGTTGGGGAACGGGATCCGGGGATTACAATGCGGTCAGCGATGAAAAGTATTTAGGAGCAAAACAAACTGTTTCGGTCCATTTAGACATTTTATCGGCCAATGGTACCTATTATGGCAATAGCTATTCCATCGCTTTGAAGCCAATTCACAACATTTGGGATTATGTCGATCCTCGGGAGCCAGGCCAAGAAACGCGGAATTGGGGAGAATACAACAGTTACTCCGGTTTATGCGAAGGAGTAGCGCCCGCGTCGTAATGGTTCAACCCGTTAGTGCTTATTCAGACTCCGTTATTTTAATATGATTGAGCAGCGATATATCTCTCGGAGATTTGTATTGCCTCAGATTTAGAAATCGTTAAATAGTCATAAATTAGAATTGCTACAATGACAAGTACGAGCGCCAACGAAACAAGATAAACTGCTTTCTTCATAATTGCCCTCCAAAGCAAAGGCTGTCGACATGAGCCGACAGCCTTTCAAGGTAGTTATTGATCTTCAAACGACTTTCCTGCTGTATATTTCCTTAATGACTTGCTCGATCGGAATGTTGTTGACGTTGATGTCATGCACCGGTAAGTGACGGAAAATGTCCGCAATCTCCGACTGCAGATCGTTCTTTGTCAAATCAAGCTCCAAACTGGCGGCAATACCGTTAAATGAATTGACCTGGTACTGTGCCAGCGTACGCTCATCAATCGGTTTCGATAACCGGATGTCGATGATTTTCCGCTCGGAGAAAAACATTTTCATCTGCTCGATGGCATCGTCAAAAACAACCGTACCGTGATTGATGACCGTTACCCGGTGACATAGATCTTCGATGTCGCTCATGTCGTGGGTGGTTACAATGAACGTTGTTCCTTTTTCTTTATTGATCTTCTTGATGAATGTTCGAATCGCCTCTTTGGCTAATATATCGAGCCCGATCGTCGGTTCGTCTAGGAAGATCAGCTCCGGCTCGTGAAGCATCGCGCAGACCAGTTCGCATTTCATTCTCTCTCCCAGCGATAGCTGCCGGACCGGACGATTGATAATATCATCCAGACCCAAGATTTCCTTGAATTCATCGATCGTTCTGCGATAGGTAATATCGTCGATTTTATACATTACTTTATGCAGCGCAAACGTATCGAAGGCCGGGACATCCCACCATAACTGCGTTTTCTGCCCGAATAATGCGCCGATCTTCTTCACATAAGTCTCCCTCTCAAGCCATGGGACATGCCCCATAACATTAACGCTGCCCTCGGTAGGATGCAGGATGCCGGACAACACCTTGATTGTTGTCGATTTTCCCGCACCGTTTGGACCGATCAAACCACGGATTTCCCCTTTCCGGACCTGAATGTTGATCCCTTTGATCGCATGTATGTGCTTATATTTACGATGAAACAACGATTTAACGGAAGATAACAGCCCTTCTTCGTCCTTTTGAGGGACCTTGAACATTTTACTTAAACCAGATACTTCGATGATACCATTGCTCATCCTGTTATCCCCCTGCACTTGTATAATTCCGAATACACCGGTTCCAAAATTTCAGGCTCAGAAAGAAAATCAACAATGCGCCGAAGCTGCCCCAAACCATGTTCCAATCAAGCCGATGAAGCAGTGCTTGCGTCGGTAAATAAGCCAAAACAGCCAGCGGCAGCAGCGTGACGAAGGCGGTTCGGAAAAGCCCGTTGTATATTTCGATCGGATATCCGGCAAACCGCAGCACATTGTCGAAAAAATCGCCGAGACGCCCCATCTGAATGAGCACGATGACCAATCCGCAAAAAATGATCGTAAATCCCATATAGGCAAATATTCCTGCCACGATAAACCATAAGAACAGCAAAATATCCGAAATGTCTGGCGTCAGATGCATGCTGAGGAGCATGTACAATGTTATCGCTGTCCCGGCTATCAGAGTCCCAACGTGTTTTAATGAAAAACCGCCGGTAAGGAGTACGCCGATTGCCGGATACGGCTTGATCAAATAGCGGTCGAAATCGCCATTTCGCATAATATTGACGGCTGTGCCTCTTACTTCGCCCAATACGGTATTGTTCAAACCCATCGTAAAGAGAAGAATCCCTTGAAAAAGAAGAATCTGATCCGTATTCCAGCCCGGATAACCTTTCGTCTGAGAGAAAATCAAGTACTGAACAATCGGACCCATGCTGGTAAACACGAGCGATATGATCAGATTCAGAAAAAAATCAGTGCGGTAAGCCATTCCCCGGTCGAGGCTCATCTTGCAATTACAATAGAATAATTGGAGTAGTCCAGGCAGTTTTCCAAGCAATCGTGTTCACCCCCCTACAGCACAATAGCGTTTAATGACGTGCGGCCAAAGAAGCTTGATGCTTAGGAAAAATAACGCAATCCAAAGCAGCTGCATCCCCAGCACATGGCCGAAATAACCCAAACCGCGGGCAGCTTCCCGGTTCAGAAAAAATTGCAGCGGCTCGTAATACAAGTAACGGAACGGAAGAACGACCGACAACCGCTGCAGCCAGTCCGGAAAAAATTCGAGCGGAATGATGGTTCCTCCGACAAATGCGGTGCAGATCGACTTGAAAGCAATGATAGAGCTGTTATTTTTCATAAAGAAGGCCGTCATTCCTACAAAAAAATTCAGCAGGAAGAAAAGGAAGAAAGAAAGCGCCACGCACAGAACAAACTTCAAAGTCGATACAGTAGTAATGAAACTTGGGAAAAACAGCACCGTTTGAATAATCAGTATCGGGAAAAACTCGAAAAGAATGCCGACGGCTCTAAGCGCGATGGCGTTTGCCAGTTCGAACTTAAATACGGAAGTAGGTTTCAGCAGATGAATGGACAACGATCCGTCAAGAATTTGATCGGAGAGTCTTCCAGCGGCGAAATTCCATATAATCGTGCCGACGATTTGCATGCCGCCGATATACCAGACGATCTGGGCAAGGCTGTACCCATGGATCGATTCCAAATTTCCGAAGGCATATACGCTTGTGAAAATGACGGCTCCTACTACCAATTCCATAGGATGGATCAATGCCGACAGAAGAAAAGATTTGCGGTATTGAAACATAATTTTCATATTTAACTTGATGTATGCAGCCAAAAGGTTCAACGTTTACCCCCCGATATTATTTTTTATACGAGACCAAGTTCTATATTACAATATATTACCAACAATAGATCGATTATTTCAATTATAAAATAATTCGATTTCCTATAAAGATTTTGGGGAAATCCATTCATATTGAATATCAGATAAATTTTCTTCATTTTCATGTCCTCTACCAATGACTTTAAATCCATGCTTTTCATAAAATCGTTGTGCGGATTCATTTACTTCAAATGTGTATAATGTTAATTTGCCACTTGATTTATCTTTTACTTTATTTATTAACGTTTGACCTATACCGATTCCTTGATAATCTATATGAATATATAGTTGGTTTATTTCACTCTCATTGTAAGCAATCATTCCAACTACTTTTTCATCAATTAAGGCTAATTCTATTTGAAACTGCTCTGGCAATATATGATTTAAAAAATAAACGTGATCTTCAACAGCTGTGGATTTCTTTCTGCCCAAGTGCCTTTTCCTTACTATCACGCCACATTTTCACTGTTTGTTCAGCATACTTGGGATCATACTGAGTAATTATAATTTTGTTTTGCTTCACTGAAATACCTCCTTAAGTTTTGTGAACAGCCTATATGTTTTTTCCAATAAACTGCCCGAGCTGCCAATCATGCCGTCAGCCTTTCGTCATGGAGTTATCATACGAGGAGTTCTTAATGAACAAACCTCAGTTGTTGAACTGTATGTTACTGAAATCGAATTCGGGTTTTATTACACCATCAACATCTATATACTTCACATAATTTTTCTTTTTCTCTGTAAATGCCATTTTACCCAGGTGATTTTTCGCTTTCTGCTTTTATTTCATCATTGATACTAGTAAATATGTTATCTTGTAATTGAATTGCGATGAGATTACCTGAAAGTTCTTCCACCATAAAGCCTGGTGTACTTAATAACTTTTCTTTACCAAACAGCTTAATGTAAGGTTCACCAAATACATTGTACCAAACCAAATCAGGGTGGATAACAGTTAAGTTAATAGCCTCCAGAAATTTAACATTCATATCAAAAACTCTCGCCATTACAGGATTAGTTAAGAGGGCTATTTGCTGAAATATATTAAGAAATTTTGATATATTGGCAACACTGTTCAAGTATTCACTTTTTATTGAAATTAGGATTGCATTAAAATGATTTCCATCTTTTCTTTTCCAACTGATTTGATAATCCACAATTTTGTTTTCTAGTATAAGGTGTATTTCTTCATGTCTTGTATTGAGAGAGTCAAACTTAATAAGTTGACTACTCATCCACATTTCTAAAGACTTTTCAATAGTAAACTGCTTTTTGCTACCGGGTAAATAAAAGTTATAAACTTTAGTCGGTTTTAAATCTTCAATATCGGAAATAACTTCCAATACACTTCTTGCCAGATTTTCGTCTTTAAAATCTTGAAGGGACGAAATACTTGCTCCTACATAATCTCTTGCCATTTGTGAACACTCCAACTTAATATTTGTCATAGCTAATTCCAGTTGATCACCACATAATCATGCCCGTTCGAGCATAGGGCTGCCACTCGGCAGCATTGAACTATCGTTTCCGTTAACGCATCGAAGCCACCGATCGCTGCGACAGCTTGTTATTTATTGAGCTCTCATCTCCTAAGCTGCTGTGTATTTTATTATTAATATTGAAGATAAATTCCAGGCAGTTGGATGCCGCGCCAGCCGCTTACATCGCATTGGCCATATTCATTATCACCCACAGCAACCACCGTTCCGTCCGATTTAAGCCCTACGGTATGGGCACAACCCGCCGCAATCGCCATAATATCGCGCCAATCACTTACATTACATTGGCCATGCTCATTCCAACCCACAGCCGCCACAGTACCGTCCGATTTAAGGCCGATGGTATGATTACTGCCCACCGCTATCGCCACAATACCGCGCCAGCCGCTTACATCGCATTGGTCATGTTTATTCAAACCAACAGCCGTCACCGTACCGTCCGATTTAAGACCGATTGTATGAAGATAACCCGCCGCGACCTCCACAATATCGCACCAGCCGCTTACATTGCATTGGCGATACCGATTATTACCCACAGCCATCACCGTACCGTCTAATTTAAGACCAATGGTATGCCAGTCACCCGCTGCGACCTCCACAATATCATGCCAGCCGCTTACATTGCATTCACCATCATTATTTCGGCCCACTGCTACCACCGTGCCATCCGATTTAAGCCCAATGGTACGACGCCAACCCGCCGCAACCGCTGCAATATCGCGCCAGTCGTTTACATCGCATTGGTCATACTTATTCCAACCCACAGCCGCCACGGTACCGTCAGATTTAAGACCGATTGTATGAGCATTACCCGTGTTCGTCGCCATATGAACATTACCAGCCGCGACCGCCACAATATCGTGCCAGCCGCTTACATCACATTGGCCATATTTATTATCACCCACAGCAGTCACCGTGCCATCAGATTTAAGCCCTACGGTATGACGACGACCCGCCGCTATGGTCTTTAGGCCACCGTTTCACCTTTAACATCGCTTCTTTCGATGAAATGTAATCCATGTTTTACCTCCTTGAAAGTCCTTCAATGTCATAAGAAAACCCTCCCAAGTAAAAGTTATCTCTAGCTTTACTAGAATTGGGAGGGTTTAGGCTTAATCCTAAATGATAGTTATTAGAGTCGCAATACGGTTATTGGCTCGTTGTGGCAGATTTCTCCGTTCTCACGGAAGCCGAAGCTTTCATATAGCTTTTTTGCGACGACGTTATCAGCCTCATAACAAGTCCAACAATAAAGTGCAGGTCCGGCCGGAAAGGTACGGATATATTCCAAGATTTTTTCCATAGCTTCCCGACCGTAACCCTGGTTCTGATGGTGCTTGTCAATCATCAGTCGCAAAATGCAATAGCTGTCATCTGCGATTGACGGGAGGTCGTATCCAGTGATTCCATAAGTCAACATAACAAAACCGACTGGCAGCTCATCTGCGTAAATGGCAAATGGGAGTGGATGACCCCCGTTGGTTGTAAGGACATAACACGAAGCCACGCTGGACAGATTGGATGCTACGAAGCGGCGTTGTTCTTCTGAAACTTCCAGGTTAAATATGACACGCCGGTTTTCCAGCGTGATTTTCCTAAGCGTAATCATGCAGGGTTTCTCCTTCCTTGGATTACTCGTTCTTTTTAGCTGTTCCGTTTCTCAATCGTTATTGCGCCGCGGCCGCTTAATTAACATACAATTTATGCAAAAAAAGTAATAGACTTATGTTGGAATTTTTTATAGACTATTATGTATCCATGGCATTTTTAGGGAGCTTAACTGGCACATAATTGTGCTGGTTTTTTTGCGTTAAACTGCCAGTTACTTCAGCGAGCAAAAGAGGAGCTGCTTCGCGTAGCAAGCTCCTCCACTATAGTCCTCCGTTAGAAAAACAATCGAAAATTCAATTGTAACGAACTATCAATTTATCGGATATATAGTCGAAGGGAGTGAGAAAGTGGCGGAGGATATAGAAGAAATCTATAAAAATTATGCAAAAAGTATCTACCGATATTTACTTAGCCTTACTCATGATGAGGATTTGGCCGAGGAATTAACGGAGGAAACATTTTACCGCGCTGTATACTCGATACATACCTATAACGGCTCCTGCAAAGTAAGTGTTTGGCTTTGACAGATCGCCAAGCACGTGTGGTATCAGGAACTTGGAAAAAGAAAAAGGCATCCAAACCAAGAGTTGCACGAGAATATCACTTCACCGAATATGTCGCCGGAGGAAGCCAGCCTGTTCCAGAGCAACAAAATGGACTTGTATCGAGCTATTCATCAATTGAATGAACCTAAGCGAGAAATTGTACATATGCGTATATCGGTGAATTTTCCTTTGCAGAAATCGGTGAAATACTTGGCAAAAGTGAAAACTGGGCACGTGTCACATTCTACCGAGCAAAACAAAAAATTATGGAGGTGTTATAAATGATCCAATGCCATATTGTCCAAGACCTTTTGCCAAATTATATAGACGACTTGCTCAGTACGGAAACCGAACATGACATTCAGCAACACTTGCAGGAATGCGAAGCATGCCTTGGTCTTCATGCTAAACTGTCCGCTTCAATAGATAACGCCGATTTACATGTAAATAAGAAGGAAATTGATTTTCTGAAGAAAGTAAGAAAAAAAACAACGAAGAAAGTGGTAACGGGATTTACAGTACTCCTGTTGATTTTTGCACTGTTAACTTACTTTTTGGCCATAGGCTTTCCTGTCAGCAAGGCAGATCTCATCAATACAACCAGCGATGTGGGAGACACGTGGCGAATAAATATGGAACTTACAAACGGCAAAGCCTTGCTTGTAAAAACAGAACCGATAAATGGAGAAAAAGACAGCAATGGTATCAAGCCTATTGTTGGTGTACTTGTAAAAACTCACGAATTGCTGCCTTGACGGATCTTGGAAAGCGACAATACTTCCGTTATGATTGGCAGCACGATTGACAGCTTTAACAAGCGAGATTATAAAGTCATTCTCCGGTTAGGAGA
Organism: uncultured Paenibacillaceae bacterium; assembly: GCA_963793665.1. Classification (GTDB taxonomy): domain Bacteria; phylum Bacillota; class Bacilli; order Paenibacillales; family Paenibacillaceae; genus Paenibacillus_Z. The sequence goes on from CAWCBD010000003.1 coordinate 192,804, forward strand.
CGGTGACATTGTTTTTACATCAGATAATTATGACAAGCAGCACCCCTAGGTGCACAAATAATTCTTCCAGTAATAACCTAATTTCAGGAGAAATGATAGAGACTCACTATTGAATTAATCCGCCAGTTACTTCCACGAGCAAAACAGAAGCTGCCGCGCAGTTTAACCGTTAACGTGGAAAAGACAGCCGATCTATAACGGCTGCCTCATAATGGTCTGTAATCAGCTATCGTCACCCATCAAAGTTTAATGAATTTGAGAAAATGGTTTTACTGCTGACACACTCACCCTTAATAAATTCTAACTTAACAACGCCAATTTCAATAATCTTTCCTCTCATTGGATTAAATCTGCCAAGACAATAATCCAACGTTTTGATTACTAGCTCATCGTTAAGATGGGTGGCTAAAGTACAATGCGGGTCCCATCTTTCAGGGAAATTGTAGCCATTCCTATTCTCGATGGTATTAAATTCTGCTAAATCGTTGTAATATTGGCGATGTGTTTCAAAGAGATGTGAAGTCATTGTAGGAGGAAAAAAAACGGTCCCCGATGTAGGAAAAGTAGAAATGATATCAAATTTAACATCAATTTGAGACATATTTTTAGTTGCAGAATCAAATCGACTAATAAAATGCTCCAAGGGGAGTTCCGAATCATATACAGCTACTGTTACATGTGGTCTAAGTTCTTCAATGTCAGCCATGTAGGATGTAATGCCGGTTGTCTTTAATCCACTCCAAATATCCCTTACATAACTTTCGAATTTTTCATCAAGAAAAAACTCAACAGCGTACATACCATCACTACCTTTCCTTTTTTAATATAAAAAAGACGCACCTCGCCCATGAAAGGGACGAGGTGCGTCGTGGTTCCACCCAAATTCGACCTAAATAGGTCCTCCATTTTGATAACGGGGAAATAACCCGGCGATACTTACACTCAACTATATGATTTCAGCATCGTAGCTACAAGGTGGTAAACTTCTGACAAATCAGAAGGGGATTTCAGCCAAGTCCCCTCTCTCTGAACTGTTTAGTACAGAAGCTCATATCCTTGATTTTTGCATTTGGAACAATATAACATTTCTGAATTATATAAACAAAGACTTGGAGTGTCAATTCTGAAAACTACACGTAGATAAACCACCTATCAGTACTGTTCTGTGAAAATAAAGTATGATAGAATCCCTGATCAGGCCGAGGTCAGGGTTTTACCTGCCTTCGTCTATCAGCCACGAAAACATCCGGCCGCATTTCGGTTCCACCCGGTGAAGTGAAATTTGAAGCAGCCAGTGTCAAGTCTGTCTGAACAAGGCTTTCAAAAGAATCAACTAATATTCACGAATTGCTTCTCCAGAAACGCTCGAATGGAGGGATCCATGCACAGCCCGATGGCCCGGCTATATGCGGCACGGGCCTCCTCGAACCTCTTCATCCTTTTGAACAAATGGGCGCTCAGCGCCCAATAAGGCTGATAGCTCTTAACCGCTTCTGCCGGTATTTCATCCAACAGTGCCATCCCGGTTTCGGGGCCGCGCGCTTCGGCAACAGCTGCCGCGCGGCCGACGATTGCGCCGATCGTTGGAGCGATGCCCACAAGTCCCTCGTACAGCAGCGCAATCTCTTCCCATTCCGTACGGCTAGTCCAGGCACGCTGAGCATGCACGGATTGAATCGCCGCTTCTAGCTGGAACCGTCCGATGCGTTTCCCTTGAGCGGCAGTGCGAAGGTGATGTTCCGCTTCCTCGATCATCCCTATTGACCAACGTGAAAGATCCTGTTCGGATATTGGTACATAGCCGCCTGCCTCATCGCGCCGCGAATGGCGGCGCGCTTCGCAGTATAGCATAAAAGCCAGCAATCCCAGCGCTTCCGGTTCCGCCGGCATGAATTGCACGATCAGCTTTCCCATGAAGATCGCTTCTTCGGCCAGACTATTACGACGGGGATCTTCGCCGTTTATGCCATCCCAGCCGCTTCCATAGGCTGCATAGACGGCTTCAAGAACGGCATTAAGGCGCTCAGGCCATTCGTCCTTTCCGGGCAAGTCGAATATAATGTCGTCGCTCTTCAGTTTCGCTTTTGCGCGGGTAAGGCGCTGCCCCATCGTTGCAGGCTTAACAACGAAGGCAGAAGCAATGCGGGCAGCGTCAAGGCCAAGCACGGATTGGAGCATGAGCGGTGTACGCATGGCTGGATCAATTTCGGGATGGGCACAAATAAACAGCATCTTGAGCCGTTCATCCGGAAAAGACGCTTCGGGTCCGGCCCATTGCTGCGTATTTTTCGCCATTTCGATTAAAGTCTGCTCCGCACCGGCATGCACTCGGGCATGCCGGGTACCGTCGATCAGTCTGCGCTGCGCAGCAGTAAGCAGCCAGGTCTCGGGATTATCCGGCACTCCGTTCGCAGGCCATGATTCCAGCGCAGCCAGGAAAGCGTCGGCAAGCGCATCCTCCGCTGCAGCCGGGTCACGCCAGCGCACAGCCAGAAAAGCAACCAGACGGCCGTAGGAATCACGGGCCGTCTGTTCAATCATATGGTGAGCATGCATGGCGCTCATTTCGAAATCGGATACAAGTTAGGGCGGACCTCAACCGAGCTGCCGGGACAACGTGCCGCCCATTCCAATGCTGTGTCTAAATCTGGCACGTCGATGATAGCCAAACCACCAATTTGCTCCTTGGTTTCGGTGATCGGGCCATCCTGAACCAGCAATTCACCGCCCCTGCGGCTAAGTGTTGTCGCGGTCTCCGGGGACTGGAGACCTGCGGTGCTTACCACAATACCGGAATCAATCATCGCTGTGACATAATGTGTCCAGCTTGCGACATATGCCTCCTTGTGAATCGGATCGATTCGTTTGGCGAAATCCTCCGTCGATTCATACATTAGCAGTGTGTAATTCATGGTTATTGCTCCTCTCAGCATTCATAATGGGTTGTTTCATTTCGTCTTCACTATAAAGACGATTCAGATCGATGAATTTCTACATCATGCGAAAATATTTTTTTCAACGTCAGATGACGCAACTCATCTTATTGACCCTCTATCGTTAAAGAAGCTGCATAAACGCAGCTCCTACATTTTCTTATTCATGGCAATCACTTTGACCATCGTTCAAGCTTATGGATGTTTCTAGTAAAGAGGCCCGTCATAAACCTTGGAAAGCCGAACTCTGCCAATTTTTGTTTAACTCTGTCTTTCATTTGTTCGAGTGTTATTTCGGGTAACGTAAATTCACCATTCTCGTAACAGTGGCTGCAATATTTTTTACTATGCTCCCCGTTCTTTTCCGTACCTCCCCGTTGTTCATCACGAGCTAGAGGCATGCCGCAGCTTTGACAGTTCTTATATTCCTTTTCCATTTCCTTCCACCCCCTATTTCCGATTCGAATCGTTGATTGAGATTTTTCCATAAAGGTCTTTCATGATGTAGTACGATTTCTTTAATCTTTCATGATACTGCGGCATATCCCAGTCTGCCCATTGATAACGATACATGTCAGAGGAATGGATCTCGCCTTCATTTGCAATCGGGTACACGGATGACAGATCTCAAGCCCTCCTGGACTTTCTGTTTGTCAGCTCCCATCCGGCTTGTAGGTTACAATCGCCAGCTTCATTTCTTTGATCGATTTCTGACGCTGACAATCCCTTGCCCCATAAGTCTCCGATTATCTCATGTTTACTAGGGTCTCTAAAATTGAGCAGCTGCCACGGAATTCTGAGTTCCAGCACATGATTGTTGGCATTAAGAGCTACATCCGTTAAGGAATTAAAGCTCGGATGATTCGGGTTTCCATCGCCTGAAAGCAAAGCCCGGTTTCGTAGCTTTCCAAGGGTAACTCAATCGACTTCCCGTTTACATTTGGGATCGTCAGCGGTCTATTGAAAACCAACTGCATCGTATGGAAAATGCCATTATCTTTATTCTTAGCATAGTCCTGTACAGGCATCATATGTAACAGTTTGCCCATAGGTAAAATAGTTGGTGTCATAATAGCTGTCTACCCAGATTCTTGATGAATTTTCACCCTTCAGATCAATAACAAAATCAATTCCCTCTTCCGACTTGAGATCGGAATCCCCTGGAACCCGGTGTTGACCTTGATCAGGAATCGTATTGAGCAAGCAGCATCGTATTCACGTCTGACCAATTTAACGGTTTGCCGTTATCGACGTAATCTAAGCGAAAGTACATATAGCTTTCATCGCTCGTGACATAAAATTGCTTCAATCGCGCCTGTTCGTCATCCTGCTTACTGAGGTACTTGTAGAGGGATCGCTGCTTTAACAGGTTTAATCATCCGGGAGTCCCAATCACTTGTCTCTCCATCCACATACATCGATTGTATCAGCTGTACCTGCATCAAAATTAAGCATTCCGAAGTGCTGCTCCGCAGTCTGAACATTGGACCAGAAAGGACGGCGATCGCTATTATCCAGTTCTGCCGTATTCCAAATTCGCTTAAACCATTCATCCTGCCAGCTAAAGAGAAGTCCCCCGGCAAAGCCTTCATGGGTTATATCCTCAAACAATCTTGCGTCAATATTCCCTTGTTCAGTCTCATCATGATTCCCTTGATTCCATCCGCTTACATTGCGGTGTGCCATCCCCCGAGAAGAAGGCACCCCAAATTCAGCAATCAGAACGGGGATTTGATGATTTTTTTTCAGATCGTTTAAATAACCGGAGTAGCTGTTCTTTTCACCGCGAAAATCGGTGTAATTGTGTATTTGGGTTCGTAGTTGAAAAAATCGGGATAATAGGGATAGACATGATAGGATGCGAAATATCCTCCTTTATAGCTCGGATTTTCTTTAATCAGATTCGGGTTGATGGTAACCAAATCTTCCGATTGAAAAGGTTCCGTAGGATGTTGAGCAAATCAGTCGTCACCCAATTCGTAAAGCTGATAGGCCTTTGCCATTGATATCGGTCAGACTCATAGACCGTTATCGATTCTAATTGGTCAGCCAGCCAAATTTCGAAAGGCTGTGCATGTTCTGTCCGAAAAAATCTGTCCGTTATAGTTCTCCATGCCTTTATGCTTGTTTATTAGTAGAATCAACTGTCGTAGGATCCCACTCGATGCCCAAGATCCAACCTATGACATAAGGAGAGACATCCGCTTTGTATGAACCAGAGGCATGCCCTGCCCGCTGCGGAAGGTTAGCTTGTCCATGAATGACATCCACCGCATCCTTCATTTCCTTCTTAAAGTCATCTGAAGTACTGCCGGCAAATGCGTCCTTCGACGCAACCATAGCCTCTTCATCCACCCAGACGCCATGAAACAAATAAATGGGATGGGCGGCTTGCGAATTATACTCGAGCAGCGCCTCGTAAAAGGAAGGCGGATGAAGCGTGTAAACTCTTATGGCATTGACATTCATAGCCCCAATCAGTTTGAAACCACCGCAAATAATCGTCCTTCGTTACACCCATGTCTCCAGGGAAGTATCCCGGTTTGGTGACCCCAAGATTAATGCCTTTAATCAGCATATTCTCCCACTGCCCGTTATGGTTAATCTGTATGTAGGTGCTTCCGACTTTAGCCGGTACTTTAATCCCTTCTATGGTGACTGGCTTTATCGTCGATACCGGCGGGACAGCCGTTTCCTTTGCAGATGATGCCGGTACAGCAGCATGTTCATCATCCCGCAGCACAATATAAGCAAGAACTCCCAGCACAACAACTAAAACGATTAATAACCCAACACGTTTCCTTTTAAATATCCGCATATACGAGTCTTTCCCCACTCTCTATAAAATCACCCCAAGAATTAACGCCATGGACAGCATATCTTGAGGCTGATCTAAAAACGACTAAGCCGAAATACCCTTATGTTTCATTTCGCCCCAGCCCTGTTTTTTCCCCCTAATTGCCGAAAATAATGCTTTCACGCGCCAATATGTCAGGACCGGCCGATACCAAAACGCCTCTGACAAAGCAAAGAAAAATAAACGATTGAGCTCGGATACCCGCTTATGTTTTCCTAGCCGCCATTCCTCAAGAAGGACGGATCCCATGGATAGGAATGACCCATACATGACCATAAACAGCAGTAAAGCAAGCGAATATTGAATGTTGACTTCCCCCAAAATCCAGCCAAACACTACGACTAGATAACCTATCATTTCAATGACAGGACCAAATAATTCTACAATAAGAAAATAAGGAATGGCGATTAATCCGATTCCCCCATATTTCGGATTTAAGGCCATTTTCCGATGTGTCCATAAGCTTTCGAACAACCCCCGATGCCATCTTACCCGCTGGTTTCTTAATATCCTGATTTCCTCAGGCACCTCGGTGTAACATACGGGATCTGCGACGTATTCAATTTTGGCTCCCCATTTATTCTCGATGTTCATTCTGTGAAGTCGGACGACAAGCTCCATATCCTCGCCTATCGTTCCCAGCTTATAGCCGCCCGCTTGAATAACTCTTGCTGTTTTGAATACCCCAAATGCACCGGAAATGATAAGCAGGAGATTGTTTTGGCTCAGCCCGATTCTCCCCATAAGGAATGCACGCATGTATTCGATCGTTTGCATAATGACCCAAGGATTCCGGGAAAGCCTCATTTCCTTCATCTGCCCCTGAACGATAGAGCTTCCGTTCGCAATAAGTACATTTCCTCCCGCAGCAAGAACTTCCTGCTCGGTACTCTCGATGATCGGCTTCATAATCTTGAGGAAAGAGTCCGGCTCCAATATGGTATCTCCGTCAATAGAAGCAAAATATGGATATTTGGAAAGATTGATTCCGGCATTTAACGCATCGGATTTTCCGCCGTTTGCTTTGTCGATCAGCAATAAATTCGGATAAATTTCTGACTGGTAAATCGCTTTGATCGGTTGGGTTTCGATTCCGTTGCGTTTTTGGAATACTTTATCTTTTACAGGGGTCATTTTGAAACGTTCAATCATTTTTGGCAGTGTTTCGTCCTTTGATCCATCATTGACGACAATGACCTCATATTCGGGATAGTCGAGCCGCCCGCTTCCTGTGACCAGAGACAGCACCGTACCAATAATTCCCATCTCTTCATTGTAAGCCGGAACGAGAACAGAAAGCGGAGGAGTAAAAGCAGATTTTTTGACTTTCTTATAGGGCTCCACATTATGAAGGCCCCGTTCCTTCTTTAAGCCGATTGAAAGCGAGAAAGAAAAGGACCAAATAAAACAAACAAACAAATATAAGATAAAAAAAGATCACTTGATTGACGATCCTGGAAGAGAAAGAAAGCAAGATCCCCATACTTACTCATAATCCATGCTCCTCTCTAACCATTCCATAGCCATATTCCTGGCATAGCTATCAGGGTGTGTTGCGGTGATAGAGAGAAGAATCTCTCTCCCATTCTTATATTTGCGCAATGGATTTGGCGGCCTCCGAGCGTACGGCATAGCTTTTATCGCTGATGAACTGCTCCAAATACGGCAAGAACCGTTCTGTTTTAATACTGCCCATGAGTCTGGCATACATTAGTTTTTCCCCTGTGGACTGCGGGCTCTGCCATTCTTCCCTTTGTGGACTGCTCATCAAGAATCCGTGTAATAACGTCCGGCGAGCTGATATACCCAAGACTTGCGATCGTTTTGGTTGTCCTTAGCCGCTTCTCCTGATCTGCTGCATTCAACAAGCCTTCCAGCAATTCTTGAAGTTTCAGCGACCGGAAATTTTTATCCCTAAGCACATCTAGCATACTTAATTGCCATTCATAAGGGAGATCATAGAAAATATCTACATAGCTCTCGAAATTATCTGAAGTAATAACCAGACTGATCATCTCGTTTAATAGAAAAGAAGGAAGCCCATTCGATTCCTTGAACAGGTCCTGAAGATGGGCATATCCAAAATCGGCCAAAAGGAGATAAATCTGATATCTCTCTTCGGGTGAACATTTCTTGCTCTCCAAAAGCTTCAACAAATCATCCTGCATCATTTCAAGCTTAAAAAGATCAATGAAGCACAGCGTATTCATCCGGGTACTCCATTTGGAATGAAACAGCCTTTGTCTGTACCACGGGACAAAATATTCCTCTATGAAGGGCTTTACCGGATTAAACTCAGGCTCGATTTTGAAGTTGCTCAAATAATCGCTAAAAAAATCCTCAAGGGCTTCGAACTGGAAAAGCTCCATAGGGCGGCAACGCCGGCTTATAAAGGAGGAGCTCCTATTCCCGGTGATAAAGTACTCCTGCAGCAAGGTCATATTCTGCTCCAGCCATGCCTTTTTCCGCTTCTGAAACCGATTGGACTTTATCTTTCTCAAAACCAAATAAATATAAACAAAGCATAAAAGCAGAAAGAAAAAACCTGTAAGTACAAGAACAATGAAGAGATTAATCATCACGCACCCCGGATTAATCGTCTAATTCGGGCTCGCAGCTCTTTAATGCTGAATGGCTTGATCATATAATCATCGGCCCCTCTTTGAATGGCCATTGAGATTTCCTCTTCGGAGTCTCTGCTGGTCAATATCATGCACAAATACCTGCGTCTGTCGTATTGCGTCCGAATCTTCTGCAGAATCTCCAACCCATCCATCTTCGGCATGATTCTGTCAATAATGAGAAGAAAGCGTTCATTTTGACGATGCCAAGGGTCGTTGAAAAATTCCTCTCCGTCCGGATATGTTCGAATGTCAACCTCAAAATCCTGCTCCGCAATATCCTCCAGCTGATGTCTGAGCATTTCACGAATTAACCGTCGTCATCAATAATTCCGACTTTTAGCTTCCTCAATGTGATGGAGGCGAAATCCGCCATCCCGTCCATAACGCTTGCTTTCCTGTGAACAGCCTGATCCTTCGGAAACGGCATCAACAGTCAAACATTGCTCACGGTCTGCATGGGATCCATAAAGTCCAACACTCTGGCCGAGAAGGTGACACTGATATCACCATGTAGCAGCCTGAAAACGAAGCTCAGCGAATCTTTCGATTAGCCGGTCCATTAATTTCATCGCGTCTTCTTTGACGGTTTTCGGAAGAATAAGAACAAATCCTTCTCTTGGATATCGGTATATGGAATCGGAAGGCCGGATACTATTTTGGATAAATCATCCCTAGTTCCTTCTCCATCTGATGTCCTGCAGCATAGCCATACGTTTCCTGAACGTTATGGAGCTCATCCACTTGTACATAGACCATAGCAAAAGGCTGATGGGAGCGTTTCAAATCATTGAGCTGACGCTCGACTCCTTGTTGAAGGCTGCGGTAATTATATATTCCGGTCATCGGATCAATAAGAATCTGATCTAAAATTCGGTTTCGTTTCTTCAGGTTTCTATTTACTATTGCGATGAGTTCAGCAGGTTCAGCATCTGCAGCAATCACATCATCCGCTAAGGCAATGCATGCATGGCGCAGCCTCAAATCATCCGTATCCAAGGAGATCAGGATCGGAACATGGTTATCTTGACATAGCTGTACGAATCCAATCCTCTACTGCATGAATGCCGTCTTCTGCTATATAGACTTGCGTTTATAATGACATAATCAGGGTATAATCTGATAGAAGATTTCAATGGCATTCGACCGGTTATCCGACTCGAAAATAACCATTCCGTTTGCTTTCTCCAGATGTTCTTGGCACAAGAAAAGGAACTCAGGGTCATCATTAAGAACCAGTAAAAGCGGCCGGTTGTCCAATGTTGAATGAGTACAGCCGCCTGCATTAGTGTCTCGAGTTTCAATCATCTGTCTTTGACCTCCTGACCACAGTCGTCTAGGTTTAGTATACACTATAGATGTCGAAAAATAGCGAAATTTATGTAAATTTAGCCATAAATAATAGAGTTAAAACCAATCCAGGATGGGTAGGGTCGATGTCCTCCAAACGGTCTGTTTCCGTCCCAAATCGCATAAAGTGTAGTTGAAGCATCCTTCGCAAGGCGGGTGAACATGATGTCCGGGCAGAACGGTGATGGATCCAATTATTTTGAGAAAATGCTGAATATCATCGATGTAGGTGTCCATCTCATTGATAACAAGGGAATTACTATCTTTTATAATGATAAGATGGCTGAAACCGATGGATTCAACCGGGAACAGGTTATAGGGAAAAACTTGTTCGATCTCTTCCCTTCCCTGACCAATGAAACGAGCACATTCTTTAAGGTTCTGCAAACAGGCCTGGAAATACGTGAAAAAATACAAACCTATGTCAATGTAACCGGGAAACGGATCACCACGATTAACAGCACGTACCCCCTTCTGGAGGACGGTGAAATCATCGGTGCCTTGGAAGTGGCCAAAGATATAACAAGCATCGTTCAACTCCACGACCAAATACTGGATCTCAGGCATCAGCTATATGAATCTCCGCAAAAGGATAAAAAAAAGATAAGCGCAGCTCCCTATCATTTCAGCGATTTAATTGGAAAGAATGAGTTATTTCTAAACACGGTTTCATTCGCCAAAAAGGCATCGCGTACAAGCTCGCCTGTTCTGGTCTGCGGACCTACCGGCACCGGCAAAGAATTGTTAGCTCAGAGCATACACAATGCCGGCGCCCGCAGAGCCCGTCCATTTATTGCGCAAAATTGCGCGGCAGTACCCAACGAGCTGATGGAAGGCATCATGTTCGGAACTGCAAGGGGCGCGTTTACCGGTGCGATTGACCGCGCTGGTTTATTCGAGCAGGCAAATGGGGGAACTCTGTTTCTCGATGAGCTGAACAGTTTGGATTTATTGCTGCAGGCCAAGCTGCTGCGTGTGCTTCAAGACGGCATCGTTCGTCGGATCGGGGGGACACAAGAGAAGCAAGTGGACGTGAGGATTATAACAGCCATGAATATCGATCCGAAGGAGGCGTTAGAAAAGGGAATGCTGCGAGGCGATCTCTTCTATCGACTCAATGTCGTCCATCTTTATCTGCCTCCGCTGGTGCAAAGAAAAGAAGATATCCCGCTCCTCACGCACCATTTTATAGAGAAATTCAATGAGGTATTCGGCATGAAGATAACCGGAATCAGCCCATCCGCCATGCATCGGTTGACCGACTACCACTGGCCCGGCAACATCCGTGAATTAAGCCATGCCATCGAATCCACTTACAATATGATGGAGCTGGAATGCGAAACGATAGAAGAGCATCACCTACCCGCATCACTCATGGAGAATGCAATAAAACCGTCAGCTCCCACTCTGTTCGCCCGTCCGTGGAGCGATAAAATCACGAATGTATCCGCCGAGAGATTAACCGATAAGGTGAGACAATTGGAAAGGGACACCATCACGGATGCGCTGCAAAATTATCACTATAATATTACACTCACCGCTCAGGCGCTGGGCATCAAGCGCCAGGCTCTGCAATATAAGCTGAACCGGTACGGCATATCGAGGAAACCGTGAGAATATGGTTGGGCCCCTTCATGGGGCTCTTTATTTGTTTAGGGCTCCTTGCAAAATAATGTTGGCATGCTTTTTGCATCATTATAGGGTGAAAAGGCATCTTTACCGGAGGTGAAATGATGGAGCGACGTAACTGGAAGCAGATTGAGATTTGGAAAGACGTAACGGATGAGCAGTGGAATGATTGGCTGTGGCAGCTGACGCATACCATCCGGTCACTGGAGGATCTGAAGAAAGTAGTGAATTTAACCGCTGAGGAAGCGGAAGGGGTTCGCATCTCGACGCAAACGATCCCTTTGAATATTACACCCTACTACGCATCGCTGATGAATCCCGATGACCCCCGCTGTCCGATCCGCATGCAGTCTGTTCCCGTTTCTGCTGAATTGCTGAAAACAAAATATGATCTGGAGGATCCGTTGTTCGAGGACGAGGATTCCCCTACGCCCGGCTTAACGCACCGTTACCCTGACCGGGTTCTGTTCCTGGTAACGAACCAATGCTCGATGTACTGCCGATACTGCACGCGCCGCCGTTTCTCCGGGCAGGTGGGCATGGGGGTTCCGAAGAAACAGCTGGACGATGCGATTGCTTATATCCGAAATACCCCGGAGGTACGTGATGTTCTGCTTTCCGGCGGGGACGGATTATTAATTAACGACAATATTTTGGAATATATACTGAAAAATTTGCGGGCGATTCCCCATGTTGAGATCATCCGCATCGGGACGAGGGCCCCGGTTGTGTTCCCGCAGCGGATTACGGAGCATTTGTGCAGCCTGATCCAAAAATATCATCCGGTTTGGCTGAATACCCACTTCAATCATCCTTTGGAAATAACAGAGGAAGCGAAAAAGGCCTGCGAAATGCTGGCAAATGCCGGAGTTCCTTTAGGCAACCAGTCCGTCATCCTGGCCGGTATCAACGACAGCACCTATATCATGAAAAAGCTCATGCATGACCTTGTGAAAATACGCGTCCGTCCTTATTATATTTATCAATGCGATTTATCCGAAGGGATCGGCCATTTCCGGGCCCCCGTATCCAAAGGGCTGGAAATTATCGAGTCGCTGCGCGGTCACACCTCAGGTTATGCGGTACCTACCTTCGTTATCGACGCTCCCGGTGGAGGCGGTAAAATTGCGCTGCAGCCTAACTATTTGATCTCGCAAAGCCAAGATAAAGTGATTCTGCGTAATTATGAAGGCGTCATCGTCGGTTATCCCGAGCCAACGAACTATGTACCGGGCCGTGCAGACGAATATTTCAACGAAATCTACGGTATCGAGAAGCAGCCGGAAAGCACGGGCATTATTGCACTCATGAAAGATGAAAAATTCAATCTGGTGCCAGAAAACTTGCGCCGGATCGGCAGAAGAAAAGTGTATCAAGAAACACCAGAGCATGCGTCGCTCAAGGATCGCCGGCCCAAAAGGGACGAAATGAAAGATAAATTGATGAAAGCACAGCAGAAAGAAATAACGCCAAGTACAGAGGAATAAGCGAAAAATGCGGCAGCTTTGGGACGAGAAAGCAGCGTCCTAGAGCTGCCGTATTTTATTGAATAATCTTGTCCGTTTAGTGCGGTGCGAGGCAAAACCGGTCAACTTCCTGCAGGGTTCCGCTAATTGGCGCAAGGCGATTTTTTTAACGTTGATTTCCTTTCACTTTTAGACGGATGACGTTCCAAGAATAGGGAGCAAGCCTGCTGGATAACAAGCCGTTATCGATGGAACTTTCATTGCAGAGCTGAGGCGCAACGGTTAGGGGTGCCTCTGCCGTATTAACGGCGCTCAGATTGTTGTTCTTCATGACAATATGTTGATGAAGAGAGAAACCTTTGAAATCACGAATGTCGGTTTCCAGCTTGTACATCCTCGCTGCTTCGATTCAAAGCGAACACGGTTAGCTCCGCTTTTTCCTCGTTATAAACAGAAAGAGAATCAATAACAGGCACATCGGTGTAAACGGATGTATCATATTTAGGCGTATCCAACACATTGCGTAGAACCGTGCCTCTGCCGAATTGAGAAACATGTGCAAATGGATAAAAAGTCGGATTCCGCCAAGCTGGACCGCCCTTTTCCGTAAGAATCATCGGAATGGTATTCACAAGCAAGGACTGACAAGCAATCTTGATGCGATCTGCGTTTCGAAGTATCGTCAACATGGCCGATCCGAACACAAGCGCATCCTCCATATGGAACTTCACCCAGTCATAAGGGCATCCAGTTTGCCAAGGTGTGTATTCCACATCCGGCGCACGCCAAACATTCCACTCATCGAAGGAAAGATACATCGTTTTGTTACTCCGCTTACGAGATTGCACATAATCACAAGTCGCAATGACTTCCCGGATTTGTCTTTCCATATCAAGCGGCATTGCCAAGTAAGTCGCTGTATCAGCTTCTCTTTTTACCAATATAATTATGGAGAGATAAATAATCCGCATGCTCATACGTATGCATAAGAACGGTTTTGTCCCATTCAGGGAACGTCGGCATATGTCTGGCTGAGCTGCCTACTGCGACTAACTCGATGCTAGGATCTACCCATCTCATCGCTTTGGCGGTTTCACAAGCAAGAAGTCCATAAGCATCTGCCGTTTTCCTAGCAATCTGCCATTCTCCGTCCAGCTCGTTGCCTAAGCACCATGTCTTAATGCCATAAGGCTTTTCAATCCCATGCGATTTGCGCAAATCACTCCACTGCTGCCCCCGCTAAAATTGCAGTATTCAATCATATTGCGGGCTTCATCAATACCTCGAGTTCCGAGATTGACGGTCATGATCGGATCGGCGCCTACTTTACCCAGCCACTTCATAAATTCATCCAAGCCAAAGGAGTTCGGCTCAATTTGTCTCCAGGCCAAGTCCAGCTTAACCGGTCGATTCTCTCTCGGGCCAATGCCATCCTCCCAGTTATAGCCCGACGTAAAATTACCCCCCGGATACCGAACCATGGATAGGTTTAATTCTTTCACAAGCTCCATTACATCCCCACGGAAGCCTTCCTCATCGGCCGTAGTATGGCCCGGTTCATAAATACCGTTATATACCACACTGCCCATATGCTCCACAAAGGAACCAAATAAACGTTCATCGGTTTGCCCTATAACAAAGTCTTTACTTAAAATCATCGTTGCTTTTTTCATCTTTCAGCCACCTCATTCTTTCGAGTTGATGCAATTGTGTGATTAACCTTTTAAACCAGATGTTGCCGCACCTTGAACAAAATATTTCTGTGCAAAGGCGTACACTACAATGAGTGGCAGCAGTGCTAGCATGGAAGCCGCCAGGGTAGGTCCATATTCAACCGTTCTTTGTCCGACAAACATTGCAAGACCTGCAGATAAAGTTCGCATATCCGTAGAGCTTGTCATCATCAGCGGATAAAGAAGATCATTCCAGTTATTCATTAGATGGAAAATACCAAGTGTTATCATGGAGGATTTGCACAAGGGCAGCATGATGTTCCAGTAAATCCGGAATTCATTCAGGCCATCTACCCGACCTGATTCCTCCAAGTCTTTGGGCAGCGAGATAAAAAACGATCTCATCATGAAAATGCCGAAGGCGCTGCTCGCCCGAGGTAATATCAGACCTGTATAAGTGTCCAGCAGACCGAATTTATACACTTCAACAAATAAGTGGAATCATGAGAACTTGAAACGGAATCATCATCGTAATTAGAACTAAGGTGAAGAGAACATTTCGCCCTTTAAATCGAATTCTTGCAAAGGCATACCCCGCCATAGAATCTAAAAATACCGAGAAAATCATCACACCGACGGAGAAGATTATCGTATTTTTGAAAAACTGCACTAGCGGCAATCGATCCCAGACATTCGCATATTGGCTTAAAATATAAGTGTCCGATAGAAACGTAGGCGGATATTTGAGGAGCTCTTGCTCGGTTTTAAAGGTGGATATAAGCAGCCATAAGAACGGATGTAAGACGAGTACGAGCAAAATAAGAATCAATCCGTAAGAAGCGACATGGCTCCAGGTTAATTTTTTCACTAGAGATTCTCCTCTCTCCTTCTACTGGGCATCCGATGTTTCTTTCTTCATAAAATATTGATTCATTACAAGAGCAATAACCATAATCATCGTGAACAAAGTAACTGAGATTGCTGACGCATATCCCAAGTCGTATGGTGCCATTTTGAAACCGACATTATAAATATAAGCCACGAGCGTTTCCGTTTTGAATAAAGGCCCGCCTTGCGTTGTGACGAAAATTTGGTCAAACACCTGCAGTGCGGCAATGGTCGTCGTGATGATACAAAAGCTTAAAGAAGGAATGAGATTTGGTACTGTGATACTGAAAAATTGCCGGGCTTTTCCTGCACCATCCAGCTCAGCAGCCTCGTAATAGGATTGTGGAATACCCTGCAGACCTGCAACCAGGATAACCATGGTGTAACCAAAGCTTTTCCATACGGTCATCACGATGACGGAAGGCATGGCCAGAACAGGATCACGTAAAAACTCCAGTCGCGGAAGTCCCAGAACGCTTAAATAATAAGGATACATCCCCGTCTGAGGATCCAGTAAGAAGGACCAGACTATACCGATAGCTGTGAACGAACAGATCGAAGGAAGGAAAAAGGCGGATCTCAAAAATTTGCGAAACGCCGTGTTTTTCGATACAAATACTGCAACGAGCAGGGCTAAGATCACCTGAATAGGAACTTCGACGGCAGCAAAATAAAACGTATTGCGAAGGGCATTCCAGAATCGATCATCTTCCCATATGCGCTTGAAATGTTCGAATCCTGCGAATCCCGATACTTTCAGAAATACGTCCATGTTTAACACGCTGATGACTAATGTTGATAACAAAGGCACAATTGTAAATACGAATAAAAGAATCAGTGCAGGTGCAATGAAGAGATAAGCGGCACGCTGCGGACGATTGAGCTTTTGGATTACCTGCTTGATGCTTGCCATTATGAACACCTACTTGGCGAAGGTTTATTTTCCCGCCAGCCCTTACCTTTCAAAATCCGGATTGGCGGGAAAAGTCATGCATGATTTATTTCTCGGTTTGAAGTGCTTTATCGATGTCTTCAGAAGCTTTCTTCAAGACGGTTGCCGGTGATTGCCCTGCTTCAATCGCCTCCAACATCGGGAACAGGATGTCAGAGTTAATCCGATCTCCTGTACTTAAGCCACTCAAGAAAGATTGGGCCGCCGTTCCGAAATTAGATAGCTGCGATACTAGAGGATCCGCCTTGACTTGCGGGTCATTCGCCACAGACTTCAAATAAGGAGGGAAACCAATTTTCAATGACCACTCTTTACCGATAGCTGTTGAATTCCAGTATTTAATGAAATCATAAGCTGCCTTTTTCTCTTCAGGTGAAGTGCTCGCTGGAATCGTAAACACGCTGCCATCGGATAGTGTCGCTTGCTTCACTGAACCTTTTGGAGGAAGACTCACACCGAAGTCGATATTATTTTGTTTTAAACCGCCTGCAAGCCAAGGTCCTGTTAAGAACATGCCAAGTTTTCCATTGATCATGAGCTTGTCAAACTCACTGCCTTGTGCTCCTTTTGGAGACACCTTTTTATTGACAACCAAATCTTGGAACCATTCCATCGTCTTCACATTTTCCGGTGAATTTAATACCGATTTCTTGTTCTTCAAATCAACGAAATCTCCGCCGTTCCCCCAGATGAAGGAGGTGTAGTACTGAGGAGCACCTTTCACCGGCATGCTTAAGCCGAATTGATTTTTTCCGGGATCCGTCAATTTCACCGCATACTCCGCTAATTGGTCGAACGTTTGCGGCGGTTTTTCCGGATCGAGACCCGCTTCTTTAAATAGCTTTTTATTCCAGAATAAGAACACACCGATCGTTTGCATCGGAAGCATATACTGGGAGCCGTTTACTTGACCCATTTGCAAGGAGGCATCCGAGAAATCACCTTTATCTGCGCCTGTAGCCGTAAAGAAATCATCAAGCTTCTGGAAGGAACCATTTTGAATAAAAGGAATTGCAGCGCTTGGAGACATTAACAGTAGTGAGGGTGCCGTCTTAGTTGCAATGGAAGGCGGAAGTTTCTGAGCAAACTGGTCTGCTGGAAGTATATCCATTTTGATTTCAACTTGATTGGCGTGATCTTTGTTATACCTATCGACGATGGATTTCAGTGTCTCTCCATCCGGACCCGTGAAGGTATTCCAAAATGTAACCGTTGTCTTTTTAGCGTTTGAAGCAGGTGTAGTTTTAGTTTCTTTATCTGATCCGCTGTTTCCGCAAGCCGACAATGCAACAACAGTTGATACAGCCAATGTGCAAGCCATGATTCGAGTAAGTAGCTCGAATTTTTCTCATCATTGTTTCTCCTCCAATGTTCTTCTTATTATCAATACAGCGCCTCACCAACGATGTCCCCAATGACCTCCGCTAACATTAAGTCCCTTTCAAATTACTCGAATTCCTTTGAGCTGTATGTGCAAGCATCACTTTCAACCTTCCAACATTTAAATCGATTTAAATTTTACTTAAAAAAAACTTTAGGAAATTTCCTTATTGGCACCGCAGGATTCCCTAACGATTAATCGCGTCGGTACTACGGTTTGCATTTCGCCTACTTCCTGATTCGTCAATAATGCGATCAGTTTTTCCGCGGAAATCATACCTATTTGTTGCATGGGTTGATAAATGGTTGTTAAAGCAGGATCCACGATTGCAGCCATATCAATATTATCGCAGCCGACCACAGCTATGTCACCCGGGACGGAAATGCCCCATTTTTGAAGCTGCTTAATAGCGCCAATCGCCATCATATCATTGCCTGCAAAGACAGCATCATAAGAAATATTTGCTTCATGAAGCTTGACGATTGCACTTCGCCCTGAGTCCATGGTGTAATCTTTTTCGATCACAAGCGAAGGATCGTATAATACTTTATGATCCTGCAGTGCCTGCTTATAGCCATCCAAACGGTCGATGCTCACTTGATATTCCAACGGTCCCAGTAATATGAACGATACGTTTGCGACCGAGCTTTAGCAAATGCTCCGTTGCCATGTAAGCACCGCCAAATTCATCTCTCTCTACTGTAATGATCTCGTCATGATGCCACTTCCCTAAGTAAACTACGGGAAAATCAGATTCAATAATCTTCACGATGTTTCGGTCTTTAATGGAAGCAGGCCACAATATAATTCCATCCGCACGTCGATTACGAAGGATCTTGTCATAGGCTGCGGATTCATCAATCTCCGAACGAGAGGTTGAGACCAGTAAATGAAAATTGTGCTGCACAAGTACCTCCGAAATACCTTCCAATAAACTGACAAAGTATGGATGTGTAAAAGCATTATGGGGCGTATTTGGAAAAATAAGCGCAATGGTCTCCGCTTTCTTCGCACGCAAGCTGCGCCCGATTTCATTGGGAACGTATTTCAGCCGTTTTGCGACATCTTCTACCAGTTGCTTGGTTTTAATGTTAACCCGCGAATCACCGGCAAGAGCTAAGGATGCTGTTGCTGTGGAAACCCCCGCCACCCTGGCGATATCCTTCAATGTTATGTTAGCACTTTTCATCTGTTTCATCCTTCTTTTAAATCGTTTTAATTCCTCTAATAGTTCCATATTAATACGCTTTCATTTAAGTGTCAATCGCTTTCATTTGTTTTGCAGAAAAAAATTCAATCGATTTAATTAAATCAGGCTGTCGAGAACACTCGACAGCCTGAATCTGAAGGTGCCTATCCGGCGCGATATCATCCATCGTGCGGGTAAGGTCTTTTTGCACCTGAACCGTCTTACTTCTTGAAGCAAACCAGCTTCATCTCCGTCAATTCCCGGATCGCGTACTTCACCCCTTCACGCCCGGTCCCGCTTTCCTTGACGCCTCCATATGGCATATGGTCCACACGGAAGGTGGGAATATCATTAATCATGACTGCCCCTACCTCCAAAGCCTCTGCGGCAGCAAACGCCGTCCGGATATCTTGCGTGTAAATGCCAGCTTGCAGTCCGTATTTGGAGTCATTAACGAGCCTGATGGCTTCCTCTATCGTCGATACGCGATTAATCATAACGATGGGGGCAAATACTTCCTGGCATGATATTTTGGCTGATGCATCTACTTGCAGCAACACAGTGGGGTGAACGATAGGACCGTCTCTCCTGTTGCCGGTCACGACTTCGGCTCCAAGCTTCTCGGCTTCAGCGATCCATTGCAGAGACCGCTCGGCATCTCGAAGACTGATTACGGCGGATACATCCGTCTGCGGATCCAAAGGATCGCCTAATCGCAGCAGCGCGGTCTGCGCTGCGAATTTCCGGACAAATTCATCGAAAAGCTGCTCATGAACATAAATGCGCTGCAGCGAGATGCAAACCTGGCCCGCATAGGAAAAGGCCCCTGTCACCGCCCTTGTGATCATCGCATCCACATCGACCCCTTGATCCACGATTAAAGCGGAATTGGAGCCTAATTCCAAGGTCAGCTTCTTCAAGCCTGCCTTATTGCGTATGGCGATTCCTACATCCGGACTTCCGGTGAACGTCACGGCCTTAATCCGTTCATCCGTTACTAAGCAATCCCCGATTACGCTTCCACTGCCCGTCACCACGTTAAGCGCTCCCGCTGGAAGACCCGACTGCTGTAAAAGCTCCGCCAGCAGCAAAGCGGTTAACGGCGTTTGTCCGGCCGGTTTCAATACGATGGTATTGCCCGCAGCAAGGGCAGGCCCTACCTTGTGCGCAACCAGATTCATCGGAAAGTTAAATGGGGTAATGGCCGCAACGACCCCCAATGGCTGGCGGATCGTATAGGCGACTCGATTCTCGCCCCCCGGCGCAGCATCCATCGGGATCGTTTCACCTTGGATGCGCTTCGCCTCTTCCGCAGCAAACTTATAGGTCGTAATCGTTCTCTCTACCTCAAGCCTTGCCGTCTTTAATGGTTTGGCAGCTTCGAGTGCGATCAACCGGGCGCATTCCTCCGCCTTGCCTTGGATCAATGACGACAGCCGCTCCAATATCGCAGCCCGTTCATGCGCCGGCATATTGGCCATCAGAGGCCTTGCTCTTGCGGCAGCCTCAATCGCCTTATCAACTTCGGCTGCATCTGCATACGCGACCTCAGCAATTTGTTCCCCGCTGTACGGGGAAAATAAAGGACGGTACTCTCCCGCTTCCACCCACTCCCCGCCGATAAATAAATGCTTCTTCATGCGGCTTCACTCCTTTCCTGATTATGAACGGCTAAGGCATGTTCGGAGCGACTGCTCCATCACATCTAAGCCTTCGGCAAGCTGCTCATCCGTGATGACCAGCGGACTTAGAATACGGATCACATTGCTGTAAATCCCCGCCCCCATCACGATCACGCCATGCTGATGCGCATCCTGCAAAACCCGCGCGGTCAGCTCTTTATCCGGTTCTTTCGTTACCGGATCCTTGACGAGCTCAATCGCGCTCATCGCCCCCAAGGTTCGGACGTCTCCGATACGGCCGAATTCCTGCTGCAGCCGGAGGAACCGCTCGCTGACAGCCGCCCCGATCACTGCCGCCCGTTCAGCCAGCCGTTCCTCCTCCAGCATGGCGATCACCTGCAGCGCCGCCACACAGCCGAGCGGGCTTCCTCCATAGGTTCCGCCGATTTCGCCAATACCGGGTGCATCCATAATGTCTGCCCGGCCGGTTACCGCGCTAATCGGAAGCCCGGCGGCTATGGATTTGGACATCGTCATCAGATCGGGGATAACCCCGAAGTGCTCCATGGCAAAGTTTGTTCCTGTCCGCCCGAACCCGGTTTGCACTTCATCGGCAATAAACAGTATCCCGTATCGCTCGCACAATGCCTTGACACCTTGAACAAACCGGACAGAAGGAATCACAAAGCCGCCTTCTCCTTGAACCGGTTCCATAATGACAGCAGCAACCTCTTCGCCTGGAACCTCCACCAAGAAAAAATCCTCGAATTTATGCAAAATATGATCATCTACCTCATCCGGCGACATACCCTGAGGTGCCCGGTAGTAGTAAGGATAGGGCATTTTATACGTGTCGGGGGCAAAAGGGCCGAAGCCGTTCTTATACGGCTTCACCTTACTGGTTAAAGACATCGCCATATAGGTTCTGCCGTGAAAGCCTCGCTCGAAGGAAATGACCGCTCTTCGACCCGTATATTTACGCGCGATTTTTACCGCATTCTCTACGGCCTCCGCACCGCTGTTTAAGAAGAACGTTTTCTTCTTATGGTCTCCCGGGGTTATTTGGTTAAGCTTCTCAGCCAATGCCACATAAGGCTCATACATCACCACATGAAAGCAGGGGTGCAGGTATTGGTCCAGCTGGGCCTTCAGCGCTTCCACCACTTTAGGAGGACAATGGCCGACATTCAAGGATCCAATCGCGCCGGCAAAATCAATAAACGTATTCCCGTCGACATCGGTGAGCAGCGCTCCCTCCGCTTTGGCCGCAAAGGTGGGAACCGTATTAAAGGGCCCTCTCGGGATATTCGCGATACGCCTCTCCAGAAGCTGCTGAGCATTAGGCCCCGGTATTGCAGTCTTCATCTCAATATATGTCGGTGGTTTCCGGTCCAGCTCCATCCTCAGGTCCCCTCCATTCCGTCACAGCCACACCAATGAATCAAGGTCAATGCGATTATCTCCCCAGCTTCAAACACATGATCCAGCATAATGTGCTCGTTCGGATAATGGGCGACTTGGGTAATACCCGGACCGAAAACGATGCATGGCGTCTCACCGAGCTGCGTGAGCAAGCCCCCGTCTGTTCCCCAAGGCGATGCTTCAATGACAGGCTCCTCCTGCCTAACCTCCCGGTATTGCTGCATGAGAACCTGCATCAATTCATGCTCCTGGATCGACGCTCCCCGGAACCCACCTGGCGCCGAACCATTCGACGATTGGCGGATGCGCTTCAAACCAAGGGTCTTGTTCCTGCAGCTGCTCCATCCACCGGATCATTGCCTCCTTGGCGTCCTCAAGCTTTTCCTCAGGAGCAACGCCCATTCTTCCCTCCAGCTTCACCGTGTCAGGCACGGAAGAAGGCCAGTTCCCTCCCTGGATGACTCCGATATTAATCGGGATGGGAATCGGGTTATGTGCATATAACGGATCAGTGATCCGGGCATTTCTTTGCTTTTCAAGCTCCGCTATATGCTTCAGCACGGTCATGCTTTTCTCAATAGCGCTAACTCCCTCGTACCTGGTCCCGCCATGGGCAGAGCGGCCTTTGACCTCAATACGGAACCACATCGAGCCCTGCTGCTTCGGAAATATGCGCAGATTGGTAGGCTCCGGAATCAGAGCCGCATCGGCTGTATATCCCTTCACAATCGCAGCCAGCGTTCCCGCCCCGCCGCTTTCCTCTTCGATGACACTTTGAAAGATAACATCGCCCTTCAGCTTCAGTCCAAGTCCCTGAACCGCCCCGACAGCAAGCAGCAGAGAGGCGATTCCGCCTTTCATATCCGTTGCCCCGCGTCCGAATAGTTTCCCGTCTACCACTTTGCCGCTAAATGGGTCCTCCTGCCACTGTTCCAGATTACCTACAGGAACGACATCCATATGTCCGTTAAGGATGATCGAGCGGCCCCCTCCGGACCCCTTCATAACTCCGACTACATTCGGACTGCCCGCAAACCGGTTTCGAGGGGAATTAAAAAAAGGATGCGATTCGAGGACCTCTCCATCCGGCTCCCACACTTCAACATCCAGCCTCATCTCGCGTAGTTTATCGGCAAGGAGGAGCTGCGCCTCCTTCTCATTACCCTGTGTGCTTGGGATTCTCACCATGTTCTGCAGAAAACAGGTTCCTTCTTCACGATGAAGCTGCATCCACTGATGGATGTGCTTTCGCAATTCGGCGTTCGGATCAGGCACGACCAAGGGATTCCCTCCTTCAGGCTGCGTGAGTAAATAAACCCGCTTCATCCGTATCCAATTATGGAATGTACGAGATGTGCTCCGGCAGGATTAAGGCAGCTTCTGTATGACGTACAACATCCTCTACCGTATAAGGGGACATGATTTCTTTCAAAAGCAGCCCTCTATCGGTTACCTCCATCACGGCCATTTCCGTAATAATCAGCTTGACACATTCCCGCGCCGTCAGCGGCAGGTCGCATTGCTTCTTCACCTTCGATTCTCCAAGGCGGTTGACATGGTTCATCAGAACGATGACTTTCTTCGCTTTTTGCGCGAGCTCCATCGCCCCTCCAATACCTGCCACACGCTTGCCCGGAACGATCCAATTGGCCAAATCTCCGCGTTCACTAACCTCCAGCGCCCCGAGTATGGTGATGTCAATGCATCCCCGGCGAATCATGGCAAAGGCAATGGAGCTGTCGCAATAGGAGGCGCCGTCAACGATCGTGATGGGGAATCCTCCTGCGTTGCAGAGAAAAGCGTCTTCTTCACCTGAAGCCGGGGCCCCGCCTGCGCCCAGAATCCCATTTTCCGCGTGAAAAATAACGTGAATGCCTTCAGGAACCATATCCGCAACCTTAGTGGGGATACCGATCCCCAGATTGACGACCATTCCGTTCCTTAATTCCTGAGCGGCCCGCTTCGCTATTCGGCTGCGGCTGTCTTCTCCCAAGCCCATGTCCAGTTCACCCCTTTGCCCAGTATCACCATATCGACGAAAATGCCCGGTGTTACAATACTTTCGGGGTCCAGCGCGCCAAGCGGGACAATCTCATCGGCTTCCGCAATCGTAATTTGCCCAGCCATAGCAACCAAGGGATTTAAGTTTCTTCCGCTCTTGTCGAATACAAGATTCCCGAAGGGATCGGCTTGTTTGGCATGGACGATGGCAACGTCAGCTGTCAAAGCCGGTTCCACCAAATACGTTGTGTCCCCAATGGAAACCGCTGCCTTCCCCTGCTCCATGATGGTGCCGACGCCGACATCCACCAAGATCCCGCCAAGCCCGACGCCTCCCGCCCGGATTTTCTCCGCCAGCGTTCCCTGCGGGTAGAAGACCACCTCCATAGAGCCGTCCTCCATCCTTTGAACCGGCAAACGGATTGGAGCCAATGTGCGAGGCAATGACCTTCTTCACCCGGCCTGCTGTAACTAAGCGCCCTATACCGATCTGCGGAAATCCGGTATCATTCCCAATGATCGTCAGATCCCGGGTCCCCATTCGCAGGATGCCCTCGATGATCGTTGGAGGCGTCCCTATGCCGCCAAACCCGCCGTACATCAACGTGCAGCCATCGGTAATCACTTGAAGCGCCTCTTCCAAGGTCTTTATCTTGCTTGATCCGTGGTTCCCAGGCACGTCCTCATATGGCCCCATCATATGTCCCCCCGCTCTGATCCACTAACCTCCTGTATGACTTCTCGAACCGTTTCTTCGAGAAGCTGCACGAGCAGGTCGATTTCGGCTTCCGTAATAGTGAGCGGCGGAGCCACAATGATGGCATCCCCTATCCCGTCCACCCCGCCTGCCGCCGGGTAAATGAGAAGACCTTTGTGAAAGGCTTTGTCGATGATCCGAGAGGTTATGCCTAGCCCCGGATGGGAACGGAAGCTTGCTGGTCCGGTCGGCAACAAATTCGATCCCCAGAAGAAGGCCTTTGCCCCGAACATCACCGATCATCTCGCATTGCTCAGCCATCTGGCGGAGCCGTGCCAGCAAATAGCTGCCCTTAACCTTGGCGGCCTCAACCAATTGGTGGTTCTCGATATAGGCCAGAACGGCCAGGGCAACCGCCGCCGATTGCGGATTTGCGCTGTAGGTATGGCCGGACATGATGCTTTTGGAGCCCTTCAATATCGGTTCCATCACGTGATCTTGGACCAGCGCGGCCGCAATCGGCGTATATCCGGCGCTCATTCCTTTGCCCAGCGCCATCAGATCCGGTTCGACGCCGAAATGCTGCATGCCGAACATGGCTCCCGTACGGGCAATTCCGGTCATGACCTCATCTGCGATGAATAAGATCTCATTGCGCTCACAGATCTCTTTGATCTTCTTGTAGTATCCTTCGGGCGGTATAACAGCGCCGCCTGCTGCTCCAATGATCGGCTCCGCAATAAATGCGGCGATATGCTCAGCTCCGATCCGCTTGATCGCGGTTTCCAAATCATCCGCACACGCCAGCTTGCATGACGGATATGTCATGTTCAACGGACAACGGTAGCAATACGGAGGCGCGACGACCGGAAAGTCCTCTAATAACGGAATGAATCGTCTTCTTCTAAGTACATGGCCTGACATCGACAGCGCGCCCATCGTTATACCGTGGTAGCTCATCCGGCGCGAGAGAACTTTATTTTTCCCCAGGCGTCCCTTCTCCTGCCAATGCTGAATCGCAATCTTCATCGCCGTCTCCGTTGCTTCGGAGCCGCTGTTCACGAAGAAAGCCCAATAATCGCCGCCGGGTGCCAAATCACTCAGCTTCTTCGCCAGCTGCTCGGCCGGTTCACTCGTAAACTGGGAACGGTATACAAAGGAAACCTTGCTTGCCTGCTCAAGCATCGCATCGATGATTTCCTGAACCCCATGCCCGATTCCCGCTGTCACCGCACCCGACGAAGCATCCAGATAGGCTTTGCCTTGATCATCGTAAAGAAAAACGCCTTTCCCATACTGGATGGTGGGATAATGGTGATCCAATACCGGCTTAATTAGATGCTCCCGCTTCATAAGGCACCCCCCGCTTATCTGCGTCACCGCCGCTATTATTTCAGAAAAATATTTTTGATCCGCGGAGCCTTCATCAGCTCTTCATAGCGAAACTTGGTCCCAAGCGCGGACACATCATGCCAATAAAGTGCCTCTTCAATTTGCTGTGAGATGCCTTCGGTAACATACGTGCGGCAGTTGGAGCATTCGATTGCCGGGACTTCCAAAATCTCCACGGACAGCTTGCCGTCCGGCATGATCCAGTAGCAATCCTTCACAGTTTCCCGGACATCCTCCGTCTCACACCACATACAATTCATATCCGTCCGTCCTCCTTCATATGGGTATAGAACATAGCTGCGGCTGTATTCTTATGATGCAAAATCGATGCCAACTTTGGATGAAGGGCATCTACACGACTATCATGGTCGATCATGGCCTGATTGGACTGCCAAATATTTGGCGGCTGCTTATTTTCTGGCAGCAAAAACTTTAATTGATGCGCGTATTGGAAGGAGGATGCTGGATGCCGGGGGATCTGCGCTACTATACGAATCAGGTTGAGCATAACAGCGATTATCATATCAGCTATTGCCTTGATTTCTTTAACTTGAGGTTGCGGGTAGACGACTATGAGGGAAATATCGATTCGATCTGCAGGCGGATAGCCCAAGTCGCCCAAACCCATGCTTTAACCAAGATATTCATTAAATCGCGAGAGGATGATTGGCAAACCTTTTTATCCAAGGGCTGTATGCTGGAGGGGATCTATAAAGGATATTTTCGCGGCTCAGATGCTTACTGCATGGCTATATATTATGACCTGGAGCGCAGGACTAGCGATTATTGGATGGTAGAGGATCGAATTATGAATCAGGTGCTCGCTCTCCCTCTTAAGCCAGATCGTCCCGCGGTGCCGGACAACTGTACACTGCGCATCGCCCGGACGGAGGATGCCGGGCAGCTCGCCGCTTTGTACGGTCACATCTTCCAAACCTACCCGACACCGATGAATGATCCTAAGTACGTAGAAACGACGATACAGGAGGGAACGATCTACTATTTGCTGGAATCGCCCGATCAACTGATCAGCGCTGCGTCCGCTGAGATCAATACGACCTACTGCAATGCGGAAATGACCGATTGCGCCACACTCCCCGCCTATCGTAATCAAGGGCATATGAGGCTGCTTATGCATGCGTTGGAGGATGAATTAGCCGTGCGCAACATCACTTGTGCTTATTCTTTATCCAGAGCTCTATCTATAGGGATGAATGCGGTTTTCTTCCAGATGGGGTACCGTTATTATGGCAGATTAACGAAAAACTGCGATATCTATGATAAATTTGAGGATATGAATTTGTGGGTCAAAACGCTGAAATGAAAGGAGAAGAACGGTGCTCCGCTTGCAGCTATACGCTATATCCGTTTCCTTCTCACTGAAGAAGAAATGCCCATCTCCTCCCGGTACTTGGCCACGGTCCGACGGGAAATTTGAATGCCTTCCTGCAACATAAGCTCAGCCAGCTTTTGGTCGGAATAAGGCTTGCTGCGGTTTTCGCCGGCGATCCATTCCTTCATTCTCGCTTTTACATGTTCCGAGGATGCTGAATCTCCAAGGTCCGTCTGCAAGCCGGAGGGAAAGAAGTACTTCAGCTCGAAAATGCCCCATGGTGTCTGCGCATATTTGCCCGCCGTCGCACGGCTGACCGTTGATTCATGCACATTCAATTTATCGGCAATCTGCTTCAAGGTCATCGGTTTAAGATAGGAAGCCCCCTTCCAGAAAAACTCGGTCTGCTCCTCTACGATCGCTTGAGCGACACGGAATATGGTTAATCGCCTTTGTTCCAAACACTTCATGAAGAACAGCGCCGAATGTAGTTTGCTGTGAAGAAACTTGCGCGCCTCGACAGGTTCCCGGCTATCCTTAGCCATTCGTTCGTAGTAGGCATTAACCGAGAGGCGGGGCGACGCTGCATCATGAATCCGTACAGCGAACTGTTCACCTGCCTGCTCGATCTTCACGTCCGGAATCACATAGTGGACAGCTTCTGTGTAAAAGGCCGCACCGGGCCTGGGATTCAGTCCCTTAATCACATCGATCGCAGCCTGAATATCTGTGGAAGACACCTGCAGCAGCATCGATAATTTATGGATACGATAATCGGCAACATCCTTAAGATGATTATCAATTAATAGGGCTGCCACAGGGGAGCATTCCGGTAAGGACTGAACCTGAAGAAGCAGGCATTCCCTCAGATCTCTCGCTCCCACGCCGACTGGTTCGAAGCTCTGCAGAATCTTTAGCGCCAGCTCCGCTTGATCTGGCTCTGCCTGAAGCATATCGGATATTTCGTCCATGGAGAGTCCGAGATAGCCTTTGTCATCCAGATTGCCGATCATAAACATGATTATTCTGCGAACCGTTGGCGGGATATCTCTAATGAAGCTCAGCTGCTCCTGCAGATGCCTTTCCAGCGAAACATCATTCCATGCAGCGCGATGCAGGGGGTCATAATCTTGGCCGCTTCTGCCCGCTCCACGACTAGATGGATCGCGGTACCCGTTATATGCACCCCACTCGTTCCCGGCGAATTCCAAAACCGGATTCTCGTCCATCTCCTGCTGGATAGCATCCAGCAGTTCCGGTGTCGAGAGCTGGAGGAGCTTGATCGCCTGCTGTAATTGCGGAGTCATCGTTATCTTCGCAGCCTGCTGCTGGACCATTCCGTACCCTGGGCGCATAGACATCACCCCTTTTGGTGGTTGCTTGTGCTTTGCTTATATATGTATTCACGCAGAGGCTTTATAGATATCAAGGTGAACCGGCTGGAGCCGTCCTTTGGCGGGGAGGCGCGGTTCATTCCGGAGAAATGTGTTACATATGCGCGCGGGGAGGGAATTGGTTATGGGGTTCCAACCGTTTCTTGAAATCGTCTTTTTTTGAATTTATTTAGCGGTAATAAGACGATTTCAAATACGGACGCTATCGCTTTTCCACCCCATAACCATTCCCTTTTTGTTCTACTTTGAGCTGCCTTCCACTTCTCTATTCTTAATTTTGGACTCTAGTATTAGCTCAAGCTTGCTATTCGTTGTCCGATCCGCGGAAAGACTTGAAACGCGTTTCGGTAAAACACTTCTTCATGATACTTCTCAGGAATAAGGTGCTTGATGAAATCGATGTACACGTCAATCGGGGCCAGCGGCCAGTCCGTTCCGAATAACATTTTCTCATAGTTGTCTGCGTAGACTAGGGCTCTTCTGAAGTGATCCATGAAGAGGGGTTCATTCAGAAAACGGTCAAATTTCTGCCGGTCTCCTACGACCAGGCCGGACAGATCGGCATAGACATTCGGATTTTTGGCGACGACTTCAGCTGCGTCCATCACCCAAGGATCCCCCAGATGGCAGATCATAAACCGGACGTTCCTCTGCTGATAGGCGAGCTCATCCACAGTAAGCGGGTGGGAATATTTCAACAATCCATTCATGGAATAGGTGTCTCCCGTATGAATCACTACCGGAACGTCGTATTTCCTGGCTAATTCATAAACAGGCCCGTAGATTTTGTCGGTGACATAATAATGGTAATATCCCGCATACAGCTTAATTCCGGCAACATCAACCGAAGCGAGCCGTTTCTCGATCCTGTCCAGCTCCTTCATCCCATCGGGAGAATCGAGCCGGACCGGGTTGATCCCGACGCATTCCATCAGGAAGGAAGGGACGGATTCAACCAAATCCAGCCCCATAGGGTTAGAAGCAGTATAGTCGGGAAAAGCTCCCGCAGTCACTTCCTCTACACCCATCCCGATTCCCAGTATGACGCCGCTGCGGTCGAATTCTTGTTTGAGGCCGGATGCGGAATAATCTACTCCCGAGAGCTCCCTCGCGGTCTGGTGAAAGCTCTCGATATCAGATAAATGAATGTGAATATCGATGATCGGCATCATTACCCCCTGTTATCGTCAAAGCGAATTTCTGCCAAGCTGTGCAGTTCTTTGTAGGTAAGCGGTCCGCTCGCAAAGGCAAAAAATACAGGAGCCATCCATACGGTTTCCCCATCTGCCACAGGCTTACCCTCAGATGCCCCGTGATGGATGATCTGATTGTTGGTATGCATCCACGCATTCGATCCCGGATACCGGTTAACCGCATGAAGGATGGCTGAGCGGTTATCGGAACCGAAGCGGATCAAGCCTTTGGAATCCAAACTCATTCCTACTTTGCCGCATCTGTACTGGAACTCGCTGCTAGTCTCCATCCATCCTTCGCTCGGCGTGCTGCCGGCACGGAAAAAGCTGTTTATCGTACTGCTGAAATGATTGTAGGACAAGCCTGTCCGGTTGGTCAATCGGGTTACGCAGCAGAGTACCGGGGCACCGGGAAGGAGCAGGGTGAACAAACTGAGCTCAATGCCGCGATATTCCTTGTGTTTCTCGATAGCTGTGTGAAGGGCGATACCGCTCCACTCATTGCCTCGGCTGTCTGTTAAGGTGCTGAACCCGGCACTCCGTCTCTCTTCTAACAGACTTAGTGGAGACATCCCCTGTATGTCAGCCGAGATACCGCCATGCCATGGATTCCACCAGGAGCGGGGTCCCGGCTCCGGAAACGAGCTGTCAAGCCACTCCTCTCCATCATATATAAGAGAGTGAAGCGCTGCACCAAACGCCGGCGATGCTTCTATGGATATCGATCCGTTCGAGCAGCGGTAAATTTCTCCGGCTTCCCCCTGACTTACCTCTTGAACAATCGCTTCCTTCGATACAGGAATTAGAGCTGTCTTCCGTTCGAACCGCATTTCCTCGGCTTCGAAATGGATATGAACCGATTCGATTGTACCAGAGTTTAAACCCGGAAGCGTAAATTCGGCCGATCGTACAGCATCCTCCCGCCGGTACGTCTGATGGATCGGATCGAAAGCTCCACTCGGAGATGACAGGGTCAGCTCTCCGCTAAGCGGTTGGTT
Source organism: uncultured Paenibacillaceae bacterium (assembly GCA_963793665.1). GTDB lineage: Bacteria > Bacillota > Bacilli > Paenibacillales > Paenibacillaceae > Paenibacillus_Z. Next base: position 223,795 of record CAWCBD010000003.1, read on the forward strand.
CCGGTTCTGACGAATCTCAACCTTTGTGTACTCTTGTTCGGCGAATGGATTCCGGCCTTCGACGTACAATTCCAAATGATCTCTTAGCAAGGGTCTGAGCATGTCCCTTTTCTTGCGCGCGTAGGACCGGAAATCCCACCAATCCGTAAACGTACCGATCGCAAGGAAGGTGGAAGGTGTGCGCAGCACGGCGCCCTCCGTAAGCTGACCAACCGGATGCTCGATACCAAAGTGCCACTCCGTCTTCACGAGGCTTGCCGAAGGATGCCAGCAAAATCCGTGAGGCAGCTTGTCTCCACGGCTGAACAGCCAATTCTCGGAAATTCGGTCTATGTCCCAATCCTCATAGTTTGAAGCGTGCCGATCCTCCAGATCATAATAATTTCCGTCATAAGGCAGTATTAAACGGTTCGCTCCATGGAAGAATGCGTCAATCAAATACAGGTCATCCCCAGCAGATTCTCCCGTCTCATTCCGGACTTCAAAATAATGCTCCACGATCCCGTTAGCATGTACACGGGCAAATACCGTAAACGCATATCCCGGAAAATCATCCGATCGGTATTCCGCCTCGAGAACCATCGCATCATGATCCTCATAGATGCTCACCGATTCAGCCTTTTTCTTGGAAAATTCCGTTGAGTACGGTTTTCCGATTCTCGGATAGCTCCACCAAGACTGATTGTTCGCTTGGAAATGGGATACCCATATATCATTGTTTAGCTTGTTCAAACCAATCGTAACCGGTCCGTTCACAGCGATCCAATGATCGACAATATCTCCTCCGAAGCGGCCGGAGTTCCCCTTGAAAATGCCGTGAAGCTTGCGAATGAATGTGACAGGAGCACCGTTATCCGGTACGGCTTTTATTTGAACGTCTTCCGAGTAAAGCCCGAAATTTCTCAGAACATACGGTACCGATACGGTTTCCTTTCCTTTGGCTGGAATACGTACCGAAATCCGGGGCTTGCCGAATTCAATCCAATCAGACAGAGGAAGCTCGAATTCAAAGTCCGCCGCTGCATCATAGCTATTCTCAAATGTAAGGAAGGCTTCTTCCGGCATATCCGTGTACTGCTCGTGACCTTTCACTTCCAATTTCACTGTAGCGGGAAACTTGGGAGCGATACCGGTACGGAATTCCGCTTTCCTTCCGTTGATCGTCCATTCGGACACGACCGCCGGATGTGTTTGCCAATCACTCTGTTCTTCGAGAACCGCTGCGAGATCAAATTCACCTTCGATTACCGCAACATTCTGAACCTCAACCGTTTGATTCAAATCGAAACGTATGTTTTTGTTATCCACGCCCCGAATGGTACATGCCAGCGGTTTTCCGGATTTATTCCAAATGATGTAACGAACCGGATAACGGCTGCCGAATACCAGATCGTGGTTATCGATTTCAGTAGTTATGGTAAAGTCATCCGTATCGATCAGCCGCAGACCTCTGCCTGACTTTTCAAATTCCACCCGAAGGGCAGCGCCGTCTTTTTCCCATGCATATTCGAAGAAATCAAATCCGTTCACCGAACGCCCGTCGGGACGGATATCCAGATTACGAAGACTGTCGGAATACCAATCGATCCGCTCCAGATAAGGCTCAAGAGCCTCTGTCTGCAGAACAGACGGAATGAAATTCATCAAATGAACGGCATTGTCCTTCTTTTCCCAAAAAAATCCGCATTTCTTATACATTGGAACCGCTTTCGTATTTCCCGCCCAAGTGAATAAATCGAGTCTTGGCCATCCCATTTCCACCGTCGTTTGTACCGCCTTAAGAATAAGCAGCTTCCCGACCTTGCGGCCATGATAGTCCGGCCTTACATTCAGAAGCGGTACATACAGTGCGCCTTCGTCCATCTTGTAATGGGAGAAGCTGCAAAAGCCGATGACCTCATTCCCTTGAATGGCGAGGAATACCCTCAAGTTGCCTGCGTTCTCCATATCCTGTGCAACATTCTCAGCGCTGCGGACGCGGTTGCCTCCTCCCCAGCTTTCCTGGCTGCAATTCCACATGTCAGCGATAGCTTGGGCGTAGCTCGGATCGTACTCTACAATTTGAATGGTATCCAAAACATCGACAGATTTCACATATTCACCTCATGTCAAAATTCAGTATACTCAAATTGTAGGGTATTTCCAGTATTAGGTAAAGGGGAGTTCCATTAAATTCTTCTATATTTCATTTAGCTCCCAAACGATGCTAGTCAGCGATTTTGTCGATAATTTCTATGGCCTTCTGATCTGTTTCTATTCCGTAGTTTTTACTTACCCCATCATTTACCGTAAATTCTGCAATGGCAGAGATATAATAGGTTCCAGGTCGATTTATCTTATATCTATATTCTTCAACTATATATTCCTTACTAGGGAATTGATGATTTATACCTATGGATTTTCTCATTAAGCTATTAATTCGTTTTCCGGAACTATCCAATATCATATAGCGGAAAGACTTTTCTCCTCTTGTAATCGTTAATTTATTTGCTGTTTTGTTTTTTATTTGAGCTTTTATCAGAAATTCTTCTCCTGAACCGATCTTTTGCTGAACAGTGATGCCAACTGAAAAATCGTCACTTTTCAAAATAGGGGAATTAGCAGTCAAATTTTGCTTAACTTTATTATGTGTAGATGAGCTTGGTATCATTTCTTCATTCTGTTCAGGGAGCTGGCAACCAGCCAGTTAATTTAAACTAATAGCTATAATTATCCGGTTTTTCAAATATATCACCCCCACATTATCGACGTGTGAACATTCATATTTGTTTCAACAGCACAGCTTGAAAGCTCTGGTCTTATGTTCGTAAGAAATTCGAAATTCCTTAATGTATTCCTCATAGTCCCAGCCCGCTAGAAATTTCCGAGCTGTATCCTGGCCGGATTGGAATAGAAAATCCCTGTCTTCCTTGCTCAGATCAAATTGAGTGGCAGCTACTTGGCCTGTTGGGATAAAAAGAGTCCGTTTCCTGGCATGTTTGTCCACGTGCCGTTGGTCTTGGGCTTTAAGCATCGTCTGGAACATGGCGCGAAACATGGAGAGGGGACCATGTATGTCATGAAATGGGGCTCCCGTATGTTCGCCTAACAACCGGAATCCGAACGTGGGCCACCGGGGAAGCCCCTCTACATCAAAGAGCCAGATTGGATAATTGCTGAGAAGCCCCCCATCCAGTATATAATACGGTTTTTTACTAATCTTCGTCTTCAGCCGGTACGGTTGAAAGAAGTAGGGAAGCGTTGTGCTCATCCTAACGGCGGCGGCAATCGGGAACCGAGAAGGAGAAATATGATACCGTGACAGGTCATCCGGCAGTACAAGCATCTTTCCGCTGCTAATATCAGAAGCAATAATTTTCAGTTTTCCTTGTGGCAGATCACCGAAGGTAGACACACCCTTTTGTTTCAGCCAGTACGTTAACTTGTCTTCTAACGGTGTGTTCAAGTAGATCCCTGATCGGAAAAGAAGCGGAACCGCTTTGCCAACAACGGGTAAATGATGAATCCATGTTTTTCCGAGCAAACGGGGGTAATCGAGCGTACTCATAATTTCCATTAGATTCCTCACCGGTATACCCGCAGGCCAGAAGTGCGGCCACAACTGCACCGGCGGATGTACCCGCTAAGCTTTCCCATTCGTATCCACTGGCCTCCATGACTTGAATAGCGCCAATAAAGGCAATTCCCCTAACGCCCCCACCTTCAAACACGGCATCCGCTTTCATAGACGGCACCCCTTCCAGCCCTTCAAGAGCTAAACGAACGTTTGATGGGTTTATATATAAATATAGCTTTTCGATGGAATCATGTATGAGGAAAAAGTAAAAAAGGCAGCCCCCTGCAGATTGCTCTGTCTGGTGCTGCCTTGAATGTTATTGACAATTTAATTATATGACATCCAAACCGTATTACCCACAACCTCAAAACCCTGCTTAAACCAAAAATTCCGTGATTTATCTAGCGTGTAGACATACATTTGTTTATTCGGGTATTTCCCTTTCAGCCAGTTAATAAAGAAGCTTGCATAGCCCTTGCCTTCAAATTCTTTCAGAACATCCAACGCTTCTATAAACACAAAATCTGTTTTGTTTTTAATTTCAATATAGAAGTCCTTCTCCAGGTGTCGCTCATCCGCACTGAAATAATCGTTCTCGGCCTTCTGAATTAACTGTTTCCCGCTGTGGTATTCCCGAACCAGGCCATATCCGACCATTTCATTGCCATCTTCAATGACATAGATATCTTCAGGTATTGCTGGGATTTCCCTCGTACTCAATTCCCCTGCATGATAACCAGATTTTAATTCGCTTAATAGGGTTTGCATTTTGCGATTCAATGGTCTTGCCGTAATAGTAGGCATGTTCGATCTCCTTCCAAAGAAAAAGAAGCAGGGTGCTAATTCGTTCCCCTACTTCTCATTATGCGCCTTTAATGCTCATTATTTACCGGCATACTCCGCAGTCGCAGTGTCCAGCATGGATTTCCAAGTAGCAAAATCCGTCTCTCTCGCAACATGCCGATCAAACAGTTCATCATGAATGTTTTGGATATCTTCTCGCGTCTTTGCTTGAAAGTTACCCTTCTCTAGAAACTCATCAAAACTCGCAGAGCGGGTATGCTTGCTCATGAACGATTCATTGAATAACGCGTCTAATGAGATATGATTCGGATCTTCTTCAATTGATGTCTGGCCCTGCAGTTCCTTCAACAGATCGTCAAATGACATTGGTTTTTGCTTTCTCAGATGATCACCCCTAGAATTGTTTATTTGATTCCATCATACTAGCTCTTCTTTATTATTGCCAAGATTGTAGTCTTAGATAATCAGCATCGGATCAGGATGGTCCGCCACGACAGGAATGGACTTCTTGATCATTTTCTCAATATGCCCTCAAATACGGAATTTCTTCCATTTCGCAAAAGGAGATCGCGATTCCGCTAAGTCCAGCTCTGCCGGTTCGGCCAATTCGATGAACGTAGGTTTCTGGAATATTAGGGAGATTGAAGTTAATCACATGCGAAAGTTCATCAATATCGATTCCCCTTGCTGCGATATCCGTCGCTACCAGCACTCGCGTTAGCGCCGCTCCTGAAATTCTCCAGTGCACTCTGGCGGGAATTTTGAGATTTATTGCCGTGAATAGCCTGAGCAGAAATATTCATCTTCGCCAGTCCGCGCACAACCCGGTCGGCACCATGCTTCGTACGGGTAAACACGAGTGCGGAGGCTATCGATTGATCTTGTAAGAGGTGATTCAACAAGCTTTGCTTGTTTCCCTTATCCACCATATAAACAGCTTGCGTGATTCTATCCACCGTAGAAGACGCTGGAGTCACTTCCACTTTCACCGGATTAATCAGCAGCGCTTTGACTAACTTAGCTATCTCCGGCGGCATGGTGGCAGAGAAGAATAGCGTTTGTTTCTTGCGCGGCATCTTGATGATGATTTTCTTCACGTCATTGATAAAGCCCATATCCAGCATTCGGTCTGCTTCATCAAGGACTAAAATTTGAACATATTGCAAATCGACAAACTTTTGATTGATTAAGTCGATGAGTCTGCCCGGAGTCGCAATAATAATATCCGCACCCTGCTCAAGCGACCGCTCCTGTACTTTCTGTGAAACGCCCCCCACGATAGCCACACAGCGCAAATCGGTAAATTGACCATAAGCATGCATGTTATCCGAAATCTGGAGCGCAAGTTCTCTTGTCGGTGTTAAAATCACGGAGCGAATACGGCGCTTGCTGCTGCGGGCTTTACTTTGCTCTTCACTTAGAAGCTGAATAATCGGCAAAGCAAATGCGGCCGTCTTCCCTGTTCCGGTTTGAGCACAGCCAAATAAATCTCTACCGGCTAGCACAACGGGGATCGCCTGCTCCTGTATAGGTGTCGGCGTCGTATACTGTTCTTTGCTTAAGGCTTGTAAAATCTCGGGTTTAAGCTTTAAATCATTAAAAGTCATTTTTTCTCCTTTATTTGAAAAGCGTCGATTCCAAATCAATTTCAAAATCCCGCTATATCTCCACTATACATTCCTTCAAGCACTTAAGTATAACACAAAGAAATCAAAAAAGCGGAAAAACCACTCAAGAAGTCAGAATCTCTGCTTAATCGAGCGGCATCATCATAATCCAATGGCCATAGGTGGTTAAGAAATCTTGCTTTTTTTTATAATCGGGCATAATACTGCCAACTCGCCTCCAAAAGGACCGATCATGATTCATATGAGTCAGATGACATAGTTCATGGATGATCACATAATCGATAACCTCAATTGGAGCCATTGCTAGCCGATAGTTAAAGGTGACCTTTTTACTCGAGCTGCAGCTTCCCCACTTGGTTTTAGACTCGACTACCTCAATGGATTTAGGCTTTACTTTCAGCTGCATTTGATAGCCCTTAATTCGTTCCCCAACAATCTTCTTGCAGCTGGAGATATAGAACTTCTTGAGACTTTTCTTGAGTTCTTCCTCGTTTAACTCTTTCGTCTCTATTAACTCATGAAGAAAATACTGTTTCCCTAGATAAAGGAACTTACTTTCCATAACCACCATCGTTTCTGAAAACTTATTGCTAACTCTTATACCTTATTTCATTTTTAACAATAAATAAACTGCTGCTGATCATTCACTTTACAGCCCCAATCTATATTTGCAAACTATCCTCTACCAATCCCAAGTTTGCGGGGGCCATCTATGGCTTTGACAGCCTCTTTTTTTATTTTCCAACAATTTCAAATATGGTATGCTGGAGGAGGAGTTCCATGGAACTATTTGTAGACATTTAGAATCCTAGTTCTACCTTAGCTTACCGCAATACGCAAACACCAAAGATTAGAAGACTTATTCGCAATACGCAAATAAGACGGTATGAGAAATTCTAGCAAATGTTTGTTTAAAAAATCATATATGGTGGGGAGTTAATGATGGTAATCAGAAGAGCTCAAATATCAGATCTCAGCTCGATTGCGGGTTTATCAGAAATATGGGAGAAAGAAGGAAGTACATACGGATTGAAAGCAAATTCAATAGAAGATTTACAAATATATTTAAGCGATGGATTATATGTGATCATCGAAGAAGCATATATCACGGGATATTTACTTGGTCGAATAAAAAACAATAATGGTCTATCAATTCTCGAAGAATCGGATAAATCGTATTTTGAGATTGAGGAAATCTATATTCATCCTGACTTTAGAGGAAAAGGGTTTGGAAAAGCGTTATTAAAAGAAGTAACTGAAAATCTAAATAAACAAGGTATAGATCGAATGACTGTAAGTACTGCTAATAAGGATTGGAAGAAAATAATTGATTTTTATCAGATGAACGGATTTAAGACCTGGACAATGACATTGTTCAAGTAAACAGGATTTTCGTAGAAGCATATCCAGCCGGAAAACCCTGTGAGCCTAAGTCAGACGACCCGTTCCCTTCTTTAGGCTCTCGGGTTCGTAAACACAAGAACGTTAAAGCAATTGAGAGACTTGGAGCAGTAAGGGAAGGAATATTAAGAAAGAAATATAACAATACCGACTATGTTGTATTTAGCATTATTGACCAGGAATGGGACGAAGTAAAGAAGAAACTTGAAGGATATCTCGAAGAAGACGGATTCGTCGTTTAACAATGTATTCAAGCTGCGCGCCTCTCGAGTCCCTTGGTCGCCAGAGGGATTTTGAGGAAGCCAAGTCAGGAGGCACCCCTGCACTGCCTAACCGCGTTGCGGCCGTTCTCTTCGGTCATTTAAGGCAGTGTCAGGGTTCATGAATGCAGGAACGCTAGGCGAAACCTCCCAGATCGTGAAGATCAGAGCAAAGCTCGATGATTTAGCCGGGTCTTCACTTGATGTTTAGCACTGCATTATTCTTTGTTTAACTTTTTACGTCGGGATAGAGAAAGACCGCCAAACCCACTGATTACAGCGATGTAAAAACCTAGGTCATACCACCATCCAATGTTATTGATTTCATAAACTCTAATATGGTGTTTAAACACTCCAATGATTAGTGATACAGGTGCGATCCATCCATGCCATATTCCCCAAAAAAAACCAGCAAGATGATGGCCGTTATTGACTCCATCCCCGGGTACGCACCCCGTTAATGAAACTACAGAAACACTGAGTAGACAGATAGTAATAATTTCTTCAAATTCATATTCCTCCACCTTCCCTTTATTCATCTTCCTACTGCTACCCATATAATTCTGTAATAATCGGGATAATCCTTCAAAATTTAACAACGAAAATTATCAGATTATTTTCATCCAAGAGGTCGAAGGCTTCGGATAACACCTTGGAGGGATTAAATATGAAATGGAAAGGAAATATGTTCAAAATATTTATCCAGATCAGTTTGTAAAGTTTGAAATCCTTCATTCTGATGAACAGGTGAAACCCCTATGAAATAATATAAACATCGCCGTGCGAACCTATTTTAATAACGAAAATTAGTAATTTGTCATTTTCAAGTGAATACACAATTCGAACCTACCCGTAAACGAAACTCATCTATTGTACCTTGCATCCTTTTAATATCAAGCTGGTTTATCTAATTTTGTTATTGAGTAATTCATTAATAACATCCTTTAATTTAATGCTTTCACCACGCGCAAATGATTCTTTCGCACTCTTAATATCTTCTAAATCTTGTTGGGTGGTTGGTTCATCATCCCAAGGGATTGTAATGGACATTACTCTCAACTCCTTATTTAAAGCTTACATAATAGACGGCGGTAAATTCCTATATTAACCCTCTTTAACTTCCAGCCGACGTGAAAAGATCGATAACATGTAATTCACGGTAAAATAAAATAATGCCGTCAGCATAAATATTGGCACGACAAAGCTGGCTTTTTGCCCATTAACAATATTTGCATTATGCATTAGCTCCGGCAGTGCGATAATTACCGTAAGGGATGTATCCTTAAGCAGGGAAATAAATTGACCAACAGTAGGCGGAACCATGCGTCTGAGCGCCTGGGGCAGAACAATATGCCGCAAGGTTTGAATATAGGACAGGCCAGAAGAACGCCCCGCCTCGATCTGTCCCTTGTCGATGGAGTTCAGACCGCTGCGGATGATTTCCGCGACCATCGAAGCTTCAAATACGGTAAGAGCGATGATCGATGACGCCATAATACTGAATTTAATGCCGATCTCCGGCAATGCAAAATAGACGAAGAATATGATCAATAGCAGCGGCAGATTCCGGATTATCTCCACATAGGTAGCCGCAAGAGGGGCTAGAACAGGAATTTTAGCATACCTCACAACAGCCAGTAAGCAGCCCAGAAGAAAGCTAAGAATAATAGAAATGAAGGCAACCTCTAACGTAATGAGGAATCCCTTCAATAAGAACAACACATTATCTGCAGAATAGGCTCCAGCAAAATCAAAATCCAATAGTTTCCCCTCCTAAGCCTCTTTAATAGATGCGAGCAAGTCTGCTTTCCAAATAGCGGATCGCAAAGCTCAAGGGTACGGTTAACACCAAATAAAACAAGCCGACAAAAATATATACGCTGAACGTGACAAGTGTTTCCGTGGAGATCATATCGCCATAATACATGAGATCAAATCCGGAGACGACTCCCAGGATAGATGAATTTTTGATCAAATTTAAAAATTGGTTCCCTAGCGGTGGAATCACGATTTTAATAGCTTGCGGCAGGATCACGAATCTCATCGTCTGAAAATAAGTCAATCCGGAAGACCTTGACGCCTCTGTCTGTCCCTTGGGGATGGATAAAATGCCCGCCCGCAGCACCTCAGCTATAAACGCAGCCGTGTATACGGTTAATCCAATGGTTCCTGCTGTAAAGCCATCAAGCGGGATGCCCATGGATGGAACGGCAAGGAAAAACACGAGTACAATTAAGAGCAAAGGAATGTTACGTACAAATTCAATATATACCGTGCTGACGACCTGTAATATTCGATAAGCAGATATGCGCATCATGGCGAGCAGAGTCCCAAGAATAAAGCTGCCGATGAGAGCCAGCACGCTTGCCTTCAAGGTATTGCCAAACCCTATAAGAAAAGTATCCCAGTGATCAAAAAGTATCGAAAAATTCATCCTCTTCCCTCACCTCATCCGGCCTTTGAAATGAATAGGATGAACGGCAAATAGCCGCTCATCCTACTTCGGAACGAGTTATTTACTTGGTTTTTCACCTAACCATTTCTCGTAAATCGTATCGTATTCCCCGCTGGCTTTCATTGATTTCAACAGTTCGTTAATGGTTGTAACCAATTCGGTCTCACCTTTCTTCACTGCAATACCATAAGGTTCATCGGTAAAATTGCCGCCTACCATGACATAATTCGGATCTTGCTTCATCATGCCGAATAGAATCGCATTATCGGTTGTCAAAGTATCGCCTTGGCCCGCTTTCAGCGCCGTGAAGGCATCTTGATAATTTTCAAACTGCAGAACGGTAGCTTCAGGCGCCTTTTCGGCAATATTTTTAACAGAGGTTGATCCTTTTACGCCTAATACTTTCACGCCTTTTTTCACATCTGCAATGGATTTGATCGGGCTGCCTTTTTTCACGAGTAAAGATTGTCCGGCGTTGAAGTACACATCGCTGAAGTCTACCTCTTTTTTACGATCTTCCGTTATCGTCATGGTAGCTACAATAGCATCAATATCTCCGTTATTAAGCATTGGCATCCTTGTTTTGGAGGTTACTTCTTTCAGTTCGATTTTATTCTCGTCGCCCAGAATATTCTTAGCAATAGCTTTAGCGATATCGATATCAAATCCGTTGACTTCGCCGGTTCCAGGGTCCTTCAATCCGAATAGGTTGGTATCGTATTTAACACCTACTATTAATTTTCCGCGTTTCTTGATATCCTCAATGGCCTTCGATCCTTTAGCGTCTGTTTGCGGAGTGCCAGCTGCTTGGTTTGTTGTATCTTTCGCCGCGCCGCAGCCAACCAGTGCAAGTGCAACGGACATCATAACCAGGCCTGCTTTAAGTTTCACTTTCATGCGAAAAATCCCCTTTCGTCACCCTATTATTTTAATGATTAATAAGACGGCTGAGAAAAGCACGAGCACGCTCTTCACGCGGATTCTCGAAAAACTCAGCCGGTGCTGCCTCTTCGACGATCTGACCTTGATCCATAAAAATGATTCGATCCGCCACTTCACGGGCAAATCCCATTTCATGAGTAACGACGACCATCGTAATTCCTTCGCGCGCTAGAGACTTCATAACGTCCAGCACTTCACCGATCATCTCAGGATCAAGCGCGGATGTAGGTTCATCAAATAGCATAATCTTAGGTTTCATAGCTAAGCCTCTTGCAATGGCTACCCGCTGCTGCTGGCCGCCGGATAATTGTGCAGGATAAGTCTCAGCCTTCTCCGGTATCCCTACTTTCTCCAAATAGAACATCGCTGTCTCTGCAGCTTCTTGTTTGGATTTACCAAGCACTCTCAATGGAGCTAAGGTGATATTATCGATTACCTTCTTGTGCGGGTACAAATTAAAATGCTGAAACACCATGCCAATCTCTTGCCGCAGCTTATTGATATCCGTTTTTTTGTGATTGACGGGAACCCCATTTACCTCTAAGACCCCGTCTGTGATGGTTTCCAACCGATTGATGCACCGCAGCAGCGTACTTTTCCCAGATCCCGAGGGACCAATGACGACAACCACTTCACCTTGCTTCACATGCAGGTTAATATCTATTAGCACATGGAACTTGCCGTAATGCTTGTTGACATCGCGAAACGTAATCACAACTATCCCACCCCCAGTCGTTCGATGTTCGAATGGTTCAAACAACCCTTTGTAAGGGTATATATATCTTACATAATACTATACAGAAATCCGTTAGATATGTAAACATACTTAACAAATATCTTACATAAATATAACATAAATAAGAGATTATGATCTCATTCACATGCTTCATGGGATTATTTGTTCAAAAAAAAGAACCCCCCTTGTGGAGGTTCCGCGATAATTAACATTATTATATTACGGTGACCTGATTGTTAGTACTTGCCATCTGCGGCAGAACAACGAACCGAAGCATTTATCTGAATTTCGGTCACTTTCATCAAGTGGTTCTTTACCTCTTCAGGAGATAATGCCCCCTATCAAGAAGGGTATAAAGATTTGACAGACCCGATCATGGTGGTATCTGGCCTTAATCGAACTGTTCTATGTAATGCTAAAGCATTATTTAGGTTATTTATGGTTGAATGATGGATTCATTCATTCTAAATACAGTCATCACTTATCAAACCTAACGTATTTTCTACCTCTTTTAATAAAAGATCAATTTCTTCGTGCTTCTCAGGTTCTTCTTCCATATATTTCCTACCTTCATCAACCAAGAAACTGTAAAAATGTGAAAAATCCAAATACCCAATTGTATCTTCCTCAGCCGCAGGATAATCCATAATTAACGCTACTTCATTTTCTTTACAGCGATATTCTTCCCATTCTTCGAAGTCATCGTGAAACAATATCCTGATACAATCGACTCCGTAACCAGTCTTTTTATTGAATTCCTCTAATGCTTTATAATATCCACAAATGTCAGGTAATTACAGCATGAACAGAATGGACTTGGTAGAAAGCCTTAGACAACTTGCAGGATGGGCAAATTTCTACCAATATACCGACCACACTAGTCCGGTTCGGGAAAGAGAGACAGGAAGATAGCTCGACTACGCCTTGTCTCTTATTTCACTCGGATGAAACATGGCTGGATGTATCTGTACGCTGTCATGGACTGGTATTCCCGGTACATCATCGACTGGCAACTCGATCAATCCCTGGAGATTGAATTCGTACTGGAAACGATGAGACGAGCGTTACAGCGGCATAAGCCTGAGATTATCAACAGTGACCAAGGCAGCCATTTCACCAGTCCAAAGTACATTGATTTGCTAAAGGAGAACGACGTCAAGATCAGCATGGACGGTAAGGGGCATGCAACCGATAACATTGTAATTGAGCGTTTCTGGCGCAGTCTTAAGTATAATGAAATCCACGACTACAAGAGTCCACGAGAAACACGGCAGGGTGTTGAGAGATATATACACTTGCACAATTTTTGTCTTCCGCATCAATCGCTCCAAAACCACACACCAGAGGCTGTGTATACCCAAGCCGTAGTACTAGATTCCACAAGCGAATAAACATGTTCTCCCGTGCCTTCGCTTGGGCTGTGTCCTCCACCCATGGACACCTTATGCGGGAGTTCATATCATCGTTTTTTCCAGTTTTGGCTTCTATTCAACCAGCATACACCTTGTGCATTATTTCACACCTTAAAAATCTAAAAAACCTGTCTTGAGATCTTGTATCACCATAGTAAGATTAGCTTTATCATGTGCATTTTTAGAAGTATCAATATTGAAAACCTCTGTCACAGGATTGTGCTGCTCTAAGCCATTACTTTATATACAAAAGACGGTCGCCTATTGAAGACAACCGCCGCTACGTTAAACTATAGCTTTCTCTTATATTTATCTGCTAAATCACATAGTCGTTGTCCTAATATAGATGTAACATCCCATTCATCAACAACATACCGTGAAAAAGCAGTATATCTCTTTTCTTTACTTGGAAGGTTGTTAGTCAACGCGTAGCTTTTAAGTTGCTCTAACTCATCCCTTATATATTCCAACTGCTGTACGCTACCATTTCCTTGGATACCATTCTTGCGAACTAGGAGCTCGATTTCAAGTTCTGGAATAATTGCATTAATCTCTCGAATGAAATCTCCCAATTGGTAAGCCGTATAATCACCTCATCATTTTAGTACATTCGGATCTGGAAGATAAATCTGAGCTGCACCGCCCTGTCTTCCAAAGTTAGGTGCAACAGTACCCTAACGCGGATAACGTCGTCACCTACCTAGGTCTGCTTTGCCAAGGAAAAAGCGACTTTGACCATATTGAGCCTTTTCGCCAGGATCGATTCTTTGCCAAAGCGCTCGGCATTCGCAAAATGACCTCCGCACCAACTTTACGCCAACGCTTTGACCAAGCGGCTCCATGCGGTCAGTGGCAGCGGGTCTTGCTCGAAGAGTCCGCCGATCTGCTCAAAAAGTTTAATGCGCCGCTTACGCCCATTCCGATTCATCGGAAAAACGAAGAAACACCCGTTTCCTGCGTACAAGCGAAATGCAGGGTTCATTCGGCACTGGGTAGCCCCCGGAGACTGAAATACCTAGTTTGGCAATTTTTCTTCGTTATAAGAATGGTCGAGTAAATTAAGTAGATTTGTGGTTAAGTACTTTATTTGGTATTGATCCAAATCATTGTTGACAATCAACTGACCGTTCTCTTTTCTAAGTAATTGATCTGAACCGTTTTCCAAAAATAACAAACTTCCAGCAAATTGTTTCATATACTTACCCACAATTCTAAATAAAAATTCTAGTCCTTGATAAAAGGTGTCACCAAATAGCTGAACCCTAATGCAAACATTAATATCTAAATCATAATGATTTCTAACAAAAGTTATGTCAGAAATATCTTCAATTTCAAGAGCCAATGAAAAATATTCAGTTCTGATAACTATTTCTTCATCATTATTGTGAACCGATACTTTTTCGTTCAAATTGTCGATTATTATTTTTTCAATAAATTCTGCCAATGACTTGTGACTCAAACTAGATTCTAAAAACAATTCGAAATCCATCCATATCTATCCCCCAAATATCCGTATAATTTTACCGTCAACCACAATTAATAATTCTTGCAAGTTCTTTAAATCCCCGTTTGGATTAGCTTTCCTTAGAATCCCTTCAGTGATCTCAGTTATCTTTTCCGGGGTGAAGCCATCTAAATTAAGTACAATTCTCTCTGCCTGTGTTTTTGTCTTCGTTCTAATATTTCTAAGAATATTATCCATATTGGTATCTATATTAGGTGCGTAGCAGTCGAAGACTTCACCTTCAATTAGAAAATCTGGATTTGATGTTTCTTTTATACCATATCCATTTCCACCATTTACTTCATTTAACATTTCAATGTCATATCCCTGCTCTGCCAAGTGATCTGCTGTTTCATTCTCTTTCTTAACACCATGTGAATCACCTTTTGTGTAATCCCCTTTTGGATTACCTCCATTAGGTAAAGAAGGTTCGGTCAGTTTAGTTCCAACTTTCCCCGTCCCCTCAATCTCTGGCAGTTTACTCGGTTTCGGAGGTGCAACCGTCCCTGTCTCCCCTCCAATGTCTCCTTCCTTACGAACAACTTCCTCCATCCGCTCAATTCGCGTCGCCACGCTTGCTACTTCTTCTACTGCCTTAACAGCTTTTATCTCCGCGATGCCAGGAATGAATAGTTCTAGGATTTTCTCCGTAAACAAGCCCGCCGTCTCTGCTTTCTGGTTGTTATCGGCTTGTTTAAAGTCCGTCCATGTGTCTTTCGCCTGCGCTTTGATTTGTCCCGGCAACTGAGACAGCTCCAGCCATTGTGCTGTCATATCCTGCTTCAGCTTCAGGGCCGGATTCGGGCTCGTAATTACGTTTATTATATAATTCCATTGCCTTGGCTGACTCGTTAAGGCTTCCAATCCCAGATCGAGCACGCCGGCAACTGTCCCGATTACCCCTTTCACGATCCCCTTCTTGAACGACTCATCTAGCTGATTCTCATTGTAGGGTATCTGATCCAGCTGGTCGTAGAGCCACTGCTCGCCTTGGCCCACCTTCTTTCCAGCCAGTCTACACCAGCTTCTATCTTATCCAGCGGCTGGCTTACGGCATGAAGTGACTGTTTCACCCGTTCCAGTACATCGTCTCCCGTATCCAGGATGCTCTCCCACCAGGAATGCTTTTCTTCCTCTTGTGCTTGTTCTTTAGGTATCTCCAGCGGAAACAGATGGTAGCTCCCGAGCTGCTGCTGCAAGGTTACGAACTGAATAAAACCGCTCCACGCTTCACCCGCCTTACCTGCGCTAAGGCTGATCAGAATGCCGTTTACCGCTTGACCGGCTTGGCCAATTATACCATGGATGGCATCGAGCTGTTCCTTGGCCCATGCCCCCTGTGCGCCATCTTTCATCGACAGGCTGAGAAGGAACAGATACTGTTCATTCTGCGGCAGCGGTACCTGCGCATTCGTATACAATGGGTCATAATCGCACGCTTGGATCGCCGATTCATGGTAATGGCTGCTCAGATTCCTCGATGCCTCGAAGAACGAGGCCTGAACCCCCATCTCTGTTAAGTGCTGGCGGCTTTGCTCCGCCTGTTCATGGGCCTGATCCATCAGGGCCGTGTTGCCAAATCGCTTATAGATCTCATAGGCGGTTTGGGCTTTGGCGATTAAATCCCGTTCCTTGATTGCTGCATCCAGCTTCGTTTGAGCTTGTATACGCTCCTCTACGGGTAAATCCTGATTGCGCGCAAGCCAATCCAACTGCCGGATTGTAGGATCATTGTAGAGTTCATCCCGACCAAACAAGTCGACTACCCGATCGATCAGATGGGTGGCCGCTTGACGCAGCTGCTGGGGAATATGAGCGATGGCGGAGACGGCTTGGATCTGGAGATAGCCAACCAGCTTAGTTAGGCTCTGCGCCTTATGTGCCCAATCACTGGCTCCGCGTTCGTTCTCCAGCTGAACGCGTTCAACTCCCAGGATCGCTTTCCGCAGGACATCAGCCAGCTTCTCCGCATCCTCTGTAAGCCGGCTGGCCAGCTGCTGGGCGCTGCTCACCGCTCCCATGACCGGCAGTCCGCTGCTCCATCCATTCACTTGTCCGTTCAACTGCTGCCGGAGCAGGTTCGTCTCTTCACTGATCTGCAGCATCTTCTGCTGCAGCTGCCGAACCTGCTCCGTCCGGAATACCGCCTTCTTCTGCGACAATGCGATACGCCTCCCTTCGCTGTGCCGGAATTAGTGAAATCGCCATGTATCTTACCTTCCTTGCCCCTGAAAATCGTTACGAACCGAGAAATCGGATTCGAACAACATCACATCGCCGGCCTTATAGGTGAAGGTATGCCCCAAATAATCTTGATCCGACGTGACTTGTCCTTCGATCGCCCACATATTCGCGATCGGCGCTTGGTAGCCCAAAATGGATGTATTCACATCGTTATTTTTCACCGTAAAGATGCCGAAATGAACGACGATATACCCCTTGGTCAGAAACTCTTTCTCATGCCCGTCCAGTTTTCCGCCATAACGGTTCGCCAGGTTCACGATATTCGTCCCCTTCGGCAGGATGTAGGGAGCAATTGGAAGATTGTATTCCCCGTACCAATGCTGCACACTGCGCAATGCCTCCGTCGGATTGACGACAGCCGGGATCACCTTTGGACCAATCAAGGTTCTGGCTTTGTACGACAGTACATCCAGATTATATCCGCTGCCTATGGCTGTCTTGCGATTGGTGTAGAAGCTGTAAAAGGCATTCCAGCTTTTGGCGCTCCGCTCCGCTGATGAGAGAATCGCGTTATATTCATAAGCCGCCGCGCTCTGAAGCTCG